>CATKZI010000001.1 GCA_949841365.1 uncultured Candidatus Melainabacteria bacterium
TGAGCGCCCCCCCCCCCGAAACTCCAATATTTAACTTTTTTCATAAATACCTCCATTATAATTCTTCCAATGCTGCGATTTTCATATCTTTCCAATCGGGCGTGCGTCCTGTCCAGTGTTCCTGCGCCGCAACTGCCTGAAAAATCAACATATCAAGCCCTGTTATTGTTTTTAGCCCCAATTTCTGTGCATCTTTTATCAAAATTGTTTTTTTAGGGTTATAAATAACATCATAAACAACTGCATCTTTTTTTAGTGTCTGCAATGTATAAGGTTCAACAGGTGACATATCGCCTGCACGACCAAGCATTCCGATAGGAGTTGTATTTACAAGCATTGAATACTCTTCCAAACTCCTGATATTTTCAATTTGATAAACATTAAACTCAACAGACGGAAACTTACGTCTTACATAATTCATCAACTCAATTGAGTTTGGAATGTTTCTTGTAAAAAACGCAATTTCTTTTACTCCACACTCTGTCAACGCGACACAAGCCGCATGAGCCGCTCCGCCCGTTCCGAGAATTGCAACTTTTTTCCCGCTCAAATCAAAATCAATTGCGCGTTTAAATCCGATTACATCCGTATTATATGCTTTTAAAGTTTTGTCGGGTTCAATATAAACAGTATTAACGGCACGCGCTAAATCCGCATACTTATCAACCTCGTCAACAAACAGTGAAATCGGAAGTTTCAGCGGTATAGTTACATTAAAACCTTTATACCCGTTAGATTTCAGATATTTAATTCTATCGACAAGTTCATCGGGCGGAGTTTCCAAAATATCATAAGTTGCATCAATACCAAGGCTCTTAAATCCTGCTTCATGAATAACTTTTGACAGCGAATGTCCTAGAGGATAGCCGATTAAAGCAAACTTATTTTCCCTTGTATCATTTATTTCAACGGGAGTTTCGACAGGTTTAACTTCCTCAGATTTTGCAGGTCCAAAAACGTATGACGGAACTTCAACCTTTTCAGGCTGTGCAGGCAAAGGTTCATAAGGCTTTTCAGCAACGGGCGAAGGAGCATTTTGCGCCTTTAATTCTTCAACTGTTATTCCTAATTTTTTAGCTTTCTTAGCAAGAAATCGTTCCATAAGTTCAGGATTCATTTTTTTACCCTTTCCGACGATATTGATTAGACTTTATACATCAACGTCAGTCACTTCGCTTTAATATTCCTTTATAAATATCCTAAAATTTTAACTTACACTCGTTCCCGTTTTCACCCTTTCCGACGACATTGGTCAGACCTTACATATTCTGGTCAGTCGCTTCGCTCCCGTTTTCCTCTTCTAATTCTTTTTTATACCCGCATTTCATATTTGAGCAGGCAATCACAGTACCTTTTTTCAATACCTTTCTAACAAGCAGTGATTTGCATTCCGGACATTCCTCACCTGTAGGCTCATTCCACAATGTAAAATCACAATCAGGATATTTGTCACAGCCATAGAAAACTGTTCCGCGTTTTGATTTACGTTCAACTATCATTCCCTGACCGCATTTAGGGCATTTAACCCCTGTAGATTTTCTGTACGGTTTTCGGTGCTTGCAATCCTCATTTGTACATTCCATATATTTGCCGTACGGTCCTGTTTTAAACACCATATCCGAACCGCATTTTTCACATTTTTCTTCACAGATTTCGGGCTCTTTGTTTTCCTCATCCGTTTCTTCTGACAATGCGTTCAATGACATCATTGTTTTGCAATCGGGATAACCCGAACAACCCAAGAATTGAGCACCATGTTTACTTGTTCTCAAAACCATCGGTTTTCCGCAGTTAGGACATTTAATTTTGCTTTCGATTTTAACGCGTTCGCCGTTTTGCAATGCCTTGTTAACTTCAACAATAAACGGTTCGTAAAAATCTTCTAAAACCTTATTCCACACAGCTTTTTTGTCTGCAATTTGGTCGAGTTTGGTTTCCATTCCTGCCGTAAATTTGTAGTCCATAATATCGGCGAACTGCGCTACAAGCTGTTTTGAAACAGTTCTGCCCAAAAGTGTAGGATGGAGCGCCTTGTCTTTCTTTTCAACATATTTACGTGTTTGAATAACCGTAATAATAGTTGCATAAGTAGACGGACGGCCTATTCCGTGTTCTTCCAGTGCTTTAACCAATGATGCTTCGTTGTATCTTGGAGGCGGTTGAGTGAAATGCTGTTTCGGTGTAACCTTTTTACAATTAACCTTGTCGCCTTTTTCCAAGTCAGGAATTTTTGCATCCGCATCTTGTTCTTTTTCGTCAGCATCATTATAAAGTTTCAAGAAACCGTCAAAAGTAACTTTGCTTGTACCTGCTTTTAATGTATAGTCGCCTGCTTTAATCTCAATTGATTTATTTGCAACTTCAGCGTTTGACATCTGCGATGACATGAACTTATCCCAAATAAGCTTGTATAAACGATATTGGTCATTATCAAGGTACTGTTTAATACTTTCGGGCGTTCTTTCAGGGTATGACGGACGGATAGCTTCGTGTGCATCCTGAACATTTTGTTTGCCTTTTGTATAAACATTAGGGGTTTCAGGATAATATTTTTCACCATAATTCCCTAAGATAAAATCTTTTGCCATTGCCTGCGCATCATCAGAAACACGGACACTGTCAGTTCTCATATAGGTAATCAAACCGACGGGAGTTCCGTCAATTTCCATACCTTCATAAAGTTTTTGCGCAACCTGCATTGTTTTTTGAACACCAAAACCAAGTTTTGAAGATGCTGCACGTTGAAGTGTTGAAGTTATAAAAGGCGCAGTCGGTTTGCGTTTCATTGTCTTTTTGGTAACTTTTGAAACCTCAAACTCACGTGACGGGTCTTGCAGATATTCTACAATTTTTTGAGCTTCTTCTTGATTTTTAACCGTTTTTTCTACAGGCTTATCTTTAATTTTAGAAAGTTCAGCTTCAAATATTTTGCCTTCTTTTTCCAAATCCGTGTGAATTGACCAATATTCCTGCGGAACGAATGCTTCAATTTCTTCCTCGCGCTCACAAATCATACGCAGAGCTACTGATTGAACACGTCCTGCAGAAAGGTTTCTGTTTCCGATTTGTTTCCATAATACGGGTGACAATTTATAACCTACAAGCTTATCCAAAATCTGTCTTGTCTGCTGAGCCTGAACCATATCCATATCAATTCCGCGCGGGTTTGCAACGGAATTTTTAACGGCTTTCGGCGTAATTTCGTTAAACACAATACGTAAAATCTTTTCATCAGGCACTTTCAAAATCTGGCGAACATGCCAGGCAATAGCTTCTCCCTCGCGGTCAGGGTCGGATGCAAGGTAGATTTTATCAACTTTTTTTGCCATATCGTTGAGTTTTTTCACAACCTGTTGTTTGCCGGGGATTACCTCAAACTTCGGCATAAAATGGTTTTCTATTTCAAAACCTAAATTCTGTGTAGACGGATCTTTTGTCAACAAATTTCTGACATGCCCGAAACTTGCTTCAATCTGAAAACTGTCCCCCAAAATCTTTCTGATAGTTTTAGATTTTGCGGGAGACTCAACTATAACCAATGATTTCTCTTTTTTCTCTGCCATTATATTTTCCTGTATCTGTCCCCATCGACCTGTTTAATTATGCCTTTTAGCTCCATTGTTGTCAAGTAGGTCAACAAATCATCCACACTCAACCTTGTAAATGCCTGAAGTTCATCAAAACATTTGTCCTCAATTTCAAGAGCATCAAAAATCAATTGTTCATTTTCCGACAAATCCAATTCAAACAGGTTTTTCTGCTCTATTTTAACTTCCCATCCCAAAGCTTCCAAAACATCATCCGCGCAAGTCACTAAAGTCGCACCGTTTTTAAGAAGCTTATAAATCCCTTGTGTATTCGGATTTGTAACAAGCCCCGGTATGCACATCAATTCTCTGCCCTGTTCAAGAGTTAAGTTTGCAGTGATTAACGCTCCGCTTTTTAATGAAGCTTCCGCAACTAATGTACCGTAACTTAAACCTGATACAATTCTGTTTCTTTGAGGGAAACGAAATTTCAAAGGTTCAAATGTCGGATAATATTCGCTCACAACAGCTCCGTTACCGTCCTCAATCCTTTTATAAAGTTCCTTGTTTGAGGCAGGATAAGTATAATCAAAACCGCTTGCTATGACACCGATTGTTTTTAGGTTGTTATCAAGTGCCGACACATGTGCCGTTGTATCAATACCCGATGCAAGCCCTGAGACTATACAAATATCTGTTCCGTTTAATTCTGAAATAATCTTTGCCAACGCGTCTTTTGCATAACTCGTTGCCCTTCTTGAACCCACAACGGCAAGAGTTTTGTCTAAATTACAATCAAACAAATCGCCTTTATAATACAAAACAGACGGCGCATCATAAATATTTCTAAGCATTTGAGGATATTGTTCATCTTCAAACGTCAAATATTTAACACCGCGCTCTTTTACTAATTGCAAAGCTTTATCGGGGTCTGTTTTATCACGAAGGCGCAGAAATTTTTCGGCTTTTTTAACACTCAAACCGTCAATTTCTGATAAATCTCCTGCTTTAAAAGCCTTCTCAATATCGCCAAAATGATTATACAGTTTTTGAATAAAAGAACTGCTCAACTCCTCTATTGATGATAAAGCTATCCAATATTTGTCCATTTTTTCTTTATTCTCTCTATCAGCTCTCTTATTTTACCTTTTTCCTCTTCCGGGATATCAAGGTCAATATAATCCTCAAAATATTCAATCGCATCTTCATAATCACCGCGTGCAAGGAACAAAATTGCCGCCTTTTTGTATGCAGGTGAAAAAGCTTCGTTACGCGCAATTGCCTTTAAATAGTTTGAAAGCGCCTTGTCAATTTCGTCATTAGCCTCATAAGCTTCACCGAGATAATAATAAATCAAGGGGTTTTCACTCTTATATTCAAGAACATTTTCAAAATTTTCTATAGCGCAGGCATAGTTTCCGAGTTCAAAATGCACTTTAGCCAAATCATAATAAACATCGTAATTATCGGGCTGAACTTCCAAAATAGTTTCAAGTTCATCAATCGCCAAATCTAACTTTGCATCTTCCATATAAAACCTTGCAAGATAGTGACGTAAAACCATATTATCGGGAATTTCACAAATCCCTGTTGTCATAAGTCCGATACCGTCTGCCATATTTTTATTACGATAATAAATATCGGCAAGATTAATATATACTTGAGCAAGTTTAGGGTTTAACTCCTGTGCTCTCAAATAATTCTTTTCCGCTTTGTCGTACTCGCCTAGGTTTGCATAACACAAAGCAATATTGTTATAAAGTTCCGCATTTTCGGGACATTCCTCAAGAACCACACTGAAAGCATCAATTGCCTGTTTATATTCACCTTTATTATACAATTCTAAAGCTGTTTCTACACTCATAATCCTAACCCCATTCCGCTGTCATTATTACTGCCTGAACCGATATTTTTGATTACGGTTCTTGTATTTCCGTCAGCATGGAAATCTTTCGGACTCATTGTCATTCTGATTTTATCTGCGTAAATCGTTCTTACACCCTGTGTAATACTTGAACGACCCGTAAAATAAACTTCATTCGGTTTACCCTCTTTATTCGGATAAACGGTAATTTTAGGCCCTACAGCGTGATAATCCTGATACCAAACCTGAACATTGCCTGACGCATTAAATATATTTTTGTCTTGAAGATATTCCTGACGCGCAGATTTTAATACAAGCTTTTTTCCGTCATCCATAACCGCATTGGAAGTTGTATTACCGACAGCAGTCAAAACTTTTGTACCCGCATTATAGAAAAATCTATCGGCAAAAGATTCATTTCCACCCTGCTGTTTAATTCTTGCATTCCCGATAAGTTCAATATCTTTCAAATCACCGTTTTTGTTTGTTTTAACTTTTGCTTTATCGGAAAAAGTTTCCAACTCTTTATACAAAATGGTTACTGCCCCGTTAGCAGTCATAATACCTGTTTTAGTATCGTATTCCTGCTCATCTGCGTTAATCACAACAATCGGAGTTTTCCCCTCAAATACGATTGACTGTGTATCACCCTGTGCTTTTACGACTTTTGTAATCAAAGAAAGCTGTAAGATATTTGCTTTAACTTCACGTTTTTTATTTTTCTTAATCTCAAACGCATAAGGTTTGTCATAAAAAGTTGCAGTATCAAGTTTTTGGTCTTTATCCATACTTACATCAGCAGAATCCCCGACGACTTTCAAATCGTCAATGGTAACTTTTACATCACCGTCAAATTTTATCTTATTGTCTTTTTCTTCATAACTTTGAGTTTTTGATTCAATAACAAGATCGGAAGCCTGTACAAGCAAACCTGCCGTTAAAACAACCGCTGTGATTATTCCTAATATCTTTTTCACTTTATCTCCTTATCGCTATATACTTTAGAAACAGCATTTCCAATAATTTTAAATCTATCATATTCGGGACTGATTTCAACCTTTGAAGCAGTTGCGATAAAATCACTGTTTCTTGTAATTCTCACATTTCCTTCAGCCGTAATCGGAACATCTTTTCCTGACCAAACCAGTTTATCAGCCCTAAGTGTCGTTAAATCTTTCAAAACAATAAATGTATCTTCATACAATATAATTTGAGATTTATTTTCATTATATGTGCCTTTTGAAGATTCAAAACTCATAGAAACCTCATTGTTATCATTATAAAAATTTCCAACGAGATTATTAAGCATGGCAACACCGTTTTTGCTGTCATAATTTCCGCTCTCACCGTAGATTTCCCAATATTTTTTTTCGTCTTTGGTTTCAGTCAGAATAATGCCTTTAATTAAAGCTTCCTGCCTGTTTTGATCGGTTTGAAGCTGGCTTCTGTTAAAATTATGCGTAATAACACCTGCCGATATAAATGCCCACATCAAAAGGGACACTATAACAACAAATACGCCGATATAAGCCTTCTGTTTCTTACTCAAATTTTGTAATCTGCTCTTCAAGTCCATATATATAAATGTTAGCATAAACTATAAATTTGAACAAAAAAAATAAAAAATAACTTAATATTTGAACATTTTTTACTCTTTTGTTTTATAATAAAAATCAGGGATAGAGTAAAAATGAGGTATATATTATGGCTTTAAGGTATGATGCAGGTGAAGTTATTACGGCAATGGTTACTCCGTTTAATTCTAAACGTGAAATTGACTATAACAAAGCCGAAGAACTTGCTAAATATTTAATCACACATGGAACTGATGCCGTTTTAGTTGCAGGAACTACAGGCGAAGGTCCGACACTTACACATGAAGAAGAATTTGAACTTTTAAGCACAGTAAAACGTGCCGTTGCCAATAAAGCAAAAGTTATTATGAACGCAGGTTCAAACTCTACAGATACAGCGGTTATGGCTGCAAAATGGGCACAAAAAGAAGAAGTCGATGCAATTTTATCAGTTGTCCCATACTACAACAAACCTTCTCAAAAAGGTATGATTGAACATTTTTCAGCAGTTGCGGAAAATACTGAACTTCCGATTATTATTTATAACATTCCGGGAAGAACAGGTGTAAATATGCTTCCCGAAACAGTTGCAAAATTAGCTGAAAAATATCAAAATATCGTCGCTATCAAACAAAGCTTCGGTGATATGGATATGGTAACAGAAATGAAACTTGCCTGCCCTGAAGATTTCTCAATACTTTCAGGCGACGACAGTTTGACATTGCCTATGATGTCATTAGGTGCAAGAGGTGTTGTATCAGTTGCATCTCATATTTTCGGTTCTCAAATGAAATCAATGATTAGAAACTACAAATCGGGAGAATATTTGCCTGCCGTTAATATGCACAAAAAATTATATCCTGCTTTCAGAAAATTATTTATGGCACCGAACCCGATACCTGTAAAAGCGGCACTCGCTCATAAAGGTATAATTGAGGATTTCGTAAGACGTCCGCTTGTTGAGTTGACTGATGCGGAAAAACAAGAATTGTTTGCAGTTCTTGACAAAATCAATGAAGATTAGCCAAGTCAGAGTATAAATAATTTTTAATTTTGTAATTAAAATAATAAAAAAAACGGGAACGAACGTAAGTGAGTGACTGACCAATATTGACAAAATAACAAAAGAATATATAAAAAAGGGTAAAAAGAATGAAGAACAAAATTTTAATGTTTTGGTTTATCGTGGCGGTAGTGATTGTATCATCAATCCTTATCTTCGTTAAACCAACAAAATTAGGGCTTGATTTGGTCGGCGGTTCAAGATTGCTTCTTGAAGCCGAAACCACTGAAAGCATTGCAAAAATTACACCTGAAGTTATGAGCAGACTTCAATTCGCAATCGAACAGCGTGTTAACAAACTCGGTGTTGCTGAAACAGTTGTTCAACAGGTTGGCGACAAAAGATTAATGGTGGAAATACCAAACGTTACCGACTTAAAAGAAGCAAAAGCTTTTATCGGCGAAACTGCTCAATTAGAATTTAAAAAAGAAGGTAAAGCTGCTGACGGCTCACCGATTTGGGTATCAACAGGCTTGACAGGTCAAGACCTTGCTAAATCAATTTTAAGCACAGATGCTACAGGTCAATGGGTTGTATCATTGGAATTTAACGCAGAAGGAGCTAAAAAATTCGCAGACCTTACAAAAGCTTTAGTCGGTCAGCAAATGGCAATTTTCTTTGACGGCGAACTTCAATCAGCTCCGCGCGTAAACGAAGCAATCTACGGCGGTAAAGCTCAAATCTCGGGCGGTGACAGCGGATTTGCTTACGAAGAAGCAGAAAGAATGGTTAATCTTCTAAACGCGGGCGCATTGCCTGTTCCTGCAAAAATAGTTGAAGAAAATACAGTTGGGCCTACACTTGGCGCAGACAGTATCGCAAAATCTCAAAAAGCAGGTATCATCGGACTTTCTGCTGTAATGATATTTATGATTTTGTTCTACCACGTTCCGGGTGTAATCGCAGACATTGCATTGGTTATTTACAGCTTAATCCTGTTTGCATTATTCAAAACAATCCCTGTAACCTTAACTCTTGCAGGTATTGCGGGCTTTATTCTTTCAATCGGTATGGCAGTTGATGCTAACATCCTTATTTTTGAAAGAACAAAAGAAGAATTAAGAGCGGGCAGAAACCTGTTTACCGCTATTAATTCAGGTTTTGACAGAGCTTTCACAAGTATTTTCGACTCAAACATGACAACAATCATAACCTGTACAATCCTTTACCTTTTAGGTACAAGCGTTGTAAAAGGTTTTGCTTTAACACTTGCAATCGGTGTTATGGTTTCAATGTTTACAGCAATTACTGTTACTAAAAACTTCATGCACTTGATATTCGGTACAGGTGAACTTAAACATCCTGCACTGTTCGGACTTAAAAAAGACGAAATCGGACAAAGTTATGAAGCTACAGAAACAAAACGTGAAAAAGCTCGTTTTGGAATACTGGACTAGGAGAACAAAATATGATGATAAATACAGGAAGAAAAAATACAGTTCACGTAGTGAAATTCAGATGGGTTTGGATGGCATTATCAGCAATTCTTTTAATTCCGGGTATCATTGCAATGATTTATTCCGCAGTGACTTACTCTAACCACTCACCTTTAAAAGTCGGTATCGACTACACAGGCGGTACAATTTTACAATACGGTTTGGAACAAAAACTTGAAAACAGCGACGTTACAAAAACACGTGACGCTTTGGAAAGTATCGGTGTTGAAAACCCTTACATCCAAATCCTTAACGTTAACAATACACAGCAGGAAAACACTAAATCAAATATTAATTCAATAATTTCTATCAGAACAAAATTCATTGATGAAAGTTCTAATGATGCTGAAAAAATCACTGAATGTTTGACAAGAAACTACACTAACCCTGAATTAATTTCGGTAAGTTCTGTTGGTCCTACAATGGGTAAAGAATTGTTCAAAAATTCATTAATCGCAATTACACTTGCGTTTTTAGGAATTATTGCATATCTTTCATTCAGATTTAGATTTGACTATGCGCTGGCAGCAATTTTGGGTATATTCCACGATGTTGTGTTTGTTGTCGGTGTATTCTCAATTTTGGGACTTGTTTATAACGTACAAATCGACGGGCTGTTTATTACGGCAATTTTGACTGTAATAGGCTTCTCTGTTCACGATACAATCGTTGTATTTGACAGAATCAGAGAAAACTTGCGTTACTACTCTAAGAAAATGTCATTTGGTGAAATTGTTGATGCTTCGGTAAATCAAACATTAACAAGAAGTATCAATACATCATTAACAACATTGATTACATTGCTTGCCTTATATTTGTGGGGCGGTGTAACAACAAGAGATTTTGTACTTTGTATGATACTCGGTATTGCAATCGGAACATACTCAAGTATATTCTTCTGTTCAATGTTGATAGACTTCTGGAATGATAAGAAACAAACAGCATAAAAAAAGACCTCATAAGAGGTCTTTTTTTATAATACAGCCTTTATAGCTTCTATCATGCCAGTTTCATCCGCAATATTTTTTCCCGCAATATCAAAGGCTGTTCCATGCCCGGGGGAAGTTCTTATTATATCCAAACCGATTGTCATATTAACCGTTTTATCCCCTGCGACTGTTTTAATCGGAATTAACCCCTGATCGTGATAATTTGCAATACAGCAATCATAATTCAATGCTTTTACAAACAAAGTATCCGCAGGCAGCGGATTTGTAATATTTATCCCTCTAGCGCGCAATTCATCAACCGCAGGCTGTAAAATTTCAATTTCCTCTCTGCCCAAAATTCCGTCCTCGCCCGCATGCGGATTAAACGCACATAATGCAAATTTCGGGTCATTTATACCGATATGCGAAACAAAAAAGTCTTTCAAATTAGAAACTTTTTCAACAACCATTTCACGTGACAGATTAATTTCTTTCAATGCTACATGACGTGTTAAAATCAGAACTCTAAAATCTCCCGCAACAAAAAGCATTTCCGCAAGCTGACCGTCATGAGCCAGATATTTCTGTAAAATTTCGGTCTGACCATTGAATTTATGTCCCGCCATATAAAGAGCATTTTTAGCAACAGGTGCGGTAACAATAGCCTTTGCTCCGATTTCACAAGCTTTTTTTACGGACTGAAATGAAAACTCACCTGCTTCTTTTGTAATTTTCCCCGGCTCAATTTCAGACACATAAGGAATTTCAATTATCTCATAATCCTTATTAAGCTTACCGTAAAAATCCAAAACCCGTTTGTTTGAAATCAAAACAATATTTTCGGGGTTAAGCTTATTCAAAGCCTTAATTGTAATCTCCGCGCCAATCCCGTTAGGATCACCCGTTGTAATCGCAATTTTATTCATTTACCAATCCGCCATGAGAATCAAAATACTTCAAAATATCAATTAAAGTATTTGCTCCGCCCAAATTTCCTGATTTTGTAACAATCCATTGTGCATTATGGTCAAGCGACAAAGCAATTGCAGGCGCAACTTCATCAATTAATTGAAGCTGGCATGCACCGATTGCACTACAACATTTATAAGAAGTTTCACCGCCGAGAGTAATCAAAATTGCTTCTTTCTTGTCCAGAACACGTCTTGTTAAGTCCGCAAGAAAATCGGTAATAACAGATGCCAGATTTGCCTTTGTAAGTTCTGCATTCAAACTGTCATCCGAGAAACCGTCAAAATCTTTGATTAACTTAGATGTATGAACTACAACCGTATTATCAAAATTCAAATTTGAAACAATTCTGTCAACAAGTTCATCTGTCACACCGCCGAGAACAGTTTTCAAATCAAAACTTATTGTCAAAACATTATCGTACTCGTCACTGTTTTCAAGTTTTTCAATTTGATTTGCTGTTATTTGAGTTGCACTGCCCGACACAATAAATTTTGGCAATCTCGGAAAAGTTTTTATAATATGTTCGCACTCTAAATCAGTAAACCAAAATTCACTCAATGCCTGAGCAAAAGCAGCAGTCCCCGTCGGCAAGATTTTATTTTCCGATTTTTTGATAGCTAATGCAATCTGTTCCACATCAACAGTAGACACAGCATCAACAACAATAAGCTTTTTACCGTCATTAACAAGTTCATTAATCCTTTGTAAAACAGGACCTGCACCTTTCATAACAGTTTTTAATTCAATATGTCCGACAAAATCCTGATATTCGGGTGCTAACTGAGATTTCAACAATGTAGGGACATGAGATTCCAAAATAGGCGAATGCGGATCCCGCGCCATTTCCGTACGTTCAATAGGCACACCGCGCAAAAGATGATAACCGCCGACTGTCGTTCTCATCTCTGCAGGAAATGCAGGAACAATAACTGATGCATCAAATTCAAATTCCGAAATAATTGCCATAACCTCAGGTGCAATATTTCCCCTGATAGTTGAATCAATTTTTTTATAAACAAAATCGGGATTTAATTTTTCGGCAAACATTTTAGCTGTTTTTGCAACTTTTTCATAAGCAATTTCTGGTTCGACATTTCTGCTTTCTGTTGCAATTGCCCAAGTTTGAGTTCCTTTTACATTCAAAGGTTCAATCTCATCAGACAATAAAATCTGAGTATTTGCTCCCTTTAAATGGAACTGTAGTGCAGTATCATTTGCACCTGTTAAATCATCTGCAATAATCCCGACTATATTTGAATTAATTATCATATCTGTTCTAAATCTCTTTTTGAGCCAAGCAATCTGATACTTGTTGCAACAACAAGGAAGTTTTCTCTTTCATTGCCTGTAGCTTTATCAGTCCATTTGTTTTGAGCAATTCTACCATCAACAACAAGCTGAACACCTTTTTTCACATATTCTCCCGCAAATTCTGCAAGTTTATCCCATACATCAATATTGAACCAATCAGTAACTTCAGATTTTGTTTTGCTGTCCCATCTGTTAACGGCGATAGAAAAATTAGCTCTAACTTTACCTGATTCAAAATATCTGATTTCAGCATCTCTGCCTACTCTTCCCACTAATACAGCTGTATTCATTCTTTACCCTTTCCGACGATTATTATAAGATTTTTTATATTTTTGCCAGTAACTTTACTTTCTTTATAAGGAATATTCTACAACAAACAATCCGTATACACCAAAATTTCTGTAACTTTTTGTTACGTTGCAAAATTTAGTAAAATATGTTAAGATTATGACAAAGGAGAGAAAATTATGAAAAGAGCTTGGAACGCCCCCCCCCCGATGGTTTTACATTAGCAGAGGTATTAATTACCATAGGGATTATTGGTGTTGTTGCGGCATTAACACTGCCGACTTTAATTAATAATCACAAAAGAAAAGTTCTTGAATCAAAATTTAAAAAAGGATATTCTACATTACAAAATGCTTATCTTGTTTATTCAGGGTTAAACAATAATAACATTAAAGATTTTATTTCTGCACCTGAATGGTATAATAAAAAAGAAAATACTGCTCCTTTTATAGATAGTTTTCCAAATGGCATAAAAAGCTATGGCAGCATAACCCCTGTTAATGGAAAACTTAATTCTACAGCATCTGACTATTATAATTTATCAATGCTGAGATATGACGGTTCTCCAATACACAGACAAGGACTATATAGAGGTTCTATACAATTAAACGACGGGTTAACTTTTACAATTTATAACAACGGTGATGTTAAAAATCAATTTATAATTATACTTGACACAAACGGCGCCGGAAGCAAACCAAACCGTATAGGTTATGATATATTCTTTTTTACTATAATCGATAACAAAGTTATTCCGATTGCGCCATCAGGAACAAGCCTTTATTTTACAAGCATCGTACTTGATCCTGCAGGAGCAGGAAATACCTACTATGCGGTTCAAAATGTATGTCCGACAAACCCTAAAAAAAATTATTGGGAATGCTTACAATTGTAAAAGTAATACATTTTTGTGCTAAAATATTCCTGTAGTATGGGGGATCCACCCCGATAGTATTTCTTTCGAGGGTTTTCGATTGAAATGGAAAGGATGAAAATGGAAAAGAATCAAGAAACTTTGAGTATCTTAAGGCACTCAACATCACACGTTATGGCACAAGCCGTTCAAAAGCTGTTTCCGTCAGCAAAGTTAGCTATAGGACCATCTATTGAAAACGGTTTTTATTACGATTTTGATTTAACGGACGGGCATGCCTTCACAGAAGATGACCTTACAAAAATCGAAGAAGAAATGAAAAATATTGTTAAACAAAATCTTTCATTTGAAAAATACGTAATTCCTGACGTAGAAAAACAAATCGCTGAATTTAAAGAACAAGGCGAAATTTACAAAGCAGAATTATTGGAAGAACACAAAAATGACAACCCGACTTTGTATATAACAAAAGACAAAGACGGAAATGCATTATTTAACGATCTTTGCGCAGGTCCTCACCTTCCAAACACTTCATATATCAAAGCAAATGCATTCAAACTTTTAAAAGTTGCAGGTGCTTACTGGAGAGGCAACGCTAAAAACAAAATGCTTCAAAGAATTTATGCAACAGCATTCTGGACAAAAGAAGATTTGGCAGATTACCTTCACCTGATGGAAGAAGCTGAAAAACGCGACCACAGGAAGCTCGGAGCTAAACTTGATTTGTTCTCTACAAGAGAAGAAATGGGCGGCGGCTTGGTATTGTGGCATCCGAATCTCGGTGTAGTACGTGAACAAATCGAAAACTACTGGAGAGAAGAACACAGAAAACGCGGTTACGTAATCGTTCACACTCCGCAAATCGCTAAATCTAAGTTGTGGGAAATCTCAGGTCACATGGATCACTACAAAGAAAACATGTTCTTTATCCAAAAAGATGACGAATCTGAAGACCAATTTGTAGTAAAACCGATGAACTGTCCGTTCCATATTTTGATTTATCAGGCTAACAGATATTCTTACCGTTCATTGCCTTTAAGAATGGCAGAACTCGGGACTGTTTACAGAAAAGAAAAATCAGGAGCATTGTCAGGCTTAACACGTGTTCAAGGCTTTACTCAAGACGATGCGCACATTTTCTGTACACCTGAGCAATTGGTAGATGAAATCAACGGTGTTATTGACTTTGTTGCAGACACAATGAAAATCTTTAACATGGAATTTGAAGTTGAACTTTCAACCCGTCCCGAAAGCTTTGTAGGCGAAATCGAAAACTGGGATAAGGCTGAAGCAGGTTTGAAAGAAGCAATGGAACGCCGTGGTATGAAATACGAAATCAACGAAGGCGACGGCGCATTCTACGGACCGAAAATCGACTTTAAAATTAAAGACGCAATCGGCAGAACTTGGCAGTGTGCTACAATTCAACTTGACTTTAACTTACCTGCCAGATTTGATATCAAATATCAGGATAAAGACGGTCAGTTGAAAACTCCTCTAATGCTTCACCGTGTAGTATTCGGTTCAATGGAACGTTTCCACGGTATTTTAATCGAACATTACGCAGGCGCATTCCCGACTTGGCTTGCTCCAACTCAGGTAAACATTGTTCCTATCAGCAATGAAAAGCATATCGATTTTGCAGAACAGGTTTACAAAAAAATGCGTGAAGCAGGAATTCGTGTCACACTTGATGACCGTTCAGAATCTATGAATTATAAAATCAGAGAAAGCTTGCAGGATAAGAAAATTCCTTATGTCTGCGTAATCGGCGATAAGGAAATCGAAGCAAACTCTGTTGCAGTTCGTGCACGCGGTATCGGACAGGTCGGAACATTAAATGTTGATGAATTTATTTCAAAAATTCAAGAAGAAATAAAATCAAAAAGTTCCGAAAGTTTTGCTAAAGCATAATTAAAAGCCCCTTTTGGGGCTTTTTAATTATACACTAATATTTTTTATGCCTTTATTTATCAGTTTATATCCTGCAATTCCGCTTGTAATCAGAAGCCCGGCACCTGTCAGAGCCCTACATTTATTTTCTTTTATACCTTTTAACCCAAACTTTTTAAATCCGCCAATCATTGCACTAAATCTGTTATTATAAACCTTTAAAGGTTTTGAAGATTTCAAAGCCAAAGGATCATCAAGATCCGTTATAAATTCTTTGTTAAAATAAGAATCAATACCCGGAATACAGAAACACTTAGTCTTATTATTTAATTTTACATTGATAAATTCTCGTAAAAGGATTTTTGCTTTTTTAAAAAATGAATCAGAACTTCTGCGAACCCTTACCACTTTATCAAAATTTCCATTCCCCACAATTTGATACATAAAAGACTGTGTTTTACGTCCAATTGTTCTTACAAAAGGTTCAAAAACCTTCAACTTTTTAAAACGAGGATAAGTAAACAATTTAGAGTCTTTATGAAATCCTGTTATATGAACATAATTGCGGGAATTATTAATACAACGGTTACTGGTTATTTTTTGTCCCCAACCGTTTCTGCCTCCTAAGCGTGGATCTAAAACATTACCGGTGTCCTTAATTAACTTTGCATTTCTATTACTTGTTGTATGATATTCTATACGAACACCTAATGCTCTCGGCAAACCATGTTTAAGTCCTTGATAACCTATATATGTTCCGCCTGCGACTTGTGCTGTTCCTAAGAAATCACCTTTATCCATACTACACCATATTATCTACAAAATAATGATAAATATCTTTTGCTATTGAAACAGAATTTTCATCTGCCCGATTTTCAAAATATCCGACACTATCTCTAAGCGTTCTACAAGTATCTATCTTATACTTATTCAAGGCATCACCGCTTAACTTAGACATATCTTCTTCAGCATATACCAATGTTCTGAAAGTATCATACAAGGCCGCTGTAGTATCTTCTGATGATTGGTCAAGATGAATTCTTTCCAGAAACGGCATAAGCCTTTCTCTTTTATCTGCCGGAAGCTCAACAAAAGCTTTAAGTGGTTCTACGGCATTTTGAAGTTCATGGTCAGCAAACGCTAAAATCGTATACTTATCATCCTCCGACTTACCCGCAATCAATTTAATAAGACGTTTAAAAGAGTGTTTATCGCATTCTGTATCTTGAAGCGCATCTATAAGATTACCTAAAAAACGTTCCATTTCTTTAGGATCTTTTTCTTTTCTCAACGATGTCATTATCTCGTTAACATCGTTTTGCAAAAATCTTTGATGAGTGCCGTCTTTGATTTTCCTAAGCATTCCGACACAGTTCTCTTCGCATAAATTTAACGGTTTAAATCTCGCGCCAAACGGAAGTGTCACCCCTTTTTGTTTGTAAATAGATGTTTGAATATTATTCTCATAAACAGGGTTCGAAACCTGTGAGTTTTGATAATTATAATTTATTAAATTTTGACTGATGCCGTTTATTTTCATTTTTCCCTGCCAAATATTTAAGCACCGTAAATGCTAAGAATTGCCTAAATATATTTGTTAGTTTACAATTTTTAATAAAAAAATCGGTCTTATACAAGACCGATTGATTTGTGTTTTTCAAAAATACTTTCAGCCATTTCATCAAGTTTTTTGAAATCATCCTCTTTAGGTTTACCCTTAACCTGTAAAGGTTCAACCAAATCAAGCTTCAGCGGAGCAAGCAATTGAGCAATTAAGTCAAATAATTTTCCGCCCCAGCCATAAGAGCCGACAAGAGAAGCAAATTTCGCTTTCGGTCTTAAAACTGATGCAAGATAAGCAACATTAACCGATGCGGGATGAGGTCCTGCAAGAACCATTGAAGTACCCAAGACAATTGTCGCAGCATCAACTAATGACATTGCCAAATCGCCTAAATCATCATCTACTATATCAAATTTGAATGTTTTAATACCTTTTGCTTCAAGTTTTTCGCTCAAATAATCAATCATTTCTGTTGTACTTTGATACATAGAAACATAAGGCATTACAACAAGATTTTTCGGAGCATCTGATGTCCAGTCCGTATACAAGTCTAAAATATAGTCAGGTATGTTGTGAACAGGTCCATGGCTTGGCAAAATCATATCAACATTCATATCTTTAATCATTTGCGTATATTTTTTAGACAACATTCTAAAAGGCATCATAATTTCTGCATAATAACGTTTTGCACTGAGTTCCAATTCTTTGCACTCAACTGCAAAAACATCATCAAAAGTATAATGCGCACCTAAAAAGTCACATGTACAAATCACATTATCTTCTTTGATATATGTGAACATTGTATCAGGCCAATGAACTCCCGGAGCTAAGATAAATTTCAAAGTTTTATCGCCGAGTGAAACTTCTTCACCATCAGCAATTACTCTGATTTTTTCTTCGGGAACAAGAAGCATTGACTTAATGTTTTCTGCAACTTTAGAATTTGTCAAAACAACAGCATTCGGATATTTTTCCAATAATGCGGGAATTGAGCCCGAATGGTCTTGTTCACCATGGTTTGCCACGATATAATCTACATTTTCAACATTGTTATCAGCCAAATTTTTCAAATATTTTTCGGTCATCGGCGGATACATAGTATCAATGATTGCAGTTTTTTCAGAACCTTTAACAAGGTATGAATTATAACTTGTACCATGTTCAAGCGGAATTAATTCATCAAAAATTTTTCTGCCGTAATCGTTCAAACCGCAATAGAAAATATTATTTTTAATCTCTTGGAATTTCATTTTTTCCTCTTTCTCCTGTTTTATAAAAAAAACATTTTCATTTTCACATAAAGGGCAAATATACGGAGCTTCTATATCTTCAATCAAACATCCGCACACTGAACATTCCCATAAATGTTTTTCTTTAGAATCAGTCATATTTATTCCTTTTCAAACATATCTTTGCCTACGTTGCAAAGCGGACAAGTGTAATCATCCGGTAAATCTTCAAATTTTACACCGTCATTTTCTTCAGGGTCATAAACATACTGACATACTGTACAAATGTATTTTTCCATAATCATTTTCCTTTCTTACATTCATTGCAAATCCCGTGAATTGCAATATCATATCCTTTTACCGTAAAGCCTGTTTCCTGCTCTGTTCTTTGCACCAAATTCGGAGCAACTTCTACAGGAACATCAAAAACTTTTCTGCATTCATCACATATAAAATGATAATGCTCATGTGTATTATGATCAAAATGTGATGAAGTTTCAAGTCCGTCTATTTTTTTTATTATACCTTTATCTGCAAGCTGATTTAAGTTTCTATATAAAGTTGCAAGACTGATACCGGTTTCTTTCTCTTTTAAAATCCCGTACAAATACTCTGCTGTCGGGTGGACAACATTTTCTTTTAAAGTTTCAAGTATTATATCTCTTTGTTTTGAATAGTTCATAAATCAGTAATCATTCTCATTTTATGAAATAAAAGAAATTTGTCAAGCTTAATATAACTATATATAAAAGGCAATTTTAGACCTTGTTTTGTTTTATAGGAATTATGGAAAGTGTTAGTGTAAATCAACATATGAAAAATACAGGTTTTAATGTCGGCGTCGTAGTGCCGCCCGACAAGTTTTACAAGCCTGTTTTGTATTCCGACGCTAAGGCAACACGTGACTTTCAAATGATTAACAAAGATATTTATGAAGGTAAGAAAAAAGCTAAAAAATTAAACGAAAAGAAAACCCCGACATCAGTATTTGTGTTCTTGGGTCTTGCTTCTCTTGCAATTGCTTTTCCGTTTTTGAAAAAACTTATTAAAAAGTAAACACTTTTCCGATTTAAAAATTTTATTGTATCATTATAAATATTAAAGAGAGGGATATAATGAAAAAATTTGCAATTCTTATAATATCAATATTTTTCGGTATAATAGTAAATGCCGCAGATTTTAATGTCTACAAACTTGACAACGGACAGACAGTTATAATCCAAGAGGTTAAAACAAATCCGATAGTCACAATTGATACCTGGATTAAAACAGGTTCAATTAATGAAAACGACGAAAATAACGGCGTTTCTCATTTTTTGGAACACTTATTCTTTAAAGGTTCAACAAACCATGCCCCGGGAGAATTTGACAAAATCTTAGAAACAAAAGGCGCATTGACTAATGCCGCAACAAGCAAAGATTTTACTCATTATTATGTAACAATTCCCTCAAAAGATTTTGATCTGGCACTTGAAATGCATGCCGACATGCTTCTTCATCCTTTAATCCCGCGCAAAGAGCTTGAAAAAGAAAGAAAAGTCGTAATCGAAGAAATTATGAAAGATGCAAATTCACCGCAAACTCTTGTTTACGATAATCTTGTAAAAATGCTT
The DNA here is from genome assembly GCA_949841365.1 of uncultured Candidatus Melainabacteria bacterium. Taxonomy (GTDB): domain Bacteria; phylum Cyanobacteriota; class Vampirovibrionia; order Gastranaerophilales; family Gastranaerophilaceae; genus Stercorousia. The sequence goes on from CATKZI010000001.1 coordinate 20,138, forward strand.
TATACAAATCACCCTTATAAAAGAAAAGTTATCGGTACTGCTGATATCATAAGCACAATTCACCGTGATAAAATCCTTGAATATTACAATCAATTCTACAATCCATCCAATATGGTTACGATAATCGTCGGCGATGTTGACAGCGCATCGGTTATTGAAAAGGTTAAAAAAGATTTTAATGCAGAATACAAAAAACCTGTAAAAAATATTTATCCGCAAGAAAAAATTCTTACCTCACAAGCTAAAACCACAGCTTATGCTGATATTCAATCAGGCTATATGCTTGTAGGCTTTAGAGGTACAAAAATAGATGATAAAGACTCATACGCCCTTGATGTTCTCTCAACAATCCTTGGCGACGGACGCTCATCAGTTTTTTACAGAAACATTAAAGAAAACAAACAGCTTGCAAATTCAATTTCAGCTGTTAACACAGGCTTTAAAGACGACGGAATTTTCTATATTTCCGCAAACTTCACACCTGAAAAAGGATCAAAACTTCAAGATGCAATCTTTGAAGAAATAAATAACATTCAAAAAAATGGTGTAACTCCCGAACAATTACGCCTTGCAAAAAACATAATAGAAAGAAATACATACTATGAAAGAGAATCTATCTCAAGCATTGCTGGTGAAATCGGCTACACTGTCGTAACAACAGATGATACAAAATTCTACGAGAATTACATTGACAACATAAAAAAAGTAACATCAGATGACGTAAAACGCGCCGCAAACAAATATCTCGGAGTTGAAAAAAGCGCAGTATCAATACTTTTGCCCGAATGCTCAAAAGAAGTAAAAATTTCAAACACAACTCCGGCGCCCGCAAAATTTGTAAGCGAAAACAAAACAACTCAAAAATATGAGCTTTCAAACGGCGCTACACTGTTATTAACTCCAAACGCTGTTAATGATATTGTTGCTATATCCATTTTCTCAAAAGGCGGAGAATTTACGGAAAACATTCCGGGTACTGCTCAAATGACAGCATCAGTAATGACAAAAGGCACAAATAAATATTCATCAGCAGAATTTGCAAAAGCTCTGGAAGATAACGGTATTAAAATTGTACCGTCGGCAAGCACTGACAAATTCTCAATATCGGTGCTTACAACCAAAAACGAATTCGACAAAACTCTTGAACTGATAAACGAGATTATAAATAACGCATCACTTGATGATTACGAAATCGAAAAAACTAAAAACGACAAACTAAACGCAATCAAAAAAAGCAAAGATATACCTTTAAATATTGCGATAGACAGTTACAAAACACTTATATTTGAAAATACACCATATTCAATTTCAAACAGTGTTCTTGAAAAATCACTGCCGAAAATTACAAAAGCAGATATAAAAAACTATTATGACAAAGCTTTTTATCCGCAAAATATTGTAATCTCAATCAACGGCAATGTTAACAAAGAAAAAACACTTAACGAATTTACAAAAATATTTAACGGTAAAAAAGGTGAAAAGTTTGACTATTCAAAGCATTCAATCCCATCATTAACAGCAGGCAAAAAAATTACCACTCAGGTAAAAGACCTTAAAACAGATTGGATTATAATGGGCTGGCAGACATCGGGAGTTTTAAACCGTAAAGATTATGCGACATTACAGGTTATAGATTCCCTTCTAGGAACAGGAATGAGCTCAAGACTTTTCAAAAATCTCCGCGACTGTGACGGACTTGCTTACCAATTAGGTTCTCAATATTCGCCTAATGTCCTAAAAGGCGCATTCATAACCTACATCGGAACAAATCCCGAAAACCTTGACTATGCAATAAAAAGAATGCAAGAAGAAGTATTCAGACTAAAAACAGAATTTGTAGGTTCTAAAGAACTTCAGGAAGCTAAAGACAAACTTCTCGGACATTACATAATCGGTCAGGAAACAAATCTTGATAAAGCCACTACAATCGGCTGGTTTGAAGCATCCGGCAGAGGATATAATTTTGACAATGAATACGCAAAACTCATTAACAGCGTAACCGAAAGTGATATCATAGAAGTTGCAAACAAATATTTTAATGACAAATATATATTGTCAATAGTAAAACCTTAGTCATCAAATCGAAATAATTTTACAGGTAAAATATCAAGTGCGTTAGATAATTTATTAACACTTTTTAAAGTAAGGTTACATTTTCCACGCTCAATTTCGCTAATTCTATGCTCTGAGATATCAACAATTTCTCCGAGCTGTGCCTGTGTAAGCCCGCGTTTTTGCCTGTATATTTTTATTTTAAAACCAAATTCGGTAAGAAATTCCTCATCTAACATACATAATATGTTAGCAATATTATATTGATAATTAAATTATAATATGTTATTATAAAAATAATAATATATTATTATATGGAGAAATTTATGAAAAAAGCTTTTACATTAGCGGAAGTACTTATCACATTAGGAATTATCGGAGTTGTAGCAGCTGTTACTATGCCGTCGTTAATGCAAAAACATAAGGAAAAAGAGCTTGCTGTCGGGATTAGAAAACTTTATGCAGATGTAAGTAACGCCCTGCGTTTGTCTCAGGCTGAATTTGACGGAGATATCGACTATTCAACAGTATTTAACCCTAACAATACAAGCTACGAAAGTGCAGTTGCTTTTTCTAAATATTTTAACGGGGCTAAAGTATGTAAAGATAGAAATGCATGTAAAGATTTATACCACAAGATAAAGTATTCAAAAAGATATGAGGGTGGTACAGGGAAAGCAGTCGATGTAAACCCGGGTTATCCTGCGATTGTATTGAATAACGGATCAATGTTATATATTTATCAAAGCAATATTCCAGACTGTTATACACATGTCCATACCCAAAAGCATGATGAGCAGGGCAACCCTGTTTTTGATGAAAATAATCAGCCTGTAATGGTTGACTACAATTCATATTTTTGTGCACTGATTTATTTCGATGTTAATGGTCCTAAAGCTCCCAATAGATTCGGTCAAGATGCTTCACGTCTCCTAATTAACAAAACACAAATTATACCATCTGCACAACCGTACGAAGGCTTAGAAACATTAAAAAATATTCTTGCAGGCAACGACAAATTTATATATGAAGACTACAATGTTGGCGAATAATTTACCAGTTACTTCTTGTCAAAACCTGCTTTGCATGAGAATCATACATTTTGTCTTTGTACCAAGCACCCTTAAACGAACCGTCAGAATTATACATATACTGCATATCTTTAGACATTATATAAATCGCGCTGACCAAAGTCCCATTTGAGCGGTATTGTTTTGACATATAAGGGAAATTCGGATAGTTTTCGGAAAATTTATCAATATATCTGAGTTTACCCAACGCATCATAATAATAAACCGTTCTCAAATTATTTTTATATTGAACCGCATAACTTATTAAAAGCTTTCCTTTATAAAATCCGCAAAGATTTTCTTTATCAGTTTCGGTTACGTTATTTGACACAAGCATATAATGTCTTTTAAAATCTGCATCTTTAAGAAAATCTTTATACTCACTTCTAAACTCTTTTTTATTATATTTATATACTGTTTCATCACTAAATAATTGTGTTTTATATTTTTCAATAACCGCATCTCTGCCCGATTGAGTAATATCAAGCCAATCAAAAACAAGATTACCTGTAAGCACAACGGAAGCCGGAGTATTTTCTTTAACGACAGTTTCGGGCAAATCCGCTGCCAATACAGTTTTTCCCAGTATCAAGATACACAATAAAAATATTATTTTTTTCATAAATTCCTCTTTTCCAATTAATATCATATTATGAATATATAATATGTATAGTCTTGACACTCTAACGCTGTCATATCAAAACTTTTCACTCTGCAAAAATTGTTTGTAACAAAAATTTAACAATTTTCTTGACGAAATATCTTGATGTATTATGATTTAAGAACATGTTAAATTTAAGTTAGGTGTACTATGCCTAAAATTAGATTTTTCACCCAAGTTCATTCCTACTGAAACGCAGTAGAATGAAAGGTTTACAGCCTTAAGTTAGGACTACGTCCGCAAGGACTTTAAAAATATTTTTTAGTACGTACACATAGACGAGGTGAATTAATGTCTAACACAAAATATGCAGAAAGAGTAACACCAATGGGTATTCCTCATACTCGTTTGGATGATTTACCGGACCTTATTGAAGTGCAGAAAAAATCGTTTGAATGGTTCTTAAAAGAAGGTTTGAAAGAAGAATTACTTTCTTTCTCTCCTATTAAAGACTATACAGGCAGATTAGAATTACACTTCTTACCAAACTATACTTTCGACAACGCAAAGTATACAATTGAAGAAGCAAGAATCCATGATGCTACTTACGCAAAACAATTACGCGTAATGGTAAGATTGGTTAACCGTGACAGCGGTGAAATCAAAGAACAAGAAGTTTACATCGGCGATATTCCGACAATGACAGACAAAGGTACTTTCATTGTTAACGGTGCGGAACGTGTAATCGTTTCTCAAATCGTTCGTTCACCGGGTGTTTATTTCAAACGCGAAATTTCACCTGCAGGTAAACGTTTATACAACGCAACTATGATCCCTAATCGCGGTGCATGGTTGAAAATCGAAACAGATTCTAACGATATTATTTACGTTAAAATCGACAAAAACAGAAAAATCTTAGCTACAACTTTATTGAAAGCTATGGGTATCACAGTTTCTGAAATGGAATCTTTATTCACTCACTTTGATTTCTTGAAGAAAACATTGGATAAAGATACAGCTGAAACTACTGATGACGCTTTAATCGAAGTTTATAAAAAATTAAGACCTGGCGATCCTGCATCAGCTGCGGGCGGACGTTCAATATTGGAAGCTCGTTTCTTTGATGAAAAGAAATACGATATCGGTCGTGTAGGTCGTTATAAATTAAATAAAAAATTAAACTTGAACATTCCTAAAAACCAAAGAACATTAACAGTTCAAGATATCGTTGCATCAATCGAATACTTAATCAATTTAACATACGACGAAGGAACAGTTGACGATATCGACCACTTAGGAAACAGAAGAATTCGTTCAGTCGGCGAATTGTTACAGAACCAATTCAGAGTTGGTCTTTCAAGAATCGAAAGAATCGTTAAAGAAAGAATGACTTTACAAGATTCTGAAACATTAACTCCGTTGAACTTGTTGAACACTAAACCGTTAGTTGCTTCATTGAAAGAATTCTTCGGTTCTTCACAATTATCACAGTTCATGGACCAAATTAACCCATTGGCTGAATTAACTCACAAAAGACGTATTTCAGCTCTTGGACCTGGCGGTTTGATGAGAGAACGTGCAGGTTTCGCAGTTCGTGACATTCACCCTTCACACTACGGACGTATTTGTCCTATTGAAACTCCTGAAGGTCCGAACGCAGGTTTGATAGGTTCATTGGCTACTCACGCAAAAGTTAATGATTACGGTTTCGTTGAAGCTCCGTTCTTTGTAGTAAAAGACGGTAAAGTTACAGACGAAGTTGTTTATATGACAGCAGACGAAGACGAAGATTTCCGTTGCGCTCCTGCTGATATTCAATTGAACCCTGATAAAACTATCAAAGATGAATATGTTCCTGTTCGTTACAGATCAGAATTCATTATGGGCGAATCAAAAAGAGTTGACTTCGTTGGGGTTTCTCCAATCCAAATCATCTCTGTTGCGACATCATTAATTCCGTTCATTGAACACGATGACGCGAACCGTGCACTTATGGGTTCAAACATGCAACGTCAATCAGTACCTCTTTTGATTACTCAAAGACCTGTAGTCGGAACAGGTATGGAAAAACGTGCAGCAAAAGACTCAGGTATGGTAATCGTATCTGATTGCGACGGTGTTGTTGAAAGAGTAGTTGGTGAAGAAATTATCATCCGCGATATCAACAATAAACCGCACGTTCATACATTAATGAAATATGTAAGAAGTAACCAGGATACTTGTATTAACCAAAAACCTTTGGTACACGAAGGCGATAAGGTTAAAGAAGGCGACGTAATCGCTGATGGTGCTTCTACAAACTGCGGTGAACTTTCATTAGGTAAAAACGTAATCGTTGCGTATATGCCTTGGGAAGGTTATAACTACGAGGATGCTATCTTACTTTCAGAAAGATGCGTTCACGATGATATCTTCACATCAGTTCACATTGAAAAATTAGAAATAGACGCACGTCAAACTAAACTCGGACCTGAAGAAATTACCCGTGAAATCCCTAACGTTTCGGAAGATGCTTTGAGACACTTGGATGAACGCGGTATCGTTCGTATAGGTGCAAGAGTTTACGCTGACGATATCTTGGTAGGTAAAGTTACACCGAAAGGTGAATCTGAACATCCGCCGGAAGAAAAACTTTTACGCGCAATCTTCGCTGAAAAAGCAAGAGATGTAAAAGATAACTCATTAAGAGTTCCTCACGGTGAAGGCGGTCGCGTACTCGACGTTAAAGTATTTGACAGAGAAAAAGGCGACGAATTGCCACCGGGAGCAAATACAGTAATCAGAGTTTACATCGCTCAAAAACGTAAAGTATCAGTCGGTGATAAACTTTCAGGACGTCACGGTAACAAAGGTATTGTATCACGTATATTGCCAAAAGAAGATATGCCTTTCCTTCCTGACGGAACTCCTGTTGATATCGTGTTGAACCCGCTTGGTGTACCTTCTCGTATGAACGTTGGTCAAACTTATGAATTATTACTTGGTTTGGCTGCGTACTTAAGCGGAAACTACTATGAAACTCCATCTTTCGATGAAAGATATGGTGACAACCAATCAGAAAGAGCTACAAAAGAAGAATTACTTAAAGGTATTAAAGCTTCAGGCTGTGATTGGGTTGAACCGACAGGTAAAGTAAGACTTATCGACGGTAGAACAGGTGAAAAATTTGACGAACCTGTTGCAGTAGGTTTATCTTACATCCTTAAACTTGTCCACCTTGTAGACGACAAAATCCACGCTAGATCTACCGGTCCATACTCACTTGTTACACAACAACCGTTGGGTGGTAAGGCACAGTTCGGCGGACAAAGATTCGGTGAGATGGAAGTTTGGGCATTGGAAGCATACGGTGCTGCATATACTCTTCAAGAAATGTTAACAATCAAATCTGATGATGTTAACGGACGTAACAGAGCTTATGAAGCAATTGTAAAAGGCGATAATATTCCAAGACCGGGTATCCCTGAATCATTCAAAGTACTTGTAAGAGAATTACAAAGTATTGGTTTGGATATTACGGTAGCGAAAAAAGACGGTGTAGAAGTAGATTTGATGACAGATATGGACGATTTGAGAAAATCAGCTCCAAGAAGAGTTCTATCAGATATGGATTCAGAACTTTTGAACATCAATTTCTTTGAAACACCGACTACATTCGGAGATATATAATAATAATTCATAGGGAAAGAGGAAATTCTCCTCTTTCCGATAAAAAAAGGAGAATTACAAAAAATGTCAACAAGCATAGATTATTTTGACTATATAAAAATTGGTATTGCTTCGCCTGATAGAATTTTACAGTGGTCACACGGTGAAGTTACCAAACCGGAAACTATTAACTACCGTACATTAAAACCGGAACGTGATGGTTTGTTCTGCGAAAGAATTTTTGGACCGTCAAAAGACTGGGAATGCTATTGCGGTAAATATAAAAGAGTAAGACACAAAGGTATCATCTGCGAACGATGCGGTGTTGAAGTTACCGATTCAAAAGTAAGACGTGAAAGAATGGGACACATTAAACTTGCAGCTCCTGTTTCTCACATTTGGTTTTTGAAAGGTATTCCATCATATCTTGGCTTACTTCTTGATATGACTTTAAAAGATTTGGAACAAGTTATCTATTTTAATAACTACGTAGTTCTTGATGCAGGTGAAAGCCAATTCAAAAAATTACAGTTACTTTCAGAAGAAGAATATGAAGACTATATGGCTGAAAACGAAGATTCCGAATTAAAAGTAGGAATTGGTGCAGAAGCTATAAAAGAACTTCTTTCTGAAGTTAAAGTTAAAGAACTTGCTGAAGAAATCAGAACAGAACTTGCAGGTACTGTAAATTCAGTTCAAAAGAAAAGTAAATTAATCAAACGTCTAAGATTATTAGACAGCTTGATTTCATCAGAAACAGATCCGACTTGGATGATTATGGATGTACTTCCTGTAACTCCTCCGGATTTGAGACCGATGGTACAATTGGACGGCGGACGTTTTGCAACATCTGACTTGAACGACTTGTACAGACGTGTAATCAACAGAAACAATCGTTTACAAAGACTTTTGGAAATGGGCGCTCCCGAAATTATCGTAAGAAACGAAAAACGTATGCTTCAAGAAGCTGTTGATGCTCTTATCGATAACGGCAGACGCGGAAGAACTGTTGTTGGTCCTAACAACAGAGCGTTGAAATCATTATCTAACATTATTGAAGGTAAACAAGGTCGTTTCCGTCAAAACTTGTTAGGTAAACGTGTTGACTATTCAGGTCGTTCAGTAATCGTTGTTGGTCCTACATTGAAATTGAACCAATGCGGTTTGCCGAAAGAAATGGCAATTGAATTATTCAAACCGTTTGTTGTAAACAAATTGATTGAACGCGGATATGTTCAAAATATTAAATCAGCTAAAAAGAAAATTGAACGTTCCGAAGCAATCGTTTGGGATATATTAGAAGAAGTAATCGACGGACACCCTGTTTTACTAAACCGTGCCCCGACACTTCACAGATTAGGTATTCAGGCATTCGAACCGAAATTGGTTGAAGGCCGTGCAATTCAGCTTCACCCGTTAGTATGTACAGCGTTCAACGCCGACTTCGACGGTGACCAGATGGCTGTTCACGTACCTTTATCAATCGAAGCTCAAACAGAAGCAAGAATGTTAATGTTAGCAACTAACAACATCTTAGCTCCTGCAACAGGTAAACCTATTATCACACCTACACAGGACATGGTATTGGGTATGTACTACCTGACAATCCTGAAAAATCCTGAAATGGATCCGAAAGGATATTTCTACAACTTCCAGGATGCAATTTCAGCGTTGGAAGTCGGCGTAATCGACTTACACGACAAAATCGTTGTAAGAGATGAACACGGCGAAAGACTTGAAACTACAGCAGGAAGAATTATCTTCAACGAAGCAGTTAGAAATGCACTTGCGTAGCGGATTGCGAGCTGAGGGCGAGGCTTTGTGGCAAAATGGCAAAGCCATTGCAGACACAAAACCGCAGACCCGTTAATCGCGAGCAACCAAGAATTTAATGAATATAAGGAAATAATAATGGAAACAACTTACAATCACGGTAAAAAAACTGTAGATTACATTAACAAGCAAATGGACAAAAAAGGTTTGAACAATTTGCTTTCACAAATGTATCTTGAGTTTGGCGGCGCAAAAACCGCAGAATTGGCTAACAGCCTTAAAAACCTTGGTTACAGGTATGCAACAAAATCCGGTACAACAATTTCTATTGCGGATTTACAAGTTCCTGAAATCAAAAAAGAAATGCTTAAAGAAGCAGAAGCAGAAATCGAAAAATCTACAAACAGATACTTAAAAGGTGAAATTACCGAAGTTGAAAGATATACAAAGGTTATCGACACCTGGTCTGAAACAACCGCTAAATTGACTTCTCAGGTTGTTGAAAACTTCGACAGATTGAACCCGGTATATATGATGGCATTCTCAGGTGCGAGAGGTAACTTATCACAGGTTTCTCAGCTTGTTGGTATGCGTGGTTTGATGGCAGACGCACAAGGTCAAATCATCGACTTGCCGATTAAATCAAACTTTAAAGAAGGCTTATCCGTTACTGAATACATCATTTCATCTTATGGTGCAAGAAAAGGGCTTGTAGATACAGCGTTGAAAACAGCCGATTCAGGTTATTTGACAAGACGTTTGGTAGACGTAGCACAAGATGTTATCATCCGTGCTGATGACTGTCATACTACAAAAGCTATTGATATGAAACCGATTATGGACGGTGATAATGTAATTGTACCTCTTGTAGACAGACTTTTAGGAAGAACAATTGCAGAAGATATCAAAGATACAGACGGTACAGTTCTTGTTAAAGCCGGTACTACTATGGACAGATCTGATGTTCAAAAAGTTAAACACTTGAACTTACAAGAATTAAAAGTTCGTTCAGGTTTGACTTGCGGTTTGGAATACGGTATTTGCCAAAAATGTTACGGCTGGGCAATGACTACACAAAAACTCGTTGATATCGGTGAAGCTATCGGTATTATCGCAGCTCAGTCAATCGGTGAACCCGGTACACAGCTTACAATGAGAACATTCCACACAGGTGGTGCGGTTGGCGTTAAAGATGCAATCAAAGAAGTTACTGCAAATATCGCAGGAGAAATTGTATCAAACGTTAAAACAAGAGAATTGAGAACTCGCCACGGGGATGTTGTTAATATCTCTAATTACGAAACAGATATCGAAATTCAAGGCGCTAAAAAGACTGAAAAATATCATATTCCTGCCGGATCTACAATATTCTTTACTAACGGAATGAAAGTAGAAAAAGGCTTTAAACTTGCTCAATACGAACCGGCATCTCAAGGTTCAGGTTCTCGTTTGACCGAAAAAGCTACAAAAGATATTACTTCAGATTTGTCAGGTGAAGTTCTTTATGAAGATTTCGTAGCTGACGAAAAGAAAGACAGACAAGGAAACATCTCAAGAACTACTAACAAACAAGGTATTATCTGGGTTCTTGGCGGTGATGTATACAACCTTCCCGGCGGTTCTAAAGTTTTAGTTGAAGACGGTCAAAAAATTAAAGAAGGTGAAAAACTTGCTGAAACATTAACTATCTCTGAACACGGCGGTGAAGTTCGTTTCGGTGAAGATTTAGTTATTGAAGATGTTAAATTTGAAGGCAAAAACATCAAGAAAATTGTTCAAGGTAAAGAATTGACAATTGTTATTGCTTCATTGATGCCTGAAAATGCTTCTTTTGAACAAACTAAAAAAGAACAAATCTGGACAGTTGATAAAACAGGCGAAAAATATATTGTTAAAGCTCCTGTAGACACTACAGTAGAAAACGGTATGATTATTGCCGAACTTATTGATGATGAATGCTCAGTATCTTCATCAGGTGAAATCAGATACGTTGATGTTGAAGTTGATGAAAACCAAATTATTACAAAACCGGGTAAAGTAGTATTTATCCCTGAAGAAGTTCATCAAATCAACAAAGACAGCTCTTTGAAAATGGTTGATAACGGAACTTTCGTTACAGCAGGTACAGAAGTTGTAAAAGACGTATACTGCCACATTGACGGTATTGTTGAATTCAAAGAATATAATGATATTATTCACGAAATTACAGTAAGACCCGGAGAAGTTCACCACTTACCAAGCGTTTCTGAATTGAAAGTTGACGAAGGTGAAGTGATTAAAAAAGGCACTGTAATCGCTGAAGGTATTAAAGCAAAAGAAACTTCAATCGTTACTATTATGGATTCTTCAATGGATGATTTGGATATTGATGATTTGGATGAAGAACTTGATACATCACTTTCTTTAGATGAAGATTCAATCTCTAACCAGCCTATCCAAATCTTGGTAAGACCTGTTCAGGTATTGGAAGTTGAACAGAAAAATGTTTCAATCAAATTCAACACATCAGATGATTTGATTGATATTGTTCCTGTAACTCAATTACAATACAAAGACGGCGCAAGAGTAAGAAACCTTGATGGTTCTACAATTACAAGAACAAGCTTGGTTCTTCAAATGCAAGGTTACTTATCACACCTTAAAGGTATGGTAGAACTTGATGAAAAGAATGTTTTGAAAATTGTTGTTCTTGAAAACTTGATTGTTCGTCGTGAATTTGAAGGCAATTCTAAATTGATGTCTTCACTTCAAACCGAACTTCTTGTAAAAGACGGTCAAACAATTGATGCAAAAACTCCTGTTGCTAAAACTCAGGTGTTGGCAATCAATGATGGTGTTGCATCTATCAACGCAAAACAAGAAGATGCTCGCAGATTGTTATTAACAAGTTCGACCTACGAAACAAAAATACCTGTAAAAGGTAAAGCAAGCGTTAAGAAAGGTGATTTTGTAAGACTTGATTCTATCATTGCTGACGGTGGAGAAAAATCAACAGTTTCAGGTATGGTTTCAGCCGTAAATAAAGGCGAAATCACAATCAGAAACGGTCGACCATATTTGATCAGCCCGGGTACTATGTTACAGGTTGAAGCAGGAGCATTGGTGCTTCGCGGTGATATTATCGCAACATTGGTATTTGAAAGACAAAAAACAGGCGACATCGTTCAAGGTTTGCCGAGGGTTGAAGAACTTCTTGAAGGCCGCAAGCCTAAAGATTGCGCAATCCTTGCAGAAGAAGACGGCGTAGCTGAAATCGTTACGGATGAAGATCTTCCGAGACTTTACCTTGTTAACGACAACGGCAGAGTTGAAATCAAATACGCAATTGATGCTAACATCATTGTTCAAAACAAACAGCAGATTAAAAAAGGTCAGCCATTAACAAGCGGTCCTTTGAACCCGCACGATGTTATCAGACTTTGCGGTCCTGAAGCTGCTCAACAATACCTTGTAGACGAAGTACAACGCGTATACCGTTCACAAGGTGTAGAAATCGCTGATAAACACGTTGAAATCATCGTAAGACAAATGACTAAAAAAGTTAAAATTGTTGATGCAGGTGATACAACATTGTTGCCAGGCGAACTTGTTGAAATGCAGACATTTGAAAAAGAAAACAGCGAAGTTCAAGAAAAAGGCGGCGAACCTGCAACTTGTGAATACATGTTGTTAGGTATCACAAAAGCTTCATTGAACACAGAAAGCTTCATTTCTGCCGCTTCATTCCAAGAAACAACAAGAATCTTGACTGAAGCTGCTGTTGACGGTAAGAAAGACTTGTTACGCGGATTAAAAGAAAACGTAATTATCGGTCGTTTAATCCCAGCAGGTACAGGTTTCCACCACTTGTCAAATGCAAACGAGGAAAAAGAACGTGAAGAAAGAAAACGTGCAGTAGCTCAAAGAAATCAAGCTCGCAAACCATCTGCGATTTTGGAAGAAATCGAAGGTATGTTCGGCGCTCCTGATTTTCAATTAGGCGAAGACGAAGAATAATTCGCGATTATAAAATAAAAAAGACCTCTTAAAGAGGTCTTTTTTGTGACTTATGTATAACATGTTTGCACTAAAAGTTCTTAAACTCTCGTCATACAGAGCAAAAAGTATTTCTAAAATTTTGAGATTCTTCGGACTTAAGTTTTCTAAATGCCAGTTGTTTAGTTCTTTTTGCTCATATGTAACTCTTTTTTATTATAACTTTATAGGATAATCGTTTGGAATTTTCCATCCATTACGCATAATTAATTCTGCACAAGCACCTCCAGATGAATTTGTCGATATAAAAGTATTGTAATCCTGAAGACATTTTTCTTTTAAATCATCCTCAGTCATCAAATCAATATTACTTACAGCAGGTCTTATAACACAGTTAGTATTACGACGCTCTACTAAAAACATAAAATAATCTTTACCAGCTTTATCATTTATGTCAATCAAAAATTTACCTGTAATTTTTGCATTTGGATATAATATAATTCTTGCATAAGTACCCGTAAGTGCTTCAATTCTTAATGCTGAACCATCTTTAAAATAAACTTTATACCCACCGTTACCAGAATTTTCAGATGCATCTATTTCCGAATGAACAACATTAGGAATATAATTCTCAAAGTACTTGTTCCACCAAAGTTTCATAATATTAGCATCTCTATGATTATTTATATCACCAAAATCCCAATATTGGCATTCACCGTTATCTGATTGCGCTCTGACCATAGCTTGATTTAGCGAAGAATAAAGTTTTGCAAGTCTTGTTGCTAAAACATTTTTCCTATGAGAAACTATAAGATTTGGTATAGTTAAAGCAGCAACTACACCGATTATTCCTAAAGTTATTAAAACTTCGGCCAAGGTAAATCCTTTATAAAAAAAATTTAAACAATAAGCCCCCCCCCCCCCGAAGCTCCGTGATTTTCTAGTTTTTTCATGATTACCTCTCTTTTTTACTATTATATCATATTTTATTTAAGATTTCAACACAATTTTCTAAATACAACAGTTGATTTGTCAAAAGTTTTGAAAGGATTAGCCGATATAATATTTGGAGGTTATTTATGGCTAGAATTTTTGAAAATGATAGAAGGATTATAAAATTATCTGTGGATGATGTGTTGAGTATTGTGCGTGAATATCAGGTAATTTGCCGCAAATCCTGTTGTTACGAGCACACAAGAGAACTTTTATCAAAAACTGATTTTTATATTCCGGAAGAAGTATAGCATAATATATGTTATCTACCTTACCCTTTACCCACCACCTTCTATTTTGTAAAATTTTACAGACATTGATAAAAGGGAGCTATGCACCCCCTTCAACCCCGCAGCAGCAGTTCTTTCTCTTTGTGCGATGCAAAGAGAAAGAACTCTGCACAAGAAAGAGAAACACGCTAACCGTTTAATCACTACTAAACTCAACCCAAGTCAGTCAAACTCACTACGCTCAAACAATGACTGACCTGTTATCGTTTCGTTAAGTAGTGATTATTGAATATCAATGCCACGATAGCTGAGTAAACAATAATTGTAGGCGAACAAATAACAAAGACGGCTATTGTTTGAACGCTAAAATATTGTGCACTAAGTGCCCAATGACTATGGGTTTAGTGAGTTTAGCCGTCTTTTGGTGAGCCGTACAGATTATTAGTTAACGTAGCGTGTGGCTGGTTTTATGGAACTTTTGCCATCAAAAGTTCCCGCCGCCCGAGCAGGGCATAAAGTAGGTTAGCTTTTAGTTATCGATAACATATATTATGTATTAATATTGCCTAACTGGGGTTTTGCAAAAAGTTTTTTTCATATATCCTTATAATAGAAAGGAATTTTTTATGAAAAAAAATCTTATTATTATTTCGTTAATTTTTGCATTACCATTGTTAGCATACTGGATGATGAATGCATCAAATTCAACTACTGCTAAAACTATTGAAACAGGCAAACCTCAAGTAATCAAATTTACTTCTGCAATGTGTCTCGACTGTCAAACTATGAACAAAATTTTCAAAGAAATTTTTCCAAAATATGAAGGCAAAATTACTTTAACGGAAATTCAGGTTCAAGATAATAACTCATTTAATCAAGAACAAATTAAAAAATATAATGTAACACTTGTTCCGACAATTATTCTGTTAAACTCTCAGGGCAAACAAGTAAAAAGGTTAGAGGGTGAAGTTCCGAAAGAACAGATGGACAACTATTTAAAAGGACTTGAATAATGGAAAATTACATGAGTTTATTTACCCAACAGGGTAGTTTGCCTTTGTTATTTGCATTATCATTTTTTGGGGGGCTTGTGGCATCAATGTCTCCATGCTCTTTGGCAATGCTTCCTATAATTGTAGGTTATGTCGGAGGATATTCTGATGCAAAACCTTTGAGAACATTTGTTCAAATGCTGTTTTTTGTGTTGGGAACGGCAATTGTTTTCTCGGCAATAGGCATAATCTGCGCAATTACGGGAAAAGTTTTCGTATCGTTTGCAGGGGAATATTTTGGCATAATCTTAGCGGGAATTATTCTTGTAATGGGGTTAAAATTGCTAGGGGTGCTTGATTTTGAGCTTCCCGTTGTTATAAAAGAAATGCCTAAAAATGACGGTACGAATACATTTTTATATCCAATTTTATTGGGCGGAGTATTTGCACTTGCAGGAAGCCCCTGTTCAACACCGATATTAGCAGGGATTATGGCTTTTGCATCACTTTCGGCAAGTATCGCACAGGCAATTATTATGCTTTTCTTGTTCTCTTTGGGACAAGGTATAATCATAATTCTGGCAGGATTTTTAACTTCTCATCTTAAAAATTGGAAAGGTTTTTACAAATTCTCCGATTGGCTTTTAAAAATCAGCGGCGCGCTTTTGACACTGGCGGGTTTGTATATTTTATATAAGATTTTTGCTCCGCTTATTGTAAAATAGATGCAAATGCGTTAAAATCATTGTATCTATAGGAGAGTAAAAATGAAAACATACGAAGGTCAGTTAGTTGCAGGGAATGAGAAATTTTGTATAATTTTATCAAGATTTAATGATTTTATCGGGTCAAAATTGTTGGACGGCGCGATAGATGAGCTTAAACGCCACGGAGTATCAGATGATAATATTGATGTTGTAAGAGTTCCGGGTGCATTTGAAATTCCTTTAACGGCTCAAAAATTTGCACAAACAGGTAAATATGGTGCAATTATTACATTAGGTGCTGTTATTAAAGGCGCAACTTCTCATTATGATTATGTTTGCGCAGAAGTTTCAAAAGGTGTAGCTCAAGTTAGCCTTCAAACAGGTGTTCCCGTAATTTTCGGAGTTTTAACAACTGATAACATTGAACAGGCAATCGAAAGAGCAGGCACAAAAGCAGGAAATAAAGGCTCTGATTGCGCTAAATCTGCAATTGAAATGGTTAACTTATTTAGAGGAGTATAAAAATGTCAGAGGTAATTACCGAATACCGCAACGAAAATACAAAAGATATTGATATCCTTTCAACAGTTGAAATGGTTCGTAAAATGAACGAAGAGGACAGACTTGTCGCGCTTGCCGTTGAAGAAGAAACTGAGCATATTGCCCAAGGCATTGATATGATTGCAAAACAGTTTTTAAAAGGCGGAAGGTTATTTTACTTTGGTGCAGGAACTTCAGGCAGATTAGGTATTCTTGATGCTTCAGAATGCCCGCCGACATTCAGTGTATCACCGGATATGGTTCAAGGAATTATCGCAGGCGGAGATACAGCATTCAGAACTGCTGTTGAAGGTGCAGAAGATAATTTTGAAGCTGGATATGAAGATGCAAAAGTTCTAACATCAAATGATGTTGCTGTTGTGATTTCCGCAAGCGGAAATCCTAAATACCTTTTAGGCGTCTTAAAAAGAGCTGATGATACAAACTGCAAAACAATCGCAATTACCTGCAACTCAAAAGGCAAAATAACAGAAGATGCAGGACTTGTGATTTGTGCCGAAGTAGGCCCTGAAGTTATTGCAGGTTCTTCAAGATTAAAAGCCGGTACTGCTCAAAAAATGATTTTGAATATGCTTTCAACAGGTTCTATGATTAAAATCGGTAAAACTTACGAAAACTTTATGATTGACCTGAAAGCTACAAACGAAAAACTTAAAGACAGAGCTATCAGAATTGTTGCACAAATCGCAGAAGTTTCTCATAGCGATGCTTTATCAACTCTTTTAAAATGCGATTGGGAAATTAAAACTGCGATTGTTGCACTTAACATGAAACTTGATGTTGAACAGGCAAGATTGGAATTAAAAAAACACGGCGGAGTACTTCGCAAATTATTACACATTTATGAGGTGAGCAAATGAAATTAACGGTATTGGGAGCAGGGTGCTGGGGTTTAACTTTAGCGTGGCTTTTGACAGATAACTTTGAAGATATTACGGTTTGGGGACGTGAACAAGATTTATCAGAAGATTTAATAAAAAATAAACACTGTTCAAAACCTCTGGAAGTACAGCTTGATGATAAAATTGAAATTACATCTGATTTGAAAGCGGCAATTACGAACGCCGACATAATCCTTTCAGTTGTTGCAACTTCTGGAACACGTGATGTGTGCGAAAAACTTAAAGATGCTGGTATTAAATCAGAACAGGTTCTTGTAAACGCATCAAAGGGTATTGAGCTTCCTTCTTTGATGAGAATGTCAGAAGTTATTAAAGATGTTCTGCCCGAACAAAAACTTGTAATACTTTCAGGTCCGACGCTGGCAAAAGAAGTTCTTGCAGGACTTCCAACAGCTGCCTGTGCAGCTTGCGAGGACATAAAAGTCGCAGAATTTGTTCAAAAGGCAATGAATGTACCTTCAAAATTCAGGATTTATACAAACACTGACGTAATCGGTGTTGAACTCGGCGGTTCATTGAAAAACGTAATAGCTATAGCATCAGGTTTTGCCCACACAATGGGACTTGGCGATAACTGCGCGGGAACTCTTTTGACACGCGGTATGGCAGAAATCGTTCGAGTAAGTATCAACCTTGGTGCAAACCCTTCGACTTTATACGGTTTATCGGGTATGGGCGATTTAATCGCAACATGTTCAAGCCCTATGTCAAGAAATTACACTGTCGGTTCAATGCTTGCTAAAGGTAAAAAGATTGATGATATTTTGGCAGAACTCGGCTCTGTTGCGGAAGGTGTTAAAACCTCAAAAGCCATCTGCGAACTTGCAAAAAAACTTGATATTGAAGTTCCTGTTTCAAGTGCAATTTATGAAGCTGTTTACACAGATATAACTCCGCAGGCACTATTGGACAAACTCATGAACAGAAAGCTGAAAGAAGAAGAAAGATATGTATAAATTTGCCGTAAAATATTTAAAAAACACATTTTACCCGCTTGATGTTCCTGAAACATTGAAAATCGAAAACGGTCAAATGGTGCTAGTCAGAACAGAAAAAGGCGAAGAAGCCCTAAAAGCCTGCCTAATCAATTCTGAAATCTCAAAAATTTGGGATAAAAGCAAGCATAAACCGGAAGCTTTTCACGTTATCAGAGTACTGTCTCAACGCGATTTACAAACTCTTGAGGACATAAAAAAAGAAGAAGTTACGGCATTTTTCAAATGTAAAGCATTGGTTCAACAGCATAAACTTAATATGAACCTTGTTCAGTGCAGAATTACATTTGACAGACGCAAAATTACTTTCTATTACACAGCTCCCGAAAGAGTTGATTTCAGAGCATTATTAAAAGACTTAACCCAAACTTTTACGCGTGTAAGAATTGACCTGCGCCACATCGGCGTGCGTGACGAAACTTCTATTATGGAAGGATGCGGGGTTTGCGGAAAAGAATTTTGCTGCTGCTCATACCTTCGTAAATTCGGCACAATCAACGTAAAACTTGCCAAAGATCAGGGAATGCCGATTGCTCCGGGTAAAATTTCGGGAACTTGCGGAAGACTATTGTGTTGCTTAACTTATGAATATTCAAACTACATAGATGCTGCAAAAGGTATGCCTCCAATAGGTTCATCTGTAATGACACCTGATGGTTTAGGCAAAGTTTGCAATTTGCATTTTATGTGCGGAAAAGTTTCCGTAAAAATGGAAGACGGCAAAACCAAAGAATTTGCCAAGGGCGATATTGAAATGGTTGATGCAGATGTTAATGTTGAAATTGATATACCTGTAATGAACACCTACACGGATGACAGTGAGGGTATTGATATCAGACAACTGGAAGACGACAGGAACAGTTCAACAGGCAATGTTTAATTTTTTTTAGAATTCATAAGCTTGAAAATCTGTGTCAACGACATTTTAACGTAGACACGATAAACTTTATTATTTAAAAGTTTTACTTCATAACATAAATGAAACTTTTTATCAGATTCTAAAGATGCAACAGAACTAACCGCTTCATCGTTTATAACTTTATGGAACTCAGACATATTAAGCGGTTTTTTCCTTGTCAAAACTAAATCCAAATTATCATTATTATCCATATAGTAATATTATAACGTATATTAAAATTTATTTCAACCCTGCATATATAAAAAACAGGTCTTTTTGACCTCCTTTTATGCATTAAAAGTTTTGGTTGTAAATGTCGGGGAAGGGACTTTCTTGCTCACTCGCGTTTAACTGGTCTGCGGTTGACGTCTGCAATGGTTCTAACATATTGCCGTCAAGCCTTCGCCCTCAGCTCGTTCGCGCTCAAACCTCAGACCAAGCGCCGCTTGGTGGTTCTCGTCATTTCAAAATTTTATTTTATCAATACAAATGTCGGAGATGGGACTCGAACCCACAAGGTTTCCCACATGAACCTGAATCATGCGCGTCTACCAATTTCGCCACTCCGACATATTAATTATATTCAATTTTCAAATTCACACCAACATCCAATGTGTCTACGTGCGTAGCACTTATTTTATTTTCCTAAAAAATTCATCAGAAATCAACTGTGAATATTTATTTTTTTCACTGACTGATATCAACAATCTCTGTTCGCCGTCTTTGATTTGAGCCACAGAAACAATTCCGCCGACATCACCTATCGGAAGCTTCTTAACACGAGCTTCAAATTTTACATAAGGAACTTCTTTGCCGTAAGAATTCATCGTTCCATGCTTTGTAACTTTCAAATTTTCAACAGAAACTGCCTGATATTTTATTTTACTTAACGCTTTTTGAAGCTTTTCTTCAGCCTTGTCGGATTTTATATCCTCAACTGTCAAAACAGCTTTATCACCGCTATCAACAACAAACATCTTTTGTCCTGAAGCCTTGTGCTCGGCAACTACGGCATTGTAACCCATAATTCCTGCAGCTTTTTCAATCTCAAATTCGTCATTAATCTTTGAAAAATCACCTACCTTTTGAGCACGTTCAAGCATGACATCTTTTGACGGATTGAAATAATTGTTTACCAAACCGATAACCAATTCTTTTCCGCCAAGTGACAAAAAACCAACTAACGCAAGGGTTAAAAGCACAGCTCTAAAAATATTTCTTAAACATCCCATGTTGAATTCCTTCTCATGTTATATTATTATTATAACTATGAAAAAGTCAGAAATCAATTATATCAATAGTGCTGATATCAAAGTTGAAGAGCTTACACCTGCAATGGGTGAATATTTAAAAATTAAACACCAAAATCCCGACAAAATTTTATTATACAGACTCGGTGATTTTTACGAAACTTTCTTTGAAGATGCCGTAACTATGTCAAAAGTTCTTGAAATTACTCTTACAGGTCGCGAACAGGGTAATTTTGGCAGAATTCCGCTTGCCGGAATTCCGGCAAAAGCTGTTAACGGTTATATCGAAAAACTTGTACAAAAAAATTATAAAGTCGTTATATGCGACCAACTGGAAGACCCAAAATTTGCAAAAGGTATTGTTAAAAGAGGGGTTACACGTATCATCACGTCGGGAACTCTAACTGAAAGCGATATGCTTAACCAAAATTCAAATAATTACATTTGTGCATTATACAAAGATGAAAAAAGCGGACTATGGGGCTTTTCATACGCAGATATCTCTACAGGCGAATTTAAAGTTACACAAGCTCCTTTTGAACTTATTCTGGCAGAACTAACAAGAATTTCACCGTCAGAGGTTATAGGACCCTCTAAAAAACAGGATATTCAGCCTTTCCAGATTGTTCCCGAAGAAAAAATTGATTTACCTGATGAAATCACTAAAATTTATAACTGTTCAAAAATTCCATCATCTGTATTCAACGAAAACTTTGCTCAAAACAATCTGAAAGCAGTTTTTGAAGCAAGCAGTTTGGAATCCTTCGGTTACAGCAGATACAAACTTGGTTTCAGCTGTGCGGGCGCACTTCTTGCTTATATTTGGGAAAACATGAAAGACAATATTCCAAAATTTGAGAGAATTGAACCTTACGAACTTTCCGAATATATGATTTTGGACGGAAGCACAAGAAAAAATCTTGAACTTACTCAAACTTTGCGCGACAAAAACAAATTTGGCTCATTATTGTGGGCAGTTGATAAAACCGGAACAAATATGGGGGCAAGACTTTTAAAAAATTGGATTTGCCAGCCATTAAAAAATGTTGATGAAATTCTTAAACGTCAAAATGCGATTACAGAACTTGTTGAACGTAATGACGAAAGAATTAATCTGATAAACTTGCTTGAACAGATTACTGATATTCAACGACTTGCAACAAGAATGTCTAACAACTCTGCAAATCCGAAAGATTTTGTAAGTTTAAAATCGTCGCTTGTACTTTTGCCGGAACTTCTTGAAGCAGCATCAAATTTTGAGCATAACCCGTTAGAAACTATTGCGCAGTATAAAGATGAAATTGCAGAATACACAGATATAATTGAAAGAACGATTAATGATATTAATACGCCGGCGCTTATCAAAGAAGGAAACATAATCAAAGAGGGAGTATCAGGTGAGCTTGATTATCTGCGCGACCTGCTCTCAGGCGGGGAAAAATGGCTTACAAACTTTGAAGAAGCCGAAAAAGAAAGAACAGGTATTAAATCTCTAAAAATCGGTTACAACAAAGTTTTTGGTTATTTCATCGAAATTTCAAATTCATATTTGAACCAAATTCCCGAAGGTTATATCAGAAAACAGACCTTAACCAACGGCGAAAGATTTATCACAGAGGAACTAAAAAAACATGAGGACGAAGTTCTCAACGCGAAATTCAAGTCAACCGAACTTGAATATAAACTTTTCTGTGATTTTAGAGAATATTCAAAAGAATTTGTTTCAAAAATCAGAGAAATAGCAGACTGTATTGCACAGTGTGACGTATTTACAAGCCTTGCAAGTGTTGCGGTTGAAAATAATTTTACCAAACCGATAATTGATGAATCCGATGATTTTATTGTTAAAAACGGACGACACCCCGTTTTGGAAAAAATCCTTCCGCTTGGGGAATACGTTGCAAACGATTTGGAACTAAAATGTAATTCAACCGATACAACACAGTTTATGATTTTGACAGGTCCAAACATGGCAGGTAAATCAACTTATATGCGCCAGAACGCTTTAATAGCAATTCTTGCTCAAATAGGTTCGTGGGTTCCCGCGGATTATGCCAAAATCGGTATTATCGACAAAATTTTCACACGTGTGGGAGCATCGGATGATTTAACACTCGGACAATCTACATTTATGGTTGAGATGATTGAAACAGCCTGTATTTTGAACTCTGCAACAGACAGAAGCTTTGTTTTGTTGGATGAAATCGGCAGAGGTACAAGTACTTACGACGGTGTTGCAATTGCGTGGTCAGTAGCCGAATACATTGCGACAAAAATAAAAGCAAGATGTATTTTTGCGACCCACTATCATGAATTAAACGTAATGACACAAACTTACCCTCAGATTAAAAATTACAGAATTACGATAAGCGAGGAAAACGGCGAAATTGAATTTTTACGTAAAGTTGTTCAAGGCGGAGCAAGTAAGAGTTACGGTATTCAGGTAGCCAAAATGGCAGGTCTGCCGTCTGCTGTAGTAAAACGCTCTCAGGAATTGATGAACAGAATGCAAAAAGATAATGCGCAAAACCTTGCAACCCGTAAACGTACAGCAGATGTGCCGACAGTTGAAGTACCGCAGTTGAATTTATTTAATTAATTTATCATAATGTTCTTTGTAAAAATCGCCAAAACGGTCTTCTAAAATTGCCTGTCGACATAATTGCGAAAATTCAACAAGGAACTGTATATTATGGATAGACAATAATGTTGAAGCAGTACTTTCACCGCATCTCCACAAATGTCTTATATAAGCTCTTGAATGATTTCTGCAGGTATAGCAGTTACACCCCTCGACAAGCGGACGAGGGTCATCATAATATTTTTGAGTTTTGATATTAGATTTACCGTCCCAGGTAAAGAATGAACCATGACGGGCATTACGAGTCGGCAATACGCAATCAAACATATCAATTCCACGCTTAATGCCGTCAAGCAAATCCTCGGGAGTCCCTACCCCCATTAAGTAACGCGGTTTATATTTAGGCAGTAACGGAGCAGTAAATTCGGTGAAATGGTTCATAATATCTTTGGTTTCACCGACACTCAATCCTCCGATTGCATATCCGACAGCATCATAAGATGAAATTACAGATGCACTTTCACGCCTCAAATCATCAAAAAATGCGCCCTGAACAATCGGAAACAATGCCTGACGAGGATTAGTTTTTGCTTTAAAACATCTTTCAAGCCATCTGTGAGTGCGCTCCATTGCCTTTTTAGCAGTATCGTAATCACAAGGATAAGGTGCACACTGGTCAAATGCCATAATAATATCAGCCCCGATATCCTCCTGAATTTCCATAGAAACTTCAGGGTTTATAAAATGTTTCTTACCGTCTTTAGGGTCGCGAAACTCTACCCCGTCTTCGGTAATTTTATTCAAATGAGAAAGCGAAAACACCTGAAATCCGCCCGAATCAGTCAAAACAGGTTTTTGCCAATTCATCCAGTTATGAATTCCGCCGAATTGTTTAATTAACTTAGTTCCGGCTCTCAAATACAAGTGATAAGAATTTGAAAGCATAATTTGCGCGCCCGTATCAACAATTTGATCTGCTGTTAAAGTTTTTACGGCAGAATTAGTCCCGACAGGCATAAATATCGGAGTCAAAACTTGTCCGTGAGGAGTTGTTAAAATCCCCGCTCTTGCACCTGTCTGCGCACATTCATGAACCAGCTCGTAATTAAAAAATTCACTCATTAGTCATCCAATTTTTCGATAACAATTTCTGCCATATTGTCGTATTCATCACAGATTTCGTTTTCGTTAAAGTAAATAGATATTTCTCTTTCCGCACTTTCTTCACTGTCAGAGCCATGAACCACATTATATTCCTTAACAAGAGCAAAATCTGCACGGATAGTACCGACTTGAGCCTCTAAAGGTCTTGTAGAACCCATTATCTGACGGCATCCTGCGATACAATCGTAACCTTTCCAAACCATAGCGACAATCGGACCGCTTTGAATATATTCGATTAATCTGTTATAAAACGGTTTGCCTTTGTGTTCGCCATAGTGTTTTTCAGCCATTTCAGGAGTAACATCAAGCATCTTTAAGCCAATCAGTTTAAACCCTCTGTTTTCAAATCTTTTCATTATTTCGCCGACTAAGCCTCTTTTTACACCATCAGGTTTAACTGCGATAAATGTTCTTTGTTCTTTCTGCATATGATATCCTCCATTCAAAACAATAATACCATAAAAAAGTTATTTTTCCATACTCTTAATATTCTTAAAGAGCATAGACACCATTATTATACAAAGGATTACGGCTGCCGAACAAAGTCCGTACCAAAAACCTTTTAAATTCAACCCAAAATGAAATGCCAGCGTGTAACCCAAAGGAATTGAAATCAACCAGTAAGCGATAAAATTTGCAAGAAGTACGACGCCAGTCTTTTTAATACCTTTAAAAATACCTGATAACGCCACCTGCAAGCCGTCAAACACCTGGAATACCGCCAAAATATATAAAACTGGAACTGAAATTTTAATCAAAACTTCATCCTGACTAAATAATCTTACCAAGAAGCCTGGGAAAGTTGCAAAAATCATTGCACTGCATGCCATAAAGCCTACAGACATTACAACCCCGACAAAAGAATATTTTTTTAAATCATTAATATTTCCCGCTCCGTTTGCAAAACCAACCTTAACCGCAATCGCATTTGATATCGCAAGCGGAACCATAAATGACACAGTCGTCAAAGTACATACCAAGTTCTGAGCTGCCGCATAGACTCCCGATACTCTGCCCATAAAAATTGCAATACTGTTAAATGCAATAAATTCAACCAAAATCGCACAAGATATAGGAATTCCGATTTTTATTAAACTCTTATAATAATCAAAATCTTTATAATTTTTGAAATTCATTAATTTGAAACAATAAATCAGAAGTACAAATCCCATAAAATATCTTACAACAAAACTGGCAATCGCAAGTCCCAGAACCCCCAAAGATGGTATAGGCCCATAACCGAAAACAAGCACAACATTTAACAAAACATTTAAAATAACAGCAATCGCCGTAACCAAATTCGGAAACATTACAATTTCAAATGCCTGCAAAAACTCTTTTACAGCGGCATGCAAATATCCGCCAAATGTCGCAAACGCGGTTACAAACATATACTGCTTAATCATCGGAACAAGATGAGGTTCAAAGTGCATCAAGTCAATTAACGGAATAAACGCTAAAACCGCAAGCATTACCAAAAAGGCAAGAAACATTGAAAATCTCAATGTCGGATAAAAATATTTTTTAGCACTTTTATTTTCACCGCGATAATTTGATAACAACGGTGAAACACTTACAATCAAGCCGATACCGAATGTTTGAATACAGTTTGTAATAGCAGTAGCAATAGAAATTGCCGCAAGCGTATCAGTCGAGTGCCTGCCAGCAATCAAGACATCTCCCGCACCTATCAGAATAAACCCGAGGTTTCCCATTATAATCGGCAGGGCAATGTTTAAAAGTTCCTTAACGTAATGTTTGAATTGATTACTCATACGAAAATAAGTATAGCATATCAAAGATTAATATCAAGACTAAAAAGGGCTGAAGATAAATTTTCAGCCCTTAATATTATTTCTTACCTGTCCTTTTATAAAAATCTTCTATAAAGCCAGTATTGAATTTACCGCTCATAAAGACTTCATCTTCAATGATTTCCTGATGGAACGGAATTGTAGTTTCAACGCCAGTAATAACATATTCTTTTAATGCTCTGTACATTCTGCGTCTTGCCTCGTTTCTTGTTCTGCCCCAGCAAATCAATTTACCAATCATACTGTCATAATACGGCGGGATTGAATAATCCTGATAAGCGTGAGAATCAACTCTTACACCAAATCCTCCGGGTGTAACATATCCCGTAATTTTACCGGGGTTTGGCATAAAGTCTTTTTCGGGGTTTTCAGCATTAATACGGCATTCAATAGCATGACCTCTTAATACAATATCATCTTGAGTAAAATCAAGTTTTTCACCTGATGCAACCAAAATTTGTTCTCTAACCAAATCAATATTAGAAATCATTTCGGTAACACAGTGTTCAACCTGAATTCTTGTATTCATTTCCATAAAGTACCATTTGCCGTCATGGTCAAGCAAAAATTCACAAGTTCCCGCACCTTCATAGTTAATAGCTTTTGCGGCACGAACTGCAGCTGCACCCATTTCTTTTCTTGTTGCTTCATCAATAGCAGGTGATGGAGCTTCTTCCAATAATTTTTGGTGACGTCTTTGAATAGAACAATCTCTTTCGCCTAAGTGAACTACATTACCGTATTGGTCGCCCAAAATTTGAACTTCAATATGTCTCGGATTTTCCAAGAATTTTTCTGCATAAACATCAGGATTCCCAAAGAAGTTTTGAGCTTCTGATTGACAAAGACTCATATTAGTTTCAACTTCATCATCGGAGCGAACAATTCTCATACCTTTTCCGCCGCCGCCTGCGGTAGCCTTCAATATAATAGGATAGCCTGCCTGTTTTGCAAACTCTTTAACTTCCTCGGGAGTTTTCAAAATACCGGTACCCGGTGTAACAGGTACATTATTTTCAATCATTGTCTTACGAGCAGTAGCTTTATCACCCATTTTGCGCATTGCTTGTGCAGTAGGTCCGATAAATTTAATACCGTGTTTTTCGCAAATTTCAGCAAAATCTGCTCTTTCAGACATAAACCCGTAACCCGGATGGATTGCATCCGCACCTGAAACAATTGCTGCCGAAATAATTGCAGGAATACTCAAATAACTTTTTGCACTTTGAGCAGGTCCGATACAATATGCCTCGGTAGCTAATCTTACGTGAAGTGAATTCGCATCAGCCTGCGAATAAATTGCAACTGTAGGAATCCCTAACTCTCTGCACGCTCTTATAATTCTTACCGCAATCTCCCCGCGGTTTGCAATTAAAACTTTTCTAAACATTTCCATACCCTAAAAAGGCGGAAAATCCGCCTTTAATCTACTCTACATACATTAAAACTTGACCGAATTCAACAGGTTGACCGTCGGTTACACAAATTTCAACGATTTTGCCTGAAACTTCCGCTTCAATTTCGTTCATAAGTTTCATAGCTTCAACGATACAAACTACGTCGCCTTCTTTAATAGTTTGTCCTACTTCAACAAACGGCTTAGCATCAGGTGACGGAGCTTTGTAGAAAGTTCCTACCATTGGTGATGTTAACGGTTTTCCTTTTTTAACTTCTACAGGCTTTTCAGCAGGAGCAGAAGCCTGTTGAGGAGCAGCCACAGGAGCAACAGCGGGAGCTGCAATAACACCTGTAACTTCTTTTCTTAAAGTAATAGCCTGTTCGCCGTCTTCAAGAGAAATTTCTGTCAAAGAGTTGTCAGCTAAAACTTTTGCCAATTTTTCAACATATTCAATATCAAATTTCATTATTTTACCTTTCAATTAAGCACGATCTAAATACTCGTTAGTTCTTGTATCAACACGGATTTGGTCACCGTTAGAAATAAAGAACGGAACGTTTACTACTGCGCCTGTTTCAAGAGTAGCAGGTTTAGTACCGCCTTGAGCAGTGTTTCCTTTTTCAGCAGGCGGAGTATCAACAACTTCAAGAACAACATGTGACGGAAGATCAATACCGATAATTCTTGCATCGTGCATCAACACTTGAACAACCATATTTTCTTTTAAGTATTTGATACCGTCGCCGATTTGATCAGCTGTAATTTGAAGCTGTTCATAAGATTCGTTATCCATCATAACGTATTCATTACCTTCTTTGTATAAGTATTGCATTTCGCGTCTGTCAAGCATAGCTTTTGCAACTTTTTCACCGGCACGGAATGTTTTTTCAACAACCTGTCCTGTTTCTACGTTTTTAAGTTTAGATCTAACGAATGCAGCACCTTTACCCGGTTTAACGTGCAAAAATTCAACAACAGACCACAAACCGTTGTCTAATTGTAAAGTCAAACCTGTTTTTAAATCATTTACTGAAATCATATTTTTCCCCTTTTTAAAAGTATAATCTTATTTTACACTGATATTACCACAAAAATTCCAAACTTCAAACAATTGTTACAATTAAATAACAAATAGCAAAAATTTTTCTTTACGCGTTATCATATAAACAAGAAAAAAGGAGTGTGTACTATGCAAATTTCAGCAATTAACAGATGCTGTCCGAAACCGCAGTTTACAGCATCAAAAAACGGTTACGAAAATCCGATCAACAGAAAATCAGAAAAGGGGCTTGCTGTTTGGGGTTCGATTGGTGGAAGTGCCTTATTGGGGGCTTCTGCAGCCGGTATTGGCAGTTGTTTTATTAAGGAAGGTGTAAAAAACAGAGCTTGGAAATTAGGCGGAATTGGTGCTGCTGCAGCCGCAATATTTTTAGCTTTAACTTTGCCTGCAAAATTATACAATACAAAAGTTAACGCATTTGCTCGCGAAAAAGAAATGGATGTTTTCAGCCGTGACAGAGAATTGAAATCTAATATTATGGAAGAAGTTGATAAAGAAGTTAAAGACGAAGATGTTTCTTTAGACCAAAAAATCAGCCACTATACATCTGTTCAAATGGCAAACAACGGAAACGGTGTAATGATTAAAGGAGCATAATGAAAATAAGTCCCGTTCAAAACAACTTATATTCATTTAAAGCCCAAAAGAAAGACGATACAAAAAGCCCTATTTCTCAAAAAGGAGAAAAAGCTTTGCTTGTAAAAGGCACATTTGTAGCGGGGCTCGGTTTGGGTGCAAGATTGTTATTTGAGCTTATGGACGGGGATTTTATATTTGAAACTTTAGGTAATAAAGCTGAAAAGATTAACAAGAAAAACAAAGGACTTTCACCAAACAAAAAGTTTTTAACAGGTCTTGGCATCTGGGCGGGCCTGATTATGATGTTTATCGGGGGCTTTGCAGGACTTTACACACTCTTTAAAGCTCCAAAAATAAATTATCAGGGAAATGTTAATGCCTTCAAAAAAGGCAAAGATATGGATGTATATATAAAAGGCAATGCTGTAGAAAAAGAACTTTACACTCAAATGAACGAAAAAGCAAAAACCGCAGACAGTGAAGAAAAAGCAAAACTTCAGGAACAATACATGCAAATGCAGATGGCAAAAAACAAAGTCCCTGATTTTATAAAGTTGAAAAAATAGATTTTCAATATTTTTGTTATAAAATATAACACAAATTTAAAAATTGCCCGAAATGTTTATAGACAAAATAAAAAATTTGTGATATTATATAAACATAAGGAGCTTTAGTTATGTTCAGATATGTTAAATTAAAAAATTATAAATCACTTGTAGATCTTAATGTTGACTTTACAGAAAAAAAGGATACCCCTAAAAAATTGATACTTATATATGGTGAAAACGGAGCTGGAAAATCAAACTTTGCTAGTTCGTTTTTTACTTTGTCCGAAATAATAAGAACAAAATCAAATAAAGAGATTTTGGATAAAATTACAGAAGATATGATTGCTAAAAAGAAAAATATACCTGTAGAAAACGTAATAAAAATACTAAAAGGCGGCTTAAAAGAAATTGAAAATATTATAAAAGAGTGCAAAACTATTGGTTCTAAAGATAATATGTTGCTTGAATTCGGATTTAGAATTAACGACAAAAACGGGGTATATAAATTTGAAACAGATAATGAAAAAATTGTTTACGAAAAATTAGACTTTGTTTATAATAAAAATTCAGTAACTTTTTTTGAAATAGACAATAACAATATCAAAATAAATGAAAATGTAATAAACAA
The DNA here is from genome assembly GCA_949841365.1 of uncultured Candidatus Melainabacteria bacterium. Lineage (GTDB taxonomy): Bacteria > Cyanobacteriota > Vampirovibrionia > Gastranaerophilales > Gastranaerophilaceae > Stercorousia. Next base: position 50,558 of record CATKZI010000001.1, read on the forward strand.
AAAAAGTTATTATAATGAGCTCACTGAACTTACCGAAAAATATTTTGGCAAGCATTCATTTATATCAATACTAAATTCTGAAATCGCAGATAAACGCTTGAAATTTATAGAAGAAAATATTAACAGCAGCTTGTTAGACGTAATTAAATTTTTAGATAATATATGCATACAAGTTAATGAAAACTCTTCAATCAGAGGTAAAATTAACAATTCCGATATTATGCTCAAAATACCTGAATACAAGAAAGGTGAAATAAACAAAGATGAAGAACATAAACTAGACACGACAGAAGAATTATTAAACATTTTCTTTACATATTTATATTCAGACATCAAAAAGGTTTATTATAAAAAAGAATTAATAAAACAAAAAATTCATTATCAACTTTACGTAAAAAAACTTATATACAACAACTTAATAGAAATGAGTTTTGATAACGAATCTACAGGTACTCAGCAATTACTTCGTCTATTTCCGTTTTTAATAGACAGTGTATGCGGAGAAACAGAAATAGTTGACGAATTTGATTCAGGTATACATGACATTCTTGTTAAAAATATTATTGAAAATGTATACCCTTCAATCAAAGGTCAGCTTATTTTAACAACACACAACACTTATCTTTTAGAATCTGATATTCCAAAAGAGTGTATGTATTCATTTAAACTTGATTCTTTTGCCAATAAAGAACTTTCACCTATGACTTCGATAGATGGAGAGCGCATTCATCCAAACTTAAATGTAAGAAAACGTTATCTAAACGGGACATATAAGGGAACTCCAATGCCAATGAGCTTAGATTTTGATGAATTCGCTGAGATGTTGGAGAATTAAAATGATACACAATCCTTATATGAAAGCTATCATAATAGTTCATGGAAAATCTGAAAAAACGCTTTGTGAATATATAAAATCAAATCTCAGGTTAAACATTCACATTGCTTCCGAAAAGAAAGGGCAATGTTCAATACAAATAACAAGCCTGAAAAGTTTTTTAAACAGAATAGAATATAAATCTTTAAAAGATTTTTTAAGAGAATTTAAAGATGAATTACCTGAAAACATAAAAAAAATACCGGAAAACTTTAAAATTTTCACAATTATGGACACAGATGATTGCACTGATGAACAAAAGAAAAACTATATCGACAAAACTATGTTTAAAAAGCATTGGGCTTATGAATATATACATCCGATTTATAACATAGAAAATCTTGAAGACGTTATGCGTAAATCAGGGGTCAATATTACATCCAAAAAAGATTATATAAAAATATTCCCTATTAACAATAACGGTGACGCAAAAGACACGGAGCAAATAGAAAAACTACTTAGTGAATTAAAAAAGAATAAAAAAATAACTAATATCCATGAATTCTTTGAATTTTGCCTTGATTTAACTAAATAAAGCAAATCAAAGAAGGCTACTCCCGATAAATATTTTATGATAATATAACTTATATGGAAGGGCAGATTTACAAAATTCATTCCGATTTTTATTACGTTGACACCGGCGTAAATACTTTCGAATGCAAGATTAGAGAAGTTTTAAAAAAACAGCGCGAACGAATTTTGGTCGGAGATTTTGTAGAATTTGAAAACGGTGTTATAACAAATATTATTCCGCGTAAAAATTTTATTAAACGCCCGAGTGTTGCAAATATTGACCAAATTATAATTGTTTCGGCATTGAAAGAGCCCGATTTGGATTTGCATCAATTGAACCGCTATATTGCACTTGCAAAATATTATAATATCCCTACAGTGCTTTGTTTTAACAAAGAAGATTTAAAATGGGACAAACATCTTTCAAATAAAATAAAAAATATTTATGAACCTTTAGGATATAAAATAGTTTATACATCAGCAACCGAACATAAAGGTATTAAAGCATTTGAAAAACTCCTTGACGGCAACACAAGTGTTCTTTGCGGAAATTCAGGTGTTGGCAAATCAAGCCTTGTGAATGCAATTAATCCAAATTTAAACTTAAAAACCAAACAGGTAAGCGAAAAAACACAGCGCGGAACTCATACAACGCGCCACTGTGAAATTATAAAAATCAATGATACCTCAAGAATTGTCGATACCCCGGGGTTCAGCAACGTAAGATTTGATTTTATTTTGCCTGCTGATGTTGATTTGTTATTTTCCGACATTGCACAATTCAGAGATGAATGTAAATATTCAGACTGCTTACACATAAACGAGGACGGTTGTAACGTCCTTAAAAATATTAATAAAATTGACGATACTCGCTACGAAAGCTACCTCGCTTTTATTGATGAAGCAAAAGAGTACAAAGAACGCATTAAATATGAAGGCAAAAAGCAGGAGCACTCTAAAAAAATTGTTCACAACAAAGAGATTGCAAAAATCAGCGGTAAAAAACGCCAGAGTGCAAGAAACACATTAAAACAACAGATTATTAAGGAAATATACTAACAAAAAAATTAAAAAAGCTTCGACAGAATCTACAAAGAGGGTAAAAACATGAATAAATACATAGAAATTATCGACCAAAAACTTGATGAATTTATGCCGATTTGCTATCCGCAAAAAATTTTCAAGGCAATGAAATACACGGTAACCCTTCCGGGGAAAAGACTACGCCCCGTAATGTGCCTGGAAGCCTGCAGAATGTTTGGGGGAAATATTGAAGATGCAATCCCGACAGCCTGCGCAATTGAAATGCTTCATGCTCAAACATTAATTCATGACGATTTACCTTGTATGGACAACGATATGTACAGACGCGGAAAACTTACCAATCACATGGTTTTTGGCGAAGCTGAAGCTTTACTTGCAGGAGATGCTCTATTGACCTTTGCTCCGCAGGTAATTTTAAACAATTCTCAAAAACTCGGAGCAGAAAAACTTATTAAAATTATGGAAGAATATTTCTTAAGAGCAGGCGCGCACGGGGTAATAGCAGGACAAGCTGTCGACATACAGAGTGAAAAGTTGTTGCAGAGGTCTACGTGCGTAGCACCAGGACAAGCAGTCGATATCGAAAGCGAAAAATTCGAAGTAACAGAAGATGATGAACAGCTTCCCGGAATTTTAGATTACATACATACCCACAAAACTGCAGATTTATTCAAACTCGCATTGAGAACAGGAGCAATTATTGCTGATGCGACAGATGAACAGCTTGAAGAAATTACAGAATTCGGTCAAACAATGGGAGTAGCATTCCAAATTGCAGACGACATACTCGATGTAACTTCAACATTTGAAGAAATGGGTAAAACGCTCGGTAAAGATGAAGCTGCCGGGAAACTTACTTACGTAAATCTTTACGGACTTGAAAAATCTAAAAAAGATTTGAATGAGCTTTTAGATAAATGTTTTGATATTCTAAAACGAAATAATTTGCAATCGGAAATTTTCGAACAAATTCTTAACAAAATCAGAATTTCTTAACATTTTGCCAAACACAGACTGTTATGTTATATTAAACAAAAAGAGGAATTAAATGTTATCAATTATTAAAAACACAGGTTATGAAGTAATTTCAGCCGGAATATTATCAGCATTTTTTGCACAAGTTTTAAAATTTATTATCTTTACAATCCGTTCAAGAAAGATTAATTTTAAAATCTTTACAACTACAGGCGGTATGCCAAGTTCTCACTCTGCTGGTGTAATGGCAGTTTCTACAGCTGTCGGTATCCTTGAAGGGTTTTCGTCAGTAATGTTTGCGGTTGCAATCGGATATTCGTTAGTCACAATGTATGATGCAACAGGCGTAAGACGTGCAGCGGGAAAAACTGCGGCATGCCTTAACAGAATGATGGATGATTTTTACAACCACGATGTTCAGGCTATTGGCGGAAAACTTAAAGAGCTTTTGGGACATACTCCGTTAGAAGTTATTATGGGTGCAATATTCGGTATAGTATTTGCTTATTGCTACCATAATTATTTCTTAAATTAACCTATTGCCTTTTTTTGTTATTCATGTAATAATGTGAGTGTTGTAAGGGCTTATGGGTTTTAACAATCCGTATCCGAAATTTAAACCCTTAGGGAAAGAAAGAGATACTCATTAATGAGTGCTAAACAGCAGGAATTTAATTACAAATTTATAAAAGAAAATGCAGGTGCGGGAAGTTGGCGCAGAGGCTATGAATACCACTTGAAAGATATGGTGTTTGATACTTATCCCGAGAAAAATTTTTACATGGGAAAAGTTAAAGGTAATTTCCAAGACCACTATAATACTGACCTGATTTTCAAAAAAAATAAGGTTGAAGCGCGTTGTAACTGTCCTTTGAAAGAGGAATGGTGCAAACACGCGGTTGCTGTCGCTTTAAAAGCAATTGATGAACATGCTTATGAAGATTGGTTAGAAACAAAATTTGGCATGGAATTTGATTTTCCCGACGAAAACACTGCTCTGACAGAGCCGCCGCAGGGAAATTTCATATTCCATTTTAATTCAAAACGTAAAGCAAACTTTTTCTCAATTTTGGTTCGTTCAAGAGAAACTGGCAAAGTCGTCAGACAGATTGAACCAATTTTGAGAGCTTTGATTGAAGCGCAAAAACAAGATAAAACTTTTGAACTTAATAACTCACAAAAAGTTGAAGTTGCAATTTTCCAACAGCTTTTGACAATATCAAGACAGGATAAAAAAGCTGGCTGGTACGATATCCCAATTACAAAATTTGGTCCGATGTTTACTCTTTTGTCCAAAGCTGATGAAGTTTTAGATGAAAAAACAAAAGAACGTTTAAAATTCACCGATGAAGAATGGAAACTTGTTTTAAATGTTAATACAGGCGCGCAGGGAACAATTCTTTTGTCGCTTGAGTGGAAACGTCCTGATAAAGATGATGTTTATCCGCTTGAGGAAGTAAGATATTTTTCACGCCACCTGAAATGGGGAAGATACAAAAATCTTATTTTCCCGACAAATATTGCAATGAATTCGCTTCCGCAAAATATATTGAAATCGTCATTTACGGATTTGAAAGATGCTGACGGCGGTAAATTTATTTATGAAGAACTTCCAAAACTTCAAGAGATTATGGATGTTGAAATCGCAGATAACATCAGTCAACTTATGCTTACTGAACGTCCGCCTTTGAATGTTGTTACAATGGGTATTGATTACGACCAATCATTAAAAGCATCTCTTGAATTTGATTATGACGGGGTTGTAGTTCCGTATTCAAAATCTACGGCTGAAAAATCACCTTATATTACAATCAAAAAACAGGGTGAGGATTTGGTATACTGGATTAAGAGAAATCCAAAACACGAACAGGAAGCGTATCAAATGCTTCTTGCCTGCAAATTCGTTCCAATGCAGACAAACAACCTTGCATTAGAAAAAGAAAACGCAATTGATTTCTATAATTATTATATTAAACAGGCAGGCGATGGTTGGAAGTTTGTTGAAAAAGACGATATGAACTTCTTTAAACTTATGGATAATCCTTTTAAACTCTGTGCAAAAATAGGATTTTCCGAAGAATCTGAAGACAGTTTTGAAATATTCCTGTACGGTCAAGCCGGCGAAGAAACTATAGAATTTGACGAGGTTTATGATACAATCCAAAGCGGTGAAAAATACAGCCGTATCAGAAGTTTGGGCTTTGTTGAATACCCTGCGCAGGATATTTATGCAATTATGCGCGCATTTAACTCGTTTGATGTTTACAGAAACCAGGACAACAAATATATAGTTAAAACTTACCGTGCAGGTTTGATTAACGAGCTTAAAAACCTTAATGTAGAACTTGTTTTGAGTGAAGAATTTGAAAACTTCTGGAAACAAATGTCAACATTCTCAACTTCAGAAGATTTGAAACTTCCCGAAGGTATAAATGCAGAATTCCGTGAATATCAGACAAAAGGTTTCGGTTGGCTGTGGTTTATGTATAAATACGGGCTTAACGGAATTCTGGCAGATGACATGGGACTTGGTAAAACATTGCAGGCACTTGCGGTTATTCAAAAAGCCAAAGAAGAAGACGGTCCGATGCCGACACTTGTAATCTGTCCGACAACGGTTGTTTTTAACTGGGAATCGGAAATTCAAAAATTTGCACCGACATTAAGCTGTATGAAACTTTCGGGAGTTGAAAGAAAACAGTTCTTTAAAGAAATTCCGAACTACGATGTCGTAATCACAAGTTACGCACTTGTCCGCCGTGACATTGCAAAACTTAAAGAATATAATTTCAGATATGTAATATTAGATGAATCTCAAAATATTAAAAACGCAATGTCACAGACTGCACAGGCTGTTAAAAAATTGCAGGCATCACATAAACTGGCACTTTCAGGTACTCCGATTGAAAACAAATTAGAGGAACTCTGGTCTGTATTTGATTTTCTTATGCCGGGATTTTTGTTCAGCGTTGCTGACTTCAATTCGCGCTATGTTAACCCGATTATGGAACGTCAGGATAAAACTGTTGAAAAACGTTTGAAACTGCAGATTTATCCGTTTATCCTGCGCCGTATGAAACGAGATGTTGCAAAAGATTTGCCTGATAAAGTTGAAAACATTGCATACTGCGAACTTACAGACGAACAAAGAGATTTCTACCTTCAGGTTCTTGACAGCACAAAAGAAGAACTGTTCAAATCAATTGAACAAAACGGTCTAGAAAAAAGCAGATTATCAATTTTCTCGGCACTTTTACGTTTGCGTCAAATTTGCTGTCACCCACGTTTGTATGACAAAGAAAATGTCAAAAACATAATGAAATCAGGTAAATTTGAAAAACTTAAAGCAATGCTTGAAGAAATTATCGGCGAAGGTCACAGAATCTTGCTGTTCAGCCAGTTTGTAGATATGCTTGATTTAATAAAAGGTTGGTTAGAGCGCGAAGGTATACCTTATGAATATTTGACAGGTAAAACAAAAGACAGACAAGGTGCAGTTGAAAGATTTAATTCAACACCGTCTATACCTATTTTCTTAATCAGTTTGAAAGCGGGCGGAACAGGGCTGAACCTTACAGGCGCGGATTATGTAATCCATTACGATCCGTGGTGGAACCCTGCCGTTGAAGATCAGGCAACTGACCGTGCTTACCGTATCGGACAGACCAAAAAAGTATTTGTATACAGACTTATCACAAAAAATACTGTTGAAGAAAAAATCCAAAAACTTAAAACCGTTAAGAGAAATTTGGTTGACAGTGTAATTTCAGTTGACAGAAACATTGTAAAATCGCTTACAATGGACGACATCAGAGAAATTTTCTCGGTAGACTAGGCGACGAAGTCGCCTCCCACATTGGGTATTGGAATTAAAGTTCTGCTCCACAATTATACAAAAAAACCGCCTCTTTCGAAGCGGTTTTTTAATTCTTTCATCTGAAGCTTATTTTTTGTTAACAGCTTCTTTGAATTTTTTACCAGCTGAGAATGCAGGAACTGTTGTTGCAGGAATTTTCAATTCTTTGCCAGTTTGTGGGTTTCTGCCGATTCTTGCAGCTCTTTTTCTTGATTCGAATGTACCGAAACCAACTAAAGTAACTTTTTTACCTTTAGAAACTGTTTTTTGGATAGTTTCAATTAAAGCACCCAATACTTCAGCAGCTTCTTTTTGAGTTACGTTAGATTTTTTTGCAATTTCTTGTACTAATTCTTCTTTGTTCATAATAAAACTCCTTCTCTCTTGTACATTACTTATTATAGCGGAAGATTTTTATATGGCAAGTGTTTTAACGTTTTTTAACATATTTTTGACCATAAAACATATAAATAGAGTAATTTCATGATATAATATCAGAGGAATTGGAGTATATGATGAAGGAAAGAATTCTTTTATTTATTATTGTTTTGGGGCTTGGAGTATTTATTTACATATTCCAAAGTTATTTTAATACTGTCTGGGGATTAGCGTTATTATGCACGTTCATGTTTATTTATGCTGTATTTATGAATTTGTCATATAAACTGCAAAAACGTAAACTTGAAAAATTTCCTCAGGTAATAAACCCTGATTACAAGCCGTTTGTTACCGTAATGATTCCTGCTCATAACGAGGAAGGAGTTATCGGTGCAACTGTTCAGAATATTTTAAACATGGATTATGAGAACTTTGAAGTTATCGTAATTGATGACAGAAGCTCTGATAATACTGCATCTGTTATAAAAGATTTGGAACAAAAATATGAAAAAGTTACGGCACTTATACGTCCGAAAGATGCGTTCCCGGGGAAATCTGCAGTATTAAACGATGCGTTAAAACTTGCAAAAGGCGAAGCTATTCTTGTATTTGATGCAGATGCAACAGTTGATCCTGATTTTTTGTCAAAACTTATTCCAAACCTTGAACCCAAAGATGTAGGTGCAGTTCAGGCAAGAAAAGTAATAAGAAATAAAAATACAAACCTTCTTACACGCTGTCAAAACAACGAATATACAATGGATGCACACTTACAGCTCGGCAGAGATTCTATCAAAGGCGCTGTTGAACTTCGAGGTAACGGCGAACTTATCAAGCGCGAGGCACTTGAGGATATCGGCGGTTGGAACAATTATACTATTGTTGACGATTTGGATATGTCAACAAGACTTCATATCAAAGGTTGGGACGTACGCTTCTGCATTGATGCCGTTGTTTATGAAGAAGGTATTATCTATATCAAACCTCTTTACAGACAGCGCAGAAGATGGCTTGAAGGAACTATCAGGAGATATTTGGAATACTTTGATCAGGTTTTATTTTCAAGAAAAATGTCACTTCGCGCAAGCCTTGATATGACAGCATATATTACACAATTTATTATGCCCGGTTGGTTTTTGATGGAAATTTTAATAAGAACATTCAAGGTTATTGCAAAAGATGCACCACCTCATATGCTTTATTCATCATTGGTTATAGGTTGTGTAATCGGTTTCGGATTTTTCCTCGGTGCAAGATATGCTTTAAGACGATATGATTATATGCCAAGACTTGATGCAATGTTTGAAGCTTTGGAAACCTCAATTTATTTACTTGTAATATGGTTCCCGCTTGTACTTTACATCTGCTTCAAAATCCTGTTTATGAAAAAAGATATGAACTGGGGTAAAACCGCTCACGGACTTGTTCAAGAGGAAGAAGCAAGTATTAAAGCGTTTATCAAAAAAGAATTAGAAAAAACTAAAGAAAAAACAAAAGAGTATGCAGAAAAAATTAAACAAATAAAGGAGAAAATATAAATGAACACACTGGTTGACGTAAAAAGCAAAATAAGAGATGTTGTAGATTTTCCAAAACCCGGAATTGTTTTCCGCGATATCACAACAGCTCTGAAAGACCAAGAAACTTTAAAAGTTATGATTGATTATCTTTGTGACCAATTCAAAGATGTAAAAATTGATTATATCGCAGGTATTGAAAGCAGAGGTTTTATTTTTGGTATGCCGATGGCATATAAGCTGAATGCAGGCTTTGTACCTATCAGAAAACCAAACAAACTTCCTGCAGAAACATATTCTGAAGAATACGCTCTTGAATACGGCACAGATAAAATCGAAGTACATAAAGACGCATTCCCTGAAGGTGCAAATGTTCTAATCGTAGATGATTTGCTTGCAACAGGCGGAACTGCAGAAGCTGCCTGCAAACTTGTTAAAAAGACAGGTGCAAACTTAGTTGGCATAGCTTTCCTAATCGAACTTGAAGATTTAAAAGGCAGAGAAAAACTTACAGATTCACCAAGAACGGTTTCAATGCTTAAATATTAAAAAAGAGCCTTAAAGGCTCTTTTTTTATTCTTATTCTTCAAAACCACCACCGATTTTATAATAATATGAACAGCTTATACCCGTTTCAAAACAATCCTTTTTAAGCTCTTTCATATCCAAATCAAAACCGAACGGTTCAATTTTTCCTCCGTCAAAAATACTTACCCCGTAAATATCTTTTCCCCAACGGTTTGGCGGTAAAATACCGTTAATATCAAACATCATTATAAAAAGTGCATCATCGGCTTTTTCGGATTTTATGTCTTTAATACCGACAATTGACTTATTTTCAGCAAAATAAAAATCGTCAAAAAAGTAAGTTTGACCTTTATAAACTCTTGAACCGTTAATATACTTAGGTCTGTAATGTTTAGGACGATTATCAGTATTTATGCGCAAATAAGGTTTTACAAGCGCAAGCAAAATTGCTTCACGCTCCTCATGTGTTTTTGCCTTATTCATACTTCTGATAATATCGTCTGTAACATGCGCATTTATAACCGAAAACATATATTCAACACGATTGAATTTTTCATTCCATTTGGAAATAAACCCTGCTTGTCTTGTATTCTCAAAAGAAACAGGCATTACAAGGAGTAAAATTCCCGAAAGAACAAATAAAAATATTGAATATTCAAGTTTCAGGTAACGTTTTTTTGCCATAATTACGCCAAGTCAATTCGTTTCTTTTCTTCAATCAGCTTATCGTAAACCCATTCAGGCACAAAGTTTTTGCCCAAAATAATCTGACCGTTCATAATATTCGGGCAATGGAAATCCGAACCGCCTGTTACAATAAGTCCCAATTCCTCTGCCATAGATGAAAAATATTCAACACAAGCAGGTGAATGTTTTCTGTGGTATGCTTCAATACCTCTCAAACCGTACTGCATCAATTCTTTAATAAGTTTATCCGCGATATCAATATCATGAGGGTGTGCAATAACGGGAATTCCGCCTGCATCATAAATAACCTCAACGGCATCCTGCGGAGTTACGGTTTTTCTCTGAACGTAAACAGGAGAATCATCATGGATATATTTTGCATAAGCATCAATTACACTGTTTGTTCCGCCTGCGTTTGTAATAGCTTTTGCGATATGCGGACGTCCGATACTGCCGCCTTCAGCAACTTGTTTTTTGATATCTTCAAATTTTATTTTAATTCCCTCTTTTTTAGAAAGAAGTGAAATAATCTCTTTTGTCTGCTTAACACGAGCCTGCTGCTGAGCTTTCAACATACTTTGAAAATCACTGTTTTCAACATCCATGAAATACCCTAAGATATGAACTTCATAATTTTTATACAAAGTATTAACTTCAATTCCTCGGATTATTTCAAGTTTATCTTCTCTGCCGGTTTGTTTCAAATATTCTTTGGCGACGGGATACGAAAGTACGTTATCGTGATCTGTCAAAGCGATTACCTGAAGCCCGACATCAATTGCCGTGTCTACAATTTTCTCAGGCGAGAATACCCCGTCCGAGTAAAGGGTGTGTATATGTAAATCACTCTTCATTGTCCTTTTCCTTTTTCTCTTTATCTGCTAACATAAAAATTCTTTTTATAGCTACAGCATGTCCGCTATTTCGATTAATTTCAACTTCGACAGCATTAATTTGGACGACATTACCGTCAGCTACTTCATAACGCTCGGGGACAACGGTTGTAAAACGGTTTAATGATGTTGAATATTCCATACCGATTACACTGTCTGCCGAACCGCAAAAACCTGCATCTGTAATATAAGCCGTATTGTTCATAATCTGTTCATCCGCAGTCTGAACATGTGTATGCGTACCGAAAAATGCACTTACACCAAGTTCTGAGCAAAATCTTGCAAAACAGATCTTTTCAGCGGTTGCTTCAGCGTGAAAATCAACAATTACAATGGGAGTAATCTCTTTCAAACGCTTGATTTCATCAGCAAGCAAAGTCCACTGAGATTCCACAGGGCTCATAAATACACGTCCAAGCGCGTTTATTACAGCAATTTTAAGACCATCTTCAAGTTCAAAAACATGACTGCCCTGCCCGATAGTATCGGCAGGGTAGTTAAACGGACGAATAAGTTTTTCTGCGTCCGAGATGTAGTTAAAAATTTCTTTTTTATCCCAAATATGGTTGCCTGATGTCATACAATCAACACCATATTCAGATATTTCTTTATAATTTTTTTCGGTTAAACCAAAACCGTGTGAAGCGTTTTCAACATTTGCAATAACAAAATCATAATCATCCTTATTTTCAGCAAGGAAATCTCGAACGGCAAACCTTCCCGGTTTACCGACCAAATCTCCGAAAAATAAAATTTTTATGTTTTCATTATTCATCATTTTGCAATTTCTGTTGTTCTGAATTCTCTTACCACAGTAACTCTGATTTGTCCCGGATAATCCAGTTCATCCTCAATTCGTTTTGCTACATCGCGTGCAAGTTTTTGTGAGGCAAGATCATCAAATCTTTCGGCTTCAACGATAATTCTAACCTCTCTGCCTGCTTGAACGGCGAAAGATTGTTTGATACCGTCATAACTGTTAACGATTTCCTCAATTTTTTGAAGACGTTTGATGTAAATTTCCAAAGTATCGCGTCTTGCACCCGGTCTGCCTGCTGAGATAGCATCCGCAACTTTTACAAGTACTGCTTCAATAGTATTTGCAACAACATCATCATGGTGAGCTTCAATAGCATGAACGACTTCTGGTCTTTCGCCAAAACGAGATGCAAGCTCTACACCAAGCTGAATGTGTGTACCTTCCTGAGTTTGGTCAACTGCTTTTCCTATATCGTGTAAAAGCCCTGCACGTTTTGCAACAGCTTCATTTGCTCCGAGTTCTGCAGCAAGCATGCCTGCAATATGCCCAACTTCTAAAGAGTGTTTCAAAACATTCTGACCGTAACTTGTTCTGTAATATAAACGTCCTAATGTCTTGATAAGTTCTTTATTCAAGCCCATAACGCCCATTTCAAGAACTGCATTTTCACCTTCGGACCAAATCTTTTTGTCGATTTCTTCCTGAGCTTTTTCAACCATTTCTTCAATTCTTACAGGGTGAATACGTCCGTCTACGATAAGTTTTTCTAATGCAAGTTTTGCAATTTCGCGTCTTACGGGGTCAAAACTAGATAATACAACAGCTTCAGGAGTATCATCAATGATTAAATCAACCCCTGTTAAAGTTTCAAGTGCACGAATGTTTCTGCCTTCTCGACCGATAATACGGCCTTTCATTTCATCGTTAGGCAAAGCCACGACCGAAACTGTTGTTTCTACAACCTGTTCAATCATACATCTTTGCATAGTTGTAGAGAGAATTTCTTTTGATTTTTCAAGCGAAATCTCTTTTATTTTAGCTTCATTTTCTCTTATTAACTGCATCTGCTCTTGAGCCAAATCGTGTTTCAACTGTTCAAGAAGCATGTTTTTAGCATCTTCAGCAGACATGCCTGAAATTCTTTCAAGTTCTGTTGTTTGTTTTTGAACGATTTCAGCCAGATAATCTTCTTTTTCAAGAAGTTCATCTAATTTTCTTTGAGCCTGCAGGTCTTTTTCTGTATATTCCTGAATTTTATCTTCAAGCATATCCTCGCGTTTAGCAAGTTTTTGTTCTTGTCTTGTTAATTCTTGTCTGCGTTCTCTTTCTTCCTCGTTAAGTTTTTCTCTGTCATCTTGCAATTCTTCAATTGCTTTGATTTTAGCTTCTTTTAAAAGAAGTTTTTCTTTCTCCTCTAAGGCCTTTTTGTCTTTTTCAACAGCCAAAAGTACGGATTTTGTCTTGTTCTCGCGAACAAACAGGACAGCGATTAAGGCTATTACCGCAATAACCGCAATAATTAATAAAGCGCCCATTTAATACCTTATCCTTTTCTATTTTTTAAATATACAGGCAATGCCCGATACATGTATCCTATCGAGCCTTCATCTATTCTATTTAAACGAATTTCATTGCATATATTTCCAAAAAATATTTACCTACTACATCTGTAAATATCATATCACGACATGGAATTTTTGTATAGTAGGTAAAATAAAGAATTTACAAAGATTTTAAAAAGTGTTATACTTTTCCTTGTAAGGAGAGAGAAATTATGGAAATTAAAGTTTCACAAGACGTAAAAGAAACAGAAGTTCTTGTTATTAACAAATTCGAAGGCGAAAAAACTTCTCAAGAACTGGCAAACACTTATGTTGTTGAAAAAGACGGATTTGAAGGTAAATTCGGACAAACATATCTTTTGCACACATTAGGACAAACTTCTGCCGATAAAATTCTTGTTATCGGTTTTGGTAAAAAAGAAGAGTTTGATGCAAACAAAATGAGAGAAGCTGTTGCAAAAGCAGTTAAAAAATTACATCAGATTAAAGCTAAAAAAGCGGTTTTTGATTTTGATGTAACTTGCGATTACGGAAAATCTGTCGCAATCGGTGCTTTGATTGCTGATTATGCGTTTGATAAATATAAAACGGAAAAAGCTCATCATTTAGATGAGATTACTTTCACCAAATTTTCTCAAGAAGAAGTTAATGAAGGTATTATCTTTGGTGAAGCAATGAAATTTACACGCGATCTTGCAAATACTCCCGCACAGATTGCAACTCCCGCAAAACTTGCAGAAATTGCTCAAAATATTGACGGAATTGAAACAAAAGTTTTTGAAAAACCTGAAATCGAAAGAATGGGAATGGGTGCATTTCTTGCCGTCGGACAGGGAAGCGTTAATCCGCCTAAATTTATCCACATGAAATATACAGGGAAAAATCCTAAGAAAAAAATTGCATTAATCGGAAAAGGCATCTGCTTTGATTCTGGCGGACTTGATATCAAACCCGCATCATCAATGCTTACAATGAAAGATGATATGTCAGGTGCGGCTTGCGTACTTGGTGTAATGCAGGCTTTAGCAAAATTACAGCCTGATGCGGAAGTTCACGGAATTATCGCGGCTTGTGAAAATATGCCTTCAGGTTCATCCTATAAACCGGGTGACATTTTGACAGCTAAAAACGGTAAGACAATTGAAGTTGATAATACCGACGCCGAAGGCAGACTAACACTTGCTGATGCGTTGTGTTATGCTTGCGAACTCGGAGTTGACGAAGTTATAGATATTGCAACACTTACAGGAGCTTGTATGGTTGCTCTCGGAACTGTTGCATCAGGTGTTATGGGTAATGATGATGAAATGATTGCAAGAGTAATCAGAACTGCTCAGGCTTCAGGTGAAACATACTGGCAATTACCTATGTTTAAAGAATACTTTAACAGCTTGAAATCAGATATTGCAGATATGAAAAACACAGGTTCGAGAAACGGCGGAGCTTCTGCTGCAGGCTTGTTCCTGCAAGAATTTGTAAAAGATGTTAAATGGACTCACATTGATATCGCAGGAACAGCATATCTTGAAAAACCGCAGAAAGAATTCATTGCAGGCGCAACAGGTGCAGGCGTCAGAACTCTTTTAAACTATGTTAAATAAAAAAACGGGCGGGATTAATTCCCGCCTTTAAAATATTTTTCTAATCCGTCTGCAATTGCTTTTGCTATTCTTTTTTGAAATTCGGGATTAACAAGTTTTGCATTATCATCAGGATTTATAAGATACGCTGTCTCTATTAATAAACTCAATGCGTTTGTATTTCTTGCAAGTGCCATACTTGCCTGCCTTACTTTGTCATTATTCAGCCCCAATTGAGCTGTCATCTCGTTTATCAACACATCTGCAAGCGGTTTTGCCTGATTATAGTAATAATAAATACTTGTTCCGCTGTTTTTATTAGGGTCTGCACCGTCCGGCAAAGCATTCCCATGAATACTCAATAATACATCCGCATCATTTTCGTTTGCTTTTTCAACTCTGTCTTTTAACCCGACATAAATATCGTCATCACGGGTCATTACAACTCTTGCTCCGCGTTTTTTCAGTTCAGTCTGCAGATATTTTGATATAGAAAGAGCTATATCTTTTTCCTTGTCGCCAAAACACCCGACAGCACCGATTTCAGTTCCGCCATGACCAGCATCAATTGCAACAGTAAGTCCATGCAAACCTCTGGTTACAGCTTGAGGTTTTCTGACCTTAAAAATAAAATCGTTTCCGTCATATTTTCCGCCGTAACCCTGTAAATGAGCACCGTTTGATGCTTCTTTAAACGGGAAATCCATTGTGTAAGCGTCTTTAACATTATAAAATTTTATAACAAGCGGTTCACCTTCAATAATTTCATACGGAACTTGTCTTGTCAGATGAAAAATAAACGTAAAATAATCTTTGCTATCTTCGTAATCGTATCCGAGAACTTCTGCTAAATCACATTGTTCGCACAACTTTACGTTAGTTTTTGCAATCCAGCCGTATTTGTTATTTTCTAATACAACACGATAAAACCCGCTTTTTTCACCGTCAATCGCAAGCCGTATATCCTTTTGCAAATGTGCCATACGATTAATCCCCGCATCAAGTGGGGTTGAGCGAAGCGGAGCACCTTCGGTTGTTACATAAACATATTTATTTTCGTCATATTGAATAAATTGCGGCGGAAGCGTGCATACAGATTTTACTGCAGGTTTTGTAATCACAAAAATCTTTCTTTCATTTTCGGATTGCAGAGTAAAAACATTTTTGCCCTCAACAAGATTAACAACATAAGCAAAACCGCCTGACGGGTGAATTGGCACATTTTGACCGTTAATTTTTAAGGGTTTGTCGGAAGAACCTATGAAAAATGTTGATTTTGCATTAATCGTAACATCATTTTTCTTCGGATAAACAATATCAAATGCAAAACACCTGCTCCCCAATAAAAACAAACTCAATAATATAAATAATTTCCTCATAACAAAATTATACTACAAACTTAAAGATATTTAATATTTAATTCTTTTCCGCTTCCTTGTGCTAAAATATTTATAAAAGAGGGATTTGACTTTGAGGGAAAGATTAAGAAATAAGCCGGAAAACGAACCTGAAAAAAGAAGCAGGACATTAGACAGAATAATCAGCACTTTAACCATATTTTTTGCAGGCTTTATGGTTCTGCTTATAATATATTTATTTTTTATTCAGGTAGTTGACCTCAAAAAATACAGAGCAAAGGCAAGAAGCCAACGTGTTGGCAGAATTTTCTCAATGCGCGGTGATATTTACGACAGAAACGGAATAAAGCTGGCAACGGATAAGGTTTATTCTGATGTATACGCACATCCCGCAGATTACGACCATACACCCGAAGAACTTGCCAAAATGCTTGCTCCGATTTTAAAAATGCCCAAAAATCAACTGTTGCAAAAACTTAAAAAACCCGGTCCCGTAATCACTCTAAAAAAAGATATTGACAGAAATACAACAAAAGAAATTGCAAAATTACACCTTCGCGAAATCAGCTTAGGTAAGAAAAATACTCGTGAATATCCGCAAGGTACACTTGCAGCACACGTTCTTGGGTATTACAACTTTGATGCCGATATCGCTAACGGAGTTGAGTTTACAGCAAAAGACAAGCTTGAACATATTATAAATACGGTTAAATTCCAAAAAACACGCGACGGCAAAATCATTTACGATTTTACGACTGACCCCGTTGCAACAACAATGAACCCCAAAGGTGAAAATGTAACTTTAACTATTGATGCGGCAATACAGCACATATGCGAAAAAGAAATCGAGAAAAAAGTAAACGAAACCAGAGCTGACGGCGGTTCTGTAATTGTTATGAACCCTAAAAACGGAGAAATTTTAGCTTATGCGGTCTATCCGACTTTTGACCCTAATAATTACCGAAAAGCAACACAAACTCAGTTAAAAAACTGGACATTAACAGATGTATTCCCGCCGGGTTCTACATTCAAAACTATTACCATAGCTTCGGCAATGGATTTGGGGAAAATTAATGAACATTCACAAGTTCTTGACACCGGTAAAATGACAATCGGCAAATGGGAAATTAAAAACCACGACTACCATATCCACCCGTATCCGGGTATGATATCTCTGGAATATTTATTTGAACATTCAAGCAACATCGGCTCTATCAATGTTGCAAAAATGATGTCGCCTATGGAATTTTACGGAGCACTTAAAAAATTCGGCTACGGAAGCAAAACAGGAATAGATTTACCCGGAGAATCCAGCGGTTTGTTGCCATATTGGGCACATTGGGATCAGGGAATTCACGCGACAATGGCATACGGTTACGGCACATCAGTTACCGCAATGCAGATGGCTTCAGCAGTTCAGGCTATTGCAAATAACGGTGTCAAAGTAACTCCGCACATTATCAAATATTCTCAAGAGGAATACGATAACAAAATCCATTACACTCAGGTTATAAAACCCGAAACAGCACAGGCAATAACCAGACTGCTTGTTGCAAGTATTGAAAACAGTCAGTCCGTTGTAAAAATGGATAAATATAAAGTTGCCGAAAAAACAGGTACTTCAAGAAAGCCAAATAAAAACGGTCCGGGGTATTCACCTTACTTGTATACATCTTCAATCGGTTATATTCCGGCATCAGACCCGCAGGTATTAATTTATGTGGTAGTAGACAGCCCGAAAGAAGGTGCAATCTGGGGAAGTACGGTTGCAGCCCCTGTGTTTAAAGAAGTTGCAACACAAGTAGCAAGAATTATGAATTTAAAACCGGACAAAGTGCGGCAGCCGGAGTGAGCCGGTGTCGGCTTGCGATGAGCAAGACGAGCAGGGCGCAACTCAACGATAGCGACGTAGGATTGCAGACACGAAGTGTCGAAACCCACAGGAGCAATACAACAAAAGGAGAAACAATAAAATGAAACTTGACGAACTTATTGAATATTTAGACTACAAAGACCTGATTAACTTTAAAAATATTGATATTACAGGAATTTCTTACAATTCCAAAACAACCAAAAAAGGTGATATTTTTGTTTGTTTAGTCGGAGAACACACTGACGGACACGAATTTGCTCAAATGGCAATAGAAAACGGTGCAAACGCACTTTTGGTTGAAAGAAAAGTTGAAGGTACAAAAATTCCTCAAGTTGTAGTTTCTTCCACACGCAGAAAAATCGCAGATATTGCTGACAGATTTTATTCTAGCCCGTCAAAAGGCATTAATCTTATAGGTATTACAGGTACAAACGGAAAAACAACCGTTACTCATTTAATCCAAAAAATCTTTGAAGAAAATGAACAAAAATGCGCGCTAATCGGAACTTTAGGATATAAATTAAGTTCAAACGGCGAATACAGAGATGCAAAACACACAACTCCGCAAGCTCCCGAGCTTCAAGCGACATTGAGAATGATTAAAGATGTTGAAAAAATTGACAATGTCGTAATGGAAGTAAGTTCTCACGCTTTAGACCAAAACCGTGTAGGCGGATGCCGTTTCAATGGAGCTGTTTTAACTAATCTTACACAAGACCACCTTGATTATCACATTACAATGGACAACTATTTTGAAGCAAAAGCATTGCTGTTCAAAGGGCTTAAAGAGGGTGATTTTGCAGTAATTAATGCCGACGATGCTTACGCTGAAAGATTTCTGAGCGTTGTTCCCGAAGGTGTCAGAAAATTCACTTACGGTATATTAAAAAATGACACCAAAACCCAAGTGGCGGGTGCAGCGGCTACGCTGCCGGATGTTATGGCAAAAGATATTAATTTCTCACTAAACGGCGCTGAATTTACACTTGCAGAAAACGGTAAAGAACACAAGGTTAACCTTCATATGAACGGCATGTTCAGTGTTTATAACGTACTTGGGGCAGTTACCGCATCACTTGCAATGGGAATTGATATTGAAGTTGCTCTAAAAGCTTTGCAAAACGTTAAAGGTGTTGCAGGAAGATTTGAAGCAGTTGTAAAAAAACCGCTCGTAATCGTTGATTATGCCCACACTCCCGACGGTTTGGAAAATGTTTTAAAATCTGCAAGAGAAATTACACCAACTGACGGCAAATTGATTTGTTTGTTCGGCTGCGGCGGTGACAGAGATGCAACAAAACGTCCGAAAATGGGTGCAATAGCGGAAAAACTTGCAGATAAAATAGTTATCACAAGCGACAACCCGCGTTCTGAAGACCCGCAGATTATTATCACAGATATTATTGCAGGCTTAAAATCGGTTAATACGGAAAACGTAATCGTAGAACCCGACAGAGGCACAGCAATCGGTCTTTTGAAAACAATTGCAAACAATAATGACGTTGTTGTGATTGCAGGCAAAGGTCACGAAGATTACCAAATATTAAAAGACAAAACAATCCACTTTGACGACCGCGAAGAAGCAAGAAAAGTCTTTGAGGGAAGCGTAATTTGAAAACCAAACTATTAATAGAACAGCATTTTCACGGATGTTTCGGTATTGACTTCAATACCGCATCTGTTGATGATGTCTTATATTTGTCAAAAGAGATTTTGAAATATGGTATCGGCGGAATTTTTCCGACAATTGTAACTGACAGCGTTGAAAATACTAAACGGGCAATTTCTGTTATAAAAGAAGCTTCAAATCGCCAAACACCCGATATGGCAAAAATTCTCGGCATCCATCTTGAGGGAATTTTCTTAAATCCCGAAAAAAAAGGAATTCACAATCCAGAACATTTTCTCAAACCAACCGTTGAGAATTTCAAACTTATAGAAGATGATTTTATAAAAATAGTTACACTCGCACCCGAACTCGATGAAGGTTTAATTGAGTATCTCAATCAAAAAGGTATAAAGGTTCAGGCAGGTCATTGCACGGGCGGGAACTTGACAGGATGTACGGGTGTCACTCATCTTTTTAACGCAATGTCAGGGATAACCCATCGCGGTTCATCAACCGCATTATCTGCGCTAATCAATGATGTTTATACAGAAATCATTGCGGACGGAATTCACGTTTCTGACGATGCTTTAAAACTTGTCTTTAAAACAAAAGACAAAGTTATTTTAATAAGCGATTGTCTGCCCTGTACAAAAAGCGATATAAAAGAATTTACCTTTGCAGATGAAAAAGTTTATTATGACGGGACAAAAGCAACTTCAAAAGAAGGAACGATTGCTGGAAGCACAGCTCTTTTACCTGACATAATCAAACGATTGGCAAAACAAAACTTATTTAATCCCGAATACATAAACAACCCGTACAAATACCATAATATTGATTTGGACGGATATGTTGAATGGGATGAGGAGTGGAATATTATAAACTATGAAAAGCGATAATATAAAATCTGGTATAGCAAGAACTCCGCACCGCGGATTATTGATGGCAACAGGCGTAAGCCGTAAAAATATGAATGCACCGTTTATCGGGATTGCAAGTTCGTTTTCTGATTTAGTTCCCGGACATATCGGAATGCGCGATTTGGAACGTCAAATTGAAAAAGGTATTCACACAGCAGGCGGACAAGCTTTTATTTTCGGAGTTCCGGCAATATGTGACGGAATTGCAATGGGACACAGCGGAATGAGATATTCTCTTCCTTCGCGCGATTTGATTGCGGATTGTGTGGAAAGTGTTGCCGCTGCGCACCAGCTTGACGGGATTGTATTATTGTCAAACTGCGACAAAATTACCCCAGGAATGCTTATCGGAGCATTACGTTTGAATATCCCTGCCATAATTGTTACGGCAGGCCCTATGCTTGACGGCGAATGCGGAAATCACCATAAATTAACTATGGTTACGGGTTCATTTGAAGCTGTCGGAAAATTTAGAAAAGGCGAGATTTCGAAAGATGAACTTCTGGCAATGGAAGAAGCATCTTGCCCGTCTGCGGGTGCTTGTCAGGGAATGTATACCGCAAATACTATGGCTTGTTTAACAGAAGTTATGGAAATGAGCCTGCCATATTGTTCAACAGCTTCGGCCGTTTCTGCGCAAAAACGCCGTATCGCTTTTGAAAGCGGAATGCACATTTTAGAACTTGTAAAAAATGACATCAAACCGTCAGATATAATTACCCGCGAATGTTTAAGAAAAACAATTAAGGCAGACTTGGCATTAGGCGGCTCTACAAACACATTTTTACATATTCTTGCAATTGCAAACGCTGGCGGAATTGATATTACATTGAAAGATTTTGAAGAATTAAGCCAAGAAATCCATCAAATTGTGAAACTAAACCCGTCATCAACACTTACAATGACAGATTTTCACAATGCTGGCGGAATTCCCGCATTATTGCAGGCACTTAACGGCGAAAATTCAGTTTACAGAAACAAAGAAATTATACCAGATTACGACAAATCAACTTACACACAGGCAGGACTGGCAGTTCTTTACGGAAACCTTGCAAAAGATGGCTGTGTAATTAAAACTTCCGGTGTAGATCCCGAGTGTTACTCATTTGAAGGAAATGCAAAAACTTTTGATAGCGAAGAAGATGCAATGACTGCATTAGAAAATGATGAAATTAAAGAAGGTGATGTTATCGTAATCCGTTACGAAGGACCGAAAGGCGGTCCCGGAATGCGCGAAATGCTTGCTCCGACATCACTTTTGGTCGGTAAAGGTTTAGACAAAAAATGTGCACTTATAACTGACGGAAGATTTTCGGGTGCAACGAGAGGAATTTGTGTAGGACACATCTGTCCGGAAGCCGCAAACGGCGGAGAAATTGCACTGATAGAGAACGGCGACAAAATCAAAATCAATATTGAAACACGTTCGATAGAACTTTTAGTAGATGAAAAAACTCTTGAACAACGCCGTAAAAACTTAAAACCTTTTGAACCAAAAGTTAAATCAGGTTATCTGGCTAAATATGCGAAAAACGTTCAAGACGCTTCACATGGAGCAATAGTGTGAGAAAACTTCAAGACTTCAAAGATGAAATTAACAAATGTTCCAAATGCGGACT
Source organism: uncultured Candidatus Melainabacteria bacterium (assembly GCA_949841365.1). Classification (GTDB taxonomy): domain Bacteria; phylum Cyanobacteriota; class Vampirovibrionia; order Gastranaerophilales; family Gastranaerophilaceae; genus Stercorousia. The sequence continues at coordinate 73,104 of CATKZI010000001.1, forward strand.
ATGTCAGTCTGTCTGCCCTGTTTACAAAGAAACGGGAAACGATTGTGCGGTGTCGCGCGGAAAATTTGTTATGCTTGACGGAGTTTTGAAAGGCAATTTAAAACTAAACAAAACCATTAACAAATACCTTGATTTGTGCCTAAAATGCGGAAAATGCAAAGATTTTTGCCCGAGTTCAATTGATGTTTGCAAAATCTTTGAAACTGCAAAATACGAATACATGAAAAGTACACTTTGGGGCAAGATTTATTTCTTTTTACAGTCAAAATTATTGAGAATAAAACGTCTCTCGCCAAAACTAAAATCAACAGGCACATTAAAATTATTATATTTCAGAGGCTGCGTAAACAATCTTTTTCAAAACAGAATTTTAGAAAAAATCCCTGATATTGAGATTATCGAAAAAGATTTTGAATGTTGCGGCGTTCCGTTTTTATCAAGCGGAAATCTTGAAAGATTTGAAGAAGTAAAACAACACAACATAAAAATGGCAGATTGCGAATTTGATTATATTTTGACAGATTGCGCAAGCTGTGAAAGCACATTAAAACAATATTTGGATGCGGAATTTATAAGCCTCGGTGAACTAATTGTCAGACAGGGAATGAAATTTAAGTTCCCAAAACCGATAAAAGTAACTTTCCATAAGCCATGCCATCTTGAAAGCGATGATTTTCTAAAACCTTTACTTGCAAATTGCGAAAACGTCGAATATATAGAAATGAAATATTATGATGCGTGCTGCGGGTTTGCCGGAGAATTTGCAATAAAAAACCATAAACTTTCTATGGCAATTTCCAAGAAAAAAGCTCAGAATATAATAAATACAGGCGCGGATTATGTCATTACGACTTGTCCTGCCTGTATTTTAGGTTTAAATCAAGGTTTGATGGGAAGGGTAAAGGTCTTGTCCTTAACCGATTTCATCTCCCTAGCTCGTTAGCCTTTTTTGCGGTTTGTTCAATTACGTCATAGAACAATTTTTCCGAATTTTCGTCGTTCATAACCGTAATTCCGACAAATGTACATCCGCCTTTGGTTGCAACGTTATCAATCAAAGTTTGAACAGGAACTTCTCCCCTTTTCATAACCATTTTTGCCGAACCAATTGCTGTTTGAACCGCCAATTGTAAAGATTTTTCATAATCAAGTCCGAGTTTTTCTCCCGCACGAGCCATATCCTCCATTACTTTATAGAAAAATGCAGGACCTGAGCCTGAAATAGCTGTCACAATATCAATTTGATCTTCAGTAACTTCAATCGCTTTACCTATATTGGAAAGAAGTTCTACAACAAATTGAGCATCATCCTCAGAGGCATAAGCACCTCTGCAAACCCCGCTCATTCCTTCCAAAACCATAGCGGGAGTATTTGGCATTACGCGAACTACTCGCTGTTTTCCGATAATTTTTTCAATTTTTGAAGTTGAAACACCCGCACAAATTGAAACCAACAATTTATCAGGTGTCAATTCTCCTTTAATTTCTTCCAAAACAGCTGCTGCATAATTAGGTTTTGTCGCAACAAAAATAATATCACTGCAATTCGCAAGCTCTTTATTATCTGTAATTACATCGATACCAAGTCTTTGTTTTGCAAGTTGTGAAATCTCATTATTAACTTCAGATCCTTTAAGATTTTCAGCAGGTAAAAATCCCGAAGATATCACACCTTTAATGATTGCACTTGCCATTTTACCACATCCGATAAATCCGATTTTGCATTTTTTGTTCATATTATTTAACCTGCCTCTCTAAATCTGTTGACTAATAATTTTTTTTAATTTACATTTGAATTATACGACAAATATAATTTAAAAGGAAATTAAAACAATGAGACGTACACTAGAAGGAACAAAAATTAAAAGACAACGCGTAAGCGGATTTAGAGCAAGAATGTCTACCCCCGGCGGACAAGAAGTTTTGAACAGACGCCGTGCTAAAGGTCGTCATAAATTAGCTATTACAGGTTCTAAAAGAGCTTAATGCTTCCAAAACAGTATAGACTAAAAAATAAATCAGCTTTCAATGCGACATACAGAGTTAAGAACTCCACCCATCTGGGCGGAGTAACTTTGTTTGCAGGAATTTTAAAAAAAGATGCCGACACAGATACTCGTGTCGGTTTTGTTGTCAGCAAAAAAACTCATAAACGTGCTGTGAAAAGAAACCGTTTAAAAAGACTTATGCGCGAAAGCTACAGACTTCTTTTAAAAGAAAATATACTCGGGAATTCCCAAAATTACATGTCATTAATATTTGTAGGTTCAGCACATGCTCTTGATAAAAACTTTGCCGAAATGCAAAATATAATTAAAACATTACTTAAGAGGCTCTGATGCTTGAAGGAATATTTGTCGAAAACGTATTAACTCATCCTAATATAAGACCCTATCCTCAAGAACCGCAAGAAACTTCAGGTTATTTTGTCGGCTCTCAGGCAATATTCAAATATGCCTTGAAAGATTCGGATTATCCTACAATCATAATCCCCGATCCGCTGTATGATAACGACGGAGGAGTAATCAACCCCGGATATTATGAACTTGCGCTTTCCGATAACAGAGAATTCCTTGTTCTTATGCAGTCAAAAAACCCGCGGGCAATAATTCCCGTAATAAAAATAGAAGAAGATGCAACAGAACAAGAAAGACAAAATAATAAAACTGTCAAGAAACAACAAAAAAAAGAAGCAAAAGCAAGAGAAAACACCAATAAAAAGCGTGCAAAAACAGGCATGAGCGCAGATGAACCTCAAATCCATATGGAAGCAGATATTGAATACAACCCTAAAGGTGAATATTATTTAATCAAATATCAAAGGGGTACAATCAAGGCGTGGGGCGTATTTAAAGGATAAAAGTTAAGAATTGTAAAAAAAACTTTAAATTAGTAAATTTTCCAAAAGTATATACGTTTTATATAATATGTGCAATATCATGCATTAGTATAGCTAATGCAAAGAATAAAAGGAGTACAATATGTCCTAAAAACTAATTAATATTTCGTAACAAAATGGCAAAAAAAGTTTTTTTCTGCCCTTTATAATTTTACAATAGAATGTGAAAAATAATACCAAAAAAAGGAGTATATCTTATGAACAAAAAACAGTTGATTGCTGCAACACTTGTTGCCCTGTTATCTGTTTCAACCGCAAATGCAACAGACATTACGGGAGTAACCGGTAACAACGGAATCTACAACATCAATCCGGAGCAAATAAACGGTGATGTCGGTTACAGATACTATAATAACTTTAATCTTAGTTCTGGTGACATTGCAAACTTGATTTATGAAGGCACTAAAAACGGTGAAATCAGAGACTTGAACACATTTATCAACCTTGTTAACAACCAAGTTCAAATTCATGGTTTGTTAAATGCATTAAAAAGTGACGGAACAGGTCATGCCGTATTTATTTCACCAAAAGGCATGGTTGTAGGTGCTTCAGGCGTATTAAATGTTGGAACATTGTCTGTTGTTACTCCGACACAAACAAACTTCGACAAAATGACAACTGAATATGGTTCAGGAAACTTTACAACTATCAACAATATTTCTGCAATGAGAAATAATACACCAACTCACAATAACAACTACGGCGGTAACGCTGCTGTTGATATCCAAGGTAAAATCCTTGCAAGAAACGGTGTTGATATCCGCGGTTCTCAAGTAGATATTTCAGGTACTATCGTTAATGGTTATAACGGTGTAAATCTTTTGAGCAACAAAGATCAAGCTAATGCAATTTTCAATCAACTTGTTAATACAGACGGAACAATTAAAGCAGGAGCAGCAAGCTATATTGCAAATAATGACGGTCGTATCGTTATTAAATCAGGTGCAGGTACAGGCGGTATTAATATTACAGGTAAAATCGCAAACCTGAATAATACAGAAACAGCTATTACAAACCACGGTACTAAAGGTTTAAATATAACCAGAGTCTCAGATACTGATGGTAATCAAATCGGTGGTACTGTTGCTTCAAACGGCAAATTAAATATTTATAATAACAACGCAAACAGTAAATTAACAATAAGCGGCAGATTAAGTACTCCATACAACGGCACATCTTTATCAAGCACAGGCGGTATTGATATTCAAAAAGATGCTTTCGTAAATGTTAACCAAGAGCTTGAAATTGTAAATAAAGGCGGTTCGTTAGTATTGGCAGGTACAGTCAATTCCGGCGGAAAAATTGATATTGTTAACTCCGGAAACGGCGGCATGAATATTTCAGGGACTGTCGGAAGTTCATCAGCTACACCTTCAGTAAGAATTGTTAACGAAAACGGCAAACTTGTTTTCTCTGGAAAAGCTAACGCAAAAAATTCTGTTTCTTTGAGAAACTCCGGTGCTCAAGGTATGGAAATCGGCGGAACTGTTAATGCAGGTGAAGGCGTTTTAGTTCATAACAAAGCAGGCAATGCTGAACTTAGCGGTAATGTAACAGTTACTAAAGGCAACATCGCAGTTATGAATGAAGGTAACGGCAAATTAACTACAACAGCTACTAACAGATTAAACGGTAACGGTAACATTGCAGTTAAAAACGAAGGCCTCGGCGGTATGGAACTTAACGGTACTATCGTAAACCAAAACGCTTATATCGGAAACAAATACGGTGAAACAGCTATTAACAACCTAGCAGGTACTATGGATGTTAACGGCTCAATCACAACTAAAGGCAATATGGGTATTATTAACAGAGGCACAGGAGCAATGACTCTTGCAGGTCAAATTGATAATGCCGGCAAATTGAAAGTTGCTAACGTAAACGGTGAAGCTCTTAACGTAAACGGAACAATCACTAACAAAAACGGTAACGTAAGCATTTCTAACTACAACGGTGATTTTGAAATCAACGGTGATGTTACTAACTCAAACGGCTACTTATTCGTTTACTCAAGAGATAACTCAAACGGTTTGAGAACCGGCGTTGACAGCAACATTTCAAATACTAATGGTGACTTAGCTATCAAACATAACGGCAGAGGCACAAACGAAATGGGCAGAGGCCTTGACCTTAACGGCACAATTACAAAAGCAGGTACAGGCGATCTCGCAATTAACAACTACAACGGTGATATGAATGTTGGCGGAACAATCACAACTGATTCAAAAACAGGTATCATCAACAGAGCCGGTGCAGGAGATATGGAAGTAAAAGCTAACATCACATCAACAACTAACAAAGAATTAAGAATTAAAAATGAAGCAGGTACAGGTGATATTACTGTTGGCGGTACAATCACTCACGACGGCAGATTGAACATTCTTAATAATGATGGTACTTTAACTCTTGACGGTACAGTTAACAACAACGGTTCAGACAGAACATATGCAATCTCTAAAGGTCAAGCAGACGGTATTGATGTTACAAATAACTTCAATGCATCATCTGAAAACGGTATGATTTATATCTTGAACAAAACAGGTGAAAATGGCTTGAACTACAATGGTACAGCATCATCAACAAACGGTCAGGTTGAATTGTACAACAAAGCAGGTAATATGACTGTTACAGGTAATATGAACGGAAAACCTGCAGTAATCCTTAACACAGGTGACGGCTTAACTGTAAGTGATACAGCAAATCTTCAAGGCGATGTAAAAATCGTAAACAAAGGTTCTGAAAAAGCAACAGTTGCTGATAAATACAAAAACAATTTCCGTGAATCTTTGAAAAAATAAGATAAACTCAATAAATAAAAAACGAGCACTCAAAAGGTGCTCGTTTTTTTATAAAAAATACTTGATTTTTGTTTTTCAGCATTTTATAATAGGTTGCAAGTAAATAAATTTAATAACGCGGAGTACTCTGCCGAACAAAACGATTAACTATCGTTTTGTGAGAGGGAAAGTCTGGAAGACTGCTCCACGTAGTTTAAATAAAATTGAATATCGCGGAGTGGAGCAGTCTGGTAGCTCGTCGGGCTCATAACCCGAAGGTCATTGGTTCAAATCCAGTCTCCGCAACCATTTATAACAAGGCTTTTAAGCCTTGTTTTTTTATATAAACTATCCACAATAACTACTAGCAAAATTTTTTATTTTCGTGCATTATAACAATATACCATGATTTCACCAATAAAAAGTTCAAAAATTGAATATGATATAAGAACATACCGAAATCACAGGAAAGAACCTGCTGATCCGTCTGCTAAGTATAAAGTTGCTGCAGGTGCTGTTATCGGGACACTTACTCCTATGGCTTTTATCGCGAAAAAACAAAAAACCAATATTTTTAAAATAAAATACAATACAAAAGAAATGCTCCTATTGAGTACGGGGGCGATTTTGGGCGGATTAGCGACAGGTTTGCTGACAGGGAAAAAAGAACATCATAAACAAAAAATTAATGAAGGAGTTTTCCAATTTTTAAATGCGACCGTTCCGACACTTTTAACTGCGAGTTTATTTTCACTAACTAAAAAGGTCAAAAACCTAAATAACATACCTTGCAAAGTATTAAGTGCTTTGACAGGTCTTATCGGCGGGATGTTTCTTGCCTCAAAGCTCGCAAACATTATAAATGACCCTTATGACAAAGTTCCCGATAGAAAACTTACCATAAAAGATTCTGTTGCAAACATTGATGATGCAATCGGAATTTTAGTTGTAACAAAGGTACCGATTGCCGATAAGCTTCAAGTAGATAAAGTACTGCCTGCCGTGTACGGTTTGTGCGGTTACAGAGCAGGCATGAGCAATTAATATTTTATTTTAATTTCGCCGTTTTCATCAATTAATTCAGGCTCTTTTTGGGTTTCAGTATTATTAACAACAGGTTTTTCGTATGATTTCATACGTTTTTCAAAACGGGCTTTTTCCTCTTGAACCTCTTTATAATCATTAATTTCTTCATGTCTGAATTTTTGTTCTCTAATCATCTGCATATCATGATTATTAATTACTGGCGCAATTGGCGGTGCATATGAAAATGCAGGCAATGTTGTGCTGAGCATTAATGTACAAATTAAAAACTTTTTCATAAAATTTCTCCTATTTTATACGGAATACAATATTTGCAACCGCCGTAACCTTTTTGTCAACAGTTGTTGTGTCGCTTATACCCATATCAGAAACATTTGTTGAATCCACAGGAGTAATTTGGAATACTCCCATTTGAACGGATTGAATTTTTCCGGGTCTGTTATGAGTTGCTTTAAGCATTGCCGTTGCTCTGGATTTTGCATCAGTTGTTGCTTCCTGCAAGAGTTTAATTTTCAAATCAGCAAGCTGTGAATAGAAAAATTCAGGCTGCATTACTCGAATATCAATTCCTTTATCTAAAAGCCCCTGAATATCAACTGATATATCTTTTATTTTTTGAACATCATCAGATTTGATAATAATCGGTTGAGAGAAGTTATGATAAAGAACTTCACCAGTTGAACTTCCGTTTGCATTATATCTGTAGGTATCATAACCGCTTGCGGATTGAACTTCAATATCTGTAATACCCTTTTCTTCCAAATATTTCATAATAACAGGCATTTGAGTTTTTGCTTTGTTATATGCACTTTGTTTATCAGGTGTACGGGTTATCAATTCAAACTCCAGTCTTGCGGAATCTGATTTAACTATCTCGTATGCAGAACCTGTAACCGTAATTTTATCATTTGACATCGACCTTGTACCTGCTTTAACTGCAATAACAAGTCCTAATGCTAATATAACTGCTAACCATACCAATTGTAACTTTTCTAATTTTTCGAACATAATTTAAACTCCTTTTCCACATTATAAACGATATACAAAAAAAATCAATTGTGTATAATAAAGAAAAAAGAGGGTTATTATGAACAGATATTTAGAAAAAGTTTTAAATGAAGTCAAAACAAAAAATGAACATGAAAAAGAATACATACAAGCTGTTGATGAAGTTTTAACAACACTTGAACCGGTTATAGAAAAGCATTGTGAATATGAACAAATGGCACTTTTAGAAAGAATGGTAGAACCTGAAAGACTTATTACGTTCAGAGTTCCTTACGTAAATGATGCGGGGCAGACAATTGTCCACAGAGGTTACAGAGTACAATACAGCAGTCTTATCGGACCATATAAGGGCGGTTTAAGATTTCACCCGAGCGTAAACCAAAGCATCATGAAATTTTTAGGCTTTGAACAAATTTTTAAAAACGCTTTAACAGGTCTGCCAATCGGAGGTGGTAAAGGCGGAAGCGATTTCGACCCGAAAGGAAAATCTGACGGTGAAATTATGAGATTTTGCCAAAGCTTTATGACAGAACTTCAAAGACATATCGGACAGGATGTAGACGTTCCTGCAGGCGATATCGGGGTCGGCGAAAGAGAAATAGGATATTTATTCGGACAGTACAAAAGAATTAAAGACGCTTACGAAGGCGGAGTTTTAACAGGTAAAGGTTTGTCTTACGGCGGTTCATTAGCAAGAAAAGAAGCTACGGGCTATGGACTTATGTATTTTATGAGAGAAATGCTTAATGCCAACGGACAGTCACTTGAGGGTAAAACTGCCGTAATTTCTGGTTCGGGCAATGTTGCAATTTATGCATGCCAGAAGGCTCAGGAATTAGGTGTAAAAGTTATTGCAATGAGCGATTCTCAAGGCTGTATTTATGATAAAAACGGCATTAACCTTGAATTAATCAAACAAATCAAAGAAGTAAACCGTGGCAGAATTTCAGAATACAAAAATGCTCAATATCTTGAAAGCAAAGCAATTTGGGGCATTAAAGCTGATATTGCCCTGCCTTGCGCTACACAAAACGAAGTAACACTTGAAGATGCAAAAAAACTTGTTGCAAACGGTGTTATTGCCATCGGAGAAGGCGCAAATATGCCTTGTACAAAAGAAGCAACAGAATATTTCTTGGCAAACAATGTACTTGTAGCTCCGGCAAAAGCTTCAAACGCAGGCGGTGTAGCAACTTCTGCAATCGAAATGAGCCAGAACAGCATGAGATATTATCTGACTTTTGAGGAAGTTGACAAAATGCTTGAAAACATTATGATTAATATTTTCAAATCTTGCCAAAAAGCAGCAGAAGAATACGGACTCGGCAACAATTACGTTGCAGGTGCAAATATTGCAGCATTCAGAAAACTTGCAAAAGCAATGAAAGCTCAAGGTATTGTTTAGAACAGAGAATTAATTCTTTCCTGTGAACATGCCTGCGGGTCGCGTTTTTCAAATTTAAACGCATTGTATTTGCAGTATTCTTGAACTATTGTCTTGTACTTGCTAATCTCATCATTATTAAATTTTATAACAAGTGCAGATATAGCTTCGCGGTTAGTATTAGCTCCCGATGAAGTTGAAAATACTGATGCAATCATTCTCTGACGGTCTGATTCAAACATCAGACCTCTGTATTTCATATAATTTGCAAACTGGTGATCAAAACGAAAATTTTCGCTGATTTTAATACTTGTTTGATGCTGTAATGCATTGCTTTCCATCATCAATCTTGAAGCACTTTTCTTTTCTGCACAAAATCCGAATTGTGCTGACAACATAAAAATTACAAATAACAATAATATTCTTTTCATATTGAAATAATACAATACTTAATCCTTAATGTCAGAAAATTTACATTCATTAATACAAGGTAATTTAATATTGTATGCACTGAAATTCTTTTCATTGCTTTCAACATTAATCTCGCCGTTATGCGCTTCAATTATTTGTTTAGCAAGATACAATCCCAAACCTGAACCGACTTTGTCCATTTTTTCAGACGGAGTTGAATACATATTAAACATATTTTGAAGTTTTTCAAATGACATATAAGGGCTTTCAAACACAAGCGAGACAAAAACACTTTCTCTGTCACGCGATTTTTTAACCTCGCAGATTACGTTTGTATTTTCGTAAACGCTTAAGACACAGTAATTTATAAGGTTTTCAAAAGCCTTCTGCAATTGTGTTTTATCTGCAAAGATATTGTAAAACATTTCTCTTGAGCGCAAAATCACTTTAACATTTTTGTCCTCTAATCTTTTAGATGCACTTGCAAAACATGCATACATAAAATCAAGCATTTCAACTTTTTCTATATCTAATACAAAATCTTTATTTTCATATTTGTATGTGCTTGTTATCGTCGAGAGCATCTCATACATATAACGGCAAGAATCTAATGTTGAATTTATTATCTCTTTTTGGGCACTGTTAATACTTCCCATACTTTCGTCCAACAAAAGTTCTAATGCTCTGATTTGTGCTATTGTCGGAATCTTTAAATCGTGGTTTAAAGTCGAAATATAAGTATCCCTCTGTCTTTTTGCTATCGTTTCCATACCGGCCATCCTTCTTACATTCACATACTAAATTAAGATGACAAAAAAAACATTCCCCACATGTCCTATTTACATCTGTTTTTGCAAATCGGACTTCCGAAAAATAAACGAAATCCCCCAAAAGGCTTTTTCATTGTACAATTAAGCCCCGATGTCATTTCATCGACATTGCAAAGAACCTTATTAGCTTTCTGAATTGTACACTGTACCTGAGGCATGGTCTTATTGAGTTCATGAGTCATGAGTTTCATATTCTTGCTCATAATCTGAACATTCCTTGCAGTTGTGTTCATTCTTTCTTCTGACAATGCTTTGTTTGCAGAGTTTGAAACTTCGGCAAGGTTATTCGTAGTAGTAGTTAAATTCGACGACGCTTTTACAATATTGGGCTTAACTTCTTCTGCCATAGAATTAAGAGTTCCAAACAAATCACCAAGAGTTTGAACCGTAATGTTCAGATTTTTTACCGTTTCCGCAAAATCACCCTTAATAGCTTCAAGACTTTCAGGGTCTTGATTTGCGAGATAAGTTTCAAGTTCCACGGTTGTTTTACCTGCAACCCTGTCACCGTCTTTCAAGAAAAATCCTGACGGTTCTTTCGGATAAATAATATCTATATAATCAAACTTTTTATCATGCCTGTCTTTTTCTTTTTTCAGAATAACCCCGACATTTGTCGGCAATCTTAAATCGTGCGGGTGAAGCCACAGAGTTACGATTGTTGCAGTATAATCATCATTTGGGCGAACACGCACAACTTTTCCGATTTTAAACCCGTTATAATAAATCGGAGCTCTGTCATGAAACGGTCTTAAATTATGAAATTCAGCGGTTACAAAAGTGCTTGTTTTATAAATATAATATGATGCGCCCAAACACATCAAAAGCGCTATTAATATCAAAGATTTATACAAATTATTCATATTATAAATTTTATTTATCTTACAATTAAAACACATTCCCAAACAGGATAATTTTATAGTACAATTGAGTTATGAAAAAATCGGACAAAGCAAGAGAATTATTCAGAAACGGCTACAATTGCGCTCAATCGGTATTCTGCGCATTTGCTGACGAAGTCGGTATGGATTTTGAAACAGCACTAAAATTATCCTCATCTTTCGGCGGCGGAATGGGACGTTTGCGAGAAGTGTGCGGAACTGTATCTGCGATACTTATGATTGCAGGGTTAAAATACGGTTATACGTCAAACAATGATGATGAAGCAAAAGGAAATCATTACGCATTAGTACAAGAACTTGCAAAAAAATTTGAAGCAAAACACGGCTCTTTAATCTGCCGTGAACTTCTTGGACTTAACGTAAAACACGACGACCCTAAGCCTGAAAAAAGAACTGAACAATACTACACAACCCGCCCATGTGAAGAATTCGCGGCATCAGCAGCTGAAATATTAAGTGATTACATATCAAAACATAAAGCATAATCTCATTATTTCACTAAAAGAAAATTTTTAATTACCTGAAAGAGTTACTATAATGAATGATATCCTAAACAAATTTATTGAAATCCCTGAAGTTCAAGCAATCGCCATAGGCGGTTCAAATACTGCAAAAACATCAGACAGTAGCTCTGATATCGATATTTACATTTTTTCTTCAAACGGAGTTCCACTGCAAAAAAGAGAAGAAATAATCAAAAAAGTATCTTCAAAATACGAAATCGGAGAAGAATACTTCGGCTCAGGCGACGAATTTTTGTACAACAAAACAAATACCGTGATGGATATGATGTATTGGGACATTAACTGGTTTGAAAATATCGTAGAAAACGTATGGATAAAACATTATCCTTCAAACGGTTACACGACTTGTTTTCTCTATACTCTTAAAAACTTTAAAATTATATATGACCCGAATAATTGGCTTACAAATCTGCAAACCAAAATTAAAACAGAATACCCTCAAGAATTACAAAATAACATTATCAAAAGAAATATGATGCTCATGAAAAATAAACCCTTTGCCTCATACTATGAACAAATCGAAAAAGGCATCAAACGCAAAGACATCAACAGCGTAAACCATAGAATTTCTGCATTCCTTGCGAGTTATTTTGATGTAATTTTTGCTATAAACAAACAACTTCATCCGGGTGAAAAAAGACTTATAAAATATGCAAAAGACAACTGCAAACTTTTACCAAAAGACTTTGAAAAAAATATTACAAAGTTACTAATCCAACCAAATTCCGAAACCTTATCAATACTTGATGAGATGTTTGATAATTTAAGTTTTGTAACAACAGAGATTATATAAAGCACATTCGAAAAACAAAAAAACTTTATAAATATAAGGTTAGGTGGTTTTTAACGTGTTTAAATATTTGGCAAAAAAGTTTAATGTATTCAAAAGTTTTGCAGGGAAATATATTCCAACTCCTGTCAAAACAGAATACAATACAATGAAAACCGGAATTGACACAATTAGAAATCGTTTTCTGGATAATTACACTCAAGCAAGCAGAAATGCAAGGCTTAGTGGGGATACAAAGCCATACGCATTTACAAAAGGGTTGACATCTGCTATTTCACAAACCCGCATAAGCAAGAACGAAATTCCATCATTATTTGCAATCGCAGGCGGTTGCAGTTTTCCATACCCCGGCACAACCGAAGCCGGATATGTTATTGGGAAACTCGTTATAAGTAAACCTGTTTATAATACAGGTAGAAAAGTAGTTTCTGCATTACCAATATTTCGTAAACCATAAAAGCCGATAAAGGGACTTGAACCCTTGACCTGCTCATTACGAATGAGCTGCTCTACCAACTGAGCTATATCGGCAACAGAATAAAAATTCAGAGGGTTCTCATCCTCTAATATTTTCAACTTACAAATAATCCAGAGGGGATGGGATTGTCTTACTCATTCGCTATTAACGGGACTTCGGCTTTTCTTTTCACAAGCTCTGCTTGTTCCAAAGAAAACTCCTACGCCCTGAGCTCACTCGCGCCGAACCCTTAAAAGACCGTGGGTTCTCATCCTCTAATATTTTCAACTTACAAATAATCCAGAGGGGATGGGATTCGAACCCACGGTGGAATTGCTCCCACACAACCTTTCCAAGATTGCACCTTAAACCGCTCGGACACCCCTCTTGGTCAAAAATAATTGTACCACAAATATCCGTTTTATGTTAATATCTCTTTATGAAAAAAAATGTTGAAAAAATTTTCAAAGGACTAAAAGGCGAAATTTCAATACCCTCCGACAAATCTATCTCGCATAGAGCAGTAATACTCTCATCACTTGCCAAAGGAAAATCAATTATTAAAAACTTTTCAAAAGGGCAAGACCCGCTTTCAACCTTACAAGTTTGCAAAAATTTAGGAATAGAAACTGAATTTAATGACGATTTAATAATCACATCTACAGGGAAATTTTCTGCCCCTGCCACAGAACTCGACTGCGGGAATTCAGGAACAACAATGCGATTTATGGCAGGAGTTCTTGCAGGTCAAAATTTTAATTCAATATTAACAGGCGACGAAAGTCTTTCAAAACGCCCGATGAAACGTGTTATAGAACCTTTAACACTTATGGGGGCTGAAATTGTATCTGATAATTTTAGAGCACCTTTAAACATACTGGGTAAAGAATTACACTGCATAGATTACACATCAAAACTTGCATCAGCACAGGTTAAATCCTGTATTCTACTTGCAGGACTTAGTTGCGAAGGAAAAACTACTTTTACCGAACCTTATACCTCACGCGACCACACTGAAAGAATGTTGAAATTTATGTGCGCAAACATTTCAACTTGCGGGAACACTACAACAATTCAAAAATCAGAGCTAAAACCTCAGACAATCGAAATTTGCGGTGATATTTCATCAGCCGCTTATTTTATCACTGCAGGTTTAATCGTTCCCAATTCCGAAATCATTCTAAAAAATGTCGGACTTAACCTTACACGCACAGGGATTATTGAAATTGTCAAAAAAATGTGTGGGAATATTGAAATCCTTGACTTGCGTTCTATATCAGGTGAAGAAGTCGGTGATATTAAAATAAGTTATTCTCAATTGAAAGCCTGCACAATAGAAGGTGAAATTATCCCGAAACTTATAGACGAACTCCCAATAATAGCGGTTCTTGCAACCCAAGCCGAAGGCACTACAATTGTTAAAGATGCACAGGATTTACGCAATAAAGAAAGCGACAGAATTAAAGCTATTGTAACTGAACTCAAAAAAATCGGTGCAGATATTGAAGAAACTCAAGATGGTTTTATTATCAACGGAAAAACTGAATTACAAGGCGGATGTGAAGTTAAAACATACCACGATCACAGACTTGCAATGAGTTTATATGTTGCAGGTTTAATATGCAAAAACCCGATTTGTATAAACGGTTTTGAATGGGTAAACATTTCTTTCCCTGAATTTGAAAAACTTTGTAACGATTTATTAAGCTAAATTTTACATGATAAGCAATTTTCTTTTCCAAAAATTTTTTATATATACAAGGTTAGGTTAAATTAAATTTGGAAAAGGTAGGTTATTATGACAATGGGCACTTCTATGTATGGTTTCAATCCGTATATGAACACAGGATTAAATGCTGATTTTATGTCAACAGCAACAGCAAATCCTTATACAAATCCTTATGCTGATCCGTATTCTCAATTGGCAGCACTTCAACAACCAACAGCAGATACATTCCAAAAATCAGAAGGCGGCTCAGGATTAAACTCAGGTCTTAAGCTTGCAGCAGTCGGCGGTGTTGGCGCAGGTGCAGGAGCTTATTTCTTTGGTGATAAATTAGGTACAACATTCACAAAAGATGGTAAAACTTTCTCTGATGATATCTTGAAAGCATTTCAAACTGAAACTCCGGAACAAATTGCGAAAGCAAAACTTCCTGAAGTACTAACCGGCAAAACTCAAGAAATATTATCCAGATATCATATTAATAATGCAGAACAATTACAAGCAGTTCAACAGTATCTTACAGCAGAAAACCCATCTGCACTTTCAGAAGAAATAAAAAATCTTGTTCCGGAGCAATATAAAAACAATCCAAATGCTCACAGAAACTATTTAAAGTTACAAAGTGAACTTGGTTCCACAGTAATTGGACAGGAACAAGCATATAATTCACTATTGGCAGAAGCAAGAACTGGCAACTTGGCTTATCAAACAGAACATCTTACAAATCTTGGCAAACGGAAAACATTATTGGAAGGACTTGCAAAAGATGCAAAAACTGATCAGATAAAAGATTTAATCGCTAAAAATCCTGCAGCATTCGGTATTGAAAAAACAGCAGAAGCTGAAATTCAAGCAGAAGCCAAAACAATAGCAGAAAGATTAGGAAAAGACAAAACTACTGCAGTAAACACAATTACTAATGATATCAAGGCTGTTGAAACTAATGTAGGCAACTTACGTAAAACTTTAAACGATCAAGTTGCAGTTCACTGGGATGATACAGCAAAAGCATTCAGAGAAAGTGCGCCAAGCCAATTGAAAAACGCAACAAAAAGCTTCAAATGGGCTAAAGCAGGAAAATTTGCAGCAATCGCAGCAGGTGCAGGTCTTGTACTCGGATGGATGTTCGGCGGAAATAAATCATAATAATCAACCCCTAATATAATCAAAAGCAAGGTTACACACCTTGCTTTTTTGCTTTGCTTCAAATAAAATTAGCTTATGAAAGTTACAGCTTTGTCTTTCAAACAGGGATATTACAAAAAACAAAACAATCACAAGGTCTCTAATAAAACACAAACTTCAACTGCGCCTGTATTCAAAGATTTTGGCGACAGACATTTGCTGTTGTCTTTTAAGGGGTATTACGGCGACCAACAGCCATTGAAAAAACTTTTTTGGATTAGTACAAACAGAAATGATGTATACGAAGATAATTGGACAAATGAGCGTATTTACCGTGCAGGCATGACAAAATGGGTAAACGCATCACCTGCAGAACTTTTAACCAGAACTCCCGAGCAAGTAATTCAATCTGTTTGTACATTAACAAAACCAAACAGCCAATATCCGGGAATACCTTCATATATTCCATCTCCGGATTATGGTGACAAATGGGGCAGACATGCAAATTATATTGAAATAAATCCGCGTCTTTGTGCAAAATACGATGGAGACAGAGTCTCAGAAGGGCTTTTTGGGGTTATGAAACTTATCCCCGCAATTCCTCCGCACTGCGGAAAAGGTGCAAACTGTATTATTCTTTCACAGCTTTATCCTGCAATCGAAGGTGACGGAAGCGTTTTTGACGGTTCACTTTATTGTACAAATCTTCACAGCGGAATCAGCAACACCCTAACATCCCCAGGACTTTTTGGAAAAATGGGGGCTGATGAACAGGTAAAAGCATTTAATGACCTTGCCCATCTGCACGGTTTAAAAACAGGTATAAGACTTCCGCTGTCTGCAGGGCAATTAAAAGTTCAGGGTCGAGAATTCAATTGGTATGACCACGAAAAAGCTTATATCGATGCGTGCGTTTGGGCTGTAGATTTAGGATTTGATGCAATATTTTTTGACAGTGCCAAACATATAATTGATTACGACGGCTATATGGGGCATGGTGAGCTTCCAAACGAGAAACAAATGGCATATATTCTATACAAAATACGAAATCAAACAGGCAGAAACGACCTATCATTTATCGGAGAAAAATGCAACAATGATTACCGCTATAAAGAAATGGGCTTTACGGCAGGCACTGACTGGGGCAGGGCAGATGATATTTCAAGCGTAAAATATGAATCCGAAAGACAAGCATATAACAGAGAATACGCAGGAGGTCCACAGGTTTCCGACGACAATGATTACGGAGGATTAAGATTTGAGGACAGATTGAACAGAATTAATTCATGCCTGTGGGGATACGATAACAGATATAATAAACTGCCTACATTTATGCAGATTAATGATATTTTTCCGCTTTCACCGTATCTTAATACGCATGAAATAATGATGCATCCGAAAAAAATGAGCGGTTCTGATGCTTGGACAGATTGTGAACGCCACTGGGCAGGAGTATTTAACACATCCCACGAAGCAAGAGAATACACCAATTCCGTTTATCATATTTTTGAAAATGCAATAATTAAATAAAAAACAGGCATAAAGCCTGTTTTTTATTTTGGGCTCAGAGGGGCTCGAACCCTCGACCAATTGATTAAGAGTCAACTGCTCTACCAACTGAGCTATAAGCCCATGCAATTTAAATTATACAACTTTATTTTAAATTTGCAATAAAATATTTTTTAAAGTATTATAAATATAATATGAGTAACGTTACAAAAGCTATGATTATGTCTGCAGGTGTCGGGTCCAGATTAGAACCTTTAACTAAGCTTGTGCCAAAGCCTTTAGTGCCGATTGCTAACAAACCTGTTATGGACATTCTTTTTGAAAAACTTTATTCCATCGGAATTAAAGATGTGATTTGCAACACTTACTATCTTGCAGATAAAATTATTGAACGCTACACATACAATACTATTGGAATTAATTTCAATTACATTCAAGAAAAAACTCTTTCAGGAACTGCAGGGGGAGTAAAAAAATGTCAGCACTTCTTTAAAGACGGTGAAACTTTTTTGGTATTATCAGCAGACGGGCTTACTAATGCAGATCTTGAAAAAGGAATTGCAATCCATAAAGAATCAAATGCAATCGCAACTATAGGAATAAAACAAATCGACAAATCTCAAGTTCCACATTTTGGCGTTGTTGTAACAGATGAAAATGGATTTATTACGGAATTTCAGGAAAAACCTCCTATTGAAGAAGCTAAAAGTAACTTTATAAACACAGGAATTTATATCTTCGATTACAAAATCTTTGAATATATTCCTGAAAATATGTTTTATGATTTTGCAAAAAATGTCTTTCCAAAATTACTGGCAGAGCATGCCATAAATACTTTTGAAGTAAACGAATACTGGAGTGATATCGGAACATTAGAGCAATATAAACAATCAACACAGGATTTATTTAACGGTAAATGTAAATTTGAGCATTCCGAGATAATCTCATGCCCGCAAGGTTCTTATATCTCCGAAAGTAATATTGATGATACAGTCAAATTTATCGGGAATTCTACAATCGGTAAAAATACAATTATCGATAAAAACACAGTCATTGAAAATTGCATAATCTGGGATAACGTAAAAATAGGTTCAAATTTACACATATCAAACAGCATAATAGCTTCTGACTGTATAATAAACAGCGATATAAAAAATGAATATATAACACTTGATTTTTTGAAGGTTTAATGATAAAGTAAAAGAGTTGCGCGGGACTATGGCACTCTGCCGACGATAAAGATTGAGTATCTTTCGAGGAGAGGGCAGGTAGCGCAAGCTAAATCCCCAAAAAATTAAATATTACCGCGGGACTATGGCGCAGCGGTAGCGCAGGGGACTCATAATCCCTTGGTCGTGGGTTCGAATCCCTCTGGTCCCAAATAAGGAAGCCTTTTACAGGCTTCTTTTTTTATTAACGAACTCCACTAAAGAGTTTTTTGAGAGCTTTCAAAAAATTATTAGCACCAGTTGAAATAAATTCACTTTTTCCGGTTTTTATAATCTGACAATCTCCACAACTAAGATAATCAAAACCATTATTTTTCAAAAGTTGCCAACCAACTAAATTTTTTCCATCTTTAGAAAAATTTATAGTCCGTCTGCCAATAAAATCTTTTCCACAAAGATTATCTTGTCCATACTGCGTAACAGATATAGTATCAATTCCAAGCTTCTGAAGTTTACTACTTTCAGGCAATCTTATAGTTTTGGTTTTATATCGATTATCACAATACCACTCAACTACTGTTCCATTTTGAAAAGTTTCTCTGGATTGATATGTTTCACCTGACAAAATAGTATTAAAATTCATAATTTCTCCTTTTTTAAATATTCAAAACTTCTAAAAATAATTATTGCTTAATAAAAACAATATTTTACAAATATTCACACTATAACCAACAATTCCATTATAGACTATAATTTTTTTATGAATGCAGTACAAGAACTACTAAACTTAAAAGATGAAGAACAGGCAAAGCATTTAATGCAGTTTTTCAAAACAGGCAAAGGTCAGTATGGTGAAGGCGACAAATTTCTAGGTATACGCGTTCCGCAGACAAGAAATATAGTAAAAAAATATTATAACAATATTAATTTCGACCAAATTCAGGAAATGCTTGACAGCCCGTATCACGAAATCAGACTTTGCGCTCTGCTTATAATGGTTTCACTATATAAAAAAAATAATGATGAACGCATAGTTAAACTATATATTAAAAACGTAAAAAATATTAACAACTGGGATTTAGTCGATTTGACTGCACCTAAAATAATAGGTACATATTACCTTAAAACTCACGACAGAACTATAATAGACAATCTCGCAGACAGCGGTCATTTATGGTCTGAGCGTATTGCAGTTGTATCTCAATGGAGTGTTGTTAAAAACGGCGAATTTGACCTGTTGTTGGAACTTTGCGAAAAATTTCTAACCCATAAACACGATTTAATGCACAAAGCTACAGGTTGGATACTTAGAGAAGCAGGTAAAAAAGACGAAAAAGTCTTATTAGGATTTTTAGATAAACACGCAAAGGTTATGCCAAGAACCATGTTAAGATACTCAATTGAAAAACTTACACCCGAACAGCGAAAGTTTTATATGAGCTAATTTTTAACAGAGCATCTTTCAAGCCATCTTGCAATACGTACGATGGGCTTTTCAATGTCAGCAGTGATTGAATCTACAAGGATAGTTTTACAGCCCAATCTTTGACCGCAAATAATATCTGTTAACGGTCTGTCACCAACAAATGCCGTTGTTTCGGGTTTTAAATTATGTTCCACCATAAACGCTTTTGCAATCTTTATATTAGGCTTGTGAGCGCTGAAAACAACAGGAAAATCCGAGCAAGCCGTAACTTTTTCAATATATGCAGGATTTCCGTTATTTGAGACAACACCGACAAAAAAATCTTTTTTAACTTTTTCAAGCCATTCAAGAGTTTCAGGTGTATAACATCCTGTCTTAGAACCCATTAATGTACTGTCTAAATCAAACAACATGGCATTAATTCCAAGAGATTTAAGCTCATCAAGGTTAATCTCATATATATTTTTTAAATTGTAATCAGGTTTAATGAACATTTTTTATACCTATAGTTCTAACAAGTGCATATTTTGTATCTTTCGGTGATTGTGAAAACTTGATATAGACATCATCATTTGTGTTGCCGAGCGATAATTCCTCACCATCAGCATTTTTAACGGCTTCTACAGTTGCGGTAAACTGTTCATCAGGTGTAATAATTTCAACTTCATCACCAACAAGCATTTTGTTTTTGATTTTTACCAAGTGATAATCGCCTTGTTGTTCGCCTTTATACTCACACAAGAAATCAGCTCCGGCAAGACCTTTTGAAATATCATAGCTGTAGCTTTCGCCGTTATTGTCTCCGAGTGCAAAACCTGTAGTATATCCGCGGTTTCCAACCTTTTGAAGCTCTATAAAATATTTTTCCAGATCCGCGGATGGATTTTTTACAACCTCATCAATTGCCTGTCTGTAAGCTTTTGCAACCGCTGAAACGTAATATAAACTTTTCGTTCTGCCTTCAACTTTGAAAGAATCAATTCCCGCATCAATCAATTCAGGCAACTGTTTTACAAGACACAAATCTTTCGGACTGAGAATATGAGAGCCTCTGCCGTCTTGATTAATCTCTAAAAACTCATTTGGCCTTGTTTCTTCAACAAGTCTATAGCTCCATCTGCAAGGCTGAGAGCAGTTTCCGTGATTTGCTTTTCTTTCTCCCTTTGAAAAATAATCACTCAACAGGCATCTTCCTGAAAAAGATACACACTGTGCACCATGAACAAAGCTTTCGAGTTCAACATCCGGAACATTTTTTCTGATTTCTGCAATATCTGCAATCGGAAGTTCACGCGCAAGAATAACGCGTTCTGCGCCCAAATCACGCCAAAATTTAACACTTTCGTAATTCAAAGTATTAGTTTGAGTGCTTATATGAACAGGAATTTCAGGAATATATTTTCTCACCAGATTAAAAATACCATAATCGCTTATAATAAACGCATCGGGCTTTGCATCTTTAAATCTGTCAATACAAGCTTCCAACTGTTTTATATCGTTATTAAACGCAAAAATATTAATCGTAACATACGCCTTTGCCCCGAGTTTATGCGCCAAATCAACAGCCTCTTTCAAGTTATCCATTGTAATAAGGCTGCCTTTTCTCATAGCGCGCAGGCTAAAATCCACAACTCCGAGGTAAACAGCATTTGCGCCATACTTAACCGCATACTCTAATTTTTCCAAATTGCCCGCAGGCATCAATAGTTCTAAATCTCGCATAGTTGTATATTATCCCAAAGGATAGAAATAATCAACCGATTAGGTGATGCCTTTTTACGGTTAACATATAAGATAGAAATATAGAATTTTGGAGAAGAAAGATGCAAACAATAGAAAATGCTGCGACAACAATAAAAGAAATCTGGGAGTATCAACACCCCGTAATGCACACCTGGTTTGTTTTGAGTTCTTTATCTTTGTGTGTTATGTTCGCTTTATTATATTTTGTAATCTAAGGCAGACATTCCCAATACGTTTTACCACTATCGTCAGGACAGGTATTTTCAACTGCGAAATGGGAACAACCGGCACCGTTTTGTGCATGTGTTGAGCTTTTTGAACAATAATTAGCATCCCCTTTCATTTCCCAATGTCCGTATTCTTTTGATCCTATAGGAATTAATTTTCCCTTATTTGATAATGAAAAATAAAATATATCATGCCCCATAGCATTTGGTTTAGCTTTTGGTCCGTTAGTATCAATAACAATCCAATTACCAAAACAATTATACATCCCGCCAATAGCAGATCCGTCAGAAACAATTCTCGACGGTAATTGAGCACATTGATTATAGCTGCCTTCTTTTTTAGTATAAGTCTTTATATCCCATTTACGATTAACATAGTATAATCTGGAAACATTTTTATCATTTATGACTTTATATTTGCTGTATAAATCCGCAAAAAATTCGGTATTGGTATCACCCGAATTACCGGAAAGAGTTGCATACATATCAGGGTCAATAGAAAATAATGCCTGCTGTAAAGAAGAATAGGCCTTTTTAAATTGAGCTTCCATCTGTTTTTGATGATGCCTTGCCATAAGTGACGGCATTGTCATTGCCGCAACAACTCCTATAACTCCCAAAGTAATTAAAACCTCAGCAAGGGTAAAAGCTAAGCTATGAGTGCCCCCCCCCCGAAATTCTGACAATTATATATTTTATTCATAAATAAGCTCCTCCCTTTCACTTATGATATAATAATTTTATGAAAAAGGCAAGAATATTTCTAGGTTACCTGACACTTATACTGATTGCGATTAGTATGTTATATCCGTTTTTTACAATGGTAAGATTATCCTTTGCAGGTAACAACGAAATATTTTCAAACACAGGGTACGGTTTTACATTTGCTAATTACAAGAATGTTTTTAGAGAAATACCTTTAAGCACATATTTCTTGAACAGCCTGATTGTTGCCGTTATAACTACAATCGGACAAGTTATTTTTGCATCTATGGCGGGGTACGCGTTTGCAAGAATGAAATTTAAATATAGAGATGTGATATTTTTGATTATTTTGATAACTATGCTAATCCCGCCGCAGGTAAATATTATTCCACTATTCTTTTTAATGCGTGAACTGCATTTAATAAATACCTATCAGGCATTAATTCTGCCTGCACTGTTTGGCGGATTTGGCGTATTTTTGATGCGTCAGTATTTTTTAGGACTGCCGAAGGATCTTG
The DNA here is from genome assembly GCA_949841365.1 of uncultured Candidatus Melainabacteria bacterium. GTDB lineage: Bacteria > Cyanobacteriota > Vampirovibrionia > Gastranaerophilales > Gastranaerophilaceae > Stercorousia. Next base: position 96,278 of record CATKZI010000001.1, read on the forward strand.
AAGAATCTGCAAAAATCGACGGATGTAACTTGTTTCAAACATTTTTTAAAATCGCTTTGCCTCTTGCACTGCCGACAATTGCAACACTTGCTATTTTCACATTTGTCACAAGCTGGAACAGCTTTATGTGGCCCCTAATCGTCACAAATTCAGAGAGCATGCGCACCCTTCCCGTCGGACTTGCAATTTATAAAGGAAGTTTTCGCGAAATCACACAATGGGGCGAGCTTCTTGCGTGTTCTGTCATCTGCACAATCCCCGTAATCGGAGTTTTTCTTTTAGGCAAAAAATACTTTATTTCTGACATTCTACAAGGAGGAGTTAAGGAGTAATATAAATTTACAATATAAGCAATTTTTTCGGATAAAAAACGTTTAATTATATATAAGGTAGGTTATATTGATTAATGGTGTAAATTTTAATCCGAATATTGCACAGTCGTGTCCAAAAACTGATGCTCCGGTTACTCAACCATCGTTTGTGGGAAATCATGAAATGTCACCGAAAGTCAGCAGTGCATACAGAGCATACGGACAAGCAATATTAAGTTCAAAACCAGCAAATACCAAAATCATAAAAACAATTGATGGCAGAGAAATTTATGAAAACAACAGAATCAGCCGTGTATTTCTGGAAGATGAACATGGTGCAATCCGCCAAACAATAAATTACTATTATAATGATAACATTCCACAAGGACAATTAACCCTTGACGGTTTCACTCATCAAACAACTCCAAAAGAATATATACAATATTTAAAAGACAATAAAATACATTATGAAATAAAAAAAGATAATCAAAAGAACTCAATTGCAATTACAGAATTTTCAGAGGACGGAGATGTTCAAACAACAGAATGGTCCGGACTTGGAAATCCGACAAGACATATACTTAATTCCAAAGGACAAGAAATTAAGACTATGACATTTGAAAAAGACAAGACTATTGTAGAAAATTATCTTGTCAGACAAAAAATAAGAAATATTGATGTAACACAATTCCCGCAAGAAAAATTTACAGAAGAAAACATAACTAATTCAACCCGCCCACAAGATTATATAACATATTTAAAACAAAATAATAAACCATTCAAAATAAATAACGCTCAAGATTTTGTAGAAATAACAGAATTTAACTCAAATGGTGAAAAACAGAGTACTATATGGACAAATACAAAAGGCGAGTTTGTACCTATAAGAACTTATCATGATAAAGACGGTAATATTACCCAAAATATCATATTTTTTAAAGATACAACACAAGTTGAATATCCTGAATTTGAAAAACTATAACTTATACCTCAACACAGAATTTGAGCCTTGAGATGATACAAACAGCATGCCGTCAGTAACATTCATACCGTATGGTTTTTCAACATTATTGATTAAAACCGAAATCAATCCCGATGGCGTAACTTTCAAGACATTATTGCTGTTATAGTTTGAAATATAAATATTTCCCGCAAAATCACTTACCATAGCAATCGGACCGTCGATTTTTTTGTCTTTGATAAACACCATTTGTCTGCCGTCAGGTGTAACCTTATAAATCATATTATCAGAGAATGATGCAATATAAACATTTCCCTGCGTATCTGTTGTAATTCCTGTCGGGCTCGGAATATTATTGTACATTCCGTTCGTACGGTTAACGTTTGATACTTTTTCTGGCTCTAAAATCGGCTGAGTTTCTTCAATTTCAGGTTCAGGTTCTTTCACAACAGGTGCAGGAATTGTTGAAATTAAAGCCTGTGCCTTTGAAAAAACGGAACTGTTTGCTGGAATTAATTCCAAATAAGATTTTGCCTTATCGTTTTGACCAAGCTTAATACTTAAATTTCCAGCCTTGTAAACAGCCTCATAATCATCAGGTTTTCTGACAATAATCTGCTTAAATACAGCAAGTGCCGCATCGTCCTGATGCAAATATTCCAATATTGAACCAAGATTATAGTATGCATCTATATAATTCGGATCAAGCTCTATTGCCCGTCTGAAAGATGCCATGGAACGGTCATATTGTCCGATTTTATAGAAATCATAACCTCTGTTATATTCTAATTTAGCTTCATTGCTTACAGGTTCTGCAAGAACCGCAAAACCTGTACAAGCCGTAACCAATAATGCAACTAAAATCTTTTTCATATTTTAAACTCCGCTTTTAAGCAATTTCATCTAACTGCTCAATTACCTTTTTATTTTTTTCAGCAAATTCATGCCCTCTTGCAATTATAGCTAATTTTAAAATATTTGCAAGATTTATTGCACAAAGTTCTTTATAATTATCAGGCAATCTCAAAGACCAGTTTGCATCACCCGAAGTTCCCGGGCGATTGTAAACATCATAAACATTGAAATAATCCGTAAAGAAAATTTGTACATTTTCCGCATTTGATGCAAATAATTCAACCAACTTGGTTTGCGCCAAAAATTCCGCATCATCTGTAAGTCTGACAATGATGTCATCTTTATTTTCACATTCTGCAAACAAATCATCTACAAGATTTTTGGCATGCAAATAACCTGTGTGAGTGTGAATATTTTGATCAGCCCACATTTTTATCGGTTCGTTGTCATGAGTTCCAACCATTGCCCAGCATTTTTTGCCGATATTACAACATCTGTAAGGGTCTTTGGGCTTATCTGCTTCAACAAACTGAGTCAGTTTCATGCCCTGCAAACCGAATTGTTCCATAACCGATGCTACAGGATTTGTTAAAGTACCCAAATCCTCACATACGATTGCATCTTTATCCAAACCTTCTTCTTTGGCTGCGGCAATAACAATTCTTTCAATCAATCTGCCATAATCTCTGATTTGTTCTTTTGTCAGAGTTTTTACTCGTTTTTCTTTATCTGCGGTAACTTCCTCATTCAAATCTTCCATTTTTGCAATTGCATATTTTGAAAGTTCGGGATGTTCGGGAGATGAATACAATCTGCCTGCACCTTGTTCAATTTTAGGTTTTTTACCGGCTTTATAAACCCAAGGATCAATAAGTCCTACAATATGGTCAATTCTGACACCACCGGGGTTTTCTTTGAACATTTTTTTATAAAGATTTTTTAAAAGCATTCCGCCTTCGTCTAATGAACCGTCAGCATTGTACATTCTGTCAGGAGCCATAACAGGGAATCCCCAAGCCTGACCGTCTTTTGAAAAATAATCAGGAGGACAGCCCAAGCACCAGCCTTTCAGGAATAATGACTGATATGCCCATGTGTCGCGGTCAGAGAATGCAACCTGTCTGTCTGCAATCATTTTAATGTCATGTTTTTTAGCAAATTCGCGAGTTTCTTCATTTTGTTTGCTTATAATGAATTGAACAAATTTGTAAAGTTCAATTTCATTTGAATATTTGCTTTCAATTTCTTTAATTCTTTCGGCAAACTGCATTTTTTCTTCGTTAGATTGAGGATTAAAAAGATTTTTATCGGTTTCTGAATTCCACAAAGGCCAATAATCATTTCCATGCTCAATTGATAAAGCTTCATATAAGCTATCCTTATCTAACCAGAAATCATTTTCACGTTTAAATACTTCAAATTCTTTTGCAAGTTTTTTAACGGGATTAACTTTAAAATTATTCCACGCTTCTTCTAAAGCTTGATTATATTTATTATAAACATAAGAATAAGCTGTTTTGTTTGTATCTTTGTTAGGATTATTACTTACAATTTCATAATACGTAGTTTCTGAAAGTATATTTCCCCATGCTTTTTCGGTTAATTCTTTCAGATTAATAAACAACGGATTTCCTGAAAAAATTGTACCGGTATAAGGTGAAGAATCACAGCTTTTAGTTTTACCTGCAGGTCCAAGCTGAATTGCATCAAACAAACCGTGCGCATATTCAATAAACTCTTTACCTCCGTCAGTATTTACACTGCCAAAACCTGTATTTTGATTTTCAGCAGACGGGAAACTGCCATTGTGCATAATAAATGCAATATTTTTTTTACCAAGAGCCTTAAGAGCTTTTCTAATAGTTTTTTTAGCTTTTTCGTCCAAAACGTTAGATGTTTTTTCTAAGATACAATTCATAATTACCCCTCTTTCGAAAAAAATGATAACATGAGGTAAAAATTTTTTCAAGAAACTTTTTCTTGGTTACTCGCGATTAACTGGTCTACCGGCAAAGCTCAACGCTTTGACCGTTTGCCCTCAGCTCGCAATCCGCAAATCTAATCCTTAAGAATTAGTTAAAAATAATTAATATTTTATGTAAAATACTTGACAAATTTGAACTTAAATAATAAAATAAAAATAAGAGAAGATTTTTTCAAGATAGTTTTATGCACATTTTAGTATTAAGAGATTCGAGTTTAGGACATAAAATATATTGAGAGATCGCAAGATTTACAAAAGAAAGGTGAAAAGATTATGACAAAAAGATTCGGCTTCACACTTGCAGAAGTGTTGATTACATTAGGTATCATCGGGGTTGTAGCAGCAATGACTATGCCTACATTGATGAACTCAACTCAAGGTGCTCAATACAAAGCAGCTTACAAAAAAGCTTTGTCAGCTTTAGGTCAAGCAGTTACATTGAACGTTGCATTGGACGACAGCAGTTTCGCTGATACTGACGCTGGTACAGCAGGTTCTGCAGATGCAGCAGGCACAAACAAAGACATACCTACTATCGGTAGTATCTTGAATGCACGTATGAACGTTGTTAAAGTAACTAAAGGTGACGGTGTTGGTTATACTATTACTGATGCATCACTTCCATCAGCTACAAAACTTTCTCAAGCTGGAACAAATACAACATTGTTCTTTAACGATGGTATTACATTTACATTCGTTGCAGGTGACAAAGGATGTTCTTCAGGATTAGCTGGTACAGCTGACAATATTTGTAAAGGTTACATCGACGTAAACGGAGCTAAAGGACCTAACAAAGTTGTTTCTTGTTCTAACGCTAATGCTACAGCAGAAAACTGTGTTGCAGAAAACCCAACAGACGTATATCCTGTTAAATTCTACAACCAAACAGTATTACCAAACTCTCCTGCAGCAAGAGCTGTTCTTTACGGAAAGTAATCTGTATAAAGATAACAAAAAAGAGAGCCGATTGGCTCTCTTTTTTTATGATATAATCATTCTGCAGGGTAAAAGAAATCCAAACTTTTAAAGAAACATCAGCAACAACAAAAATACGTCAGTTTCGGCTGATAGTTCAATGAAAGGTGGATTGATATTATGGAAAACTTCAATTTGAGTTTATTTTTAATTCTTTTGATTTTATACGTAATAAAAAATGATACCCACCTGAACAGATGAGTATCACGTCAATTTCTTAAAGGATTTCGGTAGTCTGGTAAACTACCACCCTGTGATTATATTATTTACGATTTTTTTCAATTTGTCAAGTATTAAAAAACTTATTTAATAAAAGCGGAACAAATTTTGCATTCAACGCACTGAAATCAAATACAAATTCGTTAACTCCCGCTTTTGAAAGTTCTTCCAACTCCTCAAAACGCTCCATTATAGTATCTTCAAACATGTGCATACGGCAGAAACCGTCGCAGGTAAACGGCAGCAATTTATCCAAAGACGGATCGTGAAGCGCAAACCCTCCTCTGTGACACGGAGCTTTGCAAGACAAACGGGAAATTATTGCACTGTCGTTATTTAAAGGACACAACCCAAGACTCGGGACTCTTATATTCCCTGCAATTGTATATTTTTTGTTCGGAATGTCATTTTTAATCTTTTTAATCGTTTTTAAATCCGCAAATGTCGTAAAGTCAATTGTATTAATCTGCGACAAATTATTCAAACATTTTATGGAAAGACTGTTTAACAGATTAATTCCCTGACCTATTTCAATAGGAATATGATTAATTTCAGGGTCATTAATAGCTGTCCAAAAATATCCGATATTATTTATAATAAGACTATCTGGCGCAGGATTTGAGAGCAAAATTTGTTTTACATACTCGTACACCCTGTCAAAGTCGCGTTCAATAAGAATTCTCGGCGTTGAGAGCTGAAATTTTATCCCGTATTTTGTACAGAATTTTTTAACCTTCATAATAATATCGTTAAAACTGCTCACTGCAAGATCTGCAGTAGAGAGAATTTCGCCGTATTCAATCGAATAAACGGGATTAATTCCTGTCTTTTTAATAAATTTTTCGAGCTCTTTAATCTGTGCTAGTTCCGACAAACGAAAATTAATCTTATACAAATCTTTTTTGGAATAATCCGTATCTTTTTTAATACGTGTTGTTTTAATATCCCATTCAAAATTTTTAATATTACGGCTGAATTTAAAATCCTGTCCTTCAGCGCTTTCCACTACTCCCAAAAAATGATTTGTGCGATAAATACTTTTTCTTACGTGCTTGAACGGGAGCTTTTGATTTTTGAATAGTTTCGGTTTATCGAGAATTTTTTGGATTAATTCAATCCCTTCAAGAATTTCTTCGGAGCTATTGAATTTTCCTTTAATAACAACCCTATCAATTGCCTTCATTTTTTTGATATCTTCTGCGCAGAAAGGCAGATTGTCGCTGTCGATTGCAAGCGGAAGTTTTGTGTACTGCTTAATTTTAGCAATATTTTTTAGATAAATTTCCTCTGTAATAATAATTTCGTCAACTTTATGGAAATTACTGATAAAATCAATTCCCGCAAGGTTATGAATATCAAAATAGGAATCTACAATTACCTTAAAAGGCAAATTAAAAACTTTTATCGCCTCAAGGATTGCAAAACTGTTTATAAAAATCCCGTCGATACCTGCCGTTTTCAAAAACTTCAGCATCTTTTTAATTTCAGGCAAATTTTCCTCTGTAATATCATGTTTAAAATTAATGTAAATCGCACAGCCCGAGCGTTTTGCCATATCAACAAATTCGTTGACATATTCAAAATTGCTGTTCAAAAACTTTTTGTAATAAACGTAAAAATCCCTGCATTTGGATGCTTTTGAGAAAACTTCAATATCTTCCGGCTTTTTTACCGGCGCAACTATTCTTATATTTTCCATAAATTAATTATACCACAGAATTTGTGATATAATTTTATACGTGGGCAGGATTATAAAAATTTTACTTTTAATATTTACAATATTGTACGGAGCTTATTATTGGGCTGTACCCGCACTTGTTAAGCTACCCGAAAACCTTGACCTTGAAGGTTACAAAATCTCAATGGAAAACCCTAAAATAAAAACAGGTTTAATTCCGTCAATAGAATTTTCTGCCCAAAATGTCTCACTACTCAACGATGACAGCACAAAAGCTCTTGAAATTAAAAATCCCGATATTAACATAAGACTTTTGCCGTTACTGCTGAAAAAAGTTGATATACAAAATTTTACGGCTGATGAGATTAATGCCGATTTAATTCTCGACACCGACAAAACTTTAAAACTCGGTCAATACAAACTTGAAAGCAATTCTCCCGCGCCATCTTTAACACTTCATCAAGCATTGGTTGAAAAATACAACCTGAGTTTTGATAACAAAATTTTAAATCAAAAAATGTCACTGACTGCCAAAACTGAAACCACACAAGAAGGACACCAGCTTATTACGGCAGATGTAAGCAAAGTTAAAATTATTTCTGACATAAATTTTATCAATAACGGGTTGAAAATCAATGCATTAAAAGTTTCAGGTGACAATATCAGTGCATTTGCATCAGGTAAAATTACTCATCAAGATGCAAAGTTACCGCATCTTGATATGAAAATCGGTGTAAATAATTCAAAAGCGGAAAATATTTTACCGTTAATCCCTGATATTCCAAACCTATCGCCTGATATGGACTTAATCCTTTTAAAACAAACAGGCTTCTGGGGTGATGCATCCGCAAACTTGGAAATCAAGGGAAAAGCCGATTATCCGAATGTTTACGGACAAGTACTTGTAAAAAATGCCTATATGGTTCAACCTATCCCAAACGCTGAAAAAGCTACGATAAAATTGGCATTTCGCGGTGACAAGATGGATTTAGACGTAAAAGTTCCGACAAGCCCGACACAAACTGTTTGGGTAAACGGCCCGATTAACCTGGATAAAGAAAGAACCGCAGATTTACATATCACTAGTACAAAAGATGTTGATTTAAAAACTGCTCAAATTGTACTTAATCCGCTTCATGAAATCCTGCATTTTGACATTGGACCTGTACCTATTATGGATATCAAAGGTAAAGGCGGAATTAATCTCCATGTTATAGGAACGCGCAAAAACCCGCACGGTTGGGGACAATTTACATTCAAAAATGCAACGGTATCGTTTTTAGATATTCACAATATGGTTCTGACTAACGGCTCGGGAACACTTGATTTCAAAAACCAGGATACGTTATTCCAGACAAAAACCGCAACACTAAACGGCAAACCGATTTCTGTCAAAGGCACATGCTCACTTTTAGGCAATCTTAACTTTGACGTAATTTCAAACGGACAGGATTTAGCAAAACTTTTGACTACAATAAGAACATCTCCGATGCTTGAAGATATTCAAAAACTGCTCACACCGCTTGAAAAAATTTCGGGCAATGCAAATGTAAAAATAAACCTTTACGGACAGGTGAAAGATATTAATGATGTTGTCTTCAACAAAAATATTTTTGCAAAAGGAACAATTGAACTTCTTTCGGATTGGCTTAAATTAAAAGACACACCTGCCGTAAAAACCTCCGGCACAGTAAACTTTGACAACTTAAATGCCGATTTCAATCTTCAATCCGCAATAAATACGTCTAAACTGGACATTACGGGAAAAATTAAAGACAATTACGGAAACATAAAAGTCGTTTCAAACCGCTTTAATCTCGGTGACGTGATTAAAACAGTGAAAGATTTATCTACAATAAACTCAAGCTTTATCGCAAAATATGACGGAAAAATCGACAATATAGACTTGAACAAACTCTGGGTAAAAGGCAAAATTTACAACAATAAAGGTTCAAAAAGCTCAATTATCGTAAACAACAGCGATTTTGAACTAAAAAATTCAACCTTCAAACTTGGAAAAATTAATGCGAAATTCGGTCAAATGCCTTTACTCGTTGAAGGCAGAGTGACAAATATTGCACAAAATCCAAATCTCAATTTATACGTAAATGCAAAGCCTTCACAAGACTTTTTTGATGAATTTTTCAACAAAAAATCAGTTTATCCGATAAAACTTAAAGGTGATGCAAATCTTTCATCAAGAGTTACGGGAACTGTTAACAACCTGAATACAAAAACTGTCCTGAATATTTCCGAAAATTCAAATATCTACTATATGGGCGCAACAATCGGTGATGTCGAAAATCCTGTAAGGATTACGGTTGATAATACACTTTCGGGCGACAAATTAAAAATTAATAATCTTCAATATGATAAAATAATTACTTCACAAAACAACAGAGCATATACAGCAACACAGCTGAATGCTTCAGGAACATTACAAATCCTGAATGACAATAATATTGCGTTTAATAATTTCAGGATAAAAACCCAAACGCCGTCAGATGCAAAGATTTTCAACATAATTTTCAGAAAACCGTTTATGAAACAAGGTGTTTTTACATCTGATTTAGTCCTGAACGGAACTTCACTAAACCCGAAAATCCTCGGCAGAATGGATATTACAAGCATTGATATCCCGTTTTTCGATTCCACAATCCGCGATATTAATCTTAATTTCAAACCCGACAAGATTTACATAAAATCTAAAGGAACGGTTTTGACCAACGAAATTCAGCTTGATGCGCAAATGAAAAACAATCTCATTTCGCCTTATATTGTGGACACGGTCAACGTAAAACTCGCGGATTTGGATATCAACAAAATCACTGATACTTTGAGAGATTTGGAAGCCGAAGCAACAAGAAAACCAACTTCACACAAAACAAATTCTCAATTTGATATCTCACAGCTTGTCATAAATAATGCAAATATTGAAGCTGACAAAATTAAGGTCAGAAACATAAACGCTGATAATTTTACCGCAAAACTTAAGCTTGATAACAAAAACCTGCTTGATGTAAGTAATTTCAAATTTGATATTGCACAAGGGTCTGTACTTGGAAATTTACAGCACAACCTGTTAAATCACAGAACAGATTTGGATATTCACCTTAACAATGCAAACGCTCTGATTATGTCGGAGGCTTTATTTGATTTGAAAGGACAGGTTTACGGACTTGTAAACGGTGATTTTACATTATCCTGTAAAGGTGACACGCAGGATGAATGCTTCAAAACACTTGGCGGAAACGGAACTTTCAAAATCGCAGACGGAAGAATGCCAAAACTCGGGTCGCTTGAATACCTTTTAAAAGCTGGAAATCTATTTAAAGGCGGAATTGCAGGCTTATCCATAAACAGCATAATCGATTTGGTAACTCCTTTGAAAACAGGAAACTTTGAAAGTATATCGGGTGATATGCACCTTGCAAACGGTATTGCAGACAAGATAAATGTTTATTCAAGCGGAAACGATTTGAATATGTATATGACAGGTTCATATAATGTAGTAACTTCGGTTGCTGATATGCAGATTTTAGGAAGCTTATCTAAGAATATTACAACAGTGTTCGGGAAAATTAAAAACGCATCCTTGAATACTTTGTTTAACACAATTCCGGGGGTTAACGACCAGACAGAAAAGCTTTTGATGCAGGAAGATATCTCAAAAATTCCTAACATCAAAAATGCAACGGATATCTACAGAATTTTTGCCGTAGAGATTAACGGCGACATCAACGGCGACAAATACGTTAAAAGCTTCAAATGGGTCAAATAATTCTTATAAATCTATTTCATCAGAAGTATATAATATATGTTCAACACCAGCAGGGATCTTACCATCATTTCCTTTTACAAAAAGTACTGGAAATAGAAAAAACCAACCAATGTGTGCCCAATATTTACCCTCACCTTTATCCAAAATATTACCTCTAAGATAAATAATATTACCATTAGATTGAACTATTTTAAAATTACTTATTTCTAATTCTCCAGGGATACCGAGAATAAAATTATTTTTCTTGGCTATAACTTGCCCTGTAACTTCAGTATCTGGTTTTATTAAAGTTTGCTTATTTACTTTCACAGGCACTGCTACAGCCAATTTAACATCTTGCCCAACTCGAACACTATCTGCATCTATCTCTCTTTTAGGTTTGATAATAACTGGTGTACCTTCAGGCAACACAACCGCAAATACTTCAACTTGCAGACACAACAACATTAACAATACTAATATCTTTTTCATAATTTTCTCTTTCTTTTCTTGTTCAAGATTATAACACAATAAAAAAATATACAAGAATTTACGGTACAGGATCATATCCACCCTCGTTACCCGGGTGGCATCTTGCAATCCGCTTAATTCCGAGCCAACCGCCTTTCAAAACTCCGTATTTTAAAACAGCCTGCTTTGTATACTCCGAACACGTCGGATAAAACCTGCACACCGAAGGCGTAAGTCTTGAAATCTTTTGATATATTGAGATTAAAAATAAAAAAACTTTTTTCATTATTTACCCAATGTATCCTTTACGAATTTTTCCAAATGTACTCTTACCTCAGGCTTTTTAGCCTCAAATTGCTGTTTATCAGTTGTAATTTTACCATTATTTGTAAATACTTCCATCCCGTGATAACAAATCCATTCCGGACTTGGTCTGTTTGGGTTTTTAAGATCCCAATCCAAAACCTTTTGAGTTATTTCTGCCCGATATTTTACACCTTTATCAGACATATATTTTACGGTATTTGGAGCAAGCAGCGGTTCCATTTGAACAGCACCCGCAGCCGAACGATCTTTACAAACAAAAACATCTTGCATTGAACGATATCTACCTATTGCGTACAACAATGACGCTAAATCTTTATCTTTTGTGAAAATTTCATCTGCAACCGCAACATAATAGACAGGCAAAACGTCCGGAGCAAAGTTTTTTACCTTGTTTTGAATTTCCTGTTTTTTTCTTGGCGGTGCATTTTGATATTCCTGCCCTAAATAAATAGGGTCTTTAACATAACGATAATTTACAGCTTTTCCGTTTTGGCTAACTTCAATGATTATGCCGCTTTTTTCCTGAACAGCCCTTTCCCGTTGTTTTTTTGCCAATTCATTGTCAGGATTTAATTTCAATGCTTTATCATAATCAGAAATAGCTTTGTCATATTGTTTATCATGCCAATATGCCAACCCTCTGTTTTGATACAAATCAACCAGCTTATCCGATGACACATGTGATATCAAATAAGTATAGGTTTCAATAGCTTTTTTGTAATCACCAAGTTCATCCTGAGCTAAACCTTTAAAAAAATAAGCCATTTCAAAATCAGGATAACGTTTTATTGCATCTAGTGATAATTTTTCTAACTTTTCCCAATCTTCACTATAAAACGCTTCTTTTATACTATTTTTATAGAAATTCATTACCTGTTCATCATTACCTATCGGTAGACCGTTAGAACAAGCCTTTACGCCTATCAGCAATACAAACAATAAAACAGGAACTACTAAAATATACCATATTTTTTTCATATCCTCTCCTTATATTTATTCCATAGAATACGATTCGCCGACCGAATCTATCGCCTCAACCTTAATATCTGTAATCAATTCAGAATAAGAGATTACAACAATTGTCGGAATATGACGTTCAAGAAGCTGGTACAACGGCAATCTTATTCTCGGCGAACAAAGGATTACAGGCTGTTGTCCGCAAGCCTGATGCGCGCGCATCAATGTCGTTGCTGTTGTTTCAATCAATTCCTGCACCTGCATTGGATTTAACAGGAACATTGTACCCAACTCGGTTCTTTGACAGCTATCGTCAAGTGTTTTTTCCCACTCGGGAGAAAGTGTCAAAGCATATAAAACCTTATCATCACCAACATTTGAAAGACAAATCTGGCGACCGAGCGCAGCTCTCAAACGTTCTGACAAAATATCGGGTTCTTTTGAAAATCTTGCGTAATCGCAAAGTCTTTCAAATACAAATATAATATCTTTAATAGAAACTTTTTCACGAATTAAGTTAACAAAGATTTTTCTCAAGTCACTTGTAGAAATGATTGTCGGAACAAGGTCGTTAACAAGTGTCGGGTCTTGCGAGCGGACAAGTTCCATAAGTTTCAGGACATCAGTTTTTGTCATAACTTCATCAACATGTTTTCTTACACATTCCTGCAAGTGAGTAACAATAACGTCTGTTGAATCAACCGCCGTAACCGAACGTGCCATTTTAGCATCTTCAGGTCCTATCCAGTAAGCCTGAGTTTGATAAGTCGGGTCAATACCAATGATAGCATCTTGCGGAACATCTTTTTTCATAGCGTCCCACTGATCTGCAATAACCATTAATTTACCCGGATAAACGTAACCTGTAGCAACAGTGTTACCGCGGATTGAAATCATATATTCATTGGCATCCAACGCAGATGAATCCATAATACGAATATTCGGCAAGATATAACCGAGTTCATCAGTAACTCTCTGACGTAAAGCAGCGATTTTAGCAAGCAATTGACCTTCCTGATCAGGGTCTGCAATAACAAGCAGGTTTGAACCTACCTGCAAGCTCAAAACGTCAACCCCTAAACGTTCATACATTCTGTTCGGGTTAACAAGGTCTTGCATGTTTTGTCGAACATTTTCCAACTGACCCAATTGAGATTGAACGTCGGCATTAATCAATGTCGAGAAGCCTGCAACACCAAGCCCGATTGCAAATATCGTAAACGGAAGCCATGGAAGACCTGTAACGGGTGATGAAAAGGCAAGTAACATCAAGAAACCAGCCGCAAGGAACAAAGCGTTAGGCTTGCTCATAATCTGTCCGGTAACATCAGAACCTAATGAATTTGCAGCAGATGAACGTGTCATAAATACACCTGCCGCAATTGACATCAATAGCGAAGGAACTTGTGAGGCAAGACCGTCACCGATTGTTAATGTTGTATATTTTGAAACGGCATCTGCTATCGGCATCTGGTTCATCAAACATCCGATACACAAACCGCCGATAATGTTGATTAATGTAATAATGATACCCGCGATAGTATCCCCTTTTACGAACTTCATCGCACCGTCCATACTACCAAACAGGTTTGATTCTCTTTGCAAGTCTTCACGTTTTTTGGTCGCTTCTTCAGGAGAAATCAATCCCGCGTTAAAATCCGCGTCGATTGTCATTTGTTTACCGGGCATCGCGTCTAATGCGAAACGTGCGGCAACTTCAGCGATACGTTCAGCACCTTTGGTGATTACCATAAACTGTACAACCGTGATGATAAGGAAGATTACACCGCCGACAATCATGTTACCGCCAGTTACGAATGTTCCGAACGCATGAATTACCTCACCAGCTTCACCTTTTGCTAAGATACATCTGGTTGAAGCAATTGAAAGTACAAGTCTGAACATTGTACCGATAAGAATAATTGACGGGAATGATGCAAGTTCAAGAGTTTTCTTTACATACAAAGAAATCATCAAAAGAACTACACCGAGTGTAATATTCAAACAGATAGAAACGTTAATAACCCAGTTTGGAAGTTCGCACAGCAAAAGAACGATAAGCAATAAAACGAATATCGCCATAAAAATTTCGCTTAAATTTGTTCCTCCGCCTTGCTGGGCTTGTTCCTGTGCCATTAAATTCCTCTTAAAGCCTCACTAATTACGGACAATTGGGTTTCAATCGTCGCATCTATCACACCGTTTGTAGTTGTAACCATACAACCGCCTTCCATAATACTTTCATCGGGAACAACCATAACCCTTGCATCCAATCCTGCGTTACTCAAAACTTCCGGAATTTCTGTTTTTACTAAAGAAACCTGAACCGGATTTACACGCAAAGTTATTTTTGTTTCTTCTTTAGAAAGCCCGCGCAAAATATCTGTTATATTTTCCATAATCAGCGAGGGATTTTCCTGTATTTCCTGTTTAATAATTTTTTTAGCAATATCAACACTGATTTCCATAATATTTGGCGCAATGTAATCAAAAACCGCTTGTTTTGCCCCTAAAAATGCGCTCAGAGAATTTCTCACTTCTTCAATATCAGCTTTTGCCTGATTTAAGCCTTCCTCATACCCTTCTTTTTGAGCAGCTTCTTTAATAGCAGTTGCTTCTTCTCTGGCACGAGAAATAAGGTTTCTGTCGTCAATTCTTCTGAAACCTCTGCGTCTGTCGCCCCTGCGTCTTTCCTGACGCTGTTTAAAGTCGATATTATCAAGGTTAAAAAGGTCTATTTCCTTTTCTTCGACTTTAACTTCGGGCTCTTCAATTTTTTGTACAACATCCCCTGCAGGTTTTTGTATTTTCTTTTTTATAATCATGATTAATATTATTATACACTATCTTCAAGGTGTGTGGCAATAATATTTGCAACTTTCGGAGCAATTTCATAATACTCACCCTCTAAAGCCGTGAATACGAACTTTTTCACCTTGTTTCTTTCCAATCTTAATGTTTGTTCAATTTGCGATCTGTCTAAATATTGCGAAACATTTTGAATTTTATCAACAATTTTATTAGGAGCTAAAGTAACCTGAGTTTTCGGAATATTAGTTTTAATCTCCTGCAGACATCTCAATACCGCATTAGTATCCATTTTTGCATCCAAATCCTGCATGCCCATAAATTTGATAACGGAATTTGCATCATCAGGACTGAATTTATTAAGTATAGATTGAACTTTATCCTGTTTCAAACGATTAAACAACATTGCAAGAGTTGCGAGTTTAAGCACCTTGGCATCCGCACCCAAAGGAGCACTGACGGGAGCAGAAGGAACTGCGCCCTGAGGCTGAGGCGGTATACCTGCTGATTGTTGAGGTACAGGCTGTTCCTGATTTTGAGGTTCTTCTTGAACCTGCTGCTGCACCATAGCATCAATATTAGACTGCATTGAAGCTTGTTCCATCAAACCCTGATCAATCAAATTTTTGTCTTTTAACTCGGCAATACAGTCAAGATAAGTCTTTTTAACGTGGTGTTCAATAACCTGCAAACACTGATCCTGCGGAAGATTTTGAGTAAATGCGTTTTTTGCTATTTCAAAAATCGTAAACGCGATTTTCTGCATAATAGGATCCCAATATTGCTGAGGAATCCCTGAACGCACAAGGTCAACCGATTTATGGAACGACCATTCTGCAATAATTTGAGTAATCATTACAGCCTGATCAATATTAAACTGACCTTCATCATAAAGAGCCTGCCCTGCAATGGTTGAAAAATTCAACAAGGTATTTGCAACATAATTTCTTTGATTATCGTTAAAATCGGGCGGAATAAGTTCTAACGCCTGCTGCGCCAGATTTTGTGCAAATTCTTTATATTCAAACCCTTGTATTGCCATTTTTACCCTTGTTCAATCCAACTCTTAATTTTTTCGCCCGCTTCATCATCATCCGCATTTGCAAGTTCGTTAGAAAGGTTTGAAAGCGTATCGGTCAATCTATTCGGATCAACTAACGATTGCTGTTGTTCAATATAACCTCTCTGCTGCTGTTCAACAAGACCTTGAGCGAGTTCTGACTGTCTTTCCGCCAATTGTGCCGCACGCATATTAATATCTGACAATTGAGCTTCCTGTTGAGCATTTTTCTGTCTGAGCATTTCAACTTCGCGTTTGTTAGCTTCCTGTATTTGTTGAACCCTATTTGATATTGCCTTAAATACAATTATTAAACCAATCGCACTCAAAGCAATTGCAAGCCACCAAGGATTGCCTGTTTCATCAGGTTTCGGAAGATTTGCAGGTCTGTCAGAAGCCAAGTACGGGTCTGTAGAATCTGAAAACGCGATAGATACATTTTCAGCATTAACTTTCGGACTTGCCGCTCTTGCAATCAATTCTTTTAACTCTTCCAGAGTTGTGTTTGAAGGAAGCGCATTTTTATCCAATGTTACAGCAATTGAAATTTCTTCAATCACACCCGGTTTAATATATTCGTTAGTTTGAGTTTTTGTAACACCGAATTGAGTTTCTCTTGCAGTTCTTGAATAGTTTCTGTTCTGGCTTGAATCAGATGAACCGTTAGGAAGCCCGTTTGGTAAATAAACGCTTACAGCGTTTGTATTTTTGTTGCTGTCGTTTGTCTGGTCGCCCAAACCTTCCTGAAAAGTTTGTTCTGTAACGGAAGCTTTTCTTTCAGGATCGTAGTCGATAGTGAATTTTTCAACAGGAGCTTGGCGAAGGAAAGTACTTACGGTTGCAACATAATTTCCCTGACCGATAAGTCTGTCCAACTGTTGATTAACTTTTGAAGTCATATACTTATCGTTTTCTTCAAGTCTGCGAAGCATTTCATCTTCAGCATTCATAATACTGTGATAAGTATTGCCGTTAGTATCTGTAATTGCAATATTTTCAGCTGTCAAACCGTTTACACTGCCCAATAAAAGGTTAGTGATGGCTTTAATTTTTAACTGGTCAAGCTTGCTTGCATCTTTAGCCAACGTTAATTGAACCGTAGCCGTAACAGGTTTTTGCATTGATGTAAAAATTGTAGTTTCGGGAATTGAAATAAATACGGATGCCGTATCAACCCCGTCAATTCTTCTGATTAACCTTGCAAGTTCACCGTTAATAGCACGTGAAAGTCTGATTTTTTTATCTTCTTTTGTTGATGTAAAATCACCTTTATCAAAAATTTCCAAACCAACATTTTGATCCATAAGACCGCTTTGTACAATCTGGATTAATGCCAAATCTCTATCTGTTGTGTAGCAAGCTTTTCTGCCTGTTTTACAATCACCTTTTTTCAAATAAAGAATAGATTTTGTACCGTCAAGTTTTCTGCTTACCGCAATATCGTATTTTGCAAGAAGTGCCTGAATTTCAATAGCTTTGCCGATATTATCGGTTGTCAAAAGATTTACATCCTCTTTTATAGGCTCACCCGTAATTTCTTTACCGCCTGTTGAACTTTTTGAACCGCTAGCAATGCCGATTACGATTATAAGCGCCACAACAAGTATAGCACCGCCTATTATGCCGTATAATAAAGGTTTATTTTCAAGTATTTCTTGCACATCCATATTTTTAACCCTTTGCGTAGATTTTGGTTCTACTTTTTATATCTTGGTCAGTCACTTCGCTTTTGTACAATTTAAATTAATTAAAATTAAAGTCCAAACGCTCGTTCCCGCTTTTACCCCAGTCTGTTATTTATTCTACACCTGAATTTGCATAACTTTATCATACGCTTGTATGACTTTTCCAGTAATTTGAGTTGCTACGTTGATTGTAATCTCAGATTTTGCCATCGCAGTCATAACATCATGGATATCTACGTTTTTTGAACCGGACATAACATCTTTCAACATATTGTCAGGAGCGTTGAGTTCTGTGTTAAGGTTTTCCACCAATCCGGAAAAAACTGCTTTAAAATCAGGGCTGTTTTGAGTTTCTACTCTCTGCATTCTTGCTGCCGGAATACCGTTGAACCCACTGTCCATTTTAGTATGCTGAATTCTTCCCGCTAAATCATATTGAGGATAAAAATTGCTCATAGATTTCCTTTCTATAATTATCATAACGTATTTACACCTGATTTGTACAGTTTTACAGCAAAAAATCATACAAATTCAGTATAGTTTTAATGATAATTTATAAAAAATCAATCATTTAAATATTTATAACTGCAGCCCGCTCCTGCAATACATTCAATAGAGTGGCAACTAGCATAACCTATATCTTTTGAACAACCTGAAGAACCATAAGCCGAATTATCATATCCGTCTGAACCGATTGCACCGAGCGGAACCATCTTATTTTCAAA
The DNA here is from genome assembly GCA_949841365.1 of uncultured Candidatus Melainabacteria bacterium. Taxonomy (GTDB): domain Bacteria; phylum Cyanobacteriota; class Vampirovibrionia; order Gastranaerophilales; family Gastranaerophilaceae; genus Stercorousia. The sequence continues at coordinate 115,054 of CATKZI010000001.1, forward strand.
GAGTTGAACTCCAAACACATCTTTTCCTACCATATTCGGTCCCTTTTGCCATCCGTTAACATCTGCAACAACTGCCGGTTGTCCTTCTCCGCCAAAATAAAGTACAGTACCATCTTCCAGCAATACAGCCTGTAAATCAATTGCTTCCCTACCCAATGAAAAACCCGATTGAGGACCTTTATATGATATATCAAATCGTTTTCCGGCATAACCGCGTCTATATATTTGATATTTCCCACCTAAAGATGTATAGCAACTGCCCGAATAACAATACCATACATGAGCATCAACCCCATCTTTACATTTATAATCTGTAAATGTATACGAGTCATAAGAACTGCAAGTTTTAACAACTTTCAATTTAGACAAAAACTCATACATAAATTCAGGATTCCAATAACCATAGCTCAAATCTCCAATAGGGTTTCCGTTAGTACACTTATTCCAATCATATTTTAAGTGCGTAGCGCAAACTTCAATATCTTGAGCCTTTACTTGATTGTATGCATTATGAAGTATAGAATAAGTCTTTTTCCATCTGGTAATATTTATTCTATCTTGAATTTTTGCAACAATCACAGGCATTGTAACTGCAGCAACAACTCCAATTATCCCAAGAGTAATCAAGACCTCAGCGAGAGTAAAAGCCAAGCGTGACGCTTGACCCGCCACATGGATTTTGGAAAAGCTTTCAAACAATGGAGACTTGCTTAAATTGCCCCCCCCCCGAAGCTATGCAAATTTTTCATATTACCTCCTATTCTTCCAGTTCTTTTCTTATATCATCAACAGTTACATGTAAAACAGGAGAATTTTCATCCTTGCGTAAAACTACGTTCTTAATCCCCGATTGTACAATAAACCTTTTACACAAAATACAAATAAAATTATGTCCCCAAATATACATTGTAGCATCTTTACAGCGGTCTTGACCTGCCTGAATTATAGCATTCTGTTCGGCATGAATTGAACGGCAGGTTTCATAACAAGTCCCTGATTTAATATTATTTTTAATTCTGTAACATTCTCCGCGCTCATAGCAGGATTCAACCTTAGAGGGAGTTCCATTGTAGCCTGTTGCCTTAATCTTTTTATCTTCACCGACAATAACAGCACCAACCTGCGCTCTGATACAGTTTGATCTGCTTGCACAAGTTTTAGCCAAATCTAAAAAATAATCTTCCCATGACTTAATTTCCATATATATTCCTCTAAATTAACTCCAAAACCGAGTGTGGAGAGTGGCTTCGCCACTACTGCCTGTAGTTTCTAATTCCTGTCGTAATCATTGCAATTCCGTATTTGTCGCATACTTCTATAAGTTTTTGGTCTTTAATCGAACCGCCCGGTTGAATAATCAAACTTATTCTTCCCTGTACTGCCGAATAAATACAATCTTCCGATGCGAGTACCGTATCAGAAGCCAAAACCGCATCTTTTGAACCGTCACAAGCATAATTCAGCGCACTTTCCAATGCTGATAATGCATTAGTCTGTCCCTGAGCTATTGCAGAAGTTTTAAAATCTCTTGCAATAACTACAGAATTTGTTTTGGCATGCTTTACGGTTTTCCAAGCAAAAATTGCATCTTCAATCTGTTCTGCCGTAGGTTTTTCTTTTGTCACAACCTTGAACATTTCTTTATTAAGCTCACTGTTGTTTCTATCCTGAACTAATGCTCCAAAAGGTGTGATAATAACTTCTTCAACTGTCAAACGTCTGTAATCCTTTAATGAAGTATTAAGTTTTACCAATTTAATATCAGGATTATCTTCAAATAACTCAACCGCCTTCGGCTCAAAATCAGGAGCAACAACAACCTCTACTGCCATAGAATTCAAATGTTTTGCAACCTCTATGTCAACAGGTTTTGAAAAACCTGCCACCCCATAAAAAGAACTGACAGGGTCACAGTCAAAAGCTTTTGTATAAGCTTCATACAAAGAACGACCTAGAGCAACACCGCATGGTTTATTATGCCTGATAATTGCAACAGCATTAACATCATAAAATTCACTTACAATATTGACAGCCTCAGCTACATTCAAAATATTGTTAAATGAAAGTTCTTTACCATTAATAACTTCATAATCAACCATATTGTCAAGTTTATACAATGAAGCTCTCTGATGCGGGTTTTCACCGTATTTTAAATCTTTAAGTTTTTCAAAATTGAATGTTTTGAAAGGCATATCTCCTAAATGCTCAGCAAGTTTAGTACAAATCTGCCTGTCATAATTTGAAGTAAAATTAAAAGCTTTAAGGGCAAGTTTCATTCTGCCGAAATCATTTGCATTCAAAGCAACATAATAATCAACTTTATTTGTAATTACCGTTACATGTTTATAATTTTTAGCAGCTGCACGTAAAACAGCCAAACCTGCAACATCAATTTTAGAAAGAGCTTCATCCGCATCAGCAGAATTAGCAATTATTTCATCAATAGGACGCAAATTTACAACAACCATGTCAAAAGTTTTAACAACAGCTCGTTCCAATTCGTTAAGTTCCATTGAATCTGAACTGTCAGCCAGAATTGATGCAAAAATTGTTTCGTTAAGACAGTCGTAATCTTTTATAAGAAGTCCGCCATTTTGAGAACAATCTGCAACATTAACCGCTTCAATACCTGCTTCTTTTAAAACTTCATAAGTATCATTTCCCGCAACGATTTCATACTCAAATTTTTCAGACAAGTTTCTTGCAAAATCTTCTAACCCTGTCTTGTCGTATACACTAATAAACGCTCGTCTTTTCATTTTTACCTCACGCATTCTATTATACCATAAAAAATCTTAGCATTTCGTAAACTTTTATTTTTTTATTTCTTTGTTATGATTATAATTAGGAAAAGAGGATTAATTGATGAATAAAATAACTGAAGGCGTAGGCAAAAAAATAGTTGAAGCATTAAAACAACAATCTGATATAGAAATTCAAAACGTAGTGGAAAATCCCGCTCCTGTTGAAGATGAATTCAACACATTTGAAGAACCTGATAATTCGTTTATTGAAGAAACTCCAATAATTACACCAACATTCACTCCAATGACATTTGCTAAAGATACAGAAGCTTTTGCAAACGATTTAGACGGAGTTGAAATTCCGACAAATGTCATGGTTTTAAAACAGCTTATTAACCAGCTTCCTTCAGGTGTTTCAAAACAAACAGGTGCACAGATTATTAAACAGACAATGGAAGCTCTCGGAATTTCTATGAAAAGTGTATTACAGGAAGCTCAGGGGGTTCAGGAAAGCTTAAATAATTCATCAAGAGAATGCCAATCCTCGATTATGGAATACAAAAAACAAATAGGCGTACTTGAAAGACAAGCTCAAAAATATCAACGTCAATCTTCGGCACTAAATGATATAATAAGTTTATTTGTTCAAACTAATTTATAACAAAAAAGACCTCTTTAAGAGGTCTTTTTTGTTATCGTCCGTATGAGAACGAACTTTGTATATTCTTATCTCGCATTGCGACTGCTGATTCGTATTCTGTATCAACCATTTTCAACCTTGTTTGGTATTGTGCCATTTGTTGATCAAGTTTTTGTTCCAATACCTTCAACTTCGCCTGCCGCTGCTGGAGCATTTTGGTCGTTGGCGATTCGGGATCATAATCATTTCCGACTTGCATCAAATCACTTACGGATTGCGATAACCCCATTTTTGCCTGAGTTATCAATTGAATTTTGTATTCCAAATCCAGCCTTAGCTGTTGGAGATACATTACCCTGATATGTGATACAATTAATCCCATTTTAGATTGTCCTTCTACCTTGTTTCGTTGAGGTTGTTACCCCTCAAGAATGTATGCTGATTGTTTTCTGCTATCAGCTGTTCCATCTTTTGAAACTGGTGGCGGTGGTAATTCAACCTGTACTGCGCCATTTTCCGTTTCTTATTCATTGTAAGAAATTCTTTTATTCCTTCTACAAATGAATCTTGCATAGATTTTATAGGATTCTTTCTTATCAGAAAGTTTTTTGAATATATTAAGAAGTCAATTATTCTTTTTATATTCATTTCTAAAGTTTCTCGAAGCATTTTTCTCCTTACACTTTAGACCTACATGTATATAAAAACAATTTAAACCCAAGAATTGCCATGATTTGAGGCACTTGTTTAACATGTCTTAACATTTCAGTCTATAAGTTTCACTTCCTTTAATTACGGACAAATTTACAAAATCTTTAACAACAATAAAAAACTTGTAAATAAAATTTACAAGTTTTGAATTGCTTTGCTGTCGCCTTCAATTGATTCTTTAAGCATCTTTTTGACGACATCGCCCTGTGTATCAAGCATTTTACACACAGTTTCTATGTTTCTGACCTTTTGGGACAAAATGGTATCTGCATTTGCGGTAATATTTCCCGTTACATTTTGATAAGCAGATAACGCGGCAGAAGTAGTACCCTGCATTAAGTTACCCATAACAAGTGCGGGAAGCCCGTATTCACCCAAATAAGGAGCTGCAGCCTGCATAATACCGCCCCATCCTGAAATTACACCTGCAACAGGTAAAACCAGATTTTTCATAGAAAAGCCGTAACCGTTAGCAGCACCTAAACCATACGCAGCGGCACTTGCAACATCGGCAATTCCGCCAATACCTGATGCATAACCCGTTGCAGTACCCATGTCACTGCCCCAGCCGCTTACAATTGATGATGCACCGCCTGTTGCAAATCCGTTAAGCCCCCATGAAATCGGAGCCGCACCACCGGGGAAACCCGAATAGTTATATAAAGAATCCAAACCGTATGAAGAACCGCCGTTGAATTTAGATGCATAAGAAGTTCCCGGAACATTCATAGCTTCAGAAGCACCGAATACTGTTGCAAACGATGACGGAGCAAGCAAACTTGCAAGGTTATATAAAAATCCGCCTGTGGATTCGAAACCTGTTCCCATACCGCTTCCCGAAACTGTTAAATCACGAAGCTTGTCGTAAGTTTCCCACAACTGAGCTTTTGCATCTGACCCAGCAGATCCGAATTTGTTTGCTATTACTAAATAACTGTCGTTCTTGTAAGACATAAAAAACCTCTATTATTCAAACGTTTTAAACGTAGATTCGATATTCTTTTCAATAACCTTTTTAACCGCTTCCATTTCTGTTTGAAGCGCATCTTGCTCTGTATCAAGCTGTCTTAATCTCAATTCAAGAGTTCTATCCTGTTCTTGAATTTTTTCGGTCTTAGCATTGATATCAGCAATTTTCTTTTCATAAACCTGCATATCATAGTTATACTGGTTCATCGCATCATTATATGCATTTTCATCAGTTATAGTTTCAGTATTTAGAGTGTATGTAATTGTAGAATCTTCAAATCTTATACTTTGAGGTCTGCCAGTATCATCCAAATCCACAAATGCTCTCTGTTTTCTTTCAATTTTTGTTTTAACGTTTTCCGCATCATAAACCGGCAATTTATTTTGATTTTCTGTCGGTTTTGTTTTGTCGGGCGCGCTGTCAGCCGCAGCCTGCAAATCCTCTAAAGTTCCGAAATACGTAGTTCCCTGAAACTTCCAAGTATAAATTTTATCTGATTCAGAAATTGATTCCGCAGGGAAATCTCTGCAAATCTGTTCATAAGCCGCTTTCATATCAGGATCAAGCGAATCATAAGGCAATACACTGTTGTTTCCAACATAAGACGGAACATTATCATTTACCGTATATGTCGCCAAATCTGAACTTCCGTTAGCGGCTTTTTTCAAATCCGATCTTGAAGCAAATTTCAATTTGCCATCAGTATCGGTGAATGTAAACACATCATCTACCGCAAATTTTGTAAAATCTGAATAGTCAGCCACTATTTGCGAATAAGCTTTTTTCTGTTCTTCAACTGACGGATCATATTTTGTCAAAGTTTGTCCGTTAACGGTATAAGTATCAGTTGCCGTATCATAAGTAACATTATCTTTTGAAATCGGTTCTTTAGCGGCTTTAGTACCAAAACTTACCTGAGGATTAGTTTTCATGGTCTGTACACCTGTAAACACATCCGAATAATGATAATGTGTAATCATATAGTTGTAACCGTCAGGATCATTAATCAATTCTGCCATATCGGTAATTGTTTCACCGTTAACACCATCCTGATAAGAATACTGCAATGTTGTATAATCCTGAGTACTCGGAGCAGTAGGAACTTCAAGTGCAAGAAGTTCATTAAAAGTATTTGCACTCTGGTTTGCCAACGCAGTACGTGCCTGGTTAACCTGCTGTCCTTCATATTCAACGTTAGTCTTTCTTGCTGTTAAGCCTAAATATCTTGCTTGTGAAGCTGCCATACCCATAAAGCTGCTCTCCTTTTAATACTACCTGTTTTTGTTTTAATGATGCTTAATAAAAAGTCAACATTACTATAAAAATTATACGGTATTAAATGAAAAATATATATACAAACCCCTGAAAAATCATACGTTTAGATGATATGTAAACAAATGTTAACAATAGCAATTAAAAAAGGCAATTTTTTGGGAATGAAATACTTAGTATATACATAAGGAATATTTAAGATATTTTCTCATCAATAGGATATACAATTCAATTTAAGGGAGGATCTTCATGGCAATAGGAGCTGAGGATTACATTGACCAACTGCTGGTCAAAAAATATGCAGAAGAAAAAGTCGATAACCACGAGAACATGGAATCAATGGTAGACCCGCAAAAAATGATGGATGCCATGAATGATTATGCAAGCATGTATCGAAATATGATGAACCTAAAACAAAGGCTCAATATTGCCTGCTACGCGATTAACGCCCGCACAGCACGATATACTCGAACCCGCGCGAGATAAAAGTTTTCTGTTCAAACTTTTTGGTGTAAAATAACATCAGAAAGCGAGAACAAAATGGTGGGAAAAATCATCCTGGCTTCTTCTTCTCCCAGAAGAGCCGACATTATGAAAAGGACAAAAATTAAATTTGAAATTATGCCGTCTCCGTACGTGGAAGAACATACGACGACGGTTTTTTCTTATGAATTTATAGAAAATCTTGCCTATAATAAGGCAAAAGCGATTGTTACAGACGAACCGGCAATAATTATCGGAGCAGATACAGTTGTGGTTTTAGATAACGAAATTTTAGGCAAACCCGAAGGACGTAACGGCGCATTTGAAATGCTCAAAAAACTTTCGGGAAAAACTCATCAAGTCGTTACAAGTATTGTTGTAATAAATTCCGAAACAGGTGAAATTAAAAAGAATTCCACAACAAGCCACGTAACTTTTGAAAACCTCACAGATGAGCAAATAAATTATTATATAGATAATTTCAAACCTTTTGACAAAGCCGGTTCATACGGGATACAAGAAATGCCCGAAGGATACATAAAATCCTATACAGGCGATTTGGAAAATATAATCGGAATGAGTTCAAAATCACTAATGAAACTCCTATAGACACTCGCGTAAAACAGTACCGCTCACAATCAAAGCGAAAAACGCGGTTTCCGCTTATGATTGTTCGACTTTCGCACAATGTGCTCATACCTCTGCTCGTGTCTAAAAACACGGCGAGGTGAAAACCTCGCCGACAAAAAGATTCGATTTTTGTTTATTCCCGTGGGAATTGTTTTTACTTACCGTACAATACAGCTTTAGCTGCAGATGATGCAGGAAGTACAGTTTGATTATAGAATACTACAGGATAAATATCTGTAGGATTTGAAACTTTACAAGTTTGACCTGATGTATCTTTATCACAAGCAACTACTTTGTTAGGACCTTTTGTGCCATTTACATCAATTACACCATAACAAGGCGCATCAGGTACACCTGAGGCATCATCTTTAATACAGCCTTTCGCATCAGCAGCTTTATATGAAAACATTATGCCGTCGTTAAAGAACAAAAATGTATCAGGAGCTATTGCATTTGTTGCTTCCGTACATGTTTCTTTACCTTCTGTTGTTGTACAAGTTTCAGATTTAACAGCTGCGATTTTTGTTTTTGCAGCCTCATCATAACCACTTTCTGCAGCAGTAGCAGCTTTAACAATATTCATTCTTGAATTTAAAATACTTCCAACTGAATCACCATCTGTACCTTTATCAGTTTTACCGGTTGTACCAGCAACTGTATCTGCAAAGTTAGCACCATCTAATGCCACATTTAATGTAATTGCCTGTCCTATTGCTGATAATGCTTTTTTGTAAGCAGCCTTATACTGTGCACCATTTGTCTGGTTCATCAATGTCGGCATTGTCATAGCTGCTACAACCCCGATAATACCCAAAGTAATCAACACTTCAGCCAGAGTAAACCCGAAGTTTAGTTTGCTGTTCGGCATGGCTACGTGCGTAGCACCTTCTGCCAGTGTGAAGCCAAAACGTTTTGTCATAATCTTTTCACCTTTCTTTTTAAAATAACCTTTCAAAAACTATCCTTATCAATCCTCTATGTTTCTATATGTATAAATCATAGTTTTTGAAAAACTAATACATGTACATGCAGTTTAAACTATTTTTGTGAGTTTGTCAAGGGGTAGTACGAGAATAACTTGTAATTAAAGGGCAAAATAATGATACTGTCACTTACTTATTAGAAAAAACAAAGGTAATATAATAGTTATGGATAACAAAAAATTGTTAGGCAAAAGAATAAAAGAACTCAGAAAACACAAAGGATTGACTCAGGAACAGCTTTCAGAAATGCTTGATATTGAACCCGGGTCGCTTTCTGGAATTGAATCAGGAAGATTCTTCCCTTCACTCCACAATCTTGACAAAATGTCAAAAATATTTAATGTCGAACTTGTTGAATTCTTTAAATTTTCCACAGTTGATGTACCTCAAGACCTTGATAAAGAACTTGAAGCTATAATTAAAAACCAAAACAGCCAAAATAAAGCTTTGATTTATAAAATCTTAAAATCTGCGTTTTCAGTGGTATAGTAGCACCCACCCCTCAATCTCCTAAAGGGCTGGGAAGTATATTACAGGTTTGCGCCACAACATTTCTTAAATTTTTTACCGCTTCCACAAGGGCAAGGGTCATTTCTGCCGACTTTACTTAAATCAATTCCCTCTAAAGACGGTTTTTCAACTTCTTCCTCTATAATACCCAGAGTTTTTGAAAATGCTTTTGACTTATACAAAACTGTAGTTGATGAGAAAATCTTGTTTTCCAAATATCTAGATTTGTAATGCTCTAAAAGCTCATCAAATGTAAATTTAGTTCCCAACAGATTATTCACAACATCCATAAAGTTTTCATGACGTTCTGCAATCCTTTTAATTATATTTGCAGAGAATTTATCATTGTTTAAGAAAAATTCCACACAAGCTTTTGCATTTTCAATTTTTTCAGGGTTTTCAATAATTTTATTGAATGTTTCAAAGAACGGCACTGCATAAAGTCCCAATTCTTTATCAAAAATAATACCTACGTCATAAACTTCTTTGTGAGAAGAAAAGCCGCCCAATGAATTTTCCAAGAAATTATCATAAGAATTATTAAACTCACTTACATTGAAGAACTTATACTCATCCAAAGTTTGAATTTTATCTAAAATATCAACTTTTTCTCCGCCTTCCGCGAAATCATTGAATGCACCGATTAAATCATCCGCAAAACGGTTCGTTGTCACAACTTCATCAGTTCCGAAAAAGTCGATAAATTTTTTGTATATAGACTTAATCTCTTTTTCAATCTCTTTTTGCTTTTCTGGGTTATCCAGATAAACAAGTTCGGGATTTTGGATAATCTTTGCAACCGAATATCTCAAAGCATCATCACGTCTTGCTGACGGTAGAACTCCTGAAATTTCAAGCAGATAATATGCATCTTCAAATTTAAAAATACGTGCTACAACATACTGCCCTGCACCAATTCCGCGGAAAGAAGTCATTTTAACCAAAGATAAAACATTATAGTTTCTTTCGTTGATAATATTATTTAATTCAAAACCGTTCTGCAGAACTCTTTTAATTTCAAATATTGAAGAAATTGAATTCATCAATGCTTTTATAATCTTTTTAGAAGATGCAGGCACTTTTTTAGTATTTTCCAAATACAAAGTCAAAATACTTTTATTATCAAGATTTCTTTCAAAGATATAAGTAAAACAAGCAGATTGAAGGTTCATATTCCCGATAGTTTTCAAATATTCTTCAAAATCAGGTTTTACTCTTTCGTCGTTTTGAATAAATACTGCCAAGTCTTTTATAACATCATTAATTTCTTTCAAGTCTTCTAAAATAAGCATTATAACTCTCCTCTTTAATTCAAAGATACTTTAAAAAATTTTAAAACTCAATACTATAACAGGTTAATATTATGGTCTACGAACAAGGTTTGTATCAAAATTATATTCACAATCTGCACACATTTTTCTTGCTATTTCCGTATCAACACGAGCACCTTGAGTATCACCGGTCAATGTTCTGGCTTGTCCTCTGTTAAAATAAATTTCATCAGGCGCAAACGCAATATCTTCACGAGTTTTATATGCATTAATCAACTCATTATAAATTGCCAAAGCCTGATTATATTTTTTATTTTTCATTAAGTAGTTTGCTTTTTCAGCCATTAAAAATTGTCTCTCAATCTTTTTATCACGTCTTGCAATTTCAGCATCAAATTCATTTATCATTGCATCAAAAGACAGATAATAAGTCTTTACACCTAAAATATCCAAATTAAAAATATTTGACAGGCTGTAATCATTAGCTAAACCATAATCTTTAACAGCATTTTCATATTTTCCAAGTTTAAATTCAGCATAAGCTCTCTGTGCATAAACATCCGGAGAAATAGGAACAAACTTAGAATATACATTAGCCGATTTCACAGCTTTTTCATACTTTTCAGCAGAAACCTGACTATCAATAATCATAGGCATTAAAGCATAATAAAGAAATGCAATCATCATAATAGCCATGACATAAACACTCTTTTTGGGAGTTTTTCTGTATGCCTCATAGGTCGCAGGTTCTATATTATATATAGTCGGTACAAATTTAACTCTTTGAAAAGTCCCCACATATCTTGCAAGATAATTTTCATATAAATAATTAACTGCAATATATGTCAAATAAAGCATTACAAGCGGAATTACAGATAATGTTAAGCCCATGACAAAAAACGGCATTTGTAGCAACTTCAGATAATTAGGAAACATAAACAAATAAACATACAAAAGAATTTCCGCTCCCACAAGACAATTCATCATAGTGGTAAATTTTCGGTAAACAGCATTTATTTGTGTCAGTTTTTCCTGCGGAAGCTTAACAGCATATTTGTAGCCAAAACTTCTCATAATACCTGCGAGTACTGTACAACCTTTATCAATATAATAAGTACAATATTGAGAATTCAAAAATATCTTTTTTCTAAAATCATTCATGTTCATAGGTAAATTTTATCATTTTTACAAATAAATTGCAAACCACTTGCAAAAAATCTTGATATGATATAATAAAACATATCGGGACGTGGCGCAGCTTGGTAGCGTGCTACCTTGGGGTGGTAGAGGTCGCAGGTTCAAATCCTGTCGTTCCGACCATTTTAAAAAAGCGGTGAATTTCACCGCTTTTTTATAGCAAAAATTTTTATCAGCAGTTTTATATAAAATATGCAAGTTACTCTGAACAACAATTCAAATATAGGCTTTTCTGGCGCAACAAGAACTTTCAGACGGAACTATTATTCTACAGTTCAGGAAATGGTTGATGTATTTGAGAAATATCCTAAATCAGATGGTATTGCGGGCTCTTTACCGCATAGTTGGTTAAAAAAACTTATCCCGCTTCCAAAAGATGAAAGAGGAGAGAAAATAAAAACTTTATACAGGCTGTTCAGAGAATCGTTCGGTTCTGACAATAATAACCTTCAGCAAATTTCTGAGCGCTTCACTTTAACATTAAGAGACTTAAACATAATCCCTGCTGAAAATCAAATCATCATAAAGAAACGCAAATTAGACGGCAAGATGTTAAGAGGTGCTTTTACTATAAAAGAACGCGGTAAGAGTAAAACTCTTGAACCGCTGTTTGTAAAACAATTTATAAAAAGTTCAAGAAAACATCCGCCCGACGATGAAGGATTACTGCCAGAACTAGCTCTGGGATTACATTTACATAGGATTTTCCGCGATGAACATATCATAAGACCTTATTTCAGCGACACAAAAGCTCGATTTATGGTAAGCAAATATGAAATTACCCCGCAAAATGTAAAAATTCCACGACCGTTAACAAAATCCGAAATGTTTACCTATGGGGCAGTTCCTTATTTACAAAACCTTAGAAAAATCACGGGTGATAACACAAACATCCAATCAATTCTTTTAAAAAAAGGGTTCTATCATAAAGATTTACACGACCAAAACGTACTTATTACAAAAGATAAAAAAGAAAATTTAATCGTTAAATTAATAGATTTAGGAAAAATTATCAAACTAAAACCGATAAATCTATTTACAAAAAAAAGCTTTTGAAGTATATTATGTTTGGAAAAATTTTCAAATCGGGATGTAGCACTCTGCCGAACAAATCGATTAAGTATCGATTTGTGAGAGGGGTAGCGCACCTGAGCAAAGCGTAAGTTTTGCGAAGTAATTAAATAATAGTCGGGATGTAGCGCAGCCTGGTAGCGCACCGTGTTCGGGTCGCGGGGGTCGCAAGTTCGAATCTTGTCATCCCGATTTTTGTATTTATTAACATTTCTTTACATGCCTGCAGCTTATTATCAATTATCTCTGAAATAAATACTTTATATATATACGGGGAACATTCAGGGGATAATTATGTTTGGTTGCATAAACAGCTTCTATAGATATATGAATAATCCGTTTATGGGCGGATGTCATTGCAATCATAATGTTTTTGGCAACTTTTTTATGTTTAACATGTTATCCAACATGATGAATAATATGTTTGCAATGCAGGCACAACCAATGTTTATGCCTCAAATGCCTCAATTTGCAATGCCAATGCCTCAGGCATACCCAATGCAGTCTGTATTTAGTTATGCACAACCTTACAGAATGCCTCAAATGCAGCCTTTATTCAATTTCCAACAACCTGCTTACAATAATTATAATATATTTAATACTTTTAATACAACTATAAACAAAACTGAATCTCCGAGAAAAAATAAAACTACAGCCGCATATTTCGCAAATTCCTCAAACTCCGGTGAAATTGCTTCAAATGATATGAGCCAGTATGGTGTTAGTGAAAAAACAATGCCTAACGGAACAAAAGTTTTAGCTTGCAGATGGAGCAAATTTGATAAATGTCAACCTGAATGGATCGAACAACAAAAATATTTATTACAGGCTGCTAAAGAACATGGTTTTACAATTTTATACAGCGATGTTACAAGAACAGTTGCAGAATCAAATGCCGGACGAGCTAAAAAAGGAAATTTGGTTTGCAAAGGCGGAGAATCTCCTCACAATTACGGAGTTGCAGTTGATATAGTATGCTATAAAAATGGTAAAGCTGTTTCTGTTGACAGTGCAGAATATGCTTCTTTTGCAAAAAGAGCTGTTGAATTAAGCGGCAATAAGATTGAATGGGGCGGTGAATGGAGAAAAAAAGGTGAAAGACACCACTTCAATCTTAGAAATTGGAAAAATACATATAAAAGAAGTGAATACTTAGTCGGTTAATATATATATTCTCCCTCAAGTCTATGATTTTTCACGAAATTATTTGAACTTTTAGATAAAAAGTTGTATAATTTTCAAGTGACTATTAATAAGAGGTTGTATATATGAAATTACACATGCAAATTTTAATCGCATTAGGACTTGGAATTAAGCGTAACTGGCATATTTTCTTCGGGATTATTCTCGGTATTCTTGTCGGTATATTTTTACACGGCAGAGAATTCCCGCTTGTTGCCACAGTATTAACTTTTATAGGACAAGTATTTATCAGACTTATTCAAATGGTTGTTATACCTTTGGTAGTTTCAGCCATTATAATCGGTATTACAAGTATCGGTGATAATAGACAACTGGGTAAATTCGGAACTAAAATGGTTCTTTATTACGGAATTATAACCGCAGCCGCTGTTTCAATAGGTGCAGCTTTAGCTTTAATATTTAAACCCGGTATTGGTGCAGCTCATTATATTACAGCAAATGCAGCCAGTGAAGTTCAAGCATCCGTTGCTACTGCAATGGCTCAACAACAAGGTAACATTTTAAATATATTTTTAGGCTTTATCCCAAGCAATCCTATTGCATCATTTGCTTCAGGAAATATGGTTTCAATTATAGTATTCGTTGTTCTGTTTGCAATTGCATTGGCTAAAGTCGGTGATGTAAACAGACCGATTGTATCTTTCTTTGAATCTGTTTTTGCGGCAACCATGAAAATTACCGATTGGATTATGTATTTTGCAGCTCCCGGTGTATTCGCCTTAACAGCAAGTGCTGTTTCTAGTTTTGGCATTGATATATTTGCAAGTATTTCTAAATATCTGTTAGTTTTATTTGTAGGCTTTATGCTTCAACTATGTGTCGTTTATCCGTTATTCTTGAAGTTTTTCTCAAAAGTAAATATTGTTATGCTATATTCGGCAATTGCAGAAGCTATGATGGTAGCTTTTGGTACAGCAAGCTCATCTGCAACTTTACCTTTAACAATTGCATGTTGTGAAAAAAGAGGTATTTCTCATAAAATTTCAAGCTTTGTATTACCGTTGGGTGCAACATTAAATATGGACGGAACAGCATTATTACAGACTGTTGCAGTAATCTTTTTAGCACAGGCTTATGATGTAACATTAACACCGTTCTTAATCATTCAAATTGCACTTTTGGCAATTGTTTCATCTTCAACTTGCGCAGGAATCCCCGGTGCAGGCTTGATTACTATTGCTCTAATCCTTAACGGTATGGGATTGAGCCCGGAACAACTTGTTGTAGGATTTGCGTTCTTGTTCACTATTGAAAGAATTACCGATATGATGAGAACATTAGTAAATGTAGCCTCAGATGCCGTAGTCGCTGCAGCTATCGCTGATAACGAAAATGAAATTAATTATGATCTTTTAAATAACCCTCAGGCTTATGAGGATATTGCATAATGAAAAAAGTTTTTGTTGTTCTTGCAGTAATAAATCTTTTCTCATTAACCTGCTACAGCATTGAACGTTATACATCTGATCAGCTTATCAGCAGGATTGAACGAGCTTCTGTAAATTTAAATACAACAAGAATGAAAAAAGCTTGGAATACCTTATGCGAACAAGATAAAACCACATGTTCGGAAAAAGAAGATTGGTATAACAAACTATTGTTTGACACAAAAGTCCGTCAACACGATTTATCTATAATTAGAAACGGATTTCATACCAAATATTAAGACCCTTTTTAAAAGGGTCTTTTTTTACAAAAACACTTGAATTAATAAACCATATATGCTATAATAAAAAGTGGAAGTTAATTTTACGGAGAGGATATAATAATGAAACATAATGCATTCACTTTGGCAGAAGTTTTAGTAACCCTTGGCATAATTGGTGTGGTTTCGGCTTTAACATTACCTACACTTGTAAAAAACCACCAGCGTCAAACTTATACGGTACAACTTCAAAAAGTATTTAATGAACTTGCCCAAGCCGCTGAGCAGGTAAAAGTTGACAGTAATTCTGCAAACCTTAAAGAATCTCAATTAAGACGCAGAGGCAGCCGGTTTTTACTAACTAACTATTTTAAGACTACCCAAACTTGTAATGCCAACAGTTTAAATGATTGCTTTTCAAACGATTATATTAATATGAACGGTGCTAATGTTTCGATAGGCAATTTCATTCCTGACAATAGTTCTTGTGCAGTAATTGCAAGCGGAGCAAGTATTTGTGTAGGCACAATGAGTGCTGCCGGACGAATTGAAGTTGCTACCGATATTAATGGTAAACAAGGTCCGAACGTTGTAGGACGAGATTTATTCACATTAGCCATTGTAAATAATGGTACTGTTATTGCTCCGGGCAGTGCAAGTGTCGGCACTTGTTCTGCTGCTGTTGATGGTGATTACGGAGCATGTCTTGCTCAAATCATCAAAGACGGTTGGAAAATGGATTACTAAACATATTAAAAAGACCTCTTATCAGAGGTCTTTTTAATATAAACTTTTTACAAAATTATAAAATATTTTTAAACGTTCATCATCATTTTTTATAAATTCTAATTTTTTGAGAATATATGCATACATATCTGCACTTTCAATTTGCTCTTGAAAAGTAAACAGCTCGTCAGGAGTTATCTCAAGTATTTCAAGGATTTTTTCAAGTGTTTGAGAAGTCATAAAAGCTTTGCCTGTCTCAATACTGCTAAGAGTAGTTGTTGCAATATCTATTTTTTCCGCAAATATTTCTTGACTATATCCTTTTATTTTTCGCAGATATTGTATTCTTTTACCAAGTTTTTCTTGAATTTTATTTTTCATCAAACATCCTCAAACCTAATTATAAAGTTTAACTAAACCATTCTAATAGTGTTTAACATGTTGACTATACATGTTAAACATGTTATAATATTATTACTGGAGGCATTATGAAAAAAGGATTTACTTTGGCAGAAGTTCTTGTAACTTTGGGAATTATTGGTGTAGTTTCTGCCATGACATTACCTTCAATTATAAATGCAATTCAAGACAAGACTTTTCATGCTAAATGGAAAAGCACTTATTCAATTTTAAATAATGCATTTAACCTTACCAAAGAAAAAAATCCGGGAATAAGAGTTTTTATAGGTGGACAAAACGCTATAGATCAGGAATTTATTGATGCCTTTCTTGAGAACGTACAAGTTGCAGACAGCTGTGGTTTTTCCCCGCTTCCACCATGCACAATATGGTATAATAGTAAAAAATTCACTTGGAGCGGAGTAGCTCCTAATAGTTCAGCAACTAAATATGCAACGCTAAATGGTGAAGCTATGCTCTCTTATGGATTTAATAGTAGATCTGTTTTATTAAATAATGGTGCTTCTATATATTTTGGTTACCATATGATATTAGTTGATGTAAATAACTATAATGGAAAACCTAATATTTTAGGACGAGACGTATTTGCCATAAGCCTTTTAAGAACTTGGTACAATAGAGATATGTTTATTGAAGAAATCGGTATGAAACCATTCGGCGCACAAAACACATATAATTCCAAAACAGAACTTGGCTCAACCGATTGCGACAAAAATATAGGTTCTGGAAATAGCTGGGTACCACGTATGGCTGGCGCAGGCTGTTCATATAAATATTTAATTGAATAAAAAAAATTTTTTGCTACTATTTTAATATGCAGACAGATAAAATCGCATCAAAATATTTAGGTAAAAAATTTGACGGAAGCGTTAAATACGATCCGTCACTTTTAGTTGCAATACCAAGAATTGAAAACCGAAAACAATATGATATTGATAATAATAATCTGCCGTTTGAGGGATGGGACATTTGGCACGCTTATGAATTCTCGGCAATGAGCGAGAACGGAATTCCAGTTACAAGACTTTTAAAACTTAAATATAATTGTAACAGCGAATTTCTTGTTGAATCCAAATCGCTAAAACTATATTTAAACTCATTCAATATGAGCCGATTTGGCAAAAACACACAAGAATGCCTTAGTATTTGTAAAAGAACTATTGAAACAGATTTAAACAAAGCTTTGCTAACAGATGTTACAGTGAATTTTCTTGAAAACAATACTGAACGCGTTGAAATTTTCAATAATTTCCAAAACATTATGCAGTATGTTGATGAGAACTCGTTAAAAATAGAAAATTTCAAAGAAACTCCTGAGGTTCTTGCAACCGAACCCGCAGAAATGCAAGAATACTATCTTACATTTGACAGTTTACGTTCAAACTGCAGAGTAACCCATCAACCCGACTTTGGGGATGTATTTATTTATTACAAATCCGATAAACATATTCAAGAGGACAGCTTGGTAAAATATCTGTGTTCTTTCCGTTCCGAATATCATTTTCATGAAGAATGCTGTGAAATGATTTACAAAAGACTTTATGACATTATAGACGGTGAATTATTTGTCTGCTGTCTTTATACACGTAGAGGCGGAATTGATATATGTCCTGCACGTTGGAACTGCAGAGTTAAAGATGTTGATAAATTACTTGATTTAACTATATTTGCAAGGAACGGAGTAAAACAGTGAACAACAGAAAATTCGGCGATGCCGGAGAAGATTTGGCAAGCAGATATCTTCAAAAACAGGGGTATGAAATTCTTGAGCGCAACAAACATTATTCACGTTTCTGCGAAATTGACATTATTGCAAAAGATAAAAATACCACTGTTTTTGTAGAAGTTAAAACTCGAAAAACAGATGCATTTGGTTCACCATTAGAGGCTATTACACAGAGCAAATATGCAAATATAAAAAAAGGTGTACAGTTTTACTTAGCTGAAAACAAAGTCAAAAATTACCGCATAGATGTTGTCGGAATTACCCTTAAACCTGAAATAAAAATTGAACATCTAAAGAATATTCAAATTTAATCTGATATAAATACACACATTTATGTATTCACGATTGTAAAGAAAAAACATATAATGTTTACATAATTTCATGTTTATTATTACATGTGGTAAAAAGGATTATATAATGTTGAATAATTTTGAAAGCTTTGACAATTCTGAAACATCGGCAAGAAAATCTGCACTTATACAAGAGCGTGTAGGGTTGGTTTCTACACACATGTATAAACAATTTTTGGACTATCAGCATGCAAACGTTAATACAAACGAAATTTTTTCGAGAATGCTTGATAATCTTCAAGTCGTTGCAGATACGTTAAAAGAAGCTTTCTCATCAAGAAACATTACAACTCAGAACATTTACGTTGACACAGACCCGCAGCGTTCTGTAGTTATTGTAAATATTTTGTGGCATAAAATGAGTTTTACAACAAGATGCAACTACCAACCTCAGGCACTATACAGAGAAGACGGTCAGCATCTTTTCTCAAGCAGAATTATGGCTATCAAAGGCAACTATTACGAGCTTATGAAAGGTGTTACAGACCATGACGATGAAATGGGTAAACTTCTTGACAACGAAGTTGCTTCATTGTTTATTCCGCCGGAATCAACACAAAACTCAATAATGAAAATACGCCACCTGCCAAATCGTGAATTTTACCTTAATCAGGTTGACGCACCGCGTGAATTTGTTCTAAAAGTAATAGAAACAATCTGCGGCGGCGGTTTCTACCACGAAGAAGGGGCTAGAAAAAGCTTTAATATTTAGTCCAACGTGAGCTTTGAGGAAACTTCCGCAACGATACGCTGTACATCAGCACCGCCGATTGCGACTTCCAAAATCAACGGACTATGGATTAAAACAGTTTCGGAATATTCCATTGTGTCAACATTTATTATGTCAAATTCAATAAAATCATCACCTGCAAAAGTAAGTTTTCCGTACTCACCGCCTGTTGCCCATTTTATAAACATGTATTGATTTTCATATTCTTTTAATTTTTCGACTAATCTCATAAATCCCTCTCACATATAATATTTTAGTGATTTATTTTGATAAGTCAAGAACTTTATTCTTTACAAGAATGCGTACCGTTTTGAAGCAATTTGTCATGGCAATGCATATAATCAACATTTTCATATTCAATTATCCAACCTGCGCAAGAAGCCCCGTTTGTTAAACAATCATCGACACCGTTTAACCCGCTCCAATTATTTGAAAAACTATTCTGCCAAGGATAAAGTTGTGGAGAAACTTTTCTAGACCAAGCATTAGTATAATCAGCAATTTCAAATTTAAATACATCCTTACCAAAACGATTCGGACCTTTTAAACCATTCACGTCAACAGTAATATAACCGTATCTGAACCACCACTTACCATCCGTTCTAAATTGATGAAAAGAGAACAGCATACCGTTATTAAGAATTCCGCTATGATTTGCAAGTGCCATAACAGAGCTTGTCCCGCTTGTAGCATACATATCCCTATACGGATAAACTTTAGGTTTTTTACAAAAATAATAACAATCTGAATTTCCACAATCTTCAGTCAATTTAAGGTTCTCGGTAATTCTTTCAAACCACAAATCATCTGCGGATTGTTCTCCTGTAGTAACCCACATTTCTGCAGGACCATATTTTGTCTGTGCCATTTCCAAACCATTACTAAATAGGTTATAAGCCTGTTTTACCTGCGCAATCAAAACTTTATCGCGATGATTGGCAATTAAAGACGGCATAGTCAATGCAGCGACAACCCCAATAACACCCAATGTAATTAACACCTCAGCAAGAGTAAAACCCAAGCGTGCCGCTTGACCCGCCATATGAGTTTTGGAATAATTTTCAAAACTCCCTAATTCGCTGTAAGTGCCCCCCCCCCAACAACAAATTGATTTAATTTCATAAGCTACCCTCCTTTTCGATAATTATACAAAAAATATAAAAAAAAGTCACACATCTTGTGCGACTTTGAACAATAATCTTGGGAGGAGATTTGGGGATAGTTGTACATGCATGATAATGCAAGCATGCCAAATTTGTTACACATGTAATTAAAAAATTAATAAAAATTTACAATTCCTTGATTTTATATTATAATGGTGGTTAGAGGTAATCATGAAAATTCTTGTTATAAACGGTGTAAACCTTAATATGCTTGGCATTCGCGAACCTGACAAATACGGAAGCATGACTTTAAAAGATTTGGAAAAAGAATTGTATTCATATTCTTTTGAACTCGGGATTAATCTTGAAGCCTTTCAGAGTAATCATGAGGGTGAAATTGTCGAAAAAATTCACAGTGCAAAAGACAATTTTGACGGGATTGTAATAAATGCAGGAGCATACACGCACACAAGCGTTGCAATAAGAGATGCCTTGTTAGCAGTAGAAATCCCAACCGTTGAAGTTCATATTACAAACATATATAAACGAGAAGAATTCAGACACCACTCATATCTTGCCCCTGTTTGTATCGGACAGATATCAGGGTTTGGGGTTAACTCATATAAACTCGGTTTAAAAGCGGTTGTCGACTATTTATCGACAACTAAAAACTAAGGTGCAATCAACTATTTTTGAAATTCATCAACAAAAGCTTTACTTACTGCCAAAGCTTTAAGTTGTGCATCTTCAACTCCTGCATCTGTATACTTTTTCTCTGCAAGTTCAGCAACTTCAAGAGCTTTTGATGCAAGTTCAGGATTTTGAGCAAATACCTTGATATCATTTTCAAGGTTATCAGCAGTAATACCTGCTCTGTTTGCAGGGTTTTCAGGAATTTCAGTAATTTCCTTAGTTTGAGCTTCTTCTACTTGAGGAGCAGTTTCTTGAACAGTTTCTGTTTTTACCTGTTCTACTTTTTGTGGTTGTTGTGGAATACTTGGAGTGTTCTTTGGTATTTCGTTCATAATAACATCCTCACATATTGTCTCGTTTTACGTTTAAAAACACCTAAATAAATTTTTTTGCTAGTTTGTTAAAAAAAAATTACAAAAATTAATATAAAATATCTTATAACCTTTTCTTACAGACTGTTTATGCTATATTGAAAGTACAACGTAAGCAATTTTAGAGTATATATACGTTATATAAAGTATACAACATTAAAGGAAGTAATGCAACTATGAATATTACTAATTTATTTAGTAACATAAATCCGAGAGAAGTCATAAAAAACCTCCCCGATGCAGTTCTGGTAGTAGAAGCAGACGGCAGAATTATCTGGGCTAATGACAAATCTGCGGTAATTTTTGAAACAAGAGTTAATGATTTAAAAGGATTGAATTTTGATGAAATTGTTGTTAACGGGCTTGAACTTGCAGAAAAATCTTTTGCAAGAAGAAATTCCGTTGTGACCGGTGCATTCACTATTGAAGGCAAAGAATTTTTTGTAGAAATGAATGCAAAAAAATATATTGAACAATATTTCATTACAATAAGAGATATTACTGCAATGACAAATGTTCTTGCCAACGCAGAAAAAACAGGCAGACTTAATAAAGAAAAAAATATAATGCTTACTAAATTGTCTAATGAAATTAAATCTCCAATTCAGTCAATAATCGGTTTTTCACAGGCATTACTGGATGGACTCGGCGGAGAAATCAATGACAAACAGACAAAATACGTAAGAATTATAAACAAAAATTCTACAGAACTGTTACATTTTATGGATAAATTCTTAGAATTTTCACAGGCAGAATCTTCATTGTTCAGATACGAAAATCAGCCGTTTGACCTTGTAAACACCATTCAAACAGTTATAAAAAATAATGATTTAGCATTAACTGCCAAAAATTTGGAAGTAAACTATGATTTTGAAGAATTTAACAAAAAAGTTGTATACAGCGACGAGGATTCGGTCAAAATAGTTTTACAAAACCTGCTTGAAACTTCAATGAAATTGACAGAAGTCGGCTCAATAACAATCAAAGTTGACCACCCTGACCTTGATGTAATTGATAAATGCGGTGCAAAAATATTTAAAGGCGGAACAAGCAATTCTTATGTAAGAATTACCCTGACCGATACAGGTATGGGACTTGCCGAAACTGAAATGGAAGGTATATTTGAACCTTACACACAGCTTGACAAAGCTCACAAAAAAACTATTGTGCGCTCAATTACACTCGGAACAGCTCAAACAATTATGAAACGCCTCGGCGGTGCTGTATGGGTTAATTCCGAAGTTATGAAAGGCTGTACTTTCACTATTATATTACCTGTTGAAAAGGAATAAAAATGAGCAGTGTAACTTTAAAAAATGTCACTAAAATTTACGACAAGAAAAAGGTTATTGATAATGTTGATTTAAACATTAATGATAAAGAATTTGTGGTACTTGTCGGAGCTTCAGGATGCGGCAAATCAACTCTTTTGAGAATGATTGCAGGTCTTGAAGATATTACGGACGGTGAAATCTGTATCGGCGATAAAAAAGTCAATGATGTTCACCCGAAAGACCGTGATATTGCTTTTGTTTTTCAAAGTTACGCACTATATCCGCATATGACTGTAAGAGAAAATATTGCGTTCGGGTTAAAAATGCGCAAAGTTGACAAAGAAACCATTGAAAAAAAAGTTCAGGAAGCTGCTGAAATTCTTGATTTAGGTGAATATTTAGACAGAAAACCAAAACAGCTTTCAGGCGGGCAGCGTCAGCGTGTAGCTTTAGGACGTGCAATTGTAAGAAACCCGAAAGTTTTCTTAATGGATGAACCTTTATCAAATCTGGATGCAAAACTTCGTGTTCAAATGCGTTCTGAAATAAAAAAATTACATGAAAAATTGCAGACAACATTTATCTACGTAACCCATGACCAGACAGAAGCATTAACTATGGGTGACAGAGTTGTAGTTTTGAATAACGGAATAATCCAACAAGCTGACAGTCCCGAAAACATTTATAATAATCCTGCAAACACATTCGTTGCAGGCTTTGTAGGCTCTCCGCAGATGAACTTTATTGACGGGAAAGTTTTTGACAAAGGCGATTGCGTTGTCGGAATACGTCCTGAAAAAATGGTAACAAACGGCGATATTAAATTAACCGTCAAAGTAGATATCACCGAACTTTTGGGCAGTGAAAAAATTGCATACTTCAATATCGAAGACAAAAAATGCTCCGCAAAACTTCCTGCAGACTTTCAGTTGGACGAAACTCTTGAACTTAGCATAAATCCTGATGATTTATACTTCTTTGACCAAGAAACAGGAAAACGCATCTAACTGTCGTCACAATCACTTTCCACCCAAACTATTGTAACATTTATCGGTTTTGCAAACGGATTTGTCATATGCAAAAACGGATTTTGGGCTATGCTGTCATAGAATTTTATTTTCTCTGACAGTTTTTTAGTGTAATCTAATAAATTCATACATACATTATGTAAATATTTCTCCAAACTATAATCCCACTCAGGCAGTATTATTTAATACACCTGACTACCCAAGCGAGCAATACCGAAAAGTAATAAATTTTTCTAAAATGCTTGAACGGAGGGATATTATGACAAAATTACATGGCACAAAAACAGAACAAAATCTTATCAACGCATTTGCAGGTGAATCACAAGCAAGAAACAGATACTCGTATTTTGCAAAACAGGCAAAAGAAGAAGGTTATGAGCAAATTTCTGCAATTTTTCTTGTTACAGCAGAAAACGAAAAAGAACACGCAAAACGTTTTTACGAGTATCTCGGCAATATGAGAAGACATGTGGATTCAGAATATCCGTTTGAACTCGGTACAACAGAAGAAAACCTTAAAAGTGCGGTAGAAGGTGAAAATGAAGAAGCTGAAATTCTTTATTCAGAAGCTGAAAAAACAGCTCGCGAAGAAGGTTTTGACAAGATAGCAGATACATTTCACTATATAAGCAAGGCAGAAAAACATCACCGCGACAGATATGCAAAACTTTTAGAAAATGTTAAAAATGGTACTGTTTTCAAAAAAGACAAAGAAATAAACTGGATGTGCAGAGAATGCGGATTTACCTGCCACTCAAAATGTGCACCCGTTAAATGTCCGAGTTGTGAGCATCCGCAGGCTTATTTTCAGGTTCAATGCGAAGAATACTAAAAAAAAGACCCTTTCGGGTCTTTATTCTTGTTCAGAAGCTTCTTCGTTAACTGTCAGTGCAATTCGCTTGTCTGACGGATTAAATTTCAAGATATATGTATCAATCTTGTCGCCAACCTGCAAAATGCAATCTTTTTTGTTTTGAAGCTCAACGACCTCAGCATGCGGTAACAATGCTTCAACACCGGGGAACACTTCTACAAAAGCTCCGAAGTGTTTAATTCTTGTGATTGTACCTTCAACTTTGTCGCCTTCTTTAATATTTTTTTCAGCTTCTAACCATGGATCAGGTTCTAAGTTTTTCAAACTCAAAGATACACGCTGTTTGTCATGGTCAACTGCGATAACTTCAACATCAATTTTGTCACCGACATTCAAAATATCTGTCGGATGATCAATCCATCTCCAGGAAAGCTGTGACAATGGAAGAAGTCCGTCAATTCCGCCTAAATCAATAAACGCGCCAAAATCCGTAATTCTTACAACATCACCTTTAACAACTTGTCCCGGTTCGATTTGTGAGAATACATTTTTTCTTGCTTCTACTGCGCTATCATCATAAACTTTTTTATTAGATAAAATAAAGTTATTTTGCTGAGCATCAAGAGTTAAAATTTTCAACTCTAATTTTCCGCCGACTTCTAAATCAGATTCTTTTGCTCTTAATTGAGATGAAGGAACGAAACCTCTTACACCTGAAATTTCAACCAATACACCGCCTTTAACAACACCGGCAATTGTTCCGAGGATTGTTTCATCAGCTTCTTTAGCTTTTTCAAGTTCTTTCCAAGCATAAGCAAAATCAACTTTTTTGCGAGATAGAAGGAATTTTCCGTCTTCGTCTTCTTCTCTTATGATAAGAAATTCGTATTCTTTACCTTTTTCAAATTTCTTTTCAACATTTTCATCTTTATCAACGGCTTCACGCGTAGGAACAACAGCAATTGTTTTTGCTCCGATATCAACCATTACGCCTTGACCGTCATAACCACATACGATGCCTTTTACGAGATCACCTTTTTGAAACTTATAATCATATTGTTTCAACAGTTCTTCAAAATCTAATTCTTTTGATGTCATTTTTACTCCATTTGTCATAAGACACTAATCTATTAACGTTGCGACCATTGTAACAAAATTTTAAAATTTTGTAAAGTTTTTTGTAAACTTACATTACGAATTTGCACAACAAAAACAGGCATTACAGTACCTACAATGCCAATTTTTGCTGTTATATAAGAGTTTTACGCTTTTAATGAAGCTATTAAATCAAGAATAGCTTTCTCTTGAACTTCGATTTCAGAAATTCTTAATTTTGTTTGTTCAATCAATTCAGCCGGAGCATTTGCGACAAACTTAGGATTATTAATTCTTCCTTCAAGAGATTTTTTCTCTCCTGTAAGTTTGTCCAATTTCTTTTGCTGACGAGCAATTTCAGCATCCAAATCAATTAAATCCGCAAGCGGGATAATAATTTTTGAAGCTGAAACAATTGCAGTAGCTGATTTTGGCGGGACTTCCGCATTCATATCAGCATAAGAAATATTTTCAACACGTGCCAAACGTTTGATATACGCTTCAATTGCTTCAAAAATCGGTTTTTCGTCAGCAGTTGAACGAACTTCAATATCACATTTGATTGATGGTGAAATATTGAAACTTTGGCGAACATTTCTTAAAGAAGTAATTGTTTCAAACACAAGTTCCATTTCCTGTGCTTCTTTCGGGAAATCAAATTTATCTTCAAACACAGGGAAATCAGCAACGATAATAGCTTTTGTTTCAGTTGACTTAGGAATTAACTGCCATACGCGCTCTGTAATATGAGGCATAATCGGATGTAACATTCTCAATGCCATATCAAGAACATATCTCAAAACTCTCTGAGTGTTTGCTTTCAATTCAGCATCCTGCAATTGGATTTTCGCAATTTCTACATACCAGTCGCAGTATGAATTCCAGAAGAAATCGTAAAGAACGTGTGCAACTTCGCCAATTCTGAAGTCTTTGATATTTTCATTAACTTCTTTTGCTGTCTTGTTTAATTTATCCAAAATCCACTTGTCAGCAATAGTCAAGTTGTCAAAATCGATTTCTTTATTGTCAACACCGTCAAGGTTCATCAACACAAATCTTGAAGCATTCCAGATTTTGTTGGCAAAGTTTCTGCCATATTCAAATCTTTCTTCGCTCATTTTAATATCCTGACCGCCGTAAGTACAAAGTGATGTCATTGTAAATCTCAAAGCATCACAACCGTATTTGTCAATAATTTTAACTGGATCGATTGTGTTGCCTTTAGATTTAGACATTTTCTGACCTTTTTCGTCACGGATTAAACCATGAATATAAACTGTCGAAAATGGAGCTTTCCCTGTAAATTCCAATCCCATTGTAATCATTCTTGCAACCCAGAAGAAGATAATATCAAAACCTGTTACAAGAGTTGTAGTCGGATAGAATTTTTTGAAATCTGCGCTGTCAGTATTGGGCCAGCCCATAGTAGAGAACGGCCACAAACCTGATGAGAACCATGTATCAAGACAATCAGTATCCTGAACGTAGTTTTCAGGATCAGGATTTTCTTTTGCAACAACCATTTCGCCTGTTACTTTGTGATAATACGCAGGAATTTGATGTCCCCACCAGATTTGGCGTGAAATACACCAATCGCGGATGTTTTCCATCCAACCAAGGTAGTTCTTTTCCCATCTGTCAGGAACAAATTTAATTCTGCCATCTTTAACCGCCGCAATAGCTTCTTTAGCAAGCGGTTCCATTTTTACAAACCATTGTTCGGAAAGTAACGGTTCAATTGTAGTTCCGCAGCGCTGGCATTTGCCGACGTTGTGTTCATGCTCGCGTGTTCTTAACAAGAAGTTGTTATAAGAAAGCATTCCAACAATTCTTTCTCTTGCTTCGTATCTGTCAAGCCCGTGAAGTTCTTGAGGAACTTCTCCGCAAGCCTTCATTTTGCCGTCATTATCAATTACCCAAATTGGTTTCAAATTGTGGCGTTGACCAACTTCAAAGTCATTCGGGTCATGTGCGGGAGTAATTTTAACAGCACCTGTACCGAAGTTTTTGTCAACATATTCATCTGCAATAATCGGAATTTCTCTGCCTGAAAGCGGAATAATAACAGTTTTTCCGACCAATTCGGAATATTTATGATCATCAGGATGAACTGCAATTGCAACATCGCCAAAAATTGTTTCAGGACGTGTAGTTGCAACAATAATTGCACCTGATTCGCCTTTCAACGGATAAGAAATTTCCCACATATGTCCCTGTTCTGTTTCGTATTCTGTTTCAACATCAGAAATCGCACTATTACAGCGAGGACACCAGTTTACAATATATTTGCCTTTATAGATTAATCCTTTTTCGTAAAGTCTTACAAAAACTTCTTTTACAGCATCAGAACAGCCTTTATCAAATGTAAAACGTTCTCTTGAGCGGTCAAAAGATGCACCCAAACGTTTGCATTGGTCTAAAATTGCTGATTTGTGCTGATTTGTCCATTCCCAAGTTTTTTCAACAAATTTTTCTCTGCCCAAATCGTGACGAGTTAAACCTTCTTTTGCAAGCTGTTTTTCAACTACGTTTTGAGTCGCAAGACCCGCATGGTCAGTACCCGGAACCCAAAGAGTTTCATAACCCGCCATTCTGTGATAACGGACAAGAATATCCTGCGAAGTTTCGTCCAAAGCGTGTCCCATGTGCAATACACCGGTAACGTTTGGAGGCGGAATTACTATAGAATAAGGCGGTTTGTCAGAGCTTGAATCAGCTTTGAAAAATTCGCCGTCTTCCCAAAACTTATAAATACTTTCTTCTGTTTCTTTTGCATCATAAACTGTAGGTAAATCTTTAATTGCTATCATATAAAAATCCTTCTTATTTTGCGTATAACATAAGAATAGCATAAAAAAAAAAGAGCGTAAACAATACGCTCTCTTTTTTATAATATTATCTTAGCCTTATCCAACACCCAATATTGCGCGTGCAGCGGCTACGGTGCTACGCTTTCGGAATAGAATTTGCAATAATTTCCATTTCTTCCAATGATGCGTAAACAGCGTGGCATCCGCAGTCTACATACAAGATTTGACCTGTTGTACCTGTAGACAAATCTGATGCTAAATACAAACCTGCTTTACCAACATCTTCCAACGCAACGTTACGTCCAAGAGGTGCTTTGGCAACAGCAGCTTTAAGCATTTTATCAAATCCTGAAATACCTTTAGCTGCAAGAGTTTTAACAGCACCTGCAGAGATACAGTTAACTCTAACACCTTTTTTACCCAAATCAGCTGCCAAATATCTCATTGAAGATTCAAGAGCTGCTTTTGCAACACCCATTACGTTGTAGTTAGCAACAACATATTCAGAACCCAGGTAAGTTAATGCAAATACTGAAGCGCCTTCGTTTAAAATAGGTTCAGCATGTTTGCAAAGCGAGATTAAAGAATAAGCACTTACGCCTAAAGCCAAATCCCAGCCTGCACGTGATGTATCAATAAATCTGCCTTGCAAATCTTCTTTAGCAGCAAATGCTACAGCGTGAATTACAAAGTCCAATTTACCGTAAACTCTTTCGCATTCTTTAAATACAGCAGCAACTTCATCATCTTTTGTAACGTCACAAGTCATAATAACTTTTGCGCCCATTTCTTCTGCCAAAGGTCTTACACGTTTTTCCATAGCTTCACCGGCATATGTAAAAGCGATATCAGCACCTGCTTCATAAAGTTGTTTTGCAATAGCGTAGGCAATTCCGTGAGTATTTGAAACTCCGAAAATAACCCCTTTTTTACCTTCCATTAATTTCATAAAATTTTTCTCCCTTTAATACAAAATAAATTTTACCAAAAAATATTTATAAAAGCAAATATTAATAATTGTAACAACATGCAAACATGCTGAAATCGTGCGTTTTCGTAAGTTTTTATATATTTAAGAGAGTATTAAGGAGAGCTATGGGCGTTTCAAACGTATACAATCAAGCAAAATTAAATGCCGTCGCAGCGATTAAATCTAATTTAACTGCGAAAGGCACTAAAAAAGCTGCCGATTCCCAAAAGCCTTCATACTTAAAATTATCAGGTTCAGTTTTTGATGCTCCCGGTGTAAGAGATAACAAACCTGCCACAACTTTGGCAAACTTGAATACAACAGCAAGCTTGGCAGACCTTAATAAACGACCAATTGCCAGAGCTCAAGGCAGTGGTTCAAATGACAACTCAAATCCGGAAACACCTTCAAGTGCATCAGAAGGCAGAGCTGCTGCAGCTAAAGGTGAACAACAAGCTGATAGCCTTCGTGCTCAGGCATCACAAGTACAATCTCAACAAAAAACCGTTAAGCAATTCAGCTTCGGAGCACAAAAATTAGATGCATCAATTGTAAAAGATGATAAGATTTTTACAAAAAAATTAAAAACGCAGGAAGCAGAATTCATAAAAGATAATCAAACTATAACAAAGCTTGTTAAAGAAAATGAAGAAGCTCAAAAAGAAGTCGATGATGCACAACACGAACTTGACTCATTACTGGCTAGAAATTCATTTTCTATGGGCGGAAGTAACTCAACTTCAGGAAGCAGTGATGACCAAGCTAAAATTACCGAATTACAAACTTTTATCGGTTCTAAAGTCGGTATAATGCAGGCTAATGGCAAAGTTGTTTATTCACTTCAAAGAAGTCAGAAAAGAACACTGACAAGTATGAACAGAACAAACAATCAGTTTGTAAAAGTTCATAAAAAAAACACAAAAGCTATTAACCAACAACAAGGTGAAACAAATAAAGTAATTAAGTTTGCAGGCGAAGTTGAAAAATACAGTCAGCTTGCGCAAGTCGGCGGTCAAACCTTACAAACCTTAGGCAATTTAATGCAAATGGCAGGTTCAACTCCATGGACAGCATGGATGGTTCCTGTCGGTACGGTAATGGCTAAAGTCGGTACAGTATTAGAACTTGTAGGTAATTATGGTATGGCAGCTGCAAACTTAACAAAAACAGCTGCATATGCTGCCGAAGGTAATTTAATGGGTGCAATGCAAAGCGCCGCAATGGCAATTCAAACAGGTGCTGCAGCTGTAAAAGGTACTCAAAACTTTAAAAAAGATTTTGCTCAAATAGATACAAACGCTAACGAAGTACTTAACAAAAACGCTGCAAATAAAGCCGCAAAACAACAAGTTGAACAAATGAAAAACAGTGGTGCAGATTTTAATGGAATGTCTGAAAAAGACATGAGAAAAGCTATCAGTAATGATTTGCAATCTCAGATGAACGGCGAAAATGCAACTTTAAACAGAGCTGATTTATTTAAAGATGGTCAACTAACTGATGCAGGAAAAACAGCTGCCGGAAAATCTGCAACAGATGTCGGCAATGAATATACATCACAACGCGGCAAAAAAGGTGCTACTGATAAATCTGCACGTAAAGCAACTCTTAATACATTTAAAAACAAAGCATCAGGAACTAAATCTTCAACAAACTGGGCTGATAACATGAACAAATTTACTCAAACAATGACATCTTTCGCTCAGATGTATATGATGTTTAACGGTGGCGGATCTATGATGGGCATGATGGGTAGTTCTATGCCGAGTATGAATAACATGATGAGATTTGGAAATTCTATGATGGGTATGGGCAACATGAGATACGTAAATAACGGAATGGGTTATGCAGGAAACACAAGCCACTCAACAAGAAAGCGTCAAAACCCTTATGCAACCAGACACTTAACAAGAAGTGCCAGAGCATAATAAAAAGAGCTAACCGAAGTCAGCTCTTTTTTATTGCTATTGCATATATGATACATGGTTGTTTCGATGTGCTGTCTGTTCTTTAAGCATTATGTTCATATATAATATCTTGTTTGCAGTTGCCTGATCAAGATTTATGAACTCTGTTCCGGCACGTCTGTCTGTCGCTGATACAATTTTTACGTCAGTATTAATATTCAAATCACCGTAAGAAATTTGTACAGGAACTACGTCACCTACTTTTAGATTATTGTTGTGAGATACTGCCATACCGCCTCTTGAAATATCAAGAACAGAATTTATTTTAGCATTATCAGCCAAGTTAATAGGTGTTTGACTTTCGTTTGCATTGAATCTCATATGCTGACGTTTGTCTATACCATAGATAGGATTATCTAAAACTCTTTGTTTATAGACTTCTTTACCCCAGTTTCTATCGTCATCAACATCGGGATCAGTATCTGTGTCCATATCGATATCTGTATCTAAGTCAGTGTCAGTGTCGGTATCTGTATCTGTATCACTATCAGAATCATTATCAGTGTCATTATCAACATCTGTATCCGTATCTGTGTCAATATCAGTATCTGTATCGATATCGGTATCTGTGTCTAAGTCTGTATCGGTGTCATTATCCGTATCAGTATCAATGTCGGTATCTGCATCGGTGTCAGTATCCAAATCAGTATCACTATCAACATCTGTATCCGTATCAGTATCCGTATCAATATCAGTATCGGTGTCTAAGTCTGTGTCAGTGTCATTATCCGTATCCGTATCATTGTCGGTATCAGTATCAATATCTGTATCCAAATCGGTATCACTATCCATGTCAGTATCAATATCAGTGTCACTGTCTACATCAGTATCCGTGTCTGTGTCAATATCAGTATCAGTATCGATATCGGTATCGGTGTCTAAATCTGTGTCAGTGTCATTATCCGTATCCGTATCGGTATCCGTGTCCATATCGGTATCTGTATCCAAGTCCGTATCGATATCAGTATCGGTATCCGTATCGGTGTCTAAGTCAGTATCGGTATCGGTGTCCATATCAGTATCCGTGTCGATATCTGTATCTGTATCCATATCGGTGTCTGTGTCAGCATCAGTATCGGTATCGGTATCCGTGTCCATATCGGTATCTGTATCCAAGTCCGTATCGATATCAGTGTCGGTATCTGTATCGGTGTCTAAGTCAGTATCGGTATCGGTGTCCATATCAGTATCCGTGTCGATATCTGTATCTGTATCCATATCGGTGTCTGTGTCAGCATCAGTATCGGTATCGGTATCTGTATCAACAACGATTTCTTCATCTTCAGGTACTACAAGGTTATCATCATCATCTTCTGTACCTTTATCTCTATCATCACGAACGCCGTCATAATCTTTATCATTACCTTGAGAACTTCCGCCATAATAGTAATTACGATCTTCAGCATCTTCTCCGATTGCTAAAACATCCTCAGGTCTAACAGCTTTTGCTCTGATTGAAATATCTTTACCTGCAAGTGTTTTAATCGGATTTGTTGTTCCATCTTTTACATAAGTAGAAACACCGCCTTCTCTATGTTTACCCATATTGAAGTAGTAACCGCCTGCGTAAGCATTATCTGCAACAAGAGTTAAATCTTGTTCGTGAGCTGGTCTGCCTTCACCTTTTCCATTAATTCTGCCGTTTTTAACAACGATTGTAGAATCTGCAGCGTGTTCATATTCGGGAGCTTCAGACGGAATTAATTTACTTCCTAAATCTAAAGCTGTTAATTTAACTTTGTTCGGAGCAATATTTCTGTTCACACCATAATAATCACGCGGATATGTAGGAACAATACCTAAATTATTGATATACATATTTTTACCGCGGGTTGTAATATTAATATTATTTGGAGCAGTAGTTTCTCGAATATATACATCACCTGAGAACTCTGCATTAATGTTGCCTGTTCTTGAAATTAACGCACAAACATTTGTATTAAGTTTTTCACCGTTATCCGCATCCATTCCCTTAACATTGATATCCTTAATTGCAAGCATATCAACACCTTGACGCGGTTTATTTATGTTATTAAGATCATGCGGTTTTGTTGCATCATCACCGTCAAATATCGGAGAAACACCGTTTTGTCTGAATGTCAAAGCTTTTCCTGTTTCACCAATGTTACCACTTGAAATAATAGAAATGCCCGTACCTTCAATATTAGGTTTAGTATTATCAGAAGCTCTGTTTACAATATCAAAAGCTCTTGAACCCTTAACTGAACTGTCTGCAAGAAGAATAACTTTACCATCGGCTTTAATTTGATCAACTTTTAAATCAGTATCTAAACTTGCAAGGTTTACAAGAGAATTTCTGCCGGAGCTGATTGCTTTAACAGTTCCTTTTACGTTTGTATTAATTGATTTTGTCAAATCTCTTGCATTTGTTCCGATACCTGTACATACGCCACCGTCGCAATTACCGAGGTCTTTGCCGATTGCACCGTTTGTTGTGTTAATATCTAAATTACCGTTTGCTTTTATGAGATTTGCTTTTGTTCCGTAATTATAAACATTACCGTTATTAACTTTAATATTAACATTACCTGTTGAGTTTAAGAAATCTTTGCCTGTATTATATCCGATTACAACATTAGAATTTTTGTTATCGATATTGATACCTTTAGCATTAACATGTCCTCTAACTTTTATACCATCAGCACCGCTATTGGTTAAATAAGCTGCGTTTGTTGTATCAGTTAATCTTGCACCATTTTCAATAACAATACCTTTTGAACCTGTATTTGAAACGATTATATTTCCGCCTGTATTGTTCAATCTGCCTGTTGATGCAATTAAAATACCTGTCCCTGTATTATCAAGCGAAAGCACACCGTTTTTATTTTTCATTTCACCTGAAACATTAATGCTTCCGTCTTTATTTACAAGCAAAGTTTTTCCGTTGGCATTCAAAGTTTTACCTGAAACTGTTATACCCTTTGAACCTTCATTTGTAATTTCAATGTTACCTTTACCAAAGTTTTTCAATGTACCTGCAACATTAGTTCCGCCATTAGCTCCATAAGAAACAATTTTAATGTTTCCATTTGAATTTGTATATGAATTTGCATTCATATTATCTGTTTTAACTAATTGATCAAACAGATTTTTTGCCTGAGCGTGTGAAATAAGTTTTGTTGCATCTTTAACTCCTGCCATAACAAGAGCATTATTTGAAATATCGACATTAGCAGCATCAATATTTACAAAGTTACGTGCAAGAACACTACCGTCAATTTTAACTGTTGCATCACCATGCCCGAGACGTTCAGCATATTTTGATGTTAAAGAAGGAATTCTTACATCGCTTTTATATTTTTCGTAAGATGTACTGTCAGGTGTATAAACAGATAAAGAACCTACGTTCAATACCCCGCTTGACCCTACAACCATACCTTTCGGGGAAATAAATACAACATGCCCGTTACTGTTTAAATTACCGTTTTTTGTTACGGCATTCACAATACCGTTGATATTAATCTGATTATCAATAAGGTTTAAAAATGTATTAATATCCACACCTTTATTTCCGTCATGGAATATTAAATTAGCGACATCACCCTCGCTTAAATCAAAATACATACCTTTTCTATAACCGATATCGCCGTTTGTTGCATCAGGGGTAATATTATATATATTACCATTTTGAGTAACTCCCGCACCCGATATATTAGTTGCCAAAACCTGTAAACAGAAAGATTGTTGCAAGAAGAAACAGAATGTTAATGCTGAAGCAACAACTTTTCTTTTACCGTCTTTTATCTGAAGCATGTTTATATATCCTTTCAAATTCCCTAATCAATATGTGTCAATTCTAGCAAGAGCACAAATGATTTTCCATTTTTTATTACAAATATTTAATATATTTAAAATCGTGAAAAAAATTTTTTGCCAGAATGTAAACAAATATTAACCAATTTCAGGACGCTTCATCACTGTTTTTGCCAATGTAAAATAAATTCCATAGAAAACTGCAAGCAAACTTAACATTTCAAACAAAGCAGGCAATGAAAGGAACTTGTCATACAGATAGTAAATTACTCCGCAGGGAACTAAAGATATAAATATTCTATTCAAAGTTAATTTCGGATAAATAAGTCTTAGTCCGGGCAACACAATAATTATACTCAACAAGAAGTATGAAAAATTAGCAGATAATGTTGCAATTCCGACTCCGACAAGTCCGTATTGAGGAATTAAAAGAATATTTAAAACTACCCCGACAATACCCGATGTCAATTTAATTATAAAATCTATATAAGTTTTGTTTGCGAGGTGATACTGCAATGTTGTGTAATCAGCCAATGCCATAAAAAATGTTCCAAACGCAAAATAAGGAACGAGTTTAAATGCATCCAAAAACTTGTCGTTAGACGAAAGCATTTGAACATAATCAACAGAATACAAAGAAATTACTGTAATTGCAGGAAGCGCAATCAAAACAAAATACCCTGTAAAACGGGAAATTAACGGTCTTACATCAATTTTTTCCTCGTACATATTAATAATTCGCGGGATTGCAGCAACAGTAATTATAGAAAATATAGTCATCAATAAAGGCAAAGTTAATCCGTATGCAACACCGACAATTCCGACTTGTGAAAATCCATGGATACTGTTCATAATAAATTTGTTACTCTGGTTAATAATCCATGCACTCAAAGAAGTTGCGGCAATCGGAACTCCATACATCATAATCGGCATAACAGAATGCCATTCAATTTTCTGCAATTTAAACCATGACAAAATGTTACTCTGAAAAATCAACAAAATATCGGTTAAAGTAATTGAAATTGCCATACCTAAAAGCAAAGCTGCAGCCCCCATGTGAAAAACCTTCACAAAGAATATTGAAATCAAAATTGTCATAAACTGATTTGCAATGGTAGAAATCGTAAAAGAAATAGATTTCAACTGCGCTCTTAAAAGCTGAAACAAAAGCGCCCTTATGGCAACAGGGATAATTAATAACAATATTGCAAAAAAGTATTTTACAGGAATATGGAAAAATTCATAAAAATTATTCCTGAAAATATATGACAAAATAAACATTAAAATCAAATTTGAAGTTAGCATTGCAACAAGAGTTGTCAAATATTTCGGCATATCCTGAGTCATCTGATGGTGTTTAAAAAATCTTAAACCGGACAACCCTACCCAATCCGAGAATATAATACAAAGAAATGACAAAACTGCAATAGATAAAGAATACAGTCCGTATTGTTCAGGCGAAAGCAAAGCCGTATAAACAGGAACAAAAATTGCGTTGCCAATCATCCCGATAATCTTTGACGGCGAGTATTTCACCATATCTCTAAAAATTGCTTTTAACTGTTCTTTTTCAACTTCTCTGTTTTCTACAAATTCCATTTTATACTATTACTCCAAATAAATCATATTCATCTGCGCGTTCTATTTTGACATTTTCAATATCTCCCGGAACAACAGGCTCTGAAGATGATGCATAAACCATTCCGTCAATTTCGGGGGCATCGTGCTGAGAACGCATCAATACTACCCCGTCATCGGTATAACCTTCTACAATACACGGAATAGTTCTGCCCACATAACCTGCATTAATTTCTTTAGAAATTTTCTGCTGTAATTTCATTAATTTATTATGTCTTTGTTTTTTAATCTTCGCGGGAACTTGCTCTGTCATTGAATAAGATGCAGTATCTTTCTCTCTTGAATATTGGAAAACACCCATTTTTTCAAATCTCATTTTCTTAACAAATTCATAAAGTTCATTAAACTGCTCATCTGTTTCTCCGGGATATCCGACAATAAATGCAGTTCTTACCGCAACATCGGGAATTTTTGCCCTGATTTTGTTTACAAGAACCTCATAATCCATAACAGGACGGCGCATCGCTTTCAAAATTTCAGCATTTGAATGCTGGAGCGGAATATCCACATATTTAGCAACCTTATCCAAACGTGCCATTGCATCAATAAGTTCATCCGTCATTTGAGAAGGATATGCATACATAATTCTAATCCATCCCAAACCTTCAATTTCATTTAACTGTTCAAGAAGCTGGGGAAGCATTTGTTTACCGTATAAATCAATTCCGTAACCTGTAGTATCCTGTGCAATAAGAACAATTTCCGTTACGCCTTTTTTAACAAGCGCTTTTGCTTCTTCCACAACACTTTCCATTGTACGCGAATGATATTCCCCTCTAAGATTCGGAATAATACAATATCCGCAATGATAATTACAACCGTCAGCGATTTTTATATAAGAACTTGCTCCGACTGTAATCTGCTGTCTTTCAATATTTTCAGGATACAAATAATTAGGTTTTTCGGAAACTTTTGAAACATAACCGTTCACAACCTGCTCTACCACATTGACAATTTCTTTAATATCGGAAGTTCCGACCATGCCTGCAATTTCAGGAATAGCTTTTTTCAATTCGCCTTTATATTTTTGAGGCAGA
The DNA here is from genome assembly GCA_949841365.1 of uncultured Candidatus Melainabacteria bacterium. Taxonomy (GTDB): domain Bacteria; phylum Cyanobacteriota; class Vampirovibrionia; order Gastranaerophilales; family Gastranaerophilaceae; genus Stercorousia. The sequence goes on from CATKZI010000001.1 coordinate 152,910, forward strand.
CATCCCGTTACAATAACTTTTTTACCGCTCTGCGCAACCTGCAAAATTGTCTGAACAGACTCCTGTTCGGCATCATGAATAAACGAGCAGGTGTTTATGACAACAATATCAGCTTCGTTTTCGTCCAAAGTAATTTGATGTCCGTTTTGAGCCAGAAGCCCGAGCATCAATTCGCTGTCAACTAAATTTTTTGCACATCCGTGATTTAATAAAGCAATTTTCATGAAAAGTTTCCTCTTTGAAACCACTTTATCATGAATAAATTATTTTGTAATCATTACTCTGGATAATTTAAACTTTATAAGCTTATTCTGCAATCCAAACGGCAGCCTTGAAACAAATTCCGCCACTTTAGCATCACGTCCCACACAATATGAAGGTTTAGGATTTTTCATCGCATCAACTTTTACAATCAAATCAACCACTTTTTCAACATTTAAACCTTTTTTACCGTTTTCAGAAGCATTTGAAACCATATATTTCATCTCGTTTTCATAGCCCTGACAGCCTTCAATAGAAGATTTGTTTGACTCGATTGATTTTTCCCATAAAGGTGTTGCAATAACCCCCGGTTTTATTGAAACAATCTCCAAACCGCTTTCTAATGCCATAGCATTAAACAAAATATCCATAGCTCTTTTTGAAGCACAGTATGGTGCAACAAACGGGAAAATTCCAAAACTCGACATTGAACTTATGTTAATAACCCTGCCGAGTAACGTTTTTAAACGTTGTGTCAAATCTAAATGAGAAAAAGTGTTAACTTCAAACTGTTCCCTGATTCTCTCAACGGGAAGTTGTTCCATCACCCCCGCGACAACGCATCCTGCAACATTAATCAAAGTATCAATCTTTTCTGTTTTTGACTTAATATAAGCAGCAGCCTGCGCAACAGTTTCCCTTTTCGCCATATCAATATAAAAAGGAATTGCACCCATTGCTTCAAGTTCCTGCACATATTTTTCATTACGGTACCCTGCAAAAACAATATTGTCTTTAACAAATCTTTTTAATAAAGCCTTGCCAATACCTGAAGTTGCGCCTGTAATTACATAAGTTTTTTTCATCATTAATCCTGCATATAAGAATTGAACAACGGTAAGTAAAGTGCTAACGCAAGAACCATAACGATACCGCCGATTACGATAAGCATTATCGGTTCAATCATCTTAGTCATTGTATCAATAATTGCGTCTAATTTTTTATCAATATAAGAAGTTGCCTGCAAAAGCATATCACCCAAACGACCAGATTGTTCACCCGTTGCAATCATAAATAAAATCATCTTAGGCATAACCTTTGTTGAACGAAGCGCAACCGAAAGGTGCTGCCCCTGCTGAACTTTTAATGTAGCGGTTTCAATTTTAGTCTTTAATGTGTGATTTGTTAACGTCATATTTGCAAGGTACAAACATTCAATAATCGGTACACCCGCATCATAAGCAACCTGCATTACTGCAATAAAGTTTGCGAAGTTTGAGAACTGAATTAAATCTGTTAAAAGAGGAATTTTTAAAGAAATTTCATCAATTTTTCTCTTACTCGGCTGCCAATTCATTAAAAATGCGCAAGTTCCAAATATTGAACCCAGAATAATCGGAACAAAGAACCAATAAGTTTTCAGGAAAATACCTGCGCTCATTAACGTTGCCGTAATCCATGGAAGTTCTTTCCCCATACCGTCAAACATTTCTTTAAATACAGGGAATACAAACATTAACATAACAAGGACGATAATAATTGCCAAAACTATTACGAACATAGGATACATCAATGTTCCGATAACTTTACCCCTGATGTTTGCTTCCTTGGTCAACAATTCCAACAAACGTTGTAAGGTTTTTTCCAATTCACCGGAATCTTCACCGGCTTTTACAAGACCGATATAAATCTGTCCGAACTGATTCGGGTATTTGGCGATTGTGTCTGCAAAAGTTGCCCCCTGCATAATTTGACGTCTAAGCTCCCTTGCAACAAGTCTTACTTTAAGCTTTGCTGCATCATTTTCAATAAACATCAAGGATTCAATAATAGGAATACCTGATTGTGCAAGAATTTGCAGAGTTGATGTAAAATCCATTCTATCCTGAAGCCCCAGTTTTTTAACCTGTCCGCGCGGAATATTTTTTACCTGCTCTTTAGCATCATCTTTGGATTTTTCTTCATAAACTTTTGTAGGAATAAAACCGAGTTTGCGGATAGATTCGCGGGCTTCACGTAAATCTGCCGCTTCAACTTTTCCTTTAACAATATCTTTGGCGTTTTTAAGTGCTATATAATTATATATTGTCATTACATCTCCTATTCATTAACAACCCCGAGAACCCTTACAAATTCATCAATCGTTGTCATGCCGTTAAGTATATGCCCGAGACAAGACTTATGAAGAGTTTTCATACCGTTATGATTAACTGCTGCTTCTTCAATTTCCAAATCGTGAGCACCTCTGGCAATAAGTTTTTTAATCTCTTTGGTGATAGTCATAATTTCATATACACCAAGTCTGCCTTTATATCCTGAAAAACCGCACTTGTTACAGCCTTTTGCTCTATATATCGGTTTTTTCATAAATTCTTGAATATCTTCTTCATTTGCCAAAATTTGTCTTGCTTCATCGTGTGTTGCAAAATACTCTTCTTTACAATCATCACACAATCTTCTTACAAGACGTTGTGCAATTACACCTGATAAAGTTGAAGATACCAAATAATCTTTTGCACCCATTTCAATCATACGGGTAACAGTTGCCGCTGCCGAGTTGGTGTGGACGGTACTTAATACAAGGTGACCTGTCAATGCGGCAGAAATCGCAATTTCCAGAGTTTCGTAGTCACGAATTTCACCGACAAGAATAATATCAGGGTCTTGTCTTAATATCGCACGCATACAAGATGCAAATGTAATACCTGCTTTTGCGTTAATTTGCGATTGGTTAATACCTTCAAGCTTAATTTCTATCGGGTCTTCAATTGTCGTAATATTAACATCTTCATCATTCAAACTTTTTAATACAGAGTACAAGGTAGTTGTTTTACCTGAACCTGTAGGACCTGATGTCAGGATAATACCGTTCGGACAACTTACCATATTTTTGATTTTTGCAATATCTTCCGCAGTTCCGCCGACAAGATTAATATTTTTATCCGCAGCGTTCAAGCTGACCGCAGGTGCCAAGATACGGATACAAACCTTCTCTTTGCCCGATACGGGAAGTGTATTAATACGGAAGTCATATGAACCGTTTTTATATTTAATCGAGAATGTACCATCCTGAGGACGCCTATGTTCTGCGATATTCATTCTTGAAAGAACTTTAAAACGAGCAATTACCTGCGTTTCAACCTTTGGCGGAATATCAAGAACCTTTTGAAGCATACCGTCTTTTCTGTAACGTACGATATACCCTTCAAGTCTGGGTTCTATGTGAATATCGGAAACTTTATTATCAATACCGTTAGTAATAATTTGGTTTACGAATTTTGCAACAGAACCTGTTGAATCTTTCAACTGACTGTCAACCATTTCCGCAAGAGATTCTTCTACTTCAAACTCTTCAGATTCTTCCTCAATTTCTTTGATGATTTTTTCAGTCTCTTTCTTCTGTTCCGAGAAGAAAGTGTTTAATGAGTTTTCAAACTCATAATGAGTCATCAACAATTGCTTAGGATTTTGACCAGTCAAATAAATAATATCTTTTAAGATATCAGGTTTAACAGGAGTTACAACCCCCAAAATCAAAGTTTTGCCATCAGAAGATATCGGAATAATTTTATTGGTTTTAATAAAATCTTCCGGAAGCATTTTAACGAATTTATCTTGTGACGCAAGCTGTTCAGGAGTTACAAGATCATAACCGGTTTGAAGGTGCAATATTTCTTTCAACTGTTCAAGAGTAATCAGCCCGAGTTTAAATAATGTTGAACCAATCGGTTGTTTCTGACGCTTGCTTTCTGCCAATGCCTGAAGCAACTGAACATCATTGATATAACCTTTTTGAACAAGGAGTTCACCAAGTTTGACCTGTTTAGAAGTTCCATCGTCAACAGTTCCTTTTTGCATTTCATTTTTCAAAACTGAAATAAGGTCAATTAAATCCTGATCCGGAACTTGAATAAACTTAACTTGCTGAGGAAAATATTCTTTTAATTTCAGGTTAATAACTTCTTTATCCGAAGTAGAATTTATCGCTGTAAACAGATAATTGTCTTTAACACTAATTGGAACAAACTTATATTGTTCCAATAGTGTAGTTTCGACTTTATTCAGTATCTGCATATTGACACTGTTTTTTAATCTGTTTAGTAATTCGTTCATATTATTATTTTAGTCTATAATGTATCAGTATTTCCAACTGCATCCTCCGTATCAGTAATAATTTTCGGAGTAAGCATTATTACCATTTCATTCTTAGCCTTTGTTGAAGTTGTTGATCTGAATAGAGCGCCAATTCCCGGGATATCACCAAGAACAGGAACTTTACCTATTGTTTTTTGTTCTTCTTCGTTAATCAAACCTGCGATAACAAGAGTTTCGCCGTCTTTAATTCTGATATTTTTCAAGTCAAGATTTCTGTTTGAAAGCAATGTTGCTGCGACATAAGTACCTGCAGAGTCTTGTGCCGGAACTTGTTCCAAAATAGTTTTGTATTCAGGTTTAATATTCAATGTTACATAACCGTCAGGACTGATAAATGCTGACAATGTCATTGTAATACCTGCATCACTTTCAATGTTATATGTTCTTGTAACCATTGTACCGCCTGTGTAAGCAGTCATTTCTGATTCTGTAGATTCAATATAATCTTTGGTAACTTCGATTGTAGCTTCTTCACCGTTTGTAATTAAAATTTTCGGATTAGAAACAACTCTGCCCTTTGCGTTTCTTACAAGATAGTTAATTGCATATGATATAGTCATAGGACCGTTAAATTTTGTCAAAGTATTGATAAGTTTAGGTTCTTCACTACTCATATCCCAAACTTCATATCCGCTGCCTTTGAAAAATATAGGGTGTAACGGGTCTGTTTTTGTTGATTCGCCGTCAAATGAAGCTGAGAATGTTTTGCTTAAGAAAGTCCAGTTGTTCTGTAAAGTTTTGCTGCCTGATTCGTTTAACTCAATTACAGCAACTTCCAAGTATGCCTGCGGTTGTTTTTTATCAGTATGAGATATAAAATCTCTTATCATTTCAATCTGTTGTTCAGAACCGCCGACAACACTAATAGTTCCTAACTGAGAATAGTAAGCAACGGTTAAATTCTGTAGCCCCAAAGAAGCCATTGAACCGCCGGCTTTGCCTTCTTGAGTACAAGCAACAGTACCTTCGTTCAATGTTATTGCACTGCTACCGCCACCGCCGGATGAACCACCGCTATCAGCAGCAAAACCTGTTACAATACCTGCTGCTCCACCTGTAGCACCACCTTTGTCACCTCCACCGGAACCGCCATCACCACCTGATGAGCCGCCTGTTGAAGGCAAAAGCATATCACAAATCATTGTTGCCATTTCGGCAGGAGTTGTGTGATTTACTTTAAATGTTGTTGTTTGAGGTTTTCTATCAAATTTATCTACAATTTTCTTTGCTATTGCAACATCATTTTTAGAGCCAAAAACAATCAATTCGTTTGTTGACGGATTAACAGTCACAATGTCAGAACCTGAAAGTCCGGGTTTTTGCATTGCGTATATATTTTTATTTAAGAATTCGGCAAGGGTAGATGCGCTGACATATTTAACAGGAATTAATGTCATATCCTGTTTACCCATATTAAATTCTTTATCACCGGCTTTTGCAATGATAATAGTTCCATCTTCAACGACATAGTTCAAACCTGTAATTCCAAGAACCATATCGAAAGCTTTATCTAAGGGCACATCAACCAAATCAAGAGTAACTTCGCCGTCTACAGATTTATGGAAAACAATATTCATACCAGCTTTATCGGCAAACATTCTCAAGACTTGTTTCACATCAGAATCTCTAAGAGAAATACTGATAGGGGTTTTAGTCTTAATATAGCTTACATCCCCCTTCAATTGAAGTGAATATTCGCCGTTCTCACTACTATTACGAAGTTTTGGTCTTTCGTTTTCCATCGCAGCGGAAGTTAACAATATGTTTGAACCTACAAACATTGTTAACATTAAACTTGCAATAAATTTTTTTGAAAAATTATTTCCCATATTTGCTCCTGCTTATTTATTTGCTGAATTTTTACGACCGCCAAATTTGCTTTCCAAATTTGAAACCGTATTAAAGTTAATACCTTCACCTGTAAACAGTTCACCGACACCGGCTTTATAAACATTTGCACCGTTTTGAACCGTTACCTGATCTCTGCCGATTGATAATACCTTGTAATTATTGATAATATCACCGGTTCTTACCAAATAATCCGAACCGCTTATATTCAATATTGCAGACGGATTAAATCTGTCATACATAATTCCTGAAACTTTTGTAGAAATAACATCAGTAGCTGTTGTATCTACAGTAATAGTTTCGGGCGGAGGCAATAAATCAAACCCATATTTTGGTTTTGGTTTCGAGTCCGCATTTTCATGTTCAGGGAGAAACGGGTCAGATCTGCCCATATCCTCAACTGACATAGCGACCATTGACGAATTCTTAGCTGTCTGATCCGCAACTATAGATACATCGTCAGGTGCAATAGCACCATTTACACCATCATCGCCGACTTTAACATTTTCTTTAGGAAGCTCTGCAGGCGTATTAATAACAACATCTTCATCTGCAATATTGCCTTGCGTGCATCCTGTTGTATTTACCGTAATTACAGCTAAAAGTATCACCGCAAGAACCGCACCGACACTTTTCCTCAAGCTCCATGAACGTTGTTTTATTTCATTTTCTTCGTTTAGTATGTCTGTAAAGCTCTTAATCACTTACCACCTATTCCTATTTACATCCTGTTTCATTATATAAAAATGTAATCAATATAGTATCAGTTATTTAGTGTATTTAATTCAAGAAAAACACACAATAATAACATTAGTTATTTTAACATAATCATAAATATTAGGCAAAATATTAAGATTGGAAGTTATTGGTAATTGTATAAATATATTCTAAAATTTGGTCAAAATATCCTAAATCAGAATTACCTTCTAATACAAAATCAGCATATTCTCGGCATGGAATAACATATTTTTCGCCCGCACTAATCAAATAATTCCAATGTTTCAAGGTATTTTCTTCATCCTGATTGCGTTCTGTCATTGCACGCTTAATAAATCTTTCACGTCTTATATCATTATCGGTTTCAATATAAATTCTTACATCAAACAAGTCTTTAACATCTTCATACATTGTTGCAATACCTTCAACTACAACAATTTTATTTGAACAGACTTGCTGTGCATGAGGAATTGAAACTCCAGTACCGTTAGGAACATATTTGGGTGCTAAGATAGTTTCTCCATGGGACAATGCTTCCAAATCATTTTTAAGCAATTCCAACTGGAAACTTGACGGAGCATCAACATCATAGCCGTTATCGGTTAAATTATCAAAGCTTCCGTATTTTTTAATCAACTCGGAAATGTCGTTAAAATAATTATCTGTACTTAAAACAGAAACGGGCATTGAGAGTTGTTCTATAATATTTTTAATTTCTTTGCAGATTGTAGATTTTCCTGATGCAGATTCCCCCGTGATACCGACAAGCAGACGCTTAGAAGGGTTATTTATCAAACGTTTGGTAAACCTTGAAATAAACGTCGGGTTTACGACTTTAAATATCGGGGTATTACAGCGCTTGTCATAGGCTAAAATCTGCTTAAACTTGGCTTGAAGATAAAACGCGAGGAGTTCTCTGCCTGTTTTCGAATTAAAATCGGGTTTTAGGATTTTATCTTCGGAATTTAGTTCTTTATCAATGAGTAATTGCATCACATTTTCCATATTAAATTTATATGAAAGATATAATACATGAGAAAAAAAATTTTTGCTAGTGTAATATAAAAAATTTTACATAATAAATATTACCGGTACTACGTACGTAGCCAAATTAGGTATTGTATAAACTTATTAACTACCTTATTATGCCCTTGCGCGGGCAGCGGAAACTTTGTGTGGACAAAGTTCCACAAAACTCGCCACACACTGCGTTCACTAATAATCTGTACGGCTCAACCTGAGCGAGTGTAAACTCTCTTTCATTAGAACAATACACTCGCTTGAAAATCTCTCGCCTACAATTATTGTTCACTCCGTTATCGTGGCATTACTATTCAACAATCACTACTTAACGAAACGATAACAGGTCAGTCATTGTTTGAGCAAAGCGAGTTTGACTGACTTGGGTTGAGTTTAGTAGTGATTAAACGGTTAGCGTGTTTTCTTTTCTTATGTTTATTCTTTTCTTTTGCATCGCAACAAAAGAAAAGAATAGACAACAGTTTTGCTTGATGGAAATAATGTATTTTATGTTACTTGCCCATTATATATGTTATATATTTTTACATCTTTCAAAAACTCATCTTCAAACAAAATAGTATCAACCGACGTAATAATAGTTTGAGTATTAGGGTTAATAGATTTTAAAAGATAATTTTGTCTTAAATCATCAAGTTCCGCAAGGACATCATCAAGAAGCAATATCGGTTCATCGCCTGTTTTTGAGGTAATCATATCAAGTTCCGATAATTTTAACGAAAGTACAACAGTTCTTTGCTGACCTTGAGAGGCATATTTCACAGCCTCATTATTATTTATATAGAATATAATATCATCCCTGTGCGGACCGACACATGCCTGCCCTCTGCGAAGTTCTTCTCCCTTTCGCTCGTCAAGCGACAAATGAAATGCTGAAGCTATTTCTTCCAATTCGCTTTGTCCGTTTAAAAAAGAGCAGTCATAATCAATTTTTAATTCTTCCGTTTCGCTTATAATACGATGCTTTTCACGTGCCGTACGCTCAATTTCTTTCAGAAATTTTTTGCGCAGAAATATTATATTACTTCCCGTAATAACAAGCTGTTCGTTATAAACATCCAACAATGTAGAATTTAAATTCCCTGTTTTCAAATATTCTTTAAGCAAGTTATTTTTTTGGATGCGAATTTTATCATACTTAGAAAGTCTTTCATCATATGCAGGATAAATCTGCGAAATAGCTCTATCAAGCCAGTCGCGCCTGTCAGAAGGGTTTCCTCTAAGCAAAAGCAAATCCGCAGTCGAAAAAAGAACTGTTTTTAACACCGACTTAAAATTTTTGGGAGTAGTTTTAACCTTATTAACAGCAAGTTCGCGTTTTTTCTCATTTGAATAAGAATAGTCCAATTCGACGTCAGTATCGTTTTTTACAAGGTTACAGTTAATTTCAGCCTTTTCAGCTTCAAAATTAATAAGTTCAATATTATTTGATGTTCTTGGAGATTTGAGTGCCGAAAGAAAATAGATGCTTTCCAGAATATTTGTTTTCCCTTGTGCGTTTTTCCCTATAATAAGAACTTTCGCTGATGCCAAATCCAGCGTTAATTCCTTGCAATTCCTATAATTTGTAAGACTTAAATCCCTCAATCTCATAAAATAAATTATACCTCAAATATATGATTTATTGACAAACCTTAAACTATATAATAAGTATGGAAAATAATAAAGGAAAATAAATGTTACCGATTATTTCAGAAGAAAATGCTGCAATAGCTTTTAGTGAAATCTTTAAGGACATGCCCTCATGGCGCAAACAAATGATTCACTATATTAAAGAAGAAAATCCGGAAATTAACACAGCTATAATAGAAGCTGCAAACAAAACCGATTTAGACCCGAAAGCTGTTGCACTGGGGGCATATATGACATACGCCCTTATTGAACTTGCAATGAAAGATAATGATGCATTAATGAATTTTCAGGAAGGGTAAAATATGCTGATAGAAGAACTTTTAGAAAAACTGGTAGAATTAGGCGGTTCAGACTTGCACATTTCGAGCAACCTGCCTCCTGCAGCACGTATTGACGGAAAATTACAAAGACTTGATTATCCACCTCTAAGTCCGGATGATGTGGAAGCTTTATTATTCCCGATGCTTTCAAACGAACAAAGACGTACGCTTGAACAGACCTGGGAACTTGACTTTTCATACGGTATTGAAGGTTTAAGCCGTTTCAGGGTTAACTTCTACAAAGACAAAGGCAACTATGCGGCTGCATTCAGAACAATTACATCAATCGTACCTTCTTTTGACAAACTGGGCTTGCCGGAAGTTGTAAGAAAACAAGCAGATCAGCCAAGGGGTCTTATCCTTGTAACAGGACCTACAGGTTCAGGTAAATCAACTACACTTGCTGCAATGATTGACTATATAAATGCAAACAGAGCAGAACATATTTTGACAATTGAAGACCCTATAGAGTTTGTTCACACATCAAAACAAAGTATTATTCACCAGCGTGAACTCGGCATGGATACAAGATCTTTCGCAAATGCTCTTAAATCTGCACTTCGTGAAGACCCTGATATTATTCTGGTAGGTGAGATGCGTGACCATGAAACTATCGCACTTGCATTAACAGCCGCAGAAACAGGGCACTTAGTTTTCGGAACACTTCACACTTCATCTGCAGCACAAACAATTGACCGTATCATTGACGTATTCCCCGAAGGACAACAGCAACAAATTCGTGTACAGCTTGCAAACTCACTTCGTGCAGTATTCTCGCAAACACTTTTACAAAAAGTTCAGCCGGACGGAAGCAAAAAAGGTCGTGTAATGGCACAGGAAATCATGCTTGTAACTCCTGCGATTGCAAACCTTATCCGTGAAGCAAAAGCTGCACAAATTTATTCAACAATTCAGATGAATCAGGCAATGGGTATGCAAACCCTTGAAATGGCTCTTTCAAATCTTTATAAACAAGGGTTGATTACGATAGAGGATGCGCTTCAAAAATCCTCAAGACCTGATGAACTTAAACGTTTAATGAATTAAATTTGACTTAAAATTTCTTGATATAAGCGCAAAAATAAATATTTTTGCGCTTATATACTTATATGAGAATTTCATCAATTATAAAAAATACAGTAATAATAGGTGTTACAACAGGTGCATTAACTGCGGGTGCTTCAAAAGTGCACGCAACTTCTACATTAAATGAAGATAAGGTTGAACTACAGTATAAAGTTAAACCATCCGGTTCATTTGAAGAACATATATTAAACAATGCGCCAAGCCCGATTTTAAAATTTAAAGGTGTAAAGAAAACAGCAAAATTCGTTGTAGATATAACCAATAATATTCTATACCACTACAACCAATTAGGTGAAGCTATTGGTGCGTACTCAGTAGCAACAGGCAAATCTTCTTCCCCAACACATACAGGCTATAGAGTAGTTACTCATGTCGAAACATATCCATATACAACAGCACCGAAAACAACCAAAAGACGTAATGATCCCAAAAGTTACGGACCTAAAATAATTTGTCTGGAAACAATAGATTTAGAAACAGGAGAAAAAGGTGTAACAGGAGAGTTTATACACGGGAACAACAATCCTGCAAGTTTAGGCAAAAAAGCATCCCACGGATGTGTCAGAATGGATAATGAAGTTATAAAATATCTCAGTTCTCTGGTTAAACGCGGAGATTTTGTAATCATAAAAAAATAGAGTAAGATTTTTATATTTATGTTAAAATTTTATTATCACATAACAAAGAGGAAGTATAAAATGGCACAACAAACTCAAGAGGTTAGTTCTACCAAAGAACAAATAAGACAAACAAGAATTCAAAAATTAACAGATTTAGCAGACAGAGGTGTAAACCCTTATCCGTATTCGTTTAACAAAACTGCAAATGCATCTGAACTTCAAGAAAAATACAAAGACCTTGAAGCAGGTGTTGAAACAGAAGATGAATACTCTGTTGCAGGTCGTGTAATGGCTATCCGCAATACAGGTATGTTTATTGACCTTATGGATGCTTCAGGCAAAATTCAAATTTTCTCTCACAAAGAAAATTTATCAGAAGATCAAATGAAAGTTCTTAAGCTTATTGATATCGGTGATATCGCAGGATTTACAGGCACAATCAGAAGAACTCCGCGAGGAGAACTTTCTATCAAATCAACATCTTTAGAATTGTTATCAAAAGCACTTTTACCTTTGCCAAATAAACAAATCAGCAAAGAAAAAGCTGAAACATTAAGCCACTATCATGGTTTGACAGACGTTGAATTGAAATACCGCCAAAGATACGTTGACTTAATCGTAAATGAAGACAGCAGAGATACTTTCAGAAAAAGAAGTTTGATTATCCAAAAAGTTCGTGAATATTTGGCAAAACAAGGTTATATGGAAGTTGAAACTCCGATTTTGCAAACAACAGCATCAGGCGCAAACGCAAGACCTTTCAATACTCACCACAATGCGTTGGAAATGGATTTGACATTAAGAATTGCACTTGAACTTTACTTGAAAAGATTAATCGTCGGCGGAGTTTCCGAAAGAGTATTCGAAATCGGAAAATGCTTCCGTAACGAAGGTATTGACACACGCCACAACCCTGAATTTACAATGATTGAATTGTATCAGGCTTATGCTGACTATAACGATATGATGACATTGACAGAAAACATGGTTGCATACGTTGCTCAAGAAGTTCTCGGCACAACAAAAATCAAATACGGTGAAAACGAAATTGATTTAACTCCGCCATGGGACAGAAAAACAATGTTAGGTTCAATTAAAGAAGCTACAGGTGTTGACTTTATGGAAATCTACAGTGCAAAACAAGCTATCGAAACAGCAAGAAGCCTTCACGTTGCGGTAGACGATAATATGAACTGGGGTCAGGTTGTTGAAGCAGTGTTTGAAGAAAAAATCGAACCTTCATTGATTCAGCCATGCCACATCATTGATTATCCGAGAGAAATCTCTCCGCTTGCAAAAGTTCACAGAGATAACGAAAGATTAACAGAGCGTTTTGAAACCCGTGTTAACGGTTGGGAAATCGCTAACGCATTCTCAGAACTTACCGATCCGATTGATCAGAGAATGAGATTTGAAGCTCAAGCGCAAGCGAAAGCAGAAGGCGATGAGGAAGCAATGGAAATTGACGAAGACTTCATTAACGCTCTTGAATACGGTATGCCACCGACAGGCGGTATGGGAATGGGCATTGACCGTTTGGTAATGCTATTGACAGATTCTCCGTCAATCCGCGACGTAATCGCATTCCCGACAATGAGAAACAAAGATTAAAAAAAGAGCCTTTAAAAGGCTCTTTTTTTATTTATACTTAATTGTCCAACCGTCATGAATAATTTTTGAAGTACAACTCCAGCCAGTTCCGCCTTTTCTGCAATTATTTGTGCTATCCAATCCCGCAGGCTGCAACCCGCGTTCCGTAACCATAAAAGCAAACATATCACGACCGATTTGGTTTGGAAGTCTATCTGCATTTATATCAACCCAAAACACTGCACAATCCATATTTACATTGTTTCCAAAACTTGAACGTATTGTATCTCTCGGATAAATATCAATAAGTACATTTATTCCATCCGCCAAAGTAAACGCATATTGATACCAGCTTGTATTGTGAGCACTCCAATATACGCTGCCGTCAAAATTTTTTGTAGGATAAGCCCAGCATCCCGGCTGATTAGGACACTCACGCATCATATTAAAATACGGCTTATAAAAATTATACACATTGGTTACCGATTCAACACTATTATCAACCATTCCCCAATATTCAGGGCCTTCATGTTCGGAAATAGCAAGATTTGTTGCCTGCTGTAAAATAGAATAAGCCTTTTTTAAAGACGACATATTCCTCTGGTCTTCAAGTTTTTGATTTAAACTCGGCATAGTCATTGCTACGACAACACCGATAATACCAAGTGTTATTAATACCTCTGCTAAAGTAAAACCAAAATTCCTCATATTCTTATTATAAACATATATTGATAAAAACGCAATATGGACATTTGTTATTGTTTGTCATAAATTTAAAATATGTTGGAAAAACTGGACAAACAATTAAAGAATTTAAAAGAACATTCACACTTTAGGGATATCAAAGATTTTGAAAGTAAAGACGAAAAATATATTTACCTTAACGGCGAAAAACTTATTAATCTTTCTTCAAATAATTATCTGGGATTTGCAGATAACAAGGCATTGACTAAAGAATTTTTGAATGGTGTTGAATATTCATTCGGGAGTGCATCCGCAAGACTTTTGACAGGGACTCTGCCAATTTTTAAAGAGTTGGAAAACCTTCTTGCACAACTTTTTAATAAAGACAAAGCACTGATTTTTAACAGCGGATATCACGCAAATGTCGGGATTAACAGCTCTATTGCAGGCAAAGGCGATGTGATTTTTTCGGATAAATTAAACCACGCAAGCATAATAGACGGAATGCGTCTGGGGGAAAGCAAGTTTTTCCGCTACCCGCACAACAATATGGAAGCTTTGGAAAAACTTTTAATCCGCGAACGCAATAACTTTGATAATGCCGTAATAGTTTCCGAAAGCGTATTTTCAATGGACGGCGACATTGCAGATTTAGAAAAATTGATTGAGCTTAAAGAAAAATACAACTGTATTTTAATTCTTGATGAAGCCCACGCATTTGGGGTTTTCGGACAAATTGGTCTCGGCGTTTGTGAAACTCTCGGAATAATTGATAAAGTTGACCTGATTGTCGGAACATTCGGCAAAGCAATAGGTTCTATGGGCGCATTTGCAGTTGGAAACAAAACATTAATTGATTACCTGACAAACAAAGCCCGCTCATTTATTTTCTCGACAGCTTTACCGCCGATTAATATTGCGTTCACAAAATGGATTTTAGAAAATAAACTTCCGAAAACTTACGACAAAAGAATGCAAATGCTTTCAATCGCTAAAAAAGCAGGTTCCGACAGCCACATAATCCCGATTGTTATCGGCGGAAACAAAGAAACAGTTGAAACCTGTGAAATTCTATACCAAAACGGTTATTTCACACTTCCAATCCGTCCGCCAACCGTTCCCGAAGGAACTTCAAGACTCAGACTTTCACTCACAACGGAAATTACGGAACAGGAATTGAATAATGCAATCTCATTGGCTAAACAAACAAAATAATGACAAATTAATAATCTTTTTCGCAGGCTGGAGCTTTGATTACAAGCCCTTCAAATTTTTAAACTGCGAGGATTTTGACGTATTGATGTTATACGATTATAACAATTTTGATTTGCCCGAAATTCCGCAATATAAAGAATACTATTTGATTGCTTGGTCTATGGGAGTTTTCACGGCATACCAAATGCGCGAACTGCTTCCGCAATTTAAAAAGAAACTTGCCGTAAACGGAACACCGTTCCCTGTTGATGATGAATTCGGCATTCCGCAAAAACCGTTTTTGTTGACACTTCGCCACGCAAAAACAGGCTTAGAAGGTAAATTCTATCAAAATATTTTCGAAAAATCTGAAGAATTTGAAAGATATAAAACAACACCTGTTGAACGCACTATCGACAACCGCGAAGAAGAATTAAAAACACTTTATGCTAAAATAAAAGAAACGGATAAAACTTATGAAACTTACTATGACAAAGCTCTCGTAAGCAGTAACGATAAGATTATCCCGACAAAAAATCAATTAAATTTTTGGCAAGATAAAGCTGAAATTTTGATTAGCGGTCATTTTCCCTACTATAATTTCACAAGCTGGAATGAAATATTATGCAAATAAACCCTAAATTAATCAAAAATCAATTTGAAAAAAGCTTGAATAAATATAATGAAAATGCCTCAGTTCAAAGGCTTATGGCAGAAAAACTTGTCACCGAAACTGCCAAAATAAGACGCGAATTTGATAATATTTTGGAACTTGGAAGCGGTGCGGGACTGCTTACAAAAGAGATTGTGGAAACTATCAAATTCAAAAAATATTTTGCAAACGATTTAGTGGAAAAATCACAATATTACGTAAAAAATATTGTACCTGATGCAATATTTTATTGTGGAAACGCTCAAAAAATTAAACCAACACAAAAAATGGACTTGATTATTTCAAACGCAATGTTCCAGTGGTTTAAAACTATTGATACAGACAATTACAAAAATCTGTTAAACACGGACGGAATACTTGCATTTTCAAGCTTTTCACCGGAAAACTTTAAGGAAATCAGAGAACTTACGGGACTTTCACTTGATTATAAAACTTCAGACGAGTTGAAACAGATATTTGCAAAAAACTTTGAAATTTTACACATTGAAGAATTTATCCACACACTGAAATTTTCAACACCGCTTGAACTTCTTGCTCACATGAAAAACACAGGTGTAAATTCTCTGACAGCACAGCATTGGACATTTAAAGAGGTAAAAGATTTTTGTGACAACTACTCGCAAAAATTCCCCGAAATAACCCTCACCTATGCTCCGATAATATTTATATGCAAAAAAAAATAACCCTCAAATGAGGGTTATTTTTATATGCTTGTATCTCCTAAAACATTAGGCCAGCTTCTCTAGCTGCATCAGCCAAAGCCGCTACACGACCGTGATATAAGAATCCGCCGCGGTCGAATACTACACATTCAACACCTGCTTTTTTAGCTTTTTGAGCGATAGCTTCACCTACTACTTTAGCAGCCTCAATGTTACCCCCGTGAGCTAATTTTTCTTTCAAATCTTTATCATTTGAAGAAGCTGAAGCAAGTGTTACATGATTTACATCATCAATCAATTGAGCGTAAATATGTTTAGTACTTCTGTAAACTGCCAATCTTGGGAATTCAGAAGTTCCTGACAATTTAACTCTTATTGATCTGTGTCTTTTTTGTACTTTTGGTTTTCTAATTTCTTGTTTAATCATTTTTATTTTCCTTTCTTACTGCTTTAACGGGCTTTTAACCCTTCGCATGTAAACTTATTGCAGGCTATGCCCTACTTTTTACCAGCTTTACCGGCTTTACGTCTGATGTGTTCGCCTTCATATCTAACACCTTTTCCTTTGTAAACTTCAGGTGGACGTTTAGATCTGATGAATGCTGCAACATCACCAACAGTTTGTTTGTTAGAACCTTTAACACTGATTTTTGTGTTAGCTTCAACTGAAATTGTAATACCTTCAGGCGGTTCAACAACTACAGGGTGAGAATAACCCAATGCTAAGTTAAGGTTTTTACCTTCCATGTTAGCACGGTAACCAACACCTTGGATTTCAAGTTTCTTTTCAAAACCTTCTTTAACACCGTGAACAGCATTAGCAACTAAAGTTCTGAACAAACCGAACAAAGCATCAGTTTCTCTTGATTCGCCTACTTTTGACAAGATAATGTGATTATCTTCAACTTTAACAGCGATTTCAGGTCTTACTTCAACTGTTTCAGTTCCGTTAGGTCCTTTTGCAGTAACTGTTTGACCTTCTATTTTGATTTCCACGCCTTGTGGAATTTCGATAGGTTTTTTACCAATACGTGACATTTTAATTTTCTCCTTTTGGTATATTTAGTACATAATTTCGGCTTTTCTACCAATTGCACCGAAAAATTCAATTACGAATTAATAAACGTAGCAAAGAACTTCGCCGCCAAGATTTTCTTTACGAGCTTTTCTGTCTGTTAAAAGACCTTTGCTTGTTGAAACAACTGCAATACCCATACCACCTAATACTTTAGGTAAGTTTTTAGATTTGCTGTAGCTTCTCAAACCGGGTTTAGAAACTCTTTCTAGTTTTGTGATAACAGGTTTGTTTTTAGCATCGTATTTCAAAGTGATTTCTAAAACTTTGAATTTGCCTTCAACTTTTTCGCTGTAATCAGAAATAAAACCTTCTTCTTTTAAAAGTTTAGCTAATTGAACTTTCAATTTTGAAGATGGCATAGAAACAGTCTGGTGTGAAACCTGATTAGCGTTTCTAATTCTTGTTAGCATATCTGCTATAGGATCTGTCATTGACATTTAAAATTCCTCCGGACTTACCTCACAGTTATAAGGCAGTATCCTTACTTTACTATTACACCACTTACCAAATTAATTTTGCTTCATATTGAAACTTGCTTTGGCAGTCTGGAACTGTACAATAAAAATATCATAAACAAATAATATTTACAACAGCATTGCAAAATTTATTTACAAAAAATATAACCACTTGGCTAATTTACAAATAAATATACTTACGATATAAAAGAAATTGTCAAGAAGTAATGGTCTGTGTGCCATAAAAAAAGACCTCTATTAAGAGGTCTTTTTAGTTATATTTAATTCACACAGGTCTTGAAATTTATACAAAACCCAATGTGGCGGGTGGAGCGGCTATGCTCCGTCTTACTCGCTCGCAATTAACGGGTCTTCGGCTCTGCTTGTCTTTGCCTTCGCAAAGCCAACACCAGCCTATGCCCTCAGCTCGCTCGCGCTACCAACTTGCTTTTGTTACGCCCGGAAGTAAACCTTCGTGAGCCATTTTTCTTAAACAAATTCTGCAAAGACCAAAATCTCTGTGGAATCCATGAGGACGTCCGCAAATACTGCATCTGTTATGAAGTCTAACAGTCGGATATTTACCTGCTGCAGCTAATTTTGCTCTTTTTAGTTCTTTGTTTATCATCGCTTTTTTAGCCATGAATTTCTCCTTTTATGTTTTTTATCTGTTTTTTTAATTTATGCAGTACCCAATGGGGACTATGCTGCTTTCATTCCTTTGAAAGGCATACCTAACAATCTCAATAATTCGCGAGCTTCATCATCAGTTTCAGCTGTTGTAATTACTGATACGTTCATACCTTTAACCAAATCAACTTCTTCATAAGTGATTTCAGGGAACAATGCTTGTTCTTTCAATCCTAAAGTATAGTTACCGCGACCATCGAAACTTTTCGGAGAAATACCTCTAAAGTCACGAATACGAGGAAGAACTACACAAATAAGTTTTTGCAAGAAATCATACATTCTTTCGCCGCGCAATGTAACCATTGCACCAACCGGCATACCTTCTCTCAATTTGTAAGAAGCGATTGATTTTTTTGCTTTTGTAACTACGCATTTTTGACCTGCAATTTTAGTCAATTGACCTTCGATTACTTCAGCAATCTTAGAGTTGTGAGAAGCTTCACCAACACCCATGTTCAAAACGATTTTGTGAAGTTTTGGAACTTGGTTAATATTTTCGTAACCGAATTTTTCCTTTAATGCAGGTATAATTTCTTCTTGATATTTAGCTTTTAAACTTCTAGTTTTTGTTGTCATTTTCGTATTTCCTTAATTCTGCGATACCAAAATTATAACTCAATTATAATTTAGCATCTAATTGTTCACCACATTTTTTACAAACACGAACTTTTTTGCCGTCAACGACTGCGTGTTTGATCCTTGTCGGTTTTTCGCAAGCAGGGCAGATAACCATAACATTTGAAGCATCAACAGGAGCTTCCATTTTGATTAGACCGCCTTGAATGCCTGCCATCGGTTGAGGTTTTTGAGCTTTAGTAACCATATTTAAACCTTCAACAGTGACAGTTCCGTCTGCAACATTAACTTTTTTAATGTTACCGTCTTTTCCTTTATCTTTACCTGCAATAATCATTACTCTGTCAGAATTTTTTACATGCAAGCTTTTCTTTTTATCTGTCATTTTACTGTTCTCCATTTTTCATACGGATCCGATATTTAATATCGGGCGTATATTTGTGTTGTTATTAATCCTGCACTAGATAACTTCAGGTGCAAGAGAAACTATTTTCATATAGCCTTTATCACGCAATTCACGAGCAACCGGTCCGAAAACACGAGTTCCACGAGGGTTGCCATCTTTGTTGATGATTACTGCTGCGTTTTCATCAAATCTGATAACAGATCCGTCTGCACGTTTGATATCAGCTTTAGTTCTAACTACAACAGCTCTAACAACTTCAGATTTTTTAACAGGCATATTCGGGTTAGCATCTTTAACGGCTGCAACGATTTCATCGCCTACTGCCGCGAATTTTTTATTTGAGCTTCCCATAACACGAATACACAAAAGTTCTTTTGCGCCTGTGTTATCTGCTACTTCTAGTCTTGTTTCTTGTTGTATCATTTTTCTTTTCCTTTATTTTGTCTGGTCGGCATCTCATTATAAATTAATGTTACCGATGAAAAAATTACTATCTTGCTTTTTCAACTACTTCAGCCAATGTCCAGCGTTTGTCACCTGAGATTGGTCTTGATTCAACGATTCTTACGATATCGCCTTCATTACAAACATTTTCTGCATCGTGTGCTTTGTAGTTTTTATTAGATTCAATAATTTTTTTGTATTTTGGGTGCGGTTCGTAATCAGCAACTTTAACTACGATAGTTTTGTCCATTTTATTACTTACTACTACACCTTGTTTTTCTTTCTTAGGCATGTTGTACCTCTTTTTCTTTTATTACAGTTTTTGCTTGAGCTATAAGTCTTTTTGTTTTAGAAATCAACGCTGTGTTTTCTAATTTGTGAGTTGAAAGTTGTAATTTGTAGTTAAACAAATCTTTCTTCCAATCAACAATTGCACTTTGTAACTCATCTACTGATTTTTCGCGCATTTCATTTAATTTCATTGTTATTTTCCTTATTTTGGTTACTACTTAGTAGCTTCCAATTTAGCTTTTTCTACTACTTTAACTTTGATTGGCAGTTTTTGAGCAGCTAATTCCAATGCATGAACTGCAGTATTTCTGTCGAAATAATCCAATTCAAATAGAATTCTGTTCGGTTTAACAACTGCTACCCAATATTCCAAGTTACCTTTACCTGAACCCATACGAGTTTCAGCAGGTTTAGCCGTAATTGGTTTATCAGGGAATATTTTAATCCAAACGTTACCGCCACGTTTGATTTCACGAGTCATTGCACGACGTGCAGCCTCGATTTGTCTGCTGGTAATCCAGCCGGGTTCAACAGCTTGAAGTGCATATCCGCCAAATTCTAATTTTGTTCCTCTGGTTTCTGTGCCTTTCATTCTGCCTTTCATCATTTTGCGGTATTTAGTTTTTTTAGGCTGTAACATTTTATTTTACTCCATTTATTTATTTTCTATTCAGCATCTGAAGCAATTCTGCGACGAGGACGTCTTTGTCCTTTATCAGAACCGCCTTTTTCATTTTTAGCTTTGATGTTTTGGTCAGCTTTTTCGCCGGGCATTAAGTTGCCTTTGAAAATCCAAACTTTAACACCAATTTTACCCATGATTGTATCAGCTTCAGTGAAACCGTAATCAACATCAGCTCTTAATGTTTGAAGAGGAATTCTTCCTTCTTTTGCCCATTCAGAACGAGCGATTTCAGCTCCGCCTAAACGACCTGATACCATAACTTTAATACCTTGAGCACCAGCTCTCATTGTACGCTGCATAGCTTGTTTCATTGCACGTCTGAATGCGATACGTTTTTCTAATTGTTGAGCAATTGCTTCAGCAACCAATTGAGCATCAGCATCAATTCTTGCAACTTCTACAACGTTAATGATTACAGGTTTGCCGATGTATTTAGAAACTTCTTTTTTCAAGTCTTCAATACCTTGTCCGCCTCTACCTACAACGATACCCGGTTTAGCTGTTACAACAGTTACTGTTGTATTTTGAGCTTTTCTAGCGATTAAAATCTTAGAAACGCCTGCTGTATAAAGTTTTTTCTTAACGAATTTTCTGATTTTTGCATCTTCTGCAACGAATTGACCGTAATCTTTTACTTTAGCAAACCATGTGCTTACCCAAGGTTGAATTACGCCTATTCTAAATCCTTTTGGATGTGTTTTTTGTCCCATTTTATTTACCTTTATCTTTTACATTTACGTCTTGCTCGCTCGCTTTTAACGGGTCTACCGTTGTCGCCTTCGCGCCACCGTTCGCCCTCAGCTCGCTCGCGCTACTTTTCACTAACTTTCAAAGTTAAATGTGAAGTGCGTTTTAGTCTTGAATACATACGACCTTGCGCTCTTGTTTTTGCTCTTTTGTATGTAACGCTTTCATCAGCGAAGATTTCAGAAACTTTTAAAGCTTCAGCGCCAATACCATATTTTTCTTGTGCATTTGCAACAGCGGCTTTCAAGTTCTTTTCAACCACTCTAGCTGCGAAATAAGGCATAAAACGTAACATATCTTGAGCTTCAACGACAGATTTTCCTCTAACTTCATTGATTACACGACGAAGTTTTCTTGCTGTCATTTTAATATCAGTTTGTCTTGATTTAGCTTCCATTGTTTTTTCCTTCTACTTTTCTTGTTCGCTCGCTTTTAACAGGTCTACCGATTCCGCCTTCGCGGTATCGTCCGCCCTCAGCTCGCTCACGTTATTTTCTTTTAGCAGTCTTATCAGAACCTGCGTGTCCTTTGTACAATCTTGTAGGTGCGAATTCACCTAATTTGTGTCCAATCATTTGTTCTGTTACATATACGGGAACGTGAGTTTTTCCGTTGTGAACAGCGATTGTATGACCTAGCATATCAGGTACAATCATAGATGCTCTTGACCAAGTTTTTACAACTTTGTGTTCTGAGTTTGCATTCATTTTTGCAATTTTGTTTTGTAGAGCTTCTTCTACGTATGGACCTTTTTTTAATGAACGTGCCATTAATTTATTCTCCTTATTGGTTCGCATACGGGGCTTATGCCCCGTCGCCTATGTTCTTATTTCTTTCTTCTTCTAACAATTAATTTATCAGAAGCTTTTCCTTTTTTACGTGTCTTGTAGCCAAGAGCTGGTTTACCCCAAGGTGTTTTCGGGTGTCCACCAGGACCTGTTTTACCTTCACCACCACCGTGAGGGTGATCGCAAGGGTTCATTGTAACACCACGTACTGTTGGTCTGATACCCATGTAACGTTTTCTACCGGCTTTACCGATTTTTAGGTTTTTGAATTCTGCATTACCCAAAGTTCCGATTGTAGCCATACATTCTTTTCTTACCATTCTCATTTCGCCTGATGGTAATTTAATTGTTACATAGTTGCCTTCTTTAGCCATTACTTGAGCTGCATTACCTGCAGATCTAACCATAACGCCGCCACGTCCGGGTGTAAGTTCAATATTATGAACAATTGTACCTAACGGGATTAATTCAAGCGGAAGTGCATTACCTGTTTGTACAGGAGCTTCCGGTCCTGAAACGATTACGTCACCTACGTTTAAACCTTCCGGTGTCAAGATATATCTTTTTTCACCGTCTGCGTAGAATACTAAAGAAATTCTTACGTTTCTGTTCGGATCGTATTCAATAGTTTTAACTGTTGCCGGTACGCCGAATTTTTCACGTTTGAAGTCTATGATACGGTATGCTCTTTTTACACCGCCGCCTTTGTGACGACATGTAATTCTACCTGTATTGTTTCTTCCTGCTGTTTTTTTCAATGATTTTAACAATGATTTTTCAGGAGTTGTGCAAGTGATTTCTTGGTAATCACTTTTTGTCATCCCTCTTTGTCCCGGGGAAGTAGGATTTATTTTTCTGATTGCCATTTTTTATTTTCTCCTTTGGCTTTGTATTTGCTTACGGGACTTATGCCTGTCTTACTCGCTCGCTATTAACGGGTCTACGTTTGCTTGCTACATAATTTTCAATTACTCCGCAATCAAGCCTTCGCCCTCAGCTCGCTCGCGCTACGCCCCTTATATTAGTGGCTTACACTCCAACTAATTCTTCGATTGGATCGCCTTCGATTGTTACGATTGCTTTTTTAGAAGAATCAGTTCTTCCGAATTTATATCCCATTCTTTTTTCGTGAGATGGCATATAAACTGTTCTTACTTTTTTAACTTTTCTACCGGGAAAAGCTAATTCTACAGCTTGAGCGATTTCTACTTTTGTTGCAGATTTAACAACTTCAAAAGTATATTGACCCAATGTTGTAGCACCTACTGATTTTTCAGTAATGATAGGTTTTTTAATTACATCATATAATTTTTCAGTATTAGTTCTTGCTTTACTCATTATTGCAGCCTTTCTGTTACTTCATTTACTGCAGATTCAGTAATTACAACAGAATCAGCTTCAAGTAAATCTTTCACGTTTAAGTTTGAAGGTAAAATAATTTTTACGCTTGGAATGTTTCTTGCTGATAATTCAAGATTTTTGTTTTCATCAGCTTTCACATCTGCAACGATAAGAATTTTACCTGATACGTTTAATGATTTTAATGCACTAACCATTAATTTTGTTTTTGGTTCAGCAATTGTTGAGAAGTCTTTTACAACAACCATTTGTTCGCTTCTTGCAGACAATGCAGATTTCAATGCTAATTGTCTTGCTTTTTGAGGCATGTTGAAAGCGTAGCTTCTTGGTTTTGGTCCAAAGATTACGCCACCACCTGCAAACAATGGTGAACGAAGTGAGCCGGCTCTAGCTCTACCTGTACCTTTTTGTTTCCAAGGTTTTTTACCGCCGCCAGATACTTCAGCTCTTGTTTTACAAGAAGCAGAACCTTGACGAGCGTTATTTAATTGTCTTCTCAATGCTAAATGCATTACGTGTAAATTTGGTTCAACACCGAAAACTTGTTCGTTTAAAGTGATTTCACCTAATTTTTCGCCATTTGTATTTAAAATTTCTTTTGACATTTTTGTTTTTCCTTTTGCTTTCCGCTTACCCCTTTCGGTTTCCCGTTTTATATGGTAAGAGCGGTTGTATTACTTGTTATTACCTGAAATTATTGCTCCACACTTCGCTGTCGCTCATTTCGTTTTTACAAAACTTTCATTCGCTCGCTTCGTGCTACTTCGTGCTGGGTTCGCCCTTTAGGCTCACACGGCGCACTACGCAAAATCTCAGTTCCATTTTGTTCTTGTAGGAACGATTGTTACCAATCTGCCTTCGCATCCCGGTACTGAACCTTTTACCAATACTAAACCGTTAGCTGAATCAACTTTAACTAATTTCAATTTAGTAATAGTAACTCTTTCGTTACCCATGTTACCAGCCATTCTTTTACCTTTGATAACACGCGATGGAGTTGTACCTGCACCGATTGAACCGGGTTCTCTGTGGTTTTTAGAACCGTGACCCATAGGTCCTCTTGAGAAGTTCCATCTTTTTACTGTACCTTGGAAACCTTTACCGATTGATTTTCCTGTTACGTCTACTTTTTCAACGTTTTCAAGAACTGACAATTCGATTTTGTCACCTACTTTGTAGTCTTGAGGATTTTCTACTCTAAACTCTTGAAGGTGTCTGAAGTTTGCAAGGCTATTTTTCTTGAAGTGGCCCAATTCAGCTTTTGTTAAATGTTTTTCTTTAGCTGCGATTGTACCTACTTGAATAGCGTTATAACCGTCAGTTTCAACTGTTTTAACTTGAGTTACAACAGTTTCATCAACTTTGATTACTGTAACGGGAATAGCCAAACCTTGTTCGTCGAAGATTTGAGTCATTCCAACTTTTTTACCTATTACACCTAGTGTCATATTTTTACCTTTCCTGCTCACCGTACTTGATACAGACACATTCTGTCCCATTTCCGATTTGCATTTTCTCTTGCGAGCGCTACTATAGCTCTTTACCTTTCGGGACTTTCACCCGACCGTCTTTGGCTGAGTTTCTCGTTGCACGCCCTCGCGCTTAACGGGTCTGCAGACTTTCGTCTTTCGCCCTCAGCTCGGGCGGCAGTAGTTCACATTACAATGCATAATGCTTATTTAGTTTTCAAAAGTAAAATTAAAGTTTTACTTCAATATCTACGCCAGCCGGCAAATCAAGTCTGCCAAGTTCCTCAACTGTTTGTTGAGTCGGTTCGTATATATCAATAATACGTTTATGTGTTCTCATTTCAAAATGTTCACGAGATTTTTTATCTACGTGTGGTGAACGCAATACGCAATATATACGTCTTTTTGTAGGTAAAGGAATAGGGCCTGCTACTTTAGCATCTGTTCTTTTTGCCGTTTCTACGATTTTGTCTGAAGACACATCGATTAATTTGTGATCATATGCTTTCAAACAAACTCTGATTCTTTGTCTCTTTGTAGTTGCCATTGTGCAATTCCTTTTTCTTTTTTTATGTATTACTGTGCTTGAATATCGACTAATGTTTTAGGGTATAATTCCAAGCATATCAATGTTAAAACAAACAAAATCCGCTGTCAACACTGGAATTATAAAATTGTATAGATTTGTAAACGATGAAAAAGACTAACCTTTCGGTTAGTCTTTTTCATCTTCCTCAACTTCTTCTTGAGGTTCATCACTGTCAGAAGTTTCTTCATCCTCTGAAACTTGCTCCTCGTCAGAACTTTCATCTTCCTCAGCCTCTTCCTCTTCGATATCATCATCAATATCATCGGCTTCTTTGTCTTCAGCTTCCAGAGCTGCTTTTATCTCATCTTCATCTTTAGCTCTGATTACAGGAATTGAAAGCATTAAAGCAACTTGTTCACCGTCTTGTTCCAAACTTAAATCTAAAGCTTCCTTATCCATTTCAACATATTTGGAAAGAAGTTCGACTAATTCTCTGCGCATTCTGTCCATTAATTCAGGTGTTAAATTTGTTCTATCCTGCATCAAGACTACACGCAATCTATTGCAAGCCGTATCTTTTGCTGATTCTACTTCTTCCGGCTCTGTCTGGCGGAAGAAACCCATAACTTTATTGTATAAATTTGCCAATATCATTATTTAGTTTCTCCTTTCAGATTTGAAAAGAATTTTTTCATCTTAGCAACAAAACCTTTAGGCTCATTTAAATCCAAAAACGGAACATCTTCACCGATAATTCTTCTTGCTACATTGTTGTAAGCTTTGCCTGCCAACGATTTTTCGTCGTTTACAATCGGTTCGCCTTTATTAGTTGATGTAATAATTCCCGTATCTTCCGGAATTATACCGATTAAATCAGCTGAAAGTATTTCTACGACATCATCTACGCTCATCATATCGTTTGACTGAATCAGATTTGGACGAACTCTGTTAAGCAATAATTTATAAGATTTTATTTCTTCTTTAGCTTCCAAAAGTCCGATAATTCTGTCTGCATCGCGAACTGCTGACATTTCGGGAGTTGTAACAACAATTGCTTCTGATGCACCTGCTACTGCATTTTGGAAACCTTGCTCAATACCTGCAGGACAGTCTACTAAAATAAAATCAAAATCCTTTTGAAGTTTTTCGCAAATATCTTTTAATTGTTCCTCTGTAACTGCAGTTTTATCTCTTGTTTGAGCTGCAGCTAAAAGACATAAATTAGGGTTCTTTTTATCTTTTACAAGAGCTTGTTTAAGTTTACATCTTTCTTCAACAACATCAACAATTGTATAAACAATTCTGTTTTCCAGACCAAGTAAAAGGTCTAAGTTTCTCAATCCCAAATCGGTATCAATCATAACAACTTTCTTGCCTGTTTTAGCAAGAGCTGTTCCTATGTTGGCATTGGTAGTAGTTTTACCGACACCACCTTTACCGGATGTTATTACAATAACTCGTCCGCTCATTATTTCTCCTTTTTATTCGTGTATTTTATGTATAAAAATCTGTTTTTTTCTTATGCAAGCCTCTTCCGGCACAAATGTATCCGTTTTTTGAATATACGGAATATTTGCGCTATCGGGACGTCTTGCAAAGACATCAGCAATTCTCAATTGAATTGCATTCATTTTCAATGCCCTGATTCTTGCAAAATTATTACCTGCGCTGCCTGCGTGAGCAATTCCGCCTAAAATACCCCAAACAGTAATATCACCTTTGGCAATAATTTCAGAACCCGGATTAGCATCACCGATAATTACAATGTTACCGTCAGAAGATATACTCTGACCTGAACGCAATGTTCTTTGAATATATAAAGTCGGAAGTTTTTCGGTTTCTCTTAATGATTTTCTGACATCATCAAGATTAAAATCAATCTCTTCAAGTTCATCACCTTCAATTTTATTTGCACTCTCAAGAGTATCATTAAATTTTTCTATATCTTCTACAGGCTCAACAACAGGTTCATCAATAGTTTCCATCCTTTCTTGAACTTCTTCGGCAGTTGCTTCAGCCTGTTCAACTGACTGCTCGGGAGTTTCTTCGGCATGCCCGAAAGTTTTGATTTCAGTGCCTTCTTCACCAAAGATTTTATCCAAAGCTTTTTCTAATTCTTTATTAACTTCCTCCTGATCTGTATTAAACTCAGGGGTCGGAACTTTATTTTCAAGTACAGAAACTTCAATATCCATTTCTTTTGCAGATTGTATTGTTACATCTGAACTTGTACTTACAAATTCAATTTCAGAATTCATAGATTCTACAAGAGCTTTAATACTTGTCAATTCAGTTGTGGTCAAATCTACAGACCCGAGTTTCAAACAAACTCTTTTGCTCTGTGCATCAGGCAAATCTAAAATTCTTGATAACTCATAAATAATTTCTGATGTTTTGCCGGCATTGCTGACATCAACAATAAAACCGTTTTCAATGTATCCCTTATCCATACTTGTCCCTTCCAACAATAGTTACTATAGATACATGAATACATGAACATTTAAGAACATCAATGAAATATTTAGTTTAGTTAAGCAACAGAATAATTTTGATAATTGTCGGCTATTTTTATATAGTTTCGGGTTTCAGCAGGCATACTCTTTTTACCTGCCAAATATTTATCAACATTTCCCGGTCCCCAGTTATATGCAGCAAGCGCATTAGTTACATTGCCGTTATATTTGTCGAGCAATTGTTTTAATAACCTTACACCGCCGTCAATATTTTGAGCAGGATCCATAGGATTAGTAACCCCTAAACCTCTTGCTGTATCAGGCATTAACTGCATCAGACCCTGTGCTCCCGCAGGAGATGTCAAGTTATTTTTAAATTTTGATTCTTGGTCAATAACAGCAAGTACAAGTCTTTCATCAACACCATATTTCTTTGCTGCGTCACAGGCAAGTTGAACATATTCGGTTTTTGATAAAACTTTACCCTTAGATGCAGGCGCTTTTGTTTTAGGAGCTACTGTTCTATTTATTGTTGTATTAAATATATTATAATTATTGTAAGCCGGTTGTTGGAAATTGAATAAAGACGGCATTTGGGGCATTCTATATGCTTGTGTAAATACAGACTGCATAGGATACACTTGCTGAGGCATAGGCATTGCAAACTGAGGCATTTGCGGCATAAACATTTGTTGAGGCGGCATCGCAAATATATTGTTCATCATATTTGACAGCATGCCAAACATCATAATATTGCCAAAGAAGTTATTATTGCAAAAGCATCCGCCCATGAACGGATTATTCATATATCTGTAAAAACTGTTTCCGCAACAATACATAATATCCCCTTATATATATAAAGGATACAAATAAATAATAATTGCTTAAATTTAAAGAATTGTAATGATACATTAAGCTAATTGAGTTTCAATTTCGTTTGCAAAAGTATTTACAGCTTTTGCCCAACCTGAATTACCACCGGTTTTGTCGGTAGGATCAGATGCAGGACAATATCTTGCATTAATTTGATATAACTTGGTCAGCCCTTTATCCAAATAACCACTTTTCAGAAAACTACCCATATAATCAATACATTCAGCTACAGAAGAAAAAGATCTGAATTCATATGAACCTGAAATACGAACTCCGCCGATATTATTTTTATTTTTTGCCAAATTGCTTTTTCCGTGTCCTGATTCATTAACACATATAGCAGCTAAAACAGCCGCGCTTATTCCATATTTATTTTGAGCATTAATAAAGGCTTGTCCCTGCCCTTCAAGCACACCCTTGCCACGCAAATACTTATTCAAATCTTCGGCTGTTCCTTTGTATAAAACTGTCGCATCTTTTGAATAATTTCCATATATTTGTTTTAATTTTCCATTCGACATACCGTTATATCCTGATGCACTTACATAATTAGATTTTGCAAAACCACCTTTTCCTTCATTATTTGAAACAGTATCAAACCCAAATTGTCGTTGAGTATTAAATAAAGACGGCATTTGAGGCATTCTGTAGGATTGAGCAAATATAGATTGCATAGGATATGCCTGAGGCATTGGCATAATCGGCTGAGGCATAACAAATTGTGGCATAACCATTTGAGGCTGTGCAAACATATTGTTCATCATATTTGAAAACATGCTGAACATCATCAGATTGCCAAAGAAATTATTATTATTGCAGAAGCATCCGCCCATAAACGGATTATTCATATATCTATAGAAACTGTTACCGCAACAATACATTATTATCCCCTGAATGTTCCCCGTATATATATAAAGTATTTAAACTCGTAATAATTGTTATAAATTTGCAAATATGTTAAAATTTGTTAACAATTACCATCATTTAACTGATGTGAATTAATATTTTTATTATATGATAGTTCTAAGGGCAGGATATTATGATTTTTAACGAAACTAAAACTCACGAAATTACGGTCGACGTAGTAATTGTAACTCTTAAAAATGATGCTTTGCAAGTACTACTTGTTAAGCGAACCAACGAACCGTTTAAGGACAAATGGGCAATCCCCGGAGGATATGTAAGATTATCCGAAAATCTTGATCAGGCGGCTTTAAGAGTCCTGAAAGAACGTACAAATGTTGATAATATCTATCTCGAACAGTTATATACATTTGGAGATCCGCTTCGTCACCCGAATTCAAGAGTTATAACCTGTGCATATTTTGCACTTGTTAGAGCAGAGGATATTCAAATTGTTACAACCCCGGAATTGGGATGGCACAAAATTTCCGACTTGCCTCCTCTTGCATTCGACCACAAAGAAATCATTGAATATTCTATGAAAAGAACCCGAGAAAGATTGGAACTTTGCCCTGTTGCATATCAGCTTTTAAACGAAAAATTCACTCTGACAGAAATGCAAAGAGCTTATGAACTGATTATGCGCAAAAAACTTGATAAAAGAAACTTTAGAAAAAAAGCTCTTTCTACAGACGGCTTAATTGAACTTGATGAATACACAAAATCATCTTCAAAAAGACCGGCAAGATTATACACTTTCGAAAATATAAAATTGAATTCAAAAAGAGCCCATTTCATTTCTAAGAAAAAGGAGAAAATTAAATGTTAATAAATTTTGTTTGGGCTGTACAAATAATTTCAGCACTACTTTTAATTATTTTAATTCTGCTGCATTCACCCAAAGGTGATGGAATTGCGGGGATTGGCGGAGCATCACATGTTTTTGCCTCTCAAAAAAGTGCTGAAAAAGGATTAAACAAATTAACCGGTATTGTATCTGCAATTTTCTTGATTTGTACATTCTTACTCGGCTTTGGTATTATTAAGTAATGAATATATTAGTTACAGGTGCATCTAAAGGCATCGGAAATGCAATTGCAAAAGAGCTTCAAAGTGTTGGCGAAGTTTTTGTCACCGGCAGAAATGAGCAAGCGCTTACAGCCTGCAATGCAAAAGGATTTTGTGTCTGCGATTTGTCTAAAGATATCAATACTCTTGCCCGATTTATTATTGATAACAAAATAGATGTACTCATTAATAACGCAGGTGAATATATTTATGGCGGTCTTGAAACATTAGAAACTGCCGATATTCAAAGAATTTACCAGACAAATCTTGTTGCGCCCGCATATTTGATATCAAAAGCTATTCCTCATATGAAAGGTCAAAGATGGGGTAGAATTATCAACATAGGTTCAATTTCTGGTGTTATGGGCGAAGCTTATGCAAGTATTTATTCATCATCAAAAGCAGGTTTAATAGGATTAACAAAAGCCTTGGCACTTGAGCTTGCAGAATATGAGATTACTGTAAACACAATTAATCCCGGATGGGTAGAAACCGAACTCGGAATGAACTCTATCGAAGACAGTGAATTTTCAAAAGATGAAATATTACAATGTATTCCTCAAAAACGCTTTGTAAAACCTGAAGAAGTTGCAAAGCTTTGCAAATACTTAATTTCATCTGATGCAAAAGGTATTACTGGTCAATCAATAAATCTTTGCGCAGGCCTAAGCGTCGGTATCTAATGCAGATACTATATCTTCTGCCGTAATTTTTAAACAATCAAGTTTTTCACAGGTTGTCTGACGATGCTCCCATAGACATGGTTTTATCGGGCAATTATCATTTGCTTTAATCGCTGTAACCAAATCTGATTGAGGAATTAATTTTTTATCATCAGTAGGTCCAAAAATTACATAAGTTTTTGTTTTCATTGCTACAGCCGCATGCAATGGCGCTGAATCAGAACATATAAATTGTTCTGCTTTTCCGATTAAAACAGCCAAATCTTTTAAGCTTCTTGTTTTACCGTAAAAATCCTCAAAACCTTTGGTATTGTTGCGGATTGTTTCAATAACTTCCGCATCATCAGGCCCGCCTGCAAGAATTACGTGTTTACCCTTTTTAACAAGCAAATCAATGGTTTCCGCCCAAACATCTGCAGTAACAGTCTTTATCATGCCTTTTTGAACACTCATTTTACTAACCCCCGGGTGAATTAAAACCGAATTTGGAATTTTTTCCTGAGGTTCAACATCAATTTCAGGCAGATAAGTTTTATGGTTAGTTATCGGCGTAACCAAATCGTGATACATTGCGCAGGCATATTGATTTTTGTTCAAAGGAACAGATGCAGTCAAAAGTTTTTCGCTTAAATTCCCTGTATAGTATCCGTAACGTTTTTTAATTCCCATCATAAATAAAAGAACACTGATTAATTTATTCCCGCCTGATGAAATTACCATATCAAATTTACCTTGACGCGCAAGCCAAACAAGTTTTAAAAGTTCTGCATATTTGTTTTTGCCTTTGACATCAATCAAAAACAAATCATCTATAATATTTGTTAAATCCTTAACACTCTTGCTTCTCGGCTCTAACGCAAGAGTAATCTTTGAATTCGGATATTCTTTTTTTAATGATATAAGTGCGGGGAGAAAAAATATTTCGTCGCCGATTCCGCCAAAATTTATTGCCAATATGTTCATAACCCGATTATACAATAAAAATATTTGTAGTATCATAAATTTATGGTAAATAAAGTTACAACAGGAGCAGTAATCGGCTTAAATGCTTATAAAGTTTCGGTAGAAACAGATGTTTTAAATTCTCTGCCTGCCTTTTCAATTGTCGGTTTGCCCGACACAGCAATAAATGAAGCCCGCGACAGAGTTCGTTCGGCTATAAAAAACTCGGGATTTACATTTCCGTCACGAAAAGTTGTTATAAACCTTGCACCTGCCGACCTTAAAAAAGAAGGTTCAAACTTTGACCTGCCTATAGCAATAGGACTTTTGACAGAGGAAGAAGTTTTAACAGAAGACAAAATTAAAGACTATGCATTTTTAGGCGAACTTTCGCTTGACGGAAGTTTGCGTGGAGTTACGGGAGTTTTGCCTTTAATTTTAGGGTTAAAAGAAGCAGGCATAAAAAATATTTTCGTACCGCAAATTAATGCCACAGAAGCCGCTCTTGCGGGAGATGTAAACATTTTCGGCGCAAAATATCTTGCAGATGTGGTTAATCATTTTGGTGAAACTTCGCTGAAACCAACTGTTGTGAATATTAATGATTATCTGGAAGAAGCTTCCACACAAGATTATATATATGATTTTAAAGACGTAAAAGGTCAGCAAAAAGCAAAACGCGCACTGGAAATTTCGGCAGCGGGCGGTCATAATATGCTTATGACAGGCTCTCCGGGGTCAGGGAAAACATTAATGGCAAAATGTTTTCCGTCAATTTTACCACCGCTTGAACTTTCAGAAGCATTGGAATTAACCAAAATCTACAGTATCTCGGGACTTTTAGCACCTGAAGAACCGTTAATGACAAAACGCCCTTTCCGTGCCGTTCACCACACAGCGTCAGCAAACGGCATTATAGGCGGCGGAGCAAATCCAAAACCGGGAGAGATTACGCTTGCACACAGAGGAGTTTTGTTCCTTGATGAAATAGCAGAATTTCCAAGAAATGTATTGGAAGTTCTTCGTCAACCCTTAGAGGACGGCGAAATTACAATTTCCCGCACGAAACACTCAATAAAATATCCTGCAAAATTTATGCTTCTTGGTGCAATGAATCCTTGCCCCTGCGGATATTTGGGCGACAAAGAAAAACAATGCACCTGTTCGGAATTTCAAATAAACAGATATCAATCAAGACTTTCAGGCCCGCTTTTAGACAGAATTGATCTGCATATTGAAGTCCCGAGACTTACCGCAGAAGAACTTATGAATACACAACCCTGCACGGAAACATCAGCAGACATTAGAAAACGCGTTGTTAAAGCCAGAAAAATTCAAGCAGAACGCTACAAAAATGACGGAATATTGACCAATTCGGAATTAACCGCAAAACTTATAAAAAAATACTGCCAACTTGATAAAGCAAGTGCAGAAATTCTAAAAACAGCATCTGTAAAATACCATCTTTCAGGCAGACGCTATGACAGAATACTGAAACTTGCACGCACAATTGCGGATTTGGAAGGCTCTAAAGATATTAAACAAAACCACGTTATGCAGGCTTTACAATACAGAATAACTAAGCAGTCCAATTAAAAAATCCTGCAATAAGCCCGACAATCGCAGATACGCCAAGGTAAAACAGCGGGTCGCGTTTTTCTGTTAAACTTGCAAAAAATAAACCTGCAAGTAAAATCATTCCTAAAAGATTTATGTTATTTACAAACATATCAACCCCAACTGCCGCCAAAAGCCCGCAACCTGCAGGTTTGAGAGTATAAATTGCTGATTGAACATATTTGTTGTGTTTAAACTGTTCCAGAAGCTTTGAAATAATCACTACAATTATCAACGACGGCAAAATAACGGAAGCGGTCGCAACAAACGCACCCAAAATTCCCGCTGTCGTAAATCCCGCAAATGTAGCAACATTTACCCCGACAGGTCCCGGAGTGATTGATGAAACAGCAATCATATCCGACAATTGCTTTGCCGTATACCATTTTTGAACATCTGCAATATGATACAAAAACGGCAGTGTAGCATAACCTCCGCCAAAAGAAAAAAGCCCGATATGAAAAAATTCTAAAAACAGTTTTATATAAATCATTTTTCACCCCGCTCAATTTTTCTGGCAAATTGAAGCCACAGTCCGATAAATATTGCAAGAATAATCAAACCCGCAGGCGGAGCTTTGAAACATGCTGACAAAATAAATGTTATAAAAAATATCCAACAGGAAAATTTATCAACAACACTCTTTTTCCAAATCTCTTTGACTGCAAGGAAAATAAGTATCAAAACACCTATTCCGACGCCCCAAAAGATACTTTGAACAAATTTCAAATGAACAATTTCCTCTAAAATCTTTGCAAGTAGGACAATTGAAATAAATGCAGGAGTAACAATTCCGAGCACAGCAGAAATTGCGCCCGCAGTTCTGCGCAGTTTGTACCCGACAAAAATAGAAACATTCGCGGCAATAATACCCGGAACGCTTTGCCCCAGAGCGTAAAACTCACACAATTCATTATCATCAATCCATTTTTTCTTATCAACGAGTTCTGATTGCAAAAGCGGCAAAATTACGTATCCGCCACCCAAAAGCAGAGTTCCGACCTTAAAAAACGTTTTGAATATCTGATATAAAGTCTTTTCCACAAAACAATTATACCAAAAACATTGACAAAAATCTAAAAATCAGAAATAATAAAACAGGAGGTATTTATTATGAAAAAGCTCACAATCGCCCCCCCCCGTTGGATTCACACTTGCAGAAGTATTGATTACTCTTGGGATTATTGGCGTTGTCTCTGCACTTACAATCCCAACACTTATTTCTAATCACAAAAAACATGTTGTTGAAACAAAACTTGCCAAATTTTATACTAATGTTAATCAGGCATTTTTATTATCAGAAGTTGAAAACGGTCCGCGTAATTCTTGGGATTATTCTCTTAACAGCCAGGATTTTTATGAAACATACCTTGCGAAATATCTGAATACCGTAAAAACAGATAAACATGAAGACAACAGATTTTTAACAGTTTATTTCACAGACGGAACAAAAGCATCAATGGGTTACACGAGATGTTTTAATTTTTACCCGAAATCTGTCTCTAAAGATTCCAATGCCTGCGCAAACTACTCAACAGAAAATAAATCAGCAAAATACGGTAAAGAACAATTTAACTTTATAATATGCAGTCAAAGTGTTAATCGAAGTTTTGCAACTTCAGCAGAACTCTGCGGAGAAAAACTGGCAAATCACATTCCGACAGGTTATGATGTAATGTATAATGACTGCAAAAACCAAAATTCAGGCATACGCTGTACTGATTTGATTGCAATTAACGGTTGGAAAATTCCAAAAGACTATCCGCTGAAATTTTAATTATTCAATGTAGCTTTTAACCTTGCCATTGCTCTTGCCATTGCTGCTTCCGCACGCTTTGCATCAGATTCGGCTTCAGCTTCAGCAAGTTTTGCCTGAGCACGCGTCAAAGCCTCTTTTGCACGGGTAACATCAATTTCATCACCGCTTTCGGCAGTTGTTGTAAGGATTAGAGCCTCATCATCTTTGAACTGAAAAACTCCGCCCATAGTTGTAAAAAACTTGACATTGCCGTCTTTTACGGTTTTTGTAACTCCGATATCCAAAGCAGTCATCAATGGAACATGGTTTTTCAAAATACCGATTTCGCCGTCAGTTGTTTTGGTGTAGATTTCGTCAACTTCCTCGTCAAATACAACTCTTTCGTGTGTAATTATTTTCAAGTGCATAATTATACCCTCAAAGTTTCAGCTTTTTTAACGGCTTCTTCAATAGTTCCCACCATATAGAAAGCTTGTTCGGGCAAGTCGTCGTGTTTACCTTCGATAATTTCTTTAAAGCCTTTAACAGTATCTTCAAGTTTTACGTATTTACCTGCAATACCTGAGAACTGTTCTGCTACAAAGAACGGCTGTGACAAGAATTTTTGAATTTTTCTTGCACGGTTAACAACTTCTTTATCTTCTTCCGAAAGTTCATCCATACCTAAAATTGCGATAATATCCTGCAATTCTTTGTATTTTTGAAGGATTTCAAGAACTTTTCTTGTAACATCATAATGCTCCTCACCGATAATATTCGGATCTAAAGCGCGTGATGAAGATTCCAACGGATCAACCGCAGGATAAATACCTAATGATGCAATGTTTCTTGATAAAACCGTTGACGCATCAAGGTGAGAGAAAGTTGTCGCAGGAGCAGGGTCAGTCAAGTCGTCAGCAGGAACGTAAATTGCCTGAACTGATGTGATTGAACCGTCTTTTGTAGATGTAATTCTTTCCTGCAATTCACCCATCTCATTTGCTAATGTAGGCTGATAACCAACGGCAGACGGCATACGTCCCAACAGTGCAGAAACTTCTGAACCTGCCTGAGTAAATCTGAAAATATTATCAACGAATAAAAGTACGTCCTGTTTAGAGAAATCTCTGAAATATTCCGCAGCAGTAAGCGCAGAAAGTCCAACTCTCATACGAGCTCCCGGCGGTTCGTTCATTTGACCGTAAATCAATGCAACTTTATCGATTACACCTGATTCTTTCATTTCGTTCCAAAGGTCGTTACCTTCACGGGTTCTTTCACCAACACCGCCGAAAACAGACACGCCTGAGTGCTCTTGTGCAATGTTATGAATAAGTTCCATGATAAGAACGGTTTTACCGACTCCTGCACCGCCGAAAAGACCGATTTTACCACCTTTTTGATACGGTTGTAAAAGGTCGATTGCTTTAATACCTGTTTCAAGGATTTCAATATTTGTGTTTTGATCTGTAAGTTTTGGAGATTCTCTGTGGATTGGCAGATAGGTATCGGTTTCGATTTCGCCCATCTGGTCAACAGGTTCTCCGACAACGTTCAAAATTCTGCCCAAGATAGACTTTCCTACAGGAATTTTAATAGGTTCGCCCGTATTGACAACCTTCATACCTCTTTTTAACCCGTCAGTAGATGACATAGCAACCGTTCTTACCCTGTTTGAACCTAGCATTTGCTGAACCTCTGCAACAACAAAAGTTCCATCATCTTTCAAAACATGTAAAGCTGTATAAATTTCAGGCAATTCTCCCTGCTGAAACTCAACGTCAATAACAGGTCCGATAATCTTTGTAATTAATCCCTCTTGTTTCGTCAATGTCTCCATAAGCCTCTCCTTTTTGTAAGATTATTATAATACAAGGGAAAAAAAATGGCAATTACACTATTAAAAAATAATTAATTATAAAAGCAAAAGTAATTTTTTATATTATTATTAATATAGGAGATATCAAAATGGAATACAAAGACTATTATGAAATATTAGGTGTAAAACGCGATGCAACCGATGCCGAAATAAAATCAGCTTACAGAAAACTTGCACGAAAATTTCACCCCGACGTAAATAAAACTAAAGAAGCAGAAAGCAAATTTAAAGATATAAATGAAGCCTATGAAGTTCTCGGCGACAAACAAAAACGCCAGAGATACGACAGCCTCGGCGCAAACTGGCAGGGCGGTCAAAGCTACACTCCGCCTCCGGGATTTGAAAACTTCGGTTTTGGCGGCGGACAAGGTTATCAAAGCTTCAACTTTAACGGACAGAATATGGGCGGATTTTCAGACTTTTTCAGTTCGCTGTTCGGCGATATGATGGGTGGAGGAGCTCAAGGAATGAATTTCGGCGGCTTTGATTTCGGAGGAGCTCAACAAACTCGCCAAAGACGTCAAGAACCGCCGTCAGAAAATCTTGATATCACAAAGACATTGAATATTACCGCTAAAGATATCTTCTCAAAAGAACCGATTTCAGTAAAATACAACAACATGGAACGCTGTACACAATGCCCTCCAAACGGAGGTTACTGTTCAAATTGCGGGGGAACGGGAATTAAAACAGAACCGAAATCAATTAAAGTAAAATTACCGCCTGATATCACGGAAGGTAAAAAAATTCGCATTAAAGGCGAAGGTCAAACAGATGCTTACGGACGCAAGGGGGATTTATATCTCGTAATTCATTTTAAAGACAGCGAATATGAAATTGACGGTTATGATTTAACAAAAGAAGTCGAAATCACTCCGCCCGAGGCAGTTTTGGGTACAAAAAAAGAAATCGAAACACTTCACGGTAAAATTACGATAAAAATTCCGCCAAAAACTTCATCAGGTCAAAGTTTAAGACTTAAAGAACTCGGCTTGCCTAAAAAAGGCGGATACGGAAATTTAAACGCGAAAATTAAAATCATAATACCGAAAAATATTTCGGACAAACAAATCGAACTGTATAAAAAAATTGCTGAGTTATAAAACTAAATAATATATTGACAATACCCTTCTTTGCCTTCAAAATATAAGGTAGAGAGGGGTAGTGAAATGACTAAAGAGACTTTTTTACACGACAAACACGTTCAATTGGGAGCAAAAATGGTAGATTTTGCAGGCTGGCATATGCCTGTTCAATACACTTCCATTATAGAAGAACACAAAACCGTTAGGGAAAATGTGGGACTTTTTGATGTTTCTCACATGGGCGAAGTTTTTGTATCGGGAAAAGATGCTTTAGAATTTTTAAACAAAATCGTTCCGCAGGATATTTCAAAACTTAATTATGAAAAGGCTGTATACTGCCAATTACCAAACAAAAACGGCGGGCTTATTGACGATTTAATTATCTACAAACTCGGAATTTTAGAATATCTTGTAATTTGCAACGCATCCAGAATTGATGAGGATTTGAACTGGATGGTAAGAAACAGCCGTGGTTTTGATGTTAAAATCGAAAACCTTTCTCATGAATATTCGCTGCTTGCTGTTCAAGGTCCGAAAGCAGATACTTTAATGCGCAAAATGGGACTTGATACACATCAGGATTCTTTCACAATAAAACCTGCAAAAATTTCAGGCATAAAAGTCTTAGCTTCTCGTACAGGTTATACGGGCGAAGACGGATATGAAGTTCTTGTTGAAAATCTTCATTCCGAATTTTTATGGGACGAAATCTTAAAACAAGGTGAAGAATTCGGCATTAAACCAATCGGGCTTGGTGCACGTGACACGTTAAGACTTGAAGCTGCTTTACACCTTTACGGAAACGATTTGGACGAAAATACGACTCCGATTGAAGCAGGTTTGAGCTGGTCTGTTCCAAAAGACAAAGTTGAAGATTACAACGGAAAAGAAGTCATAATGGAGCAAATCAAAAACGGAACTTCTAAAAAATTAATCGGTCTTAAAATGCTCGATAAATCAATCGCACGCCACGAATATGAAGTTTATTTCAAAGGCGAAAAAGTCGGCCATATCACAAGCGGAGCGCCGTCACCAATGTTAGGAGCAAATATTGCGCTTGCTTATGTTAAAAATGATAAAGAAATTTGCACAGGCTCGACTGTTCAAGTTATGATTAGAGAAAAGCTTCACGATGCGGAAGTTGTTAAAAGACCGTTTATCGAAAAA
The DNA here is from genome assembly GCA_949841365.1 of uncultured Candidatus Melainabacteria bacterium. Lineage (GTDB taxonomy): Bacteria > Cyanobacteriota > Vampirovibrionia > Gastranaerophilales > Gastranaerophilaceae > Stercorousia. The sequence goes on from CATKZI010000001.1 coordinate 193,255, forward strand.
AGGAATAAGATAAAGCGCGAGCGAGCTGAGGGCGAGGCTTGTTGACGAAATAGCTTTGCTATTGCAGGCAACAACCACAGACCCGTTAAACGCGAGCGAGCAAGACGAAAAAGGAGAATTAAAATGAGTATTACAGAAAAAATTCTATGTTCAAAATCTCACGAATTCTTATTGGATAACGGAGACGGAACACACACAATCGGTTTAACTGATTATGCAGTAGAACAACTGGGCGATATCGTATTTTTGGAATTGCCTGAAGTAGGTTCTGAATTTAAAAAAGGTGAAACTTTTGCAACTGTAGAATCAGTAAAAGCAGCATCAGAAATTTATATGCCTGTCAGCGGTAAAATCGTTGAAATTAACGAAACTGCAGTTGACGCGCCTGAAACTTTAAACGAAAACGCTTTTGAATGGCTCGTTAAAATTGAATTAACAGGTGATGCTGAAGAACAAAACGACCTTTTGGAATACGAAGATTACAAAGAAGAATTGGAATAATAAATGAAAAATTTTTTAGTACATAATGATGAAGTAAAAAAAGAAATGTTGGAAAGTATCGGAGTAAATTCTGTAGAGGATTTATTCAAACAAATCCCTCAAAAAGCTCGTATGGGCGAGCTGCAGCTTGAAGATGCAATCAGCGAAATGGAAACTCAAAAAAGAGTTAAAGCGTTATCTAAAAAGAATAATACGGATTTCGTAAGCTTTTTGGGGGCAGGAACTTATAACAAATTCATCCCCGCTTGCATTTCACAGGTTGCAAACAGATTTGAATTTTTGACAGCATACACACCTTATCAGCCTGAAATCTCTCAAGGCACACTTCAAATTATGTACGAATTCCAAACTATGATTTGCCGTTTGACGGGAATGGATATTTCAAACGCAACAATGTATGACGGAGCATCAGCTTGCGCAGAAGCAATTCTGATGGCAGTCAGAATTTCAAAGAAAAATAAAGTTCTCGTATCTGACAAACTCAATCCAGAATACATTGACGTAATCAAAACATATTGCTGGTCAAACGATATCGAACTTGTTATGTTTGACGAAATCCCTGCAGAAACCGCTGATTTTGCCTGCATTTTAGTTCAAAACCCTGATTTCTACGGTGAAATAAGGGAGTTTGGCAGTGTTGATTGTTTAAAAGCTGTTTGTGTAGACATTTCATCATTAGGAATACTTGAACCGCCGACAGATGCAGATATCGTTGTTGGCGATATTCAGCCTTTGGGAATTCCGATGAGTTTTGGCGGACCTCACGCAGGATTTATCGCATGTAAAGAAAAATTTATGCGCCAAATTCCGGGACGTCTTGCAGGCAGAACAGTTGATGCTGACGGTAAACCTGCATACTGCCTGACAATCCAAACCCGCGAACAACATATTAAACGCGAAAAAGCGACAAGCAACATTTGCTCAAATCAGGCTTTAATGGGACTTTATGCAACTTTGTATTTAACTGTAATGGGCGAAAAAGGCTTCCGTCAAGCAGGATATTTATCAACAAAACGCGCTCATGAATTATCTGAAAAACTTGCACAAAAAGGTATTAAAACCCTGAATAATACTTTCTTTAATGAATTTGTAATAGAAGTTGATAATGCGGATAAATTCCTTTCAAACTTAAAAAATAAAGGAATTATCGGCGGCTTGAAAATCTCTGACAATAAAATTCTTGTCTGCGCAACCGAAATGAACAGCAAAGAAGATATTGACTTGTACGTAAGTTCTTTATAAAATTAGTTTATGGGCGATTGGCGCAGTTGGTAGCGCATCACATCGACATTGTGGGGGTCACGTGTTCGAGTCACGTATCGCCCACCATAGAGGAGATAAGTTTTCTTATCTTCTCTATGGTTTTGTGATTTCGTATGAGAAACGTTTGTAAGTGTTCGAGCGCGAGTGAGCTGAGGCTGGAGCGATTTTGTTTGGAAGCGACAAAGTCGCTAAAAACAAAACGCGAAATTGCCGTTAAACGCGAACGAGCAAGAGAGTCACGTATCGCCCACCATAAAAAAAGAGGTCTAATGACCTCTTTTTTAAAATTTCATTGCATCAATTTGTTTTAATATAGCCTGAATATCTTTTAAAAGTTCCGCTTCAATAAAAATAAGCTCTTGCTTTGTATAATCATCGTTTTCGTATTTAACTTTTGCAAGCTTTGTCATAACAATTTTGTTGAAAGACAAATATCTCGATACAAATTCGATAATATCAACCGCTCTGTATGGAACTTCACTGTCATGCAAACGCAGAACCGAACGAAAAATTACAAGCAGACTCTTTATTACATTCGACAAAAGCATTTTCATATCTCTGTCGGATTTAATATTCATTAAAAATGCGTTTTTATATTTTAAAAGCAAAGCTTTCAGTTCAGATTCGCACTGCAAACGCAAGAAATATTTATTAACTGAAATATTCTGTGCCAAATCTTCACCATAAATCATTCTGTAATTGCTTCTGATATCAGCATACTCAATCGCATAAACATCAAATGAAGAATACCATTCATCAATATTCATGATTACAGGAAGCGGGTTCTTAGCCTTAACCCATTTTTGAACAGGTTTTGAAATCGAATACAAATTTTCAGCATCCAAATGTTTTAAAACAATCATTAAGTTAAGATTGTTTTTTGCATCTTCAACATTTGCCTGCGAACCAAAAGCAATAACCGAATTAAGGTTATCACCTAAATTTTCTTTTAATTCTTCAATAAACTTATTTAAACTCTTTGTCATATAAATCCTTTCTTTACCAACTTCCGGAACAACCGCTTCCACCGAAGCCGCCACCGCCGCCGAAGCCTCCGAAACTTCCATAATTAAATCTGCGTCTGCGCGGACAAAATATACTTAAAATTATTGCAAGCGGCCAAATCCACCACGGATAACACCCATATCTGCCTCTATGATAGCTGCAAAACTCGCCACGTTTGCAAGTTGAACAAACTTCCCTGCCTCCATAGGATACAGATTTTACATTATCTGGAACAATGCCCTGAACAGTTATATTAACCCCTTCCACCTCTGCAACAGCATTTGCAAGTTGATAGGTACCTCTTGCAATTCCACTCTGATAATTTGATTGTCTATAATATGGCAAGATATCATCATCTCTGATACTTTCTAAAGTACTCACAGAAATTTTATTTTCTAAGCCGTATCCAAGTTCAATACGCATCTTGCGTTCCGATAAAGCTGTTAAAAATACAACCCCGTTATTTTTTTCTTTAGAACCTATTTTATAAGTTCTGCCGATTTCTAAAGCAGTTTCTTCAACGCTTTTACCGTCCAAAGACTGCAAAGTTACAACCGCAATATCAGCACCTGATTTTTTTTGCAAATCCCATAATGTCATGTTCAAGTCGTTTTTCACCTGTTCTGACAAAATATTAGCTTCATCAGCTATAAAACCTTTAAAATTTAACTGTTGCAATGCATTTGCCGGTAAAACCGCAAATAACAGTAAACATATAACCAGCCATTTTTTCATACAAAAATTATATAATATTTATATAATAATGTCAATAAAAAAAGGCGACACCCAGATTCGAACTGGGGGATAAAAGCTTTGCAGGCTTCTGCCTTACCACTTGGCCATGTCGCCGTATTCTAATAATAAAAAAGACATGATAGAATGTCAAGTTATTAATTGCTTAACATTTTTAATAAATTAAAGCAATTTCTTTATTACAAAATACTTTATATAGATATAGGGGATAATAAATGGTTGCAAAAATTTTAACTTCAATAGTTAAAGGTTGTAAAAACAGAATTTATTTATATCCAAAGCTATTCAAATCAAATAGCATTTGGAGTCCTAGAATTGCAAAAAATATAACCCATGGTGAAAAACGATTTTTTGAAAAATATATTGATACAAAAAATACTGTCGGTAATAATATTGCAGGTTTCATAGGAAGTACGCCGACAACAATGAGGATGTACAACACCATAACTTCAAGTGCAACCAATCAATCAACAATGCAGTTACTTGAAAATATTGATGATTTACTTAGATTAGTTACATAAACAACGAACCGCTTTATTAAAAGCGGTTCGTTGTGTTTATCTGTTTGTAATGACTACTTAGTTGTCGGATAATAATCTCTTACAACACCTTTGTATGCGTCTTGATAGATTGCTTTGATATCTTTCATCAACGGATATGCCGGGTTTGCTCCTGTACATTGATCGTCGAATGCAAGTTCTACCATTTCATCTAACTTAGCATTGAAATCAGCTTCACTTACACCAAAGTCTTTGATTGAATTTGGCAAGTTAACTGCTTTCATCAACTTGTCAATTGCATCGATTAACAATTGAACTTTTTCATTATCATTTTTACCGCCTAAACCAAGTTCGTCAGCAATTTGACCGTATTTAGCTTTTGCGTTAGGGAACTTATATTGCGGGAAGATACATTGTTTAGCTGGACAATCAACTGCGTTGTATTTGATTACCTGTCTGATTAACAATGCGTTTGCAACACCGTGAGGTACATTGAACATTGCACCCAATTTGTGAGCCATAGAGTGGCACAATCCTAAGAATGAGTTAGCAAATGCCATACCTGCAATTGTTGCCGCATAGTGCATTTTTTCTCTTGCGATAGGATCGTTTGCACCTTCTGTCCAAGATCTTTCCAAATATCTGAATACAAGTTTTGTAGCTTCCAATGCATTTGAGTTTGTGAAGTTTGTACCCAAAGCTGATACGTAAGCTTCAACAGCGTGAACTAATGCGTCAATACCTGATGCAGCAGTCAAGCCTTTTGGCATACCGTCAACAAAGTTAGGATCAACAATTGCCATATTTGGAGTTAAAGCGTAATCAGCGATTGCATATTTTACGTGAGTTTCGTCATCTGTAATGATAGCGAACGGAGTTACTTCAGAACCTGTACCTGATGTTGTCGGGATAGCAACCATAGTAGCTTTTTTACCCAATTCAGGAATTGAACAAATTCTTTTTCTGATATCCATAAATCTCATTGCGATATCTTCAAAGTTTGTATCAGGTTGTTCATACAATAACCACATAATCTTAGCTGCATCCATCGGAGAACCGCCACCTAATGAAATGATTACATCAGGTTCGTAAGGTCTGATGATTTCCATTGCCTGATTAATTGTAGATAATGTAGGATCGGGTTTGACATCAAAGAAGATTTGGTGATCAATACCGATTTCATCCAATACATTTACGATAGCATCTACAGCGCCTGAGTTGAATAAGAATCTGTCAGTAACGATAAATGCACGTTTTTTACCTTGAAGTTCACGAAGAGCAAGGTCAACAGCGCCTCTTTTGAAGTAAACTTTTGGTGGAACTTTAAACCAGAGCATATTTTCTCTCCTTTCAGCAACTGTCTTGTAGTTCAATAAGTTTTCAACGCCGATATTACCTGATACAGCGTTTTTACCCCAAGAACCGCAGCCTAATGAAAGTGACGGTTCTAGTTTGAAGTTGTATAAGTCACCAATACCGCCTTGAGCAGATGGTGAGTTAATTAGTACACGGCAAGCAGGCATTTTTTCAGCAAATTTATTAACTCTTTCTTGTGTACGAGTATCTGTATAAAGGTCTGCAGAGTGACCTGCACCACCTTTTGATACAAGTTCAAAAGTCATTTCAGTTGCTTCTTCAAAATCTTTTGCTCTGTACATTGTTAAGATTGGAGATAATTTTTCTCTTGAGAACGGATCTTCCCAATCCACTGACGGTCTTTCAGCTAATAAGATTTTAGCAGTTTCAGGAACTTCAAAGCCTGAAAGTTCAGCAATTCTGTGAGCGCTTTGACCAACGATGTCAGGATGAGCTGTTCCGCGTTTCGGATCGATGAACGGAAGATCAATCATTTTCTTTTCTTCAGATTTGTTTAATAAATAAGCGCCTCTGTAAATAAATTCTTTTTTAACTTCTTCATAAACTTTATCAACAACAACAACAGATTGTTCAGAAGCACAAATCATACCGTTGTCGAAAGTTTTAGACATCATAATTGAAGAAACAGCCATTTTAATATCAGCAGTTTCGTCAATAACAGCAGCCGCATTACCTGGTCCAACACCTAATGCAGGGTTGCCTGATGAGTAAGCCGCTTTAACCATTCCAGGACCGCCTGTTGCTAAGATACAAGCGATATTCGGGTGTTTCATCAATTGGTTAGACAATTCAATTGAAGGAACATCAATCCATCCGATAATATCTTCAGGAGCACCCGCTTTAACTGCAGCTTCCAAAACAATTCTTGCAGCAGCAATTGTAGATTTTGTAGCTCTCGGGTGTGGTGAAAAGATAATTGCGTTTCTTGTTTTCAAAGAAATTAAAGATTTAAATATTGCAGTTGAAGTCGGGTTAGTTGTAGGAATAATACCTGCAATAACACCGAGAGGTTCTGCAACAACTTTAATACCGTTTGCTTTATCTTCTTTGATAATTCCGCAAGTTTTAGCATTTTTATGTTTGTTGTAAATATATTCTGATGCAAAGTGGTTTTTGATAATTTTATCTTCCAAAACACCCATTCCTGTTTCTTCGTGAGCCATTCTAGCTAAAGGAATACGTGCTTTGTCAGCTGCTGTAGCTGCAGCTTTGAAAATTGCATCAACTTGTTCTTGAGTAAATGTTGCAAAAATCTTTTGAGCTTTTTTAGCTCTTTCGATAAGCAATTCCAATTGTTCAGCGTTGTCAACCAGAGTTGATTTGTTTAAACTCTTTTCAAGGTTTTCAACAGTTTTTTTGCTTTTTGTTGTCATATTTGATTTTCTCCTATATAAAAAGTAAATGTACTTTTAAATCGTGATTTATTTCACAATTACATTATAAAATAAAGAAAATTCAAAAGCAAGTGTAATTTTTACAATCTTTATACATTTTTAATAATTCATTTATTTGGATGAAATACAGCGTTTTAATATAATATATACTGTAATTATGAACACATTACAGAAAATTATATATTTCTTTTTGAAAATGCAGGAAAAAGCTTTGACAAAAAAGCTTAATAAGCATTTTAAAATATCAAGTACGAATTCAACATCAAAAACGATTCTCTCAAGCTCGGTTACAATGACCCTGACCGCAGAAACAGAGAAAAACAAAGAACTCGTCAGAAAAAACGTTACTGATATTGTAAATTCTTGTGCAAACAACCCTGAAAAACTTCTTCAATTTGTTGAAAGCAAAGGAACGAAAGTTTGTAAAATTGATAACGCAGACAAAATTTTAAATGTTATAAAAGAGGAAGAAGGACTTATTACACCTCTTGAAGGCTTGGAAGCTCTTTATATAAATATTGTAACGGGTTCAGGGTTTTCAATTAAGTCAAAACCAATGTTCGTAATGAGAAACGGCGAAATTGACCCTTATTATATGGCACACCAATTTTATAAATGGTATGCACTGCAAATGAAGCTCCCTGGATTTGATTATATGTCGCAGAAAATATTTAAGATTTATCTTAATTCTGACGGTGCATTGCTTTCTAACCTTAATTTGGATGAAATGACAGGGTTAAAAGAAGCAATCAATCGCGATCAGGAAGCAACAGACTTTGCACTGCTTCTTGCAAAACACCGCGAAGGTTCAAAAAAAGTTCTGATGAAAATGCAAAATGACGGAGCTAATATTTAGCCCCGATTTTTACACTACCGCAAATCTGAAATCTTCCGTCCAGGTTTTAAAACCGCCTTCCAGAAGCATCACGGGATAACCATAATCCGCCAATGTCAGACAAGCCTTTGCACCCAAATGACACTGCTGATTATAGCAATATACAACAGTTACTTCATCCTTTGATAATTCATCCAATCTTTTATCCATCTCATCACAGGGAATAGAAATTGCCGACGGAATATGTGAGATTTCATAGTCCTCAGCTTGCCTTACATCAACAACCCTAACCTTACCTTCATCAAGCAAGTCTTTTAACTCAACAGGTCCGAGCGTAAATGCCAAGCATTTTGAGAAAAAACATTGTGCTTTTTCAGAGTTAAATCTGATTTCTTTAATTTTTTCGTGCATAATAAAATATCCTTTCTGATGAAAGGATATCTTATTTTATTAAATAAATAATTCGGCAACTTGGTTATATTTACTGATAATTATGCCATATACATAATTTGCCCGGGGGTAAGGGCTTTTTTGTCATAATCAGGTGAAAATAGTATATTATAAGTCTTGCGAAGTTTAGCGCCTAAAGCACCAATCATATTGTGAGATTGAACCACATCAGCTTTTCTTGTGCGATTTAAGTCATTCTCAAAATTGATTTTCGCATTCGGGTTTTGCAATGATAAGATTGCTGAGTTTGGGGTGATGTTATTTAAGTTGCCTTCACCAAAAGTTATGGTTTTTATATTATTAAATTTTACTGGATTTACTGTAATCATATTTTCCTCCTTTATCACCTAGGTGATATTTGGTTGTTATTAAGTGTTCATTTAACACTTCATCTAACATTTTTACTATAAACCATTATTTTTAATTTGTCAACCCCTATTATAAAGTTTTATTAAGCAGGCTAAAATATAGACTTTATCAATATTTGAGCATAAAGTGCTCTTATTACACTTATTCACCTTTCGGCCACATTTTCCGTTCTTTTACTACAAAAATAGAAGCATGGATAATATACGAAAAATCCATGCTTCTATTGTAAATTTTACACTTAATCTATACGTTCGGCAGGTCGCCTTTTACTTCTGCAACAACGTCACAGTCAAGTTCAAAGACTTCGTGAAGCGCTTTTACGGCTTTTTGGGCATCTTCTTTGTCTACAAGACAGCTGATTTTAATTTCACTTGTAGAAATCATTCTGATATTAATTCCCTGTTGTGCCAAAGTTTCAAACATTGTTGACGCAACACCGGGGCGGTCAATCATTCCCGCACCGACAATTGAAACCTTTGCAATATTATCATTTACCTGAATATCACCTGTCAATCCGATTTCTTTTTTCAATGCTTCCAGAGTAGAAGCCGTTTTTGACAAGTCGCTCATATCAACGGTGAATGCAATGTCATTTGTATTAGACACTTTTCTTGCATAAGATTGAATAATCATATCTACAGAGATATTTTCCTGAGCCAGTCTTGTAAATAATTTTGCCGCAACACCGGGTTTATCGGGCACATCGCAAACTACAATTCTTGCCTGTGATAAATCTGCCGCAACACCTGCGACGGGTTTATAAATTTCCATTTTATTAACTCCTAAAATTAAAGTACCTAAATTATCGAGTTTGAAACTGCTCCTAACCCTCATCGGAACATTAAATTGTTTTGCAGTTTCAACACTGCGGGGGTGAAGAACGTTAGCACCTGCATGCGCAAGTTCAAGCATTTCTTCATAAGAAATTTCGTCTAATCTTGAAGCTGTCGGAACAACTCTCGGGTCTGTTGTATAAACGCCCTCAACATCAGTATAGATATCGCATCTTTCAGCATTCAAAGCCGCTGCTAAAGCAACTGCAGATGTATCAGAACCGCCTCTGCCGAGTGTTGTAATTTCACCATCTTCAGTCACGCCCTGAAATCCTGCCACAACAATAATTTTGCCTTCTGAAAGATTTTTGCGTAATTTATCGGTTTTAATATCAACAATTCTTGCTTTTGAGTGAACGTTTTCGGTCATAATACCGATTTGCATGGCATTAAAGCTTACCGCATCGTAACCTTGTGCCTGAATAGCCATTGCAAGAAGCGCGATTGAAACACCTTCGCCTGTCGAAAGGAGCATGTCCATTTCTCTGCCTGACGGGTTCTCAGTTAAATCTTTTGCCATTTTAACTAGATAGTCTGTAGTGTGTCCCATAGCTGAAACTACGACCACGACATCATTTCCGTTCTCTTTTTCTCTGATTACGGTTTTGGCTACGTTTTTAATTTTTTCTGTGTCGGCAACTGATGTTCCGCCGAATTTTTGAACTATTATCTTTTTCAATTTTCTAATCTCTTTCAGGCAAAAGGTTTATTAATTCTTGTTTTTGCCCGGGGTATTCAAACAAGTCCGGGTTTATGCTTTCGATTTTTTCCGCAATCGCAAGCACTTCTTTTATATTATATTCACAAACCTTATCTTTGACAAGTATGTAACTTACATTAAACATCAAATTTAACAAAATTATATTATTTTCTTCATTTTTCAATGCTTTGCGAAGTTTTCTCTGCGCGTCGGCAAAATTATCTTTTGAAATAAGATATTTGACATAATCAATATAAGCGGTTGTATATTTGGGATTAACCCTCAAACATGCTTCATAATAATCCACTGTTCTGATATCATTTCCCTGACGTTCGAAACATTTAGCAAGATAGAAGCAGTTAACAGCATCTTCATCATCAGCTTTAAGAATTGAAACGGCTTTATCTGTTTCTCCGTTTTCATAAGCAATAATTCCGAGTGCCTGCTTAACTTTTTTATTTTCGGGTTCTTGTTCAAGAACTTTTTGCAATAAAGGCTCAGCACTTTTGAAATCTTTCCCGATAACATAACAAAACCCCAAAGCTGCCAGAATATCAAGATTTTCAGCATCAAGCTCATAAGCTTTTTGGAGTTTTTCCAAAGCTTCATCATACTTTTCGAATTTTTGAAGAGCTTTACCCCACTCAAGGAAAAATGCGGGTGAAGTCAAGTCTTTTTCATAAGCTGTTTCAAAAGATTTCAGGCAATTTTCTTTATCTGAAACTGTTGAATAAATCTGTCCCAACAGAATATATGCGGGAAGCATGTTCGAATTATACTCCAAAGCTTTTTTAGCATAATGAATTGCATTTTCATAATCATCTTTTATGGCTTTCAGCCTTGCATATTCGTAGGTATTACCCTCATTCGGGCAAACATTTGACAAAAATGATAATTTTGCTTCAGCTTTGTCATACATTTCAAGCTTAATTTCTACAACAGCGCATAAAAATACTGCCGAAAAATTGTATTTATTAACTTTGACGGCTTGAGTAAATTTTTCTCTGGCTTCAGAATATTTTTTTTGTTTCATCAAAGCCATTCCCCAGCCCGCATAAGTTTCCGACACTCCCGAATGAACTCTGTCAGAATTTTCAAAAGATTTTTCAGCCTGTTCAAATTTTCCTGCAGTCACAAGGCAAAAACCCAATCTCTGCCAGATATTTTTATCCTGCGGATTTATATCGGCAGAAGTCTGATAGTTTTCAATTGCTAAGTCATTTCGTCCCGTTCTTTCATAAACAGCTCCGAGATATTTATAAACAAGCGGGTCTTTTTGCGGAAGCTCTAAGGCTTCAAGCAAAACTTTTTCTGCGCCTTCGTAATCATTTTGTTCAAGCATTTTTTTTGCACGGTTAACATAAGTCAAAGTCGGAAGCGATTGGATAATCGTATCTTTTTTATACTTTTCAATCGAATTATTCAAATTCTTTATTATATTAATTATACTGTCAAACAATCTGCCACCTCTCTGAATGCGCCGTCACCTGCCGTACTTTCCGTAATTTGAATGCCTTCAACAGCTTTTACCTTATTTACAGAATGAGGAACGGTAATTTTATATTTTGCATATTCCAAACACTCAATATCATTGATATCATCACCGATATAGACAAATTCTTCTTTAGAAAGTCCGTATTTTTCAACGATATTTTTCAATACATCAATTTTAATTCGTATATTTTGGTGAACCTCTTCAATCTCAAACTTCTTTGCAAGAATTTCTATCGCAGAATTTTTTTCACCCGAAATAATACCTATTTTAAATCCGTTTTTCTTAAGAATAGAAAAAGCCATAACATCTTTAAAATTAAGCTTTCTGCTCATTGTAAAATCTTCGTTAATATAAACGCAGTTATCCGTAACCACACCGTCAAAATCGGTTATAACCATTTTTATCGTTTTTGGTAAATTTAACATATACAAAATATCCCTTATCTGATATAATTATACTATAAAGGGAAACGGGAACAAGCGCTAAGTAAAATAATTCACAAAAAGTTAGAAATAACAAAAAAGCGCAGTGACTGACCATTATAATAAAAGCTATTCCAAAATCGTCAAAGAGGGTAAAAAAATGCTGTGGTATTTGTTGAATTTAAGTATTATTGCCGTATTTATCGTTTTATTTTTGATAACAAGACAGACAAATAAGCGCTGGTCTAAGATTAACGATTATCTGGGCATGGTCACAAATACGGTTAATTCGGTTCGTTACGGTAATCTTTCAACCAAAATCGACGAAATTAACCACCCAACATACCAAAACGTTACAGACAGTATTAACCGAATGGTAGAAACCCTCAACGACAGAGAAAAAATGATTATCGAATACCAGACAGAGCTTATGCGCCAGAACAAACTTCTGGAATCTGTTATTAATTCACTTTCAGACGGGATTTTAATCATTAACGACAAACACAGTATTCTGCGCGCAACTCCTCAAATCGGCGAATGGTTCGGAATAAAAGGACATGAACTTATTGGAAAAAACATATTTGATTTTATTCAAATCAGCGACGATACACCAATTGAAAAACTGAAAAATAAAGACGTATTCATCAAACATACCCCGACAAACAACTTTGTAATGAATACAATTAAACTTCCTCTTGACGATGACAAAAAACGCTACGTAATTTTAATAAAAGATATTACAACCGAAAGAGAAATTGAAACTTTAAAAGAGGATTTTGTAGCAACATTAACCCATGACCTTAAAGTTCCGATTGTTGCAGAATCAAATATAATAAACTTTTTACTTGACGGGAAATTCGGTGAAATCAATGAAAAACAAGAATACGCTCTTTTGAACATGAAAAATTCCAACCAGGAACTCGTCGAACTTGTTCAAATTATCCTTGATACTTACAAAATTAAAGAAACAGGCATCAAACTCTTAAAAGAAAATATTATGTTGAATAAATTTATTACGGATGTCGTTGCTGAAACTCAACCGATTGCCAAAAATTCAGGCATAACAATAAACTTCACTCCCACACGCGATATTAAAGTTACGGCAGATGCAATGCAATTGGAAAGAGTTATAAAAAATCTTATCTCAAATGCAATCTCCCACAGTAATACAAAAGAAAAAATTGATATTAAAACAGGAGAAATTCCCGGCTTTATTACTATTTCAGTTATTGATTACGGTCAGGGCATTCCGCCGAAAGAAATCAAATTAATTTTCAATAAATATTATTCGGCAGCTAAGAAATTCCGTAAAATCGGTACAGGTTTAGGTCTGTACCTTTCACAGCAGATTATAAAATCACATGGCGGAGAAATTTCTGTTGAAAGTGAAGAAAATGTCAGAACCGAATTTTGCATAAAAATTCCAACGTAGGTGCTGAATGTATAAATACGTAGACAAATTACTTGACTGGGTTTATAAGAAAAAATGCTATTTTTGCCGTTCGTCAAAAGAAGCCGTCAAAATGTGCTCGAAATGCTACGGTGAAATGGATTATCTACCCGTAAAAGTTAACAGAATTGTCGAAGGTAAAAAAGTTTATTGTGCCGGAATTTATAACAAAAATATTCAAAAACTCATCCGAGGTTTAAAATATCACAATCAGCGGGATTTAGCATTTTATCTGGCAAAATTTATGGCTGAATATTTTGAAAAAGTTACCGATAACCGCGATTTTGAAGTAGTTCCCGTACCGATTTTCCCCAAACGCGAGAAAAAACGAAAATATAACCACATGAATTTAGTTGCAGAAGAATTTTGCAGACTGACATCAACAAACCTGAACAAAGACCTTATAAAGAGAATTAAAGACACTAAACCGCAATACAAACTTAAACGCCAAGAAAGAATGCTGAATCTTTCAAACGCGTTTGAAGTAAACAAAGAAAACTATACAGGCAAGACAATTCTGATTATTGATGATATCTGCACAACAGGCTCAACTTTTGAAGAAATGATAAAAGAATTGCAAAAGAACGGTATTACGGATATAATATGTCTTAGCGCAACAACACCGTTTGGATAAGGGGAGCAAAGCGACAAGCGCACAATTTTAAAAACCAAAACAAACTCACCAAAGAGGGTGAAAAATGATTTTAAAAGAATTTTCAATATACTTACAAGAGAGAAATCAGGACATAATCTCGAACAAAACCACTACAACAAAACTTCTTTGCGAGTGGATAAAATTTGTCATTAACAAAAACCCCAAAAACCATGTCGATAAAATTGTTCACAAAGAAATTTGTTTAGCACAAAACAAAAGCGGAGATTTCTTTATTGTCGGGAAATCCGAAAGCGGGAGAGTTTTGGTAAACGCTCTCTACAATTTTGCATTAAGCTATGAGCATTATATTATGAGCAAATGGCTTATTGATAAAAACCCTGATGACTTTAATCGTTGAATTGCCATGGCGGGGAATTTCAAATAAATTATGTAGTAATAAAATAGCTTTGAAAACAAATTAATAGGAGCTTTTTATGAATATTACAACATTCCAAACCCCGATTTGCCGTATGAAAGAATTAAACAACCTTTTTATAGAGCTAACTGCAAAAAACTGCAATATGCGATGCAAAAATTGTTATATAGATTTTCCTCTAAGCAAAAACATAAAAGATTTTATCAGCCTTGATGCAGTCAAAAAAGCACTTGCAGACACAAAATCAGAACCGCTTGAATGTATTTATTTGACAGGGGCAGAACCTATGACACACCCTGACTTTAATCATATTTTAAGAGCCTGCTTGAAACGTTCCAATGTATGCATATTTACAAACGGATCATTTATAAACGAAAAGAAAGTCCGTTTTCTTAAACGTGTAGAAGATGAGGGTTCTAATGAAATAATCTTCAAGCTCAGCATTGACCATTATGATGAAATGAAAAACGATGAAATCAGAGCAAGAGGCTCATACCGCACAGTAATTCATGCAGTAAAAAGTCTTGCCAAATACGGTTTTAATCCTATTTTATGCATAACAAATTACTATAATGAAGATAAAAGCACCCTTATAGACGAATTTAAAAAAGTTTGCCATAATATAGGATTTGATGCACAGGACAACAATTTCACAATTAATGAATATATTGATAAAAATTCACTTCATGAACCTGAAAACTTTTCTTGGGAAACGCTTGACTGTGAATACGGCAGAATTTTAACAGTAAAAGGAGTTTACAGCTGTCCGCTTCTTGCAAATGACCACCGCGGCAGATGCGGTTCTGATTTTTCGGATTATGCAAAACATAATACACTGGAAACTGCATTCTGCTCAGTTTGCATGAAAAACAGAGACAAGATGTTCGGCATAAATTACAATCTCTTTAAATAAAATTATTAAGGCATTTCCGGAGCTGCAGGTGCAATATCCTGAGGTTTATCTGCTGCAGGAGCTTCTGCAGGTGTTTGTGCAGGAGCGGGAGTATCAACAACACTCGACGGATCTCTTTGCGCATATAACTTAATCTGCAAAGTTGCAAGCAAAATTCTCTTATTTTTTTGATATGGAACAATTTCAATCTTAGAAATTTCCAAGAAATGTTCATGTTTATATAATTCACGCAGGAAATTTTCAAAATTAGAATAATTACCGACCATTTCTGCAGTAATCCTGCAAACATGATATTTATTGCCTACATTTTTTACGAAATTATCATCCTGCGGATCATAATCATATTTTATTGAACGGGTTTTAATCTTATTTACACGAATAATTTGTAATATTTCGCCAAATTCATCAGAAATAACACTTTCTGTATCATTACCGCCGTTAATCGGTTTGAAAAATGCTTTTACCATATTAGCATTTTCAATCTTTTTGGCTTCAATATTATCCTTAAGTCCCTGTAGTTTACGTTCGGCATCTGCAAGCGTAGAGGTTTGAGTTTTGTGCTGCTCCTGAATTTCAATAATTCTTTGAATCTCAGGTACAATTTTAGAAACAAGAAATCCAAAAACTACAATTGAACCGACAAAAATTGAAACTGCTATTTTGAATTTTTTCAAATATACTTTATAATCTTCAGCCACCGTAATTTCTCCCTACTTGTCTTTTCCAAAATTTAATAACGGCTTCATTCCGCGTTTATTTTCTTCCTTTGCAGGTTCTTGTTGAGGCTGCTGCTGAGCATTAGCCGGCTGCGGATTAAGTTCTTCTGCCGTCATATTAGTAATTTCAAACTCGTAATCCGTTGGAGCATTCGGGTCTATTGTAACAGCATCATCAACAGAATTTGATTTCATTTCTAATTTATGAAGTCTTAATTTTGTATCAATCAATGAATCTTTCATATTTCTGTAGAATGTATAAACATCCTCTACATTGGAAGATTCACCTTTAATATCGAGTTTTCCGTCATCTTTTGCCGTAAAATATGTGAGCCATAATTTTTTAGGAACAGCTTCACCTAACGCAGTATAAGACATAAGCTTAGACCTGTTAGTGCCTAAAACCTTCTTAATCTCAGCATTTACATCAAAATTACCGGATTTATTCTGTTCATCTTCAAGTCTTTTAACTTCTGCTTGAACCTTCTGCAATGTTGAGTTAACTTCATCAAGCTGAGCTTGTTTTTTATTTGCAACCATCGGCACTACCAAGAAAAGTATTAATGCCGGAATAAGAATTATAAGTGCAAATATTAAAGCAAGATTACGCGCATTGTTCGGAGAAATATCAAATTCTGTTGAACCTAATACAACATGTACAGGATCATCAGGATTTTCCAGTATTGCATCTCCCGTACCTGCTTGACCCGTAAAATTAAATTTAACAGGTATATTTACAGCAGGAGTTGCACCAATACCGATAGCTTCCAATGAAATTTTTCTTGCAGTATCTTCCAGAACCTCCAAACTTGTCGGAATTACGTCCTGTTTTTTAAAGCTGTTGTTTTCTAAGAAGTTTACAACTCCATCAACAGACATTCTGCTTGTAAGAAGTTCAGCACTGACTAAATCCGTTTCAGATACGACATACAAATAATTTGCAGGATAGCTCATTAATGTAATTTGAGCTGATGCATTAATTGCATTATAAATTTCTTCACCTTCAAATGACTTGATCGCAAGAGGTTCTTCATAATAGTCAATCAGGTTTTTACCAACCATAGAACAGATTGAATACCCGTTTGAAGATATAATCATCAAATTCCAAGACATACCGTCTTTCATCTGTTCTTCCGCAAGACCTGAGAAGGCAAGAGCTTTTAAAATTGAAGTTAAAGAAATCTCAATGCCTGTAAGTGTTGCACCCAATTCTGTTAAAGCATTTTTTATATCTTCAACAACATTTTTTTGAACAGCCGAATAGAACAACTTTCTCATATCACCTGATTGAGAGTTGTTTACATCAATCCAGCTGATTAAAGGTTCGTAACGTTTAAATATATAAGATTGTTCGACCTCTGAAATTAATGCTTCAGTAACCGCATCATCAGCCAGAAGTAAAGGTAATTCTTTACTGCCAAGTAATACAAGAGGTAAATTTAATACGACATTACTTTTAATATTAATTTTTAATTCATCAAAAAGTTCTGTCACTGCGTTTTTAAACGCATCCATACTTCCTATTTCACGTAAAGAATCATTATATTCCAACGGTCTATATGCATAGTTTTTAACAACTTTCGCATGTGTATCAATCTCTATAAGCTCCAAGCCAACACCCGGAGTAATTGATAAATATACTGTATTTTTCTTTCCGGTACTAAAAATATTACTAAAATCCATAACAACTTTTTCTTATAATTATTTACTATAATCCTTTTTTATTATACAATAATTTTTATAAAGTTTGTAAATTTTACATAAATTTACACTAAACGGAGGAAATTTACCCGATGAATGAGCTGATAGAAAAGATTAATAAACTAAAAAAAGAGAAAAATGCGGTTATATTGGCACACTGCTATCAAAATGAAGAAATTGACAAAGTAGCTGATTTCGTCGGAGATTCTTTATACCTGAGCCAGATGGCAGCAAAAACCGATGCTGATATAATTCTTTTTGCAGGTGTTTATTTTATGGCTCAAACAGCAAAAATCTTAAATCCGTCTAAAAAAGTTTTATTACCAAGATTAGAATCAGGATGCAGAATGGCTGATATGATTTCTCTAAACCAATTGAGAGAATTCAAAAGCAAATATCCGGATATCCCAACCGTCTGCTATATTAATTCTACAGCTGAAGTTAAATCAGAATGCGATATGTGCTGTACAAGTTCTAATGCAATAAAAGTTGTCAAAAGCATGAATGCAGAAAAAATCTTGTTCCTGCCTGATACATACTTGGGCAAATGGGTTGAAGCACAATTAGGAAATGTTGAAGTTATAACATATCCGGGATTTTGCCCGACACACTTGCAGATAAGACCTGAGGACATTGAAAATGCAAGAAAAAAATATCCAGAAGCACTTGTTCTTGCACACCCCGAATGCCATCAATCGGTTACAAAACTTGCGGATTACGTAGGTTCTACAACAGGAATTATGAAATTTGCAATCGAAAGCGATAAAAAACAATTCATTATTGCAACAGAAAAAGGTGTCGTCGACAGATTACAAAGAGATTACCCCGAAAAAGAATTTATTTTGATAAAAGAAAGTATTGTATGCCCGAATATGAAATGGCATACACTTACAGATATTTATAACGCACTTGACAAAGAAGAACACGAAATCAATGTAGATAAAGAGATTGCATCAAAAGCACTCGAATGTATTGACAGAATGCTTGAGGTATCAAAATAATGGATGATATAATTTTCGGCAAAAACGCGGTAACAGAAGCATTGATTGCAGGCGACAGAGAAATCAACAAAATACTTATCTCAAAAAATATTCACTCTGATGCAAAATTAAACAAAATTAAAGAACTTGCAAAAGAAAACGGTGTAATTTTTCAATTCGTTGCAAAAGAAAAATTTCAACCCTATGCCGAATTTAACCATCAGGGTGTAATTGCACAAATTTCACCAATTCAATATATGGATTTGGATGATTTCTTGGAAGAAAAACACGAAAACGATTCTGTTGTAATCCTTGACGGCATTGAAGATTCACATAACCTCGGAGCAATTATAAGAACCTGCGTGTGTGCAGGAGTTTCAGGAATTATAATCCCGTCAAGACGCAATGTGCAGGTTAATGCGATAGTTGAAAAAACAAGCGCGGGCGCAATAAACCATATTCCGATTATTAAAGTAAACAGTCTTGTGAATGCAGTCCAAAAACTAAAAAATTCAGACTGGTGGGTAGTTGCAACTGACGCAAGTGCAAAAGATAATTATTATGATGTTAAATATAATGACATGAATTTTGCTCTTATCATGGGAGCAGAACATGCAGGAGTTTCAAAATCATTATTAAAACTTTCTGATTTCATAGTAAAAATTCCCATGTTAAAAGACTTTAACTCACTTAACGTTTCAAATGCACTGAGCGCAATTATCTTTGAAACAGTTAGACAGCGAATTTGCGGACGGATGGAGCGATAGCGAATCCGGATAGCGAGCAAATTGAGCGTACTGCACGAATGTGCAAAAAGCGAAATCTTGCGAGCGTGGAGCAAATTCAAGACGCGCAAACAAAATTTATAAACTAATAGACTTAATGCAAAATTTAATATATAATAAAAAAGAGAGAGATAGAAATGAAAAAAGAGCTTGAGAAATACGGACTAATGTCTGAAGACATTTCTGACGAAAATATTGATTTCCACGAACTCGATTCAGATGATGATGATAACGTTTTAGAATCTGTTGAAGATCCTAAAGTTCAAGAAAACCTTACATCTGTAAATTCTGATGATAGTGTAAGAATATATTTACAGCAAATAGGTAAAATTCCGCTTCTTTCTTCTGAAGAAGAATATGACTTAGCCAAAAAAATATATGAAGAAAAAGACGAATTTTCTAAAAACCTGCTTGTTAACGCAAACTTACGACTTGTTGTAAGCATTGCAAAAAAATACATCGGACGCGGACTTTCTTTCCTTGACTTAATTCAGGAAGGAAATATGGGCTTGATGAAAGCCGCAGGCAGATTTGATTACACAAAAGGCTATAAATTCTCAACTTATGCGACCTGGTGGATTCAACAATCAATCACACGCGCAATCGCTGACAAAGCAAGAATTATAAGACTTCCGATACACATGATTGAATCTCTCGGAAAAATTCGCCGTGCAACAATCGATTTGACAACAGAACTCGGTCACGCACCGACAAAACAGGAAATTGCATACCGCTTAGGCGTTCCTGTAAGCAAACTTACAGCAATCGTAAAATCTGCGCAATCAACAATCAGTATGGAAACACCTGCAAATTCCTCGGAAGACTCGTCTAAAATCGCAGACTTTATTGTTGATGAAGATTCAATTGCTCCCGAAAACAGAGTTTCACAAGAAAACTTGTTTGACGATATAAGAAAAATGCTTAACCAACTAAGTCCAAAAGAACGTGATGTTCTTATTTTACGTTACGGCTTGGATAATAACGGTGCGAAAAAGACACTTGATGAAATAGGTTCGCAATACGGAGTTTCACGTGAACGTATCCGCCAAATCGAAAACCGCGCAATAGCAAAACTTAAAAAATTATGTAAAAATAAAAAGCTTTCAGTCGGTTTGAAAAACTATTTCGGAGAATAAAAAACAGGGACTTTAAAAGTCCCTGTTTTTATTTATAACTGAAATTATTCAGCATCTTTATTGATATCTTTAATGCTCAATGCAATTCTGTGTTCTTGCGGAGTGAATTTCTTGATAAGAACTTCTACACTGTCGCCAACTTTGAATGTATTAAACGGATTGATGTTTTCATCACTCATTTCAGATACAGGCAATAAAGCTTCTACGCCCGGGAAAATGTTAATAAATGCGCCAAAACCTGTTACTTTATTAACAGTTCCTTTAATTACCTGACCTTCTTCAAATTGACCTTCAATTTGCTGCCATGGATCTTCGCCCATTCTTTTTAAAGACAATGAAATTCTTTTTAATTCGTTGTCAATTTTGATAATTTTAACTTCAATAGTTTCGCCTAAAGAAATTACATCTGACGGATGTTTAATTCTTGACCAAGAAATTTCAGAAATCGGCAACAAACCGTCAATACCATTGATGTCAACAAAAGCACCGAAATCAGCAATTCTTACAACTTCACCTTTAACAACCATATCTTCTTCAAGTTCTGACAAAATATTGTCTACAACCTGATCTCTTTGTTCTGCAACAGCTTGTCTTTGAGATAAGATAAGTTTGTTTTTCTTAGGATCAGCTTCCAAAACTTTAACTTCGATTTTTGTATCAACCAAACCGTCAAACGGAGTGCCTGTTCTTAATTGTGATGAAGGAATGAAGCCTTTCAAATCTGCAACATCAACTAATACACCGCCTTTAACGATAGAAACAACTTTTGCCAAAATTGTATCACCCTGAATTTTAGCGTCGTTAAGTTGAGCCCAAGCTTGAGCAAATGCAAGTCTTTTAAGAGAAAGAAGCATACCATCTTCATCATTTTCTTCTTTCAATACATAAAATTCTCTTTCATCACCCATTTCCAAAGTTTCATCTGATGAAGAAACTTCTTTAATCGGCAAGAAAGCTTCTGTTTTAGCACCTTTAACGCTTACAAGGTAACCATCGTTTTCTTTTTTCATAACTGTACCTTCAACGATATCAGCTACAGAAAAAGATTTTGAGAAAGATTCTTCTAACAATCTTTCAAATTCATCCATTTTGTCTAATGTTTGTGTCATTTTTAAATATCTCCTTCTAATTTTTTTATGACTTTTTCAATAATATTCTGCGGAGTAGAAGCACCCGCTGTGATTGAAATATTTTGAGAGTTTTCAATCAAATCTCTGTATGCATCTAATTCACTGTCATTTTCAATATGAATAGTATGCGTAATATCTTTTAAAATTTCGGCTAAATGTGTTGTATTAGCACTTTTCTTAGAGCCGACAACAATAACCAAATCGCTTTCCTTAGCAAGTTCTTTTGCTTCCGACTGACGCATTGCAGTACTCTGGCAAATTGTATTTGCAACATGAATTTCTTTAGCAATTGAAGTTAAATATTCAACAACCAAATTAAGCGTAGAAAGTCTTTGAGTAGTCTGCACAACAACCCCTACACGCTTATGCTTCTTAATCTCTTTTTCATATTCTTTTAATTGTTCGGGCGAAACCGCAACAACGACATTTTCACTCCAAAGCTCCGCATTTGCTCTGATTGCAATAACTTCGGGGTGTTCTGATTTGCCGACAATAACAACAAAATATCCGTCTTTTGCAAGTTCAATTGCTTTTTGCTGAACTTTTTTAACATCAAGACAAGTCAAATCGACGGGTTCAAACCCAGCTTGCTTAATTTTTTCAATCACTTGCGGGCTTTCGCCATGGCTTCTGATAACACAAATTCCTTCACCTTTTTCGGGAATTTCTGTTAAAGTCTTAATCCCTAAGCTTTCCAGTTCATTAATAACATCAGAATTATGAATAAGTTCGCCGAGAACGAATACTGGTTTATCGGGGTTTTCTGATTTTAATTTTTTAGCAGTTTCAACGGCTCTTTTCACACCGTAACAAAATCCTGCAAATTTAGCTAGTTTAATATTTTTTGGCAATTTAAAATTGTCTGCTTTCTAAAGAACTCGCGAAAAAATTTTCGCTGTAATTCTATTGAACAACAAACAAACGATAAAATCAAGCTAATAAGTTACCAAATCTGTCTTTTCCAAACATATCAAATTTATCATTATTAAAACCGTTTGGAATTGATGAATAGCTGAATGTTTTTGCTGTCTGAGGATATTCTTCTAACATATCATATTCAATATCATACTTTTGAGCAATTTCTTGGAAGCCAATATCGGCAACAGCTAAAAAGCTGACTATAGAGCTGATTTTATTATTAACATCTTCAGGCAATCCCATAGAAAGTAAATTATCCGCCATTGTTTTTTCTTTACAAATTTCATTAAATAAGTGAACATTAGTTCTTGCAATCATAGTATAAGCAGTTTTTCTTTCTGATGCAGTATAAAGTTTTTCTTTCAAAAATTTGATTTTCTGATTTTGCGGCAAACTATTAAAATATCTATCATAATATTTTCTTCTTTCAGAAGCAGGCAGCTCTCTGACTTCAGCATATGTTAAATTACCTGATAGAAATTTTTCGTGTAAATCAACTTTTTTATCATTAAGTAAAATTTCACTTAATGCTCTATCAAGTTCCTGCTGTCTTACTTCAGGATTTTTAATATTAGAAAGGTTATTTATAACAGTTTCAATAGCCTGCTTATCACCTGAATTATAAACAGCATCAATAGCTGACCTTTGAGCATCAGGGCTTGTTAACTTTGAAATAATATCATTTTCAACAACATTATTAAATGCATCACGACTTTTATTCATCGCAGTTGTAATTGCAATTTCCTGGTTTTCAGCATATAAATCAGGGGCTCTGTTTGTAATATGAACTTGTAATTCATCTGTTGCATATTCACCATTTTGAATTACATCAACAGCTTCAGCCTGCTTTTTTACATCTTTCATTGTAGTTGCAACATCAATACCTGTTTTATGCAATTCAGTATTATCTACATCAGCCACAGTTGACGCATAAATTGATTTTTTTGTATCAAATTCTTCTTTTTTATAAAATTCGTCAAATTTTAAAATTTTACCTTGAGTATTCATCGCACAGCATGCAAGCGAACTTTCTTCTTTATTAGCAGAATTTGCTCCACGCTGAGCAGTCTCCATATAACCTTTATAAGAAGCATCATCATGCAAATGTGCATGTAATGAGTTTTGCAGCACCAAACTTTCATCAGTCAATAAATTTCTATATTCAGGCTTGCTTAAAAAATGTTGAGCTACTAGTTTAAATTTAGGATCAAATTTTATTATTGATTGTAAATAATTATATCTTTCATTTTCAGGCAAAGAATTTAATTTTGCTTCAATATCATTTATTTTTGCTCTGCTATATAAGTTTATATCATCACCAAATTGCTCATCTAATGAAACATTTAAATTTTGAACAAAATCATAAACATCTCTTTCAGCATCATTTTTAGGCTCTATTGGTTTGAAAGCTAAAAGTCTTCTAGCATCCTCTGTATTCAATGTTGTTTCAAGCATATTGAAACGGCGAGTTTCATCCTCAGTCAATTCAACACCTTGAGAAATTTTAGCTTTTAATTGTTCATACTCAGTACTTAGTTCTCTAAGATTTAACGCCTTCTCACTATCAGTCATATATTGAACAGCAGGTAAATCAAGTCCTTTTTTATAGTCATCATAAAATTTTTTTTGCATTGGTTTAAGTTCTTCACCATTTTGAACTTGTTTATCCAATGCTGCAAATCTGACTTCTTCTAAAGATAAATTATAATATCTTAAAAATTCTAACGCTTGAGATGAAGTTATATTTTCTGGTACATTTACACCAAATCTTTCAGACACATAAGATGCAATACGAGCATTACTTGTGCTTCTACGTTCCATATAATTTCTATCATTTTCAGATAAAGTATCTTGATTTTCAGGCAAATTTAAATATTCATCAATTGCATCAAGTCTTTGACCTCTATCAAGCTGCATGAATTCAAAATAAGACATTCCTTTTAAGTTTGCAGCCTGAATATAACGCATTTGAGTATCTGCTTTTCTATTTCGATATTGATTTTCGTCAAAATCAACTTTTCTATCTTTTTTATCCAAAAAGATTTCTGACTCTAATTCTATTATTTCTTGAAATTTTTTATCATTTTCAGCATTGGTTCGGCATGCTTGAATAAAAGCATTCTGTTGAGCTGTATCTAATTGTTCCCAAGCCTGTGCACCATGGGGTTCTAAAACGACATTACCGTTTTTATCTTTTATACCGTAAATATATAAATTACGTGCAATTTCTTTAAAATTAACTTCAAATTTTTCTTCTGCTTGTAAGCCATTGTACTTCTTTTTATCAAAAGAAGTTGAATTAGCTGCCGGTTCTGAAATCAATGGAATTTCTATAGGCGGTTCATTACTTGGTTCAAGCTGAGTTTGAGCAGGTGTATTATTAAATTTATTAACAAGCTCTGTTTGTTTATCACGAGTTAAACGAAAAAAATCTACTTCAGGATTTGCATCCAAAATAGTTTGTAACTGTTCTACAGTTATACCCAAACTTTGTGCTAACTCCTCAAGAGGTTTTTTATTATTAGCAAAAGTTTGCACTGACTGAGCCGGTAAAGTCGACTGTTCTAATACTCTCACTCCACTTGCTTGAGTTATTTGCGTAATTTCAGGTTGAAAATCAAGTCCCATTATCTCTCTCTGGTTATTTCATTAAATATATAAAAACATGCCAAAACTCTCGATTTCAGCATGTCTTAACATGTTTACATAAATTTACAAACTAATAATCCAATTCACCCATCTCTTCTCTATAATTCAAGTCGCCATCTTCAGTAACAGTTGTAACCTTTTCAGGCAATTGTGAGCCCAGAATTTCTTTCAAATAATCATATACTCTTTGTGTTACTTGAATTTCCTCTCTCGGATATTTTTCTGTGCGGCCTCGTCTTACCAATTTCGATTGCTCATACGGCACATCAGCAGTTCTTGAATTTGACCATGTAGAAGTTGTAGGACCTGATATATAATATCTTGTTGAATGCCTGTCCTGTCCATTATCAAATACTTCCGTAACTTTTTTTACATGTACACTATCAAGTTCATAAGCTTTTGTAAAGGTCTGTCTTACCGGAACTGCTTTGCCATTTATTTTTTCATTATATTTGAGCTGCTCTTCAAATTCGAATATTATTTTTTCAACATTACTCGGATCACCATTAGTATCACAGAATAATACTCTGGCATTTTGCCCTGTAATAGCATCTGCATTCTCAATTTCCACCCTTGCTACTACTACATCTTCTGCATGCATATTCAATGGACTCATTGCAATTAATGTTGCTAAAGGAACAGATTTTAATGCATTTGTCATTTTGCTATGATTATGTTCTTGCTTTTTTCCTTCAAAATTTACCTGATTGTAATTATTTCTAAAAGATACATTATTGATTGGTGCTATTGCCATAATTTCTTACCCCTTTTTTATTTTTTATACCAAAACTCGGACAAAATATTTTTTGCCGTGACTTTTGATATTCATTAACCCTTTTCAATGATTATATCAGTTCAAACATAGCTTTGTAAAATCGTATATATGATATTAATAATTCTTTACACTTGCGTCGATTTCTTGTTTGTAGTAGCTTAATCATGTACTAATGTTACATTAAGAAGGAGAACTCAAATGAGTGAAAGAAAATTAGTTGGAACAAACGAAATGTTCAAAAAAGCATTAGCTGGCGGATACGCTATCGGTGCTTACAATGTTAACAACATGGAAATTTTACAAGGTATTGCAGAAGCTGCTGAAGAAACTCAATCACCTATCATTTTGCAAGTTTCTGCAGGTGCAAGAAAATATGCTAACCAAACTTACTTAATCAAACTTGTTGAAGCTGCTTTGGCTACAACTACAGTTCCTATCGCACTTCACTTAGACCACGGTGCTGATTTTGAAATCTGTAAAGCTTGTATCGACGGTGGTTTCTCATCAGTTATGATTGACGGTTCAAGATTCCCGTTAGAAGAAAACATCAAATTAACTAAACAAGTTGTAGACTATGCTCATCCTCGCGGAGTTTCAGTTGAAGCTGAACTTGGTAAATTAGCTGGTGTTGAAGACGATGTAAAAGTTCACGCTGCTGATTCTACTTACACAGATCCTGCAGAAGCTGCAAGATTCGTTAAAGAAACAGGTTGTGATTCTTTGGCTGTTGCTATCGGAACTTCTCACGGTGCTTACAAATTCTCAGGCGAAGCTAAATTAGACTTTGAAAGACTTGCTGAAATTAAAAAAGCAGTTAACGAAGCTGTAGGATATGACTTCCCGTTAGTATTGCACGGTTCATCTTCAGTACCAGCTGAATTTGTTGCTAAATGTAATCAATACGGCGGTCAATTGCCTAACGCTCAGGGTGTTCCTGAAGATATGTTGAACTTTGCATCAAAACACGGTGTTGCAAAAATCAATATTGATACAGACTTGAGACTTGCAATGACTTCAACAATCAGAGAATTCTTTGTAGAACATCCTGAAAAATTCGACCCACGTGAATATATGGGACCAGGCAGAACTGCTGTTAAAGAAATGGTTATGCACAAAATGCGCGACGTATTGGGTACAGCAGGACACGCTCAAGACTAGTGCTACGCACGTAGCCACATTAGGTTTTGTATAGACTTAATAATAAAAGACCGTTCCTTTTAGGAACGGTCTTTTTACTTTAAATTATTATTTAATTAAGCTGCTTCTTTGTATTCACCTATTTTGTTTTTTCTTCTGAATTCAGGAGTACAAAGTTGGTTCCACATTGTTTGAGGGATATTGTCTAAATTCTGACGAAGATATTCTTCATAGTCTGAAATTGATTCTTCTTTATTTCTTAATCCTTCAACTTTTGCTGTACCTTCAGGTAATGTAATATCTTCGCCTACCAGGAAGCCTTCAATTTCTCTACCGTCAGTAGTTTGGAATTTCTTAATTTTATCAGCATTTAGTTCTTTAAGTTGTTCTACTGTTACTCCGTATCTGTTTGCAATTTCTTCTAAAGAATCGCCATTTTGAATAATATTCCCTGTTGCATCAACTACAGGTTGTGCTGGTTCTACCGGTTGTTCAGGTTGTGCTGGTGTTACCGGAGTTTCCTCTACAGGAGTTGGCTGTTCTTCTACAGGAGCCGGAGTTGTCGGGGTTTCCGGTTCTGTTGGGGTTACAGGAGTTTCAGCTTCTTTATCATCTGAACATTTTGATAATCCAAAAATTGCTCCACCAATTAATGCTGCTGCACCAAGCGCTAATCCAATTTTGCCACCTTTACCTTTAAAGAATTTACCGAATTTGCCTGCACCTTTAGCGCCTTTAGCACCTTTCGGAGCTTCGGCAGCTTTTTGTTTTGCTATTTTTTCACCTTTTCTTTTATTAATAGCTTTCCTTTTGTCATGTTTTATGCCTTCTTTGTATCTGTTCACTTGTTCTTCAAGTTCTGCTCCTGTCATACCTTGAGCTTTCATAGCATTTCTATAGTTTGTAATTTTTTGTTGTTCAACTAATGTTCTTTGAGCCGGATCGGTTACTTTAGCAAGTTCTGCTTGAGGAATTGATACTTCAGGATTGTTCGCTCTAAATTCTGCTAAAGTAGCATATTTTTGACCTTTATATTCACATCCGCCATGTGCATCCAATACCTTAACAGTTTGTCCTGCGGGTGCGTTGCCTGCGGGTGCGTTGCCTGCGGGTGCATTTTGCTGCCAAAATCTTGTATAGTCGGCTCTTTCTGCAGCTGTCATAGGAGTTCTATTCAATCCAAATTGATTATCAATCTGACTAGCTGTTATACTAAATGGTCTACTTGCATTTTCTGCATATCTTAATGCATCATACTTTGGTAATTCTCGTTGCCAAAAATTAATATAATCTGCTCTGGCAGCTGCTCTTTCTTGAGCCAATGCTCTACCATATTCTCTGCCAAAAGCTTTGTTAGCAGCTTTCTCTGCATCATATTGTAAGCCAGTTGTATAACGACCATATTGTTGTGCTAATGCATCACCAGATAATCCAAAATTGTTGTTTGCGTGCATAGCATTTTCGTACGCTCTAAATTTAACATCAAATTCACTCATAATTTTCCCCTTTTCCTCGTTTATAAATAGTAGTAATACATTTTTTGTCACAGATTTATCCGTTCGGCGAATATATTATTTTCGTCGGCTTTTAAATCTTTTTTGCAGAGTAACTAAACCCATCAGTTTGTACCGATTTGGCTTGTGTTAAACTCTATTTTGGTTCTTTTAATTACTATTGTGTATTAGATTTGCTCCACGCTCATAGAGTTTCTCATAAGTGACTTCGTCACAACATGCTCAATCTGTTCGCTATCCGGATTTACTTCGTTCGATCCGTCCGCAAATCTAACTTTTTTCTTTTCCCTAAGTGATTAAATATCCCCTATGCTTTTATAAACGTTTTTTGTTTTGAAAAATTGCTAAAATAAAACCATACAGCTTAATATTTCTTAACAAATAAAAAAAGAGGGCGGAAATACCGTCCTCTTAATCTTTTTCATCTTCCAGTTTTTATGTGATTGCTTATAGTTATTTCTTACTCACTCGCCTTAAACGGCAATTCCGAACTTTCTTTTCACAAGCTATGCTTGCTTCAAAGAAAGCTTCTCCAGCCTCGGCTCGTTCGCACTACTTCTTTAAAAAATCAGGAATTTCAATGTTTGTGAAGCTTGATGATACTTCAGGCATTGAAGTTCTTCTGACTGTCTGCTGCGGCTGAGCGCCTACAGATGAATTAAATGTTCCTGCAAAAAAGTCTGATGCACTTAATTGTTTTGCTTCTTTCTTTTCTTCAGGAAGCTGGTTTTTCATCTCAAATCCTGTTGCAATTACAGTAATTTGGATTTCACCTTGAATATTTTCATTAACAGCAGTACCGATAATTACTGTAGCGTCATCGTTAACCGCATCATGAATAATATTTGCAGCATCTGAAATCTCATGTAATGTCATATCAGGACCGCCTGTAATATTAACGATTACACCGGTTGCACCATTAATTGAAGATTCAAGCAATTGAGAATTGATAGCGATTTCAGCAGCTTTAACAGCTCTGCCTTCACCTTGACCGCGTCCGATACCCATAAGAGCTGAACCTGATGCCTGCATAACACATTTAACATCAGCAAAGTCAACGTTAATAAGTCCGGGAACTGTGATAATATCAGAGATACCTTGAACACCTCTCAACAAAACTTCATCAACAATGATAAATGATTCTGTTAAAGAAACTTGTCTGTCTACAACTTGTAATAATTTATCATTTGGAACAACAATTACAGCATCAACAGCTTCTCTAAGTTTTTCCAAACCTTGATTAGCTTGATTTTGTCTTTTACGACCTTCCCAAGTGAATGGTTTAGTAACAACTGCAATTGTTAAAATTCCTAATTCTTTAGCAATTTTAGCAACAACCGGAGCTGCACCCGTACCTGTTCCGCCGCCCATACCTGCGGTAATAAATACCATATCTGCGCCGTCTAATGCTTGAGTAATTTCCTGTTGTGCTTCTTCGGCAGCTCTTTCACCAACTGAAGGATCTCCACCTGCGCCAAGACCTGCTGTTGATTTTGAACCCAATTGAATTCTATTCTTTGTCTGACCGTATTCTAAAACTTGTAAATCTGTATTCATTAACCAGAACTCAACACCTGAAAGTCCTGCTTTAATCATTCGGTTAACGGCATTTCCACCACCGCCGCCGACACCAATAACTTTAATATTAGTCGGATTTACCGGAGACCTGTTATCGTTGCCTGTTGTTTCATCTTTTTTCGCAAAGATATCTGATACGAAATTTTCCACTTTGTTACCTCTTTATGTAATTGTATGATTGACCTACTACAATAGTATAATAACATACTATTTTAAATAGGAAAAAAGTACAATGATTTTAGTCAAATTATGAACAAAAATTAATATAAATCGTCAAAACTCAAGTATATTTTAAAAATCGGCATGCTTCATGTATGTTGGAGTTGTTGCCCAATTAAGTTTATTTTTTAAAACGGAATAAAATTCAGAACCTTCAATCAGTGCCAGTTTTGCATTAAATTCGCTTTTTTCAATACAAACTTCACTGTCAAATTCGTAAAACTCCTGTCCGTCTGCCGATAAAAGATTTTTGCCGTCAGTACAAACCGTAATTTTTTCACTGTCAGGTACAACAATAGGACGCGCAGTCAACGTATGCGGACAAATAGGAACTATTACAAATGCGTTTAAGGACGGATTCAAAACAGGACCTCCTGCAGAAAGCCCATAAGCCGTAGAGCCGGTGGGAGTACTGACAATAATGCCGTCCGCAAGGTAGTCACATACAAATTTATCATTAATTTTTAATGAAAAATTTGCAGTTCTTCCACTGTCACAGCTTTTAATGACAAAATCGTTTAAAGCGGTGTAATTTCCGCTTTTAAGCATTATTCTGTCTTGTAAAATATATTTCCCGTTAAGAATTTTTTCAACAGCAGTATCAATTTCTTGTTCGGATGATTGAGATAAGAAGCCGAGACGTCCGAGATTTATTCCAAAAATCGGAGTTTGATATTTTGCATAAAATCTTGCTGTTTTTAAAATTGTACCATCACCACCGATTACAAAAACAAAATCAAACCCGTCTTTGAGATCGTCAATATCAAGTATTTCAGCATCTTTCAAAAAATGAACAAGCTTATCTTTAACCTGAACAGAATTTGGAATTTCGTGATTACAGCAGATTGCAAATTTTTTCATAGAGAGAATATAACATAATAAACCGTGAAAATCAATCAAGATAAAGTGGCTACGTAGCACAGAAAAACTCCCGCAAGCGCGGGAGAGAAATGGTTAAGCGTAATTAAACGCTTATACGTATGAAAATTTTTTACCAAGCTCTATTTAAGCTTAGCTTCCAGTTTTTCCAAACGAGCTTTAAGCTCTTTATTTTCTTTTTCAAGGCGGCTAACACGGCTGTCAAGTTCTTTTACCGCATTTATAACGGCATAGAACATATCCTCCATTCTTATAGAGAAAAAGCCGTCAGCACCTTTTGTAACCGCATTCGGGAAAATTTTCATCAAATCTTGAGCAATAACACCAACACGCGGAGTTTTTGTTTCGTCTTTTTTGAAAGTATAATTAAAAGGTTTAATTTGTCTAATTTTATCAAGTCCTGATGTAAATTCTTTGCCAACAAATTTCAAACGACGGTCTGAAGTGTGTACCACTGTCCCTGCAACTTCAACACTGCTACTATTATCACCTAACGCAATTCTTCTTTTTGTTGAACTTTTTGCACCTGCACCGATAGCAACGGCTCTGTCAGCTGTAGCCTCTGCTCCCCAACCAATTGCAATTGAGCCCTCACCAGTAGCTTTTGCACCATAAACCCCAACTACAATTGAATTTTTTCCTGATGCTTCGCTGTCACCTGCCAATTTTACAGCAGAACTTAAACAAATTGAGCTTTCACCTGTTGCTCGTGCAGCAAAGCCCAATGCAACTGCATGATCTGCAGAAGCATATGTATTACTGCCATATACAACAGAACTATTTCCCGAAGCACTTGTCCTAAAGCCTATGGATGTAGCAAGTTCTCCTGTAGTTGAAGCTTCTTCACCAATTGCAATTGATTTTTTAACATTTACAAAAGCATCTCCAATAGCAATGGAGCTTTCACCGGAAGCATTTGCGTCATGTCCTAATGCTACAGATTTTTCACCATCTGCTACAGTCCAAGATGTACCCAAAGCAGTAGCATATTTAGAATTAGCTTTTGCATTTACACTAACTGAATAATCACCTGAAGCCGTCGCGAAATCACCAACAGCAACAGCATATTTACCTGTTGCTTTGCTCCCGGAACCAAGTGCTGTTGTATGTTCACCCGTAGCTTCAGTACTCCATCCAAGAGCAACAGAACCTTCTGTACTTGCAGTTGCTCTTGGACCTATCGCCGTTGAATAGTCAGCAGATGCTTCTGCTAACCAACCTACAGAGAAACTGTCTCTTCCTGATGCATTTGCATCACCCAAGGCTATTGAATTTTCACCAGTTGCAGTTGCGCCGCCAATAGCTATAGCATCACCAGCTGATGCTGTACCAAGTATAGAAATAGCATGATATCCCGTTGCAGAAATATATGCTCCAATAGCAATTGCTTCCCGACCAGTTGCGTTGGCCTGAGAACCTATGGCTATACTACCACTCGAATCTGAAGAAGCAATTGCAAAATCTCCTACAGCAATAGCAGAAGAACTTAGAGCTTGTGCTCTTCTTCCGACAGCAATAGTTTCATTACTAAGAGCTTGTGCATTTGTCCCAACTGCAAGACTATTATTAGCAGATGCAGTTCCATTTATAGAAACTGAATTTTCACCTGACGACGTAACACTGTCACCTATTGCTACAGAACCTGTACCCAACTGAGTACCCGCAATCAAATCACCTAATAAAACACTTGTTGATACCCATTGATTAGGCTTTTCCATGCGTAACCTGCCTAATACATCACCATTATGTTTAAACAAAATCATATCACGAACCGATGCGTCGTTATTATGAATTATTAATTTTGCATCTTCTGCTGCACCCTTAGTATCTTGACCTATCATTGCAGTTTGCAGAGCTTCCAATCCAAAGTATGTATCAGTATTATTCTGCGCCCAATTCCAAGGCGAAGTATTAGCCAAAGCCCTTTCTCTGTCAGCCTTCATCTTGGTCGTCATGACAGGCGCCATACAAGCCAAAGCTATACTCATAATGAGCATAACAACCATCATTTCTGCAAGAGTAAACGCTATACTACAAGATGCCCCCCCCCCGAAGCTCTGTAATCCTTGTGTATTAAATGTTTCCATACATTACATTCCTTTCATCTTAACCCTGAAATAAGTATATACTATATTTTGATAAATTGCAACTAAAAAAAGGGACACATAAAATGTGTCCCAATATTTTCAACTATCTCTCTTTCTCATATCAATTTGACTTACTGTAAAGAAGGAGCTCTCCACAATGAATCATTAAATTTATTTTGGTTAGCAGTAACGTCTACAGACAATGTAACGTTGCTCGGAGTGAATACGAATACTAAATCGCCTACCTTTTGGGGTTTGCCGTCAAGTGCATGAGCTGCACCGCAAACAAAGTCGATAGTTCTTTGTGATTGTTCTTTATCCAAAAGGTGAAGGTTCAAAACGATAGTTTTTCTGTTTCTTAAATGTTGAACGATTGTTGCAGCATCTTCAAATGAACGGGGTTCAATAACTTTAACTTCATAACCTTTGCCAATGCTAGGATGGTTAACTACTTTCATTTCATTTGATTTATCAATTGAAGGTTGATATGAATAAGCAGGATCTATTGCCAAGTTGTCTTGAACAGGATAGTCTTCATTAATATCTTCTTCCATTTGATCAAAAATTGTTTCTCTAGGTTCAAAACCCTTTACTAAAAAGTCTACTACTGATCTGATTTTGTCTGTTACTACTGCCACCGTTTTTCCTCCGTTTATCTTACTTAAATAATTTTCTGCCTATTCTAACCATTGTCGCACCGTGTCTTACTGCGATTTTATAATCCTGACTCATCCCCATTGATATCTCTTTCAATTCGCAGTTAAAGTCCTTTTCCAGTTTCGATTTAATTTGAGCCACTTCTGAAAACAAACTGTCAAGTTCAGCCTCAGATGCTCCAAGAGGTGCCATATTCATTACCCCTGCAATGTCTATTGCGGGAAGCTCTTTGACTGAACTAAAAACTTCAAAAACCTCATCTTTTGAAAGCCCGAATTTTTGTTCTTCTTCAGCATTATTAACCT
Source organism: uncultured Candidatus Melainabacteria bacterium (assembly GCA_949841365.1). Lineage (GTDB taxonomy): Bacteria > Cyanobacteriota > Vampirovibrionia > Gastranaerophilales > Gastranaerophilaceae > Stercorousia. Next base: position 227,712 of record CATKZI010000001.1, read on the forward strand.
GAAGCAGAATTTTTTGAACTTTCCCAAGATTTTGAGCTTCTTCAGAAATGACTTTTGCAAGCTTTAAACTGTCCACAGAATGAATATAATCAAAATATTTTACAACCTTCTTCACTTTATTAGTTTGAAGATGACCTATAAAATGAAATTTTGAATTATCTTTTATTTCTGCAGGAAGCTTATTAATCTTTTCTATAGCTTCAATCACTCTGGATTCGGCGAAATTTCTTAATCCTGCGTTGTATGCATCAATTATTGCGTTTTCGTCGAAATACTTTGTAACTGCAATGATATTCGGTTTATAAGGTGCGATATCTTCCTGTATTTGCAAAAGATTTCTCTGAACTGTCTCAATCATAATCACCCCTACAAGAAGTATATATTAATTGTACTCTATACATCATGTGCGGACAACTTTTTTATTTTCTAACCTTTTTTGACTTATTTTTTCTCCCCAAAACCATGATGATTACATGATTTCAGCCTAATTAACATTTCTTCAAGTTTGGTTAATATTTTGTAATATTGTCCGTTTTTGGGCATGCCCGTAATGTATATTTTTAGAATAAACTATTATTTTTGAAAATTTATCCTATAAATGCATGAGATTAGCAAAAAATATTTTGCTCGGGTTTAATAATTGATATGAAAATATATTCAGGATTATTCAATACTGCAGCCCCAAGTTTCACCTGCAACTCAAAGAAATTCAGACAAGACTGTTCTCAACGTATTCAAACAAACACTCTCACAGAAACTAATATAGGAAATCTCAAAGGACTTGCCGAAAGGTTTTCCGATGAAGGTTTGACATATCAGCAATGCCTGAAAGCGGCTAAAAGAAGTCCGTTCATGCTTGTACAAAAACCTGAGACTTTGGAACGTAACATTAGAGAAACCGCAAACAGATTCAGCGAATTCGGCATTACGGCAGAAAGCCACCTTAAAAACGCTCTGCGCCACCCTCCACTGTTTTTAATGTCACCTGATACTATTGAAAATAGTATAAAGAAAAAAGCTGAACTCTTTGCAAATGATGGTTTAACAATAGAAGATTTAATTAAAATGGCAAAATCACAGCCGAATGTATACACTATTAACCCACAAAGTTTAAACAAAAAAGTTGACAGAATAGCGCAGGGAATAGGTTGTACAAGGGCTGATGTATTGGAAATCTTTAAATCACACCCTACAACCTGCTCACTTGACCCGAAAGAAATCATTAAAAAATTTGAATTTCTTATGTACATAGAAAAAAACAAATTTTTTGATGCAGGTAAAAAAATCCCGACAGATGCCGAATTAAAACCAATAGTTTTAAGAAAAAGTCTGACAAATTCTATGGAATTAAACTATTTAATTTTATTGAGAAATAAAATTTCAGCAGGTTTGCCAAAAGGTTCAAAACTTCCGTTTGATCATTTGGATGAAGCAATACAAAAATTTATTAAACAAAACGGTGATGAAATCATAGAATTACGAATGCCTGCCGATAAATTGGCAAAACAATTCACCAGATTTGTTGAAAATTTCTCAACATCAACAATCGGCAAAAACATTTTCAAATTTAAAATTGTTTAAACCTTTTGAAAAATCATCACATATTCATGCTTAAAGATAAAGAAACCGCCTGCGAGCGCTCTGTAACGCCATAAGTTTGCGGTTTTACCTTTTGCACGTTCGTTGCCTTGAATATCTTTTACAATAATACCTTTAAGTCTAAAGCCTAAATTCATCATTTTTGCCATACATTCAAAACCTAAGGGTTGAACTTCTGAATTTTTATAGCTGTCACCGATAATTAACGCTGCAAATCTGCCTTTTTCAAGCATATCGTAACCGTTTTTTGCAACTTTGCCGAAAAGTTCATAGAATTGTTCTGTTGATTCACAATTTGATAAATCTTCTTTTTTATCGGAGAACTTGATAATATCATCATAAGGCGGATGAAGTACTAAAAACTGAGCTTTTTCCTCACCCATAATATCTAACGCACATTGAACTTTATCTTTCACCTGTTCTGATGCTGAATCGGCACAGATAATTCTTACATCTGTTACAAGTTGTTTCGGTGTAAATTTTTCAGAAACATGTTCTGCAAGTTCGTCTTTTAATTCAACACCGATACAGCGTCTGCCCATATTTGCGGCTTCAATGCCCGAAGTTCCTGAACCGAAAAACAAGTCTAATACAACATCACCCTTTTTTGTAAAGCGTTCATAAAGCTGTTGTGCTATTTGCGGAATGTAATTTCCATGATACTCGTTAGAGTGTCCGCCTTCTTTAAGTCTTGTCGGAAATTCCCAAAGAGTATCAGTTTTAACATGGTCATACGCTTTCCAGTTATTCAAATCAATATCGCTGTATTTTGTGGTTTTGACAGGTTTTACTACCTGCAAATCAGCTTTTTTTGACGGTTTTAATTTTGTATTAGTTCTTACCAAGTCCTTATCTCCCCATTAAACTTTTCTTTATCTTATAGAAATGTTTCAAATTTGTAATCAAACATTTAGATGAATTTGTTTTTGTTGTAGATTGAGAAATAGATGGAGGTATGATGTTCGAGGGAACATTCACACTAAGTAATTTTTATATGATAGCGGGCTTTTTGCTTTCAATGTATGCCTGCGTTTCAAACGATATTATTCAAACATTGGGAACATTTTTAAGCGCTAATAAAAACACCCCGTTTTATTGGCTTTGGGCTTATTCATCAATTATATTAATTTTAACAATCGGTATCGGCTGGTATGTAAACAACGGTGATATGTCATTCGGACTTTTAACAAGAATACCCGTAACAGAACAGTTTACATTCTTATATTTGTTACCGCCGATTATATTAATTCTTTTGACACGCTGGGGAATTCCGGTTGCTACAACCTTTTTGGTATTGAGCGTATTTTCAGTAAGCGATGTTTCCGTAATTTGGATGATGCTTACAAAATCGGTTCTGGGGTATGTAATCGCGTTTATTGCGGCAATTGTAATTTATAATATTATCGGTCGTCCTGTTGAAAGATATTTTTATTACACCCAAAAACGCTCAGGCAACGAAAAAATCTCTAAATGGTGGATGGTTGCCAAATGGCTTTCAACTGCATTTATCTGGTCGCAATGGTTAATGCAGGATTCTGCAAAACTGTTTGTATATCTGCCAAGAAAAGCTTCATTTGCTGAGTTAATGTTTGTTCTTATATGTTTTGTAGGATATCTTGGAGTTTTGACTTATCAAAGAGGCGGAGATATTCAAAAAATCGTTAAAATGAAAACAAACGTTCAAGACCCGCGTTCAGCAACAATTATTGATATTATTTATGCGTTCTTGTTATTGTACTTTATCAATTTGAATAATGTTCCGATGTCTACAACCTGGGTATTTATCGGACTTCTTGCAGGTCGTGAAGTTGCGCTTTACCAAAGATTACGTTTTGAATCTCCTAAGAAAATGTACAAACACATTATCAAAGATTTATATAAAGTTACATTGGGCTTAATAGTTTCAATCGTAGTTGTTGTATTGCTTACTCAGTTTGGAGCAGTTAAACAATTTTTCTTCTCACATTTTATAGGCGGTTAATATGGCTAGAATTAAACAGCTTTCAAAACATTTGATAAACCAGATTGCAGCAGGCGAAGTAATTGAACGACCCGCATCTGTTGTAAAAGAATTGGTCGAAAATTCAATTGACGCAGGTGCAACGAAGGTTAGTATTGAAATCAACAATGACTGCCGTGACATCAGAGTTGCCGATAACGGTTCGGGAATTCATCCTGATGATATTATGCTTGCTTTTTCAAAACATGCGACAAGCAAAATTTCATCTGATGAGGATTTATTCGACATTCACACAATGGGCTTTCGCGGAGAAGCATTGGCAAGTATTATTTCAATATCAAAACTTACCTGTACGACAAGAACAGCGGAATTTGATGCAGGAACTAAAGTAAAATGTGAGAATTCGGAAGTTAATTCAGCGCAGACAGGCTGTGCTGTCGGAACGATTATGGACATTAAAGATTTGTTCTACAATCTTCCAGCACGTTTAAAATTCTTAAAAAGTTCAAACACAGAATTTTCATATATTCAAGAACTTGTACAATCAATTGCATTAGCGAACCCGCATTGCTCTCTGGAATTGAAAAAGAACGGGAAATCAGTTTTAAAAACATCGGGACAAAACAATCTTTTGCAGACAATAAAAGAGGTTTACTCATCAGATGTAACACAAAATCTTAAAGAAGTTTTAAAAACCGACCCTCTTTCGGGTTTGAAAATTTCAGGCTATGTCAGCACACCCGATTACACCCGTTCAAGCAAAAAAAGTTACCATATTTATATCAATTCAAGAACGGTAAAATGTCCGGTTTTCCAAAAATCAATCGATACAGCTTACAAAAGCCTGATTGCTAACGGCAAATATCCGTTTGTGGTTTTGAATTTGGAAATTCCACCTTCGGATGTGGATGTAAATGTTCACCCGACCAAAAAAGAGGTTCGATACAAAAATACAAACCAAATTTTCAATTTTATTTACACTTCAATTCAGGCAGGTTTAACAAATTATGTAGAAAAACAACAGCCTGTTCCCGAACCTGTCAGCAATGTTGTAGACTTTGTTCAGCCTAAATTGGAAAGCACGGGAAATGTAATTTTTGATAAAGAAGATGACACTGTTTATATTTCTGATAAGGAAATGGAAAAAATTGAAGAACAAATCGTTGAACAGCCAAAAATGTTCACACCAGTAGAAAAAGAGGTTGAACCCGAGGAAAATATTATCGGGCAATACAAAAACACATATATTTTGATTGAAAAAGAGGACGGATTAGAAATTGTCGACCAGCACATTGCAGAAGAAAGATATATCTATGAAAAACTAATGTCCGAAAAGAATATCGTTTCACAGATGCTTTTTGTATCAGATGTAATCACTGTTTCAAGCTCTGAAGCTGAACTTATCAAAGAAAATCTTGACAAGTTTGAAAAATTTGGTTACGGCATAGAATTTATGAAAGAAAACGAGCTTATTTTCCGTAAAGTTCCTCAAATGATTGCGAAGGTAAACCCCAAAGACATCTTAGCTGACATTTTGGAAAATATCGACGGAAATTTGGATAGATTAGAGGAAAAGATTTTGATTACAACATCTTGCAAAGCTTCTGTCAAAGCCGGTCAAAAGCTTTCAACATGGCAGATGCAGGAGATTATTAAAAGATGGCGTAAGACAAAAATGCCTTACACCTGTCCTCACGGAAGAACGATTTCAAAAGTTCTCCCGCACAAAGAAATCGCTTCATTTTTCCAAAGAAATGCTTAATAATCCATTTTCCAGCCGTCATTTAATATACGTGCAAAACAAGCACCATAAGCATCTTCTGTTGCACCTGCACAACTGTTAGCAAAATCACTTGTTACAGTTTCCATATCTTCGCCTGTAATAATTGTACCATCGTCATTTTTCATAACGAAAGTAAACAAATCTCTGCCTAAAATATTAGGACCTTGCTTGCCATTCACATCCACAGAAATTACAGTATCTCCAAAATAGTTATTAACTGTACGAGGAGTCTGCATACAAATAGATGCACCACTTGCCAAAACAGCACAACTATCAGAACCATCTTCAGGTGTTATTATAACAGCTCTTAATCTCAAATTCTGACCATTCATATTCTTATACTCACTTGCAAAACAATCTGTATAATTATTAGCATCGCAATATTTTGCAACTTTCAGATAATTTTTAAGTAAATACTGCGGGCCTTCTTGACCAAACTTACTTTCACGTAAATTAACAGCATTACTATCAGTTATTGCACGATCAGCAGCCTGTGATAAATCATTTACAACCTTTTGCAACTGTGTCACATAAACAGTGCGTTGGTGATTTTTTACAAGCGTTGGCAAAGTCATTGCAGAAATTACACCAATAATACCAAGTGTCACTAAAACTTCTGCAAGAGTAAATCCCAAGCGTGACGCTTGACCCGCCACTTGGATGTTGAATAAACTTTCAAGAGAAGAAGACTTGCTTAGAGCCCCCCCCCCGAAATTTTGATTAATAATTTTCATACTCTCTCCTTTCGCTATGCAACATCTTCAGGTCCGATTACCTGAATACCAAATTTGGTTCTGAACAGGTGTTTTACAGTGTCGCCCTGAATTTCATACATCATTTTGTTAAACAAATCATAAGCTTCACGTTTATACTCAATCAACGGATCTTTTTGACCGTAAGCACGCAAGCCGATACCTTCTCTCAACATATCAATATTGTGAAGGTGGTCAATCCATTTGTTATCTACAACACGGAGCAAAATATCTTTTTCAAGGTTTCTTATAACATTATTTTCGCTAAATGCTTCCTGCAGCGGCGCTTCTGCATCATATTGAGAAATTACGGAATTATAGAAGTTAATAACTTCTTCCTCATGCTGTTTATAAGCATCAAGCGCCAATGTTTTTAATTTATCAAAAATCGGTTCAAATCTAAGATTTTGGATATCTGAAACCTGAACTCCCGACAATTGAGGTACAATTGAATGAAGTTCTTTAATCAGTGTTTGCAAATCCTCGTAAACATATTCTTCGGGGTGTAAATCCGGCGCAATATAACTTCTTAAAAGTCTGTCGATTTCTTTTTCAATCATATAATAAATATCTTCTGACAGATTTTTGCCTGCAAGAACTTTTCTGCGCTGTGCATAGAATTTTTCACGCTGGATATTCATTACATCGTCGTATTCGAGAACTGATTTTCTGATATCAAAGTGATAAGTTTCAACTTTTTTCTGGGCTGATTGAATTTGCTTTGTAATAAGAACATTTTCAATTGCGATATCTTCTTCAACGTTAAGCATATCCATCAATGCGGTAATTTTATCACCGCCGAAAATTCTCATCAAATTATCTTCCAAAGACAAGAAAAATCTTGTAGATCCGGGGTCGCCCTGACGTGCCGCACGACCTCTCAACTGGTTATCAATACGGCGTGATTCGTGACGTTCCGTACCGATTACGTGAAGTCCGCCTGCTTCAACAACTTTAGCGTGTTCCGTTTCTGTTATGGCGCGAGCCTCGGCAAGCGCCTGTTCTTTTTCTGTTTCGTAGTTTTCGGATTCCACCGTAATACCTTTATTATCAAGCATTTCTTTTGCAAGAAATTCGGCATTACCACCTAAGAGAATATCCGTTCCGCGTCCTGCCATATTTGTTGCAATGGTAACAGCACCGACACGACCAGCCTGCGCGATAATATAAGCTTCGCGTTCATGGTGTTTTGCGTTCAATACGTGGTGAGGAATTCCGCGCTGTTTCAAAAGGTAAGAAACATATTCGGATTTTTCGATACTGATTGTTCCAACCAATACAGGACGTCCAATCTCGTGCATTTTGATAATATCTTCAACAACGGCATTATATTTTGCGCGTTCTGTTTTATAAATTACGTCAGGATAATTAATTCTGATATCAGGTTTGTTTGTCGGAATTGTCGTAACCTCAAGATTATAGATTTTGCCAAATTCTGCTTCCTCAGTCATTGCTGTACCTGTCATACCAGATAATTTCGGGTAAAGTCTGAACAAATTCTGGAACGTAATACTTGCAAGAGTTTGGGTTTCATCTTGAATTTGAACGCCTTCTTTCGCTTCAATCGCCTGATGAAGTCCGTCTGACCAACGTCTGCCTTCCATCAAACGCCCCGTAAATTCGTCAACAATCATAATTTCGCCGTTTTTGATTACGTAATCCGTATCTTTAACGAACAGTTCTTTTGCCTTTAATGCCTGCAACAGGTGATGTGCATATTGAGTGTTAATATCAAACAAATCTTGAACACCGATAATTTCCTGCGCTTTATCAATACCATCTTCTGTCAAAATTATGTTTTTGTTTTTTTCGTCAACTTCATAGTCTTTAACTTTTTCCAACTGCGGTGCAACTTTTGCCATCAATTGGTAAGTTTCTGCTGATTTTTCAAGACGTCCGCTGATAATAAGAGGGGTTCTTGCCTCGTCAATCAAAATACTGTCAACTTCGTCGATAATCGCGTAGTTATAAGGCCTTTGAACAAGCATTTCAAGGCTTCCCGCCATATTGTCACGCAAATAATCAAACCCGAATTCGTTGTTTGTACCGTAAGTAATATCGCAGTCATAAGCAGCTTTTTTTGCCGCAAAATCCTCAGCGGTACGTCCACCCGATAAAATTACACCAACCGAAAGTCCGAGGAATTTATAGATTTTACCCATCCATTCGCTGTCACGTTTTGCAAGGTAATCGTTTACGGTAATTACGTGAACCCCTTTGCCTGTCAAAGCATTCAAATACGCAGGCAAAGTCGCAACAAGAGTTTTACCTTCACCTGTTCTCATTTCGGCAATATGACCGTTATGGAGGAAATATCCGCCGACAAGCTGAACATCAAAGTGACGCATATTCAAAACGCGTTTACCTGCTTCACGAACAGTTGCAAAAGCTTCAGGAAGGATTTTATCCAATGCTTCTTTTTCAAGTTTTCTATCAGTCTTAAAATCTTTTGACGTCGGGCGTTTGCTCAAGATTTCCTTAAATTCATCCGTTTTTGCGCGCAATTCGTCATCAGTCATTGCTTCAAACTGCGGTTCTAAAGCATTAATATGATCAATAATTCCCATTATACTTTTAACTTTTTTTTCGTTAGGGTCGCCCAACATTTTTAATAAAAAACTTAGCATTATAAAATTTTCCTCTCCGTGTCTTTTAGTTTAATCATATCATGGACAAGAAAAATTGGTGAAATCTTAAGGAAATATTTATGTTTTCATAATATATGTAATTGGTATGTGGGGACTCTGCATCCCCACACCCCGCAGCAGCAGTTCTTTCTCTTTCTTGCGATGGAAAGAGAAAGAACTCTGCACAAGAAAGAGAAACACGCTAACCGTTTAATCTGCACTAAATTCAACCCAAGCTCGTAAACTCGCTGCGCTCAAACAATACTCGCTTTGCTGTCGTTTCATTAAGTGCAGATTATTATGCCACAATAGCGTAGTGAACAATCAATGTTAGCGAAACAGTATCAAAACGAGTTTTGTTCGAGTGCGGAGTACGAGTTAACTCGTTTTTGGTTGAGCGTTACTATTGATTAGTGAACGCAGCGTCGTGGCGAGTTTTGTGGCACTTTGTCGGTACAAAGTGCCCGCCGTGCGCGTAGCACCCGTCGGAGACTATTACATATTTTATGTTAATTAAACAAAGCTTCATTTTCTTTTTTTATTTTATCTAGCAATTCTCTGTAATCGGGTTTTACAGGTGTCGGAACAGATGTTTGTATTGCGTCTGCAAACACTTTTGAGCTTTCTTTGACATCTTTTCGCGCAGAAACAATAAGTCCGCTTGTTTTAAATTTTTCACTGCTCTCTTTTGATGAAAGAAAATCAACAAGCTTTATTGCCTCAGTTTTATGTTTAGAATTTTTGGAAACAGCCCATCCTGAGGCATCCATTTGAACAATACTGCCTTTAGTACCTTTTGGAAACTGTGCAACATCCCACGAAAACTCCGCATCCTCACTCAATTTCGGCACCATCCAGTGTCCCGAAAGATACATCCCGAGACGTCCCTGCAAAAACATTTGACCCATTGTAGCGCTTGCACTTTCTGATTTTAATGGCGCAACATGATATTTTTTTCGGAGGTTTGCATAAAACTGTATTGCATCTTTGCTTTCCTGTTTTTCCATCTCATAAAAACCTCCACCGTTACTCATTAAATAAGGCAGATAAAACAGGGGATCTTCTTCAAAACTAACCCCAAAAACATTAGCATCCGTAAGCTGTTGCGCTGTTTTCAAAAAGTCCTCACAAGTCCACTCAGATGCAGGGTAAGGAACTCCTTTTTTATCAAACAAATCTTTATTATAAAAGATTACGAGATTTGAAACATCGCGCGGAATTGCATACAATTCCCCGTTATAACTCAAAGCCTCCAATGCCTGCGGATAATATTCGGGACGCTTAGGGAATTCTTCCAAAAAATTCGCGTAAACAGGCAAATACAAATTGTTTATAAAAATAACATCAGGTGCGGTATTTGAGGCAAAAAGCAGATGAATTTTCTGGAAATAATTTTGCGGAATATGCATAAAATCCACCCTGATATCAGGATTTTGTTTCTCAAAATCCGAAAGCAGAGGTTTTATAATTTCAACCTCGGATTTTGACCCCCAACTTGCAAACTGAATCACGGTACGTTCATCTTTCTGTGAACATCCGCACAACAAAAAAGCTCCCAGCATTATTACTGTTAATATTTTTTTACTAAAGCTCAATTAATACGCCCATTTTATCTTCGTTTACTTCAACAAGTGATTTGAAATCACCCGCTTTTACCATATAAACATTGTCTTTATCGTGTCTTACCTGTATCGGAGAAGTTACGTTTTTATCAAATCTTTTAAGCACAAAAACTTCCTCATTAACTTTACCGATTAAAGCATTTTGCCCGTCTTTGTTTACAAGGTAAAAACCTTTGCTGTCATCAATATTAAATCCTGATTTTACAATCAAACCTTTAAGGTAAGATGATTTATTCTCATTTCTGTGTCTTGCAATCGGATTAGAAGCACTTACTTTCGGTGCAGTAACTTTTGGCTGTTCCTTATCCAAAATTGAGAAATATTCATCCACTGATGACATAATATATTCTTTTGGTTCGTATTTTATACGTTTTTTGTCTACATCTGTAATCTTAAGGTTTGCATCAGCAAAACTTCTCGGATTTGAATGAAGCATAGACTCTCCCAGTTCAATATTCTTTTGTTCATGAAGCGGAATTTCCACTTCATATTTTCTAAATCTGCTCTTGTCACGACTTGTCATTTTCAATGATTTTGAGCGTTTGCCAAAAGCTTTTAACTTAATTGTTTTTGAAATTACTTCATCTTCACTTTCAACGATTTCGGGTTCAACAATATCAAACACAGGCTCTGTAACAAGTCTTTCCAATCTTTCACGTTTTTTCTCGATATTCGGAGTTTTAATAAACATATAATTACCTTTATTTTCTCCTCTCGATACTGGAGTTGCTGATTTATCAAGATACATTTGATATTTTTCTTTCCAAGAAAGTTCCGAGTTATCAACAATATCACTGACAGTATCAATTTCGGGTTCAGACGGAACCACACTGTCGATAAACGTTTCCTGAGGAATATAATTTTTTACGGAACCCTTAAATAATCTGAGCAGTGCAAACAGACCCAAAATAGCAAACAATCCGAGTCCTGCTTTTTTAGCTTTATGCTTTACAGACGGTCTTTGAGGCATTTCCTGAATATCTTGAACAGGCTGTTCCTCATTTACAACAGTTTCAGGAAGTTCGGGAAGTTCTTCGGGAATATTTTGTTCAAGACGAGCTTCCTGCTTCATTTCTTCAAGATGTAATTTTCTTTCTTGTCTTTGAATTTTTTCAGGGTCAATTTCCACAAGTTTTATTTCAGGCTTTTTAACCTCTTGTTTTTTAGGCTCAGCCTTTTTGACAGGTTTTTCCGCAGGAGCCTTGTTCACAGTAACTTCGGTTTTCTGTTCACGGAGCTTTGGCGGAACATCTTGGCGGGAAATAGTATTTTTAACAGCATTAGCCTGAGCGATAAGTGTCTGAGTTTCACGCTGTTCGGCAGTCACAGGAGCACTCAATCTCGCTGATGTTTTAATCTCAAGCGGTTTGGTAGTAATCAGGGTAACTTTGGTATAACCGCCCGAGGTGTCATTAACAGTTTTAACATCAACATTTGATACTAAATCTCTTACACCGTTCAAATTAGACGCACTATAACCCGAACTTTGAACTTTCGGGATAAGGATTACATATTTATTGTCAGATTTTTTTCTGACCATAACGTTGTCATTATAGGTATTTGTAGTGAATAACGTTACATTAACCGCATCATTTGAAGTTCTTTTCAAATCAAGCTGAACAAGGCTGTTTGCGTTATCTGCAAACACCACAGGCGTCATAAGCCCGAGTAATATAGCTATACTGATTAAATTAGATTTTTTCACTACCATACCACTTATATAATACTTGCACATAGAAAAAATTGCCAGTTTATGTTTTTTATGTTACAATTCAGCAATATTATAAATAAAAATAGGAAAAATTCAAATAGTATGAAAAGCGGATTTTGCGCAATAATCGGGCGTCCCAATGCGGGCAAGTCAACTCTCTTAAATCAAATTCTCGGTCAAAAGATAGTAATTACAACCAACAAGGCCCAAACAACAAGAAAAAGAATTAAAGGTATTTACACAACAGACGAAGGTCAGGTTGTGTTTGTTGACACACCCGGAATTCACAAACCATTTAACAAACTCGGTGAATTTTTGCTTGATGAAGCAAAAGTTGCAGTTCCCGATGCTGATTTAATCCTCTTTGTAGTAGACGGTTCTGAACCGGCAGGAAAGGGCGATAAATGGATTGCTCAAAATATTTTACAAACTGATATTCCTGTAATTATCGTTATGAACAAAGTTGATAAAGTAAAAAAAGCAGGAAAAGTGGATGAAAATCTCATTACCTACAAAACACTTTTTGAAAAAAATTATCCTGTCGTAAAAATTTCCGCCAAAACAGGCAGAAATATTGACACTTTAATGAAAAATATTTTCAAAAACCTTCCCGAAGGTGAACTTTTATACCCCGAAGATGTTGTAACCGAAGAAACTATGCGTGATGTGACTGAAGAAATTATCAGAGAAAAAATTCTTATTAACACATCTGATGAAATACCGCACTCTGTTGCCGTAAAAATCGAAAGTTACACGGAAAGCGACGACATTGACAGAATTTATGCAACAATTTACTGCGAAACAAAAAGTCAAAAAGGAATTTTAATAGGTAAAGGCGGTTCTTTGCTCAAAAAAATCGGGACGGAAGCAAGATTAGAACTTGAAAAAATTGTCGAAAAGAAAGTATTCTTGGGACTTGAAGTTAAAGTCGAAAAAGACTGGCGTAAAAAACAATCGTCACTAAAAAATTTCGGTTATGAACAATAGCAAAAAAATTTTTTTCACGTTTTAATACATACGAAAGGAAATTTAAAATGGAAGTAAAAGCAATATCATTTACAGGTAAAACCCCAAAAATAAGAATCAACAAAAAAGCATATCACAAAGCCTTAGCAGAAGCTTTCGGGCAATCTGACAAAGATTATGCTATGTTAACTCAAAAATCAAAATCAGAAACACCAATTATTTCTGAAAAATTTATTAAAAATGCAAAAAAATTCTTTTCAGGAGTTTTTGGACAATAATCTAAATATTTAATTTATATCCGCCACCGTAAATAGTTTCAATGTACTTTTTACCGTTCGCAATTTTACCTATTTTGCTTCTTAAATGGCGGATATGAACCCTTATTGTTTCAATGTCATCATCAGGTGAATATCCCCAAATATCTTTTAATAATTGGGCAGATGAAACCATATTGCCATGGTTTTGGAACAACAAATTAAATATTTCAAATTCAATCGGAGTTAATTTAGCAGATTTTTCTCCGATTTTTACACTGTAAGTTTCGGGAAGAAGGGTAATTTCACCAAGTGTTAAAAGTTCTCTTGTAGATGCACTCTCAGGAATCTGTCTTGTACGTTTTAAAAGCGCACGAACCCTAACCTGCAATTCTTCCATTTCAAAAGGTTTTACAAGATAATCATCCACACCGATATTAAACCCGTTAACCTTATCATTAATCTGCGACAATGCTGTTAACATCAATATCGGAATATCTTTAGTTGCCTCGTTCTTTCTGATTCGCTGTGCTACCGTAAAACCGTCAACATCAGGCATCATAACATCAAGCACCACAAGAGAGGGCATCTCCTGTTTGCACATTGCAAACCCCTTAACCCCGTCATATGCCTGACAAACATTATAACCGCATAATTCAAGGTTCACCTTTATAAGTTCGTTTATTGCCAAATCATCATCTACGACTAATATTTTATTCATAACCAAATTTTATATTTAAAAAATTTAAAATACAACACTTTATGTTAAAAAATATTAAATAAAATTACCCGTTTGAATAATACAATATTTCTTACTTTCAGGCATATTAATTTGATAAGATTTGTAAAAAAATAAATTTAAAGTGTAAAAATTACAAATTTTCCGATTTTTATTGTAATATGTTTATCGTGGTAGAAAAAATATACATTTATAGGAGGCACATGAATTGGCAATAACATCACCTTTCACAGCGTTTCAGGAAAACGGCAAAAAAGAAATCCACTTAGGACAGCACGTTTTAGCAGAATTTTTTGAATGTGATCCAAACACATTGAATAGTTTAGATAAAGTAGAAAAGTACATGGTGGATGCCGCCCTTGAATGTGGTGCAACTATTGTCCAAAAATGTTTTCATATGTTTAACCCCTATGGCGTTTCCGGCGTTGTAATTATTTCAGAAAGCCATTTAGCAATTCACACTTGGCCTGAATTGGGTTATGCAGCAGTTGATTTATTCACTTGCGGTGACAAATGTGACCCGAAAGTTTCTTATGAATTTTTGAAAAGAAAATTCAACTCTAAAAAAGCAACTTTCACTGAATTAAAAAGAGGTATCATTGACGAAGCAACTATGAAAGTTGCAGAAAAACCTTTTGAAATTATGCAGCAGCTTGCTGAATAGGTACTGCACACATAGAAATATGCTTAAAAGAAATCGATTTTTTAATCGGTTTCTTTTTTGTTAAATCATGTAAAAATCTTGACAACATGTCATGACAATAAGCTTTGCTTTTCATATCATTGAATTAATAGGGAGGTAGAAATGCCGGAAGATTTAATAGAAAAGAAATCAAATTTTGACTTAACGTCACGCAGTGCATTCTCACGTGAGGATGAAGTTTTTACATCACGTTCTTACGCAGCACTGTTAGCAAAAAATATAATCCCGTATTCTCACAGAAAAATGGCTGATAATTATGTCATTATTAAACGTGTTTTTAAATTTCAAGCTGTTATGGCAAGAATTACAAAAGCCGAACAAGCTCTTTTAGCAAAATACGACTTCAATACACTTGAATTTACAACAGTAAAACAAATGTATGAAGAATTGGAATTATTACAGAAATGGGCAGTTTCTGCCGATGAAAAATTAAAAAAAGATTCGGATGCAATATTGGAAATCAGAACAAAAGAATTAAAATTTATAGTTGCAACAAGCTATGCCAGCATATCAAACGAGCTTTATAAAGGCTATCTGGCTTTAGAAAACTATTTTATTGAAATAAGCAAATATAATGATTAATAAAAAAAGAAGCCGTTTTAAAAACGGCTTCTTTTTTATGTAAAATAATTTCTTACGCTTCAGCAGGAGCTTCTTCAGCAGATGCAGCTTCTGCAGCTGCTTTTGCTTCAGCTTCAGCTTGAGCCTTAGCTTGAGCTTTTTTAGAAAGTTTTACTGTTTCTTTTTTAACGTAGTTCAAAGTACCGTCTTCGTTGCAGTTTTTAATCAAGTAAGCAACTGTTTCAGTAGGTTGAGCACCTTTTTTAATCCATTCTTGAGCAGCAGCCAAGTCTAATTTCATAACTTTAGTTTTTGGATTATAGTGACCTAATTCTTGAACAGGTCTGCCTTCACGTTTTGTTGTTGAATTAATAACGATAATTCTGTATGTAGGAGCTTTTTTAGCACCTAATCTTTTTAATCTGATTTTTAACATTTTGTTTTCCCTTATTTTTATGTAACCATCGAGCCTGTCACACACTGCAGCCGCGCCGTATTTGCCAAGCCCTTGAACAAGGCTAAGAGGAATTGCCTCATTCCAAACCTATAAAAACACAAAAATAAAGGTTAATCAAGTAATTAGTTAAGAAAATTAAATAACTTAGTTGCTGAACATTGTAAATACTTTTTCAACACCTTTGCTTATAAGGTTTTTAACAGTATCAAACTCTGTAGTTAATGCTGAAATTTCCATATCAAGATTTTTCATTTGAAGTTCAAGAGTTTCTTCTTTATAGTTCAGCTTACTTTTAGTAACATTATATTCAAGCTCTGCCTGAGCAATAGCATTTTCATCAGGAACTTCTGCAACATGCCCGTTAAGAGTATATGGTCCTTGATAGAAATATCCGTCATTATTCAATGATGAAATAAATAACTGACCATTTTTCAATGCATGTGCAAGATAATTACTGTCTGTTATTGCCAATTCTGTTTTTGTTTTATCAGTACATGCACCGTTCATACAAATCTGGTTATACAACATATTATAGAAATCTGTTACCAAATCTTCTTGATTTGTCATTGCACCTTCATTTTTACAAACGAAATAGTAATTCAAATCATTAGTTGTATATACACTTTCAGATACTTTATCTTTGATAACAAATGGTGTTTCGCCCCAACCATCAAGCATAATTGCAAAATTTGTTAAATATGATTTTAACATATTTGTCAAACTTATAGATGCAAAATTGCTGCCGCTGGTGATGCAGTTATAATTATGCGATTTATTTGCGACGTTAGTTAAAATTCCGTTGCCAACCCCCTGCGTTTTCTGCAAACAGTCAGCTTCTGTAAATTCCATTGCTTTATCCAATGCAGCTTTAGCTTCATCATCAACATTTAACCCTTTAAAATCGTTCGGATCAGCTCCAAGACCAAGCACCTTAGCCATTTCATCCAATATTTTTTTACCTTCAGTAGCTAAATCAGCTCCAACACCCTGTTTTGCAGACAATTCATATCTGCCTGAAAGTATTTCACCAAGGTTAAGGTTTTTCAATTCATCTGCAGTAAGCGCACTGCCATTTTTTGTAATAACATATTGAGGCACTGTATTATCAAGAGAAGTTGTTGTAACTAAGCCTTCTGGATTTGTAGATGATGCAAACAGGCTCTCTAAAGTCATATTATATGCAAGATTGCCATTTTCATCTTTCGCATTTTTCATATAATTAATAAACGTATATGTATTCAAGCCGTTTGCAATTGATTTATCATATATTTCGCCGCCAATACCTGAATTTGTGTAACCTAATCTTGTATTGTTAAGCACGATATTAGCATTAGTACCGCTTATACCACCATTTGCGCCTAATGCATTAATAAACTCATTTCTACCATCTTGTGAAGGATGTTTTGCTGAAACTACAGGATCACCATTTTCGTTAATAATACCTGCAGCTAAAGCAGCATTAAACATACTTTTAGTTAATACAATTTTACCTCTGCTGTCAGTTACAAGATACGGATCATACTGGTTAATTGCAGTTGGAGTCATCATCATATCATACGTTAAATCATACGTATTTTCATCCATATCTTCCCAAACAAGTTTGGTAGCAGTCAAATTATTTTGATAATCCTGTGCTGCTTTTTGCAAATCACGGGTAACAGAAAGTTTTTGCTGTGCAATCTGCATAGACTGAAATTCACAGTTCATCTTTCGTGATGTTATGGCTAAAAATCTTGCTTGTGAAGCCGCCAGTCCCATGATTTTCCTTTCAAATTTAGTAACTCTATTCATATATACGGCATTATTGCTTCAAACTTTAAAAAAATATGGGATTTTTGTAACATTAGTTAACATTATTTCAAGTCTATCAGAAGGTCATAAATTTTATCAATTTTATCTTTAACTTCACTGAACTGTTCTTTTAAATCTTTAAAGCTATTCAGACTTACAAACTTTTCTTCAATTTCTTCCATAATTTCTCGGTGTTTTTTCTCTAATTGTTCAGGTGTTACAAAGATTTTCTGCTGAATAAAAAATACCAACACAACAACAATAATTGGAGAATATTCAATAAAATGTTCCATAATTTTTCCTCTACAAAGTTATCGGCCAATAAAAATCCACAAGGTAAGATGCCGCATCCATAGGGTGTGACAAGAATTTTAATTCCTTAGACTGCTTAATCTGACTGTATGTCGGAATATCAATCTTTGATGAGCCTTCGCGATACCGCAGATTATATATATTATAAAGAAGTTTCTCACATTTTTTATCGACAAAAAGACATACTTCACCATCTGCAGAACGGACTTTTGAATTAAATGCCATAATCCTGTTTTTGATAGGCGGATTGAAAGCTTTAATCTGAATTTCGGCATCGTAGCCGTATTGGAGAAGTTTTTTCTTTATAATTACGTAATTTGTATACTCACTTGTACAGCTTCTGTTATCGCCTGAGGCATCACCGTTTACAATAACTTTGCCTTTGTGGCAGGGATAACGGTGCAAAAATTCATCACATGCTTTTGCGGTCGTAGTATTTTCCATTGCAATTTCATCAAAATAAAATACTTTATCATCTGTTTTATGTGCAAAAACCCAGCACATCGGATCAACGTTAAAGTCACAGGAAATATGCAAATCCATTTCCGGCTGATAGGCAATATCTTTTACATTATCGTCCGTAAAATCTTTTATCACAAGACCATTATTGTATTCCCCATTTTTGGCAAGTACAAAAATGTTATAATATTGTTCATCATAAATTTTTTTAAGTTCATCACAGAAACCGTCAGGAAGATAAATATTTTGAGTAGTCGGTGCAGAAATAAGCCTGTAATTCGGTGCGGGATTTTCAACAAAAGTTTTATAAACCCATCCTCTCTGCATTTCAGGGTTTGTGTGACCAAAAATTCTATGCCTGAAGCCTTTCCAATCTTTTCTTACACGCTGACGCATACGACTTAAAAGAACCTTAAAAGTGTCATAAGGCACATCTGACATTTCCTCAATTTCTACAAACCCCAAGTTTAAAGATTTTAATTTGTTAGGTTCGTCAAAGTGCCTGAAAAGAATTTCCGAACCGTTTTTGAACGTAATTTTTTGCAAAGATGATGACCAATCATAATCAACCCCTTCCACAAACCCAAAATTTTCAAGATGTTCAAAATAGGTCTGTAAAGTTGTATCTCTGACAAGTGTGTAAGTCTGTGCTCCGACAAGCCCTCGAACTCCGGGGAATTTTACGGCAAGTAGAATTCCTAAAAGAGAGCCCGAAAAAGTTTTTCCCGAACCGTATCCCCCTTGATAAACCGCCACATCCAAACTGTAATTATGCGGAATTTCCAAAAATTCCCGCTGTGCTTTTAATAATTTATATAACATAACTCCCCCGTTAACATCAAATCAATCTTTAATCAATACGTGATTACCGTTAATTGTTACCCAGTTACCGTTTGTATCATTTGAATCGTTTGATTTTGAAGCCGATTTTTTACTTTCTTTAGGCAAATCCCGTTCACTTGGAATACCTATTTTGCCCCATTGTTCTCTTATTGCCTTTTCATTTTGAGCAAACTCATCAGATTTCATGCGACCAATCTGCTCTCGGGTAAATGGTTCAACTTGGGATGCACCACCGGTTGGCTGACCTTTTTCTTCATATATTCTTTTATCTTTTTGAGGTTCTGTTATCATATCTCCATTTTGAATTCTTTGATAGATTTTTTCGGCAATCATATCTTCATACATTTTTTGAGTAGTCAAATCCGGTAAATGACTTGTTTCATTTTTAATTTCTTCGCCTATTTGCCTGCCAATTTCGTTATTCCATAAATCCATATTACGCTGTTTTGCATTTTGTGACTCCGTATAATCACCCCACTTTTCATAAATATTCCCAATAACTTTAGCAATATCTTTACCATACTCAATTGTCATATGAGCCTGCATATATGCATGTCTAAAGGCATCAATTTCATCATCCATTCCACGTCTTTGAGTCCCTGCTTTTAGATCATACTTATATCCATATTGCTCTGCTTTTTCTTCAAAACATTTTGGTGCTCTGTATTTTTTTATTGTCATAATATTTTTCCTTCCTTTAAAAAAGCCACCTGTTAATCAGGTGACTTTCGCGTAATATATAATTTTTTATTTTTTATTTTATAATGTAAATAATCAACTTTATTGCAACGTTTATAATCATAAGTAATCCTGTTGGTATACTCAACATTTTCACCGTCCAAATAAGTCATAAATAATGAATGATCTTTCCTTACTGCTATTATAGCTGATATTCCTTCACTACCACACCTATGTTTATAATAACCGGTCCATATAAATGGATTATATTGAGCTTTTATTGCTTGTAATTCTGGCTTTATATGGTTAATACTATACAAAGAACCAAAAGTACAAGCATATTCGGCATTTTCTATATCCGTCTCGAATACAACATCTTCATGTTGCAAAGCATAATATACAAACTTAGATAACAATCTGTCTTTGCGATTCTCATAAACATGCGTACCAACAATTGCTATTAAAATGAGTAATAAAATAATCTTTTTCATTTTAATATTATATACACAAATTTTAATTTTGCATATAGTTCTTTTGATTATTTTCATCATCCAACAAAAAATTATTCGCGTTTTCTATTCCGTATTGTTCCAGTGCGAATTTGAAGCATTCTAACCAATCTATACGCTCTTCTACTTCAGGAACTTGTGCAAAAGAACGGACGACTTCAAACAACTCTTTTAAGCGAAGTTTACGCTCAAATGAGGCTTTCCTGTCACCGTAACGGTAAACATAATTGGCATTTCTGACTTCATCATCAACTTCAAGAAAACAAGTTTTCCCGTGGTCATTAACCCCGATTAACTCTCTGCCAAGCTTGAAGTATGAAATAATTTCAGCAGTTTTTTCAACCATAGGAACAATAATTTTACGGTTAATTGCATCTAAAATCATGTTCAACCGAGCTTCCTGACCGCTCACTGAGTAATTAAGCTCAGTTGCGGTACGTTCGGCAGATTGAAGGTTTCCTGCCATGTTTTTGAAAATTCCGGTTGCGCTTTCAATCGTAGATTTGAAGTAATTCAAGAAATCCCAGCCGACCATTGCTTTATCAAAGCTTAAAGGCATTGGAGCTGTCGGCATTAATGCTGAATCATATTCAATGATTTTGCCCGGTCTTACATCCTGTTGACCTTTAAAACATCCTTTTGGCGCAAGATAAGGAGGATTCATCATTAAAGCAAGTGCATCAATTTGTTTGTTCAAAATCGTAGATGCAAGACTGTTCAAAATCAACGCAACACGCAAAGGCGAAATACCTCTGCCTGTCTGAGGTGATTCAATTATATTTGCATGGATAAACGGATTTATTACAAAGGGATTAACTTCACAGCGGATAATTTCACGTCTGCCCGCAACTGTAATTAATCTGTTTTTCAACAATTTCCCGTCTGCAAGCTCAATATCTCCCCAAAATTCCAAAATCTCCAATTTATTACCGTCAATTCCATAATTTTCACTGTTTTTGTATTTTTTACCTGCCACCACTCCTTTCAAAATTTCCAATTTTCTTTCATCTAACAAATTATTTGATTTATCAGAAAACACTTCATCAAGCGTTACATAAGTTCTGTAAATTTTTGCACACTTATCCCAGTTATCGCGATTGTATTTGTCAAACACAAAATCCTCTGACTTAATATGTTTAACTTTTGCGTTGTCGTAAATCACTTTATCATCAAGAATAAAATTATTTTTATCTGGATATAATTCCTGTTCTTCTTTTGTTTTAACACGTCTTACAGACTTAATCTTTGTTTCCCAGCCGACAAAAAGCGTTGCCTCGCCCGTTTCAACAATTCCGTCAATAACTTTTTCAATCTCATCTTCAATATTCATTTGCTCAAAAGTATTTACAAGCATTGCTTTCTGTCTGTTTGCAAAACTTTGCGTCTGCGGGGTAGTTCCCGAAACATCAAACATTGCATCAGGGTGAGAATATAAATTCTCACTGATATGAGATTTTAAAGTCTGTGCAAGTTCATAAATATCGGGGAGTTCTATTCTGCTGTCCCAGCCGTTAATTTTCGGCACATCAGAGTTATAAATCGCATCTCTGATAAGTTTCATATCCGTAAGCTGTAAACTCCTTTGATCATTAAATTTGTCGTATTTTTCAACAATACTGCTAACAAGAAATTTCTCATCAATATCTGATAGATTTTGTGTTAAATCTTCTGCTTCAATATACATTTTTATCCCTTTCTTTATTTCTGCAGGAATACACTTCAATATCCTGCAATTTGTTATTTCTTAAAGTTTCACCTCTCAGTAGAGCTTCTTTTTCAAACCCAACTGATTTTAATAAAGTTTTTACCCGAAAATTTTCAGGATAAACGAGCGCCTTAATCTTTTCAAACCTGTATTTTTCAAAGCAATGTTCAAGAAAAATCCGCGCGCAAATTTTTGTGTAATCACCCCAAAAGCGTTTATCAAAACAAGTTGTAAGTTCTGCACTGTGCAGTTTTTCATCATTGCCCCTAAAATTGTCGAGATAAACAAACCCACTCACAAAATCACCCTCGACAATTACAAAAAACAAAGAGTTGTTTATAAGATTTACAAAATAATCAAAAATCGGCAAACCGTTTTGCGCATAATCGTCATCCAAAAATTTCGAATATTTTATGTATAAAAATAAAGCCTGCTCAAAATAAGCAGGTTTCTCAAACGGATGTAAAAATTTCGGCATCTTTTAAAATTCCGCCTTTTCAAATTTCACATACGCATCATCTGTTGTAAAAGCGCTCAATTCACCTTTCAGCATGCTTTGTCTGACACTGTTTTGAAGTCCTATCAAAGCTTCTGCCTGAATACCGTTGATAAAACTTTCACATTTTGTATTTCTGTTGAAATACCTGTAAACAGAATTTTTTGAAAAAATCATCTCTCTTGGGAGCTCTTTAATCTCTGTGTAAACTTTTTTGTGCGGTTTTTGTTTTGCTTTTTCCAAATCCGCCATAAATTCTTTTTCGATTTTCATTTTAATCAAATCGTCTAAAGATGCGTTGTTCAAAAGCATCTGTTCTGCATCGTTGTTTTTCATTTTTTTACCCTTTCTGCCGATTTTAGTCGGACTTATTATTCTTTGGTTAGTCGCTTACGCTCCCCCTTTTACCCTTTCCGCCGATATTGGTTCGACTTTCTATTAAACAAAATTACATAATAAAACCCTCTCCCTAACCCTCTCCCTAGGAGAGGGAACAAAGTGAATATCATCAATCGTTCGTTCCCCCCTTTACCCTTTAGGCTTTTTCATCATATCATTTGCCTGAGCACATAATTCTTTGTACTCATTTGCACTAATTTGTGCCATTTATACCTCCTTTTTTTCATTACAATAAAACCGCTTTCAAAAAGCGGTTTTATTAATATAATTTTATTTATTATTTCCTTGTTGTTACTGAAATTTGAAATATATCTTTATTATTTCTAAATGAACTGCCTATACCCACATCTATTTCATCATAACGTTCATAGCCCAAGTACACACTAAATTGCATTTCATCCACATTCATACCTTCGCGAAACGGCAACGGCTCAACGGATAATATTATCTCTTTTACTTTTTCATTAAAATATTTATTTTGATAAGTTGATATCTCCATATCCTTGATTTCGCCATCACGAGTTAAGAAAAATCTGTATGATGCACCCATGCCTCGAAGTCGAAACATCTTTTTTGCTTCCAAGGCTTCTTTCAACTTAGCGCCATAAGCTTCCATATAACCCCAATATATAGGATTGGTTTCTCTAGTAAGTTCATAACCGCATCCATTTGGTGGTATCTCTTCACCAAACACTAACGGACAAAATATTAGACATATTAATAATAACAAAAACTTTTTCATGAACTCATAATATATCTATATCTTACTATCGTCAAGGTTAGAAATTGTAATAATTTTTGCCTGTTTGTAATTTTCCTCGGGCTTATCCGTATAAAATCCAAGGTATTTGCAAAGACTTTCAAGAGCTTTCAAGCCGGCTGAGGTATCACGAAGTTTCTTCTTACCGGTTAAGCAACCCTCTTTATCCAAAATATCTTCTTCTTCAAGTGAAAATTCGGCAATTTGCAATAATTTTTGTATCACATAACCCTTGTTAACACGAAGTGAAGAAATTTGAGTTTTCAATTGCAATCTGATTTCTTTTATTACATTCTCATTTGACAAAAGTTCAGATGCTGTTGTTTTCAAATCTTTGGATTTATAACCGGCTTTTTGCGCCGAAAGCTCACCATTTAAGGTCTTTATATATTCTGTTACGAATTTTTTCTGTTGTTGAGTTAGTTGTTTCATTTATGTACTTTTCTTAACAATTCTTTGTATTATTTGTATTTTCTGAAAATAAATTGTATAATAATCATGCTATTTATATTTCGGCTAGTGTAAATCTTAACAGGAGGGGAAAATGAATTTTAAACTTCCTGTTTTTTTTGCGAGCGTGCCGCTCGACCCGCCACATTGGGCATTGTATAAATTTTACAGATTTTGATATCGCATTTTAGATTTGATTGTGAGCGCTACCGTTTAATGCGAGCGGGAGATACGAGAAAATTACCTTCGATACATTCTAACCGACGGCGTTTCATCAATACTCGGGCAAATTTTTGAACGCATATTTGCTAAAGCATCTTTATACATGCTCATCCAGTAACTGAAGCGAACATGCTGAGGGTTGCCTTTCAAACGCATACATGCTCCATAAACCAGTAACGGTTCAACAAACGGCTCAGGAATAAGCGATGTATCCTCTGCATCTTCCAGCGCAAATTTTTCCTTGTTGTCAGATGATTTTGCACAATTTTTTGTATAATAAAGAACTTCTATCTTTTTCTCTTTACTAAACATTGGCAGTAAAATCTTATCATTATACAAACTATAAGTATTTTGAGGTTGAGAATTAACAAAAAATTTCTCAAAATCTTCATAATAATCAAATTTAACCCCGTCAGCAATAAGTGCTTCTATTCTGCCGTCAATTGTATTTTCAAGTTCGCAGGTATTTTTAGGCAGAGTTAACTCTGTTTTGCGCTGTAAAAAATTCCACCTGTCAGAATTACAAATCTCGGCATTTAATACATTGATAATATTTTTTAGTTTTTTATGATCGTTTTTGGTAAGCTCAGCAAACGCATTAACCTGTTTATAATTAAGCTCTACCAAACATTTATTTACAAGTTCAAGATAGTTCATTCTTTTCACCCTTTCCGCCGACATTGGTTCGACTTTTTATACTCCCGCCAGAGGCTAAAGCCTCCGTTTTTTACCCTTTCCACTTTCAAGAAAGAACAGCCTAAAAAGACTGCTCTTTCCCAAAAGATTTTTTAGAATTTGCTATTTTATAAGCCCTTTTCTCAACTGGTCCATAATCGCACGTTCGTGCTTAGCAAATTCAGCACCACTCATTTTACCGATTTGTTCACGAGTAAAAACCAAATTTTGTGCACCGTCAGAAACTGAATTTTGTGCATTTGCACGCAATCTTTGTTTTGCGGATTCGTTTTCGCTGTTTAATGTTTTTTCGTGTTCTTGTGCTCTCAAATATTTATCGACTGCGGAATTTTCGATTTTTTCCACTAATGCTGATATTTTTGAGATTTCATCATCATCAAAATCGACATTTGCCTGTTTCAAATAATCAAAAACATCAATTCTACCATCCTGATTAAAGAATTCAGGAGTTGGCATAACTTTCGGCTGTACCGGTTGAGGAGTTTGGACATTTTGAGCTGTGTTGTACTTTTCAAACGCCTTTTGAGTAATGTAATTCACTAAATTGTGTCCTTGCTCTTGTGTCATAGCTCCTGTTTGTACAAGGTTTTCAATTAATTTAACATCTTGAATAACTCTCTGCTTAATGCTTTGAGCTTCATCAACAATTGCCGGATTTTGATTATCGGCTTGAGATGAAATATTTTCGATATTATTCATATTTTTCTGCCTCCATATATTGAACCGCAAATTCCACCGCATCATCAATAAAAGACGATAATAACAATGAAACAAGCAGTTTGAAAGGAGCAGGCACAGGAATATATTTGGTAATATATTCTACTGCCATTTTCTTCTTCTGCTGTCCTTTACAGCTTCCAAGAGTTTCCTCAGCCATAACAACAGCTGATTTTGCAAGCTCCTTTATTTTTATTCTTAAATTGTTAAGCATTTAACCTCCTATGCAGTCGGTTTGCTTACGACCATTTTCGCTAACGCTTTAGGCTGAACGGTTTTTGCTCCGTATAAATACAAGCCTCTAACCAAATCAGAGAAGCTGTCTTTGTCACGCAAAGATTCAATTTTAGCTAATTGTGAAGCGAAAGTGATTGCTTCATTTGTACCTGCAAGTACATAGAATTTGCCGTCAACTGCTGTTAGGTTAGTGCTTACTAAAACGTCCATGCCTGCAATTCTGCCGATTGCGCCTTCTCTTAATGTTTCATCGGCTACATTGTGCGCACCGATAAATTCAGTACTTTGAAGCAAATATGATTCAATTGTCGGGTTAATAACTACCCATGGTCTTACTCCTGTTGATACCGCATCTGAATTTTTCAAACATAATGCAAGTTTTACAAATTGAGAGTAAATTGTAGATTTATCAAGAGAAACAGGAGTTGTATCAGAACCTACAACATTGCCTGTTGCAACATTTGCATGCATTGATAAAAGGTAAGCATCTTGAACTTCTTCAATAGCTTTTTTAGCATTTTTAAGATGAGCTTCCATAATGTCTGAGTTTGCCTGAACCTGAGCAACATCATTAATTTTGAACGCAAAGAATTTTTTCTGGTCGATAACCAAATCCATTGAAGTCGGTTCTAATTCGCTGTAAGAAATTGAATCACTGCCCAAAGTTGAAATAGAAACTTCTGCCGGAGTAATAATTTTTACTTTATCACCCTGATTTCTAATTTCGCCTTCCCAATTTCTGTTAACACATTGAAGCATTACACATTCTTTTTCTAAAATATTGTTTAACTTTTGGCTCCAAATTTCAGGAATAAATGCCGAATAAGCATTTGTAGATGTAGTAGTTGTTGTTGGTGTTGATGGTGTTTCGTCTGCCATTTTTCTTTTCCTTTCTTTTTCATTACTAAATTATATGAGTGGTGTTTTTAATCATCGTTATAGATTTCTCTGAATTGCAAACCTATAATCGCACAGGATTGCGTAATCCCGTCTCCCTGAATACAAAGCTGTATTGAATAATTTGATTCCGAAATTTCAGCTTTTTCCATAGTGTCCTTATTTATAGACCACACAGGAACTGATGCATTATCAAGTGTCCAATGACAAGGCATACCCTCAGGTGTATTATCATCAGCCCAGATTAAATGTTCTTGATGAATTGAATAAATCCTTTCAATATCATCAGAATATTCGCTGTCATAATCCTTATAAACAGAAAAATCAAAATCATTATCATATTCCGTATCCAAAAGAAAATAAAATTCATCAATCATTTTCCTGTGGTGCGGTGAAGTTATCGCCAGAAATGGAGATTTCCACATGAATTTAATCGGACTACCGTTGAAAGTTGTTCCAAAATCTTCTTTATATATCTTCCCGCTCTTGTCTGCGGTAAAAATATACCCGTCATAAACACAAGCCGTAATAATGTTTTGCGGAATTACACGTTTATACCAAGATTTATTGACGTAGTCATTTATCCAAACAGTATTTAAATAATCATTTCCGTTATACGGGAAGAAATACCAAATCTGGTTTTTCTTTTCATAATGAAGACCTATAGCCTTCTCCAAGTTCATAAAAGATGAAAATTCTGACTTAATTTTTAAAGAAATTTCACTTCCCAACTGAATTTGATTAAGTTCTCCAACCTGTTCAAGGGCAAAAATTCCATTGCTCAAAAAATACTGTTTATTTTCAATATTGACAATTGCCCCCGAGCCGACAGCCCCTTTATCCGCAAACGGTACAATTGCGAAATCATCAGGAGATGTTCCTGTCAAAAGATACACACTGTCTTTTTTATAAACTGCAAGATAATCTTTATAAGGTTTCAATGCAGTAATTGAACCTGTATCGGTATGGAATTCGTTAATATATCCGGCATCTCCTTCTTCGGTAAAATTATCATAAGTTCCCAGCGCCGAATAGTAAATTGTCGCATCTTTTGCAACCCATACCCTGCCTTTATAAACAGCAAATTCACCATTGACAATGACATCACCGTTCAACTCTTTTAAATTGCAATCTACAACATCATAAGCGGCATTATTTTTTATATAAAATAAACCGTCACTTTCACTCATTATAAGAGTACCGTTTAAGAAATTTAAAAATTTCGGAGATTTTCCCGTAAGCGTTTTATTAACTTCAGTTGTCAGACCTTTTGACTCATCATGAATATAAACTTTTCCCGACACTGTTGTAATAACAAGTTTACACTTGTCATAAGCAGACATTTCAGAAAGTCCGGTAATTTCTTCATTGATATCCAAAAACAAAGAATTGCCATTTTGTTTGACAATTCCTCTGTTTTGAAATATTTCGACATTTTGCGAATCCGCCCAATAAACCTTTTTAGTATCAATGCCAAGTTCTGTTTTTGTCAGTGCCTGATTAATCCCGCCTGCCAGATTGTAATAAGCTGTTTCCATATTATTTTCCCCTTAATTTATACCACTTAATTTTTGAACGAATAAAACTTCCAACCTCGCCTTGAGCAACCCAAGAATAAGGCGGAATAAAGATTATATCAATTTTTCCGGCACTGGAGGTTTTAGGATTTTTTATCCCAAATTCATAATGAGTCATTATTGTTTGCGGGGTAATTTCTATTTTATATTTTCCTGCAAGCTGTGCGCAAAGCTCCATTGTACTTTCAAATTGTTTTTTAAGTATAGGATAACTTCCGATACAATTTCGGTTCTTAAACCCTGCCATAGCACAAATAGCCACACCAATGCTTCCGGTATTTCCGCCGCCTGTGTGTGCGGCATATTTTCCAACCTTACAAACCTCGTTATCCTCAGGTTTAAATTTTCCGTTATGAACAACTCCGTCTTTATCTACTAGAAAATGATAATGCTCTTTTTCATAATCTGTAGGATAATACCCTCCCGCTGTCCAATGAATTACGATACGTTTCATGATATTCCTCTAACCAATTTTTATTTAATAACTTATATATCATGACCGCGTGGGTTCTGTTTTGCGCGTGCAGTTTCAAAACAATTTTATCAATATGGTTTCTTACGGTACCATATGCAATATTCAACTTCACACCTATTTCTTTATCAGAATAACCCAAAGCAGTCAAAGTAAGTACTTGTACTTCCTTTGGAGATAGTGCCATTCTATAATTCCTTTTTATTTCATTTTTCTATGATAAGCATACTAAAAAATATATAAAAATCATTCATAATATTTCCTTTAAAGAAAAGGGCGGATAATCCGCCCTCTAAAGAGTAAGATAATTTTAAGGATTGAGTTTTAAATCTTTATTCTCTCTAAGCCCTATTTTCAAGGCTTTCAGATTAGAATAGCATCTTTTTTTTACACCGAATTCGTTATAATTTAAATAAA
Organism: uncultured Candidatus Melainabacteria bacterium; assembly: GCA_949841365.1. Lineage (GTDB taxonomy): Bacteria > Cyanobacteriota > Vampirovibrionia > Gastranaerophilales > Gastranaerophilaceae > Stercorousia. The sequence goes on from CATKZI010000001.1 coordinate 257,083, forward strand.
AACTTCCTGAATTAACTCTGTTATAATTAATAGGTTTTTCTTCAAATAATATAAATTTTTTTAATTTTATAAAGAATTCTCTAGCTTTTTTATTAATCTTTCTGACAACCGAAATATTATCATCCTTATCAATCCGTGTAAGCTGAACAACTGTATGTCCGCATACAGGGCATTTAGGCAGATAATCCAATTCGCACATCAAAAAATTTTCCTGCGGAACAAGACAAAACGACTTTGTTTTGTGTAAAGCGCCACAGCAATGAATATACCCCATATCATCCCCTGACTGTATGGTAAACGGTTTTGCCATCTTAGAGCGTGAACCTTAACCACATTTTCAGTATAACTCATTTAAAAAGTTTGAAAAGTCCACGCTTCTGCATGAATAAAACTATATCCATGTTTTCATGGGGTTAATAAAAAAGCTCCCTTCAGGGAGCTTAAAACTATTATTTTATTTTTGCTTCAAGAGCCTTCAATCTGGCATCTAAAGCCTTATTTTGCTCTTTTAACATTTTATTTTCTTTTTCTAACGCCGTAACTCTTGCATCAAGTTCTTTTATCGCATTGATTACAGCATAGAACATATCTTCCATACGAATAGTTAAGAAGCCGTCAGCACCTTTTTTGACTGCGTTCGGGAATACTTTTTGCAAATCCTGTGCCATAACACCAACGCGCGGAGTTTTCTTTTCATCTTTTTTGAAAGTGTAATTAAAGATTTTTAATTGACGAAGTTTTGCAAGCCCGTCAGTGTTTTCTTTACCGACATATTTCAAACGACGGTCGGAATATGTATTATACCACCCTTGTTCAGTAGAATTTATATCTGTAGGATATCCCCTCATATTATCATCGCCGCCTTTATTATCACCTTGTCGTAATACAACTAAGCCACCTCTACTATTTGCAGGACGTAAAACAGTTGCACCTTCTGAAGAATTCAAAAATACATGCTTTCCTACAACTAATTTTCCGGGAATATAAACAGTAGAATCTGCTGTTCCAAGGAATACTATATTAGCAGAATTTGTTCCAATTGTCTGACCGGAAGAAGGTCCGGAACCTGCACCGATACAGGTTTTATTACTTCCGGATACATAATAGCAAGCACTTTTTCCAATAGCAGTATTATTTGAACCTGACCCATTGCTAAATAATGCCCATTTACCAATAGCAGTATTATTTTTACCTGTTGTATTCATATCAAGTGTAAGATAACCGACTGCAGTATTAGCTTCACCTGTTGTGCTTCTATACAAAGCTTTATAACCGACTGCGGTATTCATATTACCTGTTGTATTCATATCAAGTGTAAGATAACCGACTGCAGTATTAGCGTCACCTGTTGTGCTTCTATACAAAGCTTTATAACCGACTGCGGTATTCATATTACCTGTTGTATTATATCCGGAAGAATACATACCAACAGCTGTATTATATGTACCGGTTGTATTTTCTAATAATGATTCAGAACCTATAGCTGTATTACATCCGCCAGTTGTATTATTTGATAATGTATTTGAACCAATAGCAATTAAACCTACATCATTAGCTTTACTTTTATAACCAATAGCTATACCTTCTTTAGTAGAAGCTGAAGCTTCAGAACCGATTGCTACGGAATTCTCTCCTTCTCCTGTGACACCTGCTCCTATAGCAATAGCATTATTAGCACTCCCCGATGCTCCTGAACCTATAACAACAAGATTACTCTTATCGGATACTGCATTATTATTGGCTTCATGGCCTATGATTACGTTGTTGCTCCCTGTGGTATTGCCACTTCCGGCTCTTGTACCCAAAACGGTATTGTTATTACCTGTTGTATTGCCTGACAATGAGGATACACCAACTGCAACATTTTGACCACCTGTTGTATTAGAAGCCAATGCACCCCAACCGATAGCTTCACTCCAGTGACCGAGAGTATTTGCACTCAAAGCATTCACACCTAAAGCGACATTATAATGACCGCTTGGTGCATTATGTTGATCTACATGAGTCATTATATTAGAACCAATAGCTACACTGCCAAAACCTCCGTCTACATTATGACCTATAGTTATAGCTTGAATATTTTCTGTGCCAAGATTTAAACCTTCACTATTTATACGTAAATGTCCCAGAACATTATCACCGTTCTTAAATAAGAGCAAATTATCAAAATCACTATTATTAATTACCAATTTAGCATTATCGGCAGCCGCACGCTGGGTTTGACCAATATGTGCCATTTGCAAATTACCGTTGCCAAAATACGCATCCAGATTGCGACCGCCACCCTGCTGAACCCATTTCCAAGGTGAGGTTTGAATATTTTGATCGGCTTTCATCTTGGTAGTCATAGCTGGGGCTAAACAGGCTAGTACGATACTCATGATGAGCAAGACTACCATCATTTCAGCTAGAGTGAAACCATCGTTAAAATTTTTCCAAAACCCAATGTGACGGGTCAAGCGGCTACGCTTGCTACGAGATGCCCCCCCCCCGAAGCTCTGTAACCATTGTGTATTAATAGTTTTCATACGTGTCATTTTTCAACTCCCTTTTTATACATTATAACGCTTTTGAAGTCTAATATCAACCCTTTACAAAAACTAAATTATTATTTTCTACATCTAACTTGATTTTGTCACCTTTTGCAAATTCACCTTCTAAAATTTTCATTGACATTGGGATTTCTACAAACTGTCTTATTACACGTCTTAAAGGTCTTGCACCGTATAGAGGTTCATAACCTTCATCTGCAAGGAAGTTTTTTGCGTTTTCAGTAATTTCAAGTTCAATTTCCTGATCCGCAAGACGTTTTTTCAATGATGATGTTTGAATGTCTACAATAACCTTTAATTCATTAAGTGTTAAAGGTTTGAACATTACAATTTCATCAATACGATTCAAAAATTCCGGTTTAAATTTTTCACGCAATGCAAGGTTTAAATTCTTTTGTTTTTCGTCGGCAGACATGTTTTCATCAAGAATTACGTCACTTGCAATGTTTGATGTCATAATAATTACGGTATTTTTAAAATCGACCAATCTTCCCTGACCGTCTGTTAATCTGCCGTCATCAAAGACTTGAAGCATCAAATTAAACACATCAGGATGCGCTTTTTCAACTTCATCAAACAAAACAACCGAATAAGGTTTGCGTCTGACAGCCTCTGTCAATTGTCCGCCTTCTTCGTATCCTACATAACCCGCAGTAGCACCGACCAACCTTGAAATAGAAGCTTTTTCCATAAATTCTGACATATCAATACGGACAAGTGCATCTTCATCGTTGAACAAAATATCTGCAAGTGTTTTACCGAGTTCGGTTTTACCAACCCCTGTAGGCCCTGCAAAGAAAAATGTTCCGATAGGACGTTTCGGATCGCGCAAGCCCGAACGCGACAGACGAATTGCATTTGCAATTTTTACAACCGCCTCATCCTGCCCGACAACCCGCTTGTGCATAACTTCTTCCATACCGATAAGTTTTTTGGATTCTTCTTCCATTAATTTGTTAACTGGAATTCCCGTCCATTTTGCAACGATTGATGAAATATCATCCTCGTCAACTTCTTCTTTAATAAGTCTTTTTTTGCCTGTTTGGAAAGACTTTAATTTCTTTTCCGCATCAAGCATTTGAGAATATTTCAATTCCAGAGACGCTGTCATAGTCGGATTTTTTTTGCTGAGTTCAATTTGCGATTTTAATTTTTCAATATTGCGTTTTACGCTCGCATAAGAATCAAGAACTTTCTTTTCGGCAAGCCATTGTTCTTTGAGTTTAGAAATTTTTGCATCCAAATCCGCAATCTTTTTAACTATTTTTTCAAGTTTTTTCAAAGCTTCTGCCGAACCGTCTTTCTCCAAAGCTTTTTTGTTCATCTCTAACTGCATTTTTTCGCGGATATAAATATCAATTTCTTCAGGCATTGTATCAATCTGAATTCTTAACGCCGAAGATGCTTCATCAAGAAGGTCGATAGCTTTGTCGGGAAGGCATCTGTCAGCAATATATCTGTGAGAAAGTTTTACGGCAGAAATTATCGCACTGTCCATAATTTTAATCCCATGGAAACCTTCGTATTTATCTTTCAAACCTCTCAAGATACTGATTGTCGTATCAACTGAGGGTTCGTCAACCATAACGGGCTGAAAACGTCTTTCCATAGCCTTATCTTTTTCAATATATTTGCGGTATTCATCAATTGTTGTCGCACCGATTACTCTGATGCTTCCTCTTGCAAGCATTGGTTTTAAGAGGTTTCCCGCATCGGCAGAACCGTCAGATGAGCCCATACCCATAATCGTATGGATTTCATCTATAAAAAGCATTAAATCATCTGCTTTTTCTTCAATTGCTTTAAGAACTGATTTAAGACGTTCTTCAAATTCACCTCTGTATGAAGCTCCCGCAAGAAGCGCACCCAAATCAAGCGCCAAAATCTTATCGTTTTTAAGACTTTCGGGAACATCACCCGATATAATTCTTTGCGCCAAACCCTCAATAACGGCAGTTTTACCAACCCCCGGTTCACCAATGATTACAGGATTGTTTTTTGAACGTCTGTTCAAAATCTGGATTGTACGGCGGATTTCATCATCACGTCCGATTACGGGGTCAAGTTTGTTGTTTTTTGCACATTCTGTCAAATCCGTTGTGTATTTTGAAAGAGCATCACTTTTTTCTTCTTCTTGAGGAGTTTCCGCGACATCATCAGCGTTTACAATATGGCTGACAACATCTGTCATTTTCTCGTAAAGTTCAAGTCTGTTTACTTTGCTCTGCTCCCAAAGAAAATTTAATGTTTTATTTTCCATTCTGAAAAGCGCCAAAAACAAATGTTCAATACTGATTTGTTCATCATTGCGTTTTTCGGCTTCTTCCTGCGCAATTTTCATCAACTTTATGGTTTCAGTGGTAAATCCGACATCGGAAAACTTTCCGCGCGGAATATATGCACGTTTGGAAAGATAGCTGTTCAACCTATCGGCGATTTCAGGATTTCCCAATCCTACACGATCAAGAATTATCTGCGGCAAATCGTTTTGGTCGAGCATCAAAGCAAGCATTACGTGTTCAGGCATTAATTGCGGATAATTTCGTGCAACTACTATTGATTTAGCGGATTTTATAATCGCTTGAACATGATCGGTTAAAAGCATTTTCTTATTCCTTTTTTTCAAATTATAAATGCTTTATAAAATCACGACATCATACGATTGCTTGACTTGGGTGAATATTCAGCATCCCGCTCATCATACTTTCGTAACTGTATGTGCAAGGGGTTTCGCGGTAATATTTTTTTATAAGCTCCAAATACTCATTGTTACTTTTGCCCAAATACTTTAAAAACACTTCCAAAGGCAGATTTCCCCCGCCTCTGCCAAGTCCGAAAACCGTAGCATCAATAGAATATGCTCCAAGCTCAACTGCTTTTAAAGAATTTACAAACGCAAGCTGTAAATTGTTATGCGCATGAAAACTTATCCGTTCAAACCCGCAATCCTCAAGGTTTTTGTAAACCCTTTCAACATCATCTGGCATAAATGACCCAAAACTGTCGGCAAAATAAATTGAGGTTAAAATATCTTTGTTTTTCCATTTTTTTAAAAGCTCATAATCCTCAAACTTGTCAGCCGTCATAAGATGTAAAAACACCTCAAACCCTTGTGACTTAAAATTTTCAACCGCCTGAATTGCTGTTTGAATTTGGTTAGGGTAGCATGCAACGCGGACACAGTCCGCTTCTTGAGATACAGGGCGGATGTTTTTCGCATCCACCATTACAACTGTCTTAACCTTTGATGATTTGATACATTCGGGGAAATCATATCCGACTTCAATGTAATCAATTCCTGCATTTTCAGCACAATGAAGGGTTTGAAGGATACATTCATCCGAAAAACTTTTTATATGCGAACCGTCGCGCAATGTACAATCCAAAATTTTAGTCATAATTTAATTGTATCACAAAGTTTCCACAAGAGCCTTTGCGATTTTTAATGCTTCGTTAAAAACGTATTCATTGCGCAAAAAGTCCTCGCGCTCAATGTATTTGCTCACAATTTTGCGTGCATAAGTTCCGATTGCAATGCCGTTATAATTTATTCCGCACATTTTGGCAAGTTCGGCGGTTTTGGAATTTGTACCGCCAGACAGCATTATATAAACAGGTAATTTTGCATTCTGAACAATTTCCGCTGTCGCAACAGCCTGCAAAGTTGTTTTATAATCATCACTTCCACCGCTCATCGGATAACCGTCAGCCTGAACTATTGTAGAATATGGTTTGCGGTTTTTAATCATCTGTTTTATCTGCTCAATCATTTTTTCTTCCGATAACCGTCCGCGGGCAGTACAAATACTGAGCATGCCGTCATAAACAGAGTTTATATAATCCCATTTTTCAACCCAATCGCCGTCCATAGCATGAAGTTCAATACAATCAATGCCTTCTTTGATAAGTGGCGGCAAAACCTCACTCAAATCTTTGTTTTCAGAAACAAACGAAATCGCACCATGAGTGCAAACTGAATAACATTTACCACAGCCGATGCAGCGCGCTTGCTTTACTTTGCAGTGTTTTATCGTGCGTTGCGGGCAAACTTCTTCACACTTATGGCATCCTGCACATTTTTCGTAATTAATTTGCGCTTTACGAATGTGCGGGTCGCCTTTAATCCCGACACTTACGCACAAATACCCCTCGCGTCCCTGCAGTCCTCGTTTTGCAGCTTCAACAATTTCAGGTTTTGCAGAAAGGTCAAAAAATTTACATCCCGCTTGAGAATACAATGCAACAAGTTTTTCTACTTCTTGAGCGTCCTCGTTTCCCGCTCCGCAGACAAGTTTAAAACATTTACCTTCATCCAAAAGCATTATTTCACCATATAGTTATAAATAGTTTCCGATGCTTTTACGATAAACTCTTTGCCCAAAGGTGAATTGTGCGGACGTTTTGCAAAAATTACAACAATATATCTTTTTCCGTTCGGCGCATAAACAATTCCCGCATCTCCGAGCATTGTGCCAATGTCGCCTGTTTTATGCAAAAATTCTGCGCCTGCGGGCAAACCTGCAGCGATTAAGCGGTTGTTATGAACATGTCCCATATAATCAAAAATCTTTTCACGAGATGATGTGCTTAAAAAATTCGGGTTATCAATATTGTAAAGAATTGTCGCCATATCACGTGCTGTAGAATGGTTTGTACCTTGCAAGTCGGGAAGCCATGTTTTAACATAAGTATGCTTCAAGCCCCAGCGTCTGACAGCAGAATTTACATCAGTCATAGAACCCATTTGAGCCATTAACATATTTGTTGCAGAATTGTCGGATTCTGTAATCATCATTCTTGCAAGAGTGTCAATAGAATATTTTGAATTCTGTGCTTTAAACTGCAAACTTCCCGAACCCTCTGTTCTGTAATATTCTGTCAAAGGCATTTCGTCAAAAAGCTCAATCTGACCTTTTTCTATTGAACGGAAAAGCTGAACAAGTACGGGAACTTTGATTATACTTGCAGTTGCAAAGATTTCATCCGCGTTAATATCAACATAATTTCCTGTTTGATAATCCCAAACATAAACAGAAGGGTGAATAGAAGGATATGCAGATGCAAGACCTTTCAATTGATTTTCCAATCCTGAAAGTTCATTTCCTTCTGTCAAAGCTGTCATTTCAGGCTTTTTAACCCTTGCACCTTCAAGTGAACGTATTCCCAGATACCAGTGGTTTGAAAGGTAATTTGAAGTCGGGAAAAGCAATTGTTGATAATCCGTTTTTACATTTTTGTAAGGTGTCGGATTAAACATATTTCTTGTAACTTTGTTAAACCCGTAAGGCAAAACAGTCAAAGCAAGCGCAGAAACCACAGCAACAGAAACAATTCTGTGGATTAAGTAGTTGCGTTCAATTTTTTTCTTGTCCGCAGTTAATTTGTTTGAGCGAAGCTGTGTTCCTCTTTGAGGAGTTTGTCTTTCAACAGTATGCAAAGGTGTATTGTACTCGCGTCTTGCATAATATCGATTGTCATAATATTCCCGTCTTGCTAATTCCGGCATAAATCCTCCCCAATCACAAATGTATTATTATTTTACTTCACATAAATTTAAATGGCAAGCAAGTTTACATTTTTAGGTTATAATATTTTACATTAAGAAGAAAACGGGAACGAACGTTAGTTAAATTTAGAAACAGATCCCGCATCTAGTGCGGGATGACGAAAATTTAGAATGACGAAAAAGTGAGTGACTGACCAAAATATTCAAAGTAGCACCAATATTTACGGAAAGGGTTAAAAAAAATGGAAGATTGTATATTTTGCAAAATAATTAACGGAGATTTTAACACAGAATTTGTTTACGAAAACGAACACGTTGTCGTATTCAAAGATATTAACCCGAAAGCTCCCGTACATCTTCTTGTTGTACCGAGAGTTCACGTAGCATCACTCAACGAACTTGAAGATAAAAATCTTATGGGCGAACTTTTACAGGCTGTAAAAGAAACTACAAAAAAAATAGGTTTAAAATCATATAAAACATTGATTAACACAGGCAAAGAAGCAGGTCAGGAAGTTTTCCACCTGCACGTACATATATTAGGAAATAAAGGATAAGGAATAAAAAATGAAAAACGGAATAGAAAACGGATATTACCACGAAATTACACCATCAGGCTTCGGTATTGCAATCAAAGCAGGAAAAGTTTTGTACTCAAAACAATCAGAGTTTCAAAAAGTTGAAGTGTTTGAAACAGAATCTGCACTCGGTAGAGTTTTAACCCTTGACGATTTGATGATGACAACAGAAGGCGACGAATATCATTACCACGAAATGATTGCACATATTCCGATGATGCATCACAAAAACCCTGAAAGCGTTCTTGTAATCGGAGGCGGCGATGGCGGAACAGTTAGAGAAGTTTTGAAACACAAAACAGTTAAAAAAGTTGTTCTGGCTGAAATCGACGGACTTGTAATCGATGCGTGCAAAGAATTTTTACCGACAATTTCATGCGGACTTTCTGACCCGAGAGTTGATATTCAGGTAGTTGATGCAATCGATTTTATCAAAGACAAAAAAAATGAATATGATATCGTACTTATTGACTCTACTGACCCGATGGGCCCCGGTGAGGGATTGTTTACGGAAGAATTTTATACAAACGTTAAAAACTCGCTGAAAGAAGGCGGAATTGTTGCTGCACAATCTGAAAGCCCGTTTGTTAATAAAGAAGAAATCAAAAAAATGTACAATTTGCTTAAAAAAGTATTCCCTGTATGTGATACTTATACATCAAATATTCCGACATACCCCGGCGGTTATTGGGCTTGGGCATTCTGTTCGGTAAATGTAAAACCACTATCTTATTTTGCAGATGACAGATATGAAGATATCGTAAAAACTTGCAAAATCTATAACAAAGATTACCACAATGCAAGATTTGCACTGCCAAATTACTTGAAAGAGTTGTTATGAACTTTGAAGAAAAAACTTTAAATTCACAAACTGTTTACGACGGTAAAATAATTACGGTTCTGAAAGATGATGTCGAAGTCGCTGACGGACACAAATCTTTCAGAGAAGTCGTAAAACATTCCGGCGGAGTTGTTGTTTTAGCAATTCATGAGGATAAAATCCTTTTTGTAAAACAATTCCGCTATCCGATGAAAGAAGTCTTGCTCGAACTTCCCGCAGGTAAGCTTGAAAAAGGCGAAAATCCGTTTTTTGCCGCACAAAGAGAACTGGAGGAAGAAACAGGATATTGCGCGGATAAATGGACTGATTTGGGATTTGTCTACACATCTCCGGGGTACAGTGACGAAAAACTTTATCTTTTCAAAGCGGAAAACCTTCATTTTACACAGTGTCACCCCGATGAGGGCGAAATTTTACAACCGCTTGAAATCAAAATCAGTGATGCCGTAAAAATGATTAATAATGGTGAAATTAACGACGCAAAAACACTTTGTGCGTTTTTTAGGGGAATGCCATGTCAAAAATAAAAATGATTGCGACAGATATTGACGGAACGATTATTGATTGGAATTTGGGCGACTTTACCCCAAACGTCAAAAAATGCATCAAAAATCTTTGCGCAAGCGGAGTAAAAGTGGTTCTTGTCACAGGCAGAATGCATTGTGCCTGTGACCACATTGTCAACGAACTCGGACTTGATACCCCTGTTGTATCCTATCAGGGCGGTTTAATCAAAGACAAAGACGGAAATACTCTTTATCAGCAAAATTTGAATGCAAATTATGCAAAACAAATCATAAAATGGGCGCGGGATAATGATATTCATATCAATCTCTACATTGACGATAAATTATATGTGGAAAAAGACAATGACTTTGTAAAAAAATACACAGACGGCAAGTTTGTACCCTACACTGTATGCTCATTTGACACTCTTGAAATCGACAATGTTAACAAAATTCTTGCAATTGACTACAATGATGCAGAAAAAGTTACAGGCTGGGTAAATGAATTACAAAATAAATTCCCCGAACTCTACATTGTAAAATCAACTCCGTTTTTCTGTGAAATCGGAAGCAACAAGGCTAAAAAATCACTCGGTGTGGAATTTCTTGCCAACAAATGGGGAATGAAAAAAGAAGAAATTCTAACAATCGGCGACCAGAATAACGACATTGAACTTTTAAAATCAGGCGGGATTAAAGTTGCTATGGGAAACGGCACACCCGAATTAAAAGAATGTGCCGATTTCATAACTGATACCGTTCAAAATGACGGATTTGTAAAAGCTGTTGAAAAATTTATTTTTCGGGAACAGTAAATTTCGTTCCGCATCTTAAACAGAACACCTGTAATCCCGGTTCATCATCATCAACATCATCAAAACCTTTGATGTGAACTTCTCCTTTTTCATCGGTTTCTACTCTGTATTTTGTTCCGCATTTCGGACATACTACAAATTTATAACCGTTAATATCATGAATTTGTCCTATCGGACTATCATCTGTTTTTGGTTTTCTTGTATAAGCTTCAAGATTAATCTTATGAGGAGTTTCAACCCTTGCAACACCGTCAATCGGGTCAGCTATTACCGCATTACCGTAAGCTGTTGCTTCCTGAGTTGTTCCCGATACAGGATAAATTTCCATTTTGAAATTTATAACCGCTGTCGCACCAAGTTTTGCAGCATTATCTGTCATCTTTTTAAGTGCAACCTGACGGAAACCTGCACCTTCCGTTGAATTGCATACTCCAAATACAACATCTTTGTATTCTGCAATTTTGTATCCGTGTAAATTTTCACCAGCTGAAACTAACATTATTTAACCTCCGGGATTGTAAATTTTGTACCACATTTTAAACAGTAAATTTGCATACCCGGCTCTGCATCATCAACATCTTCAAGCCCTCTGATATGAGATTTACCACTTTCATCAACATCAACTTTATATTTAGTTCCGCATGTCGGACATACTACAAATCTAAATCCTGCATTTTCTAAAATTTGTCCTTCAGGAGATTCTTCATAAGTCTTCTCAGGTAAAAAATTTGTTTTTCCTGCAGTATAAGCATCAACAAATTCTGCTAAAATATTACCCAAACCGCCTGTCGGAACATAATTTTTAATAGGTCTTATAACAACCGCATTCCCATACGCTACTATTTCTGCGTTACCTGCATATGTCGAATTTATAATTTCAAATCTAAAATTGATAACAGCGTTTGCACCTAACTTCCTTGCAGAATCTAAAAGTCTTTCTAAAGCTCTTTTTCTTGATTCATCAGAAAGCTCGGTATATGAAGTTAATTCTCCGCCAATAAACTGTTTAAAGCCCATAAAGAAATCTTGAACAAAATCTTTAGAACGCATTGAAATACCCCAGACCATTCCTTTATAATCCATAATTTCATAGCCCTGAAAATTTTCTTTTTCAGTAACTAAAATTCTATGTCCAACCTCAGGACGAGTTCCTGATAATAAATCTTCCCGATTAATCATTAAATCTTCTCCTTTTAGAATCAGAATATTATAAATTTACATTTTGCACATCCTATGTTAATATTAGATAGAAATGTACAGAATTGGTTTAGGATACGATATTCATAAATTAACAGAAGGCAGAGATTTAATAATCGGCGGAGTTAAAATAACGCATGAAAAAGGACTGCTCGGGCATTCTGATGCAGATGTTTTAATCCACGCAATAATTGACGCAATGCTCGGTGCATTGTGTCTGTCAGATATAGGAACACTTTTCCCGGATACTGATGATTTGTATAAAGATGCCGACAGCACTGTTTTGCTAAAAAAAGTCTATGAACTTATAAAAGAAAAGGGCTACAAAATCTCCAACCTTGACAGCAACATTATTGCTCAACGTCCGAAAATGATGCCTTATATTCCAAAGATGAAAGAAATTTTGTCAAAAATCTTGGAAACAGAAGAAATTTCAATCAAGGCAAAAACTAACGAAAAAATGGATGCCGTCGGCAACGAGCTTGCTATTGAAGCTCATGCTGTTGTTTTACTTAATCTTGTATAATTGAGTTTCTTATAGAAAACGTATGGACAACATCATTTTCTTTTGTTACCATAAGATACTATAAGGAGAAATTATGGATTTAGAACAGCTTCCTAAATGTCCTGTTGAAACAACACTGGCACTTATCGGTGAAAAATGGAAAATACTTATTATCAGGGATTTGCTTAACGGTACAAAACGTTTTGGCGAATTAAAACAGGTTTGCAGCGGAATTTCACAGAAAGTTCTTACAACAAATTTACGTTCAATGGAAGATGCGGGACTTGTTACAAGAAAAGTTTTTCCCGAAGTTCCGCCAAGGGTTGAATACACTCTGACAGATGTCGGATACAGTCTTGCACCTGTTTTAAATGCTATGGCAAGCTGGGGAACTGATTATAAAACATTCTTGAAACTGTTAAAAAAACAGAGGCTTTAGCCTCTGGCAAGACGTAATAAAATCTAACCCATATCGTCAAAGAGGGTAGAAAACATAGCCGATAAGGTAATTTATTCTCAAGATTTAAATTATATATAATAATTCAATAGCAAAAAATTTTTTTTGCATGTTATTATATAAATAGGAGAATTTAAATGAAAACAAAAATGACTTTGCCAAAAATAGACAACACTCATTTAACATTACTTTTTCCAAATATGAGTTCTGAAACAAAAGAGAAAATTGTTTACCGCAAAAACGGAAAATCAATTGATAAAGTTATTGAATTTGATGCCAAAACAGGTTCAAAGATTAAAACAACTCATTACGATTATTTTGACGACAAAAAAATACGTTCAATTGATGAATTTGACAAACAAACAGGCAAGAAAATCCGTACTATTAATTATGTTTTGTATAAATCAATAGACGAATATGATATTGAAAGCGGTAAAAAATTACGTACTATTAATTATAATGTAAAAGATGAAACAAAAATTTCATCTATTCAGGAATACGACCTTGAAACAGGTAAAATTATAACAGTTTCAATATACAAACGTGACGGAAAAACTATCAGTATTATAAAAAGAATTGATCCGGTAACAGAAAAAGTTACAAATTGGGTTAATGATAATACAAAAAAACCGTTTGAACCCGTTAAATTTACAACAAGATGTTACGATAATATCAAAATGAAAAATGATGAAGAAAAAGAAGATATTGCAAAACTGATTGATAATTTATACAGTAATGCTTTTTAATCTAAGCTTTCTTCAACAAATTTTTGCGGATTTTCAATAATAAATTCCAAATCCTGAGGAGCTTTTACGCTTCCATAATCTCTTTTTTCACCGTTATTTATATATGATACAAATGCGTAATCAAACATTCTGCCCATAGTGCTCTGTGTTAAACCCACTACATCTGTTTCATCCAGCGGAATATCTGCTTCTTCAGGGTTTAAAACACCGACTTTCACATGTATAAATTTGTTTGTGATTATCATTCTGTCAGATTTATATCTGGCAATCGGATAGAATATAAATCCCAATAGTGCAAACATTACAATCCAACTGAAAAAACTGTGGGTATTTAAGAAAATGTTCCAGAAATAGAAAAAGAACAACGGTGTCAAAAATACGGGTAAAACAAGATCAATCCAATGTTTTTTGACAACATACAAAACAACTTCTTCAATGTCATCTGCGATGTTTACTTTTGGTTCAACTGTTTTAACTTCATTATGCAAGTTAAATCCGCAGTATCTGCAAAAATTATCATTTTCTTTTACTTCTTTACCACAGTTGGAACAAAACATTCTTTTCTCCACTATATTATTTCCGTTCAAATATTAACATACGATTTGACTTTAGTCAATGTGCGTAATACCATGGAAATACTATGAATAAACAAGAACTTTTAGACCTTTATAATATGGAACTTGATGAACTTTTAAAAATTTCATCAAAATATGTAAAAAACGAAATAGAATTTTGCTCGCTTATCAATGCACGCAACGGAAAATGTTCACAAAACTGCAAATACTGTGCACAAAGCTCACATTATTGCACAAACATTGAAAGCTACCCTCTGGTATCTGTAGATGAAGTAAAAAAAGTTGCACTGGAAGCAAAATCACACAAAGCATCAAGATTTGCAATCGTAACCTCGGGCAGAACTCCTGATGAAGGCAGAGATTTTCAAATTGAACTTGATATGATTAAGGAAATCAACAAAATTGAAGGGTTAAAATCCTGCGCATCAATCGGAATTTTAAACGAGGAGCAGGCAAAACAGCTTGCTGATGCCGGTTTAAAAAGGTTTCATCACAATATAAACACTTCAAAATCATATTATCCTGAAGTTTGCACAACTCACAGCTGGGATGACAGATTAAATACTTGTAAACTCGTAAAAAAATATGGAATGGAACTTTGCTGCGGTGTAATTCTCGGAATGGGTGAAAGTATTGAACAACGTGTAGAAATGGCTCTTGAGCTTGCAGAAATTCAACCTGATTCAATACCGATTAATATTTTGATGCCGATTCCCGAAACTCCGTTTGAAAACTATTTAGATAAAATTGACGAAGAAAATGTTTTGAGAACTCTTGCTGTTTTCAAAATTGCAAATCCAAAATCCGTACTTCGTTTTTGCGGCGGCAGAATGAGATTATCCGAAGAAAACCAGAAAAAAGCATTAAATACATGCGTTGAAGGGATTATGGTCGGCAATTATCTGACAACTGTCGGAAAAGCTCCGGAAGAAGATATTAAAAACGTCACAGAACTTGGAAAAACTATTATCTGATTTGTACAGGCATAATCAAGCAAACGTAATCTTCTTCGTTATTCGGTTTGAACATTGTTGCTGAAAGCGGTGTGTTCAAGCCTACTTTAACTATGTCACTGTCAATGTTTTTCAATGCTTCCAATACAAATTTGTAGTTGAATGCAATCGTTAATTCTTCACCTGTATAATCAATATCAAAATTTTCTTCAGATTTACCGGAATCCGGTGTATCTGCAGTAAGTTTCAAGTTATTATGACTGAATTCAAGTTTTACGATACTTGTTTTTTCGTTAACCATAATTGATACACGTTCTAAAGCTGAAATCATTTGAGAAACATTTACTAATGCTTCTTTCGGGCTTTCTTGCGGAATTAACTGGTTATATTTCGGGAATTGTCCTGATAATAATCTTGAAACAGTTAATGTTTTTTCTGATTTGATAATAATTTTAGCATCTTGTGTATAAATTTTTACTGCTTCTTCATCAATGAACGAACTCATTTTAATAAATTCGTTCAATGTTTTAGACGGAATAATCAATTGTTTTGCATGATTGTCTTTATTATCAATAGTTTCGCGGACTCTTGCAAGTCTGTTTCCGTCAGTTGATGCAATTTCCATAACATTTGATGAAATATCGCAGACAATACCTGACAAAAGATTGCTTGTTTCGTAGCTAGCAGCCGCAAAACCTGCTTGTTTAACTGCTTTTACAAAAGGTCTGATTGAAATATCAAAACCTTCTTCTTCTTTAACCTGAACATTTGAAAATTCAGGCGGAAATTCTGATGCTGAAATACCAATGATATCAAATTTTGAATTTTGGCAGGTTATATTTACTGTAGTTTCACCTTCGTTCATTTCAAAAGTGATTAATTTGTCGCCAAGTTTTGATACGATTTCGTTTAGGGTTTTTGAAGGTAATGTAATTTTACCCATCTCTTCCACCTGTGCATCAACTTCTGCAATGACAGTATAATCTAAATCTGTTGCAACAAGTTTGATTGTAGCTTTATCGATTGTTTCAATTAAAATATTCATCAAAACAGGCTGTAAAGCTTTGACAGATGTAGCTCTTTCAACAATCTTAATTCCGTTATATAAATCTTCTTTTTTAACAACAAATTTCATTTTATACTCCCTTTTCTTAGATTATATTCTACTGAAAGAATAATTACAATAATATAAATAATAATATATATATTAATTAATAATAGTAATAATAAGCTCCAAATATTTGTAGAAAACCAATGGAAACTATTATTATTACTGCATTTATTATTGTAGAAAATTAAGTAGAAAATTCGTAATAATAATAATGGGAATTGTAGAAAACTCAATTTTCACCAAATTCTTGTAGAAAACTCATGAGTTTTCTACTTCTTTCTACAATGTTTTCTACAATCATTTTTCTGTTATTATATTCATATGTTAGAACTGTATGTTACGGGTGTTGAACAAAAGAACGATAAAATTTTTGCAACCACAGGACTTGCTGCAACAATGCAAAGCCTTGGTTACGGTACGGGTGTTTATAAACCTGTAGAAGTTGGTGCACAGGAAAGCGGCGGTTATTTGCAGTCAAAAGATTTGTTGTTTGTAAAAGCACACGATATACATATTAAAACTTATTTTACTTATTTGTTGAAAGAAGAAATTTCTCCGATACTTTCTGCAGCAAATGAAAAAATTATTGTAGAAAAAAATATTATAAATCGTGACTTTGATACAATTAAAAATGAAAATGAATGCTTGATTGTGGACGGGTTGTGGGGGCTTGCAACTCCGTACGGTAAAAACTTTTTGGAAGAAGATGTGGTGAAAAGTTTGAATTTACCTTTGCTTTTGACTGTTTCTGCAGAAAATTCGGATTTGAATAACGCACTTCTTTCGATTAACAGAGCAAAAGAACTTAATCTTCGCGGAGTTATAGTTAATAATTATAATGAAAATTCTATCAGTAAAAAATTATTGCCAAAAATGCTTGAAGAATATACTGACGCAAAAGTTTTGGGTACATTACCGCATTTTGAGAATAATGTTTCATCAAGTGATTTAATAACAGAAATTCTAAATGGAGTTGATATTGAAAAAGTCTTTGATATCAATATTGCAAAATTGCGGTAAGATTAATTATTAATCGAAAAATAAACTTCTTTAAGACGCTTTTTGCTTATGTGAGTGTAAAGCTGTGTTGTTGATACATTGCTGTGTCCGAGAAGTTCCTGCACAACCCTTAAATCCGCTCCGTTTTCAAGCAAATGTGTGGCAAAACTGTGACGAAGTGTGTGAGGTGAAATAGTTTTGTGTAATTTTTTTCCCTGATTGTGGATAAATGTGTAAACTTCCTGACGCGTAATCTCTTTTCCGTGCTCATTTATTAATAATTTTGTGGATTTTTTATTACATTTTTGTAAGAAAAAATCACGTTCAGGTAAATATTTTTTTATTGCGCCGATAGCTTTTGTCCCGAGCGGAACAACTCTGTCTTTAGAACCTTTTCCCGTACATTCCAAAAATTTTCCTTTTAAGTCGTAATCATTAATTTTCAGGTTTGTAAGTTCCGACACTCTAAGTCCGCACCCGTAAAGAAGTTCAACAATTACCGTTTCAAGTTTTGAAAGATTTTGGTTTAGAATATCTTCTATTTCCGCAATACTTATAACTTTTGGAAGTTTTTGCGGAATTTTAGGCTGTTCAAGAGTCAGGGCGGGATTTGTGTTTATTATTTCATTATTACATGCCCATTTGAAAATTCCGCGGATTGATGCAATTTTGCGCATTATACTTGTCGGTGAATACTTTTTTTCATGAAGGTTTCTGATATAAGCATTAATTTGAGTTCTCTGAATATTTTTGAAGTCACCGCAAAAATCCAAAAAATCGCTCAAATCTCTCCTGTAAGCATCAAGTGTGTTTTGCGACAAGCCTTTTTCTATTTCCAGATAATCAAGGTATTCGGATAACGTTTGCATCACTAAATTATACTACATATTACGTTTAATGACAATCGGATTTTATATGGTATAATAATGAACAAAATGATATGTTTATCGTTTTATTATCGGAGGGAAAATAATGAAAAAAATATTATCTTTATTTATAGTAATGATTATGACAGCTGTAATGGCATTTGCAGATGATGCACAGGAAGCTTTAAAATTCTTTAACAGCTATGTAGCTGCCGCAAATTCATACAGCCCGACAGTTGCAACAATGTATTCACCGAATGCAAAAATTATCAGACAGGTTATCAAACCCGACGGAACTCTGGTAAATGTTAACACTGATACTGCAACTTATATTAAACAAATGAAACTTGGTCAGGCAGGCGCAAAACTTAGAGGATACAAAAACACTTACACTAATATCTCTGTTGCAAATGCAGGAAACGGCGCGTATAAGGTAAGCTCTTTAAGACAGCCTTCAGGTGAAAATTACAAACTTAAAACATATATGATTGTAAAACGTGAAAACGGTGCTTGGAAAATTACCGAAGAAATGATGCAGACAAAGGTACAAACATTCTTAAAATACGCAAAGAAATAACTATGCTTACAAAATTCAGATTTTTAACAGCGGGAGAAAGTCACGGAAAGTGCTTAACCGCAATAATAGAAGGTATTCCGTCAGGGTTTGAAATAGACCCTGACTTTATCAATGCCGAGCTTAAACGCCGTCAGGGCGGATACGGCAGAGGCGCGAGAATGAATATTGAAAGCGACACCGTAGAAATTACATCAGGTGTTCGCTTCGGCAAGACTCTCGGCTCACCCGTAACGCTTGTAATCCAAAATAAAGATTGGGAAAACTGGCAAAAGATTATGAGCATTTATCCCAAAGATTTTACCGACGAAAAATCTTTCACAAAATGCCGTCCCGGACACGCAGATTATGCAGGAAGCATAAAATATAATGCAAAAGATTTAAGAGATATTCTTGAACGTTCAAGTGCCCGCAAAACAGCAATAGAAGTTGCAGTCGGTGCGGTTGCAAAACAAATTTTGAAACAATTTGATATTACCTGTTCATCAAGAATTTTACAAATCGGAGATGCAAAAGAAAATTTTGAACAAGAAATCGACAGAGCAAAAGAAGCAGGTGATACGTTAGGCGGAAAATTTGAGGTTGTATATGAAAATTTGCCTGTCGGCTTAGGTTCTCATGTTCACTGGGACAGAATGCTTGACGGCAAAATTGCACAGGCTGTAATGAGTATTCCTGCCGTAAAATCTGTTACAATCGGCAATCATCATGCATATAAAATGCTTGGAAGCGAATATCACGATCAAATGTATCTTGAAAACGGTGAAATTGTCCGCAAAACTAACAATGCAGGCGGTGTGGAAGGCGGAATGACAAACGGAGAACCTCTTGTAGTTACAGCTGTGATGAAGCCTATTCCGACATTAAGAAAACCGTTAAATACGGTAGATTTGTCAGAAATGAACGAATGTGAAGCTCATTTTGAGCGTTCAGATACCTGTGCGGTTGAAGCATGTTCTGTTGTTGCAGAGGCGAGAATTGCCTGTGTGCTTGCGGATGAGCTGCTTTTGAAATTTGGCGGTGACAGTTTATCAGAAATGAAAAAAAGATAGATATTTTTACGGGTTGACAAACCATATATTTTATGTTATAAAATATGTGGGGTAAATGTATATTTATAAGTCTTGTTATTCGACAAGACTTTCTCTTTGTTTAAAGTGTGTTTTTTTGATTTGTAAACTTAATGTAACAAATCAAAATTTTTATTAAAGTTTTCCAAAAACATGACCGAGATAAAAATTACGGACAATATGTTAAATTGGAGGTAATAAATTGAATTCAAAATTAGAAGCAGCAATCGACAGCAATGTTGTTGCAAACGGGATTATGCATGACTTAATTGATGTCGACCGAATGGAAAAAATGCTGGAATGTGAGCTTAGTTCGTCAGATTTGTTCCGAATTGACTGTGCAATTTTATCGCATTTGAGAGATACAACAGATTTTTCACGAGATTTACTTGAACAATTAGAAGCCGGAAAATTTGAAACCGTTATGGTTAAACCCCAAAAATCACTCGATATGGAATTACAAAGTATTCAACAAGAAGCTATCATGGATATTACAATGCCAATGCAGCAATTATTTGATGACATGGTAGGGTTGGTGTCAGAAGCGTTAATATAAGGAGTTCATATGAATATAGAAGAAACACTGGAAATTGATTATTCCAAAATTACACCTGTCGATGTATCAGAAACTATGATTTTATCACAAGAGTTACTAGACAAATATGCAATTGTTATTGACGAAACCAAGATTGAAAAAATTATTGCAGAAATGCCTGAAGCTCATACAATAACTATGGAAGAAAAACTGCAATATATCAAGAAAATTCTTGATTATGACGTAACAGAACCTATCAAAAACCTGTTTGATGATGTTTTGAATTTTGTAAGTAAACTGTAATTATTTACTTTTCTCTGAACGTTCACGTACAGATAATTTTACGGGTGTTCCGAAGAAACCGAAAGCTTCACGCAGTTTGTTTTCGACATAACGTTTATAATGATCTTTCATCAAATCTGCGTTATTTGCAAAGATTACAATATGCGGAGGCTGAACACCTGTTTGAGTTACATACATGATTTTCAACCGCTTGCCTTTTGAAGATGCAGGCGGATTGAGCATGTAAGCTTCTTTAATAATTTTGTTCAACAAACCTGTTGAAATACGTTTTGTGCATTCGGCATAAACATTTTCAGCTTCAACAAAGATTTGGTTTAACCTTTGTTTAGTTACTGCTGAGATATAAATTTTTGGTGCATATTCTAAAAACGGGATATCATTTGCAAGTTTTTTATTATATTGGTTAATTGTATTTGACTGCTTGTCTTCAATCAAATCCCATTTGTTAATCGCAATAATAATCCCTTTGCCTGCTTCTGTGATAATAGATGCAATTTTTTTGTCCTGGTCTGAAATTCCTTCTTTTGCATCAATTACAAGAAGTGCAACGTCGCAATCTCTGATAGAACGGATTGCACGGTCTACGGCAAATTTTTCAACGCCCCAGTCGACTTTTGCTTTTTTTCTGATACCTGCAGTATCAACAATAATAAATTCTCTGTCTTTATAAGTTATTGAACTGTCGATGCTGTCGCGGGTTGTGCCTGAAACATCAGAAACAATTACACGGTTTTCATTTAATAAAGCGTTTACGATAGAAGATTTTCCCGCATTTGGTCGTCCGACAATTGCAATTTTAATTGTATTATCTTCTTCTTGTTCAATATCGCGTTCAAAATCTTCTGTCACAAGGTCTAACAAATCCCCTACACCGCCGGAGCCGTGAAGTGCCGAAATACCGATAGGTTCACCGATTGCAAGTGAATAGAAATCATTTACCATAAGCAAGCTTTCTGGATTATCCGATTTGTTAACCGCTAAAAATACAGGTTTTCCCGACTGGCGCAAAATGTTTGCAATATCATAATCTACAGGGTTAACACCTTCTTTTCCGTCAACGATAAAAATAATTTTATCAGCTTCTTCGCAGGCAATTTTTGCCTGATCAAAAATAGAAAGCATAATTTCATCTTCATCACCGGGGATAATTCCGCCCGTGTCGATTACGGTGAAAATTTTATTTTGCCATTCGACGTCAAAATAAATTCTGTCGCGCGTAACCCCCGGTAAATCGTCAACGATAGAGTTTCTTGTACCTATCAAACGATTTACAAATGTTGATTTTCCGACGTTTGGACGTCCTACTATTGCTACAATCGGTTTACTCATAGAATAAATTGTAACACAAAATTAACATGCAGGCAAAAATTAATATTCACAGATATTATATTTTTTGAAAGGTAGTTTAAACATGTATATAGCCCCTGTAAATAGTAGTGTAGAATTTTCAGCACGCAAGCCTGTTAAAAGAAATCAAAATGTTTCCCGGCCACAGGAAAATAACAATAAAAAGACCGCAGGTCTTGTCATAGCAACAGCATTGGCTGCAGCAACTCTCGGTGGTGCTATTGCTCACCACAGAGCATCAAAAGCTGGTTCTGCGGTTGAAGACGGGCTTCGCAGAGAGTTAAAAAGATTATATAACAGTGCTCCTTATTCTGAAAACAGATCATTAAGAGAACAATTGGCAAATTTAACTTCTGATAATGAAGCATTAAACAATGCAAATCGGGCATTACGTAAAACAATTGAAGAAACAAAAGCAAAATTTACTGATATCTTTGAAGGCGATTTAGCTCCAAAAGAAGTACGCGAAAGAATCCTTGAAAGATTAAGAAGAACAATAAATGAAGGTGATTACGGCTACGATATCGCAAATCCGCCCGTTACAGGCAAAAAAGGACCGTCCTCTCATCTGCCTGTCGCAGGAGAAATTCCTTTGCCGTCGGCAGTTGGAACTACAAACAGAGCAGGCATGATAGATTTACATATTCCTCAAATCGGAAGTGACGGAAGATTTAGTTTAGAACTTCCTATGGGTGAAGCAAGAATATCAACAATGCCGTCTAAAAATTTCAAATCCAGAAAAGGTGAAATCGGTATTTCCGAGGAATATTCAGAGGCTGTAAGATGGAACAGCGATAAAGTTGCACGTGATATTATGCAAAACTTCTATGATGGTCACGGACAAACTCTTGACGGTGTAAGAATGGTATTTACACCTGCAGGAAACGGCAGATACAGAGTCAGAATTGACGGAAAATCAACTTATACTCCTGATAAAGCCGTAATTCTCGGAGCTTCGGGAAAACGCGGTAATACAAATTCTGCAGGCGGCTACGGTGAAGGCTTAAAAATGGCTGTAATAAAACTGTTAAAAGATTACGGCTCCGGTGATGTAAAAGTTGCATCAGATAACTGGCAGGCATTATTTAACCTTGAAAAAAGTGACCTTTGCGATGAACGTTTACTTTCATATTCTCTTGACAGAGTAGAACCGTTTAACGGAAACTTTATAGAATTTGAAACAGACAGTATGGAATTGTTGCAATCATTGAGAAAAACAGTTAACCGCTTCTATCATTCAAGCAATCCTGATTTCAGATGTCCTGATTTTGAAAACGATCTTATGGGTATAAAAGTTTTACCTGAAGGTCAAAGGGGCGGAATTTATATTGCTGGTCAAAGATTTGAATTTGACGGCGATTTTGACGGACTTGACGGTGTTACAATATTTATCAAACCGAATTTGAACAAAATTTCTGTTCTTGACCAATCCCGTGACAGAATTTCTCTAAACAAATCTAATTTAGATGAAATTGCAATGTGGCTTGCACGTAATAACGGTATGTCCGCTGATGACAAAGCAAAACTTTTAAAATCATTGGAAAGTTATTGGGATCATAAAAATTATAGTCAAGAAGGTCCGATGGACAGTTTTGTTGAAAATTTCTTAAGCTATATAGACCAAAGAGATGTAGTTAAAAGATTGCACATACGCTTCCCTGAAAAATATGTTGCTTATTCTTCTGCCTCACCTGAAGTTGTAAGAGATTTGAGAATAAACGGATATAAGGTGTGTCAACCGGGATTTTCAAATATCGGAATGCCGACAATTCGTGATGTTTTAGGTGATGCAAGAGCACATGATGTTGTTATCCCGAATGATGTTCAGAAAAAGAAAATACTTATACTTAAAGAAGCATTAAGAAAACTTTCTCCTGCATTGAAAGACAAACATTTTACGGCAAGTGAACTTGATGCACATATCTATATGTTTGACAGAACCGCATCACGCGACAGAAGACTGCATTCTAATTGTAATGCAGAAGCAATTCTTGACAACGGTGTTTCAAAAGGTTTCTGGATTGATAAAGGTTATCTTGACAGAGCAAGTTTCAATGATGTATTAGAAACAGCACTTCATGAACTTTCGCACAAAGCAGGCGGTGATGAAAGCGCTGAATTTTCATACAAATTGACAGATGTTAACGCAGATGCAATCGGTCATTTGCTTAATGATATCAAATCAAGAAATGAAATTCAGGCTCTGGCGTCATTGTGGAGCAGCCTCTAAGATTTTTTTGAACCTTTATCGGCAAGCTCGGAATCCAATCTTAAAAATACAGGTTTGATATCCTCTTTTGAGATAAGTTTTCCAACCTTAATGCTGTCTGCTGTCAAATCGTCAAGTTTTGTGCTCAAATCAAATGACAATTGTCTTGCCATATCTTTTGCAATATTCGGGCAGTACGGATAAATTAATGATGCGATTACACACATTACATCAAGTACGTTTGTCAAAACTTGTCCGCACTCAACCATTTTTTCTTCTTTTGCCAATGTCCAAGGTGCGTTATCCTGAACATATTTGTTTGTTGCATCAACAAGCGAAATTATTTCTAAACCTGCTTCTGCAAGTTCAAAGTTGTCAAAGTGGTTTTTAACGATTTGAACTGTTCCTAATGCTTTTTTAGCTAAAAGATTTTCAGCCTTAAATTCAGCTTTAACTTCACCGTCAAAATATTTCACAAGCATTGAAAGGGTTCTGTTCAAAAGATTGCCCATGCTGTTTGCAAGGTGCGCGTTAACTTTTTCTTTAAAATCGTCATCTGAATAGTTTCCGTCACGTCCGCAAGGCGCAGATGTTGCCATATAATATCTGAATGCATCAGGATATTCCATATTAAAGTTTTCCAATACAGATGTTGGAGAAACTACGTTGCCCAAAGATTTTGACATTTTAGTTTCGTCAATCGTAATCCAACCGTGTGCAAAAATGTGTTTTGGCAAAGGTAAATCCAACGCCATCAAAAATGCAGGCCAGTAGATACTGTGGAATTTCAAAATATCTTTACCGATTACGTGAACATCACACGGCCAGTATTTTTTGAAATCGTCAGAATTTTCGTCATAACCAAGAGCCGTGATATAGTTTGAAAGTGCATCAATCCAAACATAAATTGATTGTTCGTCGTCGCCCAAAACATCAATACCCCATTGAACATTTGATTTTGCACGTGATACGGAGATGTCTTGAATATCTTCCAACTGGTTCAAAACTTCATTAGCTCTGAATTCAGGCAGAATAAAATCAGGATGGTCTTTAATATGTTTGATGATTGCATCTTTGTATTTTGAAAGTTTAAAGAAATAATTTTCTTCTTTTACAACTTCGGGTTTTTTCAAGTGGTCAGGGCAAAGTCCGTCTTCTGTCAAATCTTTAGGATTCAAAAAGCATTCGCAGCCCGAACAATATAATCCTTCATAAGAATGTTTGTAAATATCGCCCTGTTTCAATAATTTATCAAAGATATGCTGAACTGCAACTTCGTGATAATCGTCAGTAGTTCTGATAAATTTTGTATAATCAATATCTAAAGCTTTCCACGCATCTTTAAATTTTTGTGCATTCATATCGCACAATTCTTTAGGTGTAATCCCTTGTGATGCTGCGGTTTTTTGGATTTTAATCCCGTGTTCGTCAGTACCTGTCAAGAAATAAACATCATCACATCTTTGTGAATAATGTCTTGCAATTACGTCAGTTAATATTTTTTCATAGGCGTGACCGATGTGCGGAGCGCCGTTTACATAATCTATTGCTGTTGTTATATAATATCTATTCATTCTTTTTGCCCTCTTTGTAGATTTTTGTGAAATTTTGTCTATTGCCTCCAGAGGCTAAAGCCTCCGTTTCTCCTCATAAAATTATTTTAACATAAAAATATTATACCTATAGCCGTCATCAATAATACTAATAAGCTCGTAATTTTCCTGAACAAACCCGCAAAAATCAAGTGCATAATCTTTGCAAATATATTCAAAACCGTAATCTCTCATATTCAAGTTGTTTAAAATTATGTATTTTGGCGGATTTTGGCTGAAATGTTCAATAATTTTATCCTCTCCGAAAGTTTCGACATACAAAGGAAGCATAGAGTTATAAAATCCGTCGGATTGTCTGTTTGCAAGGAAATTTATCATCATTCCCTCAGGAAAAACAACAACTTTATCGGTCGGTTTTGTGTTTTCTTTTACATAATCAACGATTTTGTCGGGCATTTTTGCGTAAGAACCAAGATTATTGAATACAAATATAAACGCACTCAATAAAATAAAATAAATTCCGACGACTTTGTCAAACCTTCGCGGAAGAAGGGACAACAACGCAATCAACAAAATCGAAACGTAATATGTGCCATAACTTCCCATAATCAACAACCAGAAAACTTTTGCACTTACTAAAAGTACAGAAACCGTTAAAAAATTCCAATTTTTAAACCAAATTGCAATAAATAACAAAATTGGCAAAAATCCGAACATTAC
This sequence comes from uncultured Candidatus Melainabacteria bacterium, assembly GCA_949841365.1. Classification (GTDB taxonomy): domain Bacteria; phylum Cyanobacteriota; class Vampirovibrionia; order Gastranaerophilales; family Gastranaerophilaceae; genus Stercorousia. The sequence continues at coordinate 283,601 of CATKZI010000001.1, forward strand.
TTTTGCTTCCAAGAAAATTACAGCCAAAATAAAAGAAATAATTGTGATTATTTTTTTGTCTTTCCAAGTGCCGAAAAGTATTCCGCCAAAAGGAACTGCGAATTTTAAAAACAAAACTAAATCCGTTAATAAAGCTTTCGGGTGAAAATATATTCCGCTGTTCTGGTAAAAATATGTCAGGGTCTTACTTTTTGCCATATTTTTTACAATAGTAAGCGAATTGATTAAATCCGAAATTTGCAAACCCTGTATAAATAAAATTCCAAAACTTAAAATCGGTACAGAAACAAAGCTCAACAAAGCTTTCCAATCTTTTTGCTTAAAGATTAAAAACAAAATAACAAATCCGTAAAGCAAAAAATCGTATTTGCAGGTTATGCAAACGCCGGCTAAAAGCGCCGAAAGCCACAATTTATCCTTTATAAAATAAAGCGAATAAATAAACGCAATCAACCCGTACAAAACCGCCCACGAATACGGAAAATGAAAATTAAATATGCTTGTTGTAGTTATACCGACCGCAATCGTAAACAAACCGAGTGAAAAGCTCAAAAACTTTGACATATAACGGTTTGCCAGTAAATATACACCGCTTACAGTCAATAGCGAACAAACCGCCCCCGCGCCAAACAATGTAGAAAGTTTTGCTCCGAAAATTTTATATAAAACCGCATTAATCTGATATGCCAAAGGGCCGTAAATATTAAATAAATCCTTGTATAAAACGTCACCTGCAAGAATTCTTTCGGGATAATAAACCTCACGCCCGAAATCAATCAACCAGCCCGAGTAATGTCCCAGAAACATTGCCAAACCCGCTATACACAAAATCCACAAAATTATAAGATATTTATTCATATTACAAAATTTAACAAAAATTTATATAAAAAGCAATTTTTGTCAAAAAAATAACTTTATATACATGTAAAAGGTTGAAAGGTTAAACGGGAACGAGCGTATGCGAAGTGACATACCAATATCCTTAAAGTTCCTGAATAGTAATTGCAAAGGGTTAAAAAATGTCTGCAAATTGGGCGAATAATTTAGATATGTTAGCGCAAAACGGTGTTTTGGATTTTGATGCCGCATCATTTGTAACAGGTCAAGCTCCAAGATATGTCGGTGCGCCGTCACTTCCGCCATCACCTTATGTCGGCCCGCCGCTTCCGCCTGCTCCCGCTCTCAGTCAGCCTCAGGTAGATGAGTTTCATCAGAAAAAAGCTAAAATCCCTCCAAAAGAAGAACAAAACAAAGATTACATAAAAAATCCAACCTGGAAAAAATGGGTATTCGGTGCGTTAGCCGTTGCAACACTTGGTGTTGGAATTTGGAAATTCAAATCTATGACCAAATGGGTTAAAAACACATTTAATAAAATAAACTGGAAATCAACAAAGAAATTCTTTATTGATAAAGGCAAAGCAATCGGTAAATTTTTCACAGACGGTTGGAAAAAACTGTTTAAAAAGAAACCGTAAAAAGCTCCCCCGATAAGGGAGCTTTTTTACAATTGTTAAATATCAATTAACGTAAACTCATCCCCGAGTTCATCTTCAATCATCTTTGCAAATTCGGAAAATTTTATTCCTAAAGCTTCTGCAGTTTTCCAAATAGTACTAAATTGAGGGTCGGTTTCACCATTTTCAAGTCTGCTCAAATTTCCGCTATATAAATCATATTCATTTGCAAGTTTATTACCTGAAGTTTGTTTATTCTCACGAAGTTGTCTAACAAGTTTTCCGACAATTTTCTTAAAATGTAAAATTTTTTCTTTTCTATCTTGCATAAAAAAATAATAATAGGTATATTATTTAACAGTTCTGCGAATTCACAGAGGAGATTTTTATTTAATTTATTTTTTCATTTAAAAGGAGAAATACTATGACTAACCTGCTACATGCCAAAATGTTCATTTGCAAGTTTTTGACTTTCTGGATTATGTCCAAAAAAAACAGAAAACTTGCACGTGAGTTTCTATTCGGATTTTCGTTTACAGATTATGTCCGATTTAAAAATGCAAATTACCATATTGTATCTTTAGGTGATAGTTGTCTTACTAAAACTTTAATGGTTGCAACAGGATTTAAACCTCGCAGATTTTATGGAGAAAAGTCTTGCCCGTTTGATTTGTGTTGTTCAAGAAATTTTAACAGAATAACAGAATTAATCGAAAATGACTTTGAAGGATTTTTTAACAGTATTGATATGGATAAGTTCCCGCACGATGAAAAATTTAACTTTGTTCATTTCAAAAAACGATATGAAAAAAGAATACAAAACTTTTTAGATATTGAACAATCAAACAAAAAAGTATATTACATTTATTCTAATTACTCATCAGTGCCTGATACAAAAGATATTACAAAACTTTACGAAGTGTTGAAAGGATAAATTTAAGCAATACGACAATAAATTTACAATATTTAGGGAATATATGAGAAAAGAACTCAAAAAAAATTATTCTATGCGTTTAACTTTTTGAACAATTTTGTCAATGATAGAAAGGTTTGCAAGGTCGTCGCGAATTTCTTGAGCTTTGCGCGAAAGCTGATTATACACTTGCGAATTTATTTCCCCGCCGATTAAAATCAATACTGATGTGTAATAAAGCCAAACCATTAGTACCGCAAACGCACCGATTGTACCGTAAACCATATTGTATGTTTTGAGGTTGTTTACATAAATCGAAAATCCCCAAGACCCGATTAACCAGAAAGTTGTAAAAAACCAGGTTCCCGGAATTGCGCTTTTACGTTTAAATCTTTCGTTTCCTCTCAAATCAGGTAAAATATAATAACTTAAAAAAGCCATTAAGAACAATGCCGCAAATGCAACAGGCCAGCGGAGTGTTAAAAGAGTTATTGCAACGCCTGTTGACATGTGGAAATGGCTTACCATAAGGTTAATGATTGCTTTACCGAATACGATTAAGTTTATACTCAAAAACATTACCATAGTGTCGACAAATACCATTAATAGTGACAAAAGTCTTGTATATACAAGGTTTCTGGTTTCCGTAACTTTGTAAGCTCTGTTCAAACCTTTTAAAACGACCGCAATACCGTTTGTTGAAAGAACAAGGGTTACGCAAAAACCGATAATTGCAATAAGTCTGCCGTGAGAGAAAATCATAGCTTCCGACAGCACGGTATTAATCAAATTCATAGCCTGTTCGGGCATGAATGTTGCAAGAAAGCGCAAAATCGGTGTCATCATAGATTTGTGCCCCATCCAGCTGAACACGGAAGTTAAAAACAACATAAAAGGAAAAATTCCGATAACCATCATAAATCCCATTTCTGCAGCCATTCCGTAGAAATCGTTTTTTATGACAGATATGATTAATCTTTTTAAACCTCTTATAAAATCTTTAAATTTCATGTTTTTTTATTTCTTCCAACATTTTTTTCACAGCTTCATCAACAGGAGCTTTGATTGTACAGCCTGATGCGAATTTATGTCCGCCTCCGCCGAAAACTTCACAGATTTGTGCAACATCTGCAAATTTACTACGCATTGAAAATTTTGTTCCACCCGATTTCATCTCTTTTGCAACAAAAGCGATTTGAGTTGTAATGATTGCACGTAACTTTTCAGTCAAACCTTCCATACACTCATCATTTGCGCCGAATTTTTCCATATCTTTTCGGTAAACTACGGTATATGCAAGCTTGTCGTCATATAAAAATTTTGCCTTGCTAATGCAATGTGTCTGAAACATTACAAGAGTTTTGCTGTCCGATTCATAAACTTTTTTGTAAATATCAGAGGGGTTAACCCCGATTTCAACAAGTTTTGAAGCACATTCAAAAGTCTCCGGTTTTGTGTTGTCAAACCTGAAAGAGCCTGTATCTGTAAGGATTGCGGTATATAGACAAATTGCGGTATCAAGATTGATTTTCCACCCCATTTTTTCAAAGTATTTGAATAGAACTTCACCTGTAGAGCTTGCATTCGGATTAATAATATTCAAATCCGCATAACCGTTGTTTGTTTTGTGGTGGTCAATATTTGCAGTGTGTTTAGCTTTTTCGAAAAGAATTCCCGCATCGCAAATTCTATCAAATGCTGCAACATCAACATTTATAACAAGGTCGTATTCTCTTGATTTATCAATATCATCAAGACTTTTGACTAAATTTATGTTTGGCAGATATTCATAAACGCTCGGAACTTTTGAAACAGCGAGCATATCGCATTTCTTTTTAAAATTTTCATAAATTGCACTATATAATCCGCACATTGAACCTAAAGTGTCCCCGTCGGGGTTTACGTGTGAGATAATTAATATATTTTTGGACGATTTTATGATATCATTTAATTTAGTGCAATCCATTCTTTAATATTAACATAAAAAAATGAAAAAGGTTTTATACACAGATTTTGTAACAACAGAAACGCTCGTAGAGGAGCTTTTCGGCAATAATAAAGAAATAAAAAAAGCCATTACGCGCAGTAATTTGTATAAGTTTTGGTCAAAAGTTGCGGGCGAAAAGTTTGCACAGCGTTCAAAACCTTATTCAATGATGGGCGGCGGGGTAATGGTTATTGCGTGCGAAAACGCAATTGTTGCACAGGAGCTTACTCTTAGAAAAACACAGCTTCTGGTAAAGTTTGAACCTTATTTAAAATCGTTAAAAATGAACGTTAAAGATTTGCGTTTTGACCCGAAAAAATGGGTGGTGGAAACAGTATAATTTGACAATTGAGCTTCAAATTTATATAATAACCTTATGGCAAAGATTATTAAAGTTTTAAAAGGAACAAAAGACATTTTACCTCAAGAAGCCGAAATGTGGCACAAACTTGAAAAAAATGCATTGGAAATATTTACAAAATACGGTTACAAAGAAATCAGAACCCCGATATTTGAGATGACCGAACTTTTTGCGCGCGGTGTCGGCGATACAACCGATATTGTAAACAAAGAAATGTACACCTTTGAAAAGAGTGAACGCTCATTGACGCTTCGCCCCGAAAACACTGCAGGTGTTGTACGTTCATTTATTGAAAACGGTATGGCAAGATTATCAGCTCCCGTAAAACTCTGGTACAAAGGTCCGATGTTCAGATACGAACGTCCGCAGGCAGGCAGACAAAGACAGTTTCATCAGGTTGGTGTGGAAATGTTCGGGATAAAAGAACCTTCTGCCGATGCCGAAGTTATTGTTATGGCAACGGAATATTTAAAATCATTAGGTTTGAATGATTTGGAAGTTGAGATTAATTCTCTCGGTTGTCCGACTTGTCGTGAAGAATACAAAAAAAGAATTAAAGAGGTTTTGAAACCCGAGTTTGAAAACTTGTGCGAGGACTGCCAAAACAGATATGAAAAAAATCCTTTAAGACTTTTGGACTGCAAGGTTGAAAGCTGTAAAGAAATTTTCTCAAAACCCGAAATTCAAAAAGTTATCCAATCGGATTTTATCTGCGAGGAATGTGCCGAGCATTACAAAACCTTGAAATCATATTTGGATAAACTTAATGTTAAATATGTTGAAAACAAACTTCTTGTCAGAGGTTTGGACTATTATAACAGAACAGTTTTTGAGATTAAGTCAAACAATCTCGGTTCGCAAAATGCAGTATGCGGCGGCGGAAGATATGACAGTTTAGTCAGAAACCTTGGCGGAGAGGACACTCCGGCTGTCGGATGGGCAATGGGTATGGAACGTTTAAACTCATTACTGCCTGAAATTGAACCTCAAAAACTTGACGGTTATGTTGTTTCAAATTCACCCGCTGATGCATTTTTATTTGCTCAGGAACTGAGAGCGAAAGGTTATAATGTTGAATTTGATTTAGCAAACAAAAAATTCACAAAACAGCTTGAAAAAGCTTCCAAATGTGCAAAATATGCATTAATTTTGGGTGAAGATGAGATTAAATCAGGAACAGTTTCGGTCAAAAATCTTGAAACATCAGAACAGGTTACAATTAATAGAAATGAGATAGAATTATGAATTTAGATGAGATTGTTTTAAAGCTCTGTACAAGTTTTAACCGCACATTTACTGATTTCAAAGGCATTTATGCTTTTGGTGAATGTGTTCAGGGTGAACTTGACGACGATATTGAACTCGTTGCATTATTTGATGTTGAGGACAAAGCTAAACGCGAACAAATTTGGCCGATTGTGGGCAAAATCGAAACTGAATATGATGTTTGTATTGACTTGTATCCATATACCGATGAAACTTTCAAAAAAGATGAGTATATTTATGATGAGGTTATGGAAGAAGGCGTATTTTATAATAATAAAGGAGTAAAACAATGAGCCAGATTACTATACGTTCAGACAGAAAAGACGATTACAAATTCTTCTACAAAGGTGATGAAGTAGTTTTGGGTGCAGGTAAAATCATCAGTATTGCAACAGGATTAGATGATGTTGTATTACCGACTTGCGAAATGAAAATTATCAACAACCTTATCGTCATAAAAGGCGGAGAAAAAGAATAAGTTATAATACAAACTGTGTTCCGAGGATAATTCTGTGACTGTCGTCCATGTTTTGATTGTCACAGAAAATGTAGTTCAAAATTACACGCAGTGACTGACCTTTAATAAACCAGTTTACACCTGCTGTGTATTCGCGTCTTTGGTCGTTTGCAATATCTCTGTTTGGGTCAAATTGATCGTAGCGTGCGATTAACTGCAAGCGCGGATGAATTTTGTAGCCGAGGGTATAATTAAAACCTTCGGCTTTATTTGTACTTACCCTTGTTCCGTTGTAGCCGTCTGCGATGCCGTATTCAAAGTTTGTCCATAATTTTTTGTATTTGTAACCGACATAAACACTTCCGACAGTGTAATCGGTCTTATTATGACCTGCGTTTAAACCTCCGCCCAAAACAAGTTTTCCGTATCTGCCATCGGTTTTTCCGAAAGGTTTTATGTTTATCCAGCCAGTAAATTCAGGGCCTGCAAAGGGGGTTCTGAAATATCTGTCGGATGAATTAAATGCCATGCTGTAATCCATCAGAGAATAGTCGCCGACTAACCTTACACCGAGTGCGCGGGTTGAGCCGAAATTTCTTGCGATTTGAGAACGGGTTACAAATGGTAGAATATAAGAGCTTGAACCGCCTTCTTTACCGATTTGGTTTCTTGAATATCCGATAACGACCCTGTGGTGCGGAATGTTATTGTTTACAATATATGCATCTGCAATAAAATTTTGCATATAGTTTAAATCATTTTTTGGTAATGGGTTAAAGCCTATTTTAAAATCGGTTTTTGTATTCTTGAATTTACCGATTGCTCCGACCTGCAGAGTATCTATATTATATTCTGTATCATAATCCCCGCTGTTCCATAGCCCTGATAAGTTTCCGCGGTATGCCCCGAAATATTGAATTTTTGAAACAGGACCTTTTTTATAACGGTAAGTCAGCTCCTCTTTCAGTAAAAATGTCGGAACATCTGTTCTTGTAATATCTTTGTTTATAATTTTTCCCATTAAAGTGTCATCATCAATTTTGCCGTCATCATCTTTATCCCAGTCAAAACTTTCAAAGATTGAGAATTCGGATTCCACGTTGTCTTCTGCCTCGATTTCTTTTTTTGCTTCCAGATGTATAGCATCTTCCGCGTATGAAAAACCCGAGGTGAAAAAAAGTATTAATAATGATAGAAAAATTTTGTTCACAATTATTAATGTATCATAAAATTTGTGCAAAAAAAATTTTTTTTGGTGTATATTATTATAACTATGACAAATGTAACAAGACAAGAAAAATCATCCAAGATACATGCCCCAATTGTAGAAGCGTTAAAAAAAGCTTATGAAACCCCGTCTTATCAGTTTCATATTCCGGGGCACACAAGAGGTAACGGTTCTTTGCCCGAGTTTAAAAAACTTATCGGCAAAAAGGCGCTTTCTATTGATACAACTGATGAATTTGACGGTCTTGGAACATTACATCCCGCAACAGGCCCTATAAAAGAAGCTCAGGAATTGGCTGCAAAAGCTTTCGGGGCTAAAAAAACTTTCTTCTTATTGAACGGGTCTACTGCAGGAAACCTAGCTCTTGGGATGGCTTTGACCAAAAAAGGCAAAAAAATTATTACAAACAGAAATTGCCACCGTTCGATTTTAACAGGCATGATTATTTCGGGTGCAGAACCTGTATGGCTTATTCCAAACCGCTTTGAAGAATGGGGAATTTGGGGTAATGTTACGCCTGAAATGGTAGAAACAATGCTTGAAAAAACTCCCGATGCAGGCATGGTTTGGATTACAAACCCAACTTACGAAGGGGTTGTATCTGACGTGAAATCGATTGCGCAGGTATGTAAAAAACATAACGTTCCGTTGATTGTCGATGAAGCGCATGCATGTTTGTGGAATTTCAACAATCACCTTCCGACATCTGCCTTAAAACTTGGCGCTGATGCTGTAGTTCACTCTTTGCACAAAACAGGCGGAAGTATGAGCCAGAGTTCAATGCTTCATATTGCGGAAAATTCGACACTTGATGTTGATGCGGTTGAAAAAGCTTTGAAATTATTGCATACAACAAGTCCTTCATTGATGCTTCTTGCAAGCCTTGACTCTGCCCGTGCAAACCTTGACAGTCCTCGTGGCAGAAAACAGCTTGAACGCGCTGTACAAAACGCAAAATATCTCAGACGCGAGATAGATAAACTTGAACATATTCACGATTTGAAACCTGATTTTGGGTATAAAACAGATATTACAAAAGTGTTTATCCGAGATGACAGACTATCAGGCAAACGTCTTGAATCAATTCTTGAAATTGATTTTAATATAGAAGTTGAAAGCGCATCTGATGCGGGTCTTTTGATTTTGTCAAATATCGGAAACACGCGTGCAGATATGCAGTATCTGGTAAAATGCCTTCAACAAATTGATAAGACAAATTACACTGATATTTGCTATCTTGAAAAGAAAAAATACATGCCGATGTTAACCCCGATTATCAAAATGACATTGCGCGAGGCTTACTATTCTCACAAAGAAGTTGTATCAAAAGCAGACGCAGTCGGCAGAATTTCCGCAGAAGTAATCGCAGAATGCCCGCCGGGGATTGCAGTACTTTTGCCGGGTGAATTGATTACCGAAGAACATATTCCGTATCTGGTTGATTACGATACAATTGAAGTAATCAAATAGGAGCGTGCCGCTCCACCCGCCCAATAGGTATCTGAATAATTATCTCTTTACCTTTTATGTAATATTTGTTATAATGAACAAAAAAGGTTGGTTATATGAGAATAAATAATGTTTCTTCAAGTACATCTAAACAATCAATTGTTTCGTTGTCTGTAATTCTTTCAATTTTTGTAATCGGGTTTATTGTATTGTGTTGTTTTTTTACACCGATGCAATTATTTCAGATGATTTTAGGTATAGAAGATTGGTATGACAAATTTTGGATAGTTTTTATGGTTTTTGTTGTTCCTGTTTTGCTTTTATGGGCATTAATTGCTGAAATAAAACACAGAAATAAAATGATGAAATTCTTAAACCAAGGTTTTAAACTTAAGTATGTTGATTTTTTACAGGGAAGAATAGATTTCTGTTTTATAGACCCGAAATATAATTTTACCTGCGGATATGAAGATATTGAAAGTTTGGATATGAACTTAGAGACAGTATTGAGAACCCATAAAGGTCAAACTTTTATTCTTTTACAAGAAGTTGAATTAAAGTTTAAAGTGCTTAACGGCAAAACTTTTTCAATTAGCAATACTCCGCTTCAACCTGTTAAGTTTCTTTATAAACTTATTGATTATACCAGAGGTATTCAAAATTTTTCTTATCAATTTACAGGTGCAGGTGTAAATGATGATTTGAAAGAAAGAATTGATGATTATCGCAAAAAAGGATGCAGGCAAATACTTTCTACTGTTCAGGAAAATTCTTATAAATTTATGTCATTAATGTTTTTTGCTATATCATTGGTTTTTATATTTATGTTTTGGGATATTATTAATGAAATAATTGTAAAAGGTGACTTTGGAATAATTTTTGTATTTTTGCCAAGTTTAGTACTTATAATTATTACTGCTGTTTTGGATGCATTTTTAATTGCAGATAAAGTTAATGACAGAAAATTTGGTATAAACCGTAAATCTAAGGAATTAATAGGAAAAATTCCCTGCGAGCTTATTGTTGCTGTACAGCTCATAACAATTATCGTATTAGGGTTTATTATTTGCAAACCGTTAATATTTTCGATTAATGACAACAAGATATTAAATGCAAATAGTGAATTTAAAGAACTCTGGGTAAATCCGCCGTCTGAATATAATAATTTAAGAAAAGATGAGATTTACAGTCTGAGAAAAGCTTACGTGAAAGATTCACTCTTTGATACAGATGACTATGAACCGAATGAAAGAGTTTTTGGACAAATTCAGGATTACAAACCCTGGTGGGGGTCACAAAAATGCAGACCGCTTAATTATTCAGGGGATTATCATGAAAGCATAGAAGGTGAATCAAAACAAAGCATTCAAATTAACAATCCAAATGCTCTTGTCGGTTTGAGTTCCCCTTATATTCCTTGGGATGTGGAGGAAAATGCAGATTTTTGCAATTCGGAATATTCAAGGTTTATTCCAAAAGCTTTGAAATACAGCAAAAAAGATAATTTAATAGTTGCAGAATATGAAGTTTCAAAAGAATTTCCAAACATATATGTGAATATATCGGGTAAAGGGTACAGATACCCTATACAATTATCAGGCTTAAATGCTCTGGATTTCGGATACAAATATATTTATGCGTTTGATACCAAAAATATTGATATGACGTATTCTGATAATATAACTCAAACTCCAGGAATGTTTAGAGATTATATTCACGTTGGCGGAAGTTGCGGTTATGAAGGCGGATGCAATAATATATCACCTATGCAAAACGATAAAATGATATCTGTAAAAGCTTTACCTGCAGAGATTAACCTCAAACTCTGGAAAAAACAACCCCATGATAAATATTCAAAAGCTGATATGTATTACAGGATAATATTTAAAGAACAATAAGACGGGAAAATTTTCCCGTCTTATTGTTTATCTTATTTCCGATATATATTAAGTTTATCCAAAACTTAATGTGTCGAGTGGAGCGGATTGCCGGCAGAGGGCTGAAGTCATCAGCTCTGCTGATGCGTGCCCGTTTATCGACGGCAACCAAGCGCGGCTACGCTCCTGTCTTGGATTTGCTCCACGCTCACAGAGTTTCGCTCTTTGCACATTCGTGCATTCCGCTCAATCTGCTCGCTATCCGAATTTCGCTATGCTCCATCCGTCCGCAAATCCGCTAGTCAAATACGTAATCAATGATTGCAGCTTCTCTTGCGCGTTTGATTGCTCTAACAATCATTCTTTGATGTTTAGCACAGTTGCCTGTAATTCTTCTTGGAATAATTTTACCTGCTTCTGTCAAGTATCTTTTCAACTTTGCTGCATCTTTGTAGTCGATTGTTTCAACTTTGTCTGCGCAAAGACTGCAATTTTTACGTTTTTTCTTGTCGTCGTTATTTTGTCTTGCCATTTCGTTTTTTTAACCTTTCTAGCCAATTATTTTGTTACTTATTAAATCCGTTCGCAAATCCATTAGAACGGAATTTCGTCCTCGTTGATAAGTTCGTTAGACATATCGTCTGATTCAAACTTAACGATTTCTTCTGTTCCAAAATCAGAATTGGAAGAAACAGCTCCGCCTTCACCCATTCTTTCGATTGTGTTAGCGTCTATTTCATAAATTCTTTTTTCAGAACCGTCATCCATTTTAACTGTTGCTGTTTGAAGTCTGCCTTCAACCAGAACTCTGTCGCCTTTTGAAATTGAAGAAACAACTTCATCAAGAGCATTACGTCTTGAAACAACTCTCATGAGAATTTCTTCTCTTTCGCCGATATTAAGAACAAACCCTGACACCGCAATATTGTTTTGTGTAAAACGTTTTTCCGGTGCTCTGTAAACTGTTCCTGTTACTACTGATTTTGCAAGTGACATTAATTACACTCCTAAAAACATAGTTCTTAAAATGTTGTCGTTCAATTTTAATTGACGTCTGAATTCAGCAACGCTTTCTTCAGGCAAGCTTAAAGTTGAAGTTACAAAAAATCCGTCTCTGAAATTTTGAACATCATAAGCTAATTTTTTTCTGCCTGTTTTGTCTGTAGATTCAACTTTACCTTTCATATCGGCAACCAATTTACCTAATGATTCGATAGCTTTATCTACTTCTTCTGCATCTAAATTTGGTTTAAATACAGTTAATAATTCGTAGTTTTTCATCTTAAATTTTCTCCTATTCTAGTGTATGTTCCAATCATATCATGGAAATACGAATTTTTACAAGATGTAATCAGCAATAAAGCTGTAATTTGCCGAGCCGATAAGGAAAATATCTTTTTCTTTATCTTCCTTAGAACCTTGCCATTCAACAAATACAGGCCCGCCTAAAAGATTTACTTTAACTTTTTGTTCTGTTAAGTTATTTAAAACACATGCCACAACTGATGCGCATGCACCTGTTCCGCAGGCTAAAGTTATACCGCATCCGCGTTCATAAACACGCATATCAATTTCCATTTTTGATTTGATTTTAACAAATTCCGTATTTGTTTTTTCGGGAAAATATTCGTGTTTTTCTATAACAGGTCCGTATTTTACGGCAAGTTCCATCGGGTCGTCGTTTGTAATAATTACACAGTGCGGGTTTCCCATAGAAACAGGGAAAATTTCAAATTCTTTATCAAGCGCGGTAAGTTTGCGTTCGCCAAAAAACGGGATTTTTTTATCTTCCAAAATCGGTTTTCCCATATTAACCCTGATAAGTCCGTTATCTAAAAGTTCAGGTTTGATAACGCCTGCAAGGGTTTGTACACTGAATGCTTTTTTATTGACAAGTTTGTTATCATAAGCGTATTTGGCAAAACATCTCATTCCGTTTCCGCACATTTGAGCGGTTGAACCGTCGGAATTATAAAAATACCAGCCTAAATCAGTATCTTTTGTTGTTGTATCAGGTACTATCATACCGTCAGCGCCAACACCAAAGTTTCTGTCGCAAACTTTTTTGGCAAGTTCATTCATTTTCATGCCTGTTTTTTCAAATTCTGCATAATCAATTATGACAAAATCGTTTCCGCATCCTTGCATTTTAGTTAATTTAATTGTTTTCATTATTACCTCATATACTAAAAAAGTCCCGAAAGGGACTTTTATTAAATGGAGGAGGAGGTGGGATTCGAACCCACGGTACGCGTGAACGTACGACAGTTTTCAAGACTGCTCCAATCAACCGCTCTGGCACTCCTCCAGAATTTGTATTGGACATAATTTTATTGTATTAAATAAATCTTATTTGTCAAGATATTTATTTTACCATGGGTAGTCAGATGTAATTTGCCATCCGTCTTGCATTATCAATGCACTGCAATAATAACCGCCATATCTGTCTGTGTTATTTTTATTACAACCTTTCAAACCTGTTAACCATTCTATTGTTTCACATTCGGGAGGGTAACACCATCTGTCATTATCGTTACCTGTCAAAATATTTCGTGATAATCCGCTTCCCGAAGGTTCAAGTCTATTATTTTTAGGGTTAATTACAAATGAGAAAACATCCTTACCAACTATGTTGTTTTTAATTTTATTATCTATATCTAAAAGTAAATAAAGTCTGTTTTCGTAAATTGAAACTTTAAATACAGTTCCATTTTTTATTCTATACGGTTTACCGCTGGTATAATAAGCAAAAAAACTTTCTTTTCCGCCCAAAGACCATATTGTACCATATTCATACTGCTTAAAAGGTTTACCTCCCCCATCAATATATGGTATAATATATTTTTCTGTAATTAATTGTGATTTTTCTGACAAATCAGAAATATTCTCAAATTCAGTAATCCAATTTAAAGTATTACCATTATCATTAACAGAACGTGTAATTAAATTTGAAAATGTACTATATTCCGATTTTAATTTATTTACTGTAACATTTTTTTGATGATTTGCAATCAAATTTGGTATTGTGATGGCTGCCACAACTCCGATAATACCTAAAGTAATTAAAACTTCCGCAAGTGTAAAGCCCATATGCTTGTTTGCTTCGCCTCGCGTTCTACGGCACCGGTCACAATCAAAACGAAAAGCGGATTGTCGGTAGAGGGTGTTGCTGTTTTGCTGTGCAAAACACAAAAACCCGTTTAGCGCCGACAACCAAGCTGCGTGGTTTCCGTTTATGATTGTTCGTCTGTCGCTACGCTCCTGCCTACGCTCGGCTCGGGGGGGGGGCAGTTCAATGATACAAATTTTAACATACTCAAACTCCTTTGTTATTAGTATAAATTATTTTATAGAAATTTTCAATCTTTTTATAAATTTTTCCAATCTGTCGATTGCGATTTTGAGGTTTTCCATCGAATATGCGTAAGATATTCTCAAAAATCCTTCCCCGCTTGCGCCAAATGCAGTTCCCGGAACAACTGCAACTTTTTCTTCGTGCAAAAATTTGGTTGCAAATTCTTCGCTTGTCATGCCAAATTCTTTTATGCAGGGGAAAACGTAAAATGCACCGTAAGGTTCAAAGCATTCAAGTCTCATTTCTTTAAATCTGCTTAAAAGAAATCGTCTGCGTTGATTATATGCCTGACGCATTTCGGCAATATCGTCATCACCGTTTTTTAACGCTTCGATTGCGCCGTACTGGCTTGTTGTAGGGGCACACATTATGGCAAACTGGTGAATTTTTGTCATTTGTTTAATGATTTCTGCGGGTGCGCAGGCATAACCCAAACGCCAGCCTGTCATTGCGTATGCTTTTGAAAATCCGTTGATAAGGATTGTGCGTTCTTTCATGCCTTCAATTGAAGTTATTGAAACATGTTTGCCCTTATATGTGAGTTCTGCATAAATTTCGTCAGACATTACGAGGATATCTTTTTCAATAATAATTTTTGCGATTGCCTCAAGGTCGGCTTGTTCCATAATTGCGCCTGTCGGGTTATTCGGATATGGTAAAATCAAAACTTTTGTTTTATCCGTAATCGCATTTTTTAACTCTTGAGGAGTAAGTCTGAATTCATTTTCGGCTTTAAGGTCTATGATAACAGGTTTTGCACCTGCAAGAAGTGCGCAGGGTTCATAAGAAACATAAGAAGGCTGCGGGATTATAACCTCATCGCCTGCATTTATAACTGCGCGAAGTCCGATATCAATGGCTTCCGAACCGCCGACGGTTACAAGAATTTCGCTCATCGGGTCGTAGTGAACTTTTTGTGAGCGCATCAAGTAATTGCTGATTTCAGAACGCAAATCCTTCAACCCCGCATTTGATGTGTAGAATGTTTTACCTTTTTCAAGTGCAAAAATTCCCTCATCTCTAATATGCCAAGGCGTATCAAAATCGGGTTCGCCGACACCGAGTGAAATTGCATCTTTCATTTCGCTTACTATATCAAAAAATTTTCTTATTCCTGACGGTTTTATTTCCTCAACAACTTTTGACAACTTCATGGGGTTATAATTTCTCTTTCTTCTTCATTGTTAGCCTTATTCATTATTGTACCATGGTCTTTGTATTTTTTCAGAATAAAGTGGGTTGCAGTGCTTAAAACTCTGTCAAGTGTGGACAATTTATCTGTTACAAAGTTTGAAATTTCTTTGAGTGATTTTTCTTCAATAGTTACCATAAGGTCGTAACCGCCTGAAATTAAATAAACAGATTTAACCTCAGGGTAGTTGTAAATTCTTTCTGCTATTTTGTCAAACCCTTGACCGCGCTGGGGTGTAACTTTTACTTCAATAAGTGCCGTAACTTTTTCAATATTGGTTTTTTCCCAATTGATAAGCGTGTGATATCCGCCGATAACCCCGTCTTTTTCAAGTGCACAAATTTCATTAGCCGCGTCAATTTCCGAAATACCGAGCATTGCGGCAAGTTCTTTCAAATCAATTCTGCTGTTTTTTTCTATAATTGACAGTAATTCTTCTTTCATATTATTTCTCCCTGCAAAATAATTTTATAATAAAAATGTAAAAAATTATCAAAATTTTTATGTTGCGGTTATAATATAATTGTATTCATGACACCAAATCAAATTAAATAATAAAGAATTACCAAAAAGGAGGTAACACATGGAAACATTTGGTATTGAGAAATTTGGGATTATAGGCCCGAAAGCAGTTTATCGCAACTTGACACCTGCTCAGTTGACAGAAGCTGCATTACGTTTAGGTGAAGGTTCTTTGAGCAACACAGGTGCTCTTGTTGTAACAACAGGAAAATACACAGGCCGTTCTCCTAAAGACAAATTTATCGTTGATACAGACGGTATCCACAACGAAATCGCATGGGGTAAAGTAAACCGCCCTATCAGCAGAGAAAGATTTAACTCTATTAAAGGTAAAATCGCTGCTTACTTACAAAACAGAGAAATATTTATTTTCGACGGTTTTGCAGGTGCTGACAAAACTTACACTCAAAAATTCCGTGTAATCAACGAAATGGCAAGCCAAAACTTGTTTATCCACCAATTATTAATCAGACCTACAGCAGAAGAATTGGCTAACTACGGTCAACCTGATTACACAATTCTTTGTGCTCCCGGTTTCAAATGCGACCCTGAAGTTGACGGCGTAAACTCTGAAGCTTGTATCGCTATCGACTACGAAGCTCACGAAATTATCATCTGCGGTTCACAATACGCAGGCGAAATCAAAAAATCAGTATTCGCTACAATGAACTACGTTATGACTAAGAAAAACGTACTTCCTATGCACTGTTCAGCTAACATGGATCCAAAAACAGGCGAAACAGCAGTATTCTTTGGTTTGTCAGGAACTGGTAAAACAACTTTATCAGCAGATCCTAACCGTAAATTAATCGGTGATGACGAACACGGCTGGTCACCTGACGGTGTATTCAACTTTGAAGGCGGCTGCTATGCAAAATGTATTAACCTTGACCCTGAACACGAACCTGATATCTACAACGCTATCAAATTCGGTTCATTGGTTGAAAACGTTGTTATGGATCCTGAAACAAGAGAATTTGATTTCTGTGACGGTTCTTTAACAGAAAACACTCGTGTAGGTTATCCTATCAACTATATTAACAACGCTCAAATTCCTTCAAAAGGCGGAATTCCGAAAGTTGTAGTATTCTTGACAGCTGATGCATTCGGCGTATTGCCTCCGATTTCAAGATTGTACAAAAACGCTGCTATGTACCACTTTGTGACAGGTTTCACATCTAAACTTGCAGGTACTGAAAGAGGCGTTACAGAACCACAACCTACATTCTCAACATTATTCGGCGAACCGTTCATGCCAATGGATGCTTCAGTTTATGCTGAAATGTTAGGTGAAAAACTTGACAAATATGGAACAAAAGTTTACTTAGTAAACACAGGTTGGGCAGGCGGTTCAGCATCTATGGGTGCTAAACGTATGAAACTTGCTTACACAAGAGCTATGGTAACAGCTGCATTGAACGGTTCATTTGATTCAATCGAATTCAAACACCACGATGTATTCAATGTAGATTATCCTACATCTTGTCCTGACGTTCCTGCTGAAATGCTTGATGCACGCGGAATGTGGGCAGATAAAAATGCTTATGATGAACAAGCTAACAAACTTGCTCAAATGTTTGCTGATAACTTTGCAGCAAAATATCCAAACATGCCTGCAGAAATCGTTAATGCAGGTCCTAAAGCATTGTCTGCTAGATAGTTCTATTTATATAGAAACAAAAAAGCCTCGCTTATGCGGGGCTTTTTTTATGTTACAAAAAATTAAACTTTATTAAAGTTTTTATAAGTTTCTGCCGTTAATATTAATACTATGAGTTTAGTTATCGATACAAATCTTAAATATCTGCAGACAGTTTTAGGGATTAATGAGGTCAAATTTCAGACACAGTATGCAAATTTGTCTGTTGAGGAAATTCTTGAAGCGGAAGCTGCTGAAGGTAATCAACAAGCAATTAAGCTTGCTCAGGAAATTTTAAATGACGTTAACCTTGTTATAAAACTTTTTGATTTAGCTGATGCCAATAACAAATATATGATTTTAAGAGAATTAAATTCTCAGGAATTAGAGCAGTTTTTGCCTGAAATGGAAGAAGAGGACATGCTTCAAGGTCTGTTTTTCTTTACTCAGGATAAGTTAATGAAAATGTTAGAGGAACTTCCGTCGGAACAGCTTGTAAATACTGTTTTTGAAATGTTTTCTCAAGAAGAAATTGTTCAATTAATGCCTGAAGAACAATTGGATAAATTTTTGACAAGTACTGATATTGATAAAAACAAGATTTTAAAACACATGCAATCTATTCCGCCCGAATACGTTGCACAGGTGTTGGAACAGATTACGGGTGAAGCTGTTGATGATGATATGGACAGCATTGATCTTGCAAAACAGTTCGGACAATTAAATCCGCTTGAGTATCAGGATGCTTTGAGAGCTTTTCAGCCTACACAAAAACAACAATTGGTTTTATCTTTGGGCAAAGAGCACAACGAATGGTTCCAGCTTTTTGATGCGCATGCTTATACTAATATTATCAATCGTGAAAAACAGCAGCCAGAAGTTGTTAAGGCAATGTCTGTCATTGAGCCCGAACATATTGAAAAAATGTTGAAAGAACTTCCGGATGATTTATTGGCAATTGTTATTACTCAATTGGATACCGATAAATTTGCAGATATTTTAATGGATAAATTTCCTGAAGTTATTGCAAGTGCAATTCTGAAATAATTTGACATTATCTGATAAATAGCCTATAATTCGCTTTGTATGCAGAAAAAATTAACCGAGCGTGAAAAAAAAATTTTATATTTAGTGGCTATTGGTTATTCTAATAATAAAATTGCTTCAATATTATATTTTGGAGTTGATACCATAAAAGCAGATATGAAATCGATATTAAAAAAACTTTCGGCAAACAACAGTGCGGAAGCTGTTGGTATTGCTTTTCGCATGGGAATTATTGATTAAGTATTTCCAGTGCAAAGGATAGTGCGGTTTCCGAGAACATGTATTTCATATTTTTGCGATTATATTTGGGGTTGAGTCTAAATTCTTTTACCGTAATATTTCCGTTGTATCCGCAGGCAATATAGATTAAGCCCACGGGTTTATTTTCGCTTGATGACGGGCCTGCAACTCCTGTTGTGCATAGTACGACATCACTTCCTGTAAGTTTTATTAAGCCTTCTGCCATTTCTCTCGCACATTCTGCGCTTACTGCACCGTAAGTTTTTAAAGTTTCTTCCGAAACATTTAAAAATCTTTGTTTTGCTTCGTTTGAATATGTAACAAAGTTTGCTTTTATATATGCGGAACTTCCCGCCATATCAGTCAGGCGAGAGCTTAACAGTCCGCCTGTACAGGATTCTGCCGTAGAGATTTGCAGAGCATTGCGCAGAAGGATTTTTGCCAGTTCGGAAGCTTTATTTGATTTTTTAAGTTTTAATAACAAATTTTGCATACTATTAAGTTTTTACAAACAATCTGTTTTGTCAATATTCATGTTTGTGTAATCATGTGACTAGGAGAAAAGCATGGCTGTCAGAGAAAAAGAAAACAATTTAGGATTATTACCCCAGAATATTGAAGCGGAAGAAGCCGTACTCGGTGCAATTTTAGTTAATCCGAACGTTATAACTAAGGTTGTAGAAATGTTAAAACCTGAAAGTTTTTACAAGCCCGCGCACAAACATATTTATGAAGCCATGCTTCAATTGTTTAATACAAACGAAAGAATTGATATTGTATCTGTATCTGATGTTTTGAATTATAATTCAAAACTCGAAACAATTGGCGGACGTGCGTTTGTAAATGATTTGTGCTACAAAACGATTACAACCTCAAATATTGAATACTATGCAAAAATTATTCAGGAAAAAGCTATTAAAAGAGCTTTAATCAACGCGGGTTCTGAGATTGTATCTTTCGGATATGATGTAAATCCTATTGACCAATCTCTTGACAGTGCGGAAAAGCTTATTTTTGATATAGCTTCCAAAAAAGCGACAACAGATTTGGTACATGTTAAAGATTTAGTACTGAATACTTATGAAAAGATTGAATACCGTTATGAGCATAAAGATGAATTGACGGGTGTTCCGACAGGTTTTTACGAGCTTGATGCTATTTTAAACGGCTTGCAAAGATCTGACCTTTTAATCCTTGCTGCTCGTCCTGCGATGGGTAAAACCGCATTTGCGCTAAACATTGCACAAAATGTCGCATTGCGCGCAAAAACTCCTGTTGCGATATTCTCACTTGAAATGTCAAAGGATCAGTTGATGCAGCGTATGTTGTGTTCTGAGGCTGAAATTGATTCTCAAAGAGTTAAAACGGGTAACGTTCAAAGCAAAGACTGGGAAAAACTTGCTTCCGCAATGAATTCTTTTGCACAAGCTCCGATTTATATCGACGATACGTCAGGCTGTACGATTACGGATATCCGTGCGAAGTGCAGAAGATTAAAAATGCAGGAAAAAGATTTGGGTTTAATCCTTATCGACTACCTTCAGTTAATGGAAAGTTCAAGCCGAGAAGACCGTATGCAGCAGATTTCTGCAATATCAAGAGGTTTGAAAATTCTTGCAAAAGAACTTGATGTTCCGGTAATCGCATTGTCACAGCTTTCACGTGCGGTAGAATCAAGAACGGATAAACGTCCGATGCTTTCGGATTTGAGAGAATCAGGTTCTATTGAGCAGGATGCCGATATTGTAATGTTTATTTATCGTGATGAGTATTACAGAAAAGCAGAAGACGGTGAAGATGAAGCCGTTGCAAAAGCGCAGTCTAAAGGGGAATCCGAGATTATTATTGCAAAACACAGAAACGGTTCTGTCGGAACTGTTAAACTTCTGTTCCAGGGCAATATTACAAAATTCAAAAATCCGATTAAAACAGATGCGTTCTAAGCAGTATTCAGAACTTGGAAAATATATAAAAAATGAACGAAAAAAGTTGAACATATCGTTGAACGAATTTGCGCTTATTACCGATGTTGATTCTGCTATTTTGTCACGTATAGAAAATCTTAAACAAGATATTAAAATGAATGTTTTAAGAAAAATTGCTAATGGTTTTAATAAGACACCTGCTCAATTTTTGACTGAATTTGAAAACTCTAAATAACTGCGCCTCGCATTAAATGTTGTAAAATTTTATATAAAGTCTAATGAGGGACTTCGTCGCCACTTGACAAATACAACAAAATCGGAAATAATGTAAATATCAGGGCGGAGCAAGTTGACGCTTGCCCCTTTAAAAGCCCCGTTACTTGGTTATTAGAACTAGCAGTATTAATAAAATTATTGCTAGTTCTTCTGTATTAATAACCATTTTATCACCCCCTTCCTCTATCGGTTTAACAAATTTTAAGTTCGTGCCGCAGAGTTATGGATTGTGATTCGGGCTTACCCAAAAATATAATATCATAAATATAAACAAAAGGCAATATTTTTAAAACTTCTAGTTAATCAATTTAGCGATAGAAGCTATTGTTTCAGGAAAATATTGCTGCCAATATTGTGCTCTTACAGCTTGAACATCATTATGAGGATGAGTGTTTAAGAGTGTGTTTGTTTCTGCTATACCTTCTATTAAAGGGTTTCCTGCATGAAGTAAACCACCTGTATAATGGTGATCGGATGTAAAGTATCCTATTAAATCAAGCTGGCTTTCAGAGAAATTACTTCTGAATGCTTCGCGTTCTTTATTATATGTTTCTAAAAGTTTAGGGTCTGAGTTGATTTGTTCTGCAATTTCTGAAAATAGAAGTCTGTCTTTTGCATGACCGAATTCGTGAAGAATTATTCCCAAATCTTCCATATCTTTGCCGATTGAAATCTGTTTTTTATAGGGTGAGAAGCTTGCACCTGTATAATATTTTTTATAGCTTATGTTTTTTAATCCTGTTTCATGGATTTTGAACAGTTCATCACCCGAAAATTGTTTCAACAGCGGAATAAGACTTTTTTCTGACCCTTCAGTAAGTTCTGAAAGATTTAAAGTTATTGTTTTTTGTGTATTTTCATTTGTGACGATAAAGCTGTTATTTTCAATTTTTATGTCGTATGCAACTCCGTTTTTAGATGTTCTGTAATGATTTTCAGATAATGTTTCATATGTTGTAGACTGGTTCATCAAAGTTTTGCCGTCTTTATTTATAATTTTATAATCTGTTATTGTATTTCCGTTATTGTCTGTTTCAAAACGGTAAATTGTTCTTGTTCCGTCAAGAGATTCCATATTTTTTTCGATAATTTCATGACCGTCTTTGATGTATGCGTTTGAGATAATTTCTTCTCTGCCGTCGGGATAAACTTTTTTTATGTTGAGTGCACCTCTTACGGGTGACTGTTCCATAACATCTCTATAAATTTCATTGCCTGCGTCATCAAAATGTTTTATTGTTTGTGATTGTAAAACTTCTAAATCACGGTAATAACCTGTATCTTTTTTGCGGAAAACAATGGTTGTTTCGGTGTTATTGCCGTAATCATGCTGGGTTTTTGTGATGTTGTAGCGGGTTTCGGAAACTTGTATATTGGTTATGGGTTTTTTATTTGTAAAATCATAAAGAAGAATATTTTTATTTTCTTCTGTACCTGATGAAATTTCAATTCTGCCTTTTATATTAGGATTTGATGCAATATCAACTGTTTCAAGTCTGTGTTTCTGCATATATTTACGCATAAATTCTTTGAATGCCAAAAGGTCTGCTTCATTAGTATATTGAAACATTGCAGTAACCTGTTCAGGTTTTAAGCCCAATTCTTCAAGGTTTACACGTTCAAGTATTTTGGCTGCTTCGGGGTTAGGGCAGATTCCGATGAGGTTATCCAAAACATCTCTTGATTGAGTGGCATATTTGTTTGATAAGAGCTCTTCAAAAGCGTCCAGAATGTTGGGAACAACTGTTCTTTGAGGGATATTATTTTTTGAACGAGTTGCAAAATCTATTATAAGCATTAAGCCGTCCGCATCAAGTTTATCGGGATTATATGTGCCGTTTTCCCATTCCATAGTTAACAGGCGGTGAAAAACGGTAAGTGCTTTGTCGTCTTCTTCCAGCGAAAATCTTGAACTTAGGGTTTCAACAATATCCATTTTGCGATAACGGCTTGTATAAATTTCTTTGTATCTGTTAAGATTTTCAAAACTGAATTGACCTTTTTTATCACCCGCTTTGTAGATTGAAGCGTTCAATATTTTTTCTAATTCTTCAGGCTGAAACATGTCACAAACCCTTGAAAGAATTTTTGTATTTTCTTCTGTTAACATTTCAGGGGTGAGTTTTATTTTTTCCATTAACATTTTCAATACATCTTCTCTGCCTTTTGTAATATTTGTAAGTGTTCTTGCAAAACCGATGTTTGCTTCGTTAAATTCAAGGTTGAGAGTTTGCATATTTCTCATAATATATTCAAACTGTTTATCATCTTTAATTGTGCTTGCAATATTAATAATGTTTTGTTTTTGTTCTTTTGGTACATTGCGAACCATAGCTTTTAAAGAATATGAACCCCGTCTGTTACCGAAAGTTTCATCAAATGTGCGCATAATTTCAATATTCTCTGCATCAAAAGTACCGTCAGGGTTTTTGCCTGTATATATATTTGCTAAGATATTATGAATTTTTTCCTCACCGTTATTATGTTCTCTGAGGTATTTAATTGCTTCTTCAGAAAAATTTCCTTCACCGTCTTTTACGGCATTAAAAATGCGTTCAGGGCATCGTGACATATATTGTTTAAAAGTAGGGATGTCTTGCTCAAAAACTTCTATAAGATTTTCGTTAAAGTTTCCGTTTTTATCTTTTAACATTGTGAGTATCTGTTGAAAGTTAGTACCTGAACCCCAACATTCTCTTTGTGTTCCCATAAAATTGTCGATTAATCCGAGTGCGCGGTAGTTTAGTTTACCGTTTTCTTTGGCATTTGCAAAAATTCCTCTTGCAATAATGACAGGCTGTCCTTTTTCTTGAAAGCTTTTTAATATTTCGAAAGCTCTTTCGCTTAATTGTGAGGTTTCATCACAAAATGCAGAGAAAATATCATCGATTATATCTGTACGTATAAATCCTGTGCTTTTTAACCATTCTACAAATTTAGATTTGGGTATAAATTTTCCTTTAAAAGGAATATTATTATATGCACGCAAAGTGTTTGCAGAAACCGAAGGCAGATTTTTTGTTTCTGTAATTGGGTTTTCTGCCAAAACTTCGTTTTTGACACCATTGGCAGGAATATTTATTTTTTGCGCACGACTAATCTTCACATGTATAATAACGCTTTCTTGTACGGATAATTGCCATGTAATTTAAGATTTATTAAGCTCCTTATGCCATGTAAAATAAAAGTAAACAGCTAATACAAAATATGTTCCCCACATTATAACGGTAGAATAAGCATGTTCGCCTTTGATTACAATATTTGTCCACATAATGAAAGACAAACCGTTTACGACCATCCAAATTACCCACTGTTCAATACAGCGTCTGACAGTCAAATACATTCCCAAAATTGATAAAAATGTTGTAATACCGTCGATTACAGGGCTTTTGTCATTGAAATATGCAAGGATAAAACTTGTCGTGATACATCCCAAAATCCCTATAACAAAAAGTTTTGCGCGCTCAGGCATGGAAAGATGTGTTTTTATAATCTCTTTTGATTTACTTTCCAAATGCTTTCTCCATCTGAAAATTCCCAAAACCTGCATCGGGATGTAATAGCATAAATAAAGGAGCATATTTCCCCAGAGAGCGTTGCTGAAAGAAAGCCAAATGTAGCACCATGAGCCCATAAGTCCGAAAAAATAACAGGAAATTTTACCTTTTCCCGCAATAGTTGTATATAAAATTCCGCAAACAGCCGAGCAAACGGCAATCGGATTGTCTTTTGTAAAAATCGCATTAATGAAAATAAAGGTAAAGACAGCTAAAAGTCCGATTACTTCATAAATTTTCCAACCTTGTAATTCTTTTTGTATTATTTTCATTATGAGCATTGTATAATAAATTGCGATGAAAGTACAGTCGATTTACACTAACAAATTTTTGAAAAAGGGATTAGAATTTGCCTCAGACAGAAGTGCATTGTTTGTAGGGTCAGTTTCTCTTGCACTCTCGACTGTTGCAAGACCTATTGCGATTATGTCGACCCCGAAAACAGATAAAGAAAACAAAAAATACGCCTGCGCCCGCTCGCTTGCATCTTCTGCAATAGGTTACGGATTGATGCTTGGTGTTTCTATGCCTGTATCAAACGCAATCAAAAAAATTAACGATAACCCAGCAAAGTATTTGAAACCGACGACCGTAAAACATCTTTCAGCTCCGAAAAAATTCAATTTTGCAACACAATTGTTTAATCTCGGGGTCGGATTTTTAATCGCAGTACCAAAATCTGTTTTGACCTGTAAGCTTATTCCTCCTTTTATGTCGAAAGTTTTTCCTAAAAAAGAGAATAAAGATGTTTCATTCACCGGAAATCTTTCAAAAGGTATCGGCAAACTTATTGATACAAAAGCCGTACAAAAGTTGACCGATAAATTTCATAATACCAACTTTGAACAGCATATAATGTGCCTGATTGATGCTTTTGCTACGGGTGTATTCATGACACAGACCGCAAAAAGTAAAAAAATCGAACAAGACCGCAAAAAAGCTTTGATGTATAATGCGGCAATTTCAACAGGCTTGTGTATAGGCGCATCTTATGTTCTGGATAAAGCACTCAAAAAACCGACAGAAAAATTTATTGAAAACTTCCGCAAAGCAAACAAAAATTCGCCGAAACTTGAAAAATATGTTCAGGGTATAAAAATTGCAAAACCTGCATTGATTTTAGGCGGAATTTATTATATCGCAATCCCGTTTGTTTCAACATTTCTTGCCGATAGATTTGATAAACGTAAATAAATGTTACGATTAATTTAATACCCGACAAAAATTTTTATGTTTTTACTTTATTATGGTGTGAAATTGAAAGGGAAAAATATTATGACAGTAGGTGCAGTAAATAATAATCAACAACAAACTTATGCAGTACCGGCAATGGCGGCAGGTCTTGCGACAGGTGCAATTGCAGGCGGAACTTACGGTTATCTTTCAAAACAGTGGCTTAAAGACGGTGATATTACAGATACGTTCGTTAAAGAAGCTGATAAAAAAATTACAAATATGTATAAAGACGGCAATAAACAAATTGTTGACGATTTGAAAAAAATGCAGGAAACAGGCAGTATAGACGGTGTTTCTGAAGTTTTTAGATATACTTTTAAGGATGATGGTTTAACAACAATGACTGCAGAACAAAGAAAAGCATTTGTTAAAAATCTTTTGCAAGAAAATGGTGTTAAAAATTTAGATGAATTTTTGAAAAATACAAATACATTTGCAGATTTGGAATCAGTTAACAGTTTGACTAAACATGCCAAAAAATTTAAACATTTATCAGAAGATACATCAGTTGAAGAATTAAATAAATTATTAAAAGAAACAAAATTGGACATTGTATTCGGAACTGCGACTAAAGAAAACAAAACATTAATAATTAAAACTGTACAAATAGCAAATCAGGGCGCAATTGATGCTGCTAAACTTGAAAGAAAAGCTCTTATTTTAGAACATGTTGATGTAAAGAAAAAATCTATGAAAGATTTAGCAGCAAATGCTGATTACGAAACAAAATCAGTTTATAAAGCAATTAAAAAAGCAATCAGAAATACAAACCTGAAAGCTGCAGCTAAATGGGGCGCAATCGGTGCAGGTGTTCTTGGTGCTGTTGGTCTTGGCGTTGGCGCAATGAATAAAAAATCTTAGTTTTTCAACGGCAAATATGATTGCGGATAATTATAATCCTCTTTGAACCCGATATTTCTATACATTTTTAATGCTTGGAAATTGTTGGTTTCGGTTGTCGTATTTACTTCCACAATCGGTTTTTCGCCGTTGTCTGCCCATTCAATCAGTTTTTCAACTGATTTTTTCAAGAGATGTTTTGATAAACCCTTGCCCTGAAAATCTTTTTTAATAGATACAATCGGAATATTTGCAATTGACCCGCCTGTAAGGTTCATAAAACAAAATCCCACGGGTTCGTCTTTGTATAAAATTATGCTCGTTGCCTCGGGCAAAAATTCCGCGTAAATGTTTTCAACAATTTTTGAAATAATATCTTTTGTACCCTCAATTGTTTTAAATCTCGGGTCAAAAAGTGCGTCAGCACTGGTTTCAAAACCTTCCTGAACAACTTCTACCGCATCATCAAAGTATTTGTTATCCCATTCAACGACTTTGTAATCTTCCGGTAATTCAGGAATTTCAGCCATTTTCAGGATTTCGCGGGAATTTGTTCCGGACATAAAAAATCTCAAAACAGCAATGCCTACAAACTTAAATCCGTACAATGCAATATCGCCGATTAAATCTTTTTGCGCACCGAGCATCGGATAACATACGATTTTGTCAGCTCTTTCGGATTTGGTAAGCTCAAGAAACTTTTTAACCAAATACATTGCGCGCTCTTGCATATTTTCCATTTTAAAACAATGGATTATGTTAAGCTCAATAGCCTCTGAAATCGCTGTTGTATATACCAAAAACGCAACGGGAATTGAATCCTCAAACAGAACAAGACAATCTATAAGGTTTTTTTCGACAGCTTCCGTAAAATCCTCAAATCCCAATGGTTCAAGCTCAAATGAATATTCGTCGATTGCTCTGGTTCTGAAATCTTCGTAAACAGGTGCAAAACCTTTATAATCATTTTTGGTTAAAAGTCTTGCTTCAAATTTATTATCATCTTTTTCTGCGTGTTGGTAGGGTTGCATGTTAATTCCTTTTTTTATCCTCTGTGACGATTTCTTACAAATTTACTATATGTTGGTCAGTCACTTCGCTTTGCTCGTTTCCGTTAGAATAAATGGTGCATTTTTTCTTTTTTGGTTTCCATATACCGTTGATTGTAGTCATTAATATACGGTTCTATTTTAACTATATCATGCACTGTCAATCCGTAACCGTTCAAACCGACGATTTTTTTCGGGTTATTTGTAATGAGGTTAAAATTGTTAAATCCCAAATCGAGAATAATCTGTGCGCCCATGCCGTAATCTCTCAAATCAGCTTTGAACCCGAGCGAAAGGTTTGCTTCGACCGTATCTTGTCCGCATTCTTGAAGCTTGTAGGCTTTAATCTTGTTGATAATTCCGATACCTCTGCCCTCATGGCCTTTCATATAAATCAGCGCGCCTTTGCCGTATTCGTCAATCATTTTCAGAGCGCTGTGGAGCTGGTAATTGCAGTCACATTTAAGGCTTCCGAAAATGTCGCCCGTCAAACATTCGCTGTGAACGCGGATTAGCGGAATTTTATCAGAACCGTCATCTTTTACTAATGCAACGCATTCCTGCCCCGTGATTTGGTTCAAGTATCCGTAAATATCAAATTCGCCAAATTGTGTCGGTAAATGCGCTTCTGCTTCACGGGTAACGATTTTTTCTGATTTCAAACGGTATGCGATAAGTTCTGCAACAGAGATAAATTTAAGTCCGTGTTCTTTTGCAAACGCATAAAGTTCGTCACGTTTTGCCATGTGACCGTCTTTGCCCATAATTTCACACATCGGGCCTGCGGGTGTGTGTCCGCAAAGTCTTGCCAAATCAACAACGGCTTCTGTGTGGCCTGTTCTTGTCAAAACTCCGCCTTTTCTTGCAACACAGGGGAACAAATGTCCGGGTCTGCGCAAATCTGACGGTTGAGCGTCGGGTGCAAGACAAACTTCAATTGTTTTTGCGCGGTCAAATGCCGAAATTCCCGTTGTTACTCCGAATTTTTCATCAGCGTCAATACTTACCGTAAATGCTGTTTTCATGCTTTCGGAATTTTGTTCGACCATTTGAGGAAGGTTCATTTTTTCTGCGATTTCGGGTGCTATTGCAAGGCAGATAAGTCCTTTTGCATGCTCTGCCATAAATTTTATTATTTCAGGCGTAACCATTTGCCCAGAACAGATTAAGTCGCCTTCGTTTTCTCTGTCCTCATCGTCTGCAACGATAATCATTTTACCGTTTTTAAAATCTTCTAATGCACTTTCAATACTGTCAAATTTAAAATTATCCATTTATACAAACCCGTTTTCTTTCAAAAAATCTATTGTAATATCATTATTTTGCGTTGATAAAAATTTTTCAACATAACGACCCAAAATATCTGTTTCAATGTTCACAAAATCACCTGATTTAAGGTATTGCAAAGTCGTGTTTTCAAGTGTGTGAGGGATTATTGCCACTTCAAAAATATTTCTGTCTGTTTTGCTTACTGTAAGACTTACCCCGTCAATTGTGACAGAACCCTTGTAAACAACGTATCTTGAAAGTTCCTGAGGAATTTCAAACCTGCTGTTACCCAAATATTTTGCCGTTCCGTCCACGTGACCTTGAACAATATGCCCGCCCATTCTACTCTGAGGGGTTAATGCGCGTTCAAGGTTTACTTTTCCTTTAAATCCTTTTGTAATACGGAGGGTTTCTGCGCTCACATCTGCCGAAAAAGAGTTTGGTTCAAGTGAAACAACAGTCTGACAGCAACCGTTAATTGCAATACTGTCGCCGATTTGAGTTCCGTCTAAAACCTTTGAACACTCAACAACAAGTTTTGACCCGTCAAAACTTGTAATCTGTCCTATTTCTTCTACAATCCCTGTGAACATAAATATATTTTAGCATGAATAAATTGCAATTAAAATATGTTCAATCTATAATATTAATGTTTTTAAGAACAAAGGAGAAAATTATGTCTAGAAAACCTATTATTGCAGGAAACTGGAAAATGAATTTATGCCAATCAGAAGCTAAATCAGTTTTTGAAGGCGTTAAAAATTTCGTAAAAGATTATACAGCTCAAGAATTGCCGACAATCGTTATTGCTCCGGTATTCACTTCTATTTCTGCTGTAGAATCTGTTAAATGCAACTGCGGATGCGGCGGTAACAAAATTTCTATCGCAGGTCAAAACTGCCACTGGGAAAATTCAGGCGCATTTACAGGCGAAATTTCTGTTGAAATGTTGAAAGATGCAGGATGTGATTATGTTATCATTGGTCACTCTGAAAGACGTCAATACTTCTCAGAAACTGATGAAATGATTAACAAAAAAGCTAAAGCAATTTTAGCTGGCGGTTTAATCCCTATCATCTGCTGCGGCGAAACTCTTGAACAAAGAGAAGCAGGCGAAACAGATTCATGGATTGCAGGTCAAATAAGAGCAGCATTAGAAGGTATTTCATCTGATGATGTTGCAAAATCTGTAATTGCTTACGAACCTATCTGGGCTATCGGTACCGGCAAAACTTGTGATTCAGACGAAGCAAACCGTGTAATCGCTATGATTAGAAGCGTTGTTAAAGAAGTTTCAGGTGCTGAAGCTGCTGATTCTATCAGAATTCTTTACGGCGGATCTGTTAAACCTTCAACAATCGAAGAACAAATGTCAAAATCAGACATCGACGGTGCATTAATCGGCGGTGCTTCTTTGAAAGCTGAAAGCTTAAACGAAATTATTGAAAAAACTATGAAATTATCATTAGTTCATTAGTTTGGTATTAAAGAGCGGATTATTCCGCTCTTTTTAAAAAAAAGGAGAGTAAGATGGCACAACAATTTAACGCACAAAATATAAAAAAAAGAACTTCTGTTTTAGTATTCTTAAAAGGTTCAACAGCACCGTTGGTGTTGTATGTTGAAAACCCCGAAGAACTTTATGCGGAATTGAAACAGGCAATTAAATCTCCGACAGCGGTTTTGATTGAAAAAGAAACTCAAGGACCGTTGAAAAAAGTTTGCTTTATATCAAATCAGGTTGCATCAATCGCAATTCAGGAAGAACAATTTGTAGGATAAACATGAAAATTTCTATCGAAGAACTCGAAAATACATCTTCAAAATCCCTTACAATTCATTTTGATGAAAAAATTGAAGGGTTAAATTGTGTTACTCCGATTGTTTCAGATTTAACAATTTTGTCACTGGGTGACTTTATCGAGATTAAAGGAAATGTTAAGGGAACTTTAATGCTCGAATGCGATTTGTGTTTGAAAGAATTTGAATACAAACTTGATTTCGATATAGATGAAATGTTTGCGAAAAACGCACTGTTAGAGGATTACGGGCAAGAAACAGAGCTCAAAGACGGACAGTTCGTAACCGATTTAGAAGGCGCAGACGAGATTGATATTTATGACTTATTGTATCAATCTGTAATATTAAATTTACCAAATAAAAAAGTTTGTGGTATAAATTGTAATGGGGACAAATTTTTGAAAGAAGAAAATTTGTCAGATCCGAGACTGGATGTTTTTAAAAATATCCAAATAAAGGAAATATAAGTAGTAGAAAAAACATAAAGGAAAAGAAAAATGGCAGTACCTAAGAAAAGAACAGGACATTCCGCTCAAGGACACAGAAGAAGTAACTGGAAAGCTACAAAACCGGAAACTACTAAATGCCCTAACTGCGGTGAAACAGTATTAACACACACAGTATGTACAGCTTGCGGAACTTACAAAGGACAACCTGTAAGTTTGAAAGACAGAGTTGAAGAAGTTGCGGTTGAAGAAAAAAAACCTGCAAAAAAATCAACTAAAAAAGCTGTAGAAGAAGTT
Source organism: uncultured Candidatus Melainabacteria bacterium (assembly GCA_949841365.1). Classification (GTDB taxonomy): domain Bacteria; phylum Cyanobacteriota; class Vampirovibrionia; order Gastranaerophilales; family Gastranaerophilaceae; genus Stercorousia. The sequence goes on from CATKZI010000001.1 coordinate 315,286, forward strand.
AAAGCTGAAGAAACAACAGAAGAAGTTGTTGAAGAAAAAAAAGAAGAAACTTCTGAAGAATAATTATAGCGGTTGAATGGCTTTTGCCATTCAACCTTTTATACCGTTAACTATTTTTTTGAGAGGGATAAGATGACAAGAATAGCTATTGATGCAATGGGTGGTGATCATGCTCCATACGAGATTGTAGCAGGTGCTTTGTGGGCAGCTAAAGAATATGGTGTTGGTTTAGAATTAGTAGGTAAAATTGATGAAATTAAAAATGTTCTTGAAGTTGTTAAGAACAAAGGCTTTTTGACTGACAAAGGCAGAGCAGGCAGAAAACATCGTATCAAAATTGATTATAATGATTTAGACATCAAACTTACCAACGCATCAGAAGTTATTGAAATGGGCGAGCCCGTAGGTCAGGCTATTCGTAAGAAAAAAGATTCCTCTATTGTAAAGGCTGTGGAAGCAGTAGCTACAGGAAGTTCTGCGGCAGTTGTTGCAGCAGGTTCTACAGGGGCTGCTATGGCATCAAGTTTGTTTGGATTAGGCCGCTTGCCGGGAATTGACAGACCTGCAATTGCTGCAACTTTACCTACTATGGATAAACCTATTGTGGTTATTGATGCAGGTGCTAACAGCAATTCTACTCCTGAAATGCTTCATCAATTTGCCGTTATGGGTGCTATTTTTTCTGAACATGTTTTAGGGGTTAAAAATCCGAGAATCGGTGTTTTAAATATCGGCGAGGAAGAAGGAAAAGGCAACGAACTTGCTAAAAATACTTTTAAATTATTGGAAGAATGCAAAGATAAAATCAATTTCGTCGGCAACGTAGAAGGTAAAGAGCTTTTCTCTAACGTTTGCGATGTTGTTGTATGTGACGGTTTTGTAGGTAATGTTGCATTGAAAGTTACAGAAGGAACAGGTTCTGTGCTTTTCAAAATGATTAAATACGAATTCAAAAGCGACTTAATCGGTATGATTTTAGGTTGGTTAGCTAAACCTTTCTTTAGAAGAATATATGCAAGAATTAACTACGAAGAATTCGGCGGAGCATTGCTTCTCGGTGTTAAAGGTATTACAATTATTTCACACGGCAGAAGTAAAGCTTATGCTATTAAAAATGCAGTTCGTGTTGCAAAAGAAGCCGTTGAATCAGGTGTTAACGAAAAAATCGCTAAATTTTATGAGGAATAAATATGACAGATAAATTAATCCCGCTTAAAATTGCGGGTGTAGGATACAGTTTACCCGAAACAGTTGTTACAAATGACGACTTAACAAAATTATATGAAACATCTGACGAATGGATTTATACCAGAACAGGTATTAAAGAAAGACGCGTTGTTTCAGGCGAACAAAATGCGATTGATTTAGGGCTTGAAGCTTCTCAAAGAGCATTAGAAAAAGCTAATATGAAAGCTGATGATATCGATTTAATCATTGCAGCATCTTCAGCTCCTCCGGATTTATATCCTGCAATTGCATGCCATATTCATTCAAGATTGGGTATTGAAAAACAAATCCCTGCATTTGATATTACAGCTGCATGCTCTGGTTTGATTTATGCTATGAGTATTGCAAAAGCTTACATTTCATCAGGTATGTATAAAAATATTCTGCTTGTTGCAACAGATAACAACTCAAGACTTGTTGACTGGACTAACAGAGGAACTTCAATTCTTTTTGGCGACGGTGCGGGTGCTATGGTATTAACTCCATCTGATGACGGTGTTGATGATATTATTGCAATTGATATTACTGCCGATGGTAATTTCGGACATTTAATAGAACTTCCGTTTGACGGTCAAAACTGTCCGTTGGTTGAACCTAACGAAAAAAGAGAAGCAAAAATTAAAATGAACGGACGCGGTGTTTATACATTTGTTGCAAAAGTTCTTCCTCATTATGTTGAAGAGTTAATCCAAAAAGCAGGTATGAATGCTGATGACATTGATTATTTGATTCCTCACCAGGCAAATATCAGAATTATTCAGGCTGTCCAAGAAAGATTAGGATACTCTGATGACAAAGTTGTTACTAATATCAAATATTACGGTAACACATCAGCGGCATCTATTCCTATCGCATTGGCTGAAAGTGTTGAAAAAGGTAATGTAAAACTTGGTTCAACAGCAATTCTTTGCGGATTTGGTGCAGGTATGACACTTGGCGGAGCAATTGTAAGGCTTCGCGAAGGTATTTGTTAATTATAAGTATGGAGTATAAAAAAATGAGTAAAAAAATAGCGTTTCTTTTTCCGGGTCAAGGTTCTCAAGCTGTTGGAATGGGAAAAGATTTGTATGAAAACTTTGAAGCTGCAAAAAATGTTTTTGACGTGGCTGACAAAGTTTTAGAAAAAAGTATTACAACAATGTGTTTTGAAGGCCCTGAAGATGCCCTAAAACAAACAGTTAACACACAACCGTCAATTGTGACAATGTCAATTGCTGCTATGGAAGCTTTCAGAAATGAAATGAATATCGCTCCGGATTATGTTGCAGGACACTCTTTAGGTGAATATTGTGCAATGTTTTCTGCAGGCGTAATGAGTTTAGAGAGCACTTTAAAAACAATCCAAAAACGCGCAGATTTAATGGCAGAAACAAAAGGTGGAGCTATGGCTGCCGTGCTTAACGCATCAGAAGAACAATTGAAAGCAGGATTGGAAGAAGGTTCAAAAGTCGGCTATGTTGATGTTGCAAACTATAACTCACCTGCTCAAGTAGTAATTACGGGTGATGATAATGCTGTTAAAGTAGCATCTGATTACTTGCTTGCAAACGGTGTAAGACGTATTGTTCCGCTTCCTGTTTCAGGTGCTTTCCACTCAAAATTCATGGAAAATGCAGGTAAAGAATTTGAAAACTTTGTATCAGATTTAGAATTAAACAATGCATCAATTCCTGTTATTACTAACGTTGATGCTATAGAAACAACAGACAGCGCTGATTTCAGAGCAAAAATGCCAAAACAAATTTACTCATCAGTTCACTGGACACAAACTATTGAAAAAATGGTTTCAAACGGTGTTGAAATATTTATCGAAATCGGACCGGGCAAAGTTCTTGCAGGTTTAAATAAAAAAATTGCACCTGAAGCTAAAGTTTTCAATGTATTTGATAAAGTGTCTTTGGATGCAACAGTCGCTTCTTTAAAAGAAGAATTAATGTGTGTATAGAAAATAAGGAGAAAGATTAATGACAGAAAGAAAAATTGCTTTAATTACAGGCGGATCTCGCGGTATCGGTTTAGCTTGTGCAAAAGAACTTGCTAAAGCAGGTTGCGATATTATTATCAACGACATTTGCGATGCTGAAAAAGCACAGCCGGCAATTGATGAAATTAAAGCTTGCGGAGTAAACGCTTATTTCTACAGCTTTGACGTATCAAATTTTGATGCTGTTAAAGAAAATGTTGATAAAATGATTAAAGAACACGGTAGAATTGACATCTTGTTAAATAACGCAGGTATTACAAGAGACGGTTTATTCTTAAGAATGGATATGAACCAATGGGAAAGCGTAATTAAAGTTAATTTATCATCAGCTTTCTGTGTAACTAATGCAGTTATTAAATACATGTCAAAAGCTCGTCAAGGTTCTATCATCAATATGTCAAGTATTGTAGGCCGTCACGGTAATGCAGGTCAAGCTAACTACTCAGCTTCAAAAGCAGGTTTAATCGGTTTCACTCAAACTCTTGCAAAAGAATTTGGTTCAAGAAACATCAGAGTAAACGCAGTATGTCCCGGCTTTATCCAAACAGCTATGACAGCAGAATTGCCTAACATTGATGAATACTTGAAAGCAATTCCGATGAAACGTCTTGGTACACCTGAAGACATTGCAAAAGTAGTTAAATTCTTAGCATTGGATACAGAATATGTAACAGGTCAAGCAATCGAAGTTGCTGGCGGTTTGATGATTTAATCTTTTATTGAGAAAGTAGTGTGGTGCTTACCTGTCGAGGTATGCACCACATTTTATTAAATGTAACAATTTCTTAAATCTGTTGCAAATTAATCTTGTGGAAAGTATAATATTAGAGAACAATTATTTAGTAATTACAAAACTATGAGGAAAAAAAGATGAGTACATTAGAAAAAGTTAGAAAAGTTGTTGTAGACCAATTAAGCGTTGATGAAGCTTTAGTTACTCCTGAAGCTAGCTTCACTGCTGACTTGGGCGCTGACTCTTTAGATACAGTTGAATTAGTTATGGCTTTCGAAGAAGAATTCGGTTGCGAAATTCCTGATGAAGAAGCTGAAAAAATTCAAACTGTTCAAGACGCAGTTAACTACATCGATTCACATAAGTAATTCATTATTGAATTGAAGAAAATTATTGCGAGGGTGAAAATTGAATATTCAGTTTTACCCTCGTATTTATTAAAAAGGATAGTAAAATATGACTAAAAGAAGAGTTGTAATAACAGGGCTTGGGGCAGTTACGCCTTGCGGTATCGGTACTGATAATTTTTGGAATGCTATGTTGGAAGGTAAAAGCGGCGTTTCTACAATTGAAAGAATTGATACTGAAAAACAATCTGTAAAAATTGCTGCAGAGATTAAAGATTGTGATTTTAACCCTGAAGATTATATTGATCCGAAAGATGCAAAAAAAATGGACAGATATACTCAGTTTGCAGTTGTTGCAGCTGATGAAGCAATTGCAGATTCCGGTATTGATGATATTGAAATCGACCCGTATAGAATCGGCGTTATCGTTAGTTCTGCAGCAGGCGGTTTCCAAACATTTGAAAAAAGCCACATGGCAATGATTGAAAAAGGACCTACAAAAGCTTCTCCATTCACAGTTCCTATGTTGATTGTTGATATGGCATCAGGTCGTATTTCTATGAAGCACGGCTATAAAGGACTTAACAAAGTTGTAGTTTCAGCTTGTGCAACAGGTACACATTCAATAGGTGATGCATTCCGTTCAATTCAGTATGGTGATGCGGATGTTGTTGTTGCAGGCGGTTGTGAAGCTACAATTACTACATTAGGTATTGGTGCATTTACTGCGTGTCGTGCTTTGTCTAAGAGAAATGATGAGCCTCAAAAAGCTTCTCGTCCGTATGATAAAGACAGAGACGGATTTATTATGGGTGAAGGTGCAGGTGTAATGGTTCTTGAAGAATATGAACACGCTAAAGCACGCGGTGCAAAAATTTATGCAGAAATTGTCGGCTATGGTCAAACTGCTGATGCTCATGATATTGTTGCTCCGGATCCTGAAGGTAAAGGTGCATATTATGCGATGAAATTTGCGTTGGATGATGCAGGTGTAAAACCTGAAGAAGTGGATTATATCAATCCGCACGGTACAAGTACTGGTTTGGGCGATATCGCTGAATCTCAAGCTATTGAGAAAATTTTCGGTGATAAAGAAGCAAATCCGAACTTGCTTGTAAGTTCAACAAAAAGTATGCATGGTCACATGTTAGGTGCAACCGGTGCTGTTGAAACAATTGTTTGTGTTAAAACAATTACAGACGGCAAAGTTCCGCCGACAATTAACTTAGATAACCAAGATGAACATGTAGCAAATCTTGATTATGTTCCACATAAAGCGAGAGATAAAAAAGTGCGTGTAGCCTTAACAAACTCATTTGGTTTTGGCGGACACAATGCTTCACTGGTTCTAAGAGAAGTTAAATAATTTAAAAGCTCCCGAAAGGGAGCTTTTTTATTGTTCAATCAACACTCTGTCAAGGCAAGCTTTTGGCGAGTAATGCCATTCGCGGTAAGTTATACGTTTAACTTTGTAGCCTGAACGTTCAATGATTGCCTGCTTTTTCATGTTTGAAATGCGGTCTGAATGTTTGTCCTCAACGCCGTCGATTTCAACTACAAATTTGTCATCAACAAGTAGGTCGGCGCTTAAGCCTGCAATGTCTGCGCCTGCAGTGACTTTGTGGTCAAGTTCGCGGATTTTTTCTGCAACTTCACGTTCAAGCGGGTTTTTGTAGATATTTTCGTCAATTTCGCCTGATAATAGAGCTTCTTTACGGTTTTGATATTCCTGCATGAAGGAAACGTAGTTTCTGAAATGACCTTCGGGAAGTTCGCGCGGGTTACGTGATACAAAGTTTATAACCCTGTTTCGTCCGCGGGTGATTGCGACGTTAAAGAGGTTTGGTTTTTGCATAAACATCAAACTTTGAACGTAACTGTTGTCTGCAATTGCCCAAGAAATCATCATAATATCGCGCTCATCCCCTTGGAATGTGTGCGCTGTACCGATTTCTATCTGGTGTTTTTTAATCATATAGTCAGACAGAACTTTTGAAACAGAAATTTTCAACTGTTCAACCTGTGCTCTGAACGGTGAAATTATGCCGACAGATACTGGGTTGTTGGGGTTTTTGCGTTCATCTTCAATGATTATTTCGTGTAATCTTTTGACTAACGCTTCGATTTCGGGAAGGTTTCTTGTAGCATCAAAGTCTACTTTGCCATCTAAAACTTCTACAAGCTCAAGGACTTTTTCGTCATTATTGTCTTTTCTCATGACACGAATTCTGTCATTGTAGAATTCATGGTTTGAGAAGTTGATAATCGGCGGTAAGCTTCTGAAATGTTCGTCAAGCATGACAGAATTCATTGAGTAATAATCCGCTAAATCAAACATTGAATTTGTTCTGAAACTCCACATCAAACGGTATTTGTCGGGGATTCCGTATTGGCTTAAGAATGATTGTTCTTTTGCTTTTTCAAGGAACGATAAATGCGGAAGCTGTTTGTCGTCGCCTACGATTACGGCTTTTTTCGCTCTGAATAAAATAGGGAAACAGCTTGCAATATCGCATTGAGAAGCTTCATCAATAATTGCAACGTCGAACATACCGGGTTTTAAAGGCAATGAGTCCGATACTGCGTAAGTTGTTACGCACCAGCATGGGAAGGCTTCCAATAGCGGTTTGAAGTCTTCTTCTTCCAATATGTTGGTTTGCAGACGTTTTCTTGTTGTAACAAGAGATTTGGCATGGACTTTCAGCCTTCTGCGTTTGTTTTCGTCGCGCAAGAGTTCTTTCAAAGCTTCACGGCGTTTGTTTTTCAAGATATTTACGGCAAGTGTTTTTTGCTTGCGTTTCATTGTGCGAATTTGTTCCGAGAGTACATGGAGATTGCCTGTTTTTTGAATTTCAGATTCAATACGTCGCAAATTATATTCAAAGTTGGCAAATTCTACTTCTTGTTTTAGTCTGCCGAGAGTTTCAAAATTCACGTCAAATTCTTTGAGATTAAGGATTTTTTTCAACTGTCCCAAACTTGTGAAATTTGCGATTTTTGCGACAAATCCCGCTTTTTCCATGTTGTGTTCAAGAACTTTTATAATGCCTGCGATTATATCAATTTCGCCTTTTTTGAGTGAAGTTTTGATGTATTCGCGTTTACCGAGGAGTTTTTCCTGCTCCTCAACATCTTGCAGTTTGTCGTGCCAGTCTTTTTCAAGCTTAATTATGGTTTCTGATTTGTTTTCCATGTTTTTAAGCATATCGAGGTGGTCTTTCATATCTTTTGTATCCAAAAGAAGCATGTCCTCAACACCATCATCCAGAGCGGGTTGTGAAAGCAAATTATTTAATTCCTCGCTTAATTGACGTTGATAATTCAAACGTCCCGCGCGAAGCGCCATGTGAGATGCGCCGAGGTCGTTTAAACGTTCTGCAACAACGTCAACCGCTTTGTCCATACGAGAGGCAACAAGAACGGTTTTGCCATTTGCGACAAGGTGGGCAACGAGGTTTACGATTGTCTGGGATTTACCTGTTCCGGGTGGCCCTTGAACTGCGACAAACTTGCTGTTATCAATATTTTTAACTACCTGTAACTGGCTGTCACTTAAAGAAAGCGGAGTTATCGGGTAAAAATCCGTAATTTTATTCAAATCCTTTACTGGAACTGATTTTTCTTTGCTTTGCGCATATTCTTCGTTGATTATGCTCAATGCGGTTTCGCGGTAAATTCCTGACGGTTTTTCTGCGATTTGAGTAAGTTCATGCAAAACCCCTGCGGTTACTGACGGGCGTTTTGTCAGGATAATTGCGCTTTGATAAGTTACGGCGACTTTTTCGAGTTTAACTTTTTGTTTTTCGCGCTCTGTTTCTTCTTCCTCAATGATTTCTTCAAAGTTTTCGCCGTCAACTTTTTCCTTGTAGAAAGTTTTTGAAACGTTATCGTCTTCTTTAAAATCCCCGATATTTTCGGCAATTTCAAGATCGGGAACGAGCGATTTAAGTGTGGTTAGGAATACGTCAAGTTTTTCTTGTGTAATCGGAAGATCGGGAACTACGTCCAAAATTCCTTCTAAAAGCAAATCAACTTCATCCTCATCATCATTTTTGCGCATCAAAGCTGCAAGTGCACCGGTGTTTAGCGAGAGAACTTCTTCTTGCGCAAAACAGTTGATATTTACGCCGTTTCTTTCCAATTTGCAGGGCATATACAAAAGCGGGGTTAAAAACTCGTTTGCCTTTTTGGATTTTGAGCTTTTGCCGACCAAAAACAAATAACCGTAAATAAGATATTTGTCTTTTTGACCCAAATCGCTCTGTATCATAAGTTCTGTCAATTTCGGGTCGCTTCCGTCAAGCGGTAAGTATTCAGCGCCTGATGAGAAAAGTTTTTCCTCGCCTTGCAGAAAAATCCATTTGTTATCCTTGTCGCCTTTCAGGTTTCTGAAAGTCGAGCTTTTTACTTCCTCTCTCACGCAGTCGTGAAGGTATTGGCTTAATTTTTTTATAAAACTTTGATTGAATGCTGAATTTATAGCGCGTGACGCTTCCTGTAACATGTGTTTACTCCTATTCCATTTTCTACTATTTTACGCTAAAATCCTTGTTATGAACATCATCAATATAAAGGATAAAAATCTGTTTTATATCGGCGGAGTTGTGCGCGACGAGATTTTGGGGCGCAAATCGTTTGATATTGACATTACTTATGTTGGAAATGCGATAGAGTATTGTTCAAGGTTTGGTGATGTTATTAGAGTTAATCCCGATTTCGGAACTGTTCGTGTGAAGGTTGACGGGCAGGAAGTTGATTTTGCATCAACACGTTCGGAAAGTTATCCGCGCAAAGGTCATTTGCCTGTTGTTGATAAAATCGGGTGTTCTTTGAAAGATGATGTTTTGCGCCGGGATTTTACGATAAATGCGCTTGCCAAAAATACTTTGACAGGCGAAATTATTGATTATACAGGCGGGTTAGATGATTTAAAAAACAAAAAATTAAGAGTTTTGCATGACGGAAGTTTTATTGATGATCCGACAAGGATTATCCGCGCTCTAAAGTTTTCGGTACGTTTCGGGTTTGAACTTGACGAGCATACAAAGCAGTTGCAGGATGAATATTTGAGCGCAGTTAATTATGATATGAGCTATAAACGCGTGAAAAAAGAATTGGTTGAAACATTTAATCTTAATTCACAGCTTGCGTTTGAAAAATTTGTAAATGAAGGAATATACAAGCTTTTGACAGATAAGGTTCAGGTGTCTGATGTGAATATTCAAAGGCTTATATCCGATTACGGTGCAGAAATGCCGTGGATTGTTTATGCGGGTGTGTTTGACCTGTCGCGTCTGCCATTAACTAAAATTGAGCAAAAAATTCTTGACGATGTTCCCAAAAAACTTGATGGTGATTTTGAACTTTACAAAGCATTTGAAAATGCACGTATTGAAACAGTTCTTTTATACGCATTAAAAGATGAGGCGGGTGCAAGACATTATCTTGATGATTTACGCAAAATAAAAATTTCTGTTACGGGCAAGGATTTGCAAGGTTTAGGGATTAAGCCCTCGCCTAAGTATCAAGAAATTTTTGATATGCTCTTGAGGGAAAAATTAGCAAACCTCGAGATGACAAAAGAGGATGAAATTAAATTTATAACGAATTTATTTTCTTAACCGTTTCTTTTATATACTGTTTCACTGCAGGTGTAATCAACAAATCGGGTTCTGTCATGGTGAATTCATCCAAAATGATTACGCCGCGTTTCAAATCTCCGCTTTCAATATACAATAATCCCAACATTATCTTGTTCAAGGGGTTTTCATTATTGCTGTATTCAGCCATTTTCTCAGAAACAAGTCCGAGTGCTTTATAACATTTAGCCAAATCTTTATGATACTTAAAATTCAATCCGAATTGTTTCAGAGCATCTTCATAAGGCTGTTGTGCCATTTCAGGATGTCCTATTGCCATATAAGCATCGCCTATATTGTTGTAATAAACCGCAGTGCCCTGAGTGTCGGGGTTTAGGCTTATTGCAATCTTAAACTCCTGTATTGCAGCATAGTAGCAATGCTCGTTCATATAGCGAAGCCCCATGTTGTTATGCAGATATGCGTTTTTTGCAGCATCAATTTTATAAACATCAGGCATTTTGTAGCCTGATGTGAAAAAGCTTAAAAGTATTAACGATATAAGAACAAGTTTTTTATAATTCAATCTCTAATCCTTCGTATGCAAGAATTATATTTTCATCAGTTTTATAATGTTCTTTAATGGTGTTTAACTTATTGTCATCATAAGACGGGTCAAAGTGGAAGAAAACAAGTTTTTCGGCATTTGCTTGTTTTTTGCTTTCAACTGCCATTTCAAAAGTTGAATGTCCGTAACCCTGTTTTGGCGCAAATGTATCCAAGTAATCTTCTGTTGTATATTGTGCGTCATGGATTAGAAGGTTGCAGTTGCGTGCAAAGTTTGCAAGTTTTTTATCTCCGCCTTCATAGCTTTCTTTGTCTGTTGCATATACAAGAACTTTTTCCTTATAAGCTATTTTATATATTAAAACACCTTCCTGCGGGTGAGCGTAAGAGCGGTAGCAGGTGATTAAAACATCATCGCCTTCAACTTTTGCATCGTTTTCGTTTTCGATACGTTTGATAATCGGAGGTTGACCGTGTCTTAAAATTATACCTTCCGTTTCATTTAAGTCTTTAATATTAAGGTTTCCTGCAATGTCACCCAAATCAAGCGGGAATGATTCCCCAAAAAGCAATCCTGCAAGTTCGTCTGACAGGCTCTCATTGTAGTTTACGTTTCCGAAAACATCAATCTGCGATGAGGGAATATGGAGCGGTCTGAAAAAAGTAAAACCTTGAAGGTGGTCTTGGTGAATATGCGAAATCAAAACAGTTGCATTAATCGGTGTTCTCTCTGACGGGTTGATGCCTGATGAGATGTATTTTCCCAAAAGTTCGTTTCCGATATTGATTAAGCCTGTTCCCGCATCAAGAATTATCAAATGCCCGTTGACATTAACCTCTACGCAGGATGTATTTCCGCCGTATTGGAGAAAATCTTTATCAGCTATGGGATAACTCCCTCTTACACCTCTGAATTTTACTTTGAATTCGCTCATATTTTTAATTCCTCTTAATTGTTATTACTGCATTTCTATCTTTTTCTTCACCCATATAGAAATTTGATGAGAATATCAACAGTTTTGCAAGTTTTTGAACATCTTTCAGTCTTGTTTCTTTATCCTGAATATCAATTACAACTTTGTTTCTGTAGTTGTTGATTGTAATCATTCTGAATGCGTTCGGATAAGTTACCATTGCAGGACAACTTACGTATACAATATTTTCTTTTTGAGTAATTTTTGCAACGTGGTAATGTCCTTGAAATACCGCAATAGGGTTTTTATATTTATTAAGGATTTCCTCAACTTTGTCAGCATCTTCCAATCTGTGGTTAGGGCTGTTGAAAGGCTCAATAATCGGTACATGCATAAATATCAGTATAGTATCTTTAGGCGAATTTTTAATTTCATTATCAAGCCACTCAAGTTGAGTTTCTCCTATCCTGCCGTTTGAAGTTAAGCGGTCGCGGATAATACTGTCCAGTACAATTGCTTTGTAGCCTTTTTGCGGGACGAATGAATAATATGTTTTTTCAAATTTGTAATTTTTGTTGTATTTGTTTACAAGCTCCATATATAATTTTGGATTCAGGTATCCGCCAAACATTGTGTCGTGGTTGCCGAACGAGAAATACCATGGCGCATTAATTTTTTCCGTATGTGGTAAAAATGCACTCAATTCTTTTTCAAACGGTTTGTCTATCAAATCGCCCGTAAACATTACAAAATTAACGTTTGGGGTTTCGTTAATCTGCGCAATTGCATCATCAAGTAATTCTCCCGAACGTCCAATCATTTTATAGGTTGTGTTATCTGTACCCGTATAAAAATGTGTGTCACTCAGTTGTGCAAACTTAAGGCTTGATGTACTGCTGTAGCATTGCACGCCCAAAAACATTACACCTGCCAATAATATTGATATTGACCAGTTCTTAATTGTATTCATTATAGAGTTCTCTTTTCTTTTCATCTTTTTTCCAGTATTTGTTTTATATCATTATAAGTTGAATTCAAAGTTTTATCATCATCAGAGAGTATGATTGCTTTATCGAGATTTAAAAGTGCGTTTTTGTAATCTTTTTGCGCATAATCACAAAGACCAATTAATTTATAAACTTCCGAGGTTTGAACATTTCTTGAAAGAATATTTAATTTTTCTCTCGCATCATCGTAATCCCCTTTGTAATAAAGAATTTTTGCTTCAATAAGAAGGTATGAAATATTTTCCTCAATTTTTAAGGCTTTTTTAATATCGTCATAAGCATCGCTTAAATAATTCATATTCATATAACAGTCTGCACGAAGTGCGTATGCAATATCGGAATTTTTGTTATATGTCAGGTATTTGTTCAGTGCATCCGCTGCGTTTTGGAACTGTTTATTATCAAGATATGCTTTGCCCAATCCCAAATAACTTTGTGAATAATTCGGCTTTAGTTCTATTGCTTTTTGATAATAAAAAATTGATTTGTCTAAATCATTTTCTCTGTAATATTCTGCCAGAAAATAATTTGCCCAAAAATCGTTTGGCATACTTGACAGTGTATCCAGTTGTTTTTTTCTGTCACCTGACTTTTTAAAAGAAAAAGCTTTGCTTAAAGTTTGGTTCACAGATGTCAAATAAGATTGAATTTCAGGGTTTTGGATGCGTAAAAGTGTATTTTTTAACTCTTTTGCTTCCGTGTTATTCGGTTCAATCTGTAAAATTTTATTTATATAAACAATTGCATCTTCATATTTGCCATATGTACAATAGTTTGTTGCAATGTCCATATAGTCCTCGGTAAGCTCGTTTGCACTTACGGGAATACATAAAAACATCAAAAATAATAAAAGCGCTTTCTTCATATTTGAATTATACCATAATTATTATATAATGAGTTTATGGAAAATTTTAAAAACCATATGAAACCGTTTGGTATGATAAAAAAAACAATTGCTAAAGATCCTATGGCGCCCAAATATATCAAACCTGACGGAACAAAAGTTATTGAGCAGGAAAACGAATTTGGTTTGACTGTTTACGAAATGTGTCCTGATTGTACCTTGATTTCAAGAACTTATGACAAACAGGAACGGCTTTTTGTCGATTACATCAGACGCAGAAACCTTGAAATCGGACATCGTTATGATGAATACGGCAATGTGGTTTATGAGTTTAATTCGCTTTATGACGAGCATAACGTCCTTGCCCGCAAAACAGAAATTGAATTTGATTATTATGATAACGGAGTAAAGTCGCGAGAATTTACAAAAATAAGCGATTCTCAAATTCAGACAGAAATTTTGTATGACGAAAAAGGAAATCGCACAACAAAAATTGAACACCGCGGAGCAGTGAAAACATATTTTGATGAAAATGACAAACCGTTCAAGCGTGAAATTGACCGCGGTTCGGGCGGAATTATCACGGAAGAACTTTAAATATTCATTGCCCTTAAAATATCTGTCATATCAGCAGATGTCTTTTTGATGTCTGAATTTGCAAATTTAATCGCATTATCAGGATCTTTCAAGCCATTTCCTGTCAAGATACAAACGATTTTTGAGCCTTCTTTGATTTGATCTTTAACCTTAATCAAGCCTGCAACAGATGCGGCACTTGCAGGTTCTGCAAATACGCCTTCACATGATGCGATAAGTTTATATGCTTTTGCAATTTCATCATCGGTTACAAAATTAATCATACCGTTGCTTTCATCACGCGCAGCTTCTGCAAATTTCCAGCTTGCAGGATTTCCGATACGAATTGCTGTTGCAAGTGTTTCGGGTTTATAAATTCTTTCTCCTTTAACGATTGCGGCAGCTCCTTCTGCTTCAAACCCCATCATTTTCGGTAACGCTGGGATTTTGCCAAGGTTGTAAAATTCTTTGTAACCTTTCCAATAAGCTGTTATGTTTCCTGCGTTACCTACAGGGATAAAGTGGTAATCAGGAGCCTGCCCGAGAGCGTTGCAAATCTCAAACGCACCTGTTTTTTGACCTTCAATTCTATACGGGTTAACAGAATTTACAAGGGTAATCGGATAGTTGTCGGAAATTTTTCTGACCATTTCAAGAGCTTCGTCAAAATTGCCTTGAATTGCAATGATTTCCGCCCCGTACATCATTGCTTGAGAAAGCTTGCCGAGTGCAATATATCCGTCAGGGATTAATACAAAAGTTCTCATTCCTGCTTTAGCGCCATATGCAGCGGCTGATGCTGAAGTGTTGCCTGTTGAGGCACAAATGATTGCGCCTGAACCTGCTTCTTTAGCTTTTGAAACAGCCATTGTCATTCCGCGGTCTTTAAAACTTCCTGTAGGGTTGCATCCTTCAAATTTCAAATAAATTTCAGCATCAACTCCGATTTTTTTTGCAAGATTTTCGCACTTGATTAACGGAGTGTTACCTTCGTTTAGTGTTACAACCGGAGTGTTGTCTGATACCGGTAAATATTCTCTGAATGTGTTTATTAATCCTTGATAGTACATAAAATTTTCCTTTATTTTTACACCTGAACTCTAATCAGGCTGTTAACTTTATTTCCGTCTTGTTCAATTAATCTAATTGCATTCTGCATTGATGCTTCTGATGCAATCTCGGTGATTACGGTAATCTCTGCTGTGTTGTCATCAGAAATGCGTTTTTGAACAATACTTGCAAGGCTTATATTGTTTTGTGCGCAAATCGTTCCGATTTTGCCGATTACACCCATGTTATTGTTTGCCGTAATTGACAGGTAATATTTGTTTTCAGTTTGTGAAATGTCAATCATATTGGCATCTTCTTCATCTTTGCATCTCATCATAGGCAGGATGTAATCTGATTTTCCGAGTTCGGCACAAATTGCCAAAATGTCGCCGACAACAGAACTTGCAGTCGGAAACTCTCCCGCTCCGGGACCTGAAAGTGTAATACTTCCGACAGGGTGACCGCTAAGGTGAACCGCATTGGTTACATAATCAATGTGTGCAAGAGTTGTTTTTTTAGAAACAAGCATCGGATGAACTCTTACATCCGCATTACCCTGTTCGTCAATTTTACCTGATGCAATAAGTTTAATTTTGTATCCCAAATCGTTTGCAGCTTTCATATCGGCTGAACGAATTTTTGTGATACCTTCTCTATAAATATTTTCGATTTTAATTCTTTTATGGAAAGTAATTGTTGCAAGAGTTGCGATTTTATACGCAGCATCAAACCCTTCAACATCACCTGTCGGGTCAGCTTCGGCATAACCTAATTCCTGCGCTTCTTTTAAAACATCTTCGTATGACGCTCCGTCAACGTCCATTTTTGTCAAAATGTAGTTTGTTGTGCCGTTTACGATTGCTTCAATTTTATTGATTTTGTTGCCTGCAAGAATTGTTTTGATAGGCATAATCAATGGAATACCGCCAGCAATAGCTGCTTCATACAAAATTACTTTGTTATTTTTTTCGGCAATTTCAAAAAGTTCTTCTCCGCGTTTTGCAAGAAGCTCTTTGTTAGCTGTTACAATATGTTTTCCGTTTTCTATTGCAGTTTTAATCAAATCAAATGCAGGGTTTAATCCGCCGACCAATTCTGCTACAATATTAATTTCAGGGTCGTTGACGACATCATACGGATTGTCCGTTAGAATTGAATTATCAAGCCCTTCAATATTGCGCGGTTTGTTGATATTTCTTACCGCAATTTTTACAACTTCTATATAATCAAAGTTTTTTAAAGTTTTAAATACGCCTGAACCAACTGTTCCAAGCCCTATAAGTCCGATTTTAATTTTCTTTTCCATAAAGGAATTATATCATAAAAAATTTTTTGACAGAATTTAAAATATCGGAAATTAATTTTGCTAAAGAGAAGTTTTCTTCGGGCATTTCGGGTTCTTTGTCAAAGCTGAAAATATCTTCGTCATGTTTTTTCATAAAAATATTTTCGTCTAAATATTTTTTTTCTTCTTCTTTTTTCTTTCTGCCCTGCGCCATGTAACCTAAGTTACCGCCGCCGCCGTCATTTTGCATAGATGCGGCTGCTTTGATTACAGGCTTTGTGCTCAAAACGTTTACATCGAAACTCATGACTTTAATCCTTATATTTTTCCCTTATATATATAAAGTATATTCCATGAAGAAATGTTACAATTTTTGGGAATTTGTAAAGAAAAATTTACAATTCGTTAAACCTTAATACACTCTGACATTTGAACCCGATTTCATATAAATCGCGCTTGCGTACCGCTGACATTATGTCAGGACGAAATTCGGGAGTGTTAGGGGTTAGGATAAATTCTACAATATTGTTTTCTTCGTCATAGTTAAGGTGAATTTTTTTTATGAGGTTTAGATGTCCTCTGTCCAAACCGTCTGAAATTTTTAGGATGCCTGCAAGTTTTTTTACGATTTTTCTCTCTTTTTTATCAAGTGTGTTATAAATTTCGTGTTCATCTTTATCCGGCAGTCCCCCGCGGTGGTATCTGCAGATACAGCCGATAATTTTTTCTTCCTGCACCGTAAATCCTGCAAGTCCATGTTCAATAACCATTTCCATGCTGTGTTTGTTGTGACCTTTGGAATCTATATAATAGCCGATGTCATGCAAAAGTGCGCCCGCTTCCAAATATTTTCGGAATTTGTCAGGCATTTCGCAAACCTTTTCGCTCGTTTCATCAAAAATCATCATCGCCAATCTTCTCACTTCCAACGGGTGCGATGAGCTTTTTGAAAATTTGTTAAGCATCTCTTGTGCAGACAGTTTCATAGTTACCGTTAATTTTAGCAAAAAAATGGATTGAATACAATATTTTTGATATTATAGAAATTATGGAAACTAATTTTGAAATCCCGTCTGATGTATTGGATGAAATCCAAAATAATATTCAGAATATTATAGAAAGTTTTGATATTCCCGAAGCAAACAAATTGGATGTCATAAAAAAGATTAATTTTATGTACACTCAGACAAAACAAATGTCTGTGACTGACGCTCTTACAGGACTTTTTAACCGCAGACATTTTGAGGCGGAATTTGAACGCGAATATAAAAGAGCAAAGCGTTATAATAATGATTTAAGTCTTGCAATAATTGATATTGATTTTTTCAAAAAGATTAATGATACATACGGACATTCTTGCGGTGATTACGTTTTGAAAGAATGTGCATATTTGATTGCGCAAAATTTCCGCCAGACAGATACCGTGTTCAGATACGGTGGAGAGGAGTTTGCGGTAATTCTTACGGAAACTTCTGCAAAAACCGCTTGTGTTCCGCTGGAAAGACTTCGCAGATTATTTGAAAATCATCAGTTTAAATTTAACGGTGAGGTTTTCAAGGTTACTTTAAGTATCGGAGTAAGTTCGAATACAAGTTTTGACACATATATTGAAATGTTTGATGATGCCGACAAGGCTGTGTATGATGCGAAAAACAGCGGGCGTAATATGGTCAGACAGGCAATAGAAAAAATTTAGGTTAAAAGATAGGATTTAATTATGATTAAAAATATTTGTAAATTGTTGATTATGGTGTTTATGCTGACAGGTGTTGTTTCTGCGGAAGAATATACACAGGTTCGGGCAGAACATATTTTGGTTAAAACAGCTGTTGAAGCACAGCAGATTAAAAAAGAAATTGATAACGGCGGTGATTTTGAATATTATGCAAGAATATATTCAATGTGCCCGTCAGGAAGAAACGGCGGGGATTTGGGATATTTCGGCCGCGGACAAATGGTAAAAGAATTTGAAAAAACAGCTTTTAATCTTCCTGTAGGTCAGGTTTCCAATCCTGTATACAGTCAATTTGGCTGGCATTTGATTAAAGTTTTGGACAAGAGATAATTTTAATAATATTGACTTAATTTGAGTTTAATGTTAGGCTTATCCTTGAGGGTAAGCCTAAATAATTATCCTGCTTTCAGGTCACGAACTTAAAATTTGTTGAAACTTTGAAAGGGGGTGATAAAGTTGGAATTCAGAATTACTGAAAAAGCGCTACTGCTTATCTTACTGATAATAATAGCGCTATTATTCCACTAAATAGGGGCTTTTAAAGTGCGGACTGCAATCCGCACGCCCTTATCTTTATTATAACTCGTTTTATAAAAATTTCAAGTGTTTAAGAAATAGAAAACTGATATTGGCTCTATTGTGGGCTTTTAATTTTTGCATGATTGAATGAATATGTGCTTTGACTGTACAAATATGTATATTTATATGTTCGACTATTTGTTTATTTGTGTAGCCGTGTGTTATTAATTCTGCTACTTCAAATTCTCTTTTGGTCAATTTACAAATGTTGTTGTCAGGCATAGTATTGTAGTTCCTAAATCTAAAATTATACTTGTTAATGAGAATATTATACATGCAGATGATTAGAAAACAACCATATAAAAGTTTATTATTTTGATATGGGTAGAAATAAAGATTTACGTGAACAATTTGGTAAAAAGTTGGCATATATAAGGAAGAGAAGAAATTTGTCTCAAATACAGCTAGCTGAAATTGTTAATAAAAATTTTAATTATATAAGCAGAATTGAATGTGGAAAAGCTAATATTACAATGAAAGTTTTACAATTGTTAGCAGATGCTCTTGATGTGGATGCAAAAGAATTATTTGAATTTTAAAAAAGACCGCTTAGCCGGTCTTTTCACTATTTTTGTTCTTGAACAGGCGGTTGTTGAGCTTGTTGCAATTTTTGCAATTTCTTTTGAAGCTTAATCATTTTCTTAATTGCTCTTGCTTCGCCTACAGGTTTGTTAAATTCTTCAGGATTGATTGTTGCCATTTTTTCCCAGCATCCCGGTACGTTTGATTTATCTGAACAAATGCAGTTTCTCCATGTTTCACCTGTCTTTTTGTCAACAAGGATTGTCAACATATTTGGAGCTGTTACTACTTCGTATCTGTCTTTTGATGATTTAACACCGATTTCTGCAAATGTTGCACCTAAAATTAAAACCAACAAGGCTACGATTACAATATTTTCTTTCATAAAACCCTCTCTTTTTTTATAACATGTGTATTATACAAGCGGGCAATGTAAAATGTCAAACCAAAATTTAAAATGGTAACAGAAAGGAAAAGGGATATGATTTTACTTTTAAGATGGATACTTTTTACGTTAGCCATAATGTTTGTGGCTTGGCTTGTTCCGGGTATAGGGGTAGAAAACTTTCAAAGTGCAATGCTGGTTACTGTAATAATGGCGCTTATAAACATTTTTATAAGACCGCTCATTGTATTTATTACTCTGCCGATTAATATTTTAACACTCGGTATTTTCACCCTTGTTATCAATGCACTTTTGTTTATGCTTGCGGGATATTTAGCTCCCGGATTTTTTGTCGACGGATTTTTGCCGGCTTTTCTGGGTTCTGTTGTCTTGTCATTTTTGGGACTTATTATCAATATGGTTACAATCCCAAAAGCAGAATAAAAGCTCCGAAAGGAGCTTTTTTTTATGCTAAAATCAACTTATGAAAGCTTTAATCTGCAACGATAATAAAATTGAAATGGTTGAAAAACCAATACCTGAAATTCAATCTGATAAAGATGCTGTTATAAAAGTTAAAGTATCTTCTATTTGTACGAGTGATTTGCATATAATCAACGGCTCTGTCCCGTTTGCAAAAAATGGTGTAGTGCTCGGTCATGAATTTGTTGGGGAAGTTTTTGAAGTCGGGAACGGCGTTAAGAATTTTAAAAAAGGCGACAGAGTTTCTGTCAACTGTGAAACCTTTTGCGGAGAATGTTTTTTTTGTAAACGCGGGTTTGTTAATAACTGTGTAAATGGCGGGTGGATGCTCGGATGCAGGATTGACGGCTGTCAGGCTGAATATGTTCGAGTACCTTATGCGGATAACGGGTTGACAAAATTGCCCGATAATGTCAGTTATGAACAGGCTTTATTTGTTGGTGATATTTTATCAAGCGGGTATTGGGGTGCTGAACTATGTGAGATTAAAGGCGGTGAGACTGTGGCAGTAATTGGCGCAGGACCTGTGGGTTTGTGTGCTATGCAGTGTGCAAAATTTTTCGGTACCGAAAAAGTTATTGCAATTGATATTAATTCACAAAGACTTGAACTTGCACAAAAACTGGGATTTGCTGATGAAATTGTCAATCCTCAAATAAATAATCTGCCTGATAATATGGATTGTGTTATTGAATGTGCAGGCGGTGAAAATACATTTGAAACGGCTTGGAAAATTGCACGTCCTAATGCAATAGTTGCTCTGGTTGCAATGTATGAAAAAAATCAGATTTTGCCTTTACCGCAAATGTACGGCAAAAATTTGACCTTTAAAACAGGTGGTGTTGATGCCGTACATTGTAAAAAGCTTGTTGAATTAATCTCCAACGGTAATTTAAATACAGATTTTTTAATTACGCATAAATTCCCGTTTGAAAATATTACAGATGCTTATAAACTGTTTGAAAATAAGAGCGATAATTGTTTAAAAATAGCTGTTATATCTTGATTACAAAGAATTTACTGTCTTTTAAAGCAACAACTTTATGTTGTTTGTCTTTTTTGAATAATAAAATTTCACCTTTATCAATTTTAAATTTTTCAGCATCAAAGTGAAGTTCTATTTCACCATCTATAACATAAGCTGCTGCGTTACAAGTTGATGTGTGCGTATCGATTACTGCATCTTTTTTTAGTGCAATGAGATTTAAACTGCTGTCATTGTTTGATAACAAAACTTCTTTTTCAAATTCGGCATCTTTCAAATCAACGATATCTTTTACTTTTAGAACATTAAAAAACATTTTTCCTCCTTTATATTATTATTAAAGCGTTAAGTTATACTTTTGACATTCTACAAGGCGGTTAAATAATCTATTTTTTTTAATACCGTATCAGGTGATAAAAATTTTGATAAAAGTAATTATATTGACTAAAAAAATGAACATTAATGTTTTGTTTTCAATTCTCAGCATAACCGGATAAAGTGAATAATAACAAAAATATTAAAACTAAAATCTTTTTTTATATAACTCCTTAAGATAAAAAAATACCCGAGATGCGATTCGAACGCATGACCTACCGCTTAGAAGGCGGTTGCTCTATCCAGCTGAGCTACTCGGGCAAATCGTATTTAATTTACATTCCATATATTAACATAAAAATTTTTTCTTGCAAGAGGAAATTTTCCACTTATAATGATTAGTGAAAGGAGTTTGTTAATATGAAAATGATTTATCGACTTGTCGGGGGGGGGGCACTCATAGCGTAACTCCTGCACGCTTGGGGTTTACTTTGGCTGAGGTATTGATTACTCTTGGTATTATTGGTGTCGTTGCTGCAATGACTATGCCTACACTAATGGCAAGCACTCAGAAAAAAGAATTACAAACTGGTCTGCAAAAAGCTTATTCAACTTTGAGTCAGGCGCTTATGATGTATGAGAATGATAACGGCTGGCCTGTCACATCATCTTTAGGTTATAACCAATTGAAACCTATCTTGATGAAATATATTAATACTGCTAAAGATTGCGGTAAAGGAACTGAAACTACCAATTTAGCTTGTATGCCAAATAAAGCGTATGTATCTGATCCTGACAATTATAAAGATATTTATAAAACTTTTAACGGTAGAAGTAATATTAACTATTCAGCTTTTGATGACGGACAATTTGTGATGAATGACAATATGTTTGTAATGATTGAAAATGCATATATTCCGGGGAATGCTAATACTTTACCTAACTTATGGATTTCAGTTGATGTAAACGGGTTTCATAAAAGGCCTAATCGTCTCGGGCAGGATTTGTTTATGTTTCAAATTATGGATGACGGTGCACTTTTGCCAATGGGTGCTCAGGGTACAAGGTTTTATAGTGAAACGGATGCTAATTGTTCAAGAACATCAACTAATAATATGAATGGTGCGGGGTGTACGGTAAAAGCATTGAATGATGAAAGTTTTTGGAAAGGTATGCCTTAACAGTTATTTTTATTGTATAATTTTCTTATAGAAAAGAGGAAATTATGCTAAGCGGAAATGAAATTAGAAAATTATATTTAGATTACTTTAAAGATAAACATCAGCATACTGTGGTTGAAAGTTCAAGTCTTGTGCCTGACAACCCGACAGTACTTTTAACAACTGCCGGTATGTTGCAGTTTTTACCGATATTTTTGGGGATTGTAAAATCTCCGTATGATCCTGCAAGAGCAACTTCTTGCCAAAAATGCGCAAGAGCGGGCGGAAAAGATTCTGATATTGAAAACGTAGGAAGAACTCCACGCCACCATACATTCTTTGAAATGCTCGGAAACTTCTCTTTCGGCGATTATTATAAAAAAGAAATTATTCCTTGGGCTTGGGAATTTGTTACCGAAGTTTTGAAATTGGATAAAGACAGACTTTGGATTACTATTTTTGAAACAGATGACGAAGCTTATGATATCTGGAGAAGCGTTGGTGTTCCTGCAGAAAGAATTAAACGCAAAGGCAAAAAAGATAACTTCTGGGGACCTCCGGGGGCTTCGGGTTCTTGCGGACCTTGTTCTGAAATTCACTATGATTTGGGTGAAGATTTAAAATGTTCACCGGATTGCGGTATTGATACCTGCGAATGCGACAGATGGGTTGAGATTTGGAACTTGGTATTTACAGAACTTTATCAGGATGAAGAAGGCAACCAGTCACCTTTGGAAAGCAAAAACGTTGATACAGGCATGGGCTTGGAGCGTATTACAATGGTATGTCAGGGTGTTCGTTCAACTTTTGAAACAGACTTGTTAAAATCGATTATGGATAAAGTTTGTGAAATGAGCGGTGTTCCTTACAAAAAATCCGAAAAAACAGATATTTCGCTTCGTATTATCACAGACCACGCAAGATGTGTAACATTCTTGATTTCTGACGGTGTAATCCCCGGTAATGAAGGCAGAAGTTACGTTTTGAGAATGATTTTGCGCCGTGCTTTGCGTCACGGAAAAATCTTGGGAATGGATTTGCCGTTCTTGTATAAACTTGTTGATATAGTTGTTGAACATTACGGCGAAGCTTATCCGGATTTGGTTAAGAATAAGGCAAAAATTGTTGATACAATTAAAAAGGAAGAAGAACGTTTTGCAAAAACTCTTGACAGAGGTTACAAAATGCTTGACGAATTTATCGACAATAAGAAAGATATTGACGGTGAAAGCGCGTTCAAACTTTATGATACATTCGGCTTTCCGTTTGAATTGACAAAAGAAATCGCGGAAGAAAACGGTTTGAATGTTGACGAAGCAGGCTACAAACAGGCTATGCAGGAACAAAAAGACCGTGCAAAAGCTGCAACTGCAAAAATTTCAGTTACAGGCGATATCAAATATGCAAAAATTGAGGACGAAGTAGGTTCAACCGAGTTTGTCGGATATACGGAAAACGAATGTGATGCAAAAATCCTTGCTACAGTTGAGGGCGACGGATATGTTGATATTGTTTTGGACAAAACACCTTTCTACGCTGAATGCGGCGGTCAGACAGGTGACAGTGGTGTTATTGAAAACGATAATTTGAAAGCGGAAGTTTTAACAACATTTAAGGTAAACAAACTTGTTGTACATCGTTCAAAAGTTATCAACGGAGAAATTACAATCGGAGAAGCTGTTAAGGCGAAAATTGATGTTGCCCGCAGAGAAGAAATAAGACTTCATCACTCATCAGCTCACTTGTTGCAATCAGCTTTAATTAAGGTTCTTGGTGATGAAGTTCATCAGGCTGGTTCGCAGGTTGAAGAAAACAGAATGCGTTTTGACTTTACATTTTCACGTGCTATGACGCCTGAAGAAATCTTTAAAACAGAAGCTATTGTAAATAAATGGATTGCCGAAGGACTTGAAATTACGACTGAAGAAATGGATATTGAACAGGCAAAATTGACAGGTGCGACAGCATTGTTCGGTGAAAAATACGAAGATGTTGTAAGAGTTGTTTCAATGGGCAATGTTTCAAAAGAATTCTGTGCGGGAACTCACGCAAGAAATACAGGCGACCTTCGTTTGTTGAAAATTGTTTCAGAGGGTGCAATTGCGGCAGGTACAAGACGTATTGAAGTTGTTGTGGGTAAATCTGCATTTGAATTTATGAATGCAAAAGTTAAAGAAATCGACAAATTGTCTTTGATGTTCAAAGTTCATTATGATGAAGTTACAGAACGTGTTCAAAAGCTTCAGGATGAAAATCGCGAACTTACTAAACAGCTTGAAAAATTGAAAGAAGAAAATTCAAGAGCTAAATTTGCAACATTCTTGTCAAAAGCTCAAGATATCGAAGGCGGAAAACTCTTTATTACAAAAATTGAAAATGTTGACGGCAATGCGATTAAAACAGGTATTGAGTTTATGTCACAAAAATTGGGTGAAAGCATAATTGTTTTGGCTTCTGAAAAGACAGTCGCAGTAAAAGTTTCAGACAGTTTTGTTAAAAAAGGTGTTAACGCAGGCAAAATTGTTGGCGAAATTGCAAGAGCAACGGGTGCAAACGGCGGCGGACGTCCAAATTTTGCACAAGGCGGTGTAAAAGATGCCTCAAAACTTGATGAGGTTCTTGCAAAAGTTGAAGAGGAACTAAAAAATTGACAGTATTAAAAATTGAAAGATTAGAACACAATAAGTTTTTGCCAGAATATAAAACAGAGGGTGCGGCAGGAATGGACTTGTGTGCGGCAATTGCTGAACCCGTTACACTTAAACCGCTTGAAAGAACGTTAATTCCGACAGGTTTGAAAATTGAACTTGAACACGGGTATGAAGCTCAAATTAGACCGCGTTCGGGACTTTCTATCAAGCATGGAATTACGTTGATTAACTGTGTCGGAACGATTGATGAGGATTACAGGGGTGAGGTTTGCGTGCCTGTGGTTAATCTTTCAAACGAAACTTATACAATTCAGCCTGATGAAAGAATTGCGCAAATGGTTATTGCACGTGTTGAGCAGGCAGAAATTAAGGTTGCTGTTGAACTGACACAAACCTCGCGCGGTGACGGCGGTTTTGGTTCTACAGGCAAATAAAAAGAGCCGAAAGGCTCTTTTTTAATATCGAGGAAATTTGAGGAATAATTATTTTTGAGGGTTAAAGACTGAAATATCTTTCAAGTCTTTTAACGCAAAATTTGTATTGATATCCGTTATAGAATTTGATTTTTCATTATTTTGTTTTGTCCAGTAATCCGCAGGTAATTGCGGATATTTAATTTCGTTTCCCATATTCTGTATAACGGCATTTTTGCAGAAAACTTTGATTTTATGTTAACTTTTGTTACAAACGTTTAATTGTAAGAAGCATGTCATTCGGTACGAAGTAATCTTTTACACCGTAGTTTGCGTTTACAAATAAAAATTCTACTGTTTCATCATGGTCAATATTAATATCATCAAAAGGTATGCTGATATCTACGAATTTATCATAGACTGTTTGAATATTTTTTGGCGATGCAATTGCCCAGAGGTTATTTGGAATTGCTTTTACAAGTCTTACGAGGTTAATTTCATTTTCATAAATTGAAACTTGAAGTTCGTTGTGGAATTTTTCTTTGCAAATCGGCAGAATGCTTTCGTTTTTTTGAATAATTCTGATGGGCGACAGTGACTGTTTTTTATCTCTGTTTCGCATATAGATGTACATTTGGTTAACCTGTTTTGATAAAATATTATCTTTAATATATTCGTTAATGTAACATCTGATATAGAGGTTATCTTTGTCATAACCAAAACAGATTTTGTCGTAGAACTTATCCTCTTTGAGAACAGGTCCGTCAGGAATTTTTATACATCCCGCATTAAGCCAGCTCCCGTCATCATGGTCTTTTCCGTCAAGAATCGGAGTGAATTCACCTTTCGGGTATCTTGAAGGTTTTGCGATTGCCGATAAAAGCGGCGTGTCAAGATATTCGGGGGTTTCTAAATCCAAATACCGATAGATATTTTTTAAGTGTTCTCTGAAAAGGTAATCAAAAATATTGTCACGTCCCGAGTCGTTTGGCTCACCGTACCACCAGAACCAGTCAGAACCCTCGCAGATAAACAGTTCGCGTCTTGCAGTTTCA
Organism: uncultured Candidatus Melainabacteria bacterium; assembly: GCA_949841365.1. Lineage (GTDB taxonomy): Bacteria > Cyanobacteriota > Vampirovibrionia > Gastranaerophilales > Gastranaerophilaceae > Stercorousia. The sequence goes on from CATKZI010000001.1 coordinate 341,682, forward strand.
ATGTTTGGATTTAGCGGATTTTTTTTGACGTAAGCCGAAAAATCATCTCTAACTTGTTTTAAATATCTCCAAGCAAGATTTTTTAACGGTTCATCAATCCAGAGTTTAAAGTTTCTGTTGACCCATGAACCTGAACATATTTTGTTTAAAGGTTTTTGGGTATCTTTTTCAAGGTAGTCACTTATTAAGACTGTTTCTAAAGTTTCATCTTCTTCAATAAGTTTATAAAGAGTGTTTAAGAAAACTGCACCGTCTGCAGAATATCTTTCCCAACAGTTTTCGCCGTCCATTGCAATTGTCAAAAGGTGGTTGTTGTCAGGTGAAGAAAGCAGTTTGCTTTGAGCAACTTTAATTCTGTCATACAAATCATTAGCTGCACCTTGAGGAGTGTGGTTAGGATATTCAAAACTTATAAGGCTCGGGATAAGTGAATCTCTGAAAATAATTTTTGTATCATTGTAGTTGTAAGTTTTGAATAAGTGATACGGGTCTTCCATGTGTCCTCTGAAATCTCTTGCGAATTCAAAGTTTATTGATTCCGATAAAATCCCCTCATCAGAAACCGTCCAATTTATGCCCAATTCTTTAAACATATTCATAACTTTTGAGCTTATGCAATGTTCTGACGGCCAAATACCTTTCGGGCGTTTGCCGAAAATTTCTTCAATTCTGTCAAGTGCTGATTTTGTCTGCATTCTTGCATCAAGTTCCATTTTTAAATTATCAGGAAGTTCACTTGTTGACGATTTTTTCACGCTGTTAATATCGAGCAGAATAGGCAAAATCGGATGGTAATAAGGACTTGTTGTAATTTCAATTTTTCCTTTTTCAAGACATTTTTTGTAAGCAGGAATAATGTGTCTGATGATATCTCTTTGAATATCAATGATTTTAATTCTGTCTTGAATTGTGTAATTTTTTCCTTTTTTAAACAGTTTTTTTAATTCGGGATATTTATTTTTATAAATCGGGTCAGACCAAACAAGGTTGAAAAGTGCTGTTAAATCCGCATATTCCTGATCCGTAAAAATACTTATATCATTACCGGAGCTTGCCTGATATTTTTGATAAAGTCTGTTATATTCAGCGTTTGGCAAAATCATAGAGTGATAATTTGCATCAAAAAAGTTATTTATAATAAATTCTTTATCATCATCGGTTAAATTTTTTGTGATAGTAATTCTTGAATGAATATCATGCAGTCCGTTTTCGCCGTAATCAATTAAAGCATCAAGAAGAACCGGAACAAGGTTAAAGTTTAATTTAAGGTTTTTAAACTTATCAACAATTGTCACCATATCAAGGTAGTCTTTAACGGCATGCAGTCTGACCCATGGCATTAAATAATCACCCCGAGGTGTTAATTGATAAACGGGCTGGTGCATGTGCCAATAGAATGCAATCGATAACTTTTTGTTTTGACTCATCATTATACTTCTGATTGTAACAAAAATTTGTTTAAATAGCAAAAAATATTTTTATAAGTTTTCATGTGCGTATGAAAATAAATTCTGTAAATAATTTTTGTTTTAATCTTCCTCAATATCGGGGGGGGGGCACCTCTGCGCAAAATATACAAAATCGAGGGTTTGATTACAGTTTAACTGAAACTATCGGCAGAAGTCAGGTAAATTTTACAGGTAAAAAAGATAAAATATATCAAGAATATGACAGAATGTTTATTGATACTGTTGCTCAAAATTTGAGATTGTCAGATGAAGATAAACAAAGACTTACTGATAATATAAATACTTTTCTAAAAGCTAACGGATATAAATCGCTTGAAGCCATAGCAGGTGATAAAAATTATGAGCTGCAAGCTGATTTTATTTCTGAATTAGGTGATGATATATGCCAATCTGATTTTGATTATAATATTCTGTCAGATACTTTTCAGGAAAGAATGTACTATGACGGTCAATATAATCCCGAAGTAGATTTATATGAAAAGGATTATGAAGTCTTTGACCATATTTTAGATAAATATGATATGAATGTTGATAGAAAAGCTGAAATTTTTGATGTGCTAAAAATGCATGCTGATTGCTTGGGCGGTGAAACTGTTTTTGATTTGTTTAAACCGGAAAATAAACCGTCAGTTTTAATGGATTTGGTCAAAGAGCAATTACAGCTTGATGATGATTTAGCTACAAACTTACTTATAGATTTTGGGTTGATGGCACAAAAAGATGATGAAGCTCGTCGGGAAGGAATTTATCCCTGGAAAATGACTGCTTTGATGAATGAGCAGGCAAAAGATGAAGCAATAGCCTGTGAAATAATCGGTGAATATGATTTGGAAGGCGATGAATTCTATGAAGGTGATATAGAGGATGACGACGAATTTGACGATGATGATGAAGTTGAAGACTCAAAAAGCACTATGGAAGAAATTGCCGAACAACTCAACAGACGCCGTGATGGTGTGAGTGTTGAACAGATTTCTTATGAGCTTATGGAAAAATACGATTTGCCGTCGGAAGCCTATGAATTCATAAAAAATACTATTTATAAATATGATTCTGAAGAATTGGCTGATGATTAAACATTGTGCATGTTATCAAAAATTTCTTTGCGCTGAACCCAAATTTCCAAACCGAGTTTTTCGCCTGTTTGAGTTAAAGCATCTTTGATTTCTTTGAAACTGCTTTTTGATGCCGAAATATTACACAGCATAAACATTACAAAATGTCCCTGCATCAATGTTTGTTTGATATCTTCAATATTAACTTCATGTTCAGCAAGTACGTTAACAACCGCTGCTACAATACCGATTTTATCTACGCCTTGTACCGTAATAATTATCTGTGACATTATTTAGCCCTTTTTTATTTCATTCCTACTAATTTACCAATACTATGTCTTTTACAGTAATCTTTAAAGTCTGCATTAATTTCAGGTGACAACAAATATAATGCAATAATGTTAGGAACAGACATTGCAATCATCATAGCGTCTGTAATATTGATTACTGATGCAACGTTCATTGCAGAACCTACAACGATGAATAAACAGTAAATCACGTCGAATGACAAATTACGTTTGTGACCTTCACCAACTAAGAATGTCCACGCTTTTTGTCCGTAGTATGCCCAAGAAATCAATGTTGATAAAGCGAAAAGAATTACAACAACCGATAAAATATATGGGAAGAACGAAATTACTGATTGGAAAGCTGAACTTGCAAGTTCAATACCTGAAATTTGTCCGACCTGTGTTTGATCCAAAATTCCCGAAAATACAATTGCGAATGAAGTTAACAAGCATAAAATACCTGTTAATAAAGTTTCTAATAATGCTACAAAACCTTGCGAAATCGGTTCATTAGTTTTAACAGTTGCATAAGCAATAGCAGCAGCACCTGTACCTGCTTCATTTGACTGAACCGAACGTCTTAAACCTATGATAATTGTTCCGAAAACACCACCCGCTACAGCATGCGGCGAGAATGCTTCTCTGATAATTAAAGCAATTGCATGCGGAATATGAACGAAGTTTGCAAGGATTACAATCAAACCTGCACCGATATATAAAAAGCACATTGCTGGAACTAGTATTGTTGTAATTTTAGAAATACTTTTGATACCGTCAACAACAGCAAGCCAAACCAGAACTGCGATTATAACCCCGAACACCCACGCATAACCGTTCATGAAACTGTGTTCTCCGCCTGTAATTAATATAAGCTGGTGAGCAGACTGGTTGATTTGAATCATGTTTCCGCCTGTAATAGCACCGCCGATACAAAGAACAGCGAAAATTGCAGACAATGGCTGACCTAACCATCTCATTTTTTTGCGTGTCAAACCGTGAGCGATATAGTGCATCGGACCGCCCGATACAGTACCGTCAAGGTTGAAACGTCTGTATTTAACGGCTAATGATGCTTCGATAAATTTGATAGACATTCCTAAAAACGCACCTGCAAAAATCCAGAATGCAGCACCCGGGCCGCCTATTGAAATCGAAATTGCAACACCGGCGATACTTCCGATACCGATAGTTCCCGACAATGCTGTAGCAAGTGCCTGAAATGATGAAACTTCACCGTTTGAATCATCAGAGTTCTTATCGGCAGGTTTTGCAACAACATCAATTGCATGTTTCAAGCCCCAGACAGAAACTCCTTTGAAAAATATTGTAAAAAATATACCTGCGAACAAAATCCAGAAAATGATAATCGGTACATTTGACCCGAAGAAATTAACAGGATAAAAAATCACATTCGCCACTGCATCTGATACGGGCGCAATGTGTTTATCCATAAACGCATCCACATTAAAAGCAAAAGCTTGCTGGATGTTAAATAAAAGTGTCAAAAGTACGATTAAAAATTTGTTCATAAAAATCCTTTCAAGGGTAAAACCAACTTTTATAATTGTAGCAGAAACATGAAAAACAAGAGTCAAATGGTTACAAAATCTTAAAGATTTGTTGCAAATAGTTATCTGCGCAACTTTGGGGCGTGAGTGTGCTGATAGTGGTGAAAGCTTTCTTGCGCAAGGCTTTGCGCTCATCAAGAGTCAGAGAATTTATCTTATCAAGGGTTTGTTTAATATTTTCAGGTTCTGTCAAAAATCCGTTTTCGCCGTCGATTATAATTCCGTCTATGCCGTCATTTTTTGTGCAGACGGTAATACAGCCTTGCGACATGGCTTCTAAGTAAACCATACCAAAAGTTTCGCCTATACTCGGCAGAATAAAAACATCTGCTTTGCGCATCTCATCCAATACTTTTTCTTGCGGAAGCCGGCCTGTAAAAGTTACGTTTTTATCAAGTTTTTCAAGACTTTTGCGAAGTTTTCCGCCGCCGATTACGGTCAGCTCGTAATTTCCTTTGCAGGCTTTTATTACTTTATCAATATTTTTACGTTTTTTAAAGTTTGCACAGGTTAAAACTTTGATTTTATCGTGGTTTTCACGTGCTATTTGTTGTGGCGCGGAAATCCCAGATGGCGCGACAAAAGTTTTTCCTTTGAATTCGGGAAAAAGTTTCAGCAGCTTTTTTTGTATTACATAAGAGCGGCAGGCAATAACTTTTGCATTTGTTAATGCAGTTTTCAGCCGTTTTTTAAAATGGAATTTATATAAAGGATTTGTCAAAACTTCCAAATCAGAATTGTGTATCCCTGCAACAAACGGCACTCCCAGTTTATCGGCATATAAAATTCCCGACGGCATGTGCGCGATTACGAGGTCGTATTCTTTATTTATCGGCGGAATTTCCCAAAACGGCGTCCAAAAATTAAGGTTTAAGACATTTCCATATTGACCTGATTTGTAAAACGGTTTTCCGCGCAAAAAAGAGTTCAATATGAAATTCGGTTTTATAACATCAACCTCGTGCCCTGCCTTTTGCCATTCCGTGACAAAAGACAAAAGTGTCCGCGGAGTTGTTTTTTCACTTTCTTTTACGGGATATAAATCTGTTATAAAAAGAATTTTCATAAATGAATTATAGCCCAATCAGCTTGTCTTGTAAATCTTTTTGGGTTATGATGCTGTTATGGACTACAAACACTATCTAAATCAGGGAATACAGGAAACAAACGAGGGTAAGTTTGATGAAGCTTTGCATTCATTGAGCCGTGCGGTTGGGTTAAAGCCTGACAGTGCGGTTGCTTATTTTTCGCTGGCAATTGTTTATCATAATATGAATGAGCTGACTTCCGCTTATGATAATTATTCAAAAGCGATTGAGTTTGCTCCTGATATGATTGATGCTTATTTCAACCGCGCTCAGGTGATTTTGCTTGAGGAAAACAAGGGCGAAATCAGACTTAATATGGCTTTAAATGATTTTCAAAAAGCGGCTGAATTAGACCCGAAATTTATTGATGCGTTTTATTATTCTGCGGTTGTTCAAAAGAAACTGGGGGATTACAAAGGTGCTTTGGAAAACCTTGACAAGGCACTGGCAATCGACCCGAACGCCGTATATTCAAGAGCATTGAAAAAACTTATTTTACAGAAGTATATTAAATAGTTTTTTCAGTTTGATTATTTTTTCGTAAGACTTTTCAATATTTTCTTGAAGTTCTTTGTCGGTTTTGGCTTTTTTTGCGATTTTTTCGATTATCTCGATTGTTTCGGAAGTTGAGTTTCTGTAGATAAACATGTTTAATCCCGCGCGGATACCTTTCTCACAGGCATCAGCAATATCAGCACCTGCCATTATCATATCATCTGATATTGCAATCCCGTCAAAGCCCAATCCGCGCAAATATGAAATTGCGTTTTTGCTCAAACTTGTCGGGATAACCTCTTTTTCAAAACATGTGCAGTGTAAATGTGCCACCATAACCATTTCGATTGTTTTTGCACACGCTCTGAAAGGTTCAATATGCTCCTGCATTTCATCAAGTGACAAATCAATTTTTGGCAGGGTTAAGTGGCTGTCTGCGTTTGCATCACCGTGTCCGGGAAAATGCTTTACGCAGGGGATAATCCCGTTTTCGCGATATATTTGAGAAACGATTTTTTCGCACTTGATAACTTCTTTTGCGTTATCGGAAAATGCGCGCTCGCCGATTATCGGGTTGTTTGGATTTGTGTTTACGTCTATACAGGGGGCAAAATTCAAGTTTATGCCATAACTTTTGAGTTCCTGCGCAATTGCTTTTGTCTGTTCTTTTAAAATCCCTTTTGAATGAGCGTATTTTGCAGACAAATATTTTTTACCGTTATGAATATTTTCTGTACGTTCAACCCTTCCGCCTTCCTGATCGATTGACAAAAACGGAGGAATAAGCGACTGTGCTTTAATATCCTCAATCAAAGCGCGAAATTGTTCTGCGGATTGAATATCTTTCGTAAAAAAGATTATTCCGCCCAAACCCTCTTTGAGAGCTTGTTCATAACCGCCGCCGTCACAGCCTAAAATAAACATCTGGTATAATTTTTGTTTCATAAAATTTGTCCTGCAAGCGGTAATAATTCGCTCAATTTCCCGTTTTCGCAAACTTTTTCAATTTCTTTGTTAATTGCTTCCAAATCCGCAGGAATTTTCAATGACTGAGGAATTTTAATATCATTTGTGGTTTGAGTTTTTACAAAACCCTCATTAACCTTCAAAAACTCTCTGTAATTTTCAAGTATTTTTGAGGAAGTTTCATCTAAAACAAACTCTTGTCCCGCGTAATATTTTGCATCTTTTTTAAGCTGTTCAATATATTCGATAATAAAATCAACTTCCGAAAGGCTTTCCTTTTCGTCATATTCACCGCCGAAACAAAGATTATTCAAAATTTTTGCATCATCAAACTGTTTTATATAAATTGCCCAAAGCATGCATCCGAGATAAAATCCGATGTAAGTTTTCAATAATGATTGAATTTTCGGATAAAACATTTTGAAATGTTGTTTTTTTTGATTAAAATTTCTGAATTGTCCGAGTGTATTGTAAACATATTCAATATTCGGAACAAATGCTGACATGTGCTGAATAAATCCGGGGTCAAATTTTACTTCCATTTTCTAATCCTTTCCTGCCTTCAATAAAAGCTTTTACAACAGCGTTTGAAAATGCCCTTTTAGAGCTCCAGTATGATGTGTGAGCGGACATAAACGAACGTTTTGACCAAACGCTTGAATTATCGTACACGAAACCTTTCGGTTCATTAAATTTTAAGTTCATGACTTTTTCCATTTCGTCTAATGTTAAATTCCTGCTTGTTGGAAATCCCAGAGGGTCTTCGCGATAGTTAACCGTAATAAAGAACAAACCCTGTTCTATAATATATTTCATCATTAACTTGTTGTAATAATTAAGTTCGTAATCAGGGTCGGCTAGGTCTGAATAAAACAACACAAGAGGACTTGCATAGTTTACAACACCTTGAAGTGTGTCAGCAGGTGCGCAGGCTGTTTTTGTGGTTTCTTTTATTTTTAAATAATTTTTTTCAAGGTCATCATCGGAGTTTTTGAACAAAAGACGACCGTCTTCTGATACAACTCCTATTCCTGCTTTTGAAAGCGCGGAGATACATGTATTTTCTGTCGGATGTTCTTTTACAAATTTGCGCACATTGTCGCTTACGTTAATAACGTTGAACAAATCTTCGACATTAATATATCTCAGCTTGTTGAACATATATTCATAAGTAATAAAAGTTCCCGCAGAATAACCGTAGAGAACTACTTTATTGCCCTTTTCAGCCTCTTTGATTACAACATCGTTTAAATCATCAAGGATTGGGAGCATATTATGCTGTTTTTGAACCCAAATTGCATCATGCAGACACGATGCCAGTACGGAACGAACGGTATATGCTAATGTCGGACAAAAAGCTTTTGTCAAATCAAGCTGTTTTTTTACAAATTCCAAATCTTTCTTACTTTTGTCACCCCAGAAGAAAATAACGGGTTCTTCGTTAATTTTATATTCGGGATTGTTTGCAAAAAATGCGCTGATATCAGGATTTTTTTCAAATTTTTGTTTAAGTGTCGGATGAAGCTTTTTTATCCCTGTTTCAAACCAGTTTCGAGATTTCTCGTCATTGTTATTTGAACCGTTAATATATAAAAAGCTTACCCCTGCAAAACATACGTTTTGTAATAAAACCAGCCCTAAAATTATCCCTAAAATCTTTTTCATAAATATATTTTAGCATAAAAAAGAGGCTTTCGCCTCTTTAATTTAATCATTTGAAGTTATTTTATAAATCCCGCCTGCGAGCGCTCCGCCTGCAAGGTTTGCAAGAGCTGTGATGCACACTGTTTTGCATAAAGCTGTTCCCATAGTCATTAAACCTAACGCTACAGCGGGGTTGAATGCTCCAAAACATGTTCCTGCAGTTGCAAAAGCACCCGCAGTTACTGTCGCACCGATTGCTAGTCCGTAGAATGAATTTCCTTCATTATCACGTGAAGTTGCTGTATGCAGTACAACATAGCAAAGTGCAAATGTAAATAAGATTTCGCAGATTACGAGTGCGGTTGTATTAAATTGGGTTTGCATTTCAGCAGGCTGAACAACTACAAGATAAGTGACTAAAAGTCCTGCCAAACCACCGCCTAAAAGCTGTGCAACCCAGTATGGTAAAATATCACGCCAGGGCAGTGCACCACGGATTGCGCAAGCCAAAGATACTGCAGGATTGTAATGTCCGCCTGAAACATGACCGCCTGCATAAACCATTACCATTAAAATAAAACCGATTGCGATTGCAGGAATTACACCGCTTCCGTTTGAAAATACCGTACAGCCTACTGTCAAAATTAAAAAGAATGTACCGATAAATTCAACTAACATTTTTTTTAACATATAAAGCCTCCTTTTGGATTTATACTAACATATATGAATTTTTCTTGCAATTGCTGATTTGTGCTATAATTTTTTTATGTTTTATTTTGATGAAGTTAACGGAAAAAAAGTTTTAAAAAGTACGGTGTTGGATGGTGTTAATCATTTTTTTACAACACGCGGATATGCGTTGAGTGATGTTGTGTCAGGCGAACTTGTTCATCCGACGCAAACCCATACATCTCATATTGAAGTTGCACAAATCGGTAGATCGGATTATCCCGATACTGACGGAATGATTTTGGCAAATAAAGAACAAACGCTTTATTTAAACTTTGCAGATTGCACGCCGTTAATTTTTTATGATTTTGATAAGAAAATCGGTGCGGTATCTCACGCAGGCTGGCGCGGAACTGCAGGAATGATTGGGGTTAAGACTGTCGAAAAAATGAGAGATGAATTCGGTTGTAAAAATATCAAATGCGCAATCGGCCCTGCAATCGGTTTTTGCTGTTATAATGTCGGTGAAGATGTACACAGACAGCTTATGGCGACTGTGAAAAATTCTGACGGACTTTTCGAAATTCGAAGTGGTGAGATTTTTGTTGACCTCAAAAATATTAATAAACGCCAGCTTGAAGAAGCGGGGTTGAAAGAAATTGATGTTTGTCCTTATTGTACGGTCTGCAACAATGACTTGTTCTACTCGTACCGCAAAGAAAACGGTACAAAAAACCGTCACTGTGCAGTTTTAAAGTTGTCATAATTTTCGCGGATAATTTTTTGGAATATGCCAGCTGTTTCGTTGAATAAGTAAACTGCAATACCAGCCTGAAGTTTTACATTCATCATATAAACTCTCTTCGGTTATATTCGTAAAATATGCATAATTTGCAAAAACGCCTTTTTCGACATAGTTTTTAGAGATTTTTCCTTTAGGGTCGAACATAAATACAAAAGAGTTTGTACCGTCGTTTCTTTCTTTATTATCTGTGACAAATCTCATATATGTTCCTGCATATACCACATAAGTTCCATCGGTAAAATATAAATATAATGATGAACTTCCGTCTTGTTTTATTTCTTTGACATTTTGCATATATTGTTTAAGGTACTTATCATACATTTCCTGAGGAGTATTCCATTCCCAATCTTTTGCGGGCCCGTTGTCAACTTCTGCCATTTTAACAACTTGATTTATTGTAGTAAAAAATTTTCTTAATTTTGTTTCAACTACTTTTTTTCTATGATTTTGAATAAGTGTCGGCATAGTCATTGCCGCAACAACCCCGATAATTCCTAGTGTTATTAGCACTTCTGCCAAAGTAAATCCAACATGACCAATTTTTTTCGGAATGACTACGTGCGTAGCACCTGCCAAGGTAAAACCTTTTTTCATGCTTTCTCCTTAATGTTTTATCTTAAATATAAGATAAAAGTCTTATATTTCTATTAAAAACTATCATGTTATCTCATATTTGTCAATATTTGCTCAAAAAACGTATAATTATCTCAAATAAGAGGGAATTATGTCGTCAAAGGAAGAACTTAAAATTCTTATTATGCGGGAAGCATTAACTGTTAAAAAATTGGCTGATATGTTGTGCGAAAAAACGGGCAGACGTTATACGCAAAGAAGTTTGCAGAATAAAATTTCTTTGAGTTCTTTAAATTTTGATGAAATGGAAGAGATTGCGGATTTACTGGGTTATACAATTAAAATTGAAAAAAAGGTTAAATAATATTCAAGAAGTTATTTAAAAGTTCGTGTCCGTATTGTGTCAGAATTGCCTCGGGATGGAATTGAACCCCGTAAACAGGCAGTGTTTCGTGCTCGATTGCCATAATTGTGCCATCTGAGGTTTTAGCAGTAACTTTCAATGGCACATTTTTGACTTCCAGAGAGTGATATCTTGTGACTTCAAACCCTTGAGGCAAGCCTTTAAACAGTTTGCTTTGCTCATCAAAAAAGATTTTTGAGGTTTTGCCGTGGGTCGGGTTTGGGCTTTTGACAACTTTTCCGTCGAAAAATTGTGCGATACATTGATGCCCCAGACAAATCCCTAAAATCTTTTTGGTTTTATAAAACTCTTTTATAACATCCGTAGAAATTCCTGCAGTGTCAGGGTTTCCTGCTCCGGGGGAGATTATTATGCTGTTAAAGTCAATTTGTTTTAATTCGTCGGTTGTGATTTTGTCATTTTCAAACACTTTCGGCTCGACTCCAAGCTCCTGCAGGTATTGGACGATGTTATAAGTAAAAGAATCGTAATTATCAATTAAAATCATAAGTGCACCTCAACAGCTCCGCGCACCGAGTTTACGCAGAAAATCTTTTCAGCGTTTAGTAAGTCTGATTTGTAGAGAATTTTTTCGGTTACGTTTTTCATTTGGCGTTTGTAAATTCCGTCCAAAAGTCCGCAGGAAACAGGCGGGGTGTAAAGTTTTCCGTTGATTTGCAAAACGATATTGCTTCTTGCACCTTCCGTCAGTTCGCCTTTTTCGTTGAAAAATATTTCATCATAGAATTTGTCAAAGTTTTGATAGGTGTCATAAAACCATGGGCGGTAAGTGGTTTTGTGGTACATAAATTCATTTTGACTGTTTATTGTAATTGGCGAAATCCTTATCTTATTTGTTTTTGAAGGGGTAAGCGGTTTGTATTCATATTCAAACTTATCTCTGAAAAGCACACGCAAAATCCCGTCTTTTTCGGGTTTTATGTCGGGTTTTTCAAATTTGAACCCGAAATGTTCGGCGCTTTTTTTCATTCTTTCAAAGTGTTCATTTTCAAACAGCATTTTGCCGTTTTCGACTTTTATGGTTTCGACAAGCTGAAAGTTTTCGTTGAGGAATTTGGTTTTTGTGAGAGTTTCTTCCCATTCGTCTTGAATATCGGAATCCCAGACGATTGCTCCGCCGACGCGGTATTTGAAGTTGCCTGATTGTTTTTGCAAAATTCTTATCGGAACGCTGAAAGTTGTTTCGTTAGGCGAAATCACACCGATTGCACCGCAATATATTCCGCGCGAACCTTTTTCCACCTTGTCGATTATGCGCATTGTACTGATTTTTGGCGCACCTGTGATAGATCCGCAGGGGAAAATCGCTTTGAAAATATCGTAAAGTTTTACACCATCTTTTAGGTCAGCTTCAATTTGAGAAGTCATTTGGTGAAGTGTTTTGTGGGTTTCTACCTCAAACAGTTTGGAAACTTTTACCGAACCTGTTTTTGCAATTCTGCCGAGGTCGTTTCTTAATAAATCAACTATCATTACGTTTTCGGCGCGGTTTTTCTCATCGTTTTGCAGAAATTTAATATCTTCTTCAATATTTTCAGTGCGTTTAACAGTTCCTTTCATTGGTTTGGTCACAATGTGATTGTCTTTCAGGGTGAAAAACAGTTCGGGAGAGAATGAAAGCACTGTGTCATAGTCATTTTTCAAGAAAAAATTGTACGGAGTTTTTTGTTTTTGCAAAAGATATTCAAAAAGTTCAAAATCATCTCCGTCATAACAAATTTCAAAATCGTATGTGTAATTAACCTCGTAGGTGTTGCCGTTTGCGATTTCATCTTTAATTTGGCGGATTGCGTTTGAATATTCTGTAAAACTTACGAGCGGTTTTGTAACAATTTTCGGCGAAAATGGCAAAATTTTACATTTGTGCTCTTTATAATCCTTGAAAACTTCAAAATACAAAAGCGGTAAATCGGAGCAGTCACAGTTAAAAGCCTCATAGCGCAGATAACCCGCAAGGAAAAATTTGTTTTTTAACTGTTCTATCTGTTCAAAAGCATCAATAAGTTCAAACTTGTTAAAAGCCTTAATTACCTTAACGGGATTTGTAAAAAGTTTATCGCCAAAGATTATCATACGTACAATAATAACATAGGAATAGAAAATGAAAAAATTTGCAATTGTTTTAGTTTTAATTATGATTTGTGCAATCCCTGCATCTTCTGCGACTTGCAGAAACGGACGTATGACAATTTATCATAATGATAAATACGGCTATTATCCGAACAATCACGTTTATACAAACAATTCATATCCTAATAACCATATTTATAATAACGGTGACAAACCTAAACCGGTTTATACATATAAGCCGATTACCAATAGACCCGCAGTAACACAAAGACCGACAACAGGAGTTATTCGTTAACGTAATATAGCTTAACAAGGCAGGCAATTTTTTTGTGTACTTGGTTTTTAATATACTATAGGGGAAAATATGAAAAAACTTTTAATTTTAACATTTGTGCTTATTGCAGGAATATTTGCGCCTGTATTTGCAGATACAATGAATTACACAATCAGACAAGTTGGTAATGAAATGGTAATTGTACCTTATGGTTCGGAATTACCAATAATGCAAAAATCAATTTATAAAATTGAAGTTCATCCGACAAAAATGCCTTTCTATTCGGGTAAAAAATTACCGCGCGGAAAGAACAAAATCTGTTTTGCCTAAAGCCCCATATACATATTTTGCATGCCGTTTTGAATACCCTGTTGAAGCATCATATTTGAGCTGTCGTAGTTTTTGGGGAATTGGTTGTATGTCATAGGAGTTTTGCCGTCATTTGCGGGAGTAATATTGTCCATATCGTGAACGGATTTCTTTTTCATAAGTTCTGCTCTCGGGTCATTTTGAGAATTTAAACGCGGATACATCGGGCGTACTGTTGATTTATTATAGTAGCCTGAAAAAGTGTTTTGCGGTGTCATGTTAATATCTTCAGCCATTGCGGGAAGGCTTAATAATGCAAGTAAAAGAACAAGTTTTCTCATAATTTCTCCTTTTTTTATTATAATAGCAGAAAACTGCTTTTTCTGCTATAATGTTTTTATGGATTTAGGTTTGGAAATTAAAGGTTCAAAATTAATTGTTAAATGGGCTGATGTCAAAGCTGACTGCTACAGAGTATTTTTGAAAAATGACGGAAATTTTTGCGAATGTGCCAGAGTTTCAGGCGAAAATCAAATAAGACTTTCGCTTGTTCCTTATGGTGACGGCGAGTGCTTTGTCGTTGCAGTAAAAGACGGATTGATTATTGACAAATCTTCAATACGTCAGTTTACTTTCGATACTATTGATGTTGTGAGCCGTTTTGAAGGTGAAAATGAGGTTAAATTTTTCTATAGTAAATACGACGGTGCGCAAGGTTACAGGTTGTATAAAAGCGAAACTGAGCAAGGGTTTGGCGGGTGTAAAAATTCTGATGCCGAATTTGTTTCTATAGAAAAATCCGAAAATACGGAATATAAGATTAAACCGTTTGTAAAAAGTGATGAGGGCAGAACTTTTCTTGCATCATCCAATGCTTTCAAACCCGCTGATAACGCGTTTAAATCAGTCACCGTATACAAATCTTTCAATTATAATCTCTTTTTGTCATGGAATTACGGCGGATATGCTGACGGGTTTGAGGTTTACAGTGAAAATTCCAAAACTCCGATTTTTGAAACCAATGACGGATTAAGACATTATCTTGAACTTTTTGATTACAAAGGTACAACAAAATTTATTGTAAAAGCCTTTGTAAACACTCCAAACGGCAGATTAACCGTTGCGCAATCAAAACCTGCGGGATTGAGTATCAGAAAATACGAAAAGCCTCAAGTATCCTTGATTATACCGGCTTATAATGCAAAAGATTATATTGCGCGTAGTATTGACAGCGCGCTTGCATCAGACTTTGCAAACCTTGAAATTGTTATTGTTAACGACGGAAGCACGGATGATACTCAAAAAATTATTGACTGGTATGACAAAAATTATGAAAATGTTGTATCAATTCAAAAAGAAAACGGTGGTGTTGCAGATACAAGAAACGTCGGTATAGAGGCGGCAAAAGGCGATTATATCGCATTTATGGACAACGATGATTTAATCCGTCCGAATATGATTAGTTCGTTATATGAAACAATTACCAAAAACGAATGTGATGTTGCAATTGCTCCGCTTTACAGGATTACGGACAAAGGCTACAGTGTCCACTGTGATTTGCCGTTTATGGAAGATGTCGGGCATGATATCGACAAGTATTTGGAGATTATGTACACTCCGGGTTATTACAACTGCGCGATTTGGAATAAACTTTACAGAGCTTCTATGGTTAAGGAGCATCCGTTAGGAAAACTTAAATATGAAGATGTTTCATGGACACCTTGTATTTTGTCTTATGCTGAAAAATTCTGTTTCTTAAATACTCCGTTTTACGAGTGGGACAGAAAAACACGTCCCGAAACTTTTGGGGATGTATTGGCACGTCAACCTGAAAGTGAGCTTTTTGAACACAGAAAACAGGCAATGTTATTCTTTGTTCAAAACGGAAATCCGCAAAAGCGCGAGTATATGAAAAGAATTGCCAAACGCAGGCTGGAGCGGTATGCGAAAAATTCCGATAACCCTGCATACAGAGATTTAATGGAGAAGATTGATGCCGGAAAATACTAATATCAGTAATTATATGTTTTATATGGCTTATTTGAACAGAAAACTCGGAGGGTTTTTTGAAAAACAAGCTCCTTATATCAAGTGTAAAAAAGGCTGTGCAAAATGCTGTCAAAACGGCGAGTATCCGTTTTCCAAAATAGAATTTGATTATTTAATGGTCGGATTTTTACAACTCCCTGTTGAAATGCAGGAAAAAATTATGGCTAAAGTTAAAAAGATTAAGGAAGCAAAATCTGAAACTTATGAATGTCCGTTTTTGTTTAATAATGCTTGTTCTGTTTATGAGTTTCGCGGGATTATCTGCAGAAGTTTCGGGCTTATGTCAATAAACAATGAGGGCGGGCTGTCGAAAATTCCTTTCTGTGCATTTGAAGGTTTGAATTATTCAAACGTAATTGACCCGAAAACCAAAATCGTTTCGCAGGAAAAATTTGACAAACTCGGTGTGAAAGAAGAACCGCTTGCCTATAATGTAAGTTATTCATTCCTGACAAGTGATGAGATTGAAAAGAATTTTGAAATAGAATTTGGTGAGAAAAAACCGCTTATTAGTTGGTTTTAATATCATTGATAATTTTTTCTCTCAAGCCTTCATAGTGGTCTAAAACTCTGTTCAAATCTTTCAAAAAGAGGTTATCGCCATGATCATTTATTTTTGTCAGACAAGGACCGCCTTTTGTTGTTTTAATTTCTTTGGGTTTTGCAATATTTTTGTCTACGACGTTAATTCTTACATTATTCATAACAGCCATCAGCCAAAACCAAATATCATCATTGGTTGGAGATAATTTTGTAAATAATTCGCTGTTTGTTATATCTTTGTATAAAATATGCGGCGGATATAAAACTCCTCCATGACCTGCCAGTTTATTTGCAAATGAAGGTTTTTTGTATCCTTTAGCTGCAATTCCGTCAAGTTCATTGTTTTTAGTTATATACATTTTTGTTGTTCTGTGGCATTGTATAAGGTTAGGATTTTTCTCATACCCTGCCCATAAACGTTTAATAAGATTTTTGTCATAAATCAAATCATCATCAACAGTTATAATAATATCATCGGGATATTCTTTAAGTGTCGGAATAAATTTGTTATATGGTTTGAAATTTTCTTTATTCCAATTAATTACAAGACCTTGCTCCCTTAGTTTTAAAAGGCTTTCAGGCAAGTCATTTTCTTTATTCGGAAATTCATTTTCCGCCAATTGCAGAATTATTTTATCCGGTTTCATTGTCTGATTAAGGATAGAATTTATTGTAATATGCAATGTCGGAATTCTGAACGGGAAAGATGTCAGAGAAACAATAATTTGCGGACGCGGCAGTTTTAACATATCGCCCCAAACTCTGTTATAGCTTGACGGGATGAATTTATCCACACCGCTGCATGATGTGAAAGTTATTTCACCAAAATAGATTTTTCCGTCAACGTTGTAGAAATCTATTCTTGCCAAACTGAAATCTTTAGCCAAAATTTCTGCAAGTTCAAACATTTTGTCAAGGTTTTCGGGCGGCGGCACCTGTTCTTTAGAATTTGGATAACTCAACAAGAACGGCTGTAATTCCCATTTTGTATTGTAAATATTTTCTGTTCTTTTTGAAAATCTTCCCTGATCAATCCAAATATATTGAGGTTTACCGTTGAAGCACATAATTTTATAATCATTTAATTCATTATTGCTGTCTTCAATGTAAGCTTCTGCAATTATTTTTGGTTCAATATCCTTGTAATGCAGTTCAAGTCCGCCGTTTTGTGCGTAATTTCTTTTCATCCATTTGTTGATTTTTTTACGTGCATCTTTTTTGTCCATTTTGGATTTATCTTTGACAATATAGTTGTATGCACATCCGTGATTACATTTGAGCACAAATCTATCCGGCAGTTTGTCAAAATCAATATCATCAAATTTATCCCAAACGCCTAAAAGAGGAATAAGGTATTCTTCTCCAATCTTTTCTTTAACCCAATCTCTAACTAAGTATTTATCTGCAAGACGGGTTTTTATGGGTGTGCTGTCGTAAAGTTTCAGCCATTGAATTTTTTCATTAAAAGTTTTTGGGTCATACAGATTGAGAATTTGACCTGTTTTTTTGAAAAACCAAACTTTCAAATAAAGTTTAAGTTTATCTAACGGTGTATCTAACGGTAATCTGACTTTAATTCCCAATAATGTTGCTAATAAACCCAAATAATAATTCATATATTCTCCCTATTCTCTAAACCTCTTGGGACAAGGTTAGCATAACTATACTATCTGCGCAACCGTTTGTTAAGTTTGATTCATATCAGTAATAATTTTTTCCTTTAGACCTTCATAGTGATTAAGAACTCTGTTTAAATCTTTAAAAAATAATTTTTCGCCCTGATCATTTATATTAGTAAGGCAAGGACCATTTTTTGTTGAAGATATTGTTCTTGGAAAAGGAATATTTTTGTTTATTATGTTGATTTTTGTACCGTTTAAAACTGCCATAAGCCAGAACCAAATGTCATCATTGGTTGGTGCAAGCGTTGTGAATAATTTTTCATCAGTAACATCTTTATAAAGAGTGTTTGGCGGATATAATACTCCTCCGCATCCTACTAATTTATTTGCAAATGACGGATTTTTATACCATTTAACAGCTTCAACATTGAATTCACCGTTTTCTTTTAAAGAAAATTTTGTTGTCCTGTGGCAATGAATAAGCTTGGGATTTTTCTCATAAGCTTTCCATAACAATTTTACGAGGTTTTTGTCATATATAAAATCGTCATCAACAGTTATGATAATATCATTCGGGTATTGCTTAAGTGTCGGGATTAATTTTTTATATGATTTTATGTTACCTTTGTTCCAACTTATAGTCAGTCCGAATTTTTGTAAATTTAAAAGATTTTCAGGTAAATCTTTTTCTTTATTTGGAAAATCATCTTCAGATAATTGTAAAATTACCATATTTGGTTTTTTAGTCTGACATAATAAAGAACTGATAGTAATATGCAATGTTTTAATTCTGGCAGGAAAGGATGTTAGAGATATTATTAAAATGGGGGGGGGGGCAACTTTCTATGCCTGATTTTTTAACTATAGGTGCAATATTATATTTAAATTTTAGTCCGCAAATATGTATAATTCTTTTATCATCCAGTTTTTCTTTATAAAATAATTTCATTTTTCTCCTTAGATGGTAATTCCAACATGTCACCCAAAATTCTGTTATATTTTGATGGTATAAATTCTTCTGTACCGCTGCCCGAAGTAAAAGTCATTTCGCCAAAATAAATTTTTCCGTCAACATTATAAAAGTCTACTCTTACCAAATTTAAATCTTTAGATAAGATTTTCGCCAATTCAACCATTTTTTCAAGATTTTCAGGTGGTAAAATTTCTTTTTTGGTATTTTTCCAGGTTATTAAAAATGGCTGTAATTCCCATTTTGTGTTGTATAAATTTCTTCTGTGGTCATCAAATCTGCCTTGATCAATCCAGATAAATTCGGGTTTACCGTTAAAACATAAAAATTTGTAATCATTTAATTCTTTATTACTGTCTTCAATATAACTTTCAGCAATAATTTTAGGGATGATATCTTTATAATGTATTTCTAAGCCATGCTTATAAGCAAAATTTTCTTTCATCCATTTGTTGATTTTTTTGCGAGCTTCTTTTTTATTAAATTTTGACTTGTCTTTTACAATTATATTATATGCACATCCGTGATTGCACTTAAGTACAAATCTATCCGGCAGTTTGTCAAAATCAATATCATCAAACTTATCCCAAACGCCTAAAAGAGGAATAAGGTATTCTTCTCCGATTTTCTCTTTAACCCATTCTCTAACCAGATATTTATCTGCGAGTTTGGTTTTTAACGGTGTGCTGTCGTAAAGTTTCAGCCATTGAATTTTTTCGTTAAAGGTTTTTGGATTTTCTAAATTTAAAACTTGACCTGTTGCTCTGAAAAACCAAGACTTAAGATATGCTTCATACTTGTCGGGGGGGGGGCATTTCTGAGTTCTTATTTTTATTTTAAATCCGAATATTTTTATTATTACGTGAATGATGTCCTTTTGGATATCAAAAAGTTTACCTATTCTGTATTGTGCAGGCAAAAATTTGTCCATTTGCTCCGCATAGTAATCTTTTTGTGTTTTATCACATAGTTTAAGCTCAAATTTGAAACCTCTGCGGGCACATTTGTAAAACTCTTTGTGCCATTGCTTCATTTTGTTGTGTTTCTCCAGTAAATCTTTCAATGCAGAGAATGCTTCTAAAACGCAATATGTATATTTTCCTCTGGAACTTGATAAACAGCCCGAGTGTGATATTCTGTAGGTTACAAGTGCATCAGGTATGCTGACAATTGAAGATGCGAGAATTGCTGACGCATAATTGAAGTATACATCATTGCAAACTTTTGTTTCCTGACACCTTATACCATTATCTTTAATAAGACTTGCTTTATATAATTTTGTAAATAAGGGTACAGGATGTATCTTAAAAATGTTATCTGTTTTCTTGCGTTTTTTAGATGGTTTTTTTAGTTCATTTGTTGCTTCGTCAAAATATTGGCATTTGCATAAACAAATATCGGCATCACCGATTGAAGTCAGTAATTTTTCTAAAGCATTTGGTTCTATATAATCATCGCTGTCTAAAAAATATAAATACTCACAGTTAGAATTTTCGATTCCGGTATTTCTGGCTTTTCCTGCTCCGCTGTTTTCCTGGTTAATAATTTTTATTCTGTTATCTTTTGCTTGGTATTCTTGCAGAATATTTAATGAATTATCGGTAGAGCCGTCATTAACGCAAATTATTTCAATATCTTTTAATGTTTGATTAATTACACTTTCTAAACATTGTTCTAAATATTTTTCCGTATTGTATACCGGTATGATTACTGATACTCTACCCATCAAAAACTTTCTCCTTAATTCCAGTAACTATGATAACATAAATACGTACAAGAAAGGGTAATATAAAGATTTGTTAATTACAGATAACATTTAGGTTCTGAACCTGCAACTCCTGCATAGAGTTCTACATATTCTTTTGCCGGACTTGATTCTATTTTTGTTAAGAGTACTTCTTCTATCTGGAAGAAACCGACTTCGCCCGTCATTTCAATATCAATCCTGATTGGACGTCTTTCGCCGTGGTGAATTCCGATACGGGTTATGGCGTTTGCAGAATATTTGTGAATATCTCCGACTTTTGGTGTTGTATTTATTGCCATAGGAATACGCGCTCTGCCTTTTGTCATATCGCATCCGTCTGCAATAAGGATTATACCTGCCTCTACAGAGTGAATTTTTCTTGATGACATATGACCGATAATCGCTTCTATTGCAAGAGATTTGATTATTGTCCTGCGGTGCAGATCATCAGGCAAAATGTGCATTAAAGTTCTTTCAATAATCGGTTTTGCAAGAGTTACGGACATTTCCTCATGTCCCTGTCTGCCTATCATCATACCCAAATCATGCATAAGACCTGCAATGATTATGGCGCACATACTATCCTCAAATGTACCGATTTCCTCTTTTTCAAGCGAAGTTTTAATTCCGCTGCTCTGTAAAATATTGAGCATTTTGATTGCATTGGCGCAAACCTGACGCATGTGGACAGGTCCGTGGTCATTGTAACCCAATCTTTTTATAGAAACATTGTTTGCATAATCCTGCATTTCCTGCAATTCTTCATCATTAAAAAGGTAGTTTACCAGTTCAAGACAAAGCGGACTGTTTTCAAGTCTTTTTGTTATTTTTGATTCCAGTGAAAGTTCTTTAACAGATTTCATAATTTTAAACCTCTTAATAATATTATTGCCCGATAAATTGATTTTGTAAACCGTTTATGATTAAATTATTGTATGTTTATACTTGAAAACCCCTACGTATCAAAATTAATGCTTGAAACAATGCAGAAAAATCAGTTTGAGGTTCTGGACAATTCCGTTGCCCGTGAATTTGATTATGACCTTAATCTTGTAAAAAGAAGTTGTGATAAAATTTATTCTAATTCCGAAAACTCAATTGACTGGGTTTTAAATAATAATTCGGAAGTTGCAAGGCTTATTAATATCTGCAAAAACAAATATGAATTCAGAAAAGCTCTGAAATCAGTTTATCCGAATTTCTTTTTTGATGAAATTACCGATTTGGATAAAGCTGATATTTCAGATTATCCCGAACAATTTATCATCAAGCCGTCTGTGGGTTTTTTGAGTATGGGTGTTCATAAGGTTTCGTCACATTCTCAGTGGAAAAATGTTGTTGAACGGTTGAAATCGGAAGTTCGCGATTTTGCAAGCAACTTCCCTGAAGCTGTTTTAAGCTCTTCAAGCTTTATTGTTGAGGAAATTCTCAAAGGTGATGAATTTGCGGTAGATGCATATTATGACGACAACGGAAAACCTGTTATTTTAAATATTTTTCAACATCCTTTTGTGAGCGAAGATGATGTAAGCGACAGGGCATATATTACATCAAAAGAGATTATTGAAGAAAACCTTGAACAATTCCAAAACGTTCTTGAAAATATCGGAAAAGCTCTTAATATGCGGAATTTCCCGATACATATTGAACTTATAAAGGGCAAAGAAATTGTGCCTGTAGAAATTAATCCTATGAGGTTTGCGGGCTGGTGTACAACTGACCTTGCTTATTATGCTTACGGAATTAATATTTACGAGTATTTTCAAAATAATCTTAAACCTGATTGGAGTAAAATTCAGGGCGGTAAAATATACTATTTTGCAATGGCGGAAACTCCTCAGGATATTGAAAAAGATAAAATCAATTTTGATTATGATGCTTTAGAAAAAAGTTTTTCAAAAATTTTAGATTTCAGAAAAATAAATTACCTTGAAAAACCGCTTTTTGCAATAATTTTCGGTGAAGCTCAAGATATGAATGAAATCAATAGGATTTTGCAGCTTGATATGAAAGATTTTATCAGCACTCGTTTATGTGAACAAGAGCCATCTCAAGCACTGTCTTAATATGGTCATCATCCAGAGAATAGTAAACATTCTTTCCTGCTCTGCGGGATTTAACAAGTTTTGCATCTTTCAGTGTTTTAAGCTGATGCGACACCGCGGATTTTGTCATATTCAAAACAACCGCAAGGTCGCATACGCACATTTCTCCGCCGTCCAAAGCCCATAATAATCTTAATCTTGTGCAGTCGCCCATAACTTTAAAAAAATCGGCGGTATTATCAAATACATTTTTAGAATGCATTTTATTTTTAGTTTTTTCAACCAGTTCGATATTCAAAGCTTCGCAGTCAGTTTGTTTTACAGCCATAATTTTATTATATCATAATTGAATATTTATTCAACTATTGTTAATTTTTGTGTCTTTAGGGTTGAAGTTGAACGAGTAATCAACTATAATATAATTGAATGGATATTCAACTATAAGGAGTTTTTATGTGCGAACATCATCACCACCACAGACAAATATTTGACGAGAAATTCTTGATGGGTATTGCGATATTCGGGGCAATATGTTTGTGTGAGTATTTTGAGGCTATTGCAGTATTTGTTTTGTATAATCTCGGGGAATTTTTGCAGGATAAAGCGGTTGAAAAATCGAAAAAATCAATTTCGGAACTTATGGATTTGAGACCTGACAGTGCAAATGTTCTTGTCGGAAGTGAAATTGTTGCCAAATCTCCCGAAGATGTTTGTGTCGGCGATATTATTGTTGTTAAAACAGGTGAAAAGATTGCGCTTGACGGTGTTGTAAGTGACGGGTTTGCATTCCTTGACACTTCTGCTTTGACAGGCGAAGCTTTGCCGAAAGAGGTTAAGATTAATGATGAAGTTTTGAGCGGATGTGTTGTGACAAACGGGGTTTTGAAAATAAAAGTTACCAAAACATTTGAGCAGTCTGCGGTTTCTCAAATTCTTGAACTCGTTGAACATTCGGGGGCTAAAAAATCTAAGACCGAAAATTTTATAACAAAATTTGCAAGAATTTATACACCGATAGTTATTTTATTGGCACTACTTATTGCATTTATCCCGCCTTTATTTTTGCATGCCGGTTTTAGTGAATGGATTAAGAGGGCATTGACTCTGCTTGTAATTTCGTGCCCTTGTGCGCTTGTAATTTCAGTACCTCTCGGATTTTTTGCAGGGTTAGGCGAAGCATCAAGAAACGGTATTTTGATTAAGGGAAGCAAGTATATTGAGGCTTTGGCAAAAGCTGAAACCGTTGTTTTTGACAAGACGGGAACGCTTACTAAAGGTAATTTTACGGTTGAAGAAGTTGTTTCAATAAACGGCGAAGATATATTAAAGCTTGCAGCGAGCGTGGAAAAGTATTCAAATCACCCGATTGCAAAATCAATCAGATATGACGGCGAATTGTTTGAGGTTTCTGATGTATCGGAAATTGCAGGATACGGGGTAAAAGCCAAAATCGGCGATGATGAAATCTTTGTCGGCAAAAATGGTGAAAACGCCGTCAGTGTTTTGAAAAACGATGTATTAATCGGTTATATTACTTTGAGTGACGAACTTAAAAACAATGCCGAAAAAACAATTTTAGAGCTTAAAAATACGGTTATGCTGTCCGGAGATACGGATGAAAATGTTCAAAAATTTGCCAAAAAACTCGGTATAACACATGCGTTTTCAAAACTCCTTCCGCAGGATAAGGTCAAAAAACTTGAGGAAATTATTGCAAATTCCTCAGGCACAGTTCTCTTTGTGGGTGACGGTATCAATGATGCGCCTGCCTTAAGGCTTGCAGATGTCGGAATTTCAATGGGCGGTCTGGGTTCTGACAGTGCAATTGAAGCATCTGATGTTGTGATTATGAATGACGACCCTTACAAAGTTGTTACGGGAATTAAAATTGCGCAAAAAACCTTAAATATTGTAAAACAAAATATTGCCTTTGCAATTTCCGTAAAAGTTATATTTTTACTTTTAGGCACATTCGGGTTTATGACGATGTGGGGTGCGATTTTTGCAGATGTCGGCGTAACTTTACTTGCCGTTTTAAATTCACTTAGAGCAATGAAAAGATAAATATGGTGGAGACGAGGGGAGTTGTCTTGGATTTGCTCCGCGCTCACAGAGTTTCGCCAAAGTTGCTACGCAACAAAAGGCTCAATCTGTTCGCTATCCGGACTCACTTTGTTTCGTCCGTCCGCAAATCCGCTGAACCCCAAAATAGAGTTCTCCACCAAACTCATCAAACCATAATAAAGGACATAATAAGTATGTCCTTTATTATGGTGGAGCGAACAGTCTGACAAGCAAGAGGCTCGGTTGAGTTTCCCTGATAATAACGAATTTACTGGGAATTTTCAAGATTTTACAGAGATTTATTCAAAATTGCATTGTCAAACTCGAGATATATTAACGATTTTTACCACAATTCCCTAAAGTATAAAACAGGGAATTAGCAGGGAAATAGTGATTTACTTACACTGCAATTTTTTCATTAACTTCATCATCGGTTTTTATAGAGTCAAGAAATTCTATAATTAAAAAGGCTCTAATTACGTTATGAATTGAACCATATTCGACTTCTTCACCGTGTAATATTTTATTTCTGCAAAAATCTGATTTAACAGGAATTGCTGTTTTTGTGTATTGAAATAAAATATCAGCCAAAAGTTCTCTTGCGGGATTAGTATACTTTTCATTTTTCATATTTTTAATAGTATTCTTTAATTTATCTTTGTCTTTGGAGCCAAGAATATCAACCCAAATGCCATCAATTTGAGCAATTAAAACTGGCAAAATTGTATTTGCAGCAGTTTTCCGACTATTATGCTTTAAAACTTTAATACAATCTTCTAATATTACAATTCTTTTAGGATTTATTTTATCATTATCATGAAGATTATTCACAATATCAGAAGCCATTTCCCATTTTTTATGTGAAAAAAGTTTTAATAAAAGTTTATCTATTTCTTTTGCTCTATTGTTACTCTCTTTTGTATTATTTAAATATTCTAATAAATCTGAATAAATATTTATAGGTAATGTCAACGGTAATAAATAATTATATTCAGCTAATATGGAACATATTTCATCCATACTTCTAAAAAGTTGTTTTATATTATCTTGAAACCCAATAAACTTTTCTGCAATATGACTAATTTGAGGAATATACAAGTTTGGAATTTTTGTAATTCTTATATAATTATTTAGTTTATATATCTGATGCATATGATTGGTTAAGTTTTTAAAAGCAGAAAATGTTTTAACAGAATTGGATATAATTTTTGATGCATTTTTGATTGCATTCAGAGTATTTGTAGTTTCAGATATAGACTTTATGGAAAGGCTTAAGTCTTTACTTAGTAAACAAATTGTACCGTTTGTAATTTTATTTTTCATATATAAAGAATAACATAAAATCTAAAGGTGTTTTACTCTTGACAAAATGTCTGCTATGGAGTACACTATTGATATGGAACAACGAATTATTAAAATTGCTCAACTTGCAAATGATAAAACTCCATTTATTGAATGGATGAATTCGTTGGATAAAGTTACTAAAGCCAGAGTTCAAAGTAGATTAACCAGATTATTAGAAAATAATTTTGGTGATCATAAAAAGATTGACAATGAAATATCTGAACTTCGATTAAAATTTGCTTCCGGTTATCGGATTTATTACACAGAAATTGATAATATAATTGTCTTACTTATAAATGGTGGGGATAAATCTACTCAATCAAAAGATATTGAAAAAGCTAAAAGTATACTTCAAGAATGGAGAAACTTACAATGAAAGAATTAAAACATACACTAGATTTAGAAAATTATATAGTTAGCGATTTAAAATCTGATGAGGATATTAAACTATATTTGAATGCAAGTTTGAAAGATTATCTTGAAGATGGAGATTTTAATTCATTTTATCGTGCATTAGAAATCGTTATCAAAGCGAAAGATACAATTTCTGGGTTTGCGCAGAAAGTTGGAATGTCAAGAACTCATCTTTATAGTATTTTTAAATCCGAAAAAGAACCTAAATTCTCTACCATTGTTAGAATTTTTCAAGAATTAGGTTATGAACTGGAAGTAGCATAAGTTATTTTATGTTATTAAAAACATCAGAAAGGTATTGTTTGTAGTAATTTTTCAATTCGATAGGCTTTTTGATTTGAACTTTGCCGCCCCATTTGAATAATTCATGGCAGATTGCGTATTTCCCTCCGCAAGTAAATTTTACCTGAACATTACCGTTATCAAGTTGTTTCATTTTTTGTGTCGGGTGGAAATGATAATTTAAAACGTCTTCTGCTACTGATTTATCAAATTCAAGAGTAATATTTAGCGGTTCTTCCTGATAAATTGAAAACGAATTTTTGCAATATTCTGTTAGTGAAAAGTTTTCATCCTTCAAATAATATTCATCTAAAATCTCAAGATTAGAAATTTTATCAACTTTATAAAGACGTAAATCATTAACATATTCATTAAAGCCGACAAGATAATGTTTATCTGAAATAATCAGCCCATAAGGATTTAATGTAATTCGACGGTTTCCTTTATCGGTTGGATAGTCAAATTGCACTTTCTTGTAAGCAATCATTGAATTACGTAACTTCTCCATTGTTTTAGATTTAACCAGTGGTCTTGAATATTGTCGAACTGCAAACCCTTCTGATTCCATTATTGCTTCAATATCTGTTTGAATTGATTGAAATTTCCTTCGAGGGGTTAGAGCCTTAATTTTTTCAATCAATTCATTTATAACCTTTTTTCTGCTTTCATCCTGAGTAAGTTGACTTAAAAATATCAAATTAGCCAATTCCATAGCATTAAAAGAAATCAAGAAATTCATTGTACCTTTGACAAATCGCCAGCGTTTTTTCTTATCAGAAGTTGGAACTTCTTCAACTTTTTCAGGAAACATATCAAATAAAAGAGATTTCATTCTTTCAGCTGACCTGCGTGAACATTCAAAATGCTCCTGAATATCATCAATGCACAACCCACAATAACTGTTTTGAAACATCATCGCAAGTTCTATAATTTCTTCTGCTTTATTTAATCGTGACATTTTTATTCCTTATAGGTTCTATATAAAAATATATCAACTCTAAATCGTGTACAACTTTTTCTGATAATTCTTTTACAGAATATTCAGATATATCTATTTTTTTATACAAATACATTTCAGATTCATTACTGTAACCATTCCACTTGCCAAAATTTTCCTGTTCAAAAAGCCAACCATAATTATCATTTAAATACTTAGAAGCTAGAAGTTTATTTCTCCCATTGTTTTGACTTATTATACCACATTGCTCCTTATGCAATCCCGCACAATATCGATATTCGTTTCCCCACAAACTTACGCCCAGATAACACAATTCTTGTCGTTTATTTTCATCTTTATCCCAAGCACCCGGAAAATAAAATAAGATATCACTAAAAACTTTTAAAACCTGACTGCAATCAATACGAATATTGTCGATAAATTCTGAATATTGAAATTTATCTAATGCGATTTGCGTAAGTTTTGTCATAAAAGCTCGTTCAAAAGTTTTTGTAAAATTGATTTTTGATAATTTTTTTTGAATATCTTCATCTTTTATAACAGCCCATAAATCTTTAATTTTATCATTTTCATTAACAGAGATGTTTTTATTAAATTGATTTAACAAATACAAAAAATCAATATAATCATTAATTAGAAACCAATCATTACCCTTAAACATAGATGCAGGCTGACTAAAAAAGACTTTGCTCATACGTGTATACAAAGTTTCATACGAAATATATTCCTCTAAATCAAATAATGTTGATTTAAACAAAGGTTTAAAATAGCTTATTAGAACAACTTTCTTTTTTTCTGTTTTGATTTTTTCATAATATTTTTCTAATTGTTCCTTATTGGGTGTTAATTTGAATTTATTTTCAATAATTATATATTCATCATTAATTTTAATTAACAAATCAAAATTATATTTTTCTCTAAAAACTTTAACCTCACTTCTTCCATCATATTTTGGATAAAATATAGGTGTAAATATTTTTGGATATTTTCTCAACATCCAAGCCCAAATATTACTATAAAATAATTCTTTTGAAGTTAAAGACATTGCAAACATAGCATTATTTGATAATTCATCTATTATTTTAAGAATTTTATTTTTATTCATTTTATTCCTTTTAATATTTTATCCTTATAATAATATAATAAAACGAAACTGCGTCATTTAGTGACGCAGTTCAATAGAATATGAAAATTATTTTTCAGGTACCCAAGAATTGAGAGCCTCTCTTAATGCATTAATATAGCCTGAATTTTCTAAATTTGTTTTGATTTTTTCTTTTATTTCTTCTACATTTTCACAATTTAAGTATTCTTCGGGTGTCAAAAGATTAAATAGAACTCTGCTTGGAGTATATTCTTCATCTTCTCTAATAAAATAAATTTTATCTTTGATATTTTTATTCATTTCTTTTGTTATATGTTGAATTAACGATTTTTTCTCATCAGAATTTATTTTGAATTTGTCTTTGCCTGAACCTATCAGTACCTCAAGAAATAATCCATCCATACCCCAGGCATAGCCCCAGCAATTAAGATGGACAACTGCATAATTTTCACTATTTACAGAAAAATGACTTTTATTGTTTATGTTATTTGGCAAGAATACGAATCCGTACTTTTCTTGTTTCATATCAATTATGTCATTTCTTTCATTTAGAACTTCTTCTAATATAGATAAAACACAAGTTCTTGGATTTCCGTACTGAACAATTAAATCAATAGCAGATTTATTCTCACCATATATTTTTCTACATAAATCTATAATTTCTCTATCAATTTCGCCCATAATATTCCTTTCTACCATTCTTTTATAATGTTCAATAAATATCTTTACATCATCATTAAGTAAACAACCGTATTGTTTCATTAAGTTGTTAATTGCTTTTAAAATGTCGCTGTAATTTATTCTTATATACCCTTTGTAATCTTCGCAAGGTGAATACTTATGAGGGGTTAAAAACAGAAAGATTTTGTATTTATAATCTTTGTATTTATCGTGGTTTAAAATATAGTTTCTATAGTCTTCTAATTGATTACACCCCTCACCCGACCAGACTTTATTTTCTATAACGCATACCAATTTATTACTTGGACAGTCTATAAATATGTCCATTCTTCTACCGTCATTAGCCATTTCCTCTAATGTAATTTTGGCATCAGTTAAATCTTTCAATAGTATCTCTACCAAACATGTATTATTTCGTAATGCAATTTTTAATAGTTCCTTAAGAAAGCAATCCATTAAATTATGACTTTCGAAGGGTGTTAAAAGCCAACCTAAAAAGTTAGAGTGTTTAACTTCATTGTTTTGTAATTTTAACGCTTGAAAAAGGTTAAATTCCTTATTAGACTTTGTTTGTAATTCTGCCAAATCATCTGAAGTCAATAATTGTAGTAATGCTTGCTTTTGTTCAATTAAATTTGTCATCTTATCTCCTTATTCGTAGTTGGGCGTATGTACCAAGATTTAAAAGTTCCTTTGTACATTGCTTCAATCATCTTACTAGCTTCCATTGTATTTCTTGCTGTAACCTCAACAAGTATGGGATGTGGATATGTTGTAACATAAATTTTTGCATAAAATTTTTCTGCCATAATTAACTCCTTTCGTTTGTCATCAAAATTAAAGTTCCAATGGTTCTATATCAACTTCTTCTAAAAGTTGATTTGTTTCTTGTAAATTAATATTTTGAATAATCTTTAATATTGGAACTATATTTTCATTTAGTCTTAAAACATCTTTGTTTATTTGTTTAGCAATTTCTTCATAAGATATTTCTTGCAATTCTTTTCCAAAATGTTTATCCATTTGAAAATACCTGTATATAAAATCAGGATTATAGCCGCAAAATTCTTTATATAGTGTGTTTCGTTTTGTATCTTGAGTATCGTTAAACCAATATCCATTATAAAACAATTCGCTTGCTATTTTTTCTCGAGTATCTGCTGAAACATTTGGTATATTCATAAAATATCTATACTGATTATTTTCAATTTGAATACCTATACTTATTTGAGATATTTCAAGTGTTTTTACAACATCAATAGTGCCTTTTTTATTATGAAAGCTATGACCTATGTATATATCATTTCGATTCAACTTTTGTTTGATATAGCTTGCAAATTCGGAAGTTCTCCATTTTACATAAATATCTTTTAACCCGATTTCATCAAGTTTATTTTCTTCGTAAAAATCGTATTTTTGTAAAGAAGTTTTCGGAAAGGCTTTTACAAGTTGAGTTACAACATTTATATAATCTTCAATTAAATATTTGTCATAATCGTTTTTGTACGAAAATTTATCCTTCATTTTTTCTGCAAGGTCAGAATAATCAAGATAATTCCAAGGTTTAGGCAGCACAAGTTTGGGTGCTAATGATAAAAGTATAAATCGTGTATTTTTACCAACAAAACATTCTTGATATCTGCTTAATTGTTCCTCTGTCGGGAATGATTTAAGTTTATTTTCAATAACTATATACTCTGTATCATCTCCTGTTTTAACAGTAATTAACATATCAAGTATGTTGTTTTTGCCATAGTTTACCTGTGTCTCAACTTTTATTTCAACTTTATCAATATAATGTACGCCAGTTAAAATTTCTAAGAATTCGTGTTTATAATTATTTCCTAACCAAGACAAAAAACAAGTATGAAAGTTTTCTAAAGAACACATTGACATGTTGTATATTGGGGAACTTAGTAAATTCCATTCTCTTTCATTAGTAACCATAATTAACTCCTTTCGTTTTTAACAACACTTTAGCATAAGTCTATGTCATTTACTGACGTAACAATTTTTGTTTGTTAGACTATGGGTCTATACTGTATTGTCTTGAGTATAGCACAATTAAGGTATGAATAGTGATATCTGCAAGTTATTTGCAACAAAACTACAAGAAATAAGAAAAGCAAAAAAGTTTACTAAAAGTAAGTTATCGGAACTTGCGGATGTAGATATTTCATATATTGGAAAAATCGAACGAGGAGAGAAATTCCCTAACCTCAAAACGATTGCAAAACTTGCAGAAGCATTAGAAGTCCCCGTTAAAGATTTGTTTGATTTTGAATAATTATTCCTCAGCCTTAAAGTTATATAGTGGTTTCAAGTGGTCTATAATTTCAGCTGTCGGTTCAATTGATTTGATTATATCGTTGCAATTTTTATAAGCCATTGGGGCTTCATCAAGTGTTGATATTGAAACACAGCTTGAATAAATGTTTTTCATTTGTTTTTTATAGTCTTTCATTGTTAATTGGTCCTTTGCCTGAGTTCTGGATAAAGCTCTGCCTGCACCATGTGGAGCAGAGTTATTCCAATCAGAATTACCTTTTCCTATACAAATCAATGAGCCATCTGCCATATTAAGTGGGATTAAAACTTTTTCGCCTGCATAACAAGAAATTGCACCTTTTCTAATAATATTATCTTCGCCAATATAATTGTGGATTGTTTCAAATTCCTCAACTGATTTCCAACCCATACCGTTTAAAATCTCATGAGCTATTACAAGCCTGTTATAATATGCATATTCTCTGCAAACTTTTGTACAATCTAAATACTTTTGTGCGTTTTCACCCGTTAGATATGATAAATTTTTTAACTCGTTCTCACCATAACAATGTTCTTCTATTGCCAGTTTTTGAAAATAAATTGCAAGTTTTTTGCCAAAATTTCTTGAACCTGTATGAATAATCAAATATGTTCCGGTTTTGCCTTTTTCAACAGATATAAAATGATTACCGCCGCCTAACGAACCTATTTTTCTTAAATCTCGATTAGGTTTTTCGCTTAGATAATCTTTAGAAATTTTACTTATTTTCTCAATTAAATCAGTTGGTACAAGCGGGCTTAATTCACTTCTGCAACTTTGTCCAAAAGGCACATTCTTTCTTATGACTTTATCTAATTTTGCAAAATCGTTTAAAGTTTTGGATTTTTTGAGTTTTATTGTAAGCATTCCACAGGATTGGTCAACCCCGATTATATTTGGAATAATTTCACCTTTTTTCGGCATTTCTGCAGTAAATCCGATTGTACAGCCTTTGCCTCTGTGACAATCCGGCATTATTCGGACTTTGCAGTCTTTAAAAATCGGATGATTACAAATCGCTAAAGTTTGTTCTGTAACATAAGTATCTTCACATTCTGTAAAAACCTTTGCTGTTGTATATTTTCCTGTAATTTCGTACATAATTATTTCCTTAATTTCATTTTTCTAACTATTTGTGCGACAGTTCTTTCATCAATGTGGAGTCTTTTCGCAACGGATTTAATATCAAAATGACA
Organism: uncultured Candidatus Melainabacteria bacterium; assembly: GCA_949841365.1. Taxonomy (GTDB): domain Bacteria; phylum Cyanobacteriota; class Vampirovibrionia; order Gastranaerophilales; family Gastranaerophilaceae; genus Stercorousia. The sequence goes on from CATKZI010000001.1 coordinate 374,709, forward strand.
TTCACCCCAAATTTTTCTAAATTCAGAATTTGTTACAGCAGTACCTTCGCAGCGACAATTTGAAGGGATTTTATCTTTAATTGAATACCCCATTGATTCTATGAAAGTCTTAAATTTGCCCAAATCTGTAAATTCTCCGTTTTTATCAGTCCATATTTTTGATTCTGATTTGTAAAAATCTGAGATATATTTCATTATCATTTGCATATTTCCGCTGAAGACTACTTTATTTGCACGTATCAAATATTTCATTTTTGTTCTCCTTATGTTTTATTATTACTCATACCTATGTCAGAAAGTGGCATATTAAATAAGTGTGTATAGTAAATTAACTCTAAAGTTTTAAAATTAGTTATAAATCCCAAAATATTGAAACAAATCAACAAGAAACTCCCTCTGTGGGAGCTTCTTTCAAAATTCGTACATACGATATTTATTATAATTATGGATCTTTAGTGCTTTTTCAAAAAAGATTTGTTTTTCACTTTTTTGTGAGGCTTTTTGTAATGCATTAGCAAGGGATTCTAAATTACAGTTATATTGTCCATCGTTAATTACTGCAATTAACTGGGTCAAAGCATCAACTTGATCATCATGTTTTCCGTTTGGGAATGAGTTAATTTCAGATTTAAAATCATCCAACCAAGTTGCATTTCTTTGCAATAACACTCTACCGGAGCTAATAAATAATGAAGCATTATTGGCTCGGGTCACTTTATCCCCTTGAGGTTTAAATTTAATCGGGTACAAATTCAATTCCCTTTGAATATATTGAAGAAGGTGAGTACTAATCGAACTATCCTCTATTATAAGATGATTACACCTGAAATGTTGGTGCATTTCTCTAATTTTATTTACCAGTAGAAACATATCAAGTTTAAATCTTTGAACATTTTCAACATAAAAAAGATTATCTTTATATTTTGCAGTAATACAAACTGAATAGTCATTATCTTTACCATCTTTCAGGGCAATATCCCAACTTTGAAAAATTTCAGCTCTGGCTGGACAACAATCAAAAAATCCAAAATCATCAAAGTTTATGACATTACCTTTTGCCGGTATTGGATTCTGTTGATACTGTGCAGAAAAGTTGTAGTTTGACATTAGTTTTCGTTGATTATCAAGAATATCCAAAGGTTCTAACGCAGGATTTAATGCCTCACCTGCTTTACGACCAACAGTTTTACCGTTGGAAAGTTCAAAACATTCATCGTATTCTGCTATTGCAGGGAGTGACAGTAAATCCCAACCATCTTGTTTAAGCAAATGACCGGTTAAATCATCAATATGTAAGCGTTGCATAATGACAATAATTACACCGTTAACTTTATCGTTTAATCTTGAAATCAGTGTATTGTCATACCAATTATTAACATTATTTCGTTTTACTTCAGATTGGGCATCATCTGCTTTTATAGGGTCGTCAAGTATTATCCAATTCCCACCAAAACCTGTTAATGACCCGTCAACAGATGTTGCAAATCTATATCCGTTATAAGTTGTTTCAAACATATTTTCAGTATTTTTATCACCTAAACGAGTTTTAAAGACTTGTTTATAAAACCCCGTTTCCATAAGCTGTCTGGTTTTTCGTGACAAATCATTGGCAAGAGGTTGTGCATAACTTGCACAAATAATTCTTTCAGATGGTGAATGTCCAAGAATATACGCAGGAAATGTTATAGAAGCTATGTGAGATTTTAAATTCCTCGGTGGAATATTTATTATTAATCGTTTAATTTTACCGTTTAAACACTGCTGCAACTTATCACATATAAGTTCTAAGTGCCAATTACCTTTAAACTCCTGTGAGCCATCAATTTCATAAAATGATTTTTGCATAAACGCATAAAGATCATTCCTGCAAGCAGCATATAAAATCCCCTTGTTATTCATGATTTAATCTCCTTTGTATATAATCTTCCAAAATCTGAGCATCCTGCGGTGTTAATTCTTCTTCAAAATCTTTTGTTATCTTAGTTTCTCCGGCTAAGATAGGAGTAAGAATTTTTATTGCAGAAACTTTCCCGCTGAGAGAATCTGCGATGAGTCGTTTAGCTAATGCTCGCTTTTTTGTGATTTTCTTTAATTTCCCGTTTTCTTGAATAGTAATAACTTCATTCATTTCATCCATGACATCTTCAGCAAAGTTATTATTCTTTTTAGGACGTCCTTTCGGGTTTCCTGACTGTCCGGGTTTAAATTGGTATTCACGAGGCGGGTGTTTATAGCCCACCTCGTATTTCTGTAAATCCTTATTCGACATCACAAACCTCCTCAAGTTCAACTATTTCGGCAGTTTTACCTGTAAGATGCTCCCAACGATATAAAATCACATCACAATATTTAGGTTCAAGTTCAATAATTCGTGCCCTGCGTTTTGTACGTTCTGCCGCAATTAAAGTTGAACCGGAGCCGCCAAAAGAATCCAAAACAATTCCGTTTGGTGAAGAACAGTCTAAAAGTGCATCCATAATCATTGGAACGGGTTTAACTGTCGGATGCAGTTTTACCAAGGTCTTAGCTTGCGGATTGCTGGTATGCATTCCTTTATATTTCCAAACATTTGTACGATATCTTCCGTGAACCCCAAGTTCGACATTATTTATATGAGGTTTTGTGCCATTTTTGAATACAAAAATAAATTCATGCTGAGAACGATATAGTGACCCCATACCACCTGTGCCTTTATCCCAAACGCAAATATTTTTGAGCGAAGAATAAACTTCACTACCGGCATCAAGCATTTCACTAACATGACGCCAATCCATACATTGATAATGTATAGAGCCGTCAATTGAATATCTTACTTGCAAACTCATTGCAGTTTTGAGAAAATCAGTAAACTCATCTTTTTTCATTTCTCCGGAAGCAAGTTCAAATTCTTCATGTTGTTTTTGCTTGGTAACATTCCCTTTAATTTTGACGTTATAAGGCGGATCTGTAAAAACAATCTGTGCTTGCTCATTTTTCATGAGTTTTTTGTAACTAACTTCTTCTAATGAATTACCGCAATAAAGCAAATGCTCGCCAAGTTTCCAAAGCTCACCACGATTTACTCGTTTTGGAATATCAACTACATTTGCTAAAAATTCCATATCAGGATCTGCTTTTGCCGTTTCTTTTACACTTTCAAAAGCCTCAGGATTTAGTATTAAGTCGAGTTGAGGAATATCAAAGCCTGTAACAGTAGCATCAAATCCAATCTCAGGTTCAAGATTCATTAGAAAATCTAATTCAATTTTCAAGATTTCATTGTCCCAACCGGCTTCCTCGGCGAGTTTATTGTCTGAAATAATATAAGCCCTAATTTGTTCCTGACTCATGTGACTTAAACAAATGGTTGGAATTTCAGTCAATCCTAAATCACATGCAGCTAGTACCCTGCCATGCCCGGCAATAATAAAGTTTTCTGCATCAATAAGTACAGGATTATTAAATCCTAACTTTTCAATACTCTGTGCAATTTTATGCAATTGCTTTTTACTGTGTGTTCTTGAATTCTTTGGGTTGAGTTTTAAGTCCATCGGATTCAAATAACGAATTTCCAAGCTCTCTTGTTGAGTTCTCATATTTTTCTCCTTTTATTTTTCTACGGATTACAAATGTATCCATATAAAAATTAGGAAAAAGTTTTCGACATTAGAAAACAAAAATTTAAAGGAAGCCCAAACATACTATATGAGTGCATTTTGATACGAATTATGTCAATGGGCTTGATTTTACTTGCAACAAGAGTGATTAATGTGAGTATGGATAACTTAAAACCACTGACAACAAAGGAATTACAAATCAAATGGCAGGAAATCTTTAAAATACCTGCACCAAAAGGTTATACTAAGTCATTCTTAATCAAAGAGATAGAATGGCATTATAAATACGGAAAATTATCAGGCGAACTTCAAAAAAGATTAGATAAACTTGTCGAACACTATTCCGAAACAAAAACCATAGATACCAAGAAAATCAAAAAATTTGAAGTAACTATCGGAACTAAATTCATCCGTGAGTTTAAAGGTGAAAAATATGAAGTTATCGCGGTTGACGGAGGTTTTAATTTTAACGGTAAATTATACAAAACCCTTTCCGCTGTTGCAAATGTAATAACCGGGACACATTGGAATGGTAAAAAATTCTTCGGAGTGGCTTAATGGATAAGAAAGCGATAAGATGTGCGATTTATACAAGAAAATCCTCCGAAGAAGGTTTGGAACAAGATTTTAACTCACTTGATGCACAGAGAGAAGCCTGTGAGGCTTATATAAAATCTCAAATGCATGAGGGTTGGGTTTTGTTAGATAAACAATACAATGACGGCGGATTTTCGGGTGGAACAATGGAACGTCCTGCATTTAAAAAACTTTTAAAGGATATCGAAAACGATGAAGTTGATATTGTTGTTGTTTATAAGGTTGACCGTTTAACTCGCTCACTCATGGATTTTTCAAAAATTATTGATATATTTGACAGGCATGAAACTTCTTTTGTGTCTATAACTCAACAGTTTAATACAACTACATCTATGGGCAGATTAACATTGAATATCCTTTTATCCTTTGCACAGTTTGAACGTGAAGTTACAGGGGAAAGAATTCGGGATAAAATCGCTGCTTCCAAGAAAAAAGGAATGTGGATGGGTGGCAAAGTTCCGCTGGGTTATCTAAAAAAAGATAAAAAACTTGTTATTCATAATGAGGATGCTCAAAAAGTTCAAATGCTTTTTGAAAAATATCTTGAATTAAAAAGTGTACCAAAATTGATGCAATATTTTAAAGGAAACGAAATCAAGACAAAAACCGATAAATATTTTTCAAAAGGTCAATTATATCATTTGCTTGCGAACAAAGTTTATATCGGCAAAATTACGCATAAAGATAAAATTTATGACGGAGAGCATGAAGCTATTATTTGTGACGAAATTTTTGAGGAAGTTCAAAAGTTATTATATGAAAATAAAGTCGATAAAACTTGTGGGGTTAAAAGTTCTTCTAATTCCCTTCTTGCAGGCTTAATTTATGACGATTTGGGAAATAAAATGACGCCGAGTCATAGCAATAGTCATGGCAGAAGATATCGTTATTACATAAGCAGAGCTTTGAAAAACAATGAAGAAACTGGTTCAGTTTCAAAAATTCCCGCAGGTGAAGTTGAAAAATTTGTAATTGAAACAACGAAAGAATTTTTACAGGATAAAAAACAAATTCAAAATATTGTCTCGGAATACAAAATTAGCAAGCAAAACAAATTGATTTATATAGCGCAAAATATCCAAGATTATTCAGAGCCAAAACTTATAAGAGCAATTATTCACAGAATTGTGGTATCGAAGAATTTAATTGAAATAACATATAACGAAGCTTCAATAAAGAAAGTTTTGAATGCTTTGGCAAATAATCAAGAAATTGTTATTCCGGATAAAAATGAAGAATTGACTCCGATTGTAATTTCTAAAAATATAAAAATTACACAACCATCTAGAAATGATAATATTTTAATTTTGAATGCTAAAGAATATGATACTCTCCAGCCAAATCCGTACCTTGTAAATGCAATAGTAAAAAGTTTTTATTATCACAAGCAAATTCAAGCAGGTAAAACTATTGAAGATTTGCAGAAAGAAGAAGGCTTAAAGGATTCCAAATACATCCGCAATATTATGAATTTAAAATACATTTCGCCAGAATTAGCCAAACAAATTTTAAACGGAACTCAGCCACAAGAATTGAGTTTGCAAAAGCTTATAAATAATGTTTAATCAATATTAAATTTTGTAAAAGTTTATACAAAAGCAATCAATATAGATTATTACTGAGTTTTACATGTAGTATGCAAAGTACAGTTGACTATACTAATATAGATAAAACAATAGCATTGATCTCTCAAGGTGAAAATGTGTTTATTACAGGACCTGCTGGTACAGGTAAGTCATTTATTTTGTCTGAATTAAAAAAGATTTTTCAGAATTATATTACATTAACAGCAACTACGGGTATTGCTTCAAGTAATATTGAAGGAATAACAATACACTCATGGAGTGGAATTCAGCAATTACAGATACCGTTTCCTCAAATATTGTGGAAATGTAATCGACCCAATATAAAGAGTTGTAATTTATTGGTAATTGACGAAATTTCAATGTTATCAGCATTTGTTCTGGAATATTTAGATAAATTGTTTAAAATGGTGAGAAACAATAATTATCCGTTTGGTGGTATTCAAGTAATTTTCATTGGGGATTTTTTACAATTACCTCCTGTTGCAACGAAAGAAGAATGTACAGTTTATGAAAATAAAGGTAAATATTGTTTCGAATCAAAAGTTTGGGATGAATTGAATTTAGAAACAGTTTATTTATCTAAAATTTATAGACAGAATGATATAAAATTTTGTAATATTCTTAATAATTTTAGGCACGGTTGCTTAACTGATAATGATATAAGTGTAATTAAAAATAGATATGCTTCATCTAATTTAATAGAAAATAAGTTACATTTGTATTCTAAAAAAACAGAAGTAAAAAATTATAATAAACAACAATTAGATAAAATTAAATCACGAGAAGTATATTTTGAATCAATCGATAGAATAAATCCCACTTTAATTAAAAATAAGCATGCTAAAGAAATACTATTAAAACGTATGGACAAAAATATTCAAGCACAAGATGTTGTTATTTTAAAAGAGGGCTGTAGAGTAATGCTTGTAAAAAATTATCCACTTCAAAATATTTATAATGGATTTTGTGGTACGGTAATTAATATTGATGAAAGTTCTGTAACTGTAAAATTTGATAATGGATATGAAAATAAATTTTATAAAGATAAATTTGATTATTATGAAAATGAAACATATATAGGTACAAGATATCAAATTCCGTTTATCTTAGCATATGCAATAACGATACATAAATCACAAGGTTTGACACTAGATGAAGTTGTAGTAGATTGTTCATCAGCCTTTGAATCAGGACTTGTATATGTAGCTTTAAGTCGTGTAAGGAAACTGGAAAACCTTTATATATTAGGTTTTGATGAAAGTAAAATATATGCGGATAAAAAAGTTCAAGCATTTTATAGTAATATTCTAAGACAAAAGAATTTAGATGAAAATTATGATTCTAATCAAAAATATTATCATTAATTGCTTCTCAAACAAAGTTTTTACAATATAATCCATTTTGGACTAGGTCTCTGGTGAAGAGAGAATTTTAATAAAAATAAGCATTGAAAAACAGAGAATTTTAGTAAAATAAATTCTCTGCTTAATTTTTGTTTTGTAAAGTCCGCTAATTACGGGCTTTCAACGCGTTTAAAATGGTCTTATTACACTTTTGTGGACTAAAAAATGGAGACGAGGGGAGTTGAACCCCTGTCCAAAATGGATCTTAACAAGCTTCTACGAGTGTAGATTTTCTTTATCTCGACTAATTCAGGCGAAAATCAATACCCTATAAATTAATCAAACGTTTTATTTGAAGGAAACTTTAAACCTTGCAAGGTTATCTTGATGCATCTACCCTGCATTAATGCACTGCGTCTTGCATAATGGACCCATAAAATCGGCAAGCTGGATTCTATGAGTAGCTATAATTAGCGACTAAGCTGCTAAAGCATAAGCTCTAGAGAAGTCTGCTTTAATTACATTGTTAGCATTTAATTTGTTTTGCTCGTTGATAACGGAGAACAGCGCTCCGACTCGCAACCTATCTCAACCGAACATCCTGTCAAATCCAAAACGTCCCCATGTATTCTTTTTTTAATGTGCTAATTATTATTATAACTTATTTTATTCTTTTTTCAAGAGTGAATTTGGAAGGAGCATTTTGTACAGTGTGCTTTGGGGGTAAGAACCAAATTATCTTCCAAATCGTATGCTTTTTGTATTCTTGTAAAAAGCGGTGCGCCGCATACAGGACATTTCAAACCGCCAGCTTCATTCAGTATTAATTCTTTCAAGCTGTCGATTATCTGCTCTGATACAATATGATTATTGAAATCTTTTTCATATTTTTTAATTTCTTCAGGTTCACAGCGTAAAATTTTAGCTAGAGTTTGACGGACTGTGACAGATAAAAACAAATCTTTTCCGGCTTCAATATCTTCAATTGTTTCTATCGGAAGATTTGATATCATAGCCAAACATTTTACAGACAAATCTAAATTTTTTCTTTTTTGTTGAATGAATTGTGCTAATGTTTTCATAGTTACAAGATATAACAAAAACACCCTCTTATATCAAGAGGGTGTTTTGTTTGTGTAGAAAATTGATTAATACCATACATCATAATCGTAATCTTCAGGTTTAACGGGTTGTTTGAATTTACTCCAATCAGTTTCTCTTGTCCAGATTTTACAATTATCATAATCGTAATCAATCATTTCAGGTTCACCTGTTTCCGGATTAGTATAAATTTCGCCGTTTTCATCAAGTGCAAGTACACCATAAGTGAACATACCTGCCTGCTGACCTTTGGTTAATTGACCTTGCCATATCATATTGCCGTCTTTATCGTAAATAGTGTTTACACCCGGTTTGTTACCTCTTGCACCGTTTGAAACGATTATTGAATATTTTTGATCATATTGCCATGGTTCGGGTTTAGCTGTTGAATTTGTTGTGCTGAATGTATATTTAATACCTTTTCCAGGTACATCCATTGCTTTTACTTGCCACCATTCTTTTTTAGGATTTTGAGGATCGTACAAGTCAGTAACCTTAGACACATACATCATTTGACGGCTGTTGCATCCTACGCTGTCAACTTGAAATTCTGTAACTTTGTTATCGTATTTGTTGCGGAATTTTCCTGAAACAAGAAGTACATTTTCACCGTCAACTGGTCCGTCTACTTCTGCTCCAATATTAATGAATTGATTTTTAATTGAATCATTAACTGCCCAGTTTACTTCTCTGATAGGTGTAGTTTGGAAGATTGTATCAGGTTTGCAATTGCATCCGCCATTGTTGATAATCCAACCCCATGCTGTTGCACCGGCATGAGCTTCAGCCCAAGCATCAGCTTTTACACAGCTTGTCATTCCTGTGCCTGCTCCTGCAGCAGCACCTAAAAGCATAAGACCTGTCATCATATCTCGAACTGCTTTTGATGCTTTTTTAGATGCATGACTATCCATTTGAGGATATTCTGCATTATTATTTTCTTTTCTTTTTGATTTTCCTTCAAAACTTTGTTGTAAAGACACGCTATTTACTGCTTTTACGTCCATGTTAACCTCCAATTAGTATTTGCAAATATATAAAAAAGAAACATGTTTTTATTTGTCATATAAATTATAACAAAAACATATTTCTTTTTAAAATCATTGATATATTTGCGTTTTAGCCACTTTACAAAAGTTAACTGTTCGCTAATTTTTCTCTTACAAGTGTTTCAACAGTATTTAAGATGTCAGGATTTTCAGCTAAGAAATCACGGGCTTTATCTCTGCCTTGACCGAGTTTTTCTTCGTTAAAGCTGAACCATGAACCTGCTTTTTTAACGATGTCAAGGTTTACGGCAACATCTAAGATATTACCGATTTTGCAGATGCCTTTTCCGAAAATAATATCAAATTCAGCAGTTCTGAAAGGAGGTGCAACTTTATTTTTCAAAACTCTTACTCTAACGTGGTTTCCTACATCTCCGTCGTCGCCTTTAACACCTTCTGTACGTTTAATTTCCATACGAACTGATGCGTAATATTTTAACGCATTACCACCTGTAGTTGTTTCGGGGTTTCCGTACATAACACCGATTTTCATACGTAATTGGTTGATGAAAATTACCGTAGTGTTTGTTTTTCCGATGATACCTGTTAATTTTCTGAGAGCTTTACTCATCAAACGAGCTTGCAGACCCATTTGTTGGTCTTCCATAGAGCCTTCAATTTCGGCTTTTGGAACAAGTGCTGCAACAGAGTCAACAACAACAACATCAACTGCACCTGAGCGTACAAGTTCTTCTGTAATATCAAGAGCTTGTTCACCTGTATCAGGTTGAGAAATTAATAAATCATCGATTTGAACACCGAGGTTTCTTGCATATTCAGGGTCAAGTGCGTGTTCTGCATCGACGAATGCTGCAATACCGCCTCTTTTTTGGCATTCAGCAACGATATGCTGTGCAAGAGTTGTTTTACCCGAGCTTTCAGGTCCGTAGATTTCAATAATACGACCGCGCGGAATTCCGCCGATACCGAGAGCTACGTCTAATGACAGTGCACCTGTCGGAATTGCATCAACATTAACTGTGGCTTTGTCGCCAAGTTTCATAATTGAGCCTTTACCAAAGTCTTTTTCAATTTTTTCTATTGCAAGTTTTAAGGCTTTACTTCTTTCATCAAGTGAAGAAGTTTCGGTTTCTTTATCTTTTACTGCCATTATCTAATTCCTTATCTTATTTATAGGGTTATCCCTTTCGCTCGCATTAAACGGGTCTTCCGGCAATGCTCAACGCATTGACCGTACGCCCTCTGCTCGCTTATTCCCAGATGTGCTTTTCTTTTTTTTTATAAAATCCCAAACCTACAGGTTTGTATGAATTCAAATCATTTTTAAGCTGATAAATTTCTTTGTTAAGATCAATAATTTTTTGTCTTAAAGTTTCGTTATCTGTTTTGCAGCGGATAAGTTCTACAACAACTTCGTCCATGCCTTCAAGTTTTTCGTCGATAACTTTAGAAATTCTGTTGCTTAATTTATTTTCCATCTCTTTTAAAGAGTTTAGGATATTCATGATTGCTGAAGGCTGTTTTAAATCAGCTTTTACAGGGGGCATAGATGCGCCTTTCATTGCCTGAACTTTTCTCAGATTTTTCACTTCATCATAGGAAAAATAAGTTTGTCCTTTGCTGTTTTTGCGAGGTAAAATTGATGCACGTTTGCACAATTCAACAATCTCTTTATTGTCTGTTTTTAGAATACTTCTCACTTCTTGAGGAGATAAAGTTTTTCCCTCTAACTCTTGTTCTAATATCATTTATTTTTATCCCTTAAAATTTCTCCACTTATATTTTATTTTATATACAAAAAAAAGACAAATATTTTCACAATCTTGTAACATCACTTAATATAAAAAATTTTATGTTATAATAAAGGAAAAAGGCTGGTGAAATGATGAAAAAATTTTTATTGTCGATTGCATTATTAATGTCTGTACTTCCGGTTTGTGCCGTTAATTGGGAGATGATTGATACAGATATTCCTAATTTAAGTTTGTATATTGATACTGATTCCTTGATGTACATAAATAATGATGAATGTTATTATGCAATTCGATTTAAAGAGGATGATAAGCCTGAAAAATTTGCATATTTAAAATCAAACTCGGCAACAAATTATATCGGTGTAATCCAAACGGGCGAATACGGACTTGATCCATACAAACCTCAAGTTGTTTTTAGAAATGCTCATGTATTTATGAAACCGATAAAAGAAAATTCTTTTTTAAGTTATGCTCATGAATATTCTACAACAAGACAGGAGGCAGAAAGTCTTGCACAAGAAACCCCCACACTTAGAGATAACAATGTAAAGCCTGTATCTTATACACTGGCAAATAATTTTAAAGATTATACAACCCGAACAAGTTATATTTTGTCGGAAAACTGGAATCCTCCTGCATCAGGCAGAAACACTCAGGCAACAATTGTTTTGACTATCGGAGTTGACGGCAGTTTGCAGAATTACAAATTTACAAAATCATCAGGGGATGAAGCGACAGACCGTTCGATTATCAGTGCTGTCGAACAAACTGTACCGTTTATGCAGTTTCCGAGAGTTGCATCAAGTACAGAGCCTGCAAATTTCCAATTTATATTTGATTATAAGTGGTTTACAAAATCAGTTCATTAAAAAAGAACCCTTTAAGGGTTCTTTTTTAATTGATTTTAGTTTAATTAAACAGCTTTAGTTACTTTACCTGCTCTCAAGCAAGATGTGCAAACTTTAATTCTCTTAACTGTACCGTTCATGTTAACTTTTACTGATTGTAAGTTAGGTTCTTGTGTATGAACGATTTGTTTATGCGAGAAAGTTAATTTTGCTGCTTTAATCGGTTTTTTACCGCATATTTCACATTGTTTTGACATAATTTTATTCCTTTTCTAGCTAGTTCGTATAACAACATAATATATTAAAAATCGTAAAAATCAAGAACCATGTTAAAAATAGTTAAGTTGTGCGAGGCACTGAAAAATCCAAAAATGACAAATTTTTGAGATTTTTTAGTGCCGACCTAAGGTGTGTGAGGCGCAGTATGTGTGCGGGATAGCACACAATTGCGCCGAAACCGTTCCCGGGAGTTTGCGAGAAAAATTTTAATTTTTCCGCAAACTCACTTGTATAAAAAATATGCTTATGATATATTATTTACACGAAAGATTAGGGAAATAGCATGAAAAGTTCAACTATCAGAAGATCAAATTTATCTAAGGAAAAAATGGCTGTATTGGAAGCTTTATCAAAATACAGACATGAAGCATACAACGATTCTGTCGGAGTTTATGTAAGACCAAACAGAGAAAAAGAATTGGATTTGCTCTGGCAAAATTTTAATATTAACAAAAAATCGGAAAAATCTCCTAATGTTTATATGACAGCAGGTTTTGTTGCCGGTGCGGTTGTGATGCTTATTTTAACAGTTCTGATAAGTTTTACTGTACGCGGGATTAATTCTGTCAGAGAAAATGCGGTTGCTCCCGTTAAAAAAGAAAAGTTGAGTTTAAGCTTTATTCCTTCATCACAAAAAACAGATGAAGAAATTTCTTCAAATGAAATTTATACTGTTCAAGAAGGCGATACTATGGAAGCAATTTTAGTAAGATTTTACGGTTCTTACAGTAAAGAAAAAGAATCACTTGTTTTGAAAACAAACAATATGACAAATCCGAATAAGCTTTCAATAGGACAACAGTTGACAATTCCATTGGAATAAAAAAGCGGGTTTAAAACCCGCTTTTTTAATATTCCATTTTCCAACCATCATCAATAATTTTGCCAACAAAATTGAAAACATCTGATGTTTTAAATGTATCTTTATTGTAATCGTCAAATATGTTTCCATTTCTGTCTATATGGAAGTTAAAGTAATCTCTGCCGTAAATATTTGGTCCTTGCTTTCCGTTTATATCAAATTCAAAACTGATAACAGAACCGGCGTGCATTTCGTGTCCATGAACATTGTTTTCTTCATTATTCTCATCTTCTATAGCATCTAAATGTGCCGTATCAACACAAATTGCAGTTCCGTCTGCAATAACAGCTGTTACCCCGCATTGCCATTCCTTTACCTTATTAATTCCGGAACCGTCAATTGTTTTATATTCATCCGCGAAACAAGGTGCATAACTGCCATTGCAGTCTTTGACGACTTTAAAGTAACCGTTTATAAAACTCTTCATTCCGCTAATACTGTTTCTCAAAGGTGTTTCTCCAAGGTTAACAGCTTTATTATCGTTTACATAAAGTTCAATTGCTTGTGATGTTATATTATAAAACTTATGCAATTGCGTTACATAAACCTGACGCTGGTGATTTTTAACCAGTGTTGGTAAAGTCATTGCCGAAACTACCCCGATAATACCGAGAGTTACAAGAACTTCTGCAAGTGTAAAAGCCAAGCGTGCCGCTTGACCCGACACTCGGGTTTCGCAAAAATCCCCTAACTCACTTGTTATAAGTACATTCTGTTGGGGGGGGGGCAATTCTTAGTAATAAATCTTAACATGTAAAATACCTCCATTTACATGTCTATTATTTGTTATTTTGGAGTATTTGTCAAGATGTATACTTTTTCCCGACAAGTTCATCGGGCAGAAATTGTTGTTCAATATCGGGGGCAAGGTGTGAATATATGTAACCTTCGCCAAAACCGTATTTTTTAGCGTCTTTATAATGAGCATCTCTCAAATGCATCGGGGGCGGAAAATCTTTTCCGCTTTCAATATCGTGTAAGGCTTCGTCAATTGCCATAACTGTTTCGTTGGATTTTGGTGCGCGTGCAACATAAATTACAGCTTGTGCAAGAGGAATTCTTCCTTCGGGTAAACCAAGAAGTTCTACGGCTTTATATGCGTTCAGTGCAATATTCAACGCGTTCGGGTCTGCGTTTCCGACATCTTCTGCGGCACAGGTTATCAGCCGTCGTGCAATAAATCTCGGGTCTTCGCCCGCATAAATCATTTTTGCAAGGTAATAAATTGCCGCATCTGGATCAGAACCTCTCAAACTCTTTTGAAATGCTGAGGCGCAGTCGTAATGTTCCTGTTGTGAATATCTTGTGTTGCGTTTCTGGCAGATTTCTTCAATAATTTTCACGGTTAAATTGCGTCTGCCGTCTTTCAAATCGCTTGCGAAATAAGCGTTTTCAACAACGTTAAGTGCATATCTTGCATCACCGCGGGCTAAATTTATGATAAAATCAATTGCGCCTGTTTCGCAGTCCATAGGCAAATGATTTTTTGCAAGGTAGGCAAAACCGCGTTTGATAATTTTATCCATACTTTCATCATCAATGGAATTTAATCTTATAACCTGCAAACGTGACAAAAGTGCGGGAACAACCTGAAATGACGGGTTTTCTGTTGTTGAACCTATTAAAAATAATGTTCCGTTTTCAAGATGCGGAAGCAGTGCGTCCTGCTGGGTTTTGGAGTAACGGTGAATTTCATCTATAAACAGAATTGTTTTTTGACCTGCGCGCAGTGCTTCTTTTGCCTTGTCAACAGCATCTTTAATATCTTTTACACCTGATGTTACGGCAGAAATTTCAATAAAGTTTGCTTCTGTTTTTGTTGCTATAAGTCTTGCCAGTGTTGTTTTTCCGCATCCCGGAGTTCCCCAAAAAATCAACGAAAAAAGTCTGTTGGTTTTTAAAAGGTTTAAAATCGGGCTGTTTGGTGATACAACATTACTTTGACCCAAAAAATCTTCTAATGTTTTCGGGCGCAGAATTTCCGCAAGCGGTATTTGTTTATTTATATTTTCAAGTTCCGTAAACAAATTGTTCATAGTATAATTGTAGCATGAAAAGTATATTAGCTGTAATTGTCGTAATATTATTATCAATTTTGTTTTTTGGCAGGTCAAATTCAAATCAGGATGAACTTGTGTTCTGGACTTTGCAGATGGGAGATTTTGCACCTTATATGAATAGGGTTATTGAGAAGTTTGAGGCGCAGAATGATGTTAAGATTAAGTGGATTGATGTTCCGTTTTCTGAGGGTGAAAAAAGAACGCTCGCTTCTGTTTTGAGTGATAATCCGCCTGATTTGATTAATTTAAACCCTGATTTTTCGGCACTTCTTGCTCAGCGCGGGGCACTTTATGAAATCGCGCAGGAAAATACCGAGCAGTTTAATAAATCAATCATAAATTCATTGAAATATAACGGCAAATTGTATTCTCTGCCGTGGTATGCGACTTCTGCCGTTACAATTTATAATAAAGAGTTGTTAGGGGGGCAAAAAGTGCCGGCAACTTATGATGAAATGGCAAAAATTGCCCCAAAACTCAAGGCTTATGCAATGCTCCCGAATATCACGGAAAATGATACAATGCTCAGAATTTTAAATAAGTATGGAGTGGAAGATATAAATTCCGAGCAATCAATTGAGGTATTTGAGCTTTTCAAAAATATGTACGAAAAAGGATATATTCCGAAAGAAACTGTAACTCAAACTCACCGCGAAGCTTTAGAAAAATATATGGCAGAGCAGATTGTATTTTTTCAAGCAGGCGCAAATTTCTTGAATATGATTAAAGAAAATGCTCCGTCAACTTATGCAAAAACAGACGTTGCTCCGCAATTTACAGGCAAACTCGGGCAGAACGATTTTTCTTTAATGAATTTTGTAATTCCCGCACGTGCAAAACATAAAGAGGATGCCTTAAAATTTGCATTGTTTTTGACAAATTATGAAAACCAACTTGAGCTTGCAAAGTTAACAAATGTTCTTGCGGTAAATCAACAAGCACTGGATGATGACTATTATAAAAATTACAATGATTTGATGTCAAAAGCCCGCGTAATCAGTGCAAAACAGCTTAATAAAATTGAACCTTCACTTCATACGGCGCGTAATCAAAAAGAGATTAATACAATTGTAAACACAGCGGTTCAGCAGATTTTACTAAACAAAAACACCACCAAGAATATTCTTGATGATGTTTCAAAAAAATTAAAATCTCTTTAGCACAAGAAGCCACGGCATCCGAACATACTCGGTCCGCCAAACATATATGGATTATTATAGCATCCTCCGCCGAAAAATCCGCTGTTCCAGTAACCGTATCCATAAGGTCCGCATCCGTATAGTGATGATGTCATCCAAGGAGCACATCCGAAAATATTCATAGGCATTGAAAGCATTAATGCACCCATTGTGCCGACTGTTCCCTGATAATTTGCTACAGGGTTTCCATATCCTGCAAGGTTATTAACCGCATATCCCAAATAACTGCCCGTCATTTGTTGAATATCGCGTGATGCTTCATTTCTGATAGCACCGTTCATAATATTTAAGCCTGCATTAGACATTGCATAACCTGTCGGTACTCCGTTTTGTTTGTCATTGATAAAACCGAGTGTTCCGCCAAGCAGATTGTTAATACCGCTTAATGCATAAATCGTGTTATCTATACTCATATATATATAAAGTATATATCCATGTAAAAGTTGCGTTTTTTGTTAACAAATGTTACGAACATGACCTAAGACCTTAAAGTTTCAGGCAAATTATGCCGATTATATAAACAAGGAAACAGTAAAAAGGGATACAAGTATTATGACAATGAGCGTTTACAATGCACAGTACAAATTAGGAATTGATACAACAACTTTACAGCAAGTATCGCAAGAAATTCTTAAACGTGCCAACGAAAAAAATAATCAATATAATGTTCATACGGTTAATAATATTTTCAAACCTGCTGATATTGGCGTTGATTTGTACAAAGGCAATGTTGATGTTAATACTGCAAAACAAATCGCTTTGAACAATTCAGGTTTACAAATCCAATTAAATCAAGAAGTTTTAAATTCTATTAAATATTTGAATACACAAGCAGTACAAAACATTCACAAAAAAGTGGAAGGTAAAATTACCGTTGCATTGAATGAGGGTGTTGGAAATACTCAGAAAGCAACTGAAGCCCCTAAATTCAACAGCATTATCAGTCTTGCGGCAGGAAAAGACAAAAACGGTTCAGCACCTTCATACAAAGGCGAATTCTTATTTATCAAACGTGAAAAAGAAAAAGATGAAACTGTAGCTGTAGCTTAGGCTTCTTCATCACTGTCTTTTGCAAGGTTTAAAAATTCTTTTTCAAGTTCTTCTCTTATTTTATCGGATGAGGGATTCTTGCGTTGTTTTTGTTCTTCAAACGCTTTTTTTCTGGAGTTGATAACATTTGCAACATTCATCATGGCAAGAGAATTTAATGTCGCACGAAGTTGGGCACTTCTGTCCGTATATTTTTCGCTTTCTGAATTTTCTTCCTCTTCTTCTCTTTTCTGCTGTGCGAAATATTCGTTGCCTTGTCCCATTTTATCATCCTGGGTTTTTGCAGCTGTGCCTGAAATATCTCCGCTTTTGAAATTGAAAGAGCCTCCGATTCCGAAGAATCCGGCTGATCTGTTATCGACCATTTTTCTATCCTCTTTGTAGAATTTGGTATTACTTTTTCTGTTTAGGACAGTCACTCGCTTTTGCTAGTTCCCGTTTCTACCATTCTTTGTAGATTCTGACTCGACCTGTGAAATTTTGGTCTGTCTTCTACCCTCTGTTTATCCAATAGTGATTCTATCAAATTGAATGGTATATTAACTCGTCTAAATATATTATTTTGCTATTATGTTAATAAATGTTTACAAAAATTCAATTACTCTTTAGAGTTATGATTTTATATTGAAAAATGCGGGCATATATGTTATTATAGAGTATATGGAAAGGATATTTATGAGAAGATTTAAAGGTTTTACTCTTACTGAACTTATGGTTGCTTTGGCAGTTATTGGTATTCTTGTAGCAGTTGTTACACCTGCAATTATGAAAACCAGACCGAATAAAAATAAAATGATGGTTAAGAAAACATTCTATGCAACCGAACAGATTGTTAATTCGTTAATTAATGATGATATTCTTTATCCTGATATGCGTGAAGCATGTAGAGTCGGAGCACAACCAAGCGATGAAGATTATATTTATTGCGCCTGGGGGTTTGATTATGTATATGAAGCGGATCAGGAAGGCGATATATATGAAGGTGAAAACAAATTTGGCGCATTGTTTAAATCAAGATTAAATGTTTCAAGAAATTCCGGTCAACAAAGCGGTGAAGGACCGAATGGTCAGGATTTCTATCCTGTTTTCTTTACATCAGATGGTGTTAAATGGGATTTGACAGACACTATTGATGCTTGGGACAGTGAAAAAGACAGAGTTGGAACATTTGATGATCAAGATGCAAATACGGCAGGTGTCGGTACAATTCTTATTGATGTTAACGGAGATGAAGGCCCTGATCAGGTATGTACAAATGATGAGGGTACGGAGGATTGTGACCAGTATGAGATTCAAATTCTTGCAAACGGCAAATTGAGAATTAATCCTGACCATGCAAGAGCTGTTAATTGGGCAACAATTAACACATCAATTCGTGATAATTAAATAAAGTAATCGAATAATCGCGCCTTTTTTGGGGTGAGGAAAGTCCGTGCATTCAAGGACAGGCAGCCGGAGAAACTTCCGGACGGCGTGAGCCGGTGGATAGGACCACAGAAATGCGGATTGCGAGCTGAGGGCGAACGGTCAAAGCGTTGAGCTTTGCCGGCAGACCCGTTAAACGCGAGCAACCAAGAACTGCCGATGGGCGTAAGCCACAGGCGATGGTGCAACGGTGAGGTAAGAGCTTACCAGCGGTATTGAGAAATATCGGCTAGGCAACCCCCTGCAGAATGCAAGGTTAAATTGAAGGTTATAAAGGCTGTCCGCCAACTTCAGAAGAACCGCTAGAGATTGGGAGTAATCCCAATACCAGACAGATGATTATTTAGAAACAGAACACGGCTTATGAGTTACTTTATTTTTTAAAAAAACCACCTCATTATGAGGTGGTTTTCATAATAGATATTATAAGTATGTGGGGACTGTGCATCCCCACACCCCGCAGCAGTAATTCTTTCTCTTTGGGCGATGCAAAGAGAAAGAACTCTGCACAAGAAAGAGAAACACGCTAACCGTTTAATCACTACTAAACTCAACCTAAGTCAGTCAAACTCGCTGCGCTCAAACAATGACTGACCTGTTATTGTTTCGTTAAGTAGTGATTATCGTTAAAATTTATACAAAATCTAATGTGGCGGGTCGAGCGGCACGGTCGATAATATTTATTATGTTAATTATAATAACAAAAAAGCCCTCATTAGAGGGCTTTTTTGTTATTTTTTATTTTGTTCTTTAACTTTTTTTGCTGTTTCTTCGCTGTTTTTTATTGATTCCTGAATTGCTTTTTTACCTGCTTCGGGTGAATATTCAGGATTTACATAATCAATTTTTGCATTTTTCTTTAATGATTCAATCAAATTATCAACCAATTCGATTTGTTTTTGATTTTCAAGGTAACCTTTAATATCAGGTTTTGCTTTTTCAAACGGAGTTGTGCTTGCTGCAGCTCTGTCTGTAACCATAATGATATGATAACCGTATTGAGTTCTTACAGGTTTGTCTGAAATTGTGTTTGGTTTCATTGAAAATGCTGCTTTTGAAAATTCCGGAACCATTTCTTTATCGTTAAAGAAGCCCAAATCTCCGCCTTTTACAGCTGAAGTTGTGTCTTCTGAATTTTCTTTAGCAAGTTTTGCAAATTTTGACGGGTCTTTTTTTGCTTCTGCCAATAATTGATTTGCTTTAGCTTCTTTTGCTTTAATTTCTTCGTCAACTTTTGCTTTTATTGCAGAATCATCAAGATCTTTATTTTTTGCATCTGATTTAATAATTTCCGTAATTTCTTCAGGGTTAACAGAAATCAAAATATGAGATGCTCTTACTTTTTCCGGATGTTTGAAGTTTTTCGGATTTTCGTTATAGAATTTTTTAGCTTCAGCATCAGATACATTTGATGAGCCTAATTCTTTAGCAAGTTTTTTCATTTTAACTTCTTCTTTTAAATCTTGTTTGAATTGAGAAGCTGTAATTCCGTGTTCTTTCAATAATGTATCGAGCTGCTCTTTTGAACCTAATTTATCAACGATTTCTTTAACTGCATTATCAACATCTTTATTTGTAACTTCTATACCGCGTTTTGCGATTTCATCTTCAAGCAATGCTTTAACAATTAATTCGTTTACAACTCTTTCTTTAATCAAAAGATAGATAAAGCTGTTTGTATCGCTTTTAACGTCAATGCCGAGGGCTTTCATCATGCCGTTGTTAGCTTGTTTGTTGAACATTTCGTCAAACTGACCTTGAGTAATTTTTTTGTCATTAACGGTGATAATTGTTTCACCTGATTTTAGACCGCATCCTGCAAAAAGTACGGCAGATACAGCTAATGTAGCCAGTAGTTTTTTCCCTCTCATAATGTCTCCTTATTTTTTCGTATAGTCGTTTTTAGTTTTATTTATATAATAGAACAAATCTGTTAAAATGTTAAATACTTCATTAAAATTCATATAAGAATTGTTCAGAAGCAGGATAGAATTTCCCTCTGTGCAGGAGTTTGGTGCGATTGTAAATTTTATACGTTTTAGAATTTCCGACGGTAAAGCGCGCTGAATAATCTGCCATTCGGCTTTGTTGTAAGGTGTATAAATCCTTATGTTGTCGTCGGTTTCACGGATTACGGAAATTTTTGCATCTGTTGCACAGAGTCTTATCTTTATAAGTTTTATTAAGTTTTCAACACTTTCGGGCGGTTTTGCAAAACGGTCTTTCCATTCCTCTGTAATATAATCCAGTTCAATATCGGATTTTACATCCGCCAGACGCTTATATTCAATCATTTTTTGCTCTGCCGAACCCACCCACTCATCAGGAATAAAGGCTGTGACGTTAATATCAACGATTGTCGGATTAGTTTTGTCAACGACTTCGCCTTGAAGCTCTTGAACGGTTTCTTCTAACAACTGGCAGTATGTGTCAAATCCGACGTTAACCATGTGACCGTGCTGTTTTGTGCCCAGAATATTTCCGACACCGCGGATTTCGACGTCGCGCATTGCGATTTGATAACCGCTTCCGAGTGTTGTAAATTCTTTGATTGCTTTTAGGCGCTGAACGGCATCTGTCGTAATCTGTTTTGATTTTGTATATAAACAATAGCAGTATGCCTGTCTTTGGGAGCGTCCGACACGTCCTCTGAGTTGATAAAGCTGTGCAAGTCCGAATTTGTCGGCATTGTGGATAATCATTGTATTGGCGTTGGGGATATCTATGCCGTTTTCAATGATTGTTGTGGCAAGCAAGATATCATATTCTTTGTTTGCAAAGTCAATGATAACTTTTTCAAGCATTTTTTCATCCATCTGCCCGTGACCGATTGCAATTCTGGCGTTTGGAACAAGTTTTTGCAATTGCATTCTAAACTCGTCAATTGTTTCCACTCGGTTGTAAAGATAAAACACCTGTCCTTCGCGGTCAAGCTCGTGGACAATTGCATTTTTAACCATATTTTCGTTCCACTCGCCGACATAGGTTCTGATTGGAAGTCTGTTTTTGGGCGGAGTGTTGATAATCGACATATACTTAATCCCGGATAAAGACATGTAAAGAGTTCTTGGAATAGGGGTTGCAGACATTGTGATAATATCGATATTTTCGCGCAAAGATTTAAGTTTTTCTTTGTGGCGGACGCCGAAACGGTGCTCTTCATCAATTACAAGAAGTCCCAAATCCTTAAAAATTATTCCTTCCTGCAAAAGTCTGTGAGTGCCGACTACAACGTCGCATTCGCCTGTTGCAAGTTTTTTAATGGTTTCTTTTTGTTCTTTTTGAGAACGAAAACGCGACAGAAGTTCGACATTAACCCCGAAAGGTTTAAATCTTTCCGAAATTGTTTGAAAATGTTGAAAGGCTAAAATCGTTGTCGGCACAACTACAGCAACCTGTTTTCCCGAAGTTACCGCCTTGAAAATTCCGCGCATTGCAACTTCTGTTTTGCCAAAACCGACATCTCCGCAAATCAGCCTGTCCATAGGCTGGGAACTCTCCATATCGGATTTAATGTCATTGATAGCTTTCATCTGGTCCGGAGTTTCCGTAAATTCAAACGCTTCCTCCATTTCAACCTGCCATGTTGTATCGGGTAAAAATTCAATACCTTTTTGCATTTTACGTTTTGCATAAAGTCTTAAAAGATCGTAGGCAACCTGTTCAACTTCCTTTTTAACGCGGGTTTTGGTGTTTTCCCAATCTTTTCCGCCCATTCTGGAAAGTTTCGGCTTCAGTGCGCCCGAACCGCGATAGCGTACCAGAAGGTTTATTTGTTCGGCGGGAATGTGAAGTCTGTCTTTGTTTGCGTATTCAATTGTCAGGTAATCCTTTAACTGTCCGTCAATTTCTTGCTGTGAAAGCCCTTTATATACGCCGACCCCGTGGATTGAGTGGACAACGTATTCCCCCTCTTTAATATCATTTATGCTTTCGATATATTCGGCTTTTTCCTTGTAATATGATCGTTTGGATGATGTAACTTCTTTTGTGCGTTTGTTAAAAAGTTCTCTGTCGGTAAGAACAATTGTTTTAAAATCTTCTAAAATTGTACCCGCAGACGAGATGCTTTCTGAATATTCAACATTAAATATATTTCGTTCGGACAAGATTTCTTTCACGCGCTCGGGGTAATCCGTTGCGATAACGATATTATAATTTTGTTTTCCGCTGATGAAATTTGCAATATCATCAAGGTTTGCGCCGAAGTTTTGCACAGGCTGAGTGTCAAATTCAATAACTTCATCCATTTCGCTGTCTAAAAAGTTATTTAATGCAACTTTAACAAATCCTGCCGATTTTTTAATAAAATTCTCAAAAGGAATATGATTTCTGCCTTTAAGGTCAATATTCAAGCCGAGTTTTAGGTTTTCCTGCATCTGTTCTTCAAAGTTTTTATCAACAAATTCGTATTTTGAATAAAGTTCTGAAGTTTCGTCATATACAAGGATATAGTCTTTGAAGTAATCCAAAATTCCGACCATATCGTTATTAAAATAATTTTGATAAACTTCAATTCCCTCAAAATATCCGTCCTCGTCCTCAGGCTTAATCTCTTTCGGTACACCGTTTTCGAGTGTGAACTTATACATCGGCATAATTTTTGCAAACTTTATTTTTTCAACAGATTTTTGGGTTTCATTGTTAAAATATCTTATATCAACGATTTCATCGCCCCAGAGTTCTATGCGGACAGGGTGTTTGTCCAGTGAATAAAAATCTATAATATCGCCCCTGATACTGAATTCGCCTATGTCAGACACCATTGTTGAGCGTTTATATCCCAAATCGACAAATTTTTGTGCAATGTCATTTATTTCATCGCCGATTTTTAAAGTAAAAGAATTTTTGTCATAAAAGTTTTGGGTTGGGAATTTTTCCAAAAGAGTTTTGACAGGTGCGATTATAATATCGGGTTTTTCTTGTAAAATTCTTACCTGCTCCGCGTAGTCATAGAGGTTTGGCGAAACAGCCTCATACATTGAGATGTTTTGAAACGGGATTAAATCTGATTTTTCACCGAACGCTTTCAACAAATCGTTTTGGTATTTAAGAGCGTTCTGTTCGGTTGATGTTATTACAAGGATTTTTTTATCAGTAATCTTTTTGATTTTAGTGATTAAAAGCAATCTCAAAAGTGTTGTCAAACCCGTTACGGCAAACGAAAATTTCCGTGTCAGAAAACTTTCAAACAAGGAGTAATTTTCGTTATTCTCGGGTGCAATTACTTTAAACATATTATTATTTTATCATAAATTATGTTATAATTGCATTATGAAAAGAGCTGTAGTTTTTGCACATTACGATAAACAAAATCTGGTTGATGATTATGTGATTTATTATCTCAAAGCTTTGAAAGAAATTGCACAGGAGATAGTTTTTGTTTCCTGCTGTAATATTGAAAACCCCGAAAAGCTGGAAGGAATTGTATCTCACATTATCGCAGAACCTCATAACGAATATGATTTCGGCTCATATAAACGCGGATTTTTATATCTTTTGCCACGTTTGGATGAATTTGACGAACTTATTTTTGCAAATGACAGTTGTTTCGGTCCATTCCATCCGTTAGCCGAAATTTTTGATGAAATGGATGCTAAAGATTGCGATTTCTGGGGAATGACAAGAAACAAGTTTGGGATAAACAAACATTTTAGAATAATTGAATACACCCAGCCGCATGTTCAAAGTTATTTTCTTGTTTTTAAGAAAAATATTTTGATGTCGCAATTTTTTAAAGATTTTATCAGCAATATAAAACACGAAGAAATTAAATCAGATATTATCAACAAATACGAAATAGGGCTGACCGAATCTCTTGTTAAAGAAGGATTTAGTTACAAAGTTTATGTCAATGCGTTTGAAAATGTTTCAAATATTGCGATTAACAAATGGCGTCAGATTATTTTAGAACACAATATGCCTATAATGAAATGCTCACTCCCGCGCTTGATTAACAAAAATTCCACAACAGTTGAGGGCTGGCAGAAGATAATAAAACAGGTTAGCGATTATCCCGTTGAGCTTATGGAAAATAATGTTAAAAGAATTCCCTATGTCAGAAAAGGTAAACACACAAGTCCGATTTTTGTTAAAAGATTTCTCTTTGACTGCCTTGCTCCCTGCCCTTTTATTGTCAGAAAAATTTCCTCGCTTATTATTGCAAAATGCTTGCCGTTCCTAAGAGATTAAAAACTTTTTAACCTGTCTTGCATACCACAAAGGTAAAAGTCCTAAAATTTTGAGGATGATTTTGAAATCTTTGCTTTGTTTGAAAACATCTGAATATGATTTTAGCTGTAAATCAAACGGTGATTTGTATTGAGAATTTTTGATATAACTTTCGGTGTGCAAGCGCCATTTGGTTAATTGTTCATCCACATAATAAAATTTCCCCCTGTACGCAAGCTGTATCCATAAATGCCAATCCAACAGATAGTCAAGTTTCGGGTCAAAGTTTATTTGTAAAAGTTCTTCGCGTTTTACCATTACAGATGAGAATGTAAAAATTTTGTTGCTTACAAAAAAATCGTAAAATAAATTACAAGGGTATTTTTTCCCGCTTAAAATTTTTCTTGTTTTTTTCAGTCTTTTAGAAAAAAGTTCTATCCTTTTTTCATCTCCAAAAAATTCGCAGTCATTGAAAATTAAATTTACTTCGGGATATTTTTGAGCGATTTCAACTTTTTTTTCAAGATAATCAGGTGTAATCATATCGTCGCTTTCAAGAAAAACAACCCAATCACCTTTGGCTTCTTCAATCCCTTTTTCTATAGTTCCTTTAAGTCCGAGATTTTTCTCATTCACAAAAAGTTTAATTCTCTCATCATTGAATGATTTAATCACCTCAACAGAATTATCTGTGGAGCAGTCGTCGACAACAATAAGCTCCCAATCGGTATATGTTTGATTAATAACTGACTGAATTGTTTCTACGATATATTGTTCGTAATTATAGCTCGCTGTGACAATTGAAATCATAAATTAATCATATAAAAAACTCACCCTGTTATCAAGGTGAGTTTTTTTTGTTGTTGTGTAAATTTGTTATTTTTTTTCAGCAAATAATCTTTCGTACATTCGTTGTTTTTGTTTGTGAACAGCCCCTCGTGTTCTTTTTACCATTTTATCAAATTGTTCAAGATTATAGTGTGTCATATCTGCAATAGTTTGTTCTTTCAAGGCTAATGTTTCTCTTGCTACTTTAGCATCAGATGCATTGTATGCAATAACTTTTTCACCATCAAAGACAGTATTAGTTAATTTTTTGGCAGGCTTTTCTTTTTTTACGGGTTTGAACAAATCTTTAATATCATTCCACAATTTTTTGAAAGAGAAGTTTTTCATATATCTTGCAATTTCTTTGCGGTAGATAATACCTGTTACAACAGCAGCTGTTCCTACTGCTGCACCTGCAATTTTTAATGCTTTATGATCTTTTTTATATTCAAATTCTTCACCATTTTGAAGTTTATCAATATTTTTTAATGTTTGTTTTTGGAATTGGTCTTGTGACAAAGTTATAACTTTACCTTTAGGATTAGTTACCTGAATTTTTCCTTTAGTTGTCACTTGAACTTCATTACCGCCTACCATTACTGCGGGTCCGATTGTCATGTTGTTAGCCATAAATTCTACCTTTCAAATTTACACAATACCATGAAATCATGTGAATAAATTTTTGTGCTATTTGTTAAGCAAGATATTAACAAATATTTACAAAACAGGGTGCTTATAAGCACCCTGTTTGCTCTCTCTTTTTAACCATTATTCATTAAGTTTTTTACAAAACCTAATGTGGCGGGTGGAGCGTGCTCCGTCTTGCTTGCTCGCGTTTAACGGGTCTGCGGTTGTTATCTGCAATGGCTTTGCCATTTTGCTAACAAGCCTCGCCCTCAGCTCGCTCGCGCTAAGAACAACCTGAGTATCCGCATTTCAAACAGATGAAACATCCTTCTGCCATTTGAATTTCGTTTCCGCATTCAGGACATTTTACTGTTTTAATTTCACCTGTCGGGTTGTATTCCTCAACTTCAACCTTTTCTTCTGCTTGGTGGCTCGCGTTAAACGGGTCTTCAGATGCCGCCTTCGCGTCATCTTGCGCCCTCTGCTCGCCATCCGCTTTTTTATCCAAATTCATAGGTTGGAATTGACGTGAGTTGTTTCTGTAAACAGTTATACCTTTAAGATTGTTTTCGAATGCCAATACATAAGCTTCTTCGATATCTTTGCGAGTTGCATGTTCTTCAAAGTTTACTGTTTTTGATACAGCGTTGTCTGTGTGAAGCTGGAATGCAGCCTGCATTTTTACGTGCCAGTATGGTGAAACGTCGTGTGCTGTTACAAAGATATGTTTAGCAGTTTCGGGCACTCCGTCAACGTGAGCTACAGAACCTGTTTTTGCAATTTCTTTCATAAGGTTTTCTGAATAAAATCCGTGTTCAACCGCATAATCCTTAAATATAGGATTAATTTCAAGCATTTCTGTACCGTCCATAATCAATCTTGAGAATACAAGACCGAATAAAGGTTCAACACCGCCTGAAGCTGAAGCTATCATAGAAATTGTACCTGTTGGAGCAATACATGTTGTTGTAGCATTTCTGATACCGAATTTTTCGATTTGGCTATCAAGTTCTTTCCATTGTTCATCAGAAATTTTACCTGCTGATTTACCTTTGTATTTGTTATACAAGAAGTTTTGACCGTCGTAAACGCTCCCTTTAAAGTTGTTAAATTTACCTCTTTCTTTAGAAAGTTCAATAGATTCGCATTTTGATTCGTAATCAATAAATTCCATGACTTCAGAAGCTAATTGAGTACCTTCTTTTGAAGCATAAGAGATGCCCATTTTCATAAGCATATCAGCCCAACCCATTACGCCTAAGCCGATTTTTCTATTGTTTTGAACCATTTCGGAGATTTGGGGGAGCGGATAGTTATTAACTGCAATAACGTTATCCAAGAAACGGATAGCTGTTCTTGTTGTTTCAGCCAATAAATCCCAGTTGATAGAACCGTTTTCTACCATTCTGCCAAGGTTGATTGAACCCAAGTTACATGCTTCATAAGAAAGCAATGGAACTTCACCGCAAGGGTTAGTTGATTCAATTGCGCCGACAAGCGGTGTCGGGTTATCTGCATTCATTTTATCAATAAATATAATACCCGGTTCACCTGTTCTCCAAGCACCGTCGATAATCATATCAAATACTTTTTTCGCATCCATTGTACCTGCAACTTCGCCGGTATGAGGTGCGATAAGTTCGTATTCAGTTCCGTTTTTAACAGCTTCCATAAATTTGTCTGTCAAAGCTACTGAAATATTGAAGTTGTTTAATTTAGAAGTATCGTTTTTGCAGTTGATAAAATCTAAAATATCAGGGTGATCAACTCTTAAGATACCCATATTAGCGCCGCGTCTTGTACCGCCTTGTTTAACGGCTTCGGTAGCTGCGTTAAATACTTCCATAAATGAAACAGGGCCTGATGATACACCCATAGTTGAGCGTACAACACTGTTTTTAGGTCTTAAATTAGAGAATGAAAAACCTGTACCGCCGCCTGATTTGTGAATAAGTGCTGTATTTTTAACTGTTTCGAAAATTCCTTCCAAACTGTCTTCTACAGGAAGCACAAAACAAGCTGCCAATTGTCCTAATTCTCTGCCTGCGTTCATCAAAGTTGGTGAATTTGGCATAAAATATCTGTTTGTAATAGCTTTATAAAATCTGTCAGATAATTTATCCACATCAGCTTGAGATTTACCGAATTTCAAATCTCCTGAAGCAATAGTATCAGCAACACGTCTGAACATATCAGCCGGTGTTTCTACACAATTTCCGTCTTTATCTCTTTTTAAATACCTCTTTTCAAGAACTTTCACTGCGTTTTCAGAAAGTTCAAGTTTTTCAATACATGTTGTATCAGTCACATTAACCTCCCCTGTTTTCTATTATTCTATAATATAACAATTTTATTGGGGCATGGGTTAATGTGTTAAAAAAGATTTACAAAACTTATATGTATAATTATGTTTGTAGTACAATAAGCCTTGAGGTACCTATATTGAAACATTCAAAACTTACAGCCCTGATATTTATAGCGTTGGTTTTAGGCGTTATAGTCGGACACTTTGCCCCCGATTTTGCGGTTAAGATGAAACCTTTTGCCGTAATATTTTTGCGAATGGTTAAAATGATTATTGCCCCCTTGCTTTTTGCGACACTGGCTGTAGGAATTGCAGGACATGGTGATGCAAAAAGATTAGGTAAAATCGGGCTTAAAACAGTTATTTATTTTGAAATTGTAACAACGCTTGCGCTTATTATCGGGCTTACAATGGCAAATATTTTCAAACCCGGTGTCGGATTTGTTACGGGTAATACTCCGCATGCTCTGCATATGCAGGAAGCGGGTTTAATGGCAGGAGCTCAGGCTCATACTTCTATCAGTGAAATGGTTACGAGTATTTTTCCGACAAGTATAGTTGACGCTATGGCACAGGGAAATTTATTGCAAATTGTTGTATTTTCAATATTCTTTGCGCTTGCAATAATTGCAGTGGGCAAAAAAGCTGAGCCTGTCGTTAATATCTTAAACTCCGTATCACAAATAATGTTTAAGTTTACGGAATACGTAATGTATTTTGCACCTTTAGGCATATTTGGCGCAATTGCATCTACAATTGGTGCTAACGGATTGTCAGTATTGAAAAGTTATTTCAAGATAATCGGTGCGCTATATGTTGCACTTGCTGTGTTTGTATTATTGGTTTTGATTATTGCCTGCAAAATCGTAAGGATTTCATTTAGAAGTTTGATTAAAGCCTTGCAAGAACCTGCTTTACTTGCTTTTACCACTGCCAGTTCAGAAGCAGCGTTTCCAAAAGCTATGGATATTATGGAACGTTTCGGAGTTCCGAAAAATATCGTAAGTTTTGTAATGCCTACAGGATATACGTTCAATTTGGACGGAAGCACTTTGTATCTTGCAATGGCTGTAATATTTTCATCACAGATTGTTGGTATAAATCTTGACTTAAACCAGCAGTTAATTATAATGTTGGCATTGATGCTTACAAGCAAAGGTGTTGCAGGAGTTCCGAGAGTGTCATTGATTGTTTTGGCAGGAACTTTGGCAAGTTTTAATATTCCAATCCTCGGGGTTGCAATACTTTTGGGTATTGACCAAATCCTTGATATGGGAAGAACAACGGTAAATTTAATCGGAAACTGTGTTGCAACGGTTGTAATTGCACGTTGGGAACGAGTTTTTGATTATGATAAAATGAAGGAATTTGTAAAAAGAGGGTAAAAATAATGAGTACAAAAACTGAGTATAAAGAAACTTTAAATCTGCCTCAAACTACTCTTGCAATGAGAGCGAATGCTACTGTGAGAGAACTTGAAATCCAAAAATTCTGGGCAGAACATGATATTTATAACAAAATTATCAATCAGCGTGATAAAGCTAACAAATTTATTCTTCATGACGGTCCTCCGTATTTGAGTTCTGAAAAAATTCACGTTGGTACTGCTTTGAACAAAATTCTTAAAGATATTCTTTTGAAATACAAAGCTCAAGCAGGTTTTTATACTCCGTATGTTCCCGGCTATGACGGTCACGGTTTGCCGATTGAAAACGCTGTTGTAAAAAATATTAAAGGCGGTAGAAGTGCTTTAACACCTTACGAGTTAAGACAAAAATGCCGTGAATTTGCTCATAAAAACTTGAAAGGACAAGAAAGCGAATTTAAACGTCTTGGTGTTTTAGGTAATTGGGAAAATCCTTATTTGACTATTAATCCTGAATTTGAAGCTGAACAGGTTAGAGTTTTTGGCGATATGTACAAAAAAGGTTATGTTGAAAAAGGTTTGAAACCTGTTTACTGGTGCGCATCTTGCGAAACCGCACTAGCTGAAGCTGAGGTTGAATATGCTGACCATACATCAACTTCTATTTACGTAAGATTTAAGTTTGACAAAGAAAGCACAGAAAAAATTAATAAAATTGTTGACCTTGGCGGAAAAGATGCTTATGCAATCATCTGGACAACAACTCCTTGGACAATTCCTTCAAATATGGCAATCAGTATGCACCCGAAATTTGAATATACTTGGTTTGAAAAAGACGGTGATGTTTATGTTGTTGCTCAGGAATTGTTAGGCTCATTCTTGTCTGACGTTGAGTGGCAGGAAAGCGATATTAAAGTTATCGGGTCTTGTATCGGACAAGATTTGGAACTTTTGAACACAACTCATCCGCTTGTTGACAGAAAATCTCCGATTATCCTTGGTGAACACGTTACTTTGGAAGCCGGTACAGGTTCTGTTCACACAGCTCCCGGTCATGGTCTTGAGGACTACGAAGTCGGATGCAGATACGGTATTGAAGTATTTTCACCGCTTGACAGCAAAGGTGTTTGGACAGAAGCCGTTAACGATAAAGATT
The DNA here is from genome assembly GCA_949841365.1 of uncultured Candidatus Melainabacteria bacterium. Taxonomy (GTDB): domain Bacteria; phylum Cyanobacteriota; class Vampirovibrionia; order Gastranaerophilales; family Gastranaerophilaceae; genus Stercorousia. The sequence goes on from CATKZI010000001.1 coordinate 405,872, forward strand.
TGGAAGGTGTTCCATATTATAAAGGAAATTCTATTGTTATCGAAAAACTTCAAAACTGCGGTGCATTGTTGAAACAACAAGATATCAACCACAGTTATCCGCACTGTTGGAGATGTAAAAACCCTGTAATTTACCGTGCAACACCTCAATGGTTTGTTAAGGTAGACAAATTCAGAGATACAACTCTTGATGCAATCAAAAATGTAAAATGGATTCCTGCAAGCGGTGAAGCAAGAATTTCCAACATGGTTGCAGGACGTACAGATTGGTGTATTTCACGTCAACGTGCCTGGGGTGTTCCAATCCCCGTATTCTACTGCGACGATTGCGGAGAAGTTATTGTAACAGACGAAACTATCGAAAATGTTGCAAAAATCTTTGAAAAAGAAAGTTCTGATGCTTGGGTTAACCACTCAGTAGAAGAATTACTGCCACAAGGTTTCAAATGCCCGAAATGCGGTAAAACTCATTTCCATAAAGAAAACGATATTATGGACGTTTGGTTTGATTCAGGTATTACTTGGCGCGCAGTTGTTAACAAACGTTCTGAGGAACTCGGCACAACTCCTGTTGAAATGTATTTGGAAGGTTCTGACCAGCACAGAGGCTGGTTCCAGTCATCATTGTTGACATCAATCGCAACTCAGGGAATTGCGCCTTACAAATCAGTTTTAACACACGGTTTTGTATTCGGTGAAGACGGCAGAAAAATGTCAAAATCTTTAGGCAACTATATCAGACCTGATGAAATTATTAACACCTACGGCGCTGATATCTTAAGACTCTGGGCAGCATCAGTCGATTACAGAAACGATACAAAAATCGGTAACAATATTATTAAACAGCTTGCAGAAATCTTTAAGAAAACAAGAAATACATCACGTTTCTTGCTAGGAAACTTGTTTGATTTCGACCCTGCTGTTGACTATGTTGAATACAAGGACTTGAAAGCAATCGATAAATTCGCATTGCATAAATTAAACGCATTAATTGAAAGTGTTACAGAAGCATTCGACAATTACGAATTCTACAAATACTTCCAACAATTACAAAACTTTGCGGCTGTTGATTTAAGCTCATTCTATCTTGATATTGTAAAAGACAGATTGTATACAGCAGGTAAAAAATCACTTTCACGTCGTGCTTGTCAAACAGTATTGTTTGAAATTCTTCAAACATTAGTCAGAATGCTTGTTCCCGTAATGCCCCATCAGGCTGAAGATATTTGGATGAGCGTTCCTGAATGCCAGCGTGGCGGACTTGAAAGCATTTTACTTTCTGATTGGGTAAAAGCAAATCCTGAATGGAAAAATGCTCAATTGGAAGAAGATTTTGCAAAAATCTTGAAGGCTCGTGAAGTTGTTACACGCGCAATTGAACCTTTGAGAGCTGAAAAACAAGTCGGAAGTTCACTGGAAGTTGCAGTTTATGTAAACTCTGACGAACCGGTTTTGAAAGCAAACGAGGATGAACTTTGCAATATATTTATCACATCACAGGCTTATGTAACAAGTGAAAAACCTGAAAATGTATTGAATGAATACACAGAAGACGGCTACACCGTATGGGTTACAAAAGCAGAAGGCGAAAAATGCGAACGCTGTTGGAAATATAGAAAACTTAATTCTGACGGAATTTGCGAAGAATGTTGCGAAGCAGTTAAATAAAGGAAGAGCCGAAAGGCTCTTTTTTTATATTACAAAATGTTAACAATTGCTGTCATGTTTTAAAGATTTTGTTAAAAAGTGCCGTAGACATGAGTAAAAGTAGTGCTACGCACGTAGCCAACAAAACCTAGGAAAGGGTCAAAAAAATGGGAATGGCAGCATCACAAGCAAGATTACTAAGCATAACAGCCCGATTGACAAACAACGAAAATACGGGTCAGGCAGTTTCGTATTCTAAACAAAGACTTGCAGATCAAACTCAACAGATTACCAACGAGTATAATGAGGCGCTTGATGCTACCAAATTGACCGTATTAACAGGTTTTAACGGTGCTCAAGCTAACTATGAGGATATTTCTTATAACCTTATGACAGGCATGCAAATGGCTTCAACAACAAAACAATATGTTGTAACTGATACCAAAGGCAAAGTTTTAGTCACAAACCAGATTGCAGAAGCTTATGAAAGAAGTAAAGGTGATTTCAACAGTTTCCTTGCAAAATTGGGATACTCTCAATCTGACATGACTGTTCAGGATACTGATGCTTATACAAATGAACAGAAAAATGATGCAGGAAAGAAAATTCATGAAGCATGGGATAAATATTTTGCAACTGTTGGAATAAATCTTGGCGACTATGAGCATGATACATTCCTGGATGAATTCCAGTGGAATAATACTTGGGCTACAGTTGTTGATAAAAACGGTGATTTAAAATACACAGATAAAGATGGTAATGTTATAGAAATTCCGGCAGGAACTACTGATGTTGAAGGATATCTCAAAGGTCATGGTGGTATTTCACAAGTAGGCGACGGCTATACTGCATACAAAGATAAAAACGGTGAATGGCAGCCAATTAACTATGAAGGTACAACTGAGGAGTCACGTAATTTGTACGAATATGCAATGTCCATCACAGAAGCATTCTTACGTACAACTAATGATGCTAATAACAAACCTTATATTATGGGTACAGGTGTTGATGCTATCAAAGATGCATCAAATCCTGATAATGCCAGTGCTATAAAATATTATCAAAATATTTTTAATAAAATTCAATCAAGCGGATACTTTACTTACACAAATACACCTGCAAAAGTTGATGAAAATCACCTATACACATCTGAAGGTACAGGAACAAAAGGTAACGTAAAGAAAAATCCGCTTCAAGATAATTACACATTTGAAGCAGCATTACGCGACGGTTCTTTGAGACTTGAATACTATTCATCTACAGACAAAGCATTCAAATCAACTACAATTTCTGAAGATAATTGTATTCAGGAAGTTGCAGACGAAAGAGCAATTGCAAGAGCTGAAACAAAATATACTCAGGATATGGCTGATTTAGAAAACAAAGATAAAAAATTAGACCTTGAGCTCAAAAAACTTGATACAGAACACAGTGCACTTCAAACAGAATATGATGCAGTTAAAAATGTTGTAGATAAAAACGTTGAAAGTTCATTTAAAATCTTTTCATAAAAAAAGACCCTCGTTTGAGGGTCTTTTTTTTATGCTTTACTTGCTCCTGATTTCTCGATGATTTCTTTCTCAACGTTAGCAGGAACTTGTTCGTAATGGTCGAATTCCATTGAGAATGTTCCGCGTCCTTGAGTGTTTGATCTCAAGTCTGTTGCGTAACCGAACATATTTGCAAGAGGAACCATTGATCTTACGATTACGTTTCCTGTGTTGCCTTGAGGTTCTTGACCTTCAATACGTCCGCGTCTTCTTGAAATATCACCGATGATTGTACCTGTGAATTCGTCAGGAATTTCGATTTCAACTTTCATCATAGGTTCAAGAATACATGGCTGAGCTTTACGGCAGCCTTCTTTGATTGCCATAGAACCAGCGATTTTGAACGCCATTTCTGAAGAGTCAACTTCGTGGTATGAACCATCATAAAGTTCAACTTTAACGTCAATCATTGGGAAGCCTGCTAAGATACCGCCTTCAAGAGCTTCTTCCATACCTTTTCTTGCAGGTTCGATGTATTCACGAGGAACAGCACCACCAACGATTTTGTTTTCGAATACAAATCCTGCATTTTCTTCAGCAGGTGAAATTCTAACTTTAACGTGACCGTATTGACCTTTACCACCTGATTGACGGATGAATTTAGAGTCTTGGTCAGCGTTTCCGCGAATTGTTTCACGGTAAGCAACCTGTGGTTTACCGATGTTAGCTTCAACTTTGAATTCTCTTAACATACGGTCAACAATGATATCGAGGTGAAGTTCACCCATACCTGAAATGATTGTTTGACCGGTTTCAGTATCAGATTTAACTCTGAATGAAGGATCTTCTTCAGCCAATTTTTGAAGAGCGATACCCATTTTATCTTGGTCAGCTTTTGTTTTTGGTTCGATAGCAACAGAGATAACCGGTTCAGGGAAGCTCATTCTTTCAAGGATGATAGGAGCTTTTTCGTCACACAATGTATCACCTGTAGTTGTGTCTTTCAAACCAACTGCTGCACAGATGTCGCCTGCGTAAACTTCTTGTTCTTCTTGTCTTTGGTCAGCATACATACGAACCAAACGAGCGATACGTTCTTTTTTGCCGTTAGTAGCGTTAAGAACATAAGAACCTGAAGTGATTACGCCTGAGTAAACTCTTAAGAATGTTAAACGACCTACATAAGGGTCAGTCATAACTTTGAACGCAAGAGCTGAGAAAGGTTCATCATCTGAAGAGTGTCTTTCAGTTTTTGTTCCGTCTTCAAGTTCGCCTTCAATAGCTTTTACGTCAACAGGTGATGGCATGTAGTAAACAACGTTGTTTAACAACAATTGAACACCTTTGTTTTTGAATGCTGTACCACAGCAAACAGGAACAATTTTGTTTTCGCAAACAGCTTTTCTCAAACCTGCTCTTAATTCGTCAACTGTAATAGATTCAGGATCTTCAAAGAATTTTTCCATTAAAGCATCATCTTCTGATGCGATAGCTTCAACCATTGCATCTCTGTATTCTTTAGCTTTTTCAGTCAATTCAGCAGGAATTTCTTCTTCTCTGATGTCTGTACCTAAGTCGTTTGTATAGATTTCAGCTTTCATTGTCATAAGGTCAACTAAGCCTGTAAATTTATCTTCAGCACCGATAGGCAATTGGATAGGAACAGCGTTTCCGCCTAATCTTGTTTTGATTTGTTCTACTACACGGTAGAAATCAGCACCTGTTCTGTCCATTTTGTTTACGAATACCATACGGGGAACTTCGTATCTGTTAGCTTGTCTCCAAACAGTTTCTGATTGTGATTGAACACCACCAACTGCGCAGAATACAGCAACAACGCCGTCTAATACACGCAATGAACGTTCAACTTCAATTGTGAAGTCAACGTGACCCGGGGTGTCGATAATGTTAATCTGGTGTCCTTTCCATTCAGCAGTAACAGCAGCTGATTGGATTGTGATACCACGTTCTTTTTCTTGTTCCATAAAGTCAGTTACAGCAGCACCATCGTGAGTTTCACCGATTTTGTGGGTTTTACCTGTGTAAAACAAAATACGTTCAGTAGTAGTGGTTTTACCTGCGTCGATGTGAGCGGCAATACCAATGTTTCTGATTTTTTCTAATGGAGTTTTTCTTGCCATTTTTTGTTTTTCCTTTTTTATATTGTGTACTTCGCTAGTTATAAATTTTTAGCTTTAATAAAATTATCACACAAACATGTATTTTTACAAACGGATTTATTGAAAATTTTAATATTTGCAATATAATAAGTGTTATGAATACGTTGGATATAGTTAATCAGACAAATTTACAGCATATTGCAATAATTATGGACGGTAACAGAAGATGGGCTAAAGAGCGTAATCTTCCGTCTGCCATGGGGCACAAGAAAGGTGTTGATGCTTTAAAAGAAACTCTTCGCGCATGTAATGATTTTGGTATAAAATATTTAACTGTATATGCGTTTTCAACTGAAAACTGGAACAGAAAAAAAGAAGAAGTTGACTTTTTGATGGAGCTTCTTGCTTTGACTTTAACAAATGAACTTGCGGAAATGCACGCAGAAGGTGTTGTTATTAATTTCATCGGCGATATTTCAAAATTAAGCCCTAAATTGCAAAAAATTCTTGCGCATTCTGTTGAAACTACAAAAAATAACAAAGGTGTTCATTTGCAAATTGCGTTTAATTACGGTTCGCGCGATGAGATTGTGAATGCCGTGAAAACTATTATTGATAAAGGTATTACAGATATTACCGAAGAAACGATTTCTGAAAATCTATATACAAGCGGAATTCCCGATCCTGATTTATTAATCAGAACGGGCGGTGAGTTGAGGGTTTCAAATTATCTTTTGTGGCAGATTGCGTATTCTGAAATTCTTGTTGTAAAAGAATTTTGGCCTGAATTTGGCAGAGAATCTTTAGCAAGTGCTATTGAGGAGTTTCAAAACCGCCAGAGAAGGTTCGGAAAATGAAGATAACATTTGCGACAGGAAATGCACATAAGCTTCAAGAAATAAACGAAATTGCCGCGGGGACAAATATTGAATTTGTATTACCGCCTGAGGGTTTTGACCCTGTAGAGGACGGTGAAACTTTCGAGGAAAACTCTTTGATAAAAGCTCAAGAGGCAGCGCGTTTAAGCGGAATGATGTCATTGGCGGATGATTCCGGATTGTGTGTGGAAGCTTTAAACGGCGCACCGGGGATTCATTCTGCAAGATACGCTGAAACAGCTCAAGCACGTATTGATAAATTGCTCGGGGTGCTTGAAAATATTGAAAACCGTCGTGCGAAGTTTGTTTGTGTAATGACTTTAGTGGATGCTGACGGAAAAGTTCTGTTTCAAACCCGCGGAGAATGTCAGGGGGAAATTGCAAGAGAGCAGTCGGGTGTGAACGGTTTTGGTTATGATCCGATATTTCTTATAGGAAACACGACAATGGCTGAGATGTCAGAGGAAGAAAAGAACGAGATTTCTCACCGTGGCAGAGCATTGAAGGAAGTGTTGGAATTTTTAAATAAATAGTTTTTTGCCCTTGCTTTTGCAAGGGCAAAAAAAAGACCGGCGTGAAAAGATTTTCCGGTCTACAAAAAGATTCGATTTTTGTTTATTCCCGTGGGAATTGTTTTTATTTACCATACAATACAGCTTTAGCAGCATTTGTTGCAGGTGTAACTGTTTGGTCATAGAAAAATACAGGATAAACATCTGTAGGATTGCCAACTTCACATGAAGTAGCTTCAGTTTTTACACCTGTCGTAGCATCAAAAGTATCCTTAGCAGTTGCGGTAGCTCCTGTACCAGAGTTACATTTTACAACCTTGTTTGGTCCTTTTTGCCCGTTCACATCGATTGCACCATAGCAAACTTTATCTTTTCCGCCTGATTGAGATGCAACATTTGTACAACCAGTATCAGCTTTATCAAAAGCAAAAACAATACCATCATTTAAGAATAAAAACATATCTAAATTTAAAGCTACTGATGTTGCTGTAGTCCCATCTGCGCAGGGTATTACATGTTTATTTGCATCTTGACAAACTTCAGCTTTTACATCTGGGAATGCATATCCGGCAGTAGTATCAGATTTCACAACATTCATACGAGATCTTAATAAATCCGCTGTATTTAATTTTCCATCTGTATTAGCCGTTGTCGCAGAAGCTACTTCCGTATCAGCAAAACTACCACCATCTAGAGCTACATTTAATGTAACTGCCTGACCTAAAGCAGACAATGCTTTTTTGTAAGCTGCTTTGTACTGTGCGCCTTGTGTTGAGTTCATCAACGTAGGCATTGTCATTGCTGCTACAACACCAATAATACCAAGTGTAATCAGAACCTCAGCCAATGTAAACCCGAAGCTTTGTTTGTTGTTCGGTGTGGCTACGTGCGTAACACCTTCTGCCAATGTGAATGCATTAAATTTTCTCATAATCCTCTATGTCCTTTCATAATTAGCTACATGTTTATTATACGATATCTATATCAATTTGTCAAGATTATTGATATAAATATCATTATATCATCTTAAACTTATCTATATATTTTAATAGAGGTTTGAGATGAATTTAGATAAAGAAACAATAGGTAAAAAAATAAGACAAATCCGCAAAGAGAAAGGTTTTTCGCAAGAAGAACTCTCCGAAAAAATTGATATTTCTCCAAGGCACATGTGTACGATTGAAAACGGAAATTCTTTCCCTTCTATTGAAACTTTTATCAAAATTGCCGAAATTCTTGATATTAATATCAATAATTTTTTTAACTTGAATGTCGAAAGCAACGATAATTTAAGAGCCGAAATTTATAGTCTTATTCAAACTTCTACTGTTCAAGAATTGAAACTAATACAAAATATTATTACTGCAATTCATAATAATCGCGGTTAAATTCTTATTGACACAAACTCTTTTTTTATTATAAAATAAATGTGTTGCAAAAGCAACACAGATGAGGGAGAGTCAATGAAGAAAAATATTATAATATTTTTGTCGGTAATTATTGCCGCAATTTTAATAAGGTACGGATTTTCACTTGTAGGAAGCATTATGCAGGGAAAAGCTATGAAAAACAAACCTGCCCCTTCTGTTTCTGTTCAGGAAATTGAAAATCAAAAAGTTATAAGAAATTTTGAAGCTCCGGGAAGGGTTGTTTCAAAATACAGAGTTGATGTGATGGCACGTATTGCAGGTTATTTGCAGGAAAGCTATTTTAAAGAAGGTGATTTTGTAAAAAAGGGTCAGGTTTTGTTTCGAATTGAACCTACAGAATATGCAAACGCTTCTGCTACAGCAGGTGCTAATGTAAAAAATATTTCGGCACAGCTTGATTATGCTGAAAAACAGCTTGCACGTGCAAGTGAACTTGTAAAAAAAGATTATATTGCAAAAGCTCAGTATGACCAGATGCTTTCCAACAGAGATGCATTAAGAGCACAATTGGCATCTGCAAAAGCTCAATATAATGATGCGAACAGAAATTTGGGATATACAAATGTTAAAGCTCCCGTTGACGGCAAGGTCGGTATAATTAATGTTACGGTCGGAAACTATGTTTCACCGTCATCAGGCGCGTTGACAACAATTAACAGTACAAATCCGATTTATATTACTTTCCCGTTGGATTCAAGTGATTTTCAGTCACTTGCGTCATCTGACGGAGGAGCTAACAAAAATCGCCGTGTTGAATTACTGCTAACAGGCGGTACTAAATATAAAATAGACGGTGTTCAGGATTTTCAGGACAACAAAGTAGATGTTTCAACGGGTACTGTGACAATGCGTGCAACTTTTGACAATCCTAATAACGAGCTTATCCATGGTGAATTTGTTACCGTAAAACTTTATGCTAACAAGCCTGTTGATGTTCCTGTTGCTCCGGTTACAGCGGTTATGGAAAATCAGGCGGGCAAATATGTTTATAAGCTTGATGAAAATGATATTCCTCAGCTTGTTTACGTAAAGACCGGTGAACAGAACGGACAAAATTGGATTATAACCGAAGGGCTGCAAAAAGGTGACAGAATTATTACTGAAGGTTTCCAGAAGGTTATACCGGGAAAACCTGTCAAAATTGTGTCTGATGAGGAAATGAAAAAAATTAAAACAGAACAGGTTACTGAAACTAAAAAATAAAGGGATATAATGGAAAATTCGGGAAATATGTTTATAAAACGCCCCAAGCTTGCGATTGTAATTTCGCTTGCTATTATGCTTGCGGGGATTTTGATGCTTACACAGCTTCCTCTGGAAGAATATCCGTCGATTACTCCGCCACAGGTTGTCGTAACGGCTACTTATGCGGGTGCAAGTTCTGACGTTGTAGCTGATACTATTGCCGCTCCTGTTGAAGCGCAATTAAACGGGGTTGAGGATATGATTTATATGTCGTCAACTTCTCAAAACGGTCAGTATCAATTAACTTTATATTTTAATATAGGTTCTGATCCTGATATGGCGGTTGTTAATGTTCAAAACCAGCTTCAATTGGTTACTCCGCGTCTGCCGGAAGATGTTAAGCGTTACGGGTTGTCGGTTAAAAAATCCACAGGCGGCCCCGGTATTATGATGATTGCCGTAAATTCTCCGACACATACTTATGATTCTTTATATGTTGCAAACTACGCATCTATATATATTAAAGATGAACTTGCCCGTATCAAAGGTATTGGTAAAGTTCAGGTTTTCGGATCTTCCGATTATTCAATGAGAATTTGGCTTGATGCAGGCAAAATGTCAAATCTAGGTGTATCGGTTTCAGAGGTTAATACGGCAATTCAGTCGCAGAACACGCAGGTTCCAGCAGGTGATTTGGGTGTTGAACCTATGAAAAACAAGCAGATGATTAAACTTACAATGCGTACCAAAGGGCGTTTGAAAGATGTAACAGAATTTGAAAATATTATTGTACGTTCAAAACCCGACGGTTCGCAGATTAGACTTAAAGATATTGCTCGCGTTGAACTCGGGGCTGAAAGTTATTCGTTCTTCTCACGCAGAGGCGGAAAAGATACGGCTATTATTTCGATAAGTCAGCTGCCTGAAGCTAATGCTATTGATCTTTCTAAAAAAATCAGGGCGAAGATCGCTGAACTCAGTAAGAGTTTTCCGCAGGGAATTGTATATGAAATAGCCCGTGATGAAACTGAATTTGTTAGTGAGTCAATAAAAGAGGTTATCAGTGCAATCGGACTTGCCGTTATTCTGGTAGGGTTGGTTACTTATTTATTCCTCGGAAGCGGACGTGCGGCATTAATCCCGTTTGCGGCAATTCCCGTTTCGTTAATCGGGGTGTTTATATTTATGAATATACTCGGTTTTTCGGTAAATCTTTTAATATTGTTCGGACTTGTACTTGCAGTAGGCTTGGTAGTTGACGATGCTATCGTTGTGCTTGAAAATACTCAAAGACATATTCAGGAAGGCAAAGATCCGATAACTGCCACCGAAATTACTATGAAAGAAGTTTTTAGTGCGGTACTTGCAACATCACTTGTTTTGATGGCGGTATTTGTGCCAGTTTCGTTTATGGCGGGTATTACGGGGCAAATGTTCAGACAGTTTGCGCTGTGTATTGCATCATCTATCGGTTTGTCAACGCTTGTTGCATTAACTCTTGCACCTGCTTTGTGTGCAATGATTTTAAAATCAGGTGAAGAAAAAGCCGATTTTGAATTTATACAAAAATTTGATAACTGGTTTAACGGTATTAGAGATAAATATCTTGAGGGTGTAAAAATCTTTACTGGTTCTACAAAACTTACTATGACAGTATTTGCAGGAATTGTATTGTTTACGCTTTTAATGTTTTATTTAATTCCGAAAGGATTTTTACCGACAGAGGATAAAGGTGCAGTGTTTGCTCAAGTGCAATTACCTGACGGTTCTTCGGCATCAAGAACTGAAATTGTTGCAAATGAAATTGAAGACAGAATTCTTAACATCCCGGGAGTTGATACTACAATTAATCTTGTAGGGTTCTCGGGCGAAAATACAGCTCTGGTTATTGCAGAATTGGAACCATGGTCAAAACGTAAGAGCAAAGAATTGCAGATGCAGACTATTATGAGCAAAATGCAAAAAGAATTTGCAAACTATCCGTCTGCAACAATTGCTGTTTTTGCACCGCCTTCTATTTCAGGTTTGGGTATGTTCGGAGGTTTTGAATATCAATTACTTGATAAAGGTGACAGAACTTCACAAGAACTTTATGATGAAGCAGTTAAATTAATTGCGGATGCGAATAAAGATTCGGCATTCCAGATGGTATACACATCATTTACAGCTAACCTGCCTCAGTTAATGATTAAAGTTGATGAAGCTAAAGCTCTTGCACAGGGTGTTGATATTTCCGAAATTTATTCGGCATTATCGGGATATTTCGGAAAATCTTATGTAAACGACTTTAATAAATACGGTCGTGTTTATCGTGTATACTTGCAGGCGGATTCTGAATACAGAGAAAAACCATCGGATATTGATAAAATTTATGTTAAAAACAGACAGGGTTCAATGGTGCCTTTGTCTGCGCTTGTAAGTGTTAAAAACGTTGTAGGACCATATAGTATTACAAGGTTTAATATGTACCCGTCAATTACAATTAACGGTATGGCAAGATCAGGTGTAAGTTCGGGTCAGGCAATGAATACGATGGAAAGAATTTCCGATGAAGTTTTACCGAAAGATATGGGTTATAACTGGTCGGGAAGTTCACTGCAGGAAAAACAATCAAGCGGTCAAATCGGTCCGATTTTGGCAATGTCTTTGGTATTTATCTACTTGTTCCTTGTAGGTTTATACGAAAGCTGGATGCTTCCGATTGCGGTACTTTTGATTTCACCTGTTGCGTTAGTCGGAGCGTTGTTCTTCCAATATGTTTCAGGGTATTCACTCGACTTGTATTCTCAAATCGGACTTGTAATGTTAATCGGTTTATCTACAAAACAGGCAATTTTGATTATCGAGTTTGCAAAAGAAGCCCACGAAAACGGTATGAGCATAATGGAATCTGCTATGCAGGCAGCTAAATTAAGGTTTAGAGCCGTAATGATGACAAATATTGCGTTTATTTTAGGTTTGTTGCCTCTTGTATTTGCAAAAGGTGCAGGTGCTGCGAGCCGTAACTCTGTCGGTATGACGGTATTTGGCGGAATGATGGCGGTTGCATTTATCGGAACATTCCTTGTACCAGCGTTTTTCGTTATGATTGAAAATTTGAAAGTTTATACTGCGAAAAAATTTAAAAAGGATAAATAAATGTATAAAAAAATATTACTTTTACTGTTAATATTAAGTATCGGAACCGCTTTTGCAGACGAAATCGGCAATAAAGTTAATGAGAAGGAATATCCCGCAGCTGATGCTGTTTTACCCCAAAAATCGGATGCTGATTTTATTATAGAAGGTTCTGTTGAAAAAAATATTGATATGACGCTTGATAAATGTATTGAACTTGCGCTTGGAAACAATCCTCAGATTAATTCGGCTTTTCATGATATTCTTGCATCTGATGCGCGTATAAAACAAGTTTGGTCAAATTATTTCCCGCAATTAAGCTGGCAGACAGGTTATACAAGAATTCGTCAATTGCAATTGTCTGACGCTTTAGGGCAAAACCTTACGTTTAATTACTATACATTGGGGCAAATTACCCTTCAACAAATGCTTTATGACTTCGGTGTAACCCAAAATCAGGCTACTATTAAACGTTTGGATTATGAAGCTTATAAAACAACTCTCAGTGCAACGATTAATGATGTAATTTATCAGACAAAAGATGCTTATTACAATCTTTTATATGCATTTGAAAATAAAAAAGTTGCACAGGATACGGTTGATAAGTTTGAAATGTTCTATAATCAGGCAAAAGCGTTTTACGAAATCGGTATGAACCCGAAAGTTGATGTTACAATTGCCGAGGTTAACTTGAGTAATGCAAAATTACAGTTAATTCAGGCTGACAATGCGGTAAATCTTGCCGTTGCACGTTTGAATAACATTATGGGAGTACCGTTTATTGATCAGTATAATGTTCAAGAAAGATTAAAATATCAGCCTGTAGATATAACTTTTAATCAGTCCGTCGAAATTGCACGCGAAGCTCGTCCGGAATTAAAACTTGCAGAACTGAAAGTTGAAAGTGCAAAGCAGACAATGAAACTTGTTAAAAAATCATATTTTCCGACTTTGTCTGTTGAAGGACAGTACCAGCGAGGCGGTAAAAGCTGGAATTCTAACTATGGTTATAATTTCGGCGGATATTTAAACTTCCCGACAATTAACGGAATGTTGATTAAAAATGAAATTAAAGAAGCAAGATATTTGTATGACAAAGAAATTGCAAATGCTAAAAATACCCAAAATCAGATTTATTTAGAAATTCAAAATGCATTTTTGAAGCTTCAGGAAAAGAAAAACCAAATGCCTGTTGCTATGCTTAACGTAAAACAGTCAAAAGAAAATTATGAACTTTCTTACGGCAGATACAGAGTAGGCGAAGCAAGTCCGACCGAGCTTAAAGATGCACAAATAAATTATCAGCAGGCTCAGTTGAGTTATTACAACGCATTGTACCAGTATAATTCCGCAAAAGCAGAACTTGAAAAATCAATCGGTAAAAACTTAACCGCCAACGAAGATGATATTATAGAGCTTGGTGAATAGAATATTACAAATTGTAAACTTAACCAAAACCCAAAAGGCAATTTTTTTGAACTTATATCCTTTATATATATGTAAGAGATAAGAGAGAGAAAAAGAAAATGGCAAACGGTCAATTCGGAACTTTGGTAAGAAGTAATAAAATAAAGAAAGTAAGCATTAAAGATATTACAAGTGAAAACTTGGAAGATTATACATTCATCGGTAAAAACGATAAAAGAATGCGTTTCAATAACTCAAAAGATCCAATCTTCTACGTATTCGATGTAATTGAGAACAGACCAATCAAAACTTTGGCAAAAGAGTTTGTAAAAGATTCATTTTTTGAAGCAGTAAACTTCGTTTCAAAAGTCGTTAGATAATCAATCAGGAAATTGGAAAAAGAGAAAAAGTTTTAGGAAATCAAGGAAATTAGGGATAGGATAACAAAAAAGATGGTTTTATAAAACCATCTTTTTTTGTCAATATCCGTAAAATCAAACCAAAACACAAGTGGCGGATGAAACGGCTACGTTTCTGTTTTTGGCTCGTATTCTATTCCCATTTCTTTCAGGGTTCTTATAAAGTTTTGAGCGCATATTTTTTGAGCTTCAGGCGGTACAATTCTTAAAATTTCAACTGTTTTGGAAATAACAGGGTCTTTATCGTACCAACGGTTATTTGCATTTACCGGTTTGACCATTGCATAAAATTTATCTACAGTTTCTTTTGAAACTTTTTCTTCAATTTTTTGCAGGAAAATTTCAGCTTGTGCTCTTAATTCCGTTTGATAATTTCTTAAAAGCTCAATGACTTCCAGCAATAATGGATCGTGATCGTACCAGCGTTTGTATGCAGGTGACATTAGAGTAAGCCCTCCGTAATTTTAGGTTCGACAGGAGTCTGAATGATTTCTTCATTTTTTCTCTCTATCTTCGCTCCTAATAATCTTAACTTACTTTCGAAATTTTCGTATCCTCTATCTATATGATGTAGTTTTTCGATAGTGGAATTCCCGTCAGCCATTAATGCCGCAACAACAAGTGATGCACCTGCTCTCAGGTCACTTGCACAAAGAGTTGCGCCTGTAAGTTTTTTAACCCCTTTGATAATCGCGTGGTTTCTGTCTTGGTGAATATCAGCACCCATTCTGCGCAGTTCGGGAACTTGCATAAATCTGTTTTCGTACAAGCTTTCCGTGATAATTCCGACTCCGTTTGCGGTTGTCAAAAGTGTCATTGCCATTGATTGTAAGTCTGTAGGGAAACCGGGATACGGCTGAGTTACAAAGTTGATAGAATTTAATTTATTTCTGCATGAAACTTCTAAAGAATTGGGTTCGATAAGTTTAATATTTGCGCCCATTTTTAAAAGTTTATCCGTAAAGAATGTCAAATGCGCAGGGAAAACGTTTTTAATAATTGCTTTACCCTTTGTTGCGATAATCGCTGACATAAACGTACCGGCTTCAATTCTGTCGGGAATTGTAGTGTATTCAATAGCGTGTAAATTTTCTTGTTTAACGCCGTTGATAACGATTTCGGAAGTTCCTGCTCCGTTAACGTCTGCACCCATTGTGTTTAAGAAGTTTGCAAGGTCAACGATTTCAGGTTCTTGTGCAGCATTTTGAATTGTTGTAGAGCCTTCTGCAAGAATTGATGCAAGCATAAGGTTTTCTGTTGCGCCCACTGACGGGATATCAAGATAGATATTTGCGCCTGCAAGTTTTGAAGCTTTTGCGTGAACATAGCCGTTTTCGATTTTTATCTTAGCTCCGAGTGCTTCCAAACCTTTGATGTGGAAATCAACGCGTCTTTCGCCGATTGCACAACCGCCGGGGAGTGCAACGATTGCTTCTTTGCATCTTGAAACTAAAGCTCCGAGAACGATAAATGAAGCTCTCATTTTGCTTACCAGTTCATATTTTGCAGTAACGCTTGTCAAATCTGTCGCGTCGATTGTAACTGATTTCTCAATTTTGTCATAAGATGTTTTTGCGCCCAATTCTGCAATAACGCTGAGCATAATTTCAACATCAGTTAAATCGGGGACGTTATAAATCTTTGTTTCACCTTTAGCCAATAATGCGGCAGCCATTAATTTTAAAACCGAATTTTTTGCCCCGCCTATTGAAACTTCACCTCTTAAAGGGGTACCGCCTTTTATATAATATTTATCTGTCAATTTATCTTACCTGTAAAAAATATCTAACTATACTTATAATAATACAACTATACAAACTTGGTGTAAATAAGTTAAATTATGTAAAGAAATTAAATATTAAAAAATAATAAATTTTTCTTGTTTATGAGCCTTGATAACTTATAATATATTCAAGAGGGAAAGAAAATGTCACATAAACACGATAAAAAAAGCAATAATCCGTTTAAAAATGACGATTTAGACGAACAAATTAACGAAGCTTCTGCTGAGGAGAATGCAGAAGAAATTCAAGAGGAAGCAAAAAAAGAGGACGACGAACTTCAAAAAAAGTTTGATGAGTTAAATAATCAATATTTAAGGCTTGCGGCAGATTTTGACAACTACCGTAAACGTCAGGAACATGAGCGCGAAGAACTTTTGAAATTCGGTACGGAAAGTGCGCTTAAAAAAATGATTGAAGTTCTTGATAACTTTGAACGCGGTAAAAAAGCACTTGAAAGTGTTGAAGATTGTCAAAAAGTTAAAGAAAGTTTTGATTTGGTTCACAAGCAGACCGTTGAAGCTTTGAAAAAACTCGGACTTGAAGAAATTGAAGCTGAGGGAAAAGAATTTGATCCTAATTTCCATGAGGCCGTAATGCAGACACCATCAGCAGAGCATCCTGAACATACTGTTATTAATGAATTGCAAAAAGGCTACAAAATGGGTGATAAGGTTTTAAGACCTACGCTTGTAAATGTTGCAACTTCACAAGATTAATTTTGCATGGTAAAATAATATTATCGGAATAGGGAAGGATTAATGACAGATTACTATGAAATATTGGGCGTTTCAAAAGACGCTTCCAAAGATGAAATAAAATCGGCTTTCAGAAGAAAAGCCAGAACATTGCACCCCGATGTTAATAAAGCCCCTGATGCAGAGGAAAAATTTAAAGAACTCGGCAAAGCTTATGAAACTTTGTCTGATGATAACAAACGTGCAACTTATGACAGATACGGCGAAGACGGCTTGAAAAATGCAGGTTTTGATACAGGCGGACCGTTTGCGGGCGGTTTTGGCGACTTGAATGATATTTTTAATTCGTTCTTTGGCGGAATGGGCGGTTTCGGATTTGGCGGAGGACGTCCTGATCCTAACGCTCCGATGGAAGGTGACGATTTAAGACTTGATATTGAAATTGATTTTGAACAGGCAGTTTTCGGATGTGAAAAAGAGATTACATTTGACCATTTGGAAGTTTGTACCGAATGCGGTGGAACAGGTGCTCAAAAAGGAACAAAACCCGTAATTTGTCCGACATGTCACGGTACAGGTCAGGTTCAGCAGGTTATGAGAACACCTTTGGGTGCTATTTCGCAGATTGTTACTTGTCCCGATTGTCATGGTGCAGGTAAAAAGATTACAAATCCTTGTAAAGCTTGCGGAGGACATGGAAAAGTCGAAAAAGAAAAGAAAATTAAAATCAAAATCCCTGCAGGGGTTGATAATATGTCTAAAATCAGAGTTTCCCGCGAAGGTGATGCGGGTACAAACGGCGGGCCTGCAGGAGATTTATATGTAGTCTTGCATGTTAAAGCTTCCGATTACTTCAAGCGTGACGGAAACGATGTATATACAAGACTTGATATTACACCGGCTCAGGCAGTTCTTGGCGACAAGGTTGTTATCAAAACTCTTGATGGCGAGAAAGAAATTGCTGTTCAGGCAGGTGTTCAGAGCGGAAACACAATCAAAGTAAAAGGTGCAGGTGTTCCTTATGTTGCAAAACCGTCACAGAGAGGCGACCATATTATCGTTGTTTCTGTCGTTACACCGACAAAACTCTCTGATGAAGAAAGAAACTTATATAAAAAATTATATGAAATTCAACACGGTGTAAAATCTCATCATTTTTCTGTGATGGATAAAGTTAAGGGAGTGTTTCATGCGTAAGCTTTTAATTTGTTTGGGAATAATTTTGATGACATCAACTGCCGCATTTTCAGCGACAATTCCTGAAAATGTTCAACAGGTAATCAATAATGATTTCCCTAAAACAAATTTCCGCTTTGACGGACTTGTAATTTTGCCTGATAATACGGTTTATTTGCCGTTGTTTCCGGCAAAAATCCTTGAACCTGAAACGCTTGGTATAAAAGAAACAGTTCCCGCGTCAAAAACTCTTGCGTCAAAACCGAATATTGTAATTTTCAATAACGATTTTGTACTCTTGAAAGTTATGACAGATACAAAAGGTAACAGAACTGTTTATTCAATGGCAAATCCTCCGTTGGAAGTCAGAACAGGTTTGCTTCCTCAGGATTTGTTAGTGCCGAAAGGTCTGGTAATTCCCGATAACTTAAAATCAATTATCGGAAATCTTCATATTCCGACAATTAATGATCCCGGGATAAGAATTGAACGCACAAAACCTGTTGTGACACAGCTTAACGGTACAACTTTAAAAACTCTGGCACAAATTCCTGCATTGAGAAACAAAAATTTCTATGTATCATCCCCTTATTCTAAAAATATTCAGGTTTTGAACATGGGTGCAAAAACTCCCGAATATTCTTTAAAACAAAATAACGTGCCGATTTCAATGAAAGCATATAATAATGAATTTTTGCTTGTTACATCTTATGACAAACCTTCTGTGGATATAATTTCGCTTGCTGATGATGAAATTATAAAACAGGTTTATACAAAAACTCAGCCCGATGAGATTTTAATTGACAAAAATAAAAATGTCGCTTATATTTCAAGCTCATTGGATTCATCAATTTATTTGCTTAATCTTGAAACAATGACTTTGTCAAAACAGATTAAGATTACGGGTATGTGCGAAAAATTAACTCTGTCTGATGACGGAACGAAATTGTTTTATTATGACAAGAAAACCCGCGATATTTGGGCAATTGAGCTTGATAATAATTATTTGTTAAAAGAAATCGGAAGATTCCCGAATGTTTCTAAAATTCTTTATTCAAACAACAAAATTTATATTACAAGCAGAACAAAAAACCGCCTTGCAATAATCGATTATGATACAATCGGGCTTATGTCGGAAACCGAAATTTGCGACAAACCTATTGATATGATTGCATTCCACGACAGAATTTATATTCTCGGTGCAGGGGATAATTCTATTCAAGTGTTGGATGCAAAAACCGATGAATTAACAAACTCGATTTATCTTGGCACAAACGGTTTTTCAACAAAGATTTCGCACATAAAAAATACGAATATTGCGCTTATCACTGATACAAAAGCATCTTTGTATACTGTATTTGATTTGGGAACAAATACGGTTATAAAAACTGTTCCGATTGATATTCCCGCAAATTCGATTGTAGTGACTGAAAAGGTGAAGAAGCTTTCTCCAAACAATGTTAAATCTAAATAAAGTCGTCAGAGAGGGTAAAAGAATTGTTAAATAAATTTGACGGGCAAACCCAAAAAGTATTATTAGAGCTGGAAAAAACGCAGAAACAGTTTTGGAATATTTCGCGTGTTACGGCAGAATTCTTGTACACGTTAATCCGTGACAAAAAAGCTAAAAATGTGTTGGAAATCGGAACTTCTAACGGATATTCGGGAATTTGGCTCGGCAAAGCTGTTAAAGAAAACGGCGGACACCTTACCACAATTGAATTTTATGACAAACGCCTTGATGTTGCAAAAGAAAATTTCAAAACCTGCGGAGTTGATGATGTAATCACAACTTTGCAGGGTT
Organism: uncultured Candidatus Melainabacteria bacterium; assembly: GCA_949841365.1. Taxonomy (GTDB): domain Bacteria; phylum Cyanobacteriota; class Vampirovibrionia; order Gastranaerophilales; family Gastranaerophilaceae; genus Stercorousia. The sequence continues at coordinate 425,535 of CATKZI010000001.1, forward strand.
CAGCTTTGATGCATTTGGAATATTTACCTGAGGATTTTGAGATTGATTTTGCGTTTGTTGATGCAAACAAATCCGAGTATATCAAGTATTTTGAATTTATAGATAAACATTTGAAAAAAGGCGGGATTATTGCTTGTGATAACGTTTTGTCACACGAGGCAAAATGTAAACCGTTTATTGATGCGATAAATGCTGATTCTAATTATGAAAATGTAGTTCTTCCTTTGCCTGCGGGTTTGTCGCTTGGAAGAAAGCTTTAATGTAAATAATTGTTAATTTGCGCGCAAAAATTTATATTTACCGATTTTCATGCAAAAAAGGAGTATAAATATGCAAGTAAATTCAATTAACAATTCTCAACCAAATTTTCAAGCACGAGTTTCAAGTGATTTTACAACTTCTGCTAAAAAATTATATCAGAGTATCGGCAGAGAAAGACGCTTTGATGCTTTTGAAGAACAATTAGGCAGATTTAACAATTTTGGTACTGATGATATGGAAGTCGTGTACAAAAAAGTTTTTAAAGACGATAAACGCCAGTTTGCTTTAGTTGCACGTAAAGACGGCAAGGAAGTTACTTTGTCCGTAAAAGACCAGTTTAGAAAACTTGTTGAAAAATTTATGCACATCAACGAATATGAGTTTAATGTAAAAACTAAAGACTTGATGTAATAATTATGTTATAATTTTCATATGAAAATTCTCGGTATAGATCCCGGTATGGCAATAGTCGGTTATTCCGTTGTTGAGTATGACGGAAATACCCCTGTGCTTTTGCATTCGGGTTCTGTTCAAACTTCCAAAGATAAAAAAGAACCCGCAAGACTCTTGGAAATCTGGGAAGATATGAATGTAATTATCGACAAATATAAACCTGATGTTTGCGCGATAGAAAAATTGTTTTTCTTTAGAAACCAAACTACAGTTATGCCTGTTGCACACGCACGCGGTGTAATTCTTGCAGTGCTTGAAAAGTATAATGTTCCTGTTTTTGAATACACGCCTATGGAGGTTAAACAAGTTTTGACGGGTTACGGCCGCGCGGATAAAAAAGAGGTTGAGCAGATGGTTAAACTGTCGCTCGGGGTTGATAAATTACCGAAACTTGACGATACTGTGGATTCAATTGCGATTGCAATTTGTCATACGCGTTCGGTTATGGTATGATAGCTTTATGAATATTGATTTTATTTTATTGAAACGAATTTCAATTTTGAGCGCATTTTTCGGTGCAATTTTGGGATTTGTAACTCTAATCCCGTTTATCGGAACTTTTTCATTCGTATTTTTATTCTGTTTTGTTGCACCGTTGGTGATTTGGATTTTAATTAAATATAATTGTCTTTCTTTATCATCAATTAAAGAAAGCGTTATTGTCGGTGCAATTGCGGGTGCGGTTGCTTATTTGGGATTTTCGATAATTTATATTCCGATTTCCGTTATTTTGATGAAATTTTTCCATTTGAGTGCAAATTACGGTATCGGTATAACCCTGATGAATGCAAACTTTTTTATACTTGTTGTATTGTCACTTTTTATGAGTGTTTTGGGAGCAACGGTTAATGCATTTACGGGATTTTTGACTTTTTATGTTTTAGAACTTGTAAGGAGATAAAATGGCAGAATTTAAATCAAAAATTAAAACTATAGAATGGGTGGATAATTATTCAAAAATGGTTGATCAGACAATTTTACCCGAACATTTTGAGTATGTGAATATCAAAACAGGTCAGCAAATGTTTGATGCAATCAAAACAATGATTGTCAGAGGAGCTCCGGCAATTGGTGTTGCAGGTGCGCATGGCGTTGTTTTGTATGCGCAGGAACTTGCAAAAGAAAATTTGAGCCGTGATGAATTTGTTAAAAAATTACTTGAAAAAGCTGATTATATGGCAACATCACGTCCCACAGCCGTAAATCTTATGTGGGCTGTTAAAAAACAAAAAGAAATTATTGAAAATTCAACATCTGATATCGCGGGAATTGTTGAAGAATTAAAACAAAACGGTATAAAACTTGAAAATGAAGATATTGAAATTAACAAAAAAATTGGTGATTACGGTGCAGAAGTTGTTCCAAAAGGGGCAACAATTCTAACTCACTGTAACGCAGGGGCTTTAGCTACTGTAGGTTACGGAACTGCACTGGGTGTTGTGCGTTCTGCTTTTGCAAACGACCCGACTGTTCAGGTTTTTGCAGATGAAACCCGTCCTCGTCAACAGGGTGCAAGAATTACGACTTTAGAGCTTACAATGGACGGTATTCCGACAACTTTAATCACTGACGGTATGTGCTCATATTTTATGAAAAAAGGTATGATTGATATGGTTGTTGTCGGTGCTGACAGAATTGCCGCAAACGGCGACGCTGCAAACAAAATCGGAACTTATACGGTTGCAATTGCCGCAAAATATCACAATGTACCTTTCTATGTTGCTGCACCTTTGTCAACAATTGATACAAGTATCAAAACAGGTGACGAAATTGTGATAGAGGAACGCTCAAGAGAAGAAGTTACGCATATTAACGGCAAAATTATCTGTGCGCCTGAGGTTAATATAATTAACCCCGGATTTGACGTAACTCCGCATGAATTAATTGCAGGTATTATCACAGAAAAAGGTATTTTAAGACCTGATTATGTGAAATCAATTGCACAAGCGTTTGCTAATTAAACATTTTTGAACGAATATTTTTAACTTCGGCGATTGTCTTTGGATAGTCGCCGTTTGTTAATTCTCCGATTGATTTGTAAAGTTTCAAAATTGCCTGCTCTATATTTTGTGAATTCATAGAAACCATATCACAAGCCATTTCCTCGTTGGAGAGTGCAAGTCTTGTCATATCGCGAAATCCGCTTGACGCAATTTCGAGTGCCAGCGGATTGTCTTTTGCACAAAGCATTAAGCCTTGCGCGATTACCATCGGCATGTGAGAAATCATTGCAACAGCTTCGTCGTGTTTTTCCGCTGTTGTAAAAACGGGTTTTGCTCCGACAAAATTGATTATTTCTGTCAAAAGCGGATTTTCTTCTCCCGTAATGACCCATTTTGCACCTTTAAACAGTCCTTCAAAAGAGTTTTCAAATCCTTTGTGTTCTGTTCCTGCCATCGGGTGTGAGGGAATAAATTTATAAGGTCGTTGTTTTTGGCAGACAAATTTTTTCAGACTGCAAACGTCTGTCACAACAGTTTCCGGTGAAAGTATACCTTCCAGTTCATCAAGTACAGAAAGAGTTTTGTTCATCGGAGTGCAGACAAATACCAAGTCTCTGTCTTTTAAAACATCATAGGTTTTATAAATATTTTCCCCGTTTTGTGATTTTGAAACAGCGATTACATCATAATTTTTTCTTAAATCTTTAAATAACGAGCCGCCGATTAGCCCTAAACCGATAATCCCTATTTTCATAAAACTCCTTAAAAGAAGGGGGCAAAGCCCCCTTATAATTATTTTGAAATTCTGCCCGGAACAACTACTCCGCCTTTTAAATTCTTTTTATAGAATTCTACGTGCGGTTGTAATACGCTGTCCAAAACTTCAGGGAATTCAATTCCTGACATGATTTTTGTGACGATTTCCTGATAAACTGTTGCGAATGCTCTTAATTGAGTCAGCGCACCTGCTGTTGCAGGAGTTAAGCCCATAGTGCGTGTTTGAGCAGTTTCCAAGAAGAAGTTTCCTGAAACTTCATAAGATTTTGTCAAAGCATCAATGTAGCTTTCAGCATTTTCTCTGCAAACACCGTTATCTTGCGGAACAGTTAGAGCAAATGCCAATTTGTTTGCAGGGTTGAAGTGTGCTTCTGCTGAGTGGTGCATTGCATCAGGAACTTTTGCAACCTGTTTCAATGTATCTTTAACAGATTCATTTTGCATTTGAGCATGCCAATATACAGTGTTTTCAAAGATTGAACCCATATACTGATGAACTGAAGCTTCTGTACCGTTCATTTTTGCATCTGCCCAGAAAATACCTTCTTTTAATGCATCATTGATTGACAAATCTGCAGTTAAAGATTCTGTTGAAATTTCTTGAGCTGAATTCAACATTGTAATCATATCTTCTTTTTTCATTCCTGCATAAGCAAGTGTGAACAAAGCGTGATCGTCAAATGCTGAGAAACGTCCGCCTACATCATCATGGATGTAAAGATCGCCTAACCAGCCGTTTTCGTTAGAAGTTCTTCTGAGTTCGCTTTTTTCTGCGTTAGCGTCAGTTACTGCGATAAAGTGTTTGTTAGCAGATTTTAGAGCTTCTTCTTCTGATTGTCCTTTAGCAATGTATGCATCTTTCAACATTTCAAGAACTCTTAAGAAACCGTCTTTAGTTTCAAAAGTTGAACCTGATTTTGATGCGATAAGGTAGTTTGATGATAAAACGTCGTTGCCTAATCTGTATAAAAATCTTTCCAAGCTTGCGCTGTCAACATCTGAATAAAATTCTATTGCATCCCCTTTTACGTTCAAACCGTTGATTGAAAGCATGTGTTCAACAGTGTGTTTTGAACCGCCGATACCCATTACGCTTAATTTTGTTGCAGAAGTTGCTGATTTTAAACTTTCTGCAAGTTCATAAATTTCGTCAACTCTTTTAGCTTGTTCTGAAGGTAAATTTACCCAGTTTAAGAATTGTCCTTTTTTGTTAGCGCGTGATGAAAATTCGCTTACGAATTCTGAAACTTTAGAAGAATATTTTCCAAAATCCACGCCTGAAAATTTTACTGTAACATTTGAATTTTTGGTCAACATAATAGTCCCTTTCTTTTGTTAATCATATTTTACTATAAAAATATATTTTAGGGTTTATTTGTTGTTAAATCAACTTTAAATCCTTGAAAACTCGGATTTAATTCGGCAATATTCTGAGGTTTTTGCTGATGATCGTATCTGTATTTTGTCCAAATCCTTGAAACTGCGCTTAATGTAAAGCCCATTGCAACCAGACTGAATAAGAACGGAACTCCTGTTATTATTGATTTTTGTTTGATGAGTTTTGCAAGTTCTGTCTCTGCTGATGTGTTATTTGCTTTTGCAAGTTTTTCTGCTATCTGCGGTAATTCTTGGCGGGTCGGAACATTTTGGATATTACCTTTTTTATCGCGTTTTATAAGTTCGGGGAATTTACCTTTATTTGCAAGATATTTTTTAAATCCTGCATCAAGGATTGATGAGCCGAAAATTGTGTATAAAACTACAAGCGGAACTCGTGTCCAAACTTCATAAAAATCAAGTTTACCTCTGTCTTTTGCGGCACTTGAATATCCGAATAAACCCGTAATACAAGTTACTGCAAGCTGTCCTTTGCTTAGCGCGAGTTTGCCGTTGTTGTTTACAAAATCAAGTTTGAGATACTCTTTTAGGAATTTATTTGTTTTTTCTGATTTTATGTTAAACAATTTTGAGATTTGTTCGCCCGGTTCAAGGAGAATTTCCGAAAATTTACGCGCAGATTTATATTTATGTCCTTTGCTTGCCAAAAGCAAACCTGCACCGATGCCGCCTGCTGAAAGAAGTCCTGTTTTTAGCAAAACACTTTTTGCATGAGTTTCAACACGTTTTTGCTGTTGTGTGTTTTCGGTTTTTTCTTTGTTTAAGTTTGCGACGTTATTAAAATCACTAACTTTGAAAACTTTTAATGTAAAAAGGTTTTTGGCAAATCCGAGTGCATATTCCATTGCAGGAATTGTTATACAGCCTAAAATTATACCGCCTTTTGTTGTTGTAAGTCTATTTTTTACCTCTTTATCAAGTTTTGATTTTTTGATTTCTTCAAGACTTTTCGGGATATTTTTTGTAATTGTTTTTTGAAGTTTTTTAGGCTGAATTTTTTTGAAAATACCGTTTCTGAATGCATGTTCGCCAAAAAATGGAGCTGCAAAATAAAATATTCCCGATTCCAAAAATTCAAGAAACGTAAATTCGCTAAAATCAATAAGACTTCTTGACAGGACTGCTTTTGGAAACCAGTTTGTCAATGTTCCTTGAATAAATCTTGTGTGTGAGAGGTTTTCCTGAGATTTTAAAAATTTGTCTAAGTGTTTTGTTGTTGGAGTAAATCCGTTTACTTTTGTTATCATATTCCTTTTCCCTTATTTTCATACTAAAAAAGACCGCCTCTTAGAGGCGGTCTTTGAAATCTTGTTTAAATCTTATTAACACATTCGATTTGCACAACAATGACCACCTCTTATAAGGCTTTGCATCATCATTTGCATCATCATTGTGTTAGTGTAAATCATTTAAAATTTTCCCTTTTTCCGAATTTATACTATTACAATAATAGTTTTTTGTCAAATTAATATATTAAAAAATATTAATACTGTATTAATAATTAAGCAATTTTTATTGTTTATAGTTTTTAATTTGCGTGTAGTGTGTAACGAAAGGAATTTATATGAATATTGGACCCGCTTTGTGTAGAGATGTTGATGCAAATTTATTTGCTAATCTTGTAAAAAAATCACCTGATGTTTCAGCATCGGTTGAACGTTTAAAAAATATGGGTTTAACTCAAAAAGATATATTAATTAAGACTATTTCTGAAAATATTGATTCGCAAAATCCTCAAATAAGTACCGGTATCAAAGGTATGCTTGATAAACTTATGGCAGGTGATACTGCAGGTGCTTTTGATATGGTAAGAGGAATATTGCCGAAAAATGCCGCAATTAAAGAAACATCTTTGGGAACTGCTGTAATGGCTGATAACTGGCGTTTGCCCGTAGTATTCCCGAAAGCTGAAGGGTTTAAAATGCTCGGCTGGGCTGACAGACCTGCCGAATTAACTACTGAACAATTGTGGAAAGGTGCTTACGGAGAACAGCCTGCGCATATTTTCGGAGCTGTAGGCAACAGTAATATTAAACCTGAGCAGGTTAGAGGCGGTTCTTCACTTACCAAAAAAGAATTATCCGCTAAATATGAAGGTGCAATTACAGACTTTTTTGAACCGATTGTAAAATATTTAAAAGAATTGGGTGCAAAAAGTGAAGATATAGGTTTTGCATTTGCACACAGTGACTGCGGTGTTGATAAAGCTGCAAGAGATGTTGTAGAAAAACACGGCTTACGCGGATTTGCAACAACTCCGACAGAATATACTCAATATTTGAGAGGTAAAGAATGTCCGCCCAGTGCAGAATTCCCTAACGGATTTATTCTTGCAGACTGCCCGTTCCCGACAGTTTTAACCCGTGGGGTAAGCCAGATTGAAGATTATGCTCAAACTTACGGAAAAATGGTAGGTAAAGGTAATGTCGAATCTATTTTTGGCGGCGGCGAACATGCATTTATCAGAGATGCAAGAGAATCTTTGGTTAGCAAAGACGGTGCTCAATGGGTTCCTGTCGATATTATGAAAGATAAATTCGGTATTATCATTCCAGCAACTAATGAAAACGGTGTTGTAACAAATGCTGCTGCTAATGTGTTGGAAAGAGTAAACGGCAATCCGTATGAACAGTACAAATTTGCTTTCAGACATTATTTACCCGAATCAAGAATTAAAGAAGACATTGCACAATATGATCCGCAGGCATCAGTTGCAACTATTGCTTATACAAACTTGAAAAAAGCAGGTAAAATTCAATAGAACTAAAATTATAAATTAATTCGGCAAACATCTTTTAAAGATGTTTGCCGTTTTTATGCAAATGATAGAATCAGATAAGAAAAAGGTCGAATTAGGTCTTAAAATTTTTTCAAAATATTGAATAATATAATTATTGGTAAATGTGAGGATTTATATGAAGAAAATAATTGCGTTAATTGTTATGGTTTTAATATTATCAGGAGGTAATTGTATGGCTGAGAGTTTGAATAACAAACAGCAGAATATTGTAATGATTGCATCTTACACTGCAAACGGTGATTTACAAAATCTGGAAAGAGCCCTTAATTAAAGGACTTGATGCAGGATTGACAGCAAACGAGATTAAAGAAATTCTTGTTCAGATGTATGCTTATTGCGGTTTCCCCGAGAAGTCTTAATGCATTGAATACTTTTATGAAAGTCGCAGATGCAAGAAAAGATGTTAAAGCAGGGAGCGAAGGTAAAGTTTTGCCGAAGGAAACGGACAAATTTGCATATGGTGATAATGTTCAGGTTGAGTTGACCGGCGGACATATTAAAGGCGGAGTTTTGGAATTTGCGCCCGCAATAGATCAGTATTTGAAAGAACATTTATTTGCCGATATTTTTGCAAGAGGTGTTTTAACTTATCAGGAAAGAGAGATTGCAACAATTTCTGCATTATCTTCAATACAAGGGGTTATGCTTAAGTTAAGTGTATTAATTGTTTTAACTATATTATTTGTCGCAGGATTTGCTTATGCTATCACACAAAACAACAAAGGAGATATTATGGATAATAAAAAAATTCTGGTTGCTTATTTTTCATGGGGCGGTAACACAAAATTTATCGCCGAAAAAATTCATTCACAAGTCGGCGGAGATATGTTCAGAATAGAAACAGCTGTTCCATATCCGACTGATTATAATGAAGCAGCATACGGGGTTGCAAAGAAACAGCATGATGAAAATATTCATCCTGAATTAAAAGACAATGGCGATGTCAGTGAATATGACGTGATTTTTGTCGGTACTCCCGCATGGTGGTATACTATGGCTCCTGCTGTAATGACTTTTCTGGAAGTAAATAATTTTGAAGGTAAAACAATAGTTCCGTTCATAACTCATGGCGGCGGGGGTAAGTACAATATTGCTCAAGAGATGGGTCAGCTTGCAAAAGGTGCAAAAGTTCTCACTCCTTTTGTTGTTTACGGAAAAGGTGACTCTCAAACTGATAAAGAACTTGAAAATTGGTTAAAAAAGCTATAATAAAAGCTTAAAATAAGAAAGCCTATACAGGCTTTCTTATTTCTGAAATTTTTCTCCATCCTGATATTTAATAACTTTTGCAGGATTTCCGACAACAACTGCATTATCCGGAACATCTTTTGTTACAACAGAACATGCTCCGACTATAGCATTTTCGCCTATTGTTACTCCAGGTAAAATAGTTACGTTTGCACCAATCCAAACATTTTTCTTTATATGTACAGGTTTACAAGTGATTACGGGTCTGTCATAAAAATCGTGATTGTTTGTCAGAATAGTACAATTTATGGCTATCAATGTATCATCTTCAATTGTAAGTCCGCCTGAAGACATACATTTAAAACCGTTCATCAGTGTAATACCTTTACCGAGTTTTATTTTATCGCCCAATAATGCAAATACGGGCGGATTGATTGTTGTGCTTTTGTCAACTCCTTGGCTGAATAAGTCTTCAATTAACTCTCTGCATTCGGGAGTACCCGGCATTGTATGATTAATTTTGAAACAAAGTTCAGCACTTCGTTTCATTTCTTTATCACGTTTATCATCAGGTATTCTCAAATCAATTCTTACTTCTTCCATTGTTTTCTCCTAATTAACTTTTACATTAATTATTTTACAACTTGAGTGTAAAGTAACACTACAGATGATTATTTGTAACAGTAAAAACAAGTATTTTGAGCTTATAATTTCACATATTTAGCAATCTTTATAAAAAATTCAACTGCTCTTTTTACTTACCGATATATGAAAAATATTAAGATGGACATATTAAATTGCAAGTATAAACTTAAATATTTGTTGAAAATATATAAATTTGCGAATTCCCAAAACATGAACTAAATAATTTTTGTGTTATAATTCATTATATCAACAAAATAAGGGAATGTATGAACTTAAAAGAAAAAATTATAAATAATTTTTTAAATGGATGTAGCGTTGCTGTTGGTCTTGTTTTTACAGTAATATTTGCGTTTGGAATATGTTCGGTATTTCTTAAACATTGTCCTGGGATAAATACTTTTTTAAAAGATCAATATACTGTAACTGTTACAAATGAACAATTAGCTCCAAAGGATAAAATAGCTTTGTCTCAATTATTAGAAAAAAATAAAATTGTAAGCACAAAAGATTTATATGAAAATATACTTGAATATTATAATGCATTAATATCATTTTTAATTGCTATTATAGGTGTATTTGGTATTGTGTCATTTGTGTCATTTCAAAGTAAAATTAAATATGAAGCAGAACAACATGTTGAGAATAAAATCAAACATGATGATTTCAATGATAAAATTAAATTACTTATTGAAAAACAAACTGATAAGGTATTTAGTGATCAAAAGGATGATATTATGGAAAGTTTAACAGACGCAATATTAAATAATATTATTGATAATGAAGAATTAGACAACAGAATTAAACGAATTATTGAACAAAATGCTAAAAGTTTAAATATAGTAGGAGCTGAAAATGGCAACTAATATTGATGAACAAGATTGGTTAAATTATTTAGAAACAGGTAATACGACACCAAAAGAAAAAACAAATGAAAATTGTATTTGTGAAGGATCTAGTATAGATGAAATTTACAAAAAATCAGAAGAATTAGGTATTGAAACCAATCCTTTAGATATTAAAAGTGTAGTTGAAAGACTATTCAATATAAAAGTGCATGAAGCAGACTTAGACCGAAATATTTCTGGCTTTATCGAAAGAATAAGTAGTAATGAGTGGGCTATTTATTTAAATCAATGGGAAAGTAAACTACGGCAAAATTTTACAATTGCTCATGAATTAGGACATTTTATTAAACACCGTGATATACTATTATCTGGGTCGCATATTGATCAAGTATTATTTAGAGATACAGAAAATTCAGACATAGAAATGGAAGCAAGTGAATATGCTGCAAATTTACTAATGCCTAAAAATAAATTTGATGAATATATCAAGAGTGGAATAAATAATATTGAAGAACTTTCTAAAAAATTTGGAGTATCGTCTGCTGCTATAAGATATAGAGCATACAAGTTAAAATATATTTCGGAGTACTAATATGAAAAGAACTTTTAGATATATGCCTATATTAAAGACGAGACCTTCTGAAAATAAGGCTTATGAGAAACTTAATGATACCATCAAAGATAATATATTGCCAATTATAGAAATGACTGGAGCTAGAAGTTATAAATATCCCAAAACACATAAAACACTAGCTGGAGTTATTAGACCTGGTGATATTAATAAGAAAATTGAAAGCATTTTATCCTTAGTAAAAAATCGACCGTTTATTTTAGATATTACTGATGATGAGAGTTTAATGTATGATGGAATTAATGTTATTAAAAATCCAGAAAACGGTTATCAAGAATGGAGAAAATTTCTAACAAAAAATGAAAATTTTAAGCAGTTGGTTATCCCTACAATCCAATTTGATACGAATTATATTGCTGATACTTTTTTACAAATTGAAGAATTAAATAAAGAATTTAAATACCTTGCATTAAAAATTTCTGCATTCAAATTTAATGATCCAGATAAATGTTCAAATTTATTTAACGTTCATAATTTATCTGCTAATACTATTATTCAAAGTATTATAGATAAAATAGTTGAAAAAATTGGCGAAAATAAACTTATTTTGATATTGGACTTCGGATTTATTAGTGAATTTGAAAAATATAAATTGATTATTGATGATTGTTTAGCAAAAATTACAAATACTAATCATTTAAAAGCTGTTATACCTGTATCTTCAAGTTTTCCAAGTTATGTTAGACCAATACCAGAATATAGCATGGAAGCTCAAGAAGAATTATTGTATTCATATATCAAAAATACAAAAAAATATTCCAATATTTATTTTGGTGATTATGCATCTTTACATCCGGTAAAGTACCCTACAAGTGGTGGTGGCTGGATACCAAGAATTGATTATATCGAAAATTCAAAGGTACTAAAATATTCTTACAGAAGAGCTTCTTCTGACAAAAAAAACAAAAACAACAGTGATGCTTATGAAGAATTAGCAAAACTTGTTAAGAATGCCTCAAATTATAAACAAATTAATAATTTAAATATTTGGGGTGATGAACAAATAGATTTAAAATCAAAAGGCGAAAATAATGGGAATGCACCTTCTTTTTGGATTTCAGTTAGAGCTAATTTGTATATGACAATTTTATGTTCTAGAACAAGTTCAACCCTTGTTTTAGACCTGTAAGCATTTTTAAATCTTCTTTATGTGTATATTTACCTCTATCAAAACAAAATAGTTTAAATTTATCATTATATCTTTTTGTTAATGCTGATAAAACAATATTATAGACTTCTTTATTGTTAAATTTATTTAAAAACCTTTTTCTAACTCCATTAATAGATAGATATTTATTTATACTTAAATGTTCTAACATTTCATCTTTATGTAAGAAATAAACGGTCTTATCTTTTCTAAGCATTGATTTAAATTTAGCAATTCGTTTTATTTTAAAATTACCATTTTTTTCAACAATTACCCCTATATTTTTAGGTAAATTTGTTATTTCCCTTGATGTTTTAAATTTGTCTGCTATAACTACGTATACCTCATTAAATACTTCTTGATAATCTTTTATTTGTTCATTTAATTTGGTTAAATTATCTAATTCGCTTTTTATTTCAAAAGCAATTGACTTATTGTCATGTATTACTACTAAATCTGCTTTTCTATTTCCATATAGATATGGAATTTCTGTTACAAGCAAATCTATATTTAAATCATTAAAAAATTCATCAATAATCAGGGTTTTATAATAAGTTGCATCTTTAATCATGGCAACATTATAACAAAAAATTTTAGTTTAATCTAAATTTCTGTCCAAAACTTTATTAGCATTTTATCTCTGTATTTATTACTTTATTCAATATGTTTGGGTATTTTATAAATTTCTTTTGTATTTTTTATAAGATAATAGGAATCATTAATACTTTATATAAATTTGAACAAGTACCTTCACATTCAAAGATTTGTTTGCTTGTTTATACTATAATTAATCCATGCAAAAGTTTTATGAAAAAGACGACATAACTTTATTTCAAGGTGATTGTATTGAAATTTTAAATAGAGCAACTCCTGAATCTATTGATATGATTTTTGCAGACCCGCCATATATGCTTTCTAATGGTGGAATAACTTGTCAATCCGGCAAGATTGTTTCTGTTAACAAAGGGAAATGGGATGAAAGCAAAGGCTTGGACGAAGATTTTGAATTTCATCAAAAATGGATTAATGCTTGTAAAAGAGTTTTAAAACCCAACGGTACAATTTGGATATCAGGAACTTATCATTCAATCTATGCTTGCGGTTTTGCTTTGCAAAAAGCTGGTTTTAAAATTCTAAATGACATTTGCTGGTTTAAGCCTAACGCTTCGCCAAATATGAGTTGCAGATATTTTACGGCAAGTCATGAAACTTTATTATGGGCAAAAAAAGACCCAAAAGGTAAGCATACTTTCAATTATGAATCAATGAAAAATGGGGACTGGGGCGATGACATCCTTAAAAAGCCAAATAAGCAGATGCGCTCGGTTTGGCAAATAGATACCCCAAAACCTTCAGAAAAAGAATTCGGCAAACACCCGACTCAAAAACCTTTAGAATTGTTAAGGCGCATAATCCTTGCCTCAACTAATAAAGGCGATTTAATACTCGATCCATTCACAGGAAGCTCAACTACTGGTATAATGGCATTAGAGTTAGATAGGAAATTTATTGGAATAGACTTAGAGAAAGAATACTTAGACCTTTCTGTTAAAAGGTTTGAGCAAGTATTTTCGAAGAAAGATAAAGCATGGCAGTAGTTCTAGAAAAATTAAAAGAAGAAACATACCCAATTGTTAAATGGGTTGGCGGGAAGCGTCAGCTTATGTTTGAATTATTAAAAAACATGCCAAAATCTTACAACCGTTATTTTGAGCCTTTCATTGGCGGAGGTGCGTTATTTTTTGAATTGCAACCTGAAAATGCTTATATTTCCGATATGAATGAGGAGTTAATTAACCTTTATTCGATTGTTAGAGATAATGTTTATGAACTTATTGAGGATTTAGGCAAGCATGAAGTTTCAAAAGAATATTTTTTAGAAATTCGAAATATTGATAGAACTGAAAAATATGCAGAATTGTCAGATGTAGAAAGAGCAAGTCGTTTTATTTACTTGAATAGAACCTGTTTTAACGGAATGTATAGAGTAAATTCTCAAGGACAGTTTAATGTTCCGTTTGGGCATTACAAAAATCCTCGTATTATTGATGAAAACAATCTTTTGAATTGTTCTGAATTATTAAAAAAGACTGAAATTAGGTGTGCCGATTTCTCAGAAATTTTAACTAAGGTTAAAAAGGGTGATTTTGTTTATTTTGACCCACCTTATGTGCCGTTAAACGAAACTTCAAGTTTCACTTCATATACAAAAGACGGTTTTGATATTGATATGCAATTCAAACTGCGTGATGTTTGTGATGAATTGGATTCAATGGGTGTTAAATTTATGCTTTCAAATTCAGATACTAAATTAGTAAACGAATTATATGCAAATTACGAAATTAAAAAAGTTTTTGCTTCTCGCCAAATCAATGCAAATGCAGACGGTAGAGGCAAAATTACAGAAGTTTTAGTGAGGAATTATTAATATATGAATGAGATTGCAAATTTAAAAGATTTTATGACACATAAGGTGCGAGGAGAAGATAGATATTTAGTTCCTTTGTTTGTAGAACGAGTAAACGGAAAATATATTTTAGCAGCATATCAAGGTAGTCTTAGCGAATATGATATACTAATAAAATATCGACAGCTAGAAAATGGTCGTTGGTCAAATATAAGAACTCCAAAACATATACATTGGGCAGTTGATGTCTTAATAAAAATGAAGCAAGAACCAGAGAAAACAAAGAAATTTTTAGATTTATTAATTGAGCTTTGGAATAATACAAAACCGATAAAATCAGAAGAAGAACGTGTAACGATGCTAAATATTGATACATTATTAACAAGTCAAAAAAATAAATTTTCCGATTTAAAAGATTTGAATAATGAAGGAGAGTATAGTTTAAATTTTCTAATGTTATTAGCAAGATTGTTAATGCTACAAGAAAAAACAAATTATGAAGAAGCTTTTATGTTTAAAAATTTGTTAGAGCAATTACAAAACTGCGATACTAGTATCTATCAAATGGTATCAACAGCAACACACCACTAATGAGGAGAAATTATGACTAGAGATTTTAAGGAATGGTTATCTACATTTAGACCTTGTATTGCAGATTATTGTTACTATGTAGATTTTGATAAAGTAAATAACAATGTTGATGATATTAAAGTTGAATTAAATATTTTAAATTCACTAGTTGGTTCAAAAAACATTGAAAAAGATTTTGAAGATATAATTACTAAATATCCTAAAACTTTAAAATGTATTCCCTTGCTCTTGGCGGTTCGTTCTAACGAAATTTCTGTTACAGATGCTGATGGCGAGTATAATTTCTCTTTTAGAAAACAAAACTACAGTATAGATGATTATAAAATGTTTATGAAAAAAACTAAGCTGTTTGATTTGTTGGAAAATCATATTGTGAGCAATTTGGTTGACTATGCGACAGGTGTTGAAACAGGATTGGACAGTAACGGTCGTAAAAATCGTGGCGGACATTTGATGGAAAATCTTGTTGAAGATTACATCCAAAAAGCCGGATTCGTTAAAGGTCAAAACTATTTCAAAGAAATGTATATCCACGAAATTGAACAAAAGTGGGAGGTAAATCTATCAGCAATTTCTAATCAAGGTAAAATGGAAAAACGTTTTGATTTTGTAATCAAGACTGATAATCAAATTTATGTAATCGAAACGAATTTTTATTCAAGTGGTGGTTCAAAACTTAATGAAACCGCAAGAAGCTATAAAACATTGGCACAAGAAGTTGCAACAATAGATGGTGTAACTTTTATTTGGTTTACTGATGGCTGTGGTTGGAATAGCGCCAGAAACAATCTTGAAGAAACTTTTGATGTTTTAGATACTGTTTACAATATTCAAGATTTAGAATATGGTATTTTAAAAAATATAAAGATGTATTGTAGGTAAAATGTTAAATTGGTTACAAAAATTTTTTAATAATGAAACAACAAAAGATATGTCCATATTGTCAATAAATGAACAATATACATTTCTTAATTCCCAAATTGAAAATATTTATAATTTAATTTTCAATACAAATAAATTTTATAGTACATTATTAACCTCTGTAGTTGGTGTTGCTGTATTATTATACACGAATAACATTTTGCCAACAGATTACTTTAATTACCTTTATTATATTGTTTTATTAGTATATTCAATTTCTATAATTTGGTATAGAACTTTGATTATGTATTTATATGACTTAAACAAAAATACTAAAAAATATAATTCATTTATACAAGACAATAAAATTATCAGTATGTATAATTTATCAATTCCAATAAATGTTCGAAAATGTGCACTACAATTGCCCTTTTTTATTGGTAGTTTTTGTGTAGTTATTTTATTAAAATATTCTGTGTATTGCTCAATATTTGATTGGATATTAGCTATCGCCTATGTTATTTCATTCTATTTTGCTTACATTCACAAATTTGATATTAGAATTTTGAAATATCTATAGTACATAAATAAAAAAAATGAATCTTTCAAAATATGAAAAATGATATAATAGAAATACTTAATAAATATTTAACTGATGAAATTTCTTTGAAAAAATTAGAAGATATTATTTTGGAGATCATGGAATTCAATGCTTCTGAATTATTAAACGACATTTTAGAAGACATTTCCTACACAAAATTAGACTACTTGTCTAGTAAAGATAAAGAATATGGTTTAATGTCTGATTTTGAACTAAAATCTAAGTTAAAACAATATTTGAAAAGTCTGGATTAAATTAAGTACATAATAAAGTAGAATTGTGTTTAAATGTAACTTCTTTCTTATATTCACTAGCTTTCCTTTATCTTTGTCGGTAGTGTGTTGTGTGTCAAAAGGAGGATAGATTATGAAAGAAGTTAGGGGTTTCAATATTACGGACAAAGAATTTAAGTTGTTAAGTAAGAAAGCAGAAGCGGTGTATAACATAGCTGTTGTAGCTGATTATTTTTGCGGGACGCAACAAGAAATTGAAGAGTTGTATAATTTAACTCCGATTATTAAAAATTTAAGAGCGGAAGCTGACTTTTTGAATGCATTTTTCATTCAAACAGAAGGGAATAAAGATTCTTTAGTTTAAACCGTGCTTAAACCCCGTTCAAAAAGTGTTCAAAAGGCGTTTTATTGAGTTTAATTTGTGCGAGGGTATATTTTTATTCAAATGACGATTTTATGGCAATAAACGGATAGAATTAAAAGTCAAAATCCCATTCTTCGTCATCATTGAGCAAATCTTTTTCCATATCATGTTTTTTGATTGCAATATTGAGTAATTCTTCCAAAGTTAGTTTTTTAGTTTTAGGCTTAACCATTTCTTCAGTTATGTTTAGGAATTTATTCAGTCTTGAAACATCAATTTGCTGGTTATTTGCCAAATCCTCATTAAAGTCATCAAGCATTTGGCGAACTAATTCGTACATATCATAATTAGTCAATGTTTGTTTATTCAAATATTCTTTTCGCTTTTCACCCCAATTACCATCCGCCTTCCATCTGCGGACAGTCCTGTCACTTATTCCAAGTCGTTTTGCGACTCCGACTTCGGTTATAAACTGCTCAACGTACATTTTTTCTGCTTTATCAAAATATTTATTTTTCTTCATAAAGCCTTCGCCCTCATAGCGTCCATTTCAATTCGCTCTTTTTCCAAAATTTTATCAGTTTCAAACAAATACAATTTTTCTTCCGGCTTTTTATCTTCTAAAAATACAGATAAATCCTGTCTGCCAAATGCTTTCATCTCTTTGTTTTTCTGAATAGCTTTATCCATATTGGTATTGGCGATTTTAGAAATTTTTACATTCTTTTTATAATTTTTATTGCTGGAATTGTAAGCTGCTTTATAATTTTCATATTGTTCTTCAAGTGGAATTTCACGAGTTTGTTTGATGTAAGCCTTTGTTATTTTTAGATTTCGTCTCTTTATAGATAGCGCTTCTTTGAATTCTTCTTTTGAAACTTTATCTGCGTGTAATGCGGCAACCGCTTTAACAGCTTTAACTTTTCCGACAAACTCATCATTATCTGCTTTAAAAGCCCACGCTTCTTTGTAATCCTGAACATCCCGACGAAGATATACTTTCAAACCTGTTCTTGTAATCATCCAGTCTGCCCAGTAAGTAATACCGAGTTGCCTGTCTTGAATACCGTTTCGCCCAATCGTAAAATTACGGGAAGTTCGCATGCAAAATAGTTTCAACGCATCGCGTGACGGTGTAATTTTTTCTGTGTATTCTTTATAAAACAATTCGTCAGGACAAATTCCATTTAGATTTTTACCGTTTGAAGGCTTTTTATTTAAAACATTCAAGATAAAATTATCAAATATCTTCTTAAAATCTTCAAATTGCATAATTTTACCGGCTTTAATTTCTTTTGCAAGTTTTTCAGGACGTTCGACGACATTTCCGCCGCGATAACCCACGCAATGTTTTGAGAGCAATTCTTTAATCTTTAGGAAATCCCTTTCCACAGGTTTTGTTTGAGCATTATACGGAAGTGCAAAATGTACATTAACATTCAATTCCTTTAGCATCGCAGAAGTTTGACCTTTGCTGATATCAATCTTAAAATTTGACCTGCCACCCGCGAAATCCTTTGAGCGATAATCTTTCCCGTTATCAATAATCAGATCTTTAGGTAAACCAAATTTTTGTGCTGCATAATAGAAAGATTGAAAAATAAAATCTGAATTAGGATTTTTTGTTTGTAAAACCCAACCGAGCCATTTACCGGATTTGTAATCTCGCCAAACCGTAACCCAAGGAAAAACGACTTTTCCGTCTGAGTCAAAACAAGCAACATCAATCTGTGCGTGATCCGATACCCAAACTTTATTGCAAGTTATATTTGAGTAATCTCTATCTATATACCCGCCATACTTCCTATTCCAAGCAGATTGACCATATCGTGCCAAATAAATACCCTGTTTCGGAATCTCTTTATCAAGCCTGCGTTTGAAAGCCATAAAACTTGGAAAAGTTTCTCTATCTGCATTAAATTCTCTTATTGCATAGCCTAAAGTCAAATCACAACAAGTTCTTATAGATGGTGCACCTTCAACTAAATATAAGGTTTTAAAATATTCAAAATAATCATCTTTGACGGAACTTCCTCTTAAATGTTGTCCGTGACGTGATAATAATCCACTCAAACCATATCTAAAATATCTTCTTCGCATTTTTATAACTGACGAATAAGAGGTTGGTTCATTTGATTTGTTCCATTCTTCAATAAATTGTTTTAAATCGTTACCTTTTAACCCGCCAGAGTTTTCCAGTATTTCTAAATACTTTTCAGCCTGTTGTTTCGCCCAATTTGGGGCTTCCGAATATTTAATATCAGAAAGAGTTTCTCCGAAATATTTATCTTGAACAAAATCAGGAAGAGATTTTAAGAGGATAAAATAGTTTGCACACTTTCCTTTTTTAACAATTTTAAAGACAAATTTCCCAGCTCTGCATTGTTTTTTTAGGGTTTGTTCGCTCAGACCAATAATGCCTGCAGCGGTTTTAATATCTATCCATATATTTGTTTTGTCTTTTTTCTGTTTCATAAATACTTTAAGTTTAAGTTGCTTGTAATTCTTTTTAAAGTGTGCAAAATTTTACTTTGTCAACTTTGGGACAAAAGACTTTTCTGAAAATTCAGTCATAGTCCGATTTTTTATTTTTATGAATTTTTTGCATTTTATATTAAAAGCCTTATTGTTATTGTGTTATATCCACATTTAAAAATTGTCCACAAATTTATGTAGAAATGTTACATTATTATATTTTGATTCATATAAAAATTAAATAAGGCATAAATTCCTGATGGGGAAATTTCCCAAAAGCTGAAATAAAAGGACATTATTGAATTTTGGCATAAAAAATTTAAAATATTATATGCCGAAAAACTCTGATTTTTCGTTAAAAATTAGGGAAAAGTTTATTGCGAAAAATTAAGCAATTTGTTCTTTAAATCAAAATAAAGCTCATTAAAATTCTTGTTTCTGCACCAAAGGGTTTCAGCAATTTTGCAATTTAGATTATGTGCATTTTGATTATGAGTCAGGTTTCTTGTCAGATAACAATAAATTTTAGAAAATTCGGCTTTATCGTTTGTGTTCAATGGTTTATCGTCATAACTTTGCAATAGATTTTCCGACACAAAAACCTGTTTGTTATAAATATATAAATAAACTTCTTGGTCAAAAAACTTTCTGCGTCTTGCGTTTTGAGGTCCTTGAACATAAAAATTCCTAAGCTGTTTTTCTTGTCGTTCGTAAATAAGCATTCTAAAAATTGTGTAAAATTTTTGCACCTGATCCTCACCCACTGATAAAATATGTGAGGCTTTGGTTGTGCTAATTGATTCGCAAAAACACCTTAAAACTAAATCAATTGTCACTTTTGGATAATATTTAAAAATCGAATATTTAGCAGAAATACTTTGTTTTTTAGAATAAAAATATACTCCATTTTCTTGTAATAATTTACCTTCAGAAATTAATTCGTTAATTATCAGAAATAATTTGTTAGGCTCAAGCTCTGATATTGTAGATATTTCATCAAGTGTAAATCTGTTTAACCGCTTGCAAAGAAGTAAGATTTTGTTTTTCATCTAATATATTCCTTAAAATTTCTTCGTTTAATTCTGTAATACTATTTGTTTTTGCTAATTTTTCAACCTTATTTATCAATTTAACTATCTGTCTAAATTGATTATGTCGTGTCGCAAGATACTCAAGTCCATCAGAACTTATAGGAATTTCCGTAAGTTCTGATATTATTTGTTTAATATCTTGACTTTCATAACTTTTAAATTTAAAAGCCTTGTAAATTCTGTCTTTCAAATGAGGATAACGGGATAATTTTTTATCGATATTTGCCATTCCAACTAAAACTAATGGACAATTTGTTCTATCAGGCAAATCTCTTAAAATTTCAATTACATTATTATTTATAAGATAATCAACTTCATCAATAATTACAGTTTTAGGAGTTTGCCTTAATTTATTTTCAATCATATTAAAAGTTTCTTGAGAATGCCAATAAGCTTCTTCCCCAAGTTCCTCTGATATTTCTGAGAGCAACCATCTAACTGACATTCCTTTTGTTGCTCTAACATAGATACAATCATTTTTGAAAGTCCACCATTTTATCGTTTCTGATTTTCCAAGTCCATACTCACCATAAATTAGAGCAATTTGGGGAATATTTGGAGGAAGTGATTTTAATTCCTCCATAAATCCAATAAATTCTTTGACGTTTTTTGTTTTTACAAAAATTTTTCTCATGATTTAATCTCCGTATAAATTAATGTATTCATCACTTTTCATATAATTAACAAGCCATTTTCTATCTTCTTGATTTGTTGTTCCGTTGCTCATTAGCCATTCAAATTTTTCATAATCAGAATTAAAAAATGTTCTGTTCATCTGCTGTTCACGAGGTGTTTGCTTTCGTTCCCGTTTTGTTTTCACTACAGAAAGTTCTTGAACGCTTTTCATTTTCTCTTCATTTACCCCCTCGATTTCTAAAACCTCAGCCTCTTCTGTCGGATAATATTTGAGAAAGTCCTTTTTGACCTTATTAAACTGACGTTTTTGTTTTTGAATTCGTTGTTTAAACTCTTCCATATCTTTTACAGTTCCAAGATGATTTGCCATCGGGTGGATTTTTTCTTCCTGACGAGCCACACATAAAAACTCGCCTTTCATTGAATAAACATAAATTTTGGATAAATCAAAAAGCGAATATCTGATAAATACTGTTTCCCTTAAATCAAGTAAAATCTCACTTCTATAATGCATACCTAAGAATGTTATTCCATGTCTATTAATAGTTCTTGTTTCTGTTTTCATCATCAGATCGTTTAAGATATTTTTATCAATTTCTTGCTTTTGAATACTATCTAACCTCTCTTGAATAGTCTTTGAACTATCATTAGGACAAGGTTTTGAATTGTGATATTTAATCCAACAATCAATATATTTAATTACATCTTGAACGGTTGGAATATAGTTTTTTATTGTCTTTTGGTGCATTTGTTTGTGTAACTTCTCTCCTCGCTTTAACCAAGCCGGCTTATCTTCAATGCTTGTTCCAATGTAACTTGGCATCATCTTTTCAAACTCTTCTTGAAATTCTAAGAAAAATCTTTCGATAACCTTTGCTCTTGCATTGTAAGGTTTTGCAAACACAGATTTAATTCCTAAGTTTGAATAAACTCCATTAAATCCTGCCTCATCAAAATCTGTATGTTGAAAATATTTTGCTTTAAATGCTTTTCCATTATCTTGGTACACAACTTTTGGAATCAAACCGAGATTTAAAATTGAGTTTCTTAAAGCTGAGGCGATACATTGAGTATTTTCCGTCATCATAATTTCATACCCAACAAGTGCTGTTGACTTCCAATCTAAAAAGCCAACGAGTGTTGCTCTCGTTGGCTTGCCTGTAAACGGATTAATAACTTGAAAATTAAGAACGTGACCGTCAGCGATTAAGACATCACCAACTTCCAGTTTTGAAATATCTCTTTCGATATATGATTCCACTTTATCGTGGTATGCTTTTTCGCCCTCTCGCATTAATACCCATTTTGAATAATTTGTCTTCTTAAAATGTTCGGCAAATCTTCTGAAGGTAAGATTGCAAGGTATATCTTCATAGCCTCGTTTTTCTAAAACGTGCTTTGTTAGATTAATTGCTTTTCCAATACTGAATTTATTCGGATGCAGAAGGTATTTTAAAAAGACTTGTTTCATCTCATTATTTAATATTGTATTGTATTCGTTTTGTTGAGAATTTTTTCTTTGTGGTAAAAGTCCGTTTGTTCCATAATTTTCATAAGCTTTTACCCAGCGATGTAATGTTCCGATTGAGATTGAGCCGACAAATTTATATATCTGAGGTAAATACATTCCGCTGTTATACAAATCTAAAAAGATTTCGTCTGCTTCTTTCTTGGTCTGATATTTCATTCGCAAATTAAATAATGCCGTTACAATATCTACTCTTGCCAATGCGTTTAATTTTGCGTTCTCTGAAATAAAGTTCACTTTATTTTCTACAGGAATTAAAGCTGTTGATTTAATTTCTTCATTTTCAAGTTTCTCTTGAATTTCAGATTCTAAACTTGAATACAAAATTTCATAAGAGGTCCCGCCATTAACTTTGACTTCCCGAGCTATGTATTTGCCTTTTTGAATAGCAATTCTGATAGAGCGGGTACTTTTCAACCCTTTTACTTCTGCTATTCGCTTTATGTCTATATAGTGTTCGTTCATCGTACACATACATTAACTCGTTTTAAGCCACAATAGAACACCATTTCCGAGTGTTATGTCAAAATGTGTCAAGATATTTTTATATAATTGCCCAAAATTGATGAGAATAATGAGGATCAAACTTGTAGTATATGATTTTATAATACATCGATTAAGAAATAAACTTAATTATTAATAATTCTAATTTATTTATAATATAATCATATAAAAAGGAGTATATGTGACTATTATTGTAATTGATACGTGTATCTTGGAAGACACAAAAGATTATTTCTTTCAAAAGCCAAAACTAAAGTTAATAAGAGATATAAATTTTAATACAAGAACTTTATATATACCAGAAATTGTAGTTGATGAAGTATGCTCACATTTGAGAGATACTTGTAAAAATCTAAATGAAACAATAGATAGTTGTAATCAAAAACTCAAAGATAAAATTAAGAATTTTTCTAATTATGAAATAAAAATTAATAATCTATCAATAGGAATTGATACAAATTTTATAGCCTATGAATGCTCCAATTTTAAAGTAAAATATATGGAAAAATTAAAAAGTAACAATATAAATATTCAACCTATTCCTAAAACTTTAAATATACAAGATGTTTTTAATAGAATTTATGAACGAAAATTTCCATTTAAAAAAGGGACAGACAAGGGCATAAAGGATTATGCTATATGGAATACATTGATAGATATTTTAAAAAATGCACAATATAGTAATAATCTAATTTTTATTACGAATAATATTAAAGATTTTATGGATATGAATAATTTACCTAATGATTATAAAGACGATTTAGAAAGAGAATCCATAAATCCAACAAATATTAGAATATTAACTTTGCAAGATTATTTAAATGAAAAAACCCAAATACCACCTGATGCATTGTTTAAAACAATAGAAAACAACTTTATTCCTCAACTTCTAAAACAAAAATATAGTAACTATGGATATCCATTAAACTTCGAAGAATTTGTTTTAGAAGATATTAAATCAGGACTTATAATAGAGCAAACACCTATC
Organism: uncultured Candidatus Melainabacteria bacterium; assembly: GCA_949841365.1. Classification (GTDB taxonomy): domain Bacteria; phylum Cyanobacteriota; class Vampirovibrionia; order Gastranaerophilales; family Gastranaerophilaceae; genus Stercorousia. Next base: position 449,902 of record CATKZI010000001.1, read on the forward strand.
TTCGGATATAATTATGATTATGATATTATTGAAGCTTATATAATAGAAACTGATTCAATCAAATGCTTAGATATCGATGACAATGACTTATATATAGAATTAAATGTAATCGGCAAATTTAATGTATATGTTGATGATTTTTGTGTCGGATATATTGAAGCAAAAATTCTTATTTCTTCTTGTTATGATATTGAAAACAATTATGTAACTGGTATTGAAGCAACTGAAATTGAGATATTGCAAGAAACTATTGATAACGATGCTGTTTATGAAGCTGAGTGTGAAGCTCATGCAAATTATGTCTCAATGAATGAGCGTTCTTAAAAAAGTGGAAAAAACCGAAAGTTTCTACAATTGTTAAAATATTTCAAGAATTAGATTATGAATTAGAAATTGCTCAACTCGATATTTAAACAATTGTCCCAAAGCAATAATTGTAATGCTTTTAGAAACTAAAATATCAAAAAGTTTTATTCCTTAGTAAGCGATAAGCCATGATTTTGTCAAAATATGCATATCCTACCTTTGCATATAAATTATCGACCTTTTGTATTTTTAAAATAATTTAAAATAAACTTCAAAACGGACTTAAAAGTCCATATTTGTCAAATAATCGTTTTATCCGTACAATTTAGTAAAATAGGGGGAATACAGGCTTGTAATTAAGTTTTTAAAATAAAATATTGGAATTTTGAGCAACTTTCTGATACCCAAAAGAGACTTTTGAGTAATTTGCGTAACGCATAAAACGATTATTTCCTACCCCTCAAATTCAAATACGCAGCCAACTTCGCCGAATAATACTTCTATGCGTTCAGATAAAATGTCCTGTTAAAGTACACAAATAATACTTCTATGCGTTCAGACAAAATGTCCTGTTAAAGTACATTGAGAGTAACTGTCAGTCAAGCAAAAAATATTAAAACGGAGAGGGTGGGATTTGAACCCACGGTACATTGCTGTACACAGACTTTCGAGATCCGCACCTTAAGCCACTCGGACACCTCTCCAATTATTTATCATTATGATGGAAACTTTTTATCCCGTCAACATAATCTTTTACTATATTACCGTTTCCGATAAGTTTATATTTATATATTGTCAAACCTTCCAAGCCTACAGGGCCTCTGGCATGGGTTTTGTTTGTTGAAATTCCGACTTCTGCGCCAAAACCGTAACGGAAACCGTCAGCAAAACGGGTTGAAGCGTTAAAATATACGCCCGCCGAATCCACTTTATTCATAAAGTTTTCGGCATTCTTGATATTTTTAGTTATAATGCTGTCAGTGTGTCCCGAGCCGTATGTATTTATATGTTCAATTGCTTCGTCAACATTTTTTACTGTTTTGTAAGATAAAATTTTATCTCCGTATTCGTGAGCCCAGCTTTCAGGGTTTGCAACAAGTTGAATTTCAGATTGTTCTAATGCTCCTAAAAGGTCATTTTTATGTGCGAAGTTTTCGTGAATTAACAATGTTTCTACTGCGTTACACGCGCTCGGATATTGGGTTTTGGCATCAGTAACAACTTTTATTGCCATATCAATATCAGCCGTTTCATCGACAAATATATGGCAAATTCCGTCAGCGTGACCAAGAACAGGAATTTTTGTGTTTTCTTTGATAAACTTTACCAGTTTGTTGCCACCGCGCGGGATAATCAAATTTATGTATTTATCGCATTTTAGCATTTCTGCTACATCGTCGCGTGTGAAAACCTGTTGGACAACATTTTTCGGAAATCCTGCAATGTTGTCGAGTGCTGAATTAATCACTGATAAAATCTTTTTGTTTGTGTTTATGCTTTCTTTGCCGCCTTTTAGAATTACTGCGTTAGCTGATTTTATTGCAAGTGATGAAATTTGTGCAATAACGTCGGGGCGTGCTTCAAAGATTATGCCCAAAACGCCTATCGGGCAGGAAACTTTATATAATGTTAAATCGCTGTCGAGTTCTCTGGCTAAAAGTTTTTTATTAACGGGGTCGTCGAGTTTTGTTATATCTCGAATCCCTTGAATCATATCGCGCATTTTGTTTTCATCAAGTTTAAGGCGATTAAATGTTGATTTTGTAATTTCGCCTGTTTCAACAAGTTTTTCGGCCTCTTTTAAATCCTGTTTGTTCGCATCAAAGATTTCTTGTGCCGAATTTTCAATTTTCTCTGCAATTTTTAAAAGTGCCTGATTTTTTATTTCTGTTGATAAATCTGCAATTTTTAGTGAAGCTTCTTTTGCGATTTTAGCGATTTCCATTTTTTCTCCTTAAAGCAGTGTGATATTATCACGTGTAATTATTGCATCATAATTTTTAAAGCCGAGAATTTCCATAATATTATCAGAATGACAGCCTATTACTTTTTCGCAGGAATCCGAACCGTAGTTGACGATACCGCGTGCGATTTCGTTATGCTGTTCGTCTAAAATTGAAATTACATCGCCTTTTTTAAATTCGTTTATAACTTCGCAAACGCCTATCGGCAACAAGCTTTTTTGAGCAAGAAGTGCTTTTTTAGCTCCGTCATTAACGACAATTTTTCCGATTATATTTGTAGCATAGCCAATCCAGCGTTTTTTATCGGACAAACCTTCATTCTGTGGTAAAAACATTGTTCCGAGTTCTTCGCAGTCAAAGATTTTTTTGATAACGTAAGGAATTTTACCGTTTGCTATTAAAACTTTTCCGCCAAAGCGTGTAACCATTCTTGCAGCTTCAAGTTTTGTGCGCATACCGCCTCTGCCGCCTGCAGAAGCGTCAGTTCCGAGTGAAAGAATTTCATCAGTTACTTCATCAACTTTTCTAATAATATTTGCATTCGGGTTGACTTTCGGGTTTTCATCGTAAAGCCCTTCTATATCAGAAAGAATTACCAGCAAATCCGCATCAAGTTCTGAGGCAACAAGTGCTGAAAGTTTGTCATTATCTGAAAAACAAACTTGCATGTGCTCATACTGCGGGTCAACTTCAACTGTTGAAACAGTGTCGTTCTGGTTAATAATCGGCACTACACCGAGTTCAAGAAGTTTATTCAATGTTGTTCTTAAACTCAAATAGCGTTTTCTCAAGGAAAAATCATCTTCTGTTAAAAGAATTTGTGATGAAACAAGTCCGTATGTGTCAAATCCGCTTTCGTAGATTGACATTAATTTACCTTGACCGATTGCGGCGCAGGCTTGTTTAAGTGCTACACCTTCCGTGCTTTCAAGTCCTAAGCGTTTTTTGCCTAAACCAACTGCACCTGATGTTACTACAATAACTTCTTTTCCCTGTCTTGCCAAACGTGATAAATCTTCAATAAATGAGAAAACTCTCGGCAAAGAAACATAACCGTCATCTCCTCTTAAAACATTTGTACCGAACTTGAAAACTATACGTTTTGCGTTAATAAATTCTTTTCTGTCCATAGTTCAATTATATAATAAAAACTTGAAAAAGATAAAAAAAGGTGTTAAATTGATTAAAAAGGAGATGTGAATTATGAAAAACAGATTTAGTCCGAATTTCGGGGGGGGGGCACTTCTTTAGCTTTCACTCTCGCAGAAGTTTTAATTACCCTTGGTATTATTGGTGTTGTTGCGGCACTCACGATGTCGTCACTTATTGAAAATCATAGAGAAAAAGTTACGATTGTTAAATTGCAGCAGGTTTATAATCTTTTACAGCAGGCTACTCAGCGAATGATACAGGATGAGGGTGACAGGACTATAAATTATTTTGGTGCTGATGGTAATGAAAGAGTAAATAAATATGTTGAACTTTTGCCAAAATATTTAAATGTTGCAAAAGTTTGTCCTGTTGGTGATAGATCATGTGTACCGTTTGAATATAAGGGTGTCGGCTATACTTGGCCAAACAATTGGCGCAATATATATTTAAATAATGGTGTTTTGTTAGCAATTTATAATAATGGCTCAAGTTGTCTGCAGGATGTGACATTGCAAAAAACTTTTTGCAAAGAAGGAATTGAACCTTGTTATCCACTTAATTATGGAACATATTTTCAAGGCTGCGCTACAATATGGGTGGACTTAAACGGCGAGAAAGGTCCGAATGTTTCAGGAAAAGATTTTTTCGAATTTATACTTGTTCAGGACGGGATTGTGCCTGCAGGACTTCCGCAAGAAACTATATGGGTCAGACAATTAGAAGAAAGATGTTTGAAACAAGAATATAAAGGCGGTTGTTCAGGCTGGATTATACATAACAAAAACATGGACTATCTGCGTTGTCCTGACAAGCTAGGCTGGAATAAAGCATCAAGTTGCAAGGATTAGTTTTTAGTAATATACTAAAGGCATGAAAAATGTAAGACAGACAAATATAAATATTCACAGGGACAGCTGGGTTGAGATAAATTTAGAAAATGTTTCGCATAATATGCACGAAATCAGGAAAAATACACCGCGAGGGGTTAAGCTTCTTGCTGTTGTTAAAGCCGATGCATACGGGCATGGATCTGTCATGCTTGCGCCGACTTTATTGGCGTCAGGTGCGGACATGTTAGGAGTTGCATCAATTGATGAGGGTGTTGATTTAAGACAGGCAAAAATTAATTGCGAAATCCTTGTTCTGGGCGCAGTTCCTGTTTGGGCTGTTGAAACTGCTGTTAAAGCGGACTTAACTATTTCAATTTTTTCAAAAGAGCATTTGGAAGCTTGTAAACAGGCGTATGAAAGAACAGGTGTTAAACCGAAAGTTCATGTAAAACTTGATACAGGCATGAACAGAATCGGGATTTCTGTTGATGATGCTCATTCGTTTATCAATGAGGTTAGAAACGCGGATTATCTTGATTTTTGCGGAATTTTTACACATCTTGCAAATGCGGAAAATCGAGAAAAAACCAAAATTCAAATTGACAGATGGAACAAAGTTATTTCGCAGGTTAATACTGACGGATTGATTTTACATATTCTAAATACTGCAGGGGCAATGTGTTATGATGTTCCAAATTCTAATATGCGTCGTGCAGGTATCGGTATTTACGGGCTTTATCCTGATTTGCCGGATGAAAATGTTAAAAAACCGAATTTGAAACCTGTCATGTCTTTGAAAGCAAGAATTGTTAACATTCACGAGGCAAAAGACGGCGAGGGTGTGAGTTACGGACATACCTTTACTGCTCACGGTGCAAGAAAAATTGCGACTGTGCCCTTAGGCTATGCAGACGGTGTTCCAAGAAGTTTATCAAACAAGATTTGCGGGGTTCTGAACGGTAAAGAAGTTCCTCAAATCGGCAATATTACAATGGATCAAATGATGTTTGATATAACAGGTGTTGATGCAAATTTGGGAGATGTAATTACTTTATTGGATGAGAACCATTCAATTGATGAGTGGGCAAAGGTTTTAGGTACTATTAATTATGAATTGACCTGCCGTTTGAAGGTTAGGTTGCCGAGGGTATATACAAGATGAATTATGATTTAGGGATTATAGGCGGCGGGCCTGCAGGATATACAGCAGCTTTTCAGGCAAGACAAAAAGGTCTGTCAGTTGTGCTTTTTGAAAAAGATAAAGTCGGCGGTGTTTGTTTGAACCGCGGTTGTATTCCGACAAAAGCTATTTTGCATTCTGCAGAGCTTTATGAAGAAATGAAATGTGCTTCGGATTTAGGTATAAATGCGGAAAATATCTCTGTAGATTACTCAAAAGTCGTTGAGCGCAAGAATAGTATCGTAGAGAAACTAAGAAAATCACTTGAACTTTCCCTTAAAAACGCAGGCGTGACAGTGGTTTATGCCGAAGCTTCAATTGAAAACGGAAAAGTTATTGCAGACGGTGAAACTTATGCATGTGGGAAAATTATTACTGCGACGGGTTCTGTACCGAGGGATTTTGAAGGGTTAAGGTTTGACCATAAATTTATTTTAAGTTCTGATGATATTTTAGAAATGACAACTCTGCCCAAAAGTATTGTGATAATCGGCTCGGGTGCAATCGGAATTGAATGGGCGCGGATTTTTTCAGCATTTGGTGTAGAAGTGAGCATTATTGAACTTGCACAACATTTGTTACCGCTGGCGGATATTGAGGTTTCAAAACGTGTTGAAAGAATTTTTAAGTCTAAAAAGATTAAAATGTATCTTTCAAACGGTGTTGAAAAATTTGAAAACCGCACAGTAACTCTTAAGTCAGGAGATGTTTTAGAGCCTGAATGTGTTTTGCTTGCGGTTGGAAGAACCCCTCAAAAAGCGGACGGATTATGTATAGGTGACGCTTGCGGAAAAATTCAGCTTGCACATTTTGCGATAAAACAGGCTATTGCAGAAACAGCAGGAGTTGAATTTGATGAAACTCTTGTGCCGTCTGTTGTTTACGGATGTCCTGAAATCGCCTGGGTTGGTAAGCGTGAACAGGATTTGGATGAGGGAACTTATAAAAAATCAAATTTATTGATTTCGGCACTCGGGAAATCTCATTGCGACAACTGCACGGAAGGGTTTATAAAAATTCTTTCGCAAAATGGCAAAATTGTTGGTGCGCATATTGTTGCAAAAGAGGCTTCAGCTTTAATTCAACAAATAACAATCGCCATGCAAAATAACTTAGGCGTTGATGATTTGAAAAAAGTTTGTTTTGCCCATCCGACATATTCGGAAGGGATTTTTGAAAGTTTGTTTAAATAGTACCTGTCCAAAACGGCGGTCTGCCAAAGTTCCAATATGTGTTTGTAGGATTGAAGTCTTTGTGACGACGTCTTTTCCATTTTCTTTTTGTTTCTTTGGTTTCGCTTACTTGTTGTGTATTTGCATCTTGTACGGTTACTTCAGTTACTGTTTCTTTGTATGAACCCGGAACTTGATAAAGTTCTGCTGATGCAGTGCCTGCAATACACAATAAGCATAAAAGTGTCATCAGATTTCTCATAAAATTCTCCTTTAATTGTATTATAACGTTTCAAAACATGAAAATCAATATTTTTGCTATATAATTTAAAATATGCAAAGAAGATTACCTGATTATTTAAAAAGACCGATTATTGACACTGATAAAACACGCACTGTCAGAAAGATATTAAAGACAAAATGTTTGAATACAGTTTGTGAAAATGCCCGTTGTCCAAACAAAAACGAATGTTATACAAAAAATACCGCAACATTTTTGATTATGGGTAACAATTGCACAAGAAATTGTCGTTACTGTAATATATCCTGTGCACGTCCCGAACCTTTGGATTTTAATGAACCAAAACATATCGCAGAAGCTGTAAAAGATTTAGGGCTTAAATATGCTGTTATAACATCTGTTACGAGAGATGACTTGAAAGACGGCGGGGCGGAACATTTTGCAAATTGTATTTATGAGATAAGAGAAATGTCGCCTGAGGTTAAAATTGAAATCTTAACTCCTGATTTTAAAGGTAATAAAGAGGCACTTGATATAATTATTAAGGCGCATCCCGATGTTTTCAACCACAATATCGAAACGGTTAAAGAAGTATTTAAAACTGCCCGCCCGCAGGGAAATTATGAAGTTTCGCTTGAGGTTTTGAAATATATTAAAGAAAACAGTGATATTTTAACCAAATCAGGTTTAATGATAGGTTTGGGCGAAACTTTTGAGCAAATTGAAAGTACAATGAATGATTTGAAAAATGTCGGATGTGATATTTTGACAATAGGGCAGTATATTCAGCCGTCAAAAGAACATTTGGAAGTTTCAAAATATTATTCATTAGAAGAATATGAAGATTTAAAAGCTCTTGCAAAACAAACAGGGTTTAAGAGTTTCCAAATTGGCCCTCTGGTCAGAAGTTCTTACAGAGCTTCCGATATTGTTAATGTTTCTTAAAATTATACTATCGGCTATTTGCCTTTTTGCGTGAAAGAGAGTACAATTGTTTTATGGTATCAGCAGAGGAACAATTATATTCTGACATCCCGCCTACGAAGCTTAGGAACAAGGAGGAAAAATTTAAACCGGCAAAAACAAGTCGTTTTTGGCTTTGGGTTGCAAGCATGTTTTTCTTTAACATGCTTCAAAACAGATTTTTTGCATTCCGATATAAAGGTGCAGAAGAAGCTGTTGAAAAAGATGTTCCGACAATTCTTTTTGCTCCTCATTGTAATTGGTGGGACGGTATAGTTCTTTATAATATTACGCATAGAATTTTTCACCGTGAAATCAGATTGATGATTGAAGAGTTAAACAGATTTCCGTTGTTAAGACGTGGCGGCGGGTATTCGGTTAATAAAAAATCTCCTCAATCTGCAATGAAAGCTTTGCAATATTCTGTTGATGTAGTCGGCGATATGAGAAATATGTTATGTATTTTCCCGCAAGGGATTATCAGACCGCCTCATTACAGACCTATTGAGTTTCAAACAGGCTTGGCATATATTGCACAGAATGCTGTTAAACGTTACGGCAAAGTTAATCTTGTGCCTGTTGCGATTGAATATTGTTTCTTTAGAGATAACAGACCGGAAGTTGTTGTAGATTTCGGTAAACGTATAGAATTATCAAATGACCAACCGCTGAATAGAAAAGATTTGACTCACATGTTGGAACAGGCTTTGACTCAAACTTGTGATAATCAAGCTTATACAATATCGCATGGTGAAGTTTCAAAATATAATATTTTGTTTAAACAGCATTTGAAATGGTATAGACGTATTGAACAACGTTTGAAAAGCATTGACTTACCGCCGGTTGCAGGGGTATAAGGGGTAGGCTTTTCAAAATTTTACAAAGCCTAATGTGGCGGGTGGAGCGGATTGCCGGCAGAGGGCTGAAGTCATCAGCTTTGCTGATGCGTGCCCGTTAATCGGCGGCAACCAAGCAGCGGCACGCTCCTAGGCTGAATATCGCTTGAACGATTTTTCTATATTTTTAGAAATTGTATTTTTAACCGTATCATACTCTGTTGTCAGAGATGAAATTTCTGTATCAAGGTTTTTCATCTTCAAATCAAGAGTTTCTTCTTTTGCGTTAAGTTTTGCTTTTTCTGTATTGTACTTAGATTCAGCGTAAGCAATTAATGTTTCGTCTGCAATTTCTTTAATATATGTATCTGTTGCATAGTTACCCTGATAATAATAGTTATCATCCTTAACTCTTGATATGAACATCATACCGTTTTGAAGCATTTGTTGCAGATATTCATTATCATTAATTTTATTATTTTCAGTCCAGCCGTTTGCGCAGATTTGGTTAAACAACATATCATAGAATGTTGCTTGACCCAAATCATCGCTTGATACTTCTGAGCCTATTTTCCAAACATATTCAAATGTTTGGTTATTTTGTGACATATGGTTGCTTGCAACGTGTCTTTTAGTTGCATCGTTGAAGTTAATATCAAACACTTGTGAACCGTCAGAATTTGTTTCGGAAATACCGTTCATATAATCTGCAAAGTATGTTAAGAATACTTTTGCAATATTGTTTAAGTTTACACCGGCAGCAGCATCATCATAACCATCATCGTGCCATCCTTCTTGTTTTGAAGTGGTAAATGTGAAACCGATGTAGTTTTGGCTATCTGTTACAGCTGATTTATCGTAGTGGTGGTTTGTACTACTTCCTCTACTTGTACCAACGGCGTTTATGTATTTATTAATTTTATCGCCACCTTCATTGGTTGAGAATATTTCTGAATCTTGATCTTTTAAGCTCCAACCCCATTCGATTATTTTGCCGTACCAATAATCGCCACAAGACTTATTATCTGTAGCTGCGCCTAAATTAGGAGATTCAGTATAAATTTCTCTTGTTTTTGTTTCTGCATATTCAAGTGCTTTTGCAGTATAACCATCACCTAGGTCTAATACTGCTGAAAATTCATCAACTAACCAGTCAATAAAACCGCCGGGTTTGCCTAAATAGTCTTGCATAAGTGAAAGACCTATTACAGGGGTTTGTTCACCACCGGGTGAGTTATACTCTAAATAGTACTGATGTTCATCACTTAATAATTGAGCTAGTGTCATTTGTTCGGTATGATCATTTTCTACAGGATATGTTGTGTTATCAACAATCATACCAATACCAAATTTGTGATCATTGTCTTTATTACTTTTGCCTGTTGCTATAACCGTATTTGTATGGGTAAATGCTGTACCGTTATTATCTTTTAACATGTCAACGAATGCACTGTAATTACCTTGTTCTGTCATTACAGCTACTGTAGCACCGCCGCCGAAGCCTGCAGCCTGGTTATATGGAAGGTTTGTAATTGTATTTGCTAATTTCTCTGTAATTAAACCTTGTTGAGCTAATCCTCTAATAAATGCATTACGCATGTCTTTTGATGGAAGTGTGCCTAAGCCTTCTTGTGGAATACCTGCTGCACGTGCTGCGGCTGCATATTTAGAGTTTAAGGTTACTCTGCCTAAAGAATCAGTAAGAATTGTAGGCATATAGTTATTTAATGCAGACGGATACATCAACAAGCCGTATGATAATTGTGTGCTTGTATCACCTGTTCCATAGTAATCGTAAATTAATTTTGTTTGATTTAATGAATTCTGATATTCATTTGAAAGGTCAGCAAGCTCTCTCGCCAATGCAATTTTTTGGTGAGAAAGACGCATAGATTCAAATTCACAGTCAGATTTTCTGCCTGTTATGGATAATAATCTAGCTTGTCCTGCTGCTAATCCCATTTTTTTTGCCTTTCCTAGTAACGTTCATGTAGAATTACGGAATTATTGGTTGAAAACTTTAAAAAGTTATTCAGTTTTGTAACAAATATTTACAATTCAAAATAAGTGTAATTCAGCCCCTATTAAGTATTGTAAAATTACTACGATTGTAATACTTTCGAATGATGAGAAATTTTCAAAAAGTGGTATAATATAAGTAAGGTAAATTGAAATTAGAATAATTTTAATTCCGTTGCGGGTACGGAAACTCAGAAAGGCGGAAGTAAAATGAGCAGTCTGCAGTTTCACAATGATTTAGACAGATTAACAGATGTTTTGCCTGACAAGGTCAGAAGGTACATCAACTATGAAAAAATGGAAGATGTTATTGAAATTGTTCTTGATATCGGGCGAACCCCTGAAATTAGGCATGCAGGCGGGAAAATAGAGTATTTGGGTGACGAATTTGTCACGGAAGATGATATTAATTATATAACCTGCAGGTTACAGGACTTTACATCCGATAACCGTTCGGGAATACCCGGGACACTTCACAGGATTAGTGCCATAAGAAACAGGCAGGGGAAAATAATCGGTTTAACTTGTAGAATAGGCAGGGTTGTAACAGGAACTATTGCGTGTATTAAAGACATCTGTTTGATGAATAAGAGTATTCTCTTTTTGGGACGTCCGGGTGTCGGTAAAACAACTAAATTAAGAGAAATTTCGAGATTGGTGGCTGATGAACTCGGCAAACGCGTCGTTATAGTAGATACTTCAAACGAAATCGCAGGCGACGGAGATACTCCTCACCCTGCTATCGGTCATGCAAGGCGTATGCAGGTTACTCAGCCCGAGTTTCAAAAAGATATTATGATTGAGGCTGTTGAAAATCACACTCCCGAAGTTATTGTTGTTGACGAAATCGGTACGGAAGCCGAAGCACAGGCAGCGCGTACTATTGCAGAACGCGGGGTTATGCTGATTGCAACAGCCCACGGTAACAGTTTGGAAAACCTTATCAAAAACCCGACTTTATCAGATCTGGTCGGCGGTATTCAATCTGTTACATTAGGTGATGATGAGGCAAAACGCAGAGCTTCCCAAAAAACTGTTTTGGAAAGAGAAAAACAGCCGACTTTTGATGTTGTAATTGAAATTTTGGACAGAAATACGCTCGCTGTATACAAAGATACGGCAGAAGCAGTTGATTATATTTTGCGCGGATGGCCTATCAGACCTGAAATCCGCAAAGTTGATAAGGCTTATGAAGCTCCTCAGGAATTGAAAGAAGATCCGAAAATTACCGATATTCCTAAAGAAATTGACAAACTTGAAAAGAAAATCGAACATAATACGGACAGTTTGAAATTTTCATTCTCAAGAGAAAAGTATGTTGAGGATATTAAAAAATCTTTTAAAAAGATTTATTTATATGCAGTTTCACGTACGATTGTCGAAAAAGTTATTGAGCGTCTTGATTTGAATGCGGAAGTTACGCGAAGTATTGATGATGCGGATATAGTAGTTGCACATAAAAACTTTGCAAAAGGCGGGGCAAAAATTTTAAGCGTTGCAAACGATTATCGTTTACAGATTTTTTATGTAAAAACAAATTCTATGGCGCAAATCCAGAAGGTTTTGAAAGAAGCTTTGGATATTGTGGAAACCTCAGAAACTTTGTGCGGCTATTATGATGATGCGGAACGTGCGCTTGATGAGGCAAAAGCGGCGATTAATAAGATATTGGCGGGTGAAAAGGATGTTGAGTTAACTCCTCAAAATCAAGCCATAAGAAAGTTACAACACGAACTTGTAGAACAGCATAATTTGGAAAGTAAATCTATCGGTGAAGGCAACAACCGCCACTTAAAAATTGTCGGCGGAAAAGATTTCCACAGTTAAGATTATTTGCGTTTTTTGAACTCAATGTCATAGCCGAGGATGTCGGCGATTTGGCGAATTTCTCGATATCTTATAGTTTCGTTTTTCAGTTTTTGCGAAAGACTGCTCATAGCAGTACGCTTGTTTTCTGTTTTATATAATATGCTCGCTATCTCTGTCATAGTTTTTGCTTCTTTTGCAAGCAGTGATTTTATTTCATCTTTAATACCCATTCTTTAATGATAATATACTTGACAACATTTGTATATTATTGTATAATATGTTTATAAAAATATAAACAAGATAATGCTTTTATAAACTATAATAAAGAAAGGTAAAGCTATGGAACCGAAAGACGAAGTAATCGGAAAACTGGAAAAGAGAATTGATGGACTAAGAGATTCAATGGCATGTAATATTTATGATATCCAAGAAATACTAAATGAAATGGATAAATCTTTGAATAATATATGCTATCTTGCATATTTGAAAAATGATTTAATAAAAAAAGACGGAGTTTAAAAACTCCGTCTTTTAAAAGTGTTGCCAATATTGGACTTTAGTTCCAAAACCCAATGTGGCGGGTGGAGCGGCTACGCTCCTATACGTGTGCTAATTGTCTGTTTTCTACAACCGCTTGAGCTGCTGCAAGTTTTGCTTGCGGTAATCTGAACGGTGAGCAAGATACATAATCCAAACCAATTCTGTCACAGAATTTTACTGAATCAGGATCTCCACCGTGTTCGCCGCATACACCGCCAACAAGTGATGAATTTACAGCTTTACCTTTTTCCATAGACATTTCGATTAACTGTCCAACACCTTTTTGGTCTAATGTTTCGAACGGGTTAGAAGGTAAGATTTTTTGTTCAACATATCTGTTCAAGAATTTACCTTCAGCATCGTCACGTGAGTAACCGAATGTCATTTGAGTTAAGTCGTTTGTACCGAATGAGAAGAATTCTGCATATTCAGCGATTTCATCAGCTGTTAAAGCTGCACGAGGAATTTCAATCATTGTACCGAATTTGTACTCAACTTCAACTCCTTTTGAAATCATAACTTCTCTTGCTACGCGAACCAAAATGTCTTTAGCTGTTTTAAGTTCGTTAACGTGTCCGATTAAAGGAATCATTACCCAAGGTTTAACTGCAACGCCTTCGCGTTTCAAGTCACAGCATGCTTCAAAGATTGCTCTTACTTGCATTTCGTTGATTTCAGGGTAAGTCAAACCTAAACGGCATCCTCTCAAGCCCATCATCGGGTTAGATTCTGATAAACCTTCTACGATATGAAGCATTTCTTCTTTTTCTGATGCATCTTTGCCTTGAGCTTTTAGTGTTGCAACTTCAGCGATTAAAGATTCTTTATCAGGCAAGAATTCGTGAAGCGGCGGATCTAAAAGACGAACTGTAAGAGGTTTGTCGCCTAAAGCTTTGAACATTGCATAGAAGTCTGAATATTGCATTGGAAGAAGTTTTGCTAAAGCTTCTTTTCTAGCTTCAGGAGTTCCGGCAATAATCATTTTTTGAACCCATGGTAATCTGTCAGGATCCATGAACATGTGTTCTGTACGGCAAAGACCAACACCTTCAGCACCGAATTTCAAAGCGTTTTCAATATCTTTAGGAGTATCAGCGTTAGCTTCAACTTTCATTCTCTTGATTTCGTCAACCCATCCGAAGAATGTGTTCCAGTTATCGTCGATTTGAGCTTCTACAAGTTTAACAGCACCTTCCATAACGATACCTTTACCACCGTCAAGAGAGATGATTTCGTCTTTGTGGTAAACTTTTCCGTCGCAGCCTGTCAAAGTTTCGTTAGCAAGGTCGATTTTCAAGTCTTCGCAGCCTGAAACGCAAGGTTTACCCATACCTTTAGCAACAACTGCTGCGTGAGATGTAGCACCGCCTCTAAGTGTCAAAACACCTTGAGAAACTGCCATACCGTGAATATCATCAGGACAAGTTTCCACACGAACAAGGATAACTTTTTCGCCAGCTTCACCGCGTTGAGCTGCTTCTTCGGTATCAAATACGATTTTACCAACAGCAGCACCCGGAGATGCGTTTACACCCGTACAAATCTTGTGAGCATCTGCCATAGCCTTAGAATCGAAGCAAGGTAAAAGAATTTGGTTTACACTGTAAGGATCAACAAGCTGGATAGCTCTTTCTTTTGTGATAATACCTTCTTTTTCCATTTCAACTGCAATTCTGATAGCTGCTGCAGCTGTTCTTTTACCGTTACGAGTTTGCAAAATCCACAATTTACCTTTTTCAATTGTGAATTCCATATCTTGAACATCTTTGTAGCCCAATTCAAGTTTTTTAGCGATATCAACATATTGTCTGTACAAGTCAGGCATTTCAGTTTCCAATTCAGCGATAGGTTTCGGAGTTCTGATACCTGCAACAACGTCTTCACCTTGAGCGTTTGTTAAGTATTCGCCGTAGAATTTGTTTTCGCCTGTAGCAGGGTTACGAGTGAATGAAACACCTGTAGCACAATCATCGCCCATGTTTCCGAATACCATTGTTTGAACGTTAACGGCTGTTCCGAAATTGTGGTCGATTTTATTCATATTTCTGTAAGCAACTGCACGAGGAATGTTCCAAGATCTGAATACTGCTTCAATAGCTTCTTCCAATTGAACGTATGGATCTTGAGGGAATTCTTTGCCTGTAACTTCTTTAATTAAGTTTTTGTATACAGGGATTAAAGATTTCAAACCTTCTGCAGAAATTTTTGTATCTTCTTTAACGCCTTCACGTTCTTTAACTTTTTCAAGTTCAGATTCGAAGTATTTTTGTCTGTCCATTTCCCAAGCTACAGAACCGAACATAGTTAAAAATCTTCTATATGAGTCATAGCAGAAGCGAGGGTTGTTAGTAAGCTTAATCATAGCTTCAACGGTTTGGTCGTTTAAACCTAAGTTCAAAATAGTTTCCATCATACCCGGCATAGAAAGTCTTGCGCCTGATCTTACTGAAACCAAAAGCGGATTTTCGCTGTCGCCGAATTTTTTGCCTGTTTGTTCTTCAACATCTTTCAATGCTGCTTTAACTTCATCCATCAAACCTTCAGGCATTTTATTTCCGTGATTAATATAATCCATACAAGTTTCTGTAGTGATTGTTAATCCCGGTGGAACAGGTAGTCCCAAATTAGTCATTTCAGCGAGGTTAGCACCTTTACCGCCCAAAAGATTGCGCATGTCGGCGTTGCCTTCTCTGAACAACCATACTCGTTTGTCTGTCATAGTCAATTCTCCTTTTTTCTTACAGAATTACATCATTTTTATAGGAAAATTGTACCATGAACATGATTATTCAAGTAATAATTAGGGATTTTTATTACAGAAAATATATTATTTCCATCAAGCAAAACTGTTGTCTATTCTTTTCTTTTTTTGCGATGAAAAGAGAAAGAATACTGCACAAGAAAGAGAAACACGCTAATCGTTTAATCTGCACTAAATTCAACCTATAGCGGATAAACTCACTCTCGTCATACCGCACTTAATGCGGTATCTTATCATGTTGCCGTTCAAACAATATCCGCTCTGTTACTGTTTCATTAAGTGCAGATTACTGTAAGTTTCGGCTTAGCTGCTTCGCTTCTTAGCCGCCTAGCTGCTTATAATATATTTTATGTAAAGATTATTATTTTCTAAAATAATCGCAAATTAAAACTTTTTTGCGGGGGAGTAAATTTTTAAGCCCGTCGATAAATTTATTTTTATCTAAATTTTCTAATTCTTTTTTTAGGATAGCTTTTTCAAGAACGACTTTGTTATACAAATCTGAGCACACGGAACTCTTGTCAATGTGTTCTTTTAATTTGGCTAATTGAATCTCTTTTTCTCTAATGGATTTTATCAATTCGTTTTTCACTATAGACCTCTTTGTACTTTATCAGAATATAGCCTATTGTAAATTTTTAAATCGACTTTTTAGTTGATTTAAGCATTATACATGCAATAAATCATACTCATAACCTATTTTTAGAGCTTTCATATTTAGCGGTAATAAATTTTTTCTGTGCGGTGGAAGAACTGTATCAAGAGCTTTTTCAATAATTTCAAGATTTAATAATCCGCTTGTTTTAGCTAAAACTCCTAATGCAAGTATATTAGCCATTCTGACATTTCCCAACTCATCGGCTGATTTTGTAATAGGCACAAATACATATTTGATATCAGAACGAGTTTTTGCTTCTTTTACAAGTGTTGAGTTGGCAATCATGCATCCGCCTTGTTTGATTTTCGGTAAAAACTTATCGAAAGATGCCTGATTTAAGGCAACTACAAAATCTGCATCAGCTTTGTTAACTTCCGATACTTCATCATCACTCATGACGATTTCGCAATTAACTGTTCCACCACGCATTTCAGCACCGTATGAAGGATACCAGGTTACGTTTTTGTCTGCAAGCATGAATGCGTTAGCAAGCACTTCGCCTGCCAATAATACGCCTTGTCCGCCAAATCCTGCTATTATAAAATTTCTTTCCATTTTTTATACCACAGCTTACGATTTCGTAATGCCGCCTTTCATATATGTTCTTGTTACTTTAGATATTACCTTGTGACCGGCTTTGTTCTACTAATGCACTCGGGTCATAAGAGCGAATTTGTTTTATTTTCTCAGTATTTATCCCTCGCATCTGTTTTGCTTTATCAGTTTTGAGTTTTGTCTTTGTATATTCCCGGCTTAAATACCTGCATCATCTCGTTTCTTACTCTTTCATGCGCCTTATCAGGTGACAATTTCCAGTTTGTCGGGCAGGTTGAAAGAATTTCTACAAACCCGAAGCCTAAACCTTTGATTTGAACTTCAAAAGCCTTTTTGATTGCCTGTTTTGCTTTTCTGATGTTTGCAACGGTATCTAATGAAACTCTTGCTGAAAACGCTGTTCCGTCACAGAGTGCAATGTGTTCCGCAATTTTTATCGGATAACCGTAATATTCAATATTTCTGCCTGTCGGAGAAGTTGTTGTCTTTTGCCCTAAAAGAGTTGTTGGTCCTAATTGACCGCCTGTCATGCCGTAAGTTGTGTTGTTTATACAAATTGCGGACAGGTTTTCTCCTCTAAGTGCAGAGTGTAAACTTTCACCTATTCCGATTGATGCAAAATCGCCGTCACCCTGATATGTGAATACGAATTTGTCGGGGCGTGCTCTTTTTACACCTGTTGCAACTGCTAATGCTCTGCCATGCGGTGCTTCTATAGAATCAACATTTAAAAAATCGTACGTTGTAACAGAACATCCGATAGATGCTGCAAGAATTGCGTTATCTTTTAAACCAAGTTCATCTAACACTTCTGCAACAAGTCTTACTGCAACACCGTGGTCGCAGCCGGGGCAGAATGAAAATTTTGCATTTTCTCTTAATGATTTTGGTAATTTAAATACTTGTGTAG
Source organism: uncultured Candidatus Melainabacteria bacterium (assembly GCA_949841365.1). Lineage (GTDB taxonomy): Bacteria > Cyanobacteriota > Vampirovibrionia > Gastranaerophilales > Gastranaerophilaceae > Stercorousia. The sequence goes on from CATKZI010000001.1 coordinate 467,798, forward strand.
CCATTACAGCACCTCAATTCTTGAAACTATTTCGTCAGCAGACGGCGGAGCGCCTACACCTTTATTTATGAGTTCAACAGGGCATGCTCCGTTAACGGCAAGTCTTACGTCGTTAACCATTTGACCCATATTAACTTCTACTGTCACAAACTTTTTAATCTTTTTGGAAAGTTCTGCAAGTCTTTTTGAAGGGAACGGGAACAGGGTAATTGGTCTGAAAAATCCTGCTTTAATTCCTTTTTCTCTGAGTTTTTTCATTGCAGTTTTTACGTTTCTTGATGTGCTTCCAAAGCTTACAAGAACAATATCCGCATCATCCGTATTAATTTCTTCCCATTCGGTTTCATTTTCTTCAATAGCTTTATATTTAGCAAAAAGTTTATTTAAGAATTCACATTGTTTGTCGGCTAAAGGTGCGTATGAACGGATAATTCTGCCATCTCTGCCTTTTGCACCTGTTAATGCCCAATATGAATTGTCAATCTCAGGGTAAGGATATTCGCCAAATTCTACAGGTTCCATCATCTGACCCAAAAGCCCGTCTGCAAGTAATACTGTCGGGTTTTTGTATTTGTGTGCGAGATAGAATGCTTTGTATGTTAAATCAACGCATTCCTGAACAGTTGACGGAGCAAGAACGATAAGTTTATAATCGCCGTTTCCGCCGCCTTTTGTAGATTGGAAATAATCACCTTGAGATGGGTAAATGTTTCCTAATCCCGGGCCGCCTCTCATAACGCTTACCAATACAACGGGAAGTTCATCTGCTGTTGCATATGATAAAGCTTCCTGCATTAATGCAACGGCGCATGATGAAGATGAGGTCATGGCTTTTGCACCTGTTGAGCATGCCCCCAAAGTCATATTGATTGCGGCAAGTTCGCTTTCTGCAGAAACATAAGCCCGTTTTAATTCCTGCATTTTACCGCTCATAAATTCTCCGATTTCGCTCTGCGGAGTAATAGGATATCCGAAATAACATTCGCATCCTGCAAGTACGGCAGCATTTGCGATTGCGTAATTTCCTTTAGTTAAAACCTTTTTATTTGTACCGCGACATACGGTTCCCATAGTATTCACCTTTCCTCGTTTCCAAAACCTAATGTGGCTACGTGCGTAGCACCTCCGTAATTGCTAAATCGGGACATCTTGTTGCACACATTGCGCATCCCAAGCATTCATTATTCGGGTCACAGAATTCTACAACATGATTGCCAAGACTGTTTGTTTCCTGACCGATTTTAAGCAGTTTTTTCGGGCACTCGCTAATACATAAGTAGCAAGCCTTACATTTATTTTTATCTATTTTTATATAGCTCATCTTAAATTCCCCTACCAAGAATATTATATCACCGAAATGGTGAGCCGACACTTTAATCTTTACAATTGTAATAATAATTGCAAAGTTTCCTATGGTTCTGGTAAAATAATAGGGGATAATTGTAAGAAAGAGAAAATTATGCAGACAGAAATTGCTGAAATATTAAATAATATGCGTGAGGAAAACCAGCGTAATATCGAAAATTTTGAAAGAGTTCTTTCAGGAATTACTACAAAACTTGAGGCAATGGAGGAAGATAACGAGGCTGTTGATTTAGTCAGATTTTATATTGCAGAGTTAAAAAAGGCAATGGAAGACAGATTTAGTGCATCTATGATTAAGTATGATGCATTCGAAGCTTCTTTTGACGGTATTGTTTCTGCTCAAGCTCAGCTTGCAAAAACTTCAGAATTAAAAGAATTGTTTGGTGTATTCAGTGCTCATAACGATGCATTCATGGCTGAGATTTCAGGTCAGAAAAATATGCTGGATGTTCTTGATGCAAAATTATCCCAAATTGATGAAAAATCTGTTGATAAAGAAGAATTATCATCAATGATTCAAGATGTTTCTTTGGATTTGACGGTTTTTGGTGAAAATATTCAAAAAACTTTTTCTCAGGTTGAAGAAAAATTAAATGATTTGGATATGTCAGAACGTTTAGATAATATTCACGAGGCTGTTCAAGAACTTAAAGAATTTACTGTACCTGATTATTCCGAGGAGTTTCAAAACCTTGAAAAAAATCTTGAAAATATTTTGACAGAAGCTGATTTCGCAAATTTTAGAGAAGATCTAAGAGATTTTATTCAAAAGATTATTGATAATTCATCTGCTTTAAATTCTGAATTATCATTCAGCACAGAAAGAATTTTGGATTCTGTAAATTCAATTGATTATTCCGATTTAAAAGATGATTTATCCGTTCTGAGAAGCTGTTTGGACGATTTGAAACAGGTTTCTTATCAGGAATCTTTTGATGAAATTAACGGGCTGTTGGCACATATCGGTGAAAACGTTCAAACATTGCGCGCTTCTATAGGTGCTGATGTGCAGGAGCATTACGGAGCGATTAAAGTAGGACTTGATGAACTTATTGTAAATCTGCATGACATTAAAGATGACCTGTCAGCTGCTGCCGAAGATATTAAAGAAAATTCAAACAATAATTATAGTGCACTGAAAGATTATGTTGAGGAAGTTTCCTCAAATATGGGTTCACTGCTTGACAGTGTAAGTGTTTTGAAAACTGATACCGTTATCGGCAGAGAAAAACTTTATGAAATCAATGAAAAAATCGATAAATTTGAACCTGTTGATTATTCTTATGATTTACAACAAATGGCTTCAAGATTAGATGATTTGACAGGTGAAACTTCTTCAATCAATACCAATATTGAAGAAAAATTTGAAAATATCAAAGAACTTGTCGAAGCTCTTGATAACTCGGAAGCTGTAAGAACTCAATTTGAAGGATTTGAAAAGGCTTTTGCGCAGATTGTTACTGTTGACGATTTTTCACACTTTAAGAGCGAATTTGCAGAATTTCTTCAAAAAATTATTGATAATTCTACTGTTTTGTACGAAAATTCTAATTTTTTAAAAGAACAAAACCGCGAAGAATTTGAAAAAGTAAATAATGCTATTGAAAAAATAAACTCTAATTCCGAACTTAATTTTGGCGATTTAAAAAATTCATTTGAAAAAGTTGTATCGGAAATCTCTGAAATTAAAGATGATTTTGTTCAGAAAAATGATGCAAATGTATTTAATATTTCAACAGGTTTTGACAATGTGAAAATGTCATTGGAAAATGTTGTGTCGGCATTGCACTCAATGGGAGCAACAAATGAAAGTCTTTCCGCTGTGGATGAAAAAATTAACAGACTTAATGATGTTGTTTCAACGCTTTCTGCTGATTTATTGTTGAAACAGGACGAAGTAGTTCAGCATATTAATGATACAAATGATGTCCGTCTGGCTCAGATTAAAAGCGTAAGTGAAAATATTGACGGTATCAGAGGTTATATTGACGAGAGCGTTGAGTGTATTAAAAATTATATGGCGGAATTGGAAGTTTCTGCAAATTCTGCAAGATGTGCAGGTGATGAAAAATTAACTCAAAAACTTCTGGATTTGGAAACAGCGCTTGTTCAAAGTACAAATGAATATGAACAAAAAATGGAGCTTTTACAGGCTAAGATTACGGAATTTGCTCATATTGTAGAAAACAGTAATTCTGATACAGAAGGAAAAATTGCATCATCTTTAGATGAAATTCAGGGTATAAAATCAGAACTTACAGCTTTAAATGACGGGCTGAAATCTTCTAAAATCTCTGTTGATGAAAAATTTGGAGAAACCGTTTCTTTAATTGATGCAGGTATTGAAAATATTATATTTAATATTACAAATCTCAGCGATAATATTGTGAACGGTGTAGGCGGAACATTCAAAGATACTGTTTCGGGAATTGATGAAAAATTTGATAATTTATTTGATATTATCAATGAAGTTAAAAATCAGCATACGCTTAATAATGTTGATTTAATTCAGGATATTGAAAATAAAGTTACTGCCTTGAAAGATGAATTGGGGCTTGTAAATTCAGATATTGCAAGTGCTTTAGAATGCAAATCGGAAGATATCATCAGAGCGTTTGAACCTGTGAGAACAGGTATTGAAGAGTTTGCAGGTTTTGATTTTGAAAAAATTCTTACAAGTTTGAAGTCTGAAATTGAATTGGCATTTATGAATTTTTCAGTTGATATAAATACTGAATTTGCATCAAATTCTCAGGCTGTTTCAAAACTTGAACAAGCTTTTAAAGAAACTTTCAACAAGTTATCCGATATTGAAGAATGTGTTCATGAAAAAATTCAGGATAATATTGAACTTTTGAATGTGACTTTGGAAAATGCCTGCAGAGAGATAAAGGTCAATATTGAAGGTAAAATCGAAGATCAGATTTCAGAATTAAAAGATTATTTTGATGTTGCACTTAATAATCACAGTGTTGAAAATTCTATTAGTGATTTGAAAACTGATTTTGGTTCTCAAATCGATGAAATAAGTACAAAACTGGATGTAATTGCTGCTGATACTGCGGTTGATGAATTACAAAACAAAGTTGATGAAGTTTTGGAAAATAATGGTAAAATTTCAGCTTCTGTTCAACAATTTAACGGCAAATTTGATAATCTTTCACAAACCGAAGCTCATGTTTCCGATATGATTTCTGCTTTGCATGCAAAAGTTGATGCACTTGTCGAAGACAGTTCGGATTTTGATATTTTAGAAGAAATTGACGGAATCAAGGATATTATCTTTGAACAACGCAAGTTTTTTGAAGTTTCTTCCGATGAAAAAGCTTCTGCTATCGACAAATATTTGAGAGATGTGCTTCTTAAGCTTGATAATGTCGATTTGGAGAAAAATGCAGATGATATTAAAGAATCTATTTTAAACGCTCTTGTTTCTCTTGTTGACCAGATTTCGTTTGTTGAAGAAACTGAAGAAATTAAAGATTTTGTTGAAGAAAAAACAGATGAAATCAATCAGAATTTGATTGATGTTAAAAATCAGTTGAAACAGTTAACTTCACCGGGTGACGATTTTGACTACACATATACATTGCAGGATGTGGAATCTGATATTGCAAAATTAAGACTTGCGGTGACAAATATGTCAGGCAATGATTTCTCAGATGTTACCGATGAAATCAAAAAGATTGTTGATGCGGTTGAAGGTTTGGAAAACTCATTAACTCAAGAGCAGATTATTGATTTGAAATCTGATATTGAAAAATTGAGTGAAGATATTGTAAGCATCAGTTCACGCACCAATAAGCTTCTTTTAAATTCTGATGAATCATATAAAGCTTTGAATGACGGATTAAATAATTTCAGCAATATTATATATAAGCTTGAGGACAGGCTTAATTCTGATACAAGTGACAGAATTGAAAGAAAAATTGACGGTATTCACGCACTTGCTGTTGAGGCTGATAATGCCAATAAAGTTTCCCGTCAGGTTATGATGTATCTTGGTGAATGGATTGATTCTGCAGGTGAAAATATTTCAACAATAACTGAAAAAACCGCAGAAATTGACAGTATTAAGGAAAATATTCGGGAGTTGAGAGAAACTGTTCCCGACAAATCCGAAATTCTTGATGAAATTGAACGCAAGTTTGAAAAACAGGAAGAAAGAATTGACAGATTAGAAATGGGATTGGATAAAGTTCTTTCGATACTTGAGCAAAAAGATGATACAATATTGGAAAGAAAAGTAGATAATATTGAAAAATTATTGTCCGCTCTCGGTACAAATATAGAAAAGCTGACTTCTTATGTTGATGAAGAATAAATTAATATCTGATTTAAAAAAAGAATTACCCTGTGTTTTAGATACATTAGAGGAACGCTATGCCTATTCTCAGGATGCAACAAATTTAAGACAGATAAGTAATATTGCAGATGCTGTTGTTTTTGTCGAAACTGTTGAAGATGTTCAGCGTGTTGTGAAAATTGCCAATAAACACAAAACTCCGATAATTTGCCGCGGTGCGGGGACGAATGTTGTCGGGGCATGTTCTGTTGTGCATGGCGGGATTATTTTGAACTTTTCTAAAATGAATAAAATTTTAGAGATTAATCGCGATAATATGACGGCAATTGTTGAACCGGGGGTAGTACTTGGAGATTTGCAGAAAGAAGTTGAAAAGCTCGGTTTGTTTTATCCGCCCGATCCATCAAATCTTGCTGTATCAACAATCGGCGGAAGTATTGCACAAAGTTCGGGCGGGGCAAAGTCTTTCAAATACGGTACAACAAAGGATTATGTGGTTGACCTGAAAGTTGTCATGGCAAACGGAGAAATTTTGAGGACAGGTGCTAATACAATTAAAAATGCGACGGGTTATAATCTCGGAAGTTTGTTTGTCGGTTCTGAAGGAACGCTTGGTATTGTTGTTGAAGCGACTTTGAAACTTATTCCGATGCCTGAAAGCAGAAAAGTTTTGTCGGCGTATTTTGATACTGTCGAGGATGCTGTAAATGCTGTCAATTCTGTTATTGAACAGAGAATTTATCCTGCAACCATTGATTTTATGGATAAAAATGCGCTTCAAACCGTTGAAAAGTTTTATCCCGCAAATCTTTTGACTGATAAAGAAGCAATGCTTCTGATTGAAATTGACGGGTTTGAATGTTCAATGAATTATCAGGAAAATATTATCGTAAATATTTTAAAATCTTGCAAAGCTTGTGAAATTCAAGCATCCCACAATGATGAGGAGTATAATAAAATTTGGACGGCAAGACGTTCTTCAATGGGAGCATGTGCAAGATTAAAACCGAATGTTACGACAGATGATGTTATTGTTCCGCGCGAAAATTTGGCTGAATTGGTTTTGGGGATTCGGGCAATTTGTGAAAAATATAATCTGGATGTCTGCATGGTAGGTCATGTCGGCGACGGAAGTGTTCATCCGCAAATTCCTATTGATTATAGTAATGAAGATGAATACAGGCGTTATAAACTTGCAAAAAGCGAGATTTATGATTTGACGGCAAAACTTGACGGGATTTTATCGGGTGAGCATGGAATAGGTTCGGAAAAACGCAAGCATATCCATAAAGTTGTAAACTCTGTTGCATTGGATTATATGCGGAAAATCAAAAAAACTTTTGACCCGAATAATATTTTAAACCCGTATAAGATATTTTAATGATATTGCATTTTATTGTTAATTGTAATATAATCAAGATAAAGGGTGTACCACAAACCCTGCCTGCCCACACACGTATTTACTAAGAAATCGGTGGTGAAAGGAGGGTGCAACTATGATTGACAAAATAATAATGCTACTACTGGCATTTGGCTTTGCAGTAATAGCATTAAAATTACTTTTATCAACATAGGGTACTAAGAAGAAGTCCTTGGCAGTGATCTTAAGTTGTCAGGGACTTCACCCTATGTACACATTATTTACGATTTTGTTAAATTTGTCAAGCGTGATTCTTCATTTCTTTCTTTTTGTTGCACTTATATTAAATGCTTGTGAAATATCATATAATCATACTAATGATAATTTTAATCATTACAATGATGCGACAAATAAGTATTACTAAAATATAATTATTTCTATAAAATAGAAAGGATTGATTATGAGTGACAAGTTTTACAAGAAAACAAAAATTGAAATAGCGGATTTTATTAGTTCTATTGAAAGGTTGTCAAATGCTATTATGATTTTGAATACTTTTTATGATTTGTGTTTTAAAGATTATGATGAGTTTTGGAGAATTAACGGGCTTATTCAGGCTGTTATGGTAGAACATGATGCGGTTATGGAAGAAGCTCAATCGCTCAGGGAATTATTTTTGGATTAAAATATTGGTATGGATAAAAATGAACTTATTCAATACTTTAAATCTCTCGGATTGACCGTGTACACGACGACTAAAGCGCGCGGGCATCAGGGGTTTTTTCTCAAAAATCGTATTGATATTTCCAAAAATACTCCCGAAAATAGAATTGTTCCGACACTTCTTCATGAATTTGCACATTATATTCATTCCAAAATCGAACCCGATATGAACAAAACAGGCGGAACATTGCAGGCTTTATTCGGGTCGGACAAATATAAGGATGAATTGATTAAGATAACAAATTTTGTTGATGAAGATTCACTCTGTGTAAGACTTTACGAGCACAAAGACAGGGTTAAAACTAAAATTAAAGAGCATGAAGAAATTATAAAAACATATTATCCGAAATTTCAGCGTTCTAAAAAGTTTAAAGAGTTTGATAAATATATAAAACGCTCAAATGCACGATATCTTTTGAAATATGACAGGGTAAAACTTATTGAAGGCGGATTTTTTAAGAGAACTGTAAAGCTTTATACCATAGACAATATTGAAAAAGATTTTACGGACATGCCAAAAGCGTTTGCTTCATATATAAGATTAAAGTCTTATCAAAAAAAGCAGGCTCGAATTTCCGCTCGTATAAACAAATTTAAAAAATACTATGAAAAACCGACAGAACTTTTTGCGCGGTTGGTTGAGGGAATTTACCTTGATGCAGAATGGGTTGAGGCTATTGCGCCAAATGTTTCAAGAGAATTTTTTGACCGTTTGAATGACGGGTATTATATGGAGCTTAAAAATGTTCTCAGCTTTGCATATAAACATTCGGCATGACTCTGATAAATCCTTTGGTTTCTAAGATTTCATTGATTTTTGTGTCATGTTCGCCCGTAATAAACAAACTTCCTTTTTTCAGTTTGCAAGCGGCAAGAGTTGTAAAATGATCAATTTCTCTATCGGATAAAAAGAAAAGAACATTTCTGCACATTATGACTGTATTTGAATTGTCCTCATGCTCTCTTAAAATATCAAACATGTCGGCATTTTGAAATTTTACTCTATCTGTAAGAGCTTTCGATACTTTGAATGTTTTTGAAGGTTTAATTTGCAAATCTGTATCTTTTAATGTATCACCGTCAATATTTAATTCTTTATCAGATTTTTGAAAATATTTTTTAAAATCAATTCCGTGTTCATTAAATTTTGATTTGTCAGTTATATTGATGTTTAACAGTCCGCTTTTTGATGCATTGCAAATTTCTTCATCAATGTCATAAGCTTTTATAGGGAAAAATTTATCGGTATTTTTATGCTTTTCAAGCAGGGAAATTATTTGTGTATAAGCTTCCGAGCCGTCAGATGATGCAAATTGGATAAATTGTACATTTTCTTTATCCTTGAAATGCTTTACCATAAAATCGGTGAATCTTTCCCAATCCAAATCTGCGCGGAATAAACGCGTGTATGTTCCGACGGGATTGCCATCTTCGGTTTTATAAACCCTTGTATTTGAACAAAAGTGTATATACGGGCAGAAAGATACCTTCATTTAATTTTTAAAACCCGTCAAAATAAAATTTGCTATACGCGTCCGTACATATCTTCGTAACGGACAATATCTTCTTCAATCAGCGGGTCACCCTTTTGAACTTCAATAATTTCCAAATCTTCTTTATAAGGATTTTGGAGAGAGTGGATTGCTTTTAGCGGAATATCTACACTGTGACCCGGTGATAAGATAAAATCTTTATCTTCAAGTATTACTTTTGCAGTTCCTGACAAAACAACCCAGTGCTCACTTCTGAAATTATGAGATTGAACAGATAATTTTTGACCCGGATTTACATGGATAATTTTTGTCATAAAACCTTCACCCTGTGCGATTACCGTATAAAATCCCCATGGACGGTAAACTGTTTTATGAACAAGGTGGGTATTATCATTTTGTTTTTTCAAAGTTTCATAAATATGTTTAACGTTTTGAGTTTGGTCTTTTTTGCAGGCAAGAATTGCATCTTCTGTTTCAACGATTACTGTATCTTCCAAACCTATTGTTGCAACAAGTTTTGATGATGAATATACAAATGAATTTTTAGAGTTTTCATCAAGAACATGACCTACAAAAACATTTCCGTGTTCATCTTTTTTGCTTACATCATAGATTGACTGCCATGAACCCAAATCGTTCCAGTCGCTTTCCAATTTTACAAGAGCGATTTTGTCTGATTTTTCCATAATCGCATAATCAATAGAAATGCTTGGCATTTTATCAAAATTAATAAACGGAATATCATTTTTTGATGAGAAATCAAATTCCTCTGAAACTTGCGCTATTTCAGGGGCATGCTTTAATGTTTCATGGAACAGAGTTGAAGCTTTGAACATGAAAATTCCGCTGTTCCAGAAATAAGTTCCTGCAGATAAATATTTTTTAGCGGTTTCGAGGTTTGGTTTTTCGACAAATTCTTTTACCTTAAATCCTTCATTCAATTTTTCGCATGTATTAATATATCCGTAACCTGTTTCGGGATAATTCGGTTCGATGCCGAAAGTTACGATATAACCTTGTTCTGCTAATTTTTCACCTTTTTTAACCGTTGATAAGAATTTTTCATTGTTTTCAATCAAATGGTCAGACGGAACAACAATAATTACAGGATCTGAATTTGATTTTTGCATAATATATTTTGTTGCCAAAACTATTGCGGGAGCTGTATTTTTAGCTACGGGTTCCGATAGTACGACAGGGTTATCTGTCAATTCCGATAACTGCATTTTTACATTTGAGGCATGCTTTGTATTTGTGATGCTTACAATTTCTGAAGTGCAGTGCAATAATCTTTCATAAGTAGATTGCAGTAAACTTTTGTCCGAATTCAAGTTAAGTAACTGTTTCGGATATAATTCTCTTGATAAAGGCCATAGTCTGCTTCCCGAACCGCCTGCTAAAATAATTGCGTACATAAATTTTCTCTCCTATATATTTATATATATAGCATAAAATATTAATTTCTTGAAATATATATTAATTTTTGGTAATATATATATATAATGTTTGAATGGGATTTGAAAAAGAGGGTTATAGCCGGAGCTTTGGGTGTTGGAATACTTTTTTCAACAGGATTCTATTTTGGAGTAGTTTATCAGCCGGCGGCTAAAACAGATAAAATTTATAAGTCAGCCTTGGAAGATTTTAACAAAGGTGATTACCAAAACGCATATTATCTTTTCTCTAAAGTTACTATGTTTTCAAATCTTAAACCCGTTGCAATTTTCCACAGAGCCGAGTGCGCCAAAATGCTTGGTGATGACAAATCAGAACTTAAACAGTACGAATTTTTGTTTAATAATTATCCGAAACATGTGTTAAGCACAAAATCAAGATATTTGGCAGGGCAAAAACTTATAAAAGATAAACCGCAAATAGCAAAAAAATATTTTGAATATATTATAAATACAGCGCCAAACACAGATTACGCAATAGCTTCAGAGTATTATCTCGGTGTAATCCTTAAAAACAAATATGAAAATGAAAAAATAATTCCGCAATCGGTTAAAGATGATGTTCAAAATTATTTCAGACATTACCTGAAAAAAGCTCCGTCAGGCAGACTCGCACTTAATGCAGTAAATAACTGGATTGATTTTGTCGGTATTATCTCAAAAGACGATTATTTATTAATGGCAAACACATGTTATCTGTTCGGCGAATATGAAAAAGCACGAGAACTTTTGAATAATACCGATATAAGCGAAAGTTGGGCGCTTGATGTAAAAATATCCAATGCGTTAAAAGATTACGGCAGGGTGAAAAGCTTGACCGAACGCGGACTTCAAACATATTCTCAATATGTTTCGGAAGACGATGTAATCGACACTATTGATATATATTCATCTAAAAATAAAGTTGATAATTTGCTTTCTTTTTCAACAGGTAAAGGCAGAGACTATCTTTTAAGCCAAAAATGCCAGACCGAAAAAGATAAAGGAGCATGCTTTCAAAAATTATATTTGCAATATCCGAACGGAAGATTTTCGGCAGATGCTTTAGCTAACATATTTTTTGCCAAGATTAAAGCAAATGACCTTGAAACTGCTAAAAAAATCGGACGCGATCATTTGAACAAATTCCCGAATGTTAATTCAACTCCGATGGTCATGTTTTGGATGGGTAAAATTAATGAAAAAACAAGCAACTATGAAGAATACACAAATTATTATAAAAGTGTTATCAGTAAATATCCCGATAATTATTATGCCTACAGAGCTTATCTGAAATTAAGCCGTATGCAGGGACCGATAATTACTAATTATATTAACCCTCAGCCTGTGGTTTATCCGTACAAATATACAAGAAATAATATTATAGTTAAACTTGTAGATTTGGGTGATTACGATATTATTAACGAATTTGCCGGTGATGATGAATTTATTAAAAGCTGGGTGCTTTATAAAAAAGGTGACTATTCTCATTCCATGCTTACTGCACGCGATGCAATGGAAAAAGTCGAAAACAAACCCGACAAGCATGACCTTCGCTGGCGTTTGGTTTACCCGATTATGTATTTTGATGATGTCAGAAAATTTGCGGGTGAAACGGGAAACAGCTTGCCGCTTATGTTAGGGCTTATCAGAGAAGAAAGCTACTTTGACCCTCTTGCACAAAGCATGGTCGGTGCAAGCGGACTTATGCAGCTCATGCCATCTACCGCAAGTGAGATAAACTCAAAGTTTTCACTTGGCATGGATATTTCAAGCGCATTATTTAATCCGTATTCTAATATTAAATTAGGAAATTATTACTATGAATTTTTGCGCAAAAACCTTGAAGGATATGATGTATCTTCAGTTGCAGCCTATAATGGCGGAATAGGTTCTATCCAAAAATGGAAAACAACTTTACACTATAATGATACAGATGAGTTTGTTGAACAGATACCTTATCCCGAAACCCGAAACTATGTCAAAAAGGTGTTTAGAAGCTATTGGAACTATATAAGAATTTATTCGGGAAATAATTAAAATAAAAAAAGACTTGCTATGACGGCAAGTCTTTTACTTTTTCGGGGAGCATGCTGCTTAGAGCATGTTTTTTCTGATGTTTTCTTTTTGTTTATCGATCTTATTGATTCTTCTTTCGATTGACTTAATCTCTTTATCCAATGCTTTTCTTTCAGCTTTTAAAGTTTGATATTTTGCATCAATGTCAGCATATTTAGTTTTAATATTTAATAATTCGTTTCTAACCTCAACCTGTGCATTATCAAGCTGTGTAATAGCATTTTGCATTTTAGTGTTTCCTGTCGGGATCTCGGTTTTAACCGGTGCCGGTGTTGTAGTAACAGCAGAAGTTCTTACCCCATAAGCAGTGTCATCAAAGTTTAACGGAGTAAAAGCATTACCGTCAGCAAAGCATGCGCATGCCGTAACAACTGTTAAAGTTAAAGTTAAAGCTAAGTTTTTAATAGTTTTTGTCATGTTTATATCTCCTCTTATTATATATATAGAATTATATAGTATAGCTTTCCAAAAAAACTCATACAAAAACATGATAAATTTCGGGAACATTCGGGCATGAAAATCGTCATAATACATGGGTTTTGGATTGGTTATGAAGTTTTGTAAAGCACTAAAACCCTTGCTATTATTGAACATGATAAAAAAGATATAAAAACATGCGAAAAAACATGAAAAAAAGTGCTTGACTTTCAAATTTCTTTTGCATACAATAAAAGACGTGGTCAGGGATGAGCCGAGAGGACAAACCAAAGCCACGATGAACTTTCTAAATCAGACTTAGTTAAGAAATTTAAAGGTTTTAAAACAAACCACTTGACAAAGAAAATTTACGATATAGAATAAGAAATGCAGATAGCACTAGCGAATAAAACAAAATGCATCTGATATAATAATAAAAGGAAGTAAACCCCAATTGATAATAATTGTGTCTGCGAATTGCAGAGCTTCATCGGAAGCGGTCGAAAGAAAACTTTAAACAGTACTTTGACAACAGAATAGCTGAAATAAACAATACTTTGTTAATTCTAAAAAACGAATGATAAAGGACACGTTAAGCAAACGCTTAGCGAATTAAGTAATGAGCTAGAAACTGCCGTAAGGCAGATCTAATAACTTTCTGACAATGGAGAGTTTGATCCTGGCTCAGGACGAACGCTGGCGGCGTGCTTCATACATGCAAGTCGAACGAGAAGCTGACTTCGGTCAGTGGAAAGTGGCGGACGGGTGAGTAATGTGTAGAGAATCTGCCCTTGAGTGGGGGACAACAGAGGGAAACTTCTGCTAATACCCCATATGAGCCAATCTGAAATGGTTGTCTTGAAAACTCCGGTGCTCAAGGATGAGTCTGCATCTGATTAGCTAGTTGGCGGTGTAATGGACCACCAAGGCGACGATCAGTAGCTGGTTTGAGAGGATGATCAGCCACAATGGGACTGAGACACGGCCCATACTCCTACGGGAGGCAGCAGTAGGGAATTTTGCGCAATGGGCGAAAGCCTGACGCAGCA
>CATKZI010000002.1 GCA_949841365.1 uncultured Candidatus Melainabacteria bacterium
CCTATCATGTTCAGAAAATCATCTTCCGATAATATTATAACACCTAATTTTTGTGCTTTGTCTAATTTTGACCCCGCATTTTCACCCGCAATAACGAAGGAAGTATTCTTTGACACTGATGATGAAGTTTTTCCGCCCAAAAGTTTAATTTTTTCAGACGCTTCATCTCTCGTCATATTTTGTAATGTTCCCGTTAAAACAAAAGTTTTGCCTTTCAATTCATCAGAAACATTTTCAGTCGGCGGAGCAGGTTCAACACCCAAACTCTTTAATTCATCAATCATATTAAGAGTTTCAGGCTTTTGAAAAAACTCATAAATATCTTTTGCAATAATTTCACCAACACCTTCAACATTTGACAAATCCTCTATTGAAGCATTCATAAGATTTTCCAATGTTGAAAACTCACCTGCCAGAACATTTGCAGTTTCTTTGCCGACATTTCTGATGGTAAACGCGGTCAAAAGTCTCGCCAGAGGTCTGTTTTTACTGTTTTCTATTGCAGTATGCATATTAAACGCGGATTTTTCTTTGACTAAATCCAACTGCATAAAATCCTGCATTGAAAGCTTATACAAATCAACAGCATTTTTAATAAAACCTTTATTATAAAGCTGTGCAATAACCGACGGTCCGACCTTATCAATATCCATAGCGTCTTTTGAGCACCAGTACTCAACCCCTGCGCAAACCTTTGCAGGACACAAAGGGTTGTCACAATAAAGATTAACTTCATCATCGTGAGTATTCAACTTTGCACCGCAAGAAGGGCAAAATTCAGGCGGATTATATTGAGGGCGGTTAAAATGTTCCTCATCATCAATAACTTTAACAACTTTCGGAATAATTTCCGCGGCTTTTTTGATATAAACTTTGTCGCCGATTCTTACATCAAGCCTTCCGACCTCGTCAAAATTGTGCAGACTTGCACGTGCAACCGTACTTCCGCCGAGCTGAACGGGTTCAAGTATTGCAACGGGCGTAATTGCACCTGTTTTGCCGACACTTTCCTCAATTTCCAAAAGCGTCGTCGTAACTTCTTCGGGCGGGAATTTAAACGCTGTCGCCCATTTTGGAGCACGCGATGTAAAACCCATTTCAGCTTGTGTTAAAAGACTGTTAACCTTAATTACAACCCCGTCAGTTGCATAATCAAGTCCGAAACGTTTTTCGTCCCATTCCTGACAATATTTTACCGCATCAGACGCATCTTTACAGAGTCTTATGTTCGGATTTGTTTTAAACCCGAGTTTTTTCAAATACATTATGCTGTCATAGTGTGTTTTTAAATCATTTTCACCAGTAAAAATTGCAGTGTAACAAAACATTGAAAGGTCGCGTTTTGCCGTAATCTTACTGTCTAACTGCCTTAAAGAACCGGCCGCGGCATTTCTCGGATTTGCAAACAATTTTTCGCCGTTTTTCAAATTTTCCTCGTTCAATTTTTCAAATGAAGATTTCGGCATATAAATTTCGCCTCTGACTTCAATATCAACGGGTTCAAAAAGTTTCAAAGGAATTGCCTTAACGGTTTTAAGATTGTTGGTAATATCCTCACCGGTAATCCCGTCACCGCGGGTTACACCGCGGACAAAAATTCCTTTTTCATAAGTCAAAGCAATCGCAAGTCCGTCAATTTTAAGCTCACATACAAGCTCTGTTTCGCCGTATTCTTTAACAATTTTTTTGTACCAATCCTCAAGTTCATCATATTCATACGTGTTATCCAAACTGTAAAGACGGTATTTATGTTTATGCGGGAAAAATTTTTCACTAACCGAACCTACTCTTTGAGTAGGACTATCGGGAGTGATTAAAAGCGGATTTTGCGTTTCAAGCTCTTTCAATTCGGCAAACATCTTGTCATACTCAAAATCGCTTATTGACGGATTATCCTCAACATAATATTTGTAATTTGCTTTGTTTATTTCATTTTTCAAAAAATTTATTCTATCTAACATAATACCATTAATAATTCTCTAATAACCTTTGTAGCAACGGCAGTTGAAACACCTGACGCATCATAATCGGGTGCAAGTTCAACAACATCAGCGCCGACAATATCAAAATCTTTCAGATACTCAAACCATCCGACAAGTTCATTAAACTGCATTCCGCCACTTTCGGGAGTTCCCGTCCCCGGCATAACTGATGGGTCTAAGCAATCCAAATCAACTGTTACAAAAATCTTTTTATCCTTCAAGCAATCAAGACCCGAATAATCATAAATAAGAGTATTATGTTTTTTCATAAAATCCCATTCTTCTTTCATGCCTGATCTGATTCCAATTTGTTTAATATTTTCTGGTCCTACAATCTTTGAAGCGTGGCGGATTACGGCAGAATGCGACATTTCTTCGCCTAAATATTCTTCTCTCAAATCCGTATGAGCATCAAAGTGAACTATTGCCAGATTATCATAAAACTTTGAAACAGCCTTAATCTCAGGTAAAGTTACAAGATGTTCTCCGCCTATTCCAAAAACCTTTTTTCCGTCTTTATAAATTTCCTCAACATTTTTTTCGATTAAATCAAGTGACTTGTAAGTATTTCCGAGGGGAAACTCTAAATCGCCCGCATCATGGAAATTGACATCTTCAAGATGTTTGTTAAAACGCGGAGAATATTCTTCCAGCCCCCAGCTTGCAAGTCTTATTTGTTCAGGCGCAAACCTAGATCCACTTCTGTATGAAACCGTACCGTCAAACGGCATTCCAAGCATTACAATATCCGATGAGTTATAATCGGGATTCTGTCCCATCCAATTTCTGTCCAAAAACGGTCCTGTCAGCATAGTCCTTCTCCTTTCAGTCACGCATAATATTTTATCAAAAACCCTTGCTTTTTTCAACATAATAGTTAAAATAGAGTTATGAAAAAGTTTTTGTTAATTTTGGTATTATTATTTGCGGGAATTGCTTATGCAGAAACAGATTACGAGCAAATTTACAGAGAGCTTGAACCCGCTGATTTTTCATACGTCCACAATATTGACCCCGGTGAAATGTATGACGTAAAAGACACTTCCTGGTCGCCGTATCCGCTTTTCAGACTTACTGCACCATTATTTTTCAAAAACACAATGATAGAACCGGGATATTATCTGCTAACCCCACGCGAACATAAAGGAAATTGGTATATTCTTTTCAAAGAACAGGGAAAAGTCAGATACATAATCCCTGTTTACAACAGAGAAATCGTTCCGATGGGATTTTACCACGAGAATCTGCCAAAAATTAAATTAACCCCGATGCAGAAATTTCACTTGAAATTCCATGATTTTGTCGGGGAACACGTAAAATCATCTCAGCGCAAACCTGCTCCGCAAACTTTTTTGGAAGCAACAGATCTTGAAGATAATTTCATTTCATTAATCGTCTACTGGGGAAACCACAGATATTATATGATTTTAAGAACAATACAACTATAAATCATAACGCCCTTTTGTTATTTTATAGTATCTGTTAAGCAACGGACGAATAATATATTTGCCTATAAAACTTGGTTTGTATGTAATATCATTTACATGCCCTTTGTTCAACAATATTCCCAGATAATTCGGTATAAAATCCTTTTCCTCAAATCCCATCAATCTGTAAACTTGATACTGCGCTTGAAGATGAAACGGGATAAAGAAAGCTGTTACAGGCTGAAATGGCAGATTAAAACTTAATATAAAATCAACATACCATTGCATTTCAGCAGGTTCTATTTTCAGCATATCCAAAAATGTCTTACCTTTTTTTAAGCAGTATTCTTCAAACATTCTTACATATTCGGAAGTAAGCACAAAAGGCATATCAAGTGTTAATGTCGGGTATGATTTCCCAAAGAAAATTTTTTCTTTCGTTATTTCTCTGACATTATAAGACTTATATTTTTTTGCCTCTTTATACATAATACTCATCGGCAAACGTTCCGCCTTTGTATGTCCGGACAAAGGAAGGCAGGGTTTACCTTCATATATAAAATCCGAAATATAAAAATCTTGTATAAAGTAACCGTCACAATCAATCAAAATATAGTGCTCTGCAAAATTTGTCTTATAAAATTCCAATTTTACAAGCTGCTGATAAGTCCATATTTGCAAAAATTTATCACTACTGAACGAATAATTTGCAGCAATTTCCTCATCAATAAATATTGTACAATCAATATTCATAGATTTTAAACGCTCTTGAAAAACTTCATATTCACTTTGTGCTACAGAAATACATATAGGGATATTATCCTTATTAAACCTTTTTATGGATTTTACCAGCTGCTCAAAACATTCTATATCTCTTACACATGCCTTTATAAAAAAAGCCAGCCTATTTTGATAATCCATTTACTGCACTCCTAATTTTATCGTTCATAATATCTCCGCATCTTTCCCAGGTAAACATTTTTGCACGCTCTAAACCTTTTTCAACACAAGAGTTTCGAAATTCTCTGTCAAAATACATCTTTTCTAATGCAGAAATCATTTCTTCATCACTATACGGATTTACTTGAATACCGCAATCACCGATTACTTCAGGAATAGAGGTACAATTAGAACAAATTACGGGCAATCCGCATTGCATAGCTTCTAAAACAGGCATCCCAAAACCTTCATATAATGACGGAAATAAAAACATTTCAGCTCCGCTGTATAAAGCAGATAAATCTTCATCGTCAACATAACCGATATGCAAAATCTTATCTTCTATATTTCCAAACTCTCTGAGTTTATTCTTGAATACTTCCTTAAAATCATCAAAATATGCACCACCCAATACAAATACCAAGTCATCAAGATTGTTTCTTTCGACAAATTTCAAAAAGTTCCTTACTGAAAACACAAGATTTTTTCTTGGATTTAAACTGCATAAACTAAATATATACCTCTTATCAGACGAAATATTATATTTACGTCTGACTTTTTCAATCTCGTTCAAATCCTCAATCTTTTTATAAGGTTTTCCTGTAGAAAGCGGAATAACCATAATATTTGAAGCTTTTATATTTGGAACATATTTTACAAAATCCTGTTTTGTATATTCAGAATTTGCAAAATAAAAACTGTTGTCATCAATTGTTTTCAACAATTTTTTAAACCACTTATAGGCATAAGGACTGATTATATCATCATCAATTAGCGGAGTTGTATCATGCAGAACTGTATAACATTTTATATGCTTATTATGTTTTACAACATCCGGTATTGCATTCATTGGAGAAAAGAAAATATCAATATCCTTCATCTTAACAGAGTTTATACTAATCAGATAACATTTTTTCAAAAATGAAGCTGTTAAACTATAAATCCCCCTTAAAATACTTGAGCCGTTATTAAGTTTGTTTTCATCTTTCAAATTTCTGAAAAACGCCACCCACTCCTGTAAAAAAGAAAATTTGTAAATTTTACAATTGGAAAACTCAGAAAAATCTTTAATAACTTTCCTGAGTTTAATTAAATCATCAGCATACAGATAAACTTCATACTCCTGTCTTTTTAAAAACTCTAACAGGATGTTATACGCTACAAAAAAAATACCGCTTCTTGACGAATTTTTCGTCATAATGTTGCAAACAATAGTTGCATCATACAACAAATTAACCTTTTTCATTATAAATTACCTCTTCTTGACAGGATAAACTTATCATCAAATGTTCAATGCTGTCAAATTGTTAACATTATATGTTCGTTTTCGAGATAATATTACCATTTAAGAGCAAGTTTGTCAAATTACCCACCCCTTTTAAGGTATATAAAAGCTTAACAATATATTTTAATATAATTATTATGGATACTTTAAAATTATTCGGGAAACGACTTAAAGAAATTAGAAAAAGTAAAAATATCACGCAAGAACACCTTGCTGAAAGTATTGGACTTGAGCCAAAACAAATATGCAGAATTGAAAACGGTAACTGTTTTACAACATTTGAAAAATTACAAAAAATTGCACAAACACTTGATGTTGAAATTTTTGAATTTTTTAAATATGACCATTAAAAATCAAAAGATGCACTTATAAAAGAAATGAATGAAATCTTTAAAAATGCATCTGATGAAAATATTGAATTGATTTATAAAATTGTAACAACTTTACTAATCTGAATCTTCTTCTTTCTTAATACTGTCTACAACCATTTTTGCCATTTCTTTGGCAATAACATGCTGTGTAGCTTCAGGACAATTTTGAAGCATATTCATAGCTGTTCTTAAAGTTGTATCTATATCGTACCAACGACCTTTGCGATTATCATCAAGCCCTGAACCTACAGCATTGATAATATCCTCAACGGCTTCAAACTTTTCGTCCTCAATATTGTGTTCAATAATAATTTTAATTAAGTTTAAAGCAATTCTGATTTGAGTTTCGTCATCAGACTGCTCTAATGTACTGACTGCCTGTGATAAAACAGGATCTTTGTCATACCATCTGCGATGTTGATTAGTGTATTCCTCTTTCATAACGCCTCTCCTTATCCTAGTATGTCTATTATGACGATTTTTTGCAATTATGTCAACCCTGTTTAAACGTAACCCCTTTCGTTCCTTTAGGATACTCCCAGCCGAGTGAACAGCTTTCGCACGCAATTCTGCATGCACCGCATTCAAGACAGTTTTCGTAGTTTACAATAAGCCTGTGACCGTCCCATTCATATACACCTGCAGGACAAATTATCGTACAAATCTTTGAATTGCAGATGCGGCAGCACTCTTGCACAGGCTGTAAATGCGATTTTGTATCAGGGGTGTATTTTACCGTATATAATTTATTTTCCAGATCGCTCATTTTACCAAAATACTCCATAATAACTTAACTACAGCCCAAGCATCTTTAAATAAGTCCGATACTTTTCTGTCCGTAAAAATACTTTTTATAAACTTGTGATACTTTTGACGTTTTGGAATACTGTCAACAGACGTAAACATTTCAAAGAACGAATTTATTTTCTTGAGATAATACCCGAGGAATTGTTCTTTGCGTTCTGCAATACCGCTCATCAAGTCTTTATAAGTTCGCAAATCTTTGATAATAAAAGAATTTTCAAGCATTTCCTGATAGCGTGACAAAGATTGTTCGGAAAAATCACCTTTACCAAGTGCAACAACCGCAGTTTCACCCGCGAATTTGCCCGAAAGCATGGCGAGGTTTGTACCTTCCCAGTGCATATTATTAACAAACATCGCTGCATCACCGCATATCATAACTCCGTTGCTGACAACAGCTGGAATTTTTTTATATCCGCCCTCAGGAATTAAATGCGCAGAATATTCAAGCAATTCTCCGTCTTTTAATAACGGTGCGATTTCTGGATGCTGTTTTAATTTATCCAATAAATCATAAGGTTTTAGACTTTTTTCAACAAGTTCATCCAACGCAACACCAAGCCCGATGCTTACCGAATTTTTGTTTGTATACATAAATCCAAGCCCGAGCATTCCTGACATTGAACCGCCAAAGATTTCATAAATACAACCTTCATTTGAATTTACATGAAAACGTTCATTAATAACTTCTTCAGGTAGTTTGATGACCTCTTTAACACTCAATGCAACATCTTTTGGTTTTAAATCACCACGTAGTCCGATTTGTTTTGCAAGGAGTGAATTAACACCATCTGCAAGCACAACAATATCGGCATAATAATCTTCAAGTTCAGTTCTCACGCCTTTTACAAAGCCGTTTTCAAGGATTAAATCTCTGACAACAGTTTCTTCAACAAGAATTACACCCTCTTTTTGCGCCTCATCAGCCATCCAACGGTCAAATTTCCCGCGAATTACGGAATAACTTACCGTATCATTTTTGCGGTAAGAAATAACCGTTCCGTCATCCTCACCTAACAGCGCAAACTTGTGTTCAACAGTTTTTCTTTCCAATGGTGCAGACTGTTCAAAGTCGGGGAAAATCTCGCGTGTCGGCTGAGCGTAAATCGCACCACCGAAAACATTTTTGCTTCCCGAAAATTTTCCGCGCTCAATAAGGACAACTTCCTTGCCCGCACGTGCAATCGTAATAGCGCATGCAATCCCTGCAGGGCCTGCGCCGACAACTATAACCTGTGTTTTTTTATCTTCATTCATATAAAAATTATACACAAAACCATGTTCATTGTAAAATAGCTATATGATTATCACATCAGGCAAGTTTAAAGGCAGAAAAATAACCGCTCCGGATGAAAATATTACCCGTCCGACCCTTTCCAAGGTAAGAATGAGCGTTTTTAACACTCTGCAATCAATGGTAAATTTTTACGGAAGTTCATTTTTGGATATGTACGCAGGTTCGGGTATAATGGGATTAGAAGCCATGTCACGCGGATTTACAAACGTAACTGCGATTGAAAAAAATCCAAAAGTTGCGAACATAATTAAATCTAATTTTAAAAAATTTGAAAATCCGCCCAAACTTATTATTGCAGACAGCCTGAAAGCAAAATTAACCGAAAAATTTGATGTAATTTATATTGACCCGCCTTATTTTGCAGGGATTTATGAGGACAGCTTGAAGGCAATAAAAGATATTGCAGACGGCATAGTAATCCTTGAACATGTCACAGATGTTGATTTTCAGGGATTTAAAATTGTCAAGCAGAAAAAATACGGTGACAAGTTTATAACATTTTTAAGCAAATAAAAAACGGAGTTGAAATTCAACTCCGTTTTTTAAGTTTATACACCCTTTATTAAGTTCATACAAAACCTATGTGGCGGGTGGAGCGGCTACGCTCCTATTTTACTAATTCTTTGAATTTTTTACCAGCTGAGAAAGCAGGAACTGTTTTAGCAGCGATTTTCAAAGGAGCACCAGTTTGAGGGTTTCTACCTGTTCTAGCAGCTCTTTTGCGTGGTTCGAATGTACCAAAACCAACTAAAGTAACTTTTTTACCTTTTGAAACTGTTTTTTCAATTGTTTCTAAAGTAGCTGCAATAATGTCTGCAGTAGCTTTTTGAGAAACTTTTGCTTTTTTTGAAACTTCTTTTACTAATTCTTCTTTGTTCATTATGAACCTCCTTCTACCTTGTGCATACAGTACTAGAAACCATTCTCTTACGCATGCTCTTCTCTATCGACAGACTCATTATAACATTTTATTTAAATTTGGCAAGTGTTTTTAATAAAAAATATTTGCACCAACAGGCTTTCAGCATAACACGAACGCAAAAACCTGCGATTTTAAGGGGTTTTAGCTAGTTATATGATTGAGGGTTTACTCTTGCAAACTTAACATCTTTGTAAAAATATTGTAAAATTTGATACGCATTATACCCTTGTTTAGCAAGATTATTAGCGCCATGCTGCGACATGCCGACTCCATGCCCGTTCTTTTTAACGTTATCATCAAACGATGGAACAGAACGGAGATATGGGACTGAACTTCCCCAGCTGTTTACATTTGTTTGACCGCCTGCTGATGCCGAATAATAGGCACTTATAACTTTTGTATTATATGTAAGAACTATACCTTTTGTTTCTTCTACTGCTGCATTTGTGCTTTGGGTTTCTGCTGAAGCTCCATTATAAGCCTGATCTTCTGGGGTATCTTTCAAATCGTACCCAAATCTAGCGCGTTTGCCAAGGTTTGCAAGTGCATAACTTCTTGCAGCAATCGCCTGCGCTTTATGAGCTTCATACGCCCAGCTTGTCGGCATCTCAGCAGGCACAACACCTCTTATATATTCTTCTAGCGGTACATTATTTATGACGGTTAATCTGCCGTTTTTATTCTGGATAATTATATTTCCTCTGTACCATCTGCCTTTTGCACTGACAAAGCCTGCACTTGTAGGTTTTATAACTATATTATCGGATTCGATTTTATAATACGTGCCTTTGTAATTTATAGCCATCAAGTTATGATAAGGCTTAATTTCATAACCTTTCATTGCATCTAAATCACAAACTGTCTTGTTTGTATTAGCATCAATAATCGTACCTTTAACGGAAGTTCCGACAGATGCCGAGCCGACTTCTGTCTGCAGTCCGATTTTAATTGCATGACATGGATTTGCAAAGATTAAAATTGTAAGTATTAATAAAATCTTCTTCACAAATATTATTATAACACAGGCTTAGCACAAAATCCTTAAGCTTTTTGATTGATTTTTTTTGGAATTCTAAGTTCTGCTTTAACTTTATCCGCAACATCGTTTCCTACAGCCTGACCTGCAGAATAAGCAGTCATAGATGCTGCAACAAACACAAGACCTTTCAAAATCGTACCTGCTTTGCCTGTCCATTTGTGTTTTTCAAGAAATTTTAACACAGGTTTTAACGTATTTGATTTGAGAACTTTTGAAACTGTATTTGAATTGGCAATCCTGTTGTAATTATGTTTCACAGCAGCTTCCGCCATAAACATAGTCGATAATGCAGCGGTTTCTGTTATACCTGTTTTAACTTTATCATCAGACATTGCAGTTTTTATGACCCCCGATGCACAAATCAGCGGATTAACATTGTTTACGGCAAACTTTGTAACTTTTCCCGCATATTCAAACGCTTTATGTTCTTTGGCAAGGTCTGAAAATACGCTCAAAGCACTTCTTGCACCTTTAGCCGCAATATTGTCGTATTTTGCAATCTCCTGAACAAGTCCTGCGGTTTGTCCTAATGCCACAGCACTTCTGCCGACATCACCGTTTGCGGTTTTGTCAACATTACGCGCTGCAAATATTCCTGATGCTATTGCACT
This sequence comes from uncultured Candidatus Melainabacteria bacterium, assembly GCA_949841365.1. Classification (GTDB taxonomy): domain Bacteria; phylum Cyanobacteriota; class Vampirovibrionia; order Gastranaerophilales; family Gastranaerophilaceae; genus Stercorousia. Next base: position 10,678 of record CATKZI010000002.1, read on the forward strand.
GAACACTATAATTCACCTATAAACTACACTACATTTATATAAAGTATTTTTTCTCACCAAAATTGCGTTTCTATTACAAATGTTTACAAAAATGAACAAAAAATAAATTTATTTCGTTATATTGATAATACGTAAAAAACTGTTATAATAATTTTATGAAGAGATTGTTATTATTATTAGGAATATTATTAAGCTTTAATTGTGCACAATGTGCCGAACTTCAAGATGTTCAGCTTGAAATGAGAGATTACGACACTATTGAAATTCCCGCGGGAACTTTCATTCCCGTAATGAACACACAGGAAATTTCAACACAATACTGTCCTGAAGGTTACAAGGTAAAATTTATCGTAACAACGGATTTGTATATGTACGATACAATCATAATCCCTAAAGACACGGAAATTTACGGATATATTGAAAAAATTAACGACCCTGTTATCGGCACAAATGCCTCTATGAAAATACGAATATCAAAAATGAATTGTAAAGAAGGTCACGAAATCCCTATAAAAGGATATTTGTATAATGCAAATAATAATATTTTCGGCGGCGGGATTTCAGAACCCGTGAAATATCATAAAGTTGCACAGCGCCAGCAAAAAGTTCACTATACAACATTACAAGTAAAACCGGTATATGAAAGAAAAATGGGCACACATACAACAATTGAAACAGGCTCAAACGAAATTGTTGTACTTACTGCCCCTGCCGAGATAATCCATACGCCTTAACAAATTGACTTTATTTATAATATGTAATAAGATGTGCAGGAGGTTAAATATGAAAAAAATATTATTGGGAACTATTCTTTTAATTGGAACAACAGCTGTTTCAGCACCAAATTTTGACTATGCTCAAAATAATCCTGTTCCGATATATAATCAGAATAATTATAATCTCCCGACACAAACCGTCAGTGCAAACCATACTCTCAAAGGAAGTGTTGTAACAGTACCTGCAGGACAAAATATTTCGGCTGTAGTTACTGCTCCGATAAGTTCTGCAAATACTATAGCAGGGCAAAATGTATCACTTGCTTTGGGTTCTGACTTTTACTATAACGGAAACTTAATCGCTCCTGCAGGAAGTTCTGTCACAGGCACGGTAATTGAAGTATCAAAAGCAAAACACGGCAGTATAAACGGTAAATTGCTTGTAAGATTTACCCAGATTGTAACACCTTACGGTATCCAAATCCCGATTTCCGCAGTAGTGAAAACAACCGATAATACAGGAGTTTTAGTCGGCGGAACAAAAATGGATATTGCGAAAAATTACGGTAAAGACGTTGCCGTCGGAGCAGGAGCAGGTGCTCTTGCAGGTGTAATTATTTCACCTCTTGCAGGCGGAAATGTCGGTAAAGGAACAGCTCTTGCAACAGCAGTAGGTGCAGGCGGAGGAGTTGTTAAATCAATATGGGATAAAGGAAATGATGTTGAAATCCCTGCAAATTCGGCAATTCAACTTGTTCTGACACAGCCCATTACGGTTAATCCCGCAATTTATAATAATTATTAGTAAGTCGGGTAATAATTTTATTTTTGGTTTAAAATAAAATTACTTCATATCAGACATTGGGGAAAGAAAATGTCCTTATTAGGAAAATATATAGACGACATAAAAGAAGATGAGCTGAATTCAAGCTATACACCGCCTGCGGTTTTAAAAACTCGAAAAGAAGATTTGAGTTTTGAACGCTCAATGGCAATATCAACAGGTTTGCACATTACAATACCTGCTTTGATTGCACTTATATGTTTGATTTTAACTCTTTTGGGTATAACTATTACTTTATTTGACAAGCCAAAACCCAAAATGAACGATATTGAATTTGTACTTGTTGACAAAGAAGATACGCCGATTAATAAAAATACTCCGTATCGTTCTGATAGAAATTCAAGAGCAGGCGGGCATCACGACCCGACAAGAAAGGTTTCTATGCCGTCACCTGCACCCGGAGCACCAACACAGGCTTCGCAGCCTGCCAAACAGCCTGCTAAACAAAATCCTATACAAAAAATGGTTCAACAGGCAATCCAACAGCAGCCAAAACCTGCACAAAAACCGACACAAGCTCCACAACAGGTTCAAAAACCGCAACAGGCTAAACCCGCACCCCCGACAGCGCGTCCATCAATAAAACCACCGTCAACACCTCGTCCTGCAGTAAAACCGTCTACACCATTCACTGTACCAGTGCCAAAAGGCGGAACAGGAACAGGCAGATATACTACAGGCCCAATCAGCGGTTCAGGAACTTCTGCAAAAGGCGGAGGTTCAACTGCGGGTTCATCAGCAGGAAAATACGCTCCCGGTCCTTCACTTGCGCCGACAGGCGGTTCGGGAAGTAAACTCGCAAAAGGTTCAGGCGGAGGCGGAACCGGCGGAGTAGGCAACCCGGGACCCGGAAATCCTAACGGCAGACCGGGGATTGATGCAATAAGAGAGCCTGATTTCGGCCCATACATGAGAGATTTGCAAAAACGTATAAAAATGAACTGGGATCCCCCGAAAGGCAACAAAAGCAAACGTGTTGTTCTGCTTTTCAAAATTGCCAAAGATGGAAGATTACTGTCTTGCAGTGTCTTTAAATCATCAGGACTTCCCGGAGCAGATAAAGCCGCAATAAATGCGGTTCAGGCAACAGCGCCTTTCAGACCGCTACCGCCTGAATTTAAAGGACCGAGTATAGATATTCAATTTACGTTTGATTACAACGTATTTGGTGCATCAGGATACAATTAAACACCTATAAAGCAAAACAGATGCGAGGGATAAATGTAAAAAACATAAAACAAATATAACAAGAATACCCGAGTGCATTGACCAAATAAAGCCGGTGACACAAAGGTATAACAAATAAAAACAAGAACCGTTAAAAGGCGGTTTGAAAACAATCGTAAGCTACGTTAAAAGAAGAGGATAAAAATTATGGAACTATTATGGAACTCAATTGCAATGGACTGGCCTGTACTATTACCGATTTTTGTATGTTCAATTTTGGTAGTAGCGGTTATTATCAACAGACTTTCTTATTACAAAAAGAATAAAAGAGATGTTATGCTGGTTATCAAAGGCTTGCAAAAAGAATTGATTAACAACAACCTTGAAGGTGCAAGAAATATCGCAATTCAATGCGGCGGCGTAATCGGCGGAATTGCTGAAGAAGCTGTAAGAATTCTTGATGAACAAAAAAGCGGTTTCTCAAGAGCTTTCGATATTTCCGCTTCACTTACCACAAGAAACCTTGAAAACCACTTAACAATCCTTGGTACAATCGGCGGTGTTGCACCGTTTTTAGGTTTGTTCGGTACAGTTGTAAGAATTCTTTTCACATTCCAAGACTTGTCAGCTCAAGGAAACCAATCTGCAGCGGTTGCATCAGGTATTGCATCAGCATTGATTGCTACAGCATTCGGTCTTGGTGTTGCGATTGTTGCGGTAATTTTCTACAACTCTTTCCAATCAATCGTAAAACGCTATGAAGATGATTTCCAATTAATTAAATTGTTGTTCTTAAGCTTTGTAGATTCAAAAGACGAATCAACAACTCCAAGCAACGCAAACATTTCATTATAGGTATAAAAAATGGGAATGAAAACAAATAAGGGCAAAGAAGCTCTTTTTACAGAAATCAATATAACTCCGTTAACAGATATTTTTCTGGTTCTGTTAATCATTATGATGGTTGTTGCTCCGACATTTCAGTCAAATGACACATCTATTGCAATGCCTGAGATTAACAGCGGTATAACAATTGAACAGCATAATGCAACCGTTTCTGTCACAAAAGAGGGAGATATGTATCTTAACGGAACTCCTGTAACAGAAGACAATCTTGTATCGGAACTCGTTGCCCTTAAAGACCAATTGGAAAAACCCGAACTTGTTGTAAAAGCGGACGAAAAGGTTAAAAGTGCAAAGATAATGGAAATTATGAATTCTGCACAAGATGCGGAATATAAAAAACTTATCGTAGCAGGCGAACCGTTGAGCAAAAAAGAACAAAAAGAACTGAAGCGTGCCGCTTCACCCGCCACCTAGGCTTCGTAAAAAGGAAAGACACCTATGAGCAGAAATCGAGATTCATTCAACGAAATAAATATAACTCCGTTAACAGATATCTTTTTGGTACTGTTAATCATTATGATGGTAATCGCACCAATGCTTGATCAGCAGGGGTTAAATCTTACTGTTCCCGAAAATGTTGCAGAAGAACAGGTTAAAAATAAAGAATCCAAAATTATGACAATTATGGTTGATGCGGGAGATAATTTCTATCTTGACGGTCAGGAAATTCCTGTTACAGACCTTGAAAGCACGATTAAATCTCAGGCAAAAAATTACCCTGACGGACTTTTGATTAAGACCGATGCAGATTCCTCTCACGGCGCAATGGTAAAAGTTATGGACAGCGCAAGAAATTCAGGCATAACAAGTATTTCTGTCGACCAAATTTAATCTGTCCAGATAGAGTTTCCGTCTGCAATATCAAAAAATCTTTTCATCTTATCTGAAACTGAATCGTCGGAAAATATCGGATTTAATTTCGGCGTAACAGGTTTTGCTATTGCGTCTAGTTTATCCACACTCTTTTTATAACTTTCAAAATCAACTATCTTCATAATTTCTCTCTCTGTATTAATAAAAACATCAGCGGACAGACGATTTCAAAATCGGTTGTTTTATTTACAATTCTTAAAGCAATATCATCGATTTTTGAGGTATAATTAAATAAAAAAGAAAGGGTGCTTTAATGAAAAAAAATCAATCCGCAGGAATGTATATAGTCTTAGGCATAGTAATACTTGCTTTTGCATCATCATTTATAATGTCAAGCCCTGCCACAAAAACAGAAGAAATTTCTTATTCAAACTTTTTGGAAAAACTTGATAACGGAGAATTCAGCAAGGTAGAAAAAGCAGACGATTTTTTGGTTGCAATACCTAAAAATCAGCCTGAACCCGAAAAAACAGTAACAACTCCAACTATGGATAATCCTTTCGGAATTCCTCAAACCAAAGCTCCCACATTGAGATATAAAGTTTTAACACCTGCTTATGACCCCGAGTTGATGAAAAGACTTGACAACTCAGGCTCTGAAGTACAGGTTACGCGTGAAACAGACCCGTCAAAAGCATTAGGCGGTGCATTAAGCTTCCTGTTACTTCCGATTTTATTTCTGGTATTTTTTGCAGTACTTGCAAAAAGTATTCAAGCAGGCGGTTCGCAGGCAATGTCATTTGGCAAAAGCAAAGCAAAAATGCTTCTTGACAGCAAAGTAAAAACAACATTCAAAGATGTTGCAGGCATTGACGAGGAGAAAAAAGAACTTGAAGAAATCGTTGACTTTTTGAAAAACGGTGACAAATATATAAAACTGGGCGCAAAAATTCCTAAAGGCGTACTTCTTGTAGGCCCTCCTGGAACAGGTAAAACCTTGATGGCAAAAGCTGTTGCAGGTGAAGCAGGCGTTCCGTTTTTCTCAATAAGCGGTTCGGACTTCGTTGAAATGTTTGTCGGTGTCGGTGCAAGCCGTGTAAGAGATTTGTTTGAACAAGCTAAAAAACATCAGCCATGTATTATATTTATCGACGAAATCGATGCAGTCGGCAGACAGCGCGGAGCAGGTATGGGCGGCGGACATGACGAACGCGAACAGACACTTAACCAGCTTCTTGTTGAAATGGACGGTTTCGACGAAAACACAAATATTATCGTAATCGCAGCAACAAACAGACCTGACATTTTGGATAACGCTTTATTAAGACCGGGACGTTTTGACAGACAAATTTACATAAACGCACCTGACGTTCGAGGCAGAGAACAGATTTTGAAAGTTCATGCAAAGAACAAAAAACTTGATGAAGCAGTTGATTTAAAAACACTTGCAAAACGTACACCCGGCTTTACGGGCGCTGATTTGCAAAACCTTCTTAACGAAGCAGCACTGCTTGCGGCAAGAAACAATAAAGATTTAATTTCAATGGACGATATTGATAATTCAATTGACAGAGTTATCGCAGGTATCGAAAAGAAAAGCAAAGTAATGACTGATGAAGATAAGGAATTAACCTCATACCACGAAGTCGGTCACGCACTTCTTGCAAAACTTTTGAAAGATGCAGATGAACTTCATAAGGTTTCTATCATTCCTCGCGGATACGCACTCGGTGTAACTTGGACAAAACCGAAAGATGAAAAAGTTCACACCAATAAAGCAAAATTACTTGCACAGATTACCGTATCACTTGGCGGACGCGCTGCAGAGGAAATTATTTACGGCAAAGACCGCGTTTCTACAGGCGCATCACAGGATTTAATCAACGTAACAAATATCGCAAGAAAAATGGTTACAGCCTGGGGTATGTCTGACAAGTTAGGCAACATGGCTTACGGAAAAAATCAGGAAAACGTCTTTATGGGCAGAGATTTCGGGCACCAGAGAGATTACTCGGAACAGGTTGCATTTGAAATCGACGAGGAAATGAAACGAATTGTCGATGAAAAATATGAAGAAGCAAAACGCCTGCTCAGCGATAATCGCAATGTATTAGAGGCAATTGCCAGAGAACTTCTCGACAAAGAAACAATTGAAGCGAAAGAATTTGACGAGATAATGGAAAGAGTAAGAACAGGAGCGTAAATTTATAAACAGGGTAAAAAAAACGGGAATTAATTCCCGTTTTTTTATACTATATGCGAATACGAAATAAAATAATCAGTTATAATATTCACAAGCATAGGCAAAATCCAAACCATAATCGCAGCGCCCAAAACAGGTTTGAACAAGAAGCTTAATTGGAAAACGTTTACCTGCGGAGCTGTTTTTGAAATTACACCCAGAATAATATCCTGCCCCAATGTCGCAAGCAAAATCGGAGATGCAATCTGCAATCCCATATACAAAACATTAGACGACATTTTGACTACATAATCCAAATTCACAAGTTCTGCCAGAGGAAGCAAAGTTCCGTCAAGTGGAAATACTTCAAAGCTGTGGATTAATGCATTCAAAAGCCAATAAACCCCGCCTAACTGCATAAAAATTACAAGTCCGAGGAATGAAAATAACTTACCGACAATAGAAACCTGTGATGATGTAGTAGGGTCTAAAACCATAGCAGATGAAAGCCCCATTTGCATATTCACCATATCACCGCCCGCATCAATTGCCAACAAAATTAACTGCGCAACATACCCGAGCATTGCACCGACTACCATATTCAGTACCAACGATAACATAAACGAATTTTCAATAATTGTTACCTGAGGTTTTACAACACCTGTCAGAACTATTGTCATAAGCAAAACAAGCGCAATTTTAATCATACCCGGCATTTCTTTTCTGTTAAACACGGGCGCAAACCTTACAAAACCCAGAAGCCTTGCAAATATAAAAATTCCGCCGGCAAGATAGGCGTTCATCAACGGAAACATTTTCATTAATTCTGAAATAATTTGCTCCATCTATCTCCCCAAAATCTTGTTAGTTTCTACAAAATCAGGTTTTGGCATTGGTGTCTGCTGACTCGGAATATATTTTGTTTTCTGCTGATTATCAATAAACGGAACTTTACCCGGATTTTTCATAATTTCATTAATAGTCGGCTGATTATTGAATTTATCAGACATTTCATGTTCAAAAGGAGTTGTGTATTTGTAGTAATTCGCAGGCAGAACGTAAGAATCATTTTTTGAAACAAGATTAAATGCCATAGACATTCCGTCAATCGTAAAGCCTTTTAAAAGGTTTATAAATCCAACTCCGCCGATAATAATTACGAGGAATACACCCAAAATTTTCGGAGCAGCCGCAATAGTTTGCTCCTGAACCTGAGTTACCGCCTGCAAAATACCGACAACAAGACCGATACCCGCCGCAACAAGTACACAGGGCATAGATATAGAAAGCATTAATAAAAATCCTTTTGCTAAATATTCAATTAAAACTTCCATTTTGCCCTCCTAATTATAACTCGTCACAAGCCCCTGAACTATCAGCGCCCAGCCGTCTACCGCAATAAATATCAGCAGTTTGAACGGCATTGAAATAATTGTCGGCGACAGCATGAACATACCTAATGCCAGCAAAATATTTGCAACAACAAGGTCTAATACAATAAACGGTACAAATATGATAAACCCGATTTCGAATGAAGTTTTTAATTCGCTGATAATAAATGCGGGTGCAACTTGCCATACGGTTAATTCCTCAGGATTTGCGGGGGCATCACCTTTTGACATTTGAACAAAGAACGCAATATCGCTCTCTCTTGTCTGTTTCAGCATAAATTCTTTTAAAGGTTTTGAACCTTCATTTATTGCCTCAACAATATTCTGGTTTTTCTGATACGGAACAGAACCCATTTCGTACATTTTTTGAAATGTTCCGCCCATTGTATAAAAAGTCAAAATCATTGCAAGTCCGACGATTACAACCGATGGCGGAACCTGCTGTGTACCCATTGCTGTTTTAAGCATTGAAAATACTATAACAAACCTTAAAAAACTTGTCATACAGCAAAATACCAACGGCAATAACGAGAAAACCGTCATAACTATCAACATTTGCAATACAGGGTTCATATCCTTAATTATTGTATCCATTATTCTTACCTATATTTACTAAATTTTTAAAAACTTCATCAGCATTTTTTGCTTTGTGAATATTCACAATTGAAGGCAATTCTTCAACAGAAGCTTTTGGAGTTTCACCTTCACCGAGTTTTGAGATTAGAGCAGTTCTTTCGGCATCTGATGCCACCAAAAATCTCTCGTTACCGGCTCTTACAACATAAAGATTTTTACGCGGAGCAAGACTTATACAATCCTCTACATTCAAAAACTGTGATTTTGAAGCAGTATTGCAGGAGAATTTTTTATACACAATAACGGCAAGGAAAATAATCCCAATCATTGCCATCGTATAAACTATGAAATTAATTAAATAACTTGTCATATTAGATATCCTCATCTTCTAATTCAAAGTCGCTGTAATCAAATTCGTCTTCCTCAGAAGTTCCCTGAGGCTGTTCTTGCGAAACTTGTTCCTCTACAGTGCTGTTATCCGCAAAACTTTCATCGGCGAAATCGTCATTTTGAGATTGTGGCTGTGATGCAGAACTTTTCGCACCTTTAGCAATAACCTCATCAATCTTAACGCCATATCTGTCGTTAACAATTACGAGTTCACCGCGCGCAATAGGTTTATTCTCAACGCTCAATGTCACTTTATTATCATAAATAGAGGTTAAATCAACAACCAATCCTTCCTCAATCTTTTTGAGTTCGCCAAGAGTAATTTTCACAGTATCAAACTGCGCACTCATTTCAACCTCAATGCTGTCCCAAAGGTTAGTGTTTTCAGCCATTTCTTCCTCTCCTTCGTCGTTATCATAAGGCAATACAAGCCCGAGGTTCGGATTAAGATTAATGTCTTTTTCATAATCCTCAAGCTTTAATACCATATGTCTTGTATCAGTGTTGTCAAAGACAACTATATCGTCAATATCTATACTTTTTACGTCAATTAGCTTTAATCTTGTCGTTCCGATTTTTACAGAACCTTCAAGAGTACTTGATGAAAAATCCGCATAATCAAATTTGTCACCCGAACTTGTTATAACATCAGGACTTAATAAAACATCAGGCAAAGTTACGATAAATTTCCCGCATGTACCTTTATCCGAATCTTTAATCAAAAAAGTCAAGTGAACAACATCAAAATTTGTACGTTTTAAAGTCGGCGGAGCGGGACTGAGCAGCTTTGATACTGCATTATACATATAATCGTTAAATGCAGTAATAATCTTTGCTTCCAAATCTGTTAATCTGTTTAAGTTAAATCTGCTTTCAGGCTTACCCAAAACTCTTTCCAATATAAGTCCGATAGCCTTTTCAGACGAGCGGAAAAACATATCATGAACCTTATCAATCATAACTTTGGTTACAAAATATGCATCTTTATCCATCAATGTATTAATATTTTTGCTAATTCCTAAAAGAACAAATTGAAATCCCGGCAGAAAAAATTCATCGCATGCCTGCTGAATAATCGGCGGGTATTCCCTCGAAAACCAGCTGTACTGTGCGTACAATTCCTTATTATCTATTGTATTGACTTTTTCCGCTGTCATATCTATCCCTTAAGTCCGGTATTCCCCATAAATACAATATAATAATACCACTGACTTCACATCAATCATTTAATGGATATTTCGGAAAAATCAATAAAAAAGCCCCTCAATTGAGGAGCTTTTTAGTATAAGATAAATTCTTACGCTTCATCTAAAGCTGCAACACCCGGTAAAACTTTACCTTCGATAAATTCTAATGAAGCACCGCCACCTGTTGAAACGTGAGTGAAGTCTTCTGCTTTAAAGAATTTTTTAGCAGCTGAAACAGAATCACCGCCGCCGATTACAGAAACCGCACCGTTTTTAGTTGCTTCAACTACAGCTTGAAGAACTGCTTTTGTACCTTCCGCAAATTTAGGATTTTCAAATGCGCCGACAGGACCGTTCATCAAAATTGTTTTTGAAGATTTTAATACTTCAGCAAAAGCTTTTCTTGATTCAGGACCAGCATCAACACCTTCAAATCCGTCAGGAATTTCGTTGATAGCAACAAATTTGTTAGTACCATTTCCTGAAAAATCATCAGCAACAAGAACATCAGTAGCCATAACAAGTTTAACACCTTTTTCCTGAGCTTTCTTTTCAATAGCTTTAGCAACTTCTAATTGGTCATCTTCGCAAATTGAATTACCGATTTTACCGCCGTTAGCTTTAACAAATGTATAAGCCATACCGCCGCCGATAATCATATTGTCAACTTTGTCTAACAAGTTTTCTAAAACACCGATTTTAGAAGAAACTTTAGCACCGCCAACAACAGCAGTGAAAGGTCTTACAGGATTATCAAGAGCTTGAGATAAGCATCTGATTTCTTTTTCCATCAATAAACCTGCAACAGCCGGTTTTACAAGCTGAGCAACTTTAGCAGTTGAAGTGTGTTTTCTGTGAGCTGCACCGAATGCATCATTTACATAGAAATCACCAAGTTTAGCAAGTTCTTGAGCAAAAGTCATATCATCATCTTTAGCTTCTTCAGCTTTGTAGTAACGAATGTTTTCTAACAAAGCAACCTGACCGTCTTTCAAAGCTTCTAATTCTTTATCAGCGCCTTCGCCAACAGGTGATTTAACAAATAAAACATCTTCACCTAACACTTTAGACATGTGTTTTGCAACAGGTTCTAAAGTAAATTCAGGGTTTGCTTCACCTTTTGGTCTGCCTAAGTGAGCCATAAGAATAATTTTAGCTCCTTTTTCCTGCAAAGCACGAACTGTTGGAACGATAGCTTGAATTCTTGTATCGTCAGTAACATTTTTGTCAGCATCTAAAGGTACATTAACATCAACTCTGACAAGAGCGCGTTTGCCTTTAACATCAGCTAAGTCATTAATAGATTTTTTCATGTTTTCTCTCCTTCTCGGATTTTGGCTAGTGCGCCGTGTGAGCCGCTTTATGCGGGCGAACCCAGCACGTCCGTGCGAGAGCTGCGTTGAGCCGGTCGAGCCGCCAATAATCCGAGTCATTATTAACTCGCACAACAATTATATTAAGAACAAAAAACAATTGCAATAAAAAAGGCTTATCTTTCGATAAGCCTTACTTATAAATCCCTTAAATTAATCAAAAATCAAATGACCTGCAAGAGCTCCAAGCGGAACTCCAGCTGCTCCTGCAGGGAGTCCAGCGGCAGCACCAACAGCCATGCCAGGATTTGCCTGAATAAATTCAAATACAGTCTGACCTGCATTAGCAGCCTGATCTCTTACCCAAGCTGCAGCTCTTCTTAAATGAGTTGGGTCAAGAGTATCAATTACTCTATCAGCTTCAGCATGGACTTCAGCACGGGTATGTGCACCTTCTGCACGTACTGTACCACGGGTATGAGCACCTTCATTGCGAACTGTTGCTCTAGTATGTGCGCCTTCATTGCGAACTTCAGCACGGGTATGTGCGCCTTCAGCATAAACTGCTGCTCTAGTATGTGCACCTTCTTGACGGACAACCCTGATAATTCTACCCTCAGAATTTCTCACAACCTGACAAATATGACCTTCAGCACTGCGTACAGTCTGTTTAATATTACCTTCAGTATCTTTTATCTGGTCAATAACTTTAGCTGTTCCATCCTGAATACCTTTAAGAATTACTGCTGTATTTTCATCCATGTTAGCTTTTAAATCATCACCAATAGCAAGAGTTATTCCTGCAAGTATACCGGTATTGTTATCAATATGTTGATGTAAACCACCAGCTAAATCAGCTTGATATTGCCTGTCAGATTTCTGTAATAATGCTTCTGCAGCATCTGCATATTTATCAAGTTGAGCTAAATATCCTGCAGAATTACCCATATAGTTTGTCATATCCGGTCTATTAGCAATTTGCTCATTTAACTTAATCATAGTTTCCATATCGCCAGCTTCTTTTAATTGCTTAAATACTGCAATAACTCTGCTGTCATAAGCTGCAATTTGAGCTTTAAAATTAGCTAGATCCGCACTGCCAGGTTTAAAACCAAAACATTCTTTATACATTTTATCTTCTTGCTTTGCAAGTTCTTTTGGTGTTGCTTCTTTTGTACCTCTTTCATCAAGTTTTTCACGTTCAACTACAAGACCTTGATCTTGATTTAGACCGGCTTCTCCAACCAATCTGTTGAATACAGCAAGTTCACCGGCTTCAACTTTACCGTCTTGATCTAAGTCAGCGGCTGTTGCTAAAGCTTTAGTAGTACCTTCGAGGTTAGCAATTTTGATAAATCCGATTTCATTACCCATAGAGTTTTCTCCTTTATTTTTTGTGTGCTACACTTTACAAATTTTGGTTACGGCATATATTCAAAGAAACTTTAATATTTCAAACAAAAGTATTAATATTTCGTTACAAATATTTCCCCTATCAGGTAATAAAATTTTTTCATAATTTATCCTACCTTTTAGACAAAGAAAGGATTACAATATGAAGAAAAAAGTTATCGGAACATTAGTTGTTATGAGCGCATTTGCACTCGGATACTCCGTAAATAATATCGCAGTATCAAAAGTATCTCCTGATTATAGAGTTGCTGTTGTTGATATTCAAAAAATCGTTGCTAATTCATCAGAAATTAACGCATTAAAAGCTGAGCAGGAAAAACAGCTTCAAAATATGCAAACAACAATCGACAAGGCACGAGCTGATATTGCAAAAGAGAAAGATCCTGCAAAAATTGCAAGCCTTGAAGAAAAATACAGAAAAGAAATTAATGAACAAAAACTTGCACTTGACACATCTTACAACAGCAAACTCACTGCAATAGATAACAAAATTAAAACTGCAGTTGTTGAAAAAGCACGTTCTATGAATTACAATATTGTCCTTCCCAAAAATACAGTATTATTTGGAGGAGATGATATTACAGAGCAGGTTTCATCAATAATTAAATAATCATTTGCTGAGAATGTTAAACATAACAGAATTTGTCATTTTATTGGTATCGCGCCAGACCTGTGAACTTATTTTTTTATTTTCAATCTTTAATCTATATAACTCATTGTCAACTGCCTGCTTTGAACGTACATTTTCATAGCAGGCTTCCTTAAAATCATCTGCCATAAAATCACATTGAGCAAGAGCATCATAAAATTCAACGCGTCTCTGCGCCCAATAATTATATAGTTCCTGACTGGATCTTGTTCCTTCAGGCCAATACCATTGAACTTCTTTATATACGGCGTTCTGCAAACCCTGCGGGCAGTTATCTTCCCAAACAGGTCTTTCTATTGCATAAACAACACCTGCATATAACATCATCACCAATAACAAGATTACTCTCATATCTTTTATTATAATAAATAATCTGCGAATAATCAAATTATGTTATAATAATGTTAATGAATGACGGATTAAAACAAACATTAAAACTGCTTCCGGCACTTCCCGGTTGCTACATTTATTACAATAAGGAAGGCGAAGTTATATATGTCGGCAAAGCAAAAGTTCTTAAACGCCGTGTAATGAGCTACTTTAATCGTAAGCATCACGACAGTGTAAAAGTTAATGTGCTTGTTTCACAGATTGAACGGCTTGAATATATAATTACAAATACAGAAGTTGAGGCATTAATTCTTGAAAATCATTTAATTAAAAAGCATAAACCAAAATATAATATTTTGCTTAAAGATGATAAAAAATATCCTTATTTTTTGATTACAGATGAGGATTTCCCGAGAATTTCCATTGTACGCAAAAAGAACATGAACCCTGAAAAAGGTCGTTATTACGGACCTTATACCGATATAAGAGCAATGCATGCGACGCTTGATTTTTTGAAAAAATTGTTTCCGCTCAAACAATGCAGAACACCTAAACACAAAGACCGCCCGTGCCTGTATTATCATATCGGCAGATGCCTTGCACCCTGCCAGAACATGGTAACACCGGAAGAATACAAAAAAATAGTAAAACAAGCTGAACTGTTTTTATCGGGTAAACAGACCGAGTTAATGAAACAGCTTCAAGAACAAATGCAAAAATATTCTGACAGCCTCCAATTTGAAAAAGCAGCACGACTTCGCGACAGTTATAATGATTTAGCCAAAACACTTGAAAAACAAAAAGTTGTTTACGAAAACACAAAACTTAATGAGGATGTAATCTCGCTTCTGTCTGATGATGGTATTTTTGCAATCGTAATTTTAATGATACGCGAGGGCAGGCTTATAGATAAAAAAGATTTTGTTTATGAAGTTGAAGATGAGGACAGGGCTGAATTTTTTGCAACATTTTTCAAAGAATATTACAGTACGTTGAAATTAGAATTCCCGGATAAGATTGTTTCAAATGAGCTTGAAGCAATCGGAGAAAAAGCACTTTATGAAGAATGGCTTGAAATTCTTGCACAGAAAAAAGTTAAGATAAGCTATGGGAAATCAGCTCAAGGCAAAGAACTTCAAATGCTCGCAGATAAAAATGCAAATGTTGTTCTCGGTAATGCCAAAATCGCAAAAATGTCCAAAATCAGAGATGATTTTAACGAAATAGGCTCATATCTGGCAGAAAAATTAAAACTCAAAAACTTTCCGCATAGAATGGAATGCTATGATATTTCGCATATTCAGGGTACAAACACTGTTGCCTCAATGGTTACATTTATCAACGGAGTAAAAAAAGCCTCGGAATATAAAAAATTCAAAGTAAAATCAACAGAAGGCAAACCTGATGACTTCTTATCAATGAAAGAAGTTTTGACAAGACGTCTTGAACATCTTGATGATCCTAAATGGGGTAAACCGGATTTGATAATCATTGATGGTGGAAAAGGTCAATTATCAAGCGTTATGCAAATTATAAAAGAACTCGGTGTAACAGGTATTGATGTTGTGAGTTTGGCAAAAAAACATGAAGAAGTTTTCCTTCCAAATCAATCAAAACCTGTAATACTGCCAAGAAATTCCAGTGCATTATATCTGTTCCAAAGAATAAGAGATGAAGCACACAGATTTGCAATTACATATCACAGAAAATTACGCTCAAAATCTATGATATCTAATCCTTAGATGCATCTTTTTTGTCTTTGTTTTTCTCTGCATCCATCCAGCAGGCTCGCAAATCAGAAATTGTATTTGATTTATCAAACCATCTTAAAACATATCTCTCATCAGGTCCAAGTCCACCGCTTGTTTTATCACCCGATTGCAAATCAAATTCAGCTTCAGACATTGCAATAGTAATAACCACATGGGGTTTTGGATTTGCGGCAGCATCCATAACAAGTTTAAGATTATTATATCTTTCCTTCCTCATATTTCCTTTGTTATGAGCGTCTGATTGCAAATCAATAATGCAAGTTTTTAATTCTCCGGCAAGTTCGTTTAATGTTTTACCCATACTTTTCCTCTAGTTATTCAAACTGTGTATCGGAGCGGGAATTCTTCCGCCTCGTCTGACAAAACCTGTAGAAGATAAATTATTAACGGACATAATAGGAGCTTTTCCGAGCAGTCCGCCAAAAACAACTTCTTCTCCTATACTTTTTCCCACAACAGGAATAATTCTAACAGCAGTAGTTTTTTTGTTAATCATACCGATTGCCATCTCATCTGCAATAATCCCTGCAATTGTATCAACGGGAGTATCACCGGGGATTGCAATCATATCAAGTCCGACCGAGCAAACAGATGTCATAGCTTCTAATTTGTCAAAAGTTAAGTAACCTTTTGAAGCTGCTTCAATCATGCCTGCATCCTCAGAAACCGGAATAAATGCACCTGACAAGCCTCCAACGTGAGAACTTGCCATGATTCCGCCTTTTTTTACTGCATCATTAAGCATTGCAAGACAAGCTGTTGTTCCATGAGCTCCCGCATGTTCCAAACCCATTGCTTGAAAAATTCCTGCAACACTGTCACCTTGTGCGGGTGTAGGAGCTAAAGACAAATCAATTACACCGAACGGAATTCCGAGTTTATCCGCAAGTTTTCTGCCCACAAGCTCGCCTGTTGTAGTAATTTTATATGCAGTCTGTTTAATTTTATTTGCTAAATCGCTTAAACTTGCATCTTTAGGTAAAGATGCAACGGCAGCCCTGACAACCCCGGGGCCTGATACTCCGACATTCAAAGCACATTCAGGTTCTCCAATTCCGCAAAAAGCACCCGCCATAAAAGGATTATCCCCTGGGGAATTACAAAATACTACAAGTTTTGCAGCACCCAGACCATCTTTGTCTTTTGTAAGTTCTGCGGATTTTTTAATGATTTCCGCCATTTTTAAAACAGCATCCATGTTAATCCCTGCTTTTGAAGATGCAACATTAATTGAAGAACAAAGTCTTTCGGTTTGCGCTAAAGCTTCGGGAATACTTTCGATTAAAAGTTTGTCTCCTTTTGTACATCCTTTTTCAACTAATGCGGAAAATCCGCCGATAAAGTTTACACCGACATCTTTCGCTGCTTTATCCAATGTTTTTGCAATTTTTACGTAATCAGGATTTTTGCAGGCTTCACCGACTAATGAAATCGGAGTAACAGAAATTCTTTTATTTACAATGGGAATTGAGTATTCATTTTCAAATTCATTTGCGTACTCTACCAAGTTTTTTGCATAATGTGTAATTTTTTTGTAAATATTATCGCAAACGACATCCACATCGCTGTCCATACAATCTCTTAAACTTATCGCCATTGTGACGGTTCTGATATCCAGATTGTATAATTTAATCATGTTTATTGTTTCTAATATAAGATTTTCATTAATCATCGTATTGTGCCCCGCTGAATAAAACTTCTGTAATATCTAATTTTTTTGTTTTCAGACGCATTTCAACACGACGGCTTTTGTTGAAATCTTCTTTGCCGTTTGTCAAAACTGGTTCTGAATAGCTTTTGCCCTCAACGACAAGTATTTTCTTTAACTTATCACTGTATTGTTTATCATAATTAGTGTGAAAAATATAATTTGCAACAGAATTTGCCCTCTCAAGACTTAAAGTCATATTTTTCATATACTGCTCGTCGGGATTTTTAATCCCTGCATAAGATTGACTGTCCGTATGCCCCTGAATAATAATATTTTCTATTTGCCCGATCAATTCGGTTTTGGAAAAAATTGTATTAATATAAATTGGAGCAAGCTTGTCTAAATATGCTCGGCCTTTGGGAGAAAGATTATAACTTCCGACTTCGAACAACTCTAAATCAGAAATTTTTACATCGCCTGACAAAGGATCAACCTGCGCATCAATACTTTCTTCTTTAAGTTTTTCAATTAATTCTTTATTAACTTCCATCTGCTGCTGCTTTTGAGATATCGCTTCCGAAGAAAAACCCGTAATTGCAAGAACAAACAGCGTCATAAATACAATTGCCAAACCTAACATAAGGTCGGACATTGTCGTCCAGAATACGTTCTCTTCAGCTTCTCCGCCGCCGCCTTTTTTTGCCATTATACCCATAAAGCACCTCTAAAACAAATCATCAACATCATCGCCTTTACCGGCACTTTTTGCAACTTCTTTCATACCTTTATTTAATTGATTAATACCAAAAATAAGGTTTTCCAAATAAGGAACAAGATTGCTTGCAATTCCTGAATTCAATGCAATTTTGAAATGATCAGGCATTGCTGCCATAAGATTTGACAACGCATTGTTTTGAATTTTTGTTTCTTTTAACAGTTCAAATAAGAATTTTTCTGATGAAATATTGTCAAACAATCGGGAAATTGTCGTTTGAACTTTACCCAGTTCTGTTTCGCACAATCTGTTAAAAGAAATTTTTTCAACCATGATAAAAATTAGAGAAGCTGATACCGCAAATACTGATACCAAAGCAGCAGTCTGCATTGATGACATCAAGCCCGCAACAGAACTCAAAATTGTTTCTTGAGATGAAAAGTCCAATTTACCGAACGCAATAGCAATGTTCAAGAACGTAAACATAGGTCCCAAACCTGTCAGGATTGTAGGAAGCGCCCCGATAAGTTTGCTGTTATATTTTGATTTTACAAGTGCTTCTTCATCAAAGAAATATAACGGGTCAACCGTAGTTTGAATATTTTGTACCGTTGAAGAAATTTCTTTATAAGTTAAATCATTATTTTTACCTTTAAGCGCAACAGACTCTGAGAATACAAGAGTATTTTTGAATTCTAACCAAATTGTCGATACATACGGGTTATAAGACATCCACTCATCAATCTCTTTAAAACGAAAATTCAAATCAGTTTTTTTAAAAACTGATATAAACGCTAAGAACTCTTTTAAATTTTTGTTTACCTTAATATAATGTCTAAAACAATAAATTATTGAAAAAATAAACGTAAATATAACGATTAAAATAGGTATATCTGTTAAAATATGTATTATATTCATAAGCTCTCCTTATTGGAATTATAGCATAAGCCCCGTTGCAGGGCAACACTTTTGTACTACAATAAACGTATGAAAAATGTTTATATCCATATCCCTTTTTGCAAATCGAAATGTAAATATTGTTCATTTGTGTCATATCCGAGGATTGAGCTGAAAGAAAATTATCTTGAAGCTCTTGAGCAAGAAATTACAACCTGTTATTGCGGAGAAAAACTTGATACACTTTATTTTGGGGGCGGAACACCGTCTATTTTGACAAGCAGTGAACTTAACAAACTCATAAATTTATTCAACACAGATGAGGATACGGAAATTACAGCAGAATTAAACCCCGAAAGCATTACACAAGAATATCTTGAACAGCTGAATGCAAACAGGTTAAGTTTCGGATGTCAAACTTTTGATGATAAAATTCTGAAACTTATCGGCAGACGCCATAATGCCAAAGATGTTGAAAATGCGGTAAAATTTGCACAAAAGGCAGGATTTAACAATATAAGCCTTGATTTTATTTACGGGCTTCCCGAACAAACAATTGAAGGATTTAAAAAAGATTTGGAACATGCAATTTCACTCGGCATTCAACACATTTCGCTTTACGGACTGAAAATTGATGAAGATTGTTATTTCTGTAAACATCCGCCCAAAAAGCTTCCCGACGAGGATACTCAAGCTGATATGTATCTGACGGCAATTGAAACACTGAAAGATTTTGAGCATTACGAAATCAGCAACTTTGCAAGAAAAGGTTTCCATTCACGACACAATCTCAACTATTGGGATAATAATTCATATTACGGCTTTGGGGTTGCTTCACACGGATATGAAAACGGAATAAGATATTTTAACACATCTGATTTAGACGAATACATAAATTCTCCGACAACTCATAAAAATGAACACAAACTCACTGAACAAGAGCAACTGGAGGAAGAAATTTTCTTAGGATTTCGCAAAATTTCAGGAATAAATATTGAAGAAATAAATAAAAAATTTAATATTGATTTTGTCAAAAAGTACACCACGACGCTTAATAAGTACCTTTCCTATAAGTATCTTTCAGAAACTAATGACGGTTTTAAGCTGACTACAGACGGGATTTTGGTCAGTAATGTAATTTTATCGGATTTCTTGGAATAAAACAGCCTTCATTCTGTTGCAATATTGTGTGTACATGTTGTTGTAATCACCGTATTCGTTAATTTTGATGTGTAGTAGTTTGGACATAAAAACCTCTAATATATCAGCCATGAATTATGGACTATCATTCCTTGTGACAAAAACTAATATACGTCAATATATGGAATATGGTTCAGGTTTTAAGAGCTCGCTTAGCAGTTAATACTAAATTTTTCAGAGAAAAACACAACTATAAACGTGAAGAACTTTCATTGATGCTTGGTGTTGACAATTCTTACATTAGTAAGCTTGAAAAATGTAAGGTTAATATTACAATTGACAAACTTGAACAATTGGCTAATATATTTAATATTGAACCTGTTGAATTAATAAAATAACTGCGACTCACATTAAATGTTGCAAAATTTTTATAATTATTAAAATTTACCAACCCAATAAAAAAGTCCCTTTCGGGACTTTTTTAAGATTTTTTAGTAAACAGTTTGCCGAGCGTGTTATCCCAAGCTTTAACCGCATATTCTCCGATTGTATGTCCGAGGTTTTTGGTTCTCGGCCACAATTTTTTGAAGAAGTTATCAGCTTCTTTTATATCAACTTTTTCTAAATGTTTACCTTTAACAGCATAACCAAGTC
Source organism: uncultured Candidatus Melainabacteria bacterium (assembly GCA_949841365.1). Taxonomy (GTDB): domain Bacteria; phylum Cyanobacteriota; class Vampirovibrionia; order Gastranaerophilales; family Gastranaerophilaceae; genus Stercorousia. The sequence goes on from CATKZI010000002.1 coordinate 31,384, forward strand.
CTGCAAATGCGGCTAATCCGACAAGCAAAGCACCGACAAGCCCTTTAGCACCTGATTTTTTCTTTTCCTGACCTTCAAATTCAAAAGAATCAGACGGAAGTTCCGCTGTCTGAACCGGAGATGCAAATTGTCCGGGTGAATTAATTAAATCCTGAGAATTCACAGCTTCACCGCGAAAACTTAGATTTGATACAGAATTTATCATGGAAACCTCCTTTTATGCCAATATGACACAATACACACTACTACATACTAGAAAACGATTTATAGAATTATTTTGCCTGAAATCCTGCCCTTTTTCAACATTCGTTACAAAAATTTACATATAAGTTGGAATATTTTTTAAGCCCGTGTCATCTTATTGCATGTAAGGAGAGAATAAGCATGGAACAAGATATTTTAATTTATGTTGATGATAAAGAGAAATTAGATGCAAGCGCAGCAGCAAACTCTTTTGCGCATAAGGATGTAAAAAATAGAGCATATATAAATACTTTAGGCGCAGAACTTGCTATGAAATATCTTGTATCAGAAAATATTGATGTTTCAGCTGCAAAAAATATTCACTCTATTAAAAAAATTCTTGAAGAAATAGACATAGCAGATATAATGCTTCCTAATATTCATATTGATGTAAGGGTTGTGTTTGACGAAAACGCAATATTTATACCGAAATCTCATTTTGAATATGACCTTACTCCTGATATTTATCTTGTATTTAACCTTTCTCAAGACCGTGAATTTGTTAAATTTTTAGGATTTTTTGAACCTAAACTTATTAATAAAAATAATGCAAATTCTGATTATTACTTTATTGAAAAAGAAAAATTAAGCCCTGCATTAGATTTAATTAACTATATTAATTCTCATATGGGCAGTACTAACAGTGAATTGTCAGATGAGGAATTTGAAACAGCTGAAAGATTTATTGTTTCAATGTCAGATAATGATATTTCCGAAGCTGATAAAAAATATTTAATTAAACAGCTTACAAAAAGCGCAGAATTGAGAGATAAATTCATTGAATATGAAAACTTTGAAACTCTTTCATATAAAGCAATGAACGACCCCTTAATTGAGAAAAAAGAAGCTCCTGAACCTGTAGAAGAAAATCTCCCGGATATTCTCGAACCGGAAGAAATTTCTCTTGATGAAAATATTATTGGCGTTCCAACAGTTGAGGAAACAATTGAAGAAGTTCCCGTAACAGAAGAACTTATCGGAGAGGATATAACAGCAGAACCTCTCGATATAGAGGAAAATGTTATTGATGAACCGTTTGCGATTGAAGAAGAAATTCCAACTGAAGAACCTGTTTTAGACGGGATTGACTTTGAAGCATTGGAAATCCCCGAAACTGTTGAAACATTTGAAGAACCTGCGCTTGAGGGCATATCACTGGATGCGGTTGAATTACCGATTGAAGAAGATACAGCAACAGAACCTCTTATTGATGAAACAATTTCATTAGATGCAATTGAACTTCCACAGGAAGAAACAATAATTGAAGAACCAATGGCAGAACTGTTGTCATTTGATGATGTTGAACCGCTGCAGACAGAAGAAGTGACAACAGAAACACCTGTTGAAGACATCTTATCTTTTGATGCAATAGAACCTTTACAAGAGGAACTTCCTCCAGTAGAAGAAACTCCGATGATGGCATTTGAAGAACTTACGGAAACTACGGATACAACACAAGAAGAAGTGATGCCTTTTGAAGAAAGCGCATTTGAAATATCGGACATTATTGAACCATCTGTTGACGTGCCTCCTGTTACAGATGATATAATTGACAGTCTGCCATTTGAAAGTGACGAAGAAGAACCTGTTCAATCAGAAGATTCCTCTTTCGGTAAAAATCTGCTTGAAAACCTTTCTGAAGAACACATTGATGATGTTGAAATAGAAAATTACAATCAGGACGATATTTCATCACAAGACTTGCTCTCACAAATAGATGATGTATTAAGCACATCTTCAACCGTTTCAGACGATGTGATACCTGCTGACAGTATTGATGATATTTTAAATGAAACAGAAGATTTGAATGTTCTTTATAACGAAGAAACAACAGCCGAAGAGCAGCCTTCTATCCCCGAACCTGAAGGCGAAGCTGAACCTCAAGTGCCGGGAGCTGCATTATACAATAGTAAAAAATCTTCAGATAAAAAATCACTTATCACAGCAGGTGCGCTAATTGCAGTCCTTGCAGGTGCATCAGCATTTTATTTCTTGAAACCTAAAGATACAGCAGCTGACATTGAACCGCTTCCTGTAAACAGGCAGGCTTCGGAAGTTACACAAAATACATCTGACGATATTCTTGCATCAAACACACCAACACCGCAAGCTCCTGTTAAAAAAGATATCGAAGCATCAAAACCGGTTGTAAAAGAATTGAAAAACAATCCGCCAAAACCTGTTAAGTCAGAATCATACTTAGATGTAAACAGATTAGTTTGGGATGTCCCCGATGCACTTTCATACAGCCCTAAAATACAAAGTTACCTGAGAACAGCTGGCAGAAGTATAAAATTATCATTATCAGCAGATTTATTGCTTGCTACAGAATATGCATACACAAATCAGGTTAAGGTTGGTTTAAAATTAAGTAAAAACGGTTCTGTTCAAGATGCACGAATACTTTCAGGCTCAGGCTCAACTCAAATCGATAATATTGTGTTACAATCTGTTAAAGATACTTTAAATGTCGTAAAACCGCCTGCTGACGAGATTAAAACCCCCGATTTCAACTTAAACCTTATCATATATTTTTAATTATGATATAATGTTGACAAACAGGAAAAATTTAAAGTGGAATTAGCTCAAGATAAAATAGACTTAATAGAAAAAATTATCAAAAGCGACAGAAAATTCGCTAACAATGAAGATTTGTATGATGACTTTTTTAACGAAACATGCAAACGTTCTTTGCTTATCGTAAAAACAGTCACTTCTGATGCTACATTGGAAGCCTATTTGAGAAAAATCGCTACAACTTCAATTTTGAATGTATTAAAAAGCGAAGGAAGATTGAGACGAACCAAAAGCGGTTATATGTCAGTAAAAGAAGTTCCGCTTGAAACAACATCAAACTTAACTGATTATTCTCATGTTACTGTAACATACGAACCTGTTGATATTCAAGAAACTCCCGAAGATCTTGCCGTAAAAAAAGATATTTTGCAAACTATTGTTGATACAGTTTATGAAATTGACCAAAATTCACCTGATAAAAACTATTTGAAATTATACAACCTGCGTTATCAAGACGGGTTGACACAAAAAGAAATTGCAGATGAATTGAATATTTCTCAATCGGAAGTTTCAAAAAGATTATTTAAGTTGATGAATAAAGTAAAACAAGCATTTGGTAGTTAAAATGATTTGTCCGATATGCAAAAAAGAAGTTCCGGATAATACCCTAAAATGCCCATATTGCAAAGCTCGTACGGGTTTAATTTGTAAAAATTGCAATACGGTTAATTCAATTTTTGATTACAAGTGCAAAAACTGCGGAACGGAAATTTTGAAAATTTGTCCGAACTGCAAAAGCGTAAATTTTCCGAATGCTGAAAAATGCAGAAAATGCGGATATGTTTTTGCTAAACCGCAAACCGAACAACAGCTTGAGTATCCCGCAAATCTTATTTCGCAGCAAAGTGCAAAAAATATCCTTATAAAAGGAATTACATCAAAAGATAAAAAAATCTTTTCACTAAGCGGTGAAAAAGGATGCGGTAAAAGTGTTGTTCTAAAATCAGTAATAAAAGATTTAAAAGGTTATTCCTGGATTTACGGCAAATGTACACCAATTACCCAAATCACATCAGGCGGTGTAGTTCAAGATATTCTTTTGAACCTTTTCGGACTACCGAATTTCTGCCTGAATAACCTGCAGTTTAAAAAAGACGCTTCAAAATTTTTCAAAAATGAATTCCCCGAACTTGATAACAACGAAATTTTTGATTTGATAAACTTTTTATACCCGTCAGTTGAAGGTACTTTTGAAAATATAGTTTCAGGAAAAAATAATACGTTTAAATTTCTGAACAAAGTTTTTGACAGAATTACGGCTCACGGAAAATTTGTAATAGTTATTGATAACTTCGATTTTATTGACGGATTTTCTTATGAATTTATCAGCAAATTCATAAAAAAAGATAATGTATGGAAAAATTTAAAACTTTTGCTTCTTTATAACGAACCCAAACCCGCAAAAGGTTATTTTTACTTCCCGTCTAACAAGGATGAAAATATCTATTTAGATATCGGTATTGCTCCGCTTGAACCACAGCAAATCGGAGTATTGTATGAACAAAAAGTAAAAAAAATAAAGAATTTCCCAAAATTTTCGCAAGCAGAACTTAACGATATTTATAGAATAAGCAGAGGAAACCCGTCTTACATCAATCAGGCACTGTGCCTGAAACATGACTGCGTATTATGCGAACAGGAATTTGAAATAAGTACAACATTCAAAGGCTTGCTGGAACACAGACTTGCCCTGCTATCACACCTGAATCCCAAGGCTTACGAAATCCTTCTGAGTTCTGCAATTATCGGCGACAAAATCAACATAAACCTTGTTAAAGAAATTTTTGAAGTCAGCGATACAGAATTCAGAAAAATTATAGTTTACCTGAAAAGAATGGATTATATCAATGCCGTAAACGAAATTTATTGCGAATTCAACTCGCTTCTTTTGTGGGAAACAATTCTGAAAACAGCTAAAAACGATGAAAATTACACAAAAATAAACAAACAGATTTTCACATATCTTACAGGATTTACCTTGAATTCTCACGCAATTTTAGGAATTGTAGCTCAAAACTTGAAACAGCCTGAACTGTCACTTGAAATCTGGACAAGAAATACAAGACTTGCCTCATACATAGGTGACTTGAACCTTTACGCAATTTCTCAAAAACAATCAATGGCGTTGATAAATGAATTTGATGAAAACGATACTTTGAAAATTCGCTACAACATCTCGGAAAGACTTGGCAAACTTCTTTCCAACTCAAATCCGACAGAAGCTATGGAATACCTTCCCGATGCAATCTCTAACGCTCAGGCAATAGGCGACAGCCCGAAAGAAATTGAACTGCTTGCATATCTTGCTTCATGCTGTCGCAAAACAGGAAATTATTTCGGCGAAGTTGAATGTGTAGATGCAGTATTAGAAAAAGTTAAACCCGAAAATGATATTGATATCGCACTTTTAAAAGCTTCAAAGCTCAGCGCACTTCTTAATATCGGAAACTGCGGGCAAATCGTTAATATGGTAGATAACGAGATTATGCCTGTTCTTGACAGATATTTCAGCAAAAAACAAAGCGCACAAGACCCAAAACTCGGATTTATGTACGAAACCTGGCTGAGAGTTTATTTAATCCTCGCAAATGCGCTTGTAATGCAAGGTAACGACAGGTCATTTGAAATTTTAACAATACTGTTTGATATTATTGACAGAAACCAAATCAAAGATGAATTGTTTGTTTGTAAATGTAAACTTACACTTGCTTTTGCAAACACAATGAAAGGTAATTTCCAGGCATCTGAACAAATGCTTGAGGAAGTTTTGAAGCTTTACCGCGAAAATATTATGGATAATGAAACAATCCTTCGCTGGAACTTTATCAACATAATAAACAATTTCTTTAGAAAACGTTATCACAGAATGCAGGAAGATTTATTCCAAATCGTAACTTTTGCCAACAACAACGGCGACAATTTCACAAAAAATATCCTAAAAACATTATTGGGCAAAATTTTTCAAGATAACGGCAATTCAAAACAAGCACTGGAAATTTATAACGATCAGGTAGCATATTTTGCAAAAGAAAAAATGGCAATGGGTGCACTTTTAGCGTGGTACTTGATTGCAGATGCAACGCTTGACACAGAAGGTCCGCAAAACGCAATGGAAATTGCTGAGCAGGCGCTTGAAGTTGCACAAAATCCGAAAATCAATAACTACTTCTTTACGATTTTATTGAAAACAGTTATCGCAAAATGTGCAATAACAAATTCAGACTTTGAAACCGCAAAAATCCATATTGAAGGCGCAATTCTTATCGCAAGAAAATTCAATCTGAAAGATATGTTGTCGAGATTATACCTGCTTTACGGCAAATATTTTCAGGAACTCGGTCTGATGAAATCTCCAAAACAGGTTGAATATTTGCAAGCCTCAGACAAATTATATAAACAGGCAAAAGAATTGATTGAGCAGACCAAAAACAAATATGTATATCAAGACCTGAAAAAAGCTCAAAGTGTATTGGGTTCGTTCTGCAAATTGCATGGGATTGAAATTTGAAAATAAGTATGTTATAATAAAAGAAAGGGCGAGAGGATTGCCGTCCTCTCATTAAAAGCCCCTATTTTGTTGATTTAAGAGTTAATATTATCGTTAAGATTAGTATTAACTCTTTTGCTGTCATAGCAATTATCAACTGCATCACCTCCTTTGCTTTGTGGTTGTCCAAATTTATAGTTTGTCCCTCAAAGTATGAATGCGGAGGCTTTAGCCTCTGGCGGTAACTAATAAGATTTTATCAATATCGTCAAAAATGGCTAAAAAATTGGGCTTACCCTCTATATAAATATATCACTAACGCGAAATAAGTCAATATTATTAAATCACATTATATTTCTACAAATATAAGACAACAAAAAAGCTCCCCAATAGGAGAGCTTTTTAAGTTTATAAAGTAAGTTAATTATCTGTTTAACGCACCTGCAACAGCCACTGCAACTGCTACAGTTGCACCAACCATCGGGTTGTTACCCATACCGATTACACCCATCATTTCTACGTGTGCAGGAACTGATGATGAACCTGCAAACTGAGCGTCACCGTGCATTCTGCCCATAGTATCTGTCATACCGTAAGAAGCAGGACCTGCAGCAACGTTATCAGGGTGAAGTGTTCTGCCTGTACCGCCGCCTGATGCTACTGAGAAGTATTTTCTATCGTTTTCATAACACCATTTTTTGTAAGTACCAGCAACAGGGTGTTGGAAACGAGTTGGGTTAGTTGAGTTACCTGTAATAGATACATCAACGCCTTCTTTAATCATAATTGCAACACCTTCAGATACGTCGTCAGCACCGTAGCATTTTACTTTTGCTCTTTCACCGTCTGAGAATGGAGTTTCTTTAACAATTTTTAATTCGCCTGTTTTGAAATCATATTTAGTTTCAACAGCTGTGAAACCGTTAATTCTGGCAATAATATAAGCTGCGTCTTTTCCAAGACCGTTCAAGATTACTCTCAAAGGTTCTTTTCTAACTTTATTAGCATTTCTTGCGATACCGATAGCGCCTTCAGCAGCTGCGAATGATTCGTGACCTGCCAAGAAGCAGAAACATTTTGTTTCTTCTCTCAAAAGCATAGCAGCCAAGTTACCGTGACCGATACCAACTTGTCTTCTATCACCAACAGATCCGGGGATTGCAAATGCTTGCAAGCCCAAGCCGATAGCTTCAGCAGCTTCTGCAGCAGATGCAACTTCTTTTTTCAATGCAATAGCACAACCTAAAGTGTATGCCCAAACTGCGTTTTCAAATGCGATAGGCTGAATACCTTTTACAATCGCATCAACATCAATTCCTTTTGATACGCATAAATCGCGTGCTTCTTCTAAAGATTTGAACCCGTATTCAGGTAAAACTTTTTTCAAAGAAGCTTCACGTCTATCTTGTCCTTCAAATTTTACTGTCATTTTATTTTCCTCTTAATTTTATTTAATACTTGTTTCCGCCTGTGCAATCAAAGATTGCTTCGCTCCATTCACTCCCGTTTCTGTCGCAACGGCGGTATCGTAATGTTCTGCCCTGCTTGTCTTTGCCAACGCAAAGCCAACACCGGCATCACACCGGCTGACGCTTATTCTTCACGCGGATCAATATATTTAACCGCATCAGCAAATCTGCCGTAAGTACCTGTGAATTTTTTCATAGCTTCTGTTGCATCCATACCTTTTTTAACGGCTTCCATAAATTTGCCGAGGTTAAGGAATTGATAGCCGATAACTTCGTCATTTTTATCCAAGCCTAATTTAAGGATGTAACCTTCAGTCAATGAAAGATATCTTACGCCTTTTTGTTTTGTTGAGTGGATAGTACCTGTCATTGAGCAAAGACCTTTACCCAAATCTTCAAGACCTGCGCCAACAGGAAGTCCGTTTTCAGAGAAAGCTGATTGAGTTCTTCCGTAAACGATTTGTAAGAATAATTCTCTCATTGCAACGTTAATAGCGTCACAAACAAGGTCAGTATTCAAAGCTTCAAGGATTGTTTTACCCGGAAGGATTTCACCTGCCATAGCAGCAGAATGAGTCATACCTGAGCATCCGATAGTTTCTACCAAAGCTTCTTGAATAATACCGTTTTTAACGTTAAGAGTTAATTTGCAAGTCCCTTGTTGAGGAGCGCAGCATCCGCATCCGTGAGTAAGACCTGAAATTTCTTCAATTTTTTTAACCTTTGTCCATTCACCTTCTTGAGGGATAGGAGCAGGTTCACCTTTTACGCCGCGTTTAACACAGCACATTTGTTCTACTTCGTGTGTAACTTGTATACGATCCAACATTTTCTATACTCCCTTCGGTTATATACAAGATTAATTTTACATGCTAAAAAGAGCGGGTCAAGATTACATAAAAAATAATATAAGTATGTGGGGACTATGCATCCCCACACCCCGCACCTAATATTCTTTTTCTTTTTTGCGATGAAAAGAAAAAGAATATTGGATAAGAAAAAGAAAACACGCTAACCGTTTAATCACTACTAAACTCAACCTAAATCAGTCAAACTCGCTATCGCTCAGACAATGACTGACCTGTTATTGTTTCGTTAAGTAGTGATTACTTTGCCACAATAGCGGAGTGAACAATCAATGTTAGCGAAACAATAACAAAACGAGTATTGTTCGACCGTAGGGAGTTTACTCGTTTTTGGTTGAGCGTTACTATTGATTAGTGAACGTAGTGTCGTGGCGAGTTTTGTGAAACTTTGTCGACACAAAGTTTCCGCTGCCCGCGCAGGGCATATAATATTTTTTATGTAAAAAAAAGACCTCTTAAAGAGGTCTTTTTACCAGTCATTTGAAACTTCATCTTCATCATCTTGAAGCGAAGATAAATCTTTATGTCCCGTTCCGTCAAAATCCTCGGGAAGCATGTCATCATCAGGCCAAACCGTATCTTCATCATATCGTGCGGACGGCAAATTTACGGCACCTGTCAAATCCGAATTAGACAAATCTGTTTCAGATAAAATACATCCTGCCATATCAGTATCTGAGAAGTTGCAATATGTCATCTGAGCATAACTGCAATCAGCACCTGTTAAAAGTGCTTCCGTAAAGTCACATTCCAAAACTCCTGATCTTGTAAAATCAACCGATGTCAAATCCGCATTTGTAAAATTAACAAAAGAAAGACTGCAATCTGCAAAAGAACTTGAATTCAAATCAGCATCAGAAAAATCGATTTCAGCAAGATTAATACCTGAGAAATCAACTTCAGACAAATCGACTTCTTCTTGTTCCACTTTCCATTCGTTAAATTTTTCCGGATGTTTTCTAAGTAATTCTACTAATTCCTCTTTTGTATAATCTATCATTTATTTCTCCTTAAATCTGTTTCGCAAGCAATACCGCTTGAGTTCTGTTTGTTACTTTCAGTTTTTTAAAGATACTGTTCAGGTGAGTTTTTACCGTAACTTCTCTTACATACATTTTATCAGCTATTTCTTTATTTGAAAACCCTTGTGAAACGAGTTCCAAAACTTCTTTTTCTTTAGCGGTTAATGGTGTTAAAGAATCATTTTTCTTGGGTGCGGTTTCAACTTGACGAGCAGAACGTCTCAGAACCGCTTCCATTCTCGCGAGTAAATTCGGCAAAATAAACGGTTTTACAATATAATCATCCGCACCGTTTTTCAATCCCGAAACCATTTTCTGGTCCTCATTTACTGCGGTAAGCATTATTACAGGTAAATGCTTTGTATCTTCGTTTGAACGGATTGCTTTCAATGTTTGCCAACCGTCCATATTAGGCATCATAACATCAAGAAGCACAATGTCAAATACTTTTTTTTCCAAAGCTTTTAAAGCTTGAATGCCGTCGCAGGCAGTCTCAACTTCATAACCGTAAAACGGCAATGCATCTTTAAGATATTTGGAATTATCATCAACAAGTAATACGTTCATACTATCTTATTTTTCAGTGCCTTTAATGCTGCCTGTAACCTATCGTCAACTTCAAGTTTCTGCAAAATATTTGCAACGTGAGCTTTGGTTGTATTAATACTTATAACAAGGATTTGGGCGATTTCCATATTGCTGTATCCTTCTGTCATAAGTTTCAAAATCTGAGCTTCGCGTGCGGTTAAATCGTAATCTTTGCTGTTATTTTCAGTTTCATACGACGGAGAATTTGCGCTTGCTTTCAAGACAATGTGAGCAATGCTCGGGTCAAACCATGCTGCGCCGTCCGCAACGGATTGCACAACCTGTATCAGCCTTTTCGGGTTAATCTCTTTTGAACAATACGCGTTTGCTCCTGCTTTCAAACTGTTTAACACTTCTTTTTCATCATTATGAGAAGTCAGGATTACAACTTTGACATCTTTGTTCAAATTTTTGATATGGCGGGTTGCGTCGATACCGTTCATATTCGGCAAACCCAAATCCATAATTATAATGTCAATTTTATTTTCATTAAAAATTTTGATTGCATTTTCGGCTGAATCCGCCTCATAAATATTTTCGACATAATCCACACCTTCAAATGTGGTTTTAAGTCCAAATCTTGTTAATTCATGATCTTCTACAATCAAAATGTTTTGTTTCATATTTTCAGTTCCTCTTTTGCAGGCTCATAGTCAGGATTTAAGCTCAAAGACTTTTTGAAATAATAAGCACCGTCCTGACCTTGTTTTTTTACAAGCAGTCCTTGATAATAATAATACCTGAAATCATTTTCGTCAATATAATTTGCAATAGCCAAATATCTTTTTGCATCTTTAAAATTTTGACTTTCAATTGCGCATCTGCCCAAATCAATCCATGCATCTTTGAAAGAAATATTTATTGCAAGTGCTTTTTTCAAGTATGCAATCTCTTTCGATTTGTCCGCAAGTGCAATTTTATAATATGCCGTATAGCAGTTGTCGTAAGTCTTTAAAAGCCGTTCATGAATTTCAAGTGCTTTTTTTTGTTTTCCTAATTGCTCATAGGTCTGCGCGATTTTTACGGAACTTTCAATATCTCCGTTTTCAGCGTTCTTATAATACTTTAAAGCAGTTTTGTAATCTTTGGTTCTACTGCTCAAATCTCCAAGAACGAGAAGTGCCTGTCGGTTATTTCCATCAATTTTAAGAGCTTTTTGAGCATTATCCTGAGCTTTTTCAAAATCGTTCATATTGAAATAAACTTTTGACAACAGGGCATAAACATCTTTATTAAATTTCTTTTTGGAAGTAAATGCGCCCTGTAAAGTTCTCACGGATTTTGCAAGTTCATTTTCGTAATAATAGTAGTATCCGAGATGATACATTTTTTCGGAATAATTTTTCTTTGATTTGTATAAAACAAACTGTTCCAACGAATTAACTTTTCTTGTAAAATCAGTTGAATAAAGCTTTTGCGACTTGATATAATCAACCATTTTCAAAGCATTTTGAGGTTTTTTGCCCTGAGATAAAATTTCAGCCTTTAATTTTTTGTAATTAAGGTTTTGATTATTCATCCCGATTGCTTTGTTTATATAGGTTTCCGCGTTAATCAAATCGTTTGATTTCAAATAACCCAATGATGCAATATAATTTGCATAATCGGAATTTTCAAGAAGTGTTGTGTTTTTAACAAGTTCTGATGTTGCCTCTTTGCTCTGATCGTTGTACATAATATTTGAAAACACTTCGCCCAGATATATTTCATCATCTTTTTTAAGTTTTTTAGACGGGAAATAATAGAGTTTCATATCCTCTACGAGAAAATCCGACAAACTTTTGTCATCAATTTTTGAAACCGCCATATCAGAAAGGTTAAAGAACCCGATGTCAGCCATTCTCTGAGCAAGTTGAATATATCCGTAATCACTTTCATCCATTGTTTCAATAAGAATTTTAAAATCACCGTATGCAGCTTTAACATTGCTTTGTATAAACCTGTCAAACGCTATTGCATACTGGTTGTGCAGACTGTTGTGAGTTAAAACGGCTTTTTTAACGGGCAGTGCAATTGTATTTGCAGGAATAGGCATTGGTGAAAGCGGGTTTGCGGGCGCAATATTCTCAAACCCCTCTGCAAAACAAGAAGATGATGTAACTGCAATTATAGAAAATGTTAAAAAAAGTTTTCGCATTAACCCTCTATGTTATTTTTATTCCCCGAATAGTAAAAATTAAACAATTCTGCAATGTGTTTGTTTTGACTATTCTCATCTGTTATAAAATCACAAATATTTCTCAAATTAAAGTGACTTAAAGTTTCGCAATCCTCATCTTTAAGTGAGTGGTGATTTTCTGTCAAAAACACTCGTACAATTTTATCAACAGAAATATTTAAGAACGTATCAACAAGTTTTCCGTCAAAATGTCTGTCCTTACCGCTTACCAGAATATCAATAACGTTTTGTATAGGCATTTTATCGCGGTAATGACGTTTTGAAGTTATCGCATCAAATACGTCGGCAACTGCCAAAATTCGTCCGCCGTATGGGATTTCTTCACCTTTAAGATGTCTGTAATAACCTGAACCGTCATATTTTTCGTGGTGTGAGCAGGCAAATTCGGTAATCATTTTAAAATCATCAGAGGTGTGAATTTTTTCCAGAATATCATGTGTAATTTTCACATGTTCTTGAATATGCTTATATTCCTCATCTGTCAGTTTTCCCTCTTTTTGCAAGACTGAATCCCTGATACCGATTTTTCCGATATCATGCAAGATAGCTGATTTTTCAATTAATTCTTTGAACTTTTCATCACATCCGAGTTCATCGGCAAGAAGCATTGAATAAAGTTTTACACGGCTTGAATGACCTGCAGTAATCTTGTCGCGCGCATCAATAGAGGTTGCAAGAGTGTTAATAAAGCTTTCAAAAAGTTCTTTCTGTTCTTTGAATAACTGTGCGTTTTCAAGAGCAATAGAAGCACTTCCGCCTATTGCGACAAGCAAATCTTCGTCGCCTTTTGTAAACACACCGCTTATTTTATTCAAAACCTGAAATGCGCCGATAATTTCCTGATTATTGTTTTTAATAGGCAGACAAAGAATTGTTTTTGTCACATACCCTGTTTTTTTATCAACTTCAGGGTTAAAACGCGGGTCGTTATAAGCATCCGGAATATTCAAAGGCTCTCCCGTTTGCACAACATATCCTGCAAGCCCTTTATCTGCGGGAAATCTGATTTCCTGACTATCCATACCTAAAGCGACCTTGCTCCAAAGTTCATTTTTTTCTTTATCAAGCAAAAATACGGTACATCTGTCTGCCTGAATTGCGATTTTTGTTTCTTCCGCGATAACCTTTAAAAGCACATTAATGTCAGTTACGGCGGTAATTGAACGTCCTATCTTAACAAGTGACACAAGCGGATCGCTTTTAATAGGCAGTGTAAAATCCATACCGTTTTTAATCTGTTTTGCACGCGTCAGAACGTACCCCATAATTGAAAGTTCGTCGCCGTAATTCATTGCAATATTTTTGGCGTTGTCAAAATGGATTAGCGCAACTTCTTTATTGCCTTCTCCAAAATCAACCGTGCCCTGTGCGTATTCATTCACAAGTTTTGCGGTATTGCTTTTAGAAAACTGTGCCATATATCTTGCATCGCTCAGGCATTTCAAAGCTTCCGAAATATTATTTTTATCCTGCAAATATTTTGCCATCCCGAGCAAACTTAAAACAACAGAAACGCTGTCGTCAGAATTTTCTTTTGCCTGCTCAAATAATTCCACCGCACCGTCATAATTCTTATCTTCTAAAAGGGCTAAACCTTTTCTTATAACCTCTGTATCGCAATCAATCATCTTCTCTTTTCCCGTAAATTTACAACTATCTGTTTTTATTGTACAATATTTTTGGCAATAATACAAATAGTTTTTTGAAAAGGTTATGGGATGAAAAAGATTACGATATTGATACCTGTTTTTAACGAGGTTAATACTCTTTCTCAAATTCTGGAGAAAGTTGAAAATACAGATTTTTGCGGCCTTGAAAAAGAAATAATTCTTATCGACGATTATTCTACGGACGGCACAAAAGATTTATACAAAAATTATAATTACAAAGTTCTTTACCACGAATACAATCAGGGCAAAGGCGCGGCTTTACGCACAGGTTTTAAAGAAGCTACAGGCGACATTATAGTAATTCAAGATGCAGACATGGAATATGACCCTGTGGATTATGCTCCGCTTATTCAGTTAATTTTAGACGGCAGAGCAGATGTCTGCTACGGTTCAAGATTATCGGGCGGAAAACCTTCGCGCTCATTTATGTTCCACCACTTGCTCGGGAATAAATTTTTGTCACTTTTGACGAATGTTTTGTACGGTTCTACCCTGACAGATATGGAAACTTGTTACAAAGCTTTTAAGGCTGAATTTATTAAAGGGATTGAGATTAAATCAAACAGATTTGACTTTGAACCCGAAATAACGGCAAAAGTTTTGAAAAAAGGCGCAAGACTTTACGAACTGCCGATTTCTTACTACGGACGCGAATTTTCAGAAGGTAAAAAAATCACTTGGCGTGACGGAATTCATGCTATAATTGCATTAATTAAGTATAGATTTATAGATTAGGAGGGAAAAAATGAAAAAAATCGCATTATTTTTGATGGCACTTATGCTTGCAGCTCCTGCATTTTCAGCAACCTGGAGCGCAGTCGACAGAGTTCCGACAGTAGGAAAACAAATTTTGACAAAAAACAATCTGCCGACAGATACAAAATTTGTTGTAACTGAAACTGCTGTTGTAAACAGTACTTCAAACACAAACAAAGAAATCTACATTCAAAAAGAAGCACTTGGCTATGCAGGTAATGACAATGAAGTTGCGGCAGTGATTTCTCAAGAAATCGGTACAATAATTAATGCTAACGCTTCAAAGAAAAAACTTGTTTCTAACCTTGCATCAGCATTAGCAGGAAGCGTTTCAGGCGAAAGCGCACAAAATAATGCAATAATTATTAACGAACTAGCAATGAACAATATGTCAGCAAAAGACCAGATGAACGCTGATGTTACAGGCGTTGACTTAATGATTCAGGCAGGTTACAACCCGCTTGCAATGATTGTAGTACTAGGCAAAATGCCGGGTTCGACCGTAGACATTTTAAAAAGTCAGCCCAACAACTTCAAACGCACAATGTATATTTATGATTATTTGACATACAATTATCCGTCAAAAATCAAATCAGGTTACAACTGCAAAGAATACAAAAACTTTGCGGCATACGTTCAGCCGACAGTTGATGAAAGAAAAGCCGACAAAAAGAAACTTGCTAAATTTAACAAAGAACAGGCAAAATTAAAAGCAGAACGCGCAAAACAAATCGCTAAATACAAAGCAACAGGCGGTTTGAACGGCTGGGATGCTTCATACACAATCTTGAAAAACTTATCTGAAAGCTCAGAAAGCAAATAGGAGCGTAGCCGCTCCACCCGCCACATTGGGCTTTGGATATAAAGTCCAACATTGGTAACAGAGGGCGTGCGCACAACTTATTTAGGAGCAGGATTTATGCTTGCTCCTTTTTTAATGCGCAAAGTTGACAATCGATTATATCTAATTTTTCTCTTGCCAAATCAAGTTTATCCAATATCATCTCGGAGAACAAATACTGATAATCATTTTCTTTATTTTCATGAAATGAAAGTTTTAAAGAATCATTCAACACCATCATTAAATTAGCGATATCACACAAATCATCCAAAACATCACTGACTTTTTCTTCCATAGTTTTCTCCTTTGTTATAAAAATGTAGTAATTTAGCCATTTAACAATTATAACATTAAGATTTTAAATTTGGTTATTACGCAAGTTATAATATTTGTTATAACAATAGTAATCAAAATTGAAAAAATTAATGACAAAAAAGAATAAAGTATGTCATTCCGAATCAAGTTCGGAATGACAAAAAGTCCCCCCACTTGACAAAATCATAAAAATCGTAAATAATATAAACACAGGGTGGCACCTTGAGAAAGTGCCGAACTCCCTTAGAGGTC
The DNA here is from genome assembly GCA_949841365.1 of uncultured Candidatus Melainabacteria bacterium. Lineage (GTDB taxonomy): Bacteria > Cyanobacteriota > Vampirovibrionia > Gastranaerophilales > Gastranaerophilaceae > Stercorousia. The sequence goes on from CATKZI010000002.1 coordinate 47,649, forward strand.
AAATGGTTCTTACCTTATTGGGTGAGAGCCATTTTTTAATACAAATAAAATCATAAAGATTAGTAATAAACTAATATTGAATTTATCCATATAAGCCCCCTTTCTAGTCGGGAACCAACCCGAGGTCACTAATAAAATTGGCGGTCAGTTTCTTTTTAGAAAGAGAGTTCTTTTCTTGGATTTGCTCCACGCTCACAGAGTTTCGCTCTTTGCACCTTCGTGCATTCCGCTCAATCTGCTCGCTATCCGGACTCGTTTCACTCCGTCCGTCCGCAAATCCGCTACCCTGCAAAATAATATTAACATAATTTCCGTTTTTTGACAATATTAAAATATTCGTGTATAATAATAGAATTATGGCAGACACACAAAACAATTTAATATGTCCCGCATGTGGTGCGGAAATGACCAAACTTTTTATTGCAAATAAAGCTATTAATATAGATATCTGCGCAGACGGATGCGGAGGAATATATTTCGATAATCAGGAAATTCAAGAATTCAGCGGAGAAAATGACGATTTGTCTGAAATCAAAAATCTTCTTGAAGGCAAAAACTTCATGCCTGTAGATGAAACTCAAACACGTATCTGTCCTGCCTGCAAAACTCCGATGGCAAAAACAAATGCGTTTGGTGTTCAAATTGATACCTGCTACAAATGCGGCGGAATTTTCCTTGACAACGGCGAATTTGAACAGATAAGAACTCATTTTAAAAAACGTCAAAAAGTTCAGCAAGTGAATGTTAACGACACAAGCAAAATCAACTTGCAGGACTTTTACAACTATGAACAGGATAACTACAACAGATTAAATTTCTTGTTAACTATACTGCTTACTCCATTACACCGCAGACGCCGTAACAGATTCTTTTAATCGTTCCAGTTTTTCTAAACTTCCGCTTTCAAAATAAATTCTAAGTAACGGCTCTGTACCGCTCGGACGAACCAAAATCCAACTTTGATTATCATCAAAGTAGAGTTTTACTCCGTCTTTTATATCAACTTTGCTTACCTTAAAATCACCGATTGAAGTTTTATTTTTATATGCTTCCAAAACCGGTTTAACTTCGTCAAAATTTTCAAGATGCTTATCAATTCTGTCATTATAAAACTTGCAGCCGCCAAAATCATACAAATCTTTTTGAAGTTCTACAAGTGATTTATTTTCGCATCTCATTGCTTCTAAAACTAAAAGGTTTGCCAGTATTCCGTCTTTTTCGGGAATATGTCCTTGAATACTCAATCCGCCGGATTCTTCCCCGCCAATAATCGGATTAAATTTGCGCATAGCCTCACCTACATGTTTGAAGCCTACAGCCGTTTCCACAACTTCTATACCCAGTTTTTCGGCAATTTTATTTAATAAAAGACTTGCGCCGACAGTTTTTACAAGACATCCCGAATAATTTTTGTGTTTTTTCAAGTGCATCAAAAGGATTGAGATAATTTCGTTTGGCGAAACATACTCGCCGTTTTCGTTGATTACACCAAATCTGTCAGCATCACCGTCATTTGCAAATCCGACTGCATTTCCTTCAGCCTTAACTTTTTCAATTAATTCCTTTAAAAATTTCGGTTTCGGTTCAGGCATTCCGCCCCCAAAATTCACATCATGAAACATGTGGAGACTGTCAAATTTTACGTTATGTTTTTCAAGAAGTTTGTCAAAATATCCTATACTTGCAGAATAAAGTCCGTCAAAAATTATGTTTTTGTCAAAAGGTTTAATTTCAACAAGTTTTTCAATATGTTCAAAATAATCGGGTGCAAAATCACACTTTTTCACTTCGCCCTGACCTTGAATATCAAAAGAAACGTTCAAATTTGCCGTTAATTCATCTGTTATATCAGATGTTGCAGGACCTGCATAATCAGGAATAAATTTAATTCCGAGATACTCAGGAGGATTGTGAGATGCCGTAAACATAACGGCGCAGGCATTTAAATGTTTTGCACTGTAGGCAAGAACAGGTGTCGGAATAACTTTATCCGATAACAAAACCTTAAACCCGTAACTGCCGAGCTGCTCTGACGTCATTTGAGCAAACTCCAACGCCATATTACGCGGATCATAACCGACAATTATTTTCTTTTCCGGCCCAAAATTATCAAAAACATATTTTCCGATAGCTTTAGTAACCGTTCTTACATTTTCTTCGTTAAAATCTTTTCCTACTACAGCTCTCCAGCCGTCTGTTCCAAATTTTATATTTCCCATTAATCCTTCTTTCTTACAAACGCAATCGCCTTTGACCTGTCATGCGAAAGGCTTACTTCAAACTCTATCCCTTCTGCAGATTTATTTAAAATTCTAACTTGCGGACACTTATTTTCATTATGAAAAATTTCTATCTCATTTAAAGCAACACCCTTAATATTTAATGCCGTCAATGCTTTTATAACAGCTTCTTTTGCACAAAATCGAACAGCAAAATGACTTTCAGGCTTAGCATATTTCCTGCAGTATTCTATCTCGACAGGCGTAAAAACCCTCTCTATAAATTCCTGAGATTTATCTTTAAATCTTTCAATATCTTCAATATCTACACCGATTGCCATAATTGAATTTTATCAAACATTGACGGATTTTGCAAACATATGATAAAATAGAGTATCAAACGCCTTTTAAATTCATTAAATTGGTCAGAAAGGAAATTTATGACTAATTCAATGATACCATATTCGTTCATACCCGGCACAAAAGCAAAAGCCGGTGAGGTTAATGCGAATTTTATTGCACTGGCAAATATCATTAATACAAATAAAGAACTTGCTGTAGAAAATGTTCTTGAAGCTAAAGAACAAATAATAGAATTAATGAAAAATAAAGCAGATAAAGATGAACTGATTAATGATCACACTGTTTCTACAACCGCGACAAATTTAAACGATTACAAAACTCCGGGAACATATATATTTTCAGCATCATACACCCCGCAAAACATTCCTAAAGGAGACTCCGGAACACTTACCGTAGCCGGAACTGAAGAATCAACAGTGAAACAAATCTGGTACTGTGACGGAGATAATGGAGAAATTTTTACAAGAAACTATCAAAACTCAGAATGGAGTGAATGGCATTCAAATGTTGGGGATATGATTATGGAAGGTATAGGACATTTACGATTTCCAAACGGTTTATTAATACAATGGGGTACAAGCACAAATAAAGCAGTAACTTACCCCATAGCCTTCATGACCTTTGCCTGCGTCTTATTTTCAAAAGATGGTTTTTTAAGTGGCTATGAACGAAGTGATACCGGAATTACCGCTCAAAGTTTAACCGGATTTTCAGTAAATACTGCCGGCAAATTTAACTCGTCAAACTGGATAGCAATTGGAGACTAAGGAGAAAATTATGAAATATTACGGAACAAAAAATAATAAAGATTACGGATTTTATGAAGAAAATTTCGAAAACTCAATAGAAATCAGCGATGCATATTGGAGAGAACTTCTTACCCAACAAAACAGCGGTAAAATAATAATACTTTTTGAAAATAAAGTTGTAGCTGTAAACGAAAATGAATATGAACTGCAAAACGGCGTATGGAAAAAACTATCAAGCACCGAACGTCAAACCCGCCAACTGACAATACAAAATGCAGTCCGCTCTGAAGAAATCTTACGGGAACTTGATTCATTAGACAGAAAACGCATAAGAGCAATTGCAGAACCGTCACTAAAAGATGAAAATACGACCTGGCTTGAATACTACAATACAGAGATATCAAAACTTCGCAGGGAGCTTGCTGAAATTTCATAACTTTTTAAAACCGGTTTTTAAAAACCGGTTTTTTATTGTATAATTATTTTAAAAATGGAGATTATGAAAATGGAAATAAGAGAAGAATTTATTGAGCAGGCAAAACACTTAACCCGTAACGCAGAAGTTTTACCGGGCGGAATTGAAGAATTAGCCGTAAAATTACAGCACGCACACGATACAAAAACACCGTTAAGAATTAAACTCGGTATGGATCCGACACGTCCGGACCTTCACCTGGGTCACACCGTAGTTATGAGAAAACTCAGAGAATTCCAAAACCTCGGACACAAGATTGTTCTGATAGTCGGGGGAGCGACCGCTATGGTCGGCGACCCTTCAGGAAAATCTGAAACACGTCCCGCTTTAACAAAAGAACAGGTTGAAGAAAACGCTAAATCATACTTTGAACAAATGTCAAAAGTTCTTGATGTAAGTAATGCGGAAGTTACAAACAATGCAGACTGGCTTCACAAAATGTCCTTCACTGATTTGTTGAAACTTTCGGCACAGGTAACTGTTGCTCAAATGATGACCCGCGATGATTTTGCAAAACGTTATGCAGACGGCAGACCTATTTCAATTCACGAATTCTTCTACCCGCTGATGCAGGCTTATGACTCTGTAGAAGTTGATTCTGACATTGAACTTGGCGGAACTGATCAAAGATTTAACACACTTTTAGGTCGTGATATTCAAGCAGCTTACGGTAAAAAATATCCGCAGTTAGTGATGCTTTTACCGCTTTTGGAAGGTACTGACGGCGTTGTAAAAATGTCTAAAACATATCCTGAGCACTGCATTTCACTTACAGACAGCGAAGTTGATATGTTCGGCAAATTAATGAGTATTCCCGATAATATGATTTCAAGATATTTCAGCTTGCTTACTGATGCAACAAAAGAAGAACTTGAAACTATCGATAAACAAATCGCAGAAGGTTCTGTAAACCCTCGCGATATTAAAATTAAGCTCGCATATACAATTACCGCAGAATACCACGGTGAAGAAGGTGCAAAACGCGGTCAGGAAGCTTTTATAAATGTATGTTCCAACAAAGGAATTCCTGATGATATCGAAGAAGTATCTGGAATGAACGGTAAAGGAATTTTGGATGTTCTTGTTGAGCTAAAATTTGTTGCAAGCAAAGGTGAAGCAAAACGTTTAATCCAAGGCGGCGGTGTAAAACTTGACGGTGAAAAAATTACCGATATGGCTTATACACTTGATATTAAAGACCCTGTAGTATTACAAGCAGGTAAAAGAAAGTTTGCAAAACTGGTTTAAATTATGTTTAAGGTTCTAAAACGCGGAATAACAAAAGTAAAAGAAGATATTCAGGTAATCTATGACAAAGACCCCGCAGCAGATAATCTGCTTGAGGTTATACTTTGTTATCCGGGTTTACACGCTTTGATTGCATACAGATTTGCACACAGGTTATACAAATGGCATATTCCGCTTTTACCGCGCATAATCTCTTATATTACAAGAATTATTACAGGTATTGAAATTCACCCTGCGGCACGAATCGGCAGAAGATTTTTTATCGACCACGGAGAAGGCGTCGTAATCGGTGCAACAACCATAATAGGCGATGATGTATTGATTTATCAGCAGGTAACACTTGGCGGAACAGGAAAAGAACACGGCAAACGCCACCCGACTCTCGGTAACGGCGTAATTGTCGGTGCAGGTGCAAAGGTTCTGGGAAATATCACTTTAGGCGATCATGTAAGAGTCGGCGCAGGTTCTGTTGTTATGGAAGATGTTCCCGAATATTCAACGGTAGTAGGTGTTCCGGGACGCATTGTCCAACGCAAAATCAAAGATGAAAACGGCGTTTTGATGCACAACAGAATTCCTGACCCGATAAAATGCGAGTTAAACAGACTAAAATACGAAGTCTTAGAATTAAAAGAAAAAATTGGAGAAGACGGGAGCGAACGTTCTTGAAATCCTAAAGTAAATTTAAAATAATAAGAAAGTGAGCGACTGACCAAAATACAAAAAGTCCGACCAGTGTCGGCGGAAAGGATTAAAAAGATGTACCACGTTTATACAGAAAAAAATCATTCGGAATTTACAAAAACAGAAATAGCTCAATGCAAAGATTATGACACAGCTTTACAAAAAGCTCAAAAAGCGATTGAAGGCAAAGAAGGCTACAACTATATAATCGAAGAAACCGACGGTTCTATGAACAGTTACGGTGAGCTTATAGCACGCGTTGTTGCAGAAGGTTAGGAGCGTAGCCGCTCCACACGCCACATTAGGCATTGGAAAAATTTTAAAGAGATTGGAGAATAATTTGAAAGCTGTAGTATTTGATGAAGGTTTAAAACTTGTAAATGACTATAAAAAACCCGTTCCGCAAAAAGGCGAAGCGCTGGTTCGTGTAACTCTTGCAGGAATTTGCAACACTGATTATGAAATCACAAAAGGCTATATGGGTTACAAAGGTATTTTGGGACACGAAGCTGTCGGAATTGTTGAAGAAATTAACGATCCTGACCAATCATTATTGGGAAAACGTGTAGTTTCCGAAATAAGTTACGGATGCAAAGACCCCAATTGCCCATATTGTGCAGAAAAACTTTACCGTCACTGCCCGGATCGTCACACTTTAGGAATCTGGAGAAAAGACGGTTGTTTTGCAGAGTATTTCACAATGCCTTTGGAAGTTCTTTTTGAAGTTCCCGACAACGTAACGGATGAGCAGGCAGTGTTTGTAGAGCCTTTAGCGGCTGCCTGTGAAATCACAGAACAATTACACATCAAACCTTTCCAAAAAGTTATTGTTCTTGGTGACGGCAAATTGGGACTTATTACAGCTTTGACATTAAACGCTCAAAATATCGACGTTACATTAATAGGCAAACACCAAAACAAACTTGATATTGCAAAAGCTCAAGGGGTTGAAACTAAACTTTTATCAGACCTTAAGGTCGAAAAAGTTTATGATGTTGTAGTAGAAGCAACAGGTTCTATTTCAGGATTTGAAACAACTTTAGCATTGACAAAACCTCGCGGAGTTCTTGTTTTAAAAAGCACTGTAGCTGCATCAAAAGAGTTTAACCTTGCACCTATTGTAATCGATGAAATTACTGTTTTAGGTTCAAGATGCGGACAGTTTGGAGCAGCATTAAGACTTCTGAAATCAGAAAAAATTGATTTTTCACCATTGATTTCAGCACGCTACAAAGCAGATGATGCAATTGAAGCTTTTGAAAAAAACAAAGAAAAAGAAGTGTTAAAAGTTCTTTTAGAATTTGATAAATAAGATTATTTCAGGTAACATTAAATTATGGAACAGCTGAAAAATATAAAATTACTTGATAAATATATCCTCAAACAGGTTATAGAAATGTTTATAATGGGTGTAGCTGTATTTACGTCAATTATCTTTGCGTCAGATACGTTTATTACACTTATCAAACAAATTTCACTGTTCGGAATACCTTTCAACGTTGCGCTGATGATGATTATTCTGAACCTTCCGCAGGTAGTTGTAATGACTATTCCGATGGGAGTTTTGTTGTCAACTGTAATGACATTGAACGGGTTAAGTTTAAAATCCGAAATCACGGTTATGAGAGCCTGCGGTATCGGCTTAAACAGAATTGCAAAACCAATATTTATTTTTGCAATTGTTATGTCTGTCTGCAGTTTTCTTATTAATGAAACAATTGTACCCGTAATGTCAAAACAATCAAAAGACCTTGCATTATGGTCACTGGGACAAAAAAATATTCCCGAGGGTAAACAAAACTTTGTATTCAAAGAACTTAACGATAAAGGAAGCATTAAAAGACTTTTCTATGTAGGATATTGCGAAGACAAAATTTTGCATAATATTACTGTTCTTGATACGGCAAAAGAAGGTACTCTTCAAGTTTTGCAGGCTGATGAAGGAAAGACTTCTCCCGAAGGCTGGGAATTCCAAAAAGGTGCTGTATACACAGTTGACGACCACGGAAAAATTCTTAATACAACTCTTTTTGACAGTTCTATCGTTAAATTCGGGTTGGACTTGTCTAAAGAGCTCAACAAAAGCGTTGCAAAAGAAATGAATTTTACAAAACTGATTAACTACATCCGTACAAATGCACTTGAACAAAAAGAAAGCAATGTTTTACGTATAGAACTCTACGACAAACTGGCACTTCCTTTGACAACAATTGCACTTGTTTTAATCGGTGTACCTTTAGCGATTACACCGCCAAGAGTTCGATATAACAGAGGATTTTTGTTCAGTATCTTAATCATTTTTGCATATTATCTGATTAGAGCTTTATCAATTTCCTTTGGCGAAGCAGGTACTTTACCGGCATTTTTGGGTGCTTGGATGCCGAATATTGTCTTGACTGTAATAGGTACAATGTTGTATTATAAGAAAGTTTACACAATTGAGTGATAAAGGCAAAAATAAATTTTCACGTGTTTTAGGTAACTTGAAATGACACAAAACTTATTTCAAAACAAAAGATTAAACGATTACGATTTGAACATCCTGAACGATAATTCATTCAAAGATCTTGACGACAAGACCTTAAAATTGGAATGCCTTATCGCAGAAAAAGAAGAAGCACTTGAAAATTTAAACAACAAAATTAAGGGGTTAGAGCTTATCGGCAAACTTCTTGATGTAATGGAATTAAAAATTCAGGCAAAACAAATTGAAAACGAACTTGCACAATTAAGAAGCGAGTATGCAAAAAGAAATATTACGGAAAGATTAACCCCAAAAATTTCAAAACCAAAGAAAAAACTTTCACCGCTCAAACTTTTTGCAAGATTTGTTACACGTAAAATTTTTGCAAAAGTTTCAAAACGCTTCAAATCAATCGCAGATTTAGGCGACTCACTGGATACACTTGTAAGCATTAACGACAATGTTGATGAACTCATAGCCATGAAAGTACCGTATGGCGAAACAAAAGCGAATTACGAGAAACTTACTAATTATCTTTACCGTGCAAACAGAATTCACTCTGACATAAGCAAAAAAATGCAGAAACTTTAGTGTTTAAAAAATTTTATTATCTCTTTAAATAATGAAGCTGGGTCAATAAAAAGTATCACAAGGTATAACATAACCAGCATACCTGCCAAAACAAATGTGGTATAGAAAATATCTTCCCAAAAAGTTTTCTTTACAAGCTTAGATTCATAAATCGGAGCATAAAATCTTGATTTGGATTTGTCTTCCAAAAATCCGTTAAACAATCGTTTTACATCCTCAAAGTAGCGATATTGTCTGTCATATAACTTATCGGCAGGATGATACTCATAATCGGTTGTTCTGAATATGGGAAATTTTTCTACAGCACCGTTGTCATTATAATATGCAACCCAATTATAATAATAATATTTATGACTGCTGTATTTCGTACCTGCTGTATGCTTAGATGAAGATTCTTCTTCAATATCAGTATTTATAATCTTATCAAATTGAATAGTATCAGTAAACTTATATCCAAAAACATTTGCACTCGAAAGTGTACAAATATTTTTCGGTCTTGAACATACAAATTCAGTAGTACCCGGATAATCATATATCCACAACAATCCTAAGAATATAAAAATAACCGCAGCTATACTCGCACATATTTCTTTTTTAGTAAAAGCCTCAAGCATAAAAAGATTGTACATTATTTTGTTTATAATGTAAATACTTGCGAAACTGTTATTTTTATCGTAATATTTTCCATATAGGAGAAAAGGTATGAACGAGCTTTTAAAAAAATCAGCTACAGAGCAAAGCAAAGCTTTAAAAAATAAAGAAATTTCAGCTGTAGAATTGACAAATGCAGCTTTTGAAAGAATTGCAGAGTTAGATGAGAAATTAGGTGCTTTCAACTCTTTGACAAAAGATACAGCACTTGAAACAGCTAAAAAAGTTGACGAAAAAATCGCTAAAGGTGAAGAACTTCCGCTTCTTGCAGGTGTTCCTCTTGCACTTAAAGATAACATGAATTTGGTCGGTTCTAAAACTACCGCATCATCTAAAATTCTGGAAAACTTTGTGTCACCTTTTAACGCAACAGTTACGGAAAAACTTTTAAATAACTTAGTTCCAATCGTCGGGAAAGCAAACCTTGACGAATTTGCAATGGGTTCTTCAAACGAAAACTCAGCGTTTAAAAAAGTTCATAACCCTTGGGATTTGAACAAAGTTCCGGGCGGTTCGTCAGGCGGATCTGCTGCTTCTGTATCATCTTGCGAAGCAACATTAGCACTAGGTTCTGACACAGGCGGTTCAATCCGTCTTCCTGCATCTTTCTGTGGTATTGTAGGTATGAAACCTACTTACGGACGTGTTTCAAGATATGGTTTGATTGCGTTTGCATCATCATTAGACCAAATCGGTCCGTTTGCAAGAACTGTTGAAGATGCGGCTAACTTACTTGAAGTTATCTCAGGTCATGACCCAAAAGACAGCACATCTTTAGATTTGCCTGTTGAACATTATTCAGCAAACCTCAACAACGACATAAAAGGCATGAAAGTCGGCGTCATAAAAGAACTTATGACGGAAGGCTTGTCGGAAGACGTTGCAAAAGCTATGGAAAGAGCGATTGAAGATTACAAAAAATTAGGTGCTGAAATCGTTGAAATTTCATTGCCTAACTTGAAACATTCAATCGGAATTTACTATATCTTAGCAACAGCCGAATGCTCATCAAACTTAGCACGCTTTGACGGTGTAAAATACGGATACAGAACACCTGATGCCAAAACATTAATGGGAATGTACACCAAAACTCGTGCAGAAGGTTTCGGCCCTGAAGTTAAACGCCGTATAATGCTTGGAACTTATGCATTATCATCAGGTTACTATGACGCATATTACAAAAAAGCTCAACAAATGAGAGCTCTGGTAACTCAAGACTTTGTAGAAGCATTCAAGAAAGCTGATATCTTAATTTCACCAACCTGCCCGAACACAGCGTTCGAACTTGGTGCAAAATCATCAGACCCTCTTGCAATGTATTTGACAGATATTGCGACAATTTCTGCAAACCTTGCAGGAATACCCGGTATGAGCGTACCTGCAGGATTTGACAAAGACGGAATGCCAATCGGCTTACAAATCCTTGCTCCGCAATTGCAGGAAAGCAGACTGTTTAATGCAGCTCACAAATTTGAACGGGCAAACGATTATTATTTACAATTAGCAAACATATAAAAAACAGGCGGAATTAATTTCCGCCTTTATAATAGTTATTAATATCTTGAATTATCCGTTGATGCTCATAAGCAAGTATTGATGCAAGCTCCAAGTCTCCGTTTGCACGCGCAAGTTCGACCTGACGCATTTTCAAATTTGCATTGCGCTTTAAATCCGCGAGATTTTGAGGCTGTTTAATTTGATTACTCAAATATTGCTGGGCTTTGTCATAGTTAAAATTTTGAATAGCACCTGACATTATGCCATCTCCGGTCTTTGATAATCAAAGATACTTTTATCCAACGGAATATATGCCGGTATCGGATTATTTTGATTTTGCTCCGCTTGATTTATATTGTCTTTAATACCAAGTTGTTCATTCACTTGTATTCTTTGATTATCTGCAAGTAATTTTGTATAATTTTGTTTTTCTCGTCCTGCAACAAAAACTGACAAATCTTGCGCATATTGTCCTTGATATAATGCAATATTAGTTAAAGAAATTGCTGTTCGACCGTTATAATTTTTATTACCGACAAGTTTTTCCATATCCTCAGGTCTAAATGAGGGAAATTGCGTAAAAATATCTCCGACCGTAATTGCCATAATAACCATCCTTTCCTATATTTATATAAAAACAAATTGAAGGAAATTATTTACAATTTTGCCTGCATGCTATGCTATGCTATGCTATGAGTGATTATGCAATGGTTTCAGGCATTTTAAAACTCATATTTACAAATATTTACATTCTATCTGTACCAACCGTTACCTTTTGAGATTATATCAGTAATATGTTTTAAATGTTCCTGCAAGAGCAAAAGATAATTTTCTAAACCCGATTCTAAAATTTCATCTTGAGAATGATAATGAAAATCTATATCTTTTCTTTTACTTCTTGAAACATCTTTCGCTTCAAATTTTAAAAGTTTATTATCCTGTATGGAAAAACTTTTTTTAATTTTGCCCATATAACCCAAAACTACAATTTTAATACTCGGTTTTCCGTCAATTTTCGGAAAACTTAAGTGGATATCTTCCTGATAAGGTCCTACATTTTTATAAATAACAGCATGGTTTTGCCCTGAAACAGTTTGAATACCTATTTTATCTTTGGCACGATTTTTTCTGTCAGAATCTTTTAAGACTAAAATTGCCCTGCGAATTATCGCATATCTGTCCTGAAGCTCTTTTAGAATTTTTTGCATAGGTTTTTCAAGAATTCCAACGTCCCCCGTTGAATATTTTGCTTTTTTAACATTTCTTTGTTTAATACGTTCAAGAATATATTCACTGTATTTTTCAAGCTCGGATTTTACAGCTGTTAAATGTTCTTTAATTTCAGGCGAATCCAACTCTTTTTGACTGTAAACTTCAGGTTTATCACCGATAATGCATTTACGATTGATTTTCTTAGCTTTAAGCGTACGTCCGTCAGGTTCGACAATTATATGTGTTGTAACATTATTTTTATCTGTAACCCTTATCAGCAAATTAGTTTTACTGCTATGATCGGCAAGAACATTAACGGCATAATCGTTTCCGTTTATGTTTGTAAATTCCAGCTGTTTTGAACCTCTCACACCTGTTTTTATTGAATGATATCCGTTTTTAATATTTGAGCGCGAAACCTGATTTGAAACAGACATAATATCTTTATCAATTTTCCCGAACAAGGCAATAATTTCATTAACTGTTTCCATATTTTGAGTACTTAATCTTGCACGGTTGCAAAATGTTTCCAAAAATTTCACAAAATTGTCATTAATAAACATTTTCCTAAGTTTTAACAACGGGAAATCCAATATTTCACAAACATCCCCCAAATATTTTTCAACTGCCGATTTATCATCAAATCCGTCAGCACTTACAGGTCCGTCAGAAGATATAAATAAATAAATCTTTTTCAATATTTTGAGTTCTTAAATTTTGTTCAGACACTCTCGTCATACGCTGACTTTCAGAAGATAAAATAATTTTTCGTTCTCCGTCAATAAAGCTTATACTGCTTTCTGCAATATCACTCAAACCTGTTTGAGTACCGATTTCATCAAGAGCTTTCTTAATTCTTGTTTTATTTCCCGAATTTAACAGTGTTTCAATCGGAGATTGAACACTTTTTATCGCACCTGATATATCAGACAAATGTCGTCTTGTGTTATAAGAAATATCAAATTTGACAGCCATATTTTCTTTAAAACACGTAAAAGAAAATTTTGCCATAAAAAATAGCGAGCCCGAAAACCCGCTATTAGTGTTAGATTATGTTTATTTAAATTAATCCTTTAAATTTTACAAAATCTGGGTGGCTACGTGCGTAGCACTATTCTTTAGTATATTCTGCATCAATTACATCATCATCTTTTTTATCTTCTGTTGAAGCGTTTTCTGTTGATGCTGTTGCTTGTTCTTCTTTTTGAACAGCTTCGTATGCTTTCTGAGAAATACTAAACATTGTTTGCTGCAATTCATCTGATAATTTTTTCAATTCTTCAGTTGATTTGTTTTCATCCAATGCTTTTTGCAATGCAGCTTTTTGTTCATCTAATTTTGCTTTGTCAGCAGAATCGATTTTACCTTCAAAATCTTTTACAATTCTGTCAGCTGAGCCAATCAAGCTTGTTGCATTGTTTTTAATTTCAGCTTCTTCTTTTTTCTTTTTGTCTTCTTGAGCATTAGCTTCAGCTTCTTTAACCATTTTGTCAATATCAGCATCACTCAAGTTAGAAGAATTTGTGATAGTAATTTTTTGTTCTTTGTTAGTTGCTTTATCTTTAGCTGAAACGTTAACAATACCGTTTGCGTCGATATCGAATGTAACTTCGATTTGAGGCAAGCCTCTCATTGCCGGTGGAATACCGTCAAGTCTGAACATACCTAATGATTTGTTGTCAGATGCCATCGGTCTTTCACCTTGAAGTACGTGAATGTCAACGGCTGTCTGATTATTTTCGGCAGTTGAGAATACTTGTGATTTAGAAACAGGAATTGTAGTGTTTCTTGGAACCAAAGGGGTCATAACACCGCCTAATGTTTCGATACCCAATGTTAGAGGAGTTACGTCTAACAATACGATATCTTTAACTTCACCGGCTAAAACACCTGCCTGAACTGCTGCACCAACTGCAACAACTTCATCAGGGTTAACTGATTGGTTAGGTTCTTTACCTGTATATTCTTTAACAAGTTGTTGAACAGCAGGAATACGAGTTGAACCGCCGACCAATACAACTTCATCAATATCAGATTTAGAAACACCTGCATCTTTCAATGCGTTTTCAACAGGAACTTTACATCTGTTCAAAAGGTCACGTGACAAATCTTCAAATTTAGCTCTTGTCAAATTCAAATCTAAGTGTTTAGGACCGTTTGCATCAGCCGTAATGAACGGTAAGTTAATATTTGTTTCCATAACTGATGACAATTCGCATTTAGCTTTTTCTGCAGCTTCTTTAACACGCTGCATAGCTTGTTTGTCACCTTTAAGGTCAATACCTTCTTGTTTTTGGAATTCTTCACAAATCCAATCCATAACTTTTTGGTCAAAATCGTCACCGCCTAAGTGAGTATCACCTGAAGTTGAAAGAACTTCGTGAACACCGTCGCCGATTTCAAGGATTGAAACGTCGAATGTACCACCGCCTAAGTCGAATACAAGAACTTTTTCTGATTTTTCTTTTTCAAGACCGTAAGCCAAAGCAGCTGCTGTCGGTTCGTTTACGATACGAAGAACATCCAAACCTGCGATTTTACCTGCATCTTTTGTTGCTTGTCTTTGAGCATCGTTAAAGTAAGCAGGAACTGTGATTACAGCAGATGTAACTTTTTCACCCAAATAGTTTGAAGCATCATCAGCAAGTTTTCTCAAAATCATAGCTGAGATTTCTTGCGGAGTGTAATCTTTTCCGTCAATATTTTTTTTGTAATCTTCGCCCATGTGTCTTTTAATAGATGCGATTGTTTTATCAGGGTTAAGGATAGCTTGACGTTTCGCAAGCTGACCTACTAATTTTTCACCTGTTTTAGAAAAGCCGACGATAGAAGGAGTTGTTCTTGAACCTTCTGCGTTAGCAATAACTGTAGGCTTTCCGCCTTCCATGACTGCTACAACGGAGTTTGTTGTACCCAAGTCAATACCAATTGTTTTTGCCATAATTTTTATCTCCTTTACATGATTATTTTTTCATCACTACTTATTTATAACATCGTTTTTTAAAATTCTTGAAAAAATAAACAAAAAATTAATAATTGCGCGAGTGAGCTGAGGGCGAAGGAGTTTTCTTTGAAACAAGCAAAGCTTGTGAAAAGAAAATCCGTAGACCCGTTAAACGCGAACGAGCAAGACACCCGAGCAGAGGCAGGAGAAATACGAAGTATTTCGACAGTTGAGCACGCGTTCGGCAAAACCGCACTTTTGACAACAAGTGCGAACGTTGCCGTTTAATGCGAGCCAATTCTTGGAAATTTATTCTATTATCTCCCCTCCCGATTCCACTCCCGGCAGACAAACCCCAAACTGGCAGTTGGAATTGTAATCCGCAGTCGGTGCACCTTTAGTTGAAGCACTTTCAGTATTAATTAATGCATCATGGTAAGGTTCAAAGTAATTTGGTTGAAAAGCATCGGTTCTTTGCAGATTTTGAAGTCTGTTTGGCAGATATTTTTGCTGTAAAGGAGTGGAATCCCAGTTTGAAGAAGCAGTACAAGCTCCGCCGTCTATCGGGCAGGAGGCAAGAAGGGGAGCGAACAAAAGTGAGCGACTGACTATAAAATCATAAGTTCTTTCAATTTTGTTCGACAGGGCAAATACAGACAACGGCAGTAACAATGATAATATACATAAAATCTTTTTCATAAGTTTAACCTTTCATATTATTCTACATAATCAGATTAAACGACAATGCACAATTTTTCATTGCCCAAAAGTAGCAAAAAAATTTTTCAGCAGTTTTAATAAATCACAAGGAGTTAACATATGAATAATATTAGTTTTCAAGGAAAAACAAACGTTATATTTAACGATTCACTATATGAGCAAGTGATAAACAGACAAACTCGCGGAGGGGTTACAAATCTCAATTTGTCAATAAGCAAAAACTACAAAATTCATAATGCCAGACGCACTGCTTACAACCCCAATGAAAGCACAGAACCTGCCGTTTTAATTTTAAATGAAAAAGGCGGAGTATTTTTTCACGATGCAGAGAGTAAAATATCTGAAATCTTTGAATATATTGAAAAACTGCAAACGACAGCAAAAGATAAACTGACAGCATGGATTATAGGCGGTCAGGGTGGAGAACAAACAACAAGAAAAGTTAATACAATTGCAGAAGTTCTGTGCGACAGACCCGACATTGATACTTCTATAATTGCAGGACAAAAATCAATTGCTCCAAACTTAACTATATATCCGACAACCGAAAAACTTGATATAACAATAGGTTTGCCTAAAAAAGATGATTTGGAAAACTATTTTGACATAGTTGAATTAAACAATACCAAATTTACCGCTTAGATTTGGAAACCTTATCTAAAACTTCACTAAAAGGAATTATAGGTTCCATTTTATAACCGCAATCATCTGACAGCGCACCACCCATGGAAAATAATTCTTCCTGAGGATAACGTCTGCATATTCCGGGACGATTTTTATGAATTTTACACTTATGAGTTTCAGGATCAAGATTTTGACATTCAAAAACCAATCCTATATCATCTTTTCCAATAACTTTCAAATAAGAATAAAACCTATGCAGATATTGAAGTTTTTCAAACTCTTTTTCATCTTGAATAACATGCTTGTAATGTTTTACATAAATATGTGTACAACATTTTCCGCAAGCATTGCATTTACCCGTCCTGTAATACTTTCGGCGTAAGATTTTTGATAAAAAGAATTTTCTTAATTTATCAATCATACTTACATAATAACATAAAGTTTTGTAAACATTTAAAGAAAAATAAGCAAAACTAAATCTTGAGAGCAATTATAAATTGTGTAAAACGAAAACCAATCATAATTACTATAACATAACCAAAATAACCAACCTTGACCTTGCTACAGCAAGGTCTTTTTTTGTGGACGAAGTCCACTCCTACACATTGGGACTGTTTTGTAAATAACGCTATTTCAATACTAGTCAAATATTTTACAAGTTTTGAGAATTGCGCTAGTCACAATTTTGGTAATTGGGGTTTGGAGAATGTAAGCAACATTAATTCAACGCAGTCTGAGCCTACAGGGAATAATATAAAACTGATAATAATTCTCACTTTACAAAAATTTTTGCTTGATATACAATAAACTAGTATTTAAGAAAGGTGGTAGAAAATGGCTAAATTTGTATGTACAGTTTGCGGTTGGTCTACAGAAGCTGATAAAGCTCCTGAAAGATGCCCTTTATGCGGTGCAACTACATTTAACGAAATTAAAGACGGCGTTAAAACTTACGCTTGCGAACATAATGTAGGCGACGGAAAAGTTGAAGATGCTGAAGTTATGGAAGGTTTAAGAGCTAACTTTATGGGCGAATGCACAGAAGTAGGTATGTATCTTGCAATGGCAAGAGTTGCTGAAAGAGAAGGATATCCTGAAGTTGCAGAAGCTTACAAAAGATATGCGTTTGAAGAAGCTGAACACGCTTCAAAATTCGCTGAATTGTTAGGCGAAGTTGTAACAGATTCAACAAAGAAAAACCTTGAATTAAGAGCAGAAGCTGAACATGGTGCATGTGCTGGCAAACTTGCTATTGCAAAACGCGCTAAAGAATTGGGTTATGATGCAATTCATGACACAGTTCACGAAATGGCTAAAGATGAAGCTCGTCACGGTAAAGGTTTTGACGGACTTTTGAAAAGATACTTTTCATAAACAATAAAAAAAAAGACCTCTCATAAGAGAGGTCTTTTTTTTATGCCTAAATTCTGTTATGCCAAACTCCGCCTTTACGGTCTACAAAAGCATCATAGCAAGACCAAAATCTGAATACGCCTGTCAAACCTAAAATAGCGTGTGTTGCATTTTTCTCAACAGGGTTATCAAGAATTAATTGTCCCAAACCCGGCCAAACCAATAATGATACAGCCGCAGCTCCTACAGATTTTCCTGAAACTTTTCCCGGCTGTCCTTCAGTTCCGCCTGCAAATGCAGGTGTAGATAATCCAACAATTGCAATTAATAATGCTAAAATTGTAATCTTTTTCATTCTTAACTCCTTATACTTGTGCCAACGCCTTAACTTCTTTGCGTTTAACTTTATTTGTCGCAGTTCTCGGCAGCGGTGATGTTGAAACAATTATATTTACAGGGCGTTTGTATGCCGTAACATGTGACGATAATTGTTTAACTTCTGCTCTGATAACTTTTTCAAGTTCATCATTATTGTATTTATCAATAATTTCCTGTTTTGGAACAATAACAGCAGCAATTTCTTCCGTACCGTCTTTTGAACCGAAGGTTCTTGAAAGTCCGAACACACAAACTTCTGAGAACAATGAGCTTTTTTCCAATACAGCTTCAACTTCTTCTGGGAATACTTTTTTACCGCCCGACAGTACAATCATATTTTTAATTCTGCCTGTAATGTATATATGTCCGCCGTTTTTAATTTCAGCAATGTCGCCTGTATGGAACCAGCCGTCCTCATCAATAACTTCTTTGGTAAGTTCGGGCTGATTATGGTAACCCTTCATAACAGACGGACCTTTAAGCAATAATTCACCTGTTTCGGGATCTATTTTTGCCTGAAAACTTTTAATAGGCTTTCCAACTGATGCAATATCAGTATGTCTGTCAACATTAATTGATGCAACAGGGCTTGTTTCTGTCAAACCGTAACCCTGGAAAACTCTAACACCAATTCTCTGAAAAAATGTTCCGACATTAATATCCAGCGGAGCACCGCCTGAAAGACATCCCATAAAGCGTCCGCCAAATTTATCATGAACTTTTCTAAACATGAATTTTTTAATTCTGTATGACGGAATAAATTTTGCAATATGAAATTTTATATTAAATTTGAATTGATCAATTTTAGAATCATTATGAATTTCAGCTTCAATAGTTGATTTTAAAAGTTTCAAAAATGCAGGTACAACAATCATAAATTGTATGCGTTTTTCTTTCATAATACTTAAAATATCTTTTGGTTTTAAACTTGGTGTATAATATAGAGAACATCCGAAATTTAAAAAAGTTGAAAAACCTACTGTCATTTCAAACAAATGGTTCATAGGCAAAATTGAAAGCAAATTAATATTTTTAAAAGGCAAAATTTTATCAAGCGCAAATTTTATATCATCAAGCTGAGTAAGCATATTTGTAAAAGTTGTTTCAACCCCTTTAGGCATGCCCGTAGTACCTGATGTATAAATAATTAAAGCAGTTGATTTAGAGCTTCTGACTCTCCATTTTGCATCATAATTATCAGGAAGCTGATAAATACTTGTTTCATCAATATTATAATAAGGTTCATCCATAACAAGAATGGTTTCTAGTGATGAAATTTCCTGTTTTAAAAATTTTGCCATTTCAAGATGTTTTCTTGAAACCAAAATTACTTTTGGCAGACAATCTGACAGAATTGATTTCAATTCATATTTTGTTAGTTTAACATCCAATGGCACTGTAATTGTACCCGCTAGAATTGATGCAAAAACGCATGCTCCGAATTCTGGTTTTGATTCAGATAAAATGGCGATTTTTTCACCCTTTTCAACTTTTAATTCGTTAATCAAATAACAAGCAAGTTTTCTTGACAAGTTTCCGACACCTGAATATGTCATCTCTTTCCAGCCGTACTGGTTTTTCATACCCAACGCTACTTTTTCCGAATAATTTTCTGTTCTGTTTTTTAATAATGTTAATATACTCTGTTTCTTAGATTCCATACAACTAACCCTTTAATCTACAATAAATAGGATATTATTATTATGTTCAAATGTCAAGTTTTTATAGTATAATTAGGGTTATGAAAGTATATATAGAAACAATGGGATGCCAAATGAATAAATCAGATACCGAAAGAATGCTCGGTATGTTATCTCATTTTGGTTATGAAGAAACAAAAACTCAGGAAAATGCAGATTTATTAATAGTTAACACCTGTTCAATAAGACAATTGTCAGAGGATAAAGCATTCAGCCAATTAGGTGTCTGGGGCAAATGGAAAAAGAATAAAAATATAAAAATCGGTATCACAGGATGTGTTGCACAGCAAAAAGCAAGACAAGTATTTTCTCGTGCGCCTTATGTTGATTTTGTTCTCGGAACGCACAAAATTTACTCGCTTCCGGATGTTATAAAAAGAATTGAAAAAGGAGAAAGAGTTTGTGAATGCGAAGAAACAAACCTTGCAACCGCAAACGAAAAAGGTTATCCGATTAACCGCGTAAAATCAACAAATGCCTGGATTAATATCACAGAAGGCTGTAACAATTTCTGCACATATTGTATCGTACCTTACACAAGAGGCAGAGAACGTTCACGCCTGCCCGAAGTTATTATAAAAGAGGTAAAAGATGCGTTGGCAGACGGATTTAAAGAGATTACACTGCTCGGACAGAATGTTGACAGCTACGGTAAGGATTTCAAAGATAAAACTTATCGCCTTGCGGATTTGCTAAAAGAAGTTAATGCACTTGAAGGCAATTTCAGAATTCGTTTTGTAACATCTTATCCTACAGACATAACTGACGAATTAATCGAAACAGCAAGAGATTTAGATAAGGTGTGTGAATACTTCCATATACCGATGCAATCGGGAAGTTCAAGAGTTTTAAAAGCCATGAACAGACGCTATGATAGAGAAACTTATGCAAAAATCGTTGAAAAGGTTCGCAAAATGATACCTGATGTAACAATAACAAGCGACTTTATTGCAGGTTTCCCCGGTGAAACAGAAGAAGAATTTGTTGAAACACTAACTGCAATCGACGAATTTGAACTGGATTATTCAAATGTTGCGGCATATTCACCGCGCGAAAAAACAGTTGCGGCAAAATGGGTTGATAAATTCATTCCCGAAGATGTTAAAGATGAGAGATTTCAGCGCTTGAATTTGAAAGTTCAGGAAAATTGCCTGAAATCAAATCTTAAATACGTAGGACGTGAAATGGAAGTTTTGATTGAAAATTTCTATGAACACAAAGGTAAAATGATTAATACAGGTAAAACAAGAAACTTTAAAACCGTTCATATTCCTTGTGACGAAGATTTAACGGGACAATTTGTAAATGTAAAAATATCAGGCGCAAAAACCTGGTATTTGAAAGGAGTGCTACGCACGTAGCCAAAAAGATATTGGAGGATTTTATATGTTAAAAATTAATGCTAAAAATTGCCCCCCCCCCGACAAGCCGCTTTTCGTTTTGATTGTAAGCGGTGTCGTTTATCGCGAGGCGCAGGTTTGGCATTTACACTTGCAGAAATTTTAATTACTTTAGGTATTATCGGAGTTGTTGCAGCAATTACAATGCCTACACTTATCGGCAATCATCGTGAAAAAGTTACGGTCACACGACTAACCCAAACTTACAGCCTGCTTTCTCAAGCAATAGAAAGGATGATTCAGGACCAAAGTGATTTAACTATACAATACTGGGGAGAAAATGCAGATGCAAGACGAGCAAAATTTGAAGAACTACTACCTAAATATGTTCAAATTATTAAAACCTGCAAAAAAATGCAAAGAGGATGTATTTCTCCAACCGGTTATACCCCGGGAGTTATAGGAGCACCAAGCGGAATTTGGATAGCCGGAAGTTCTGCAATAACAAACAGTTATCTGCTTAAAAATGGTGTGGGAATAAGAGTAAGCACAGGCGGATATTGCCAGCAAGATACCACTTTAGAAAAAAAAGTTTGCTCAGAATATGATCCATATTGCACAAACAGCAAACCTAGTTTAGATTACGGAACATATAACAATAGCTGTATATCTCTGTTTGTAGATATCAACGGACCGGCAGGGCCTAACAAAACCGACATTGATGCTTTTGAATTCATAATAGTACAAAACGGTATAGTTCCTGCAGGCTCACCAAAAGAAATTATTTGGACACAAAGATTTGATAGCGGGTGTGCTAAGTTTGAACAAAATGTCAATGGCAAATGCACGGCATGGGTTATTTATAACAAAAACATGGACTATCTGAAATGCCCGGACAAACTCGGCTGGAACAAAGCATCAAGCTGTAAATAAAAAAATGGCTGAATTTTTCAATTCAGCCTATATTTTTTTGGTGAAAAAAATATTAATTTTATATTTATATTTATGCATCCGTCCTAAGAACGTTATGCGTAAAGCCTGTTAAGAAACCTACACCCGCACCTGCAACAAGGAACGGAATTACAGGTCTTTTTATTTTAAGCATCATACGATATGCTGTATTCCATCTCTTTAGCATTTGAGCAGAAGATTCATTTACTGTTCTGATAATTCCTCTGAATTCTTTACCTGCAACTGAATTTTCTCCGCCTAAAGCTTCTACTTTTTGAGCAAGCTTATCAAATTGAAAAGCTTCTTTATCTCCGGATTCAATCATTTTAACAAAACAGTCCTGAGCTTTAGTTTTAACACCCATTTCGTTAAATTCTTTTACCTTTGCTCTGTTAGTAAGTTTGTGACAATAATTTGTCATAACTTTAGTGTTAAAGTCGTCCTCCTGCTTAGTTACAGGATAAAGATATTTCAAAGCATATCCTGTTCCCGCACCTACGGCTGTTGATGTAATAATCGTACCAATGTTTGAATGTTCGTTCTGTCCTACTGCACGTATTGTCATAATAAACACCTCGCTATCAAGTTCTTTAACTTGATTTTAAAAACTATATGGCAGATTTACACTTAAATATTTTGAACATCTTTCCCGTGAAAACGACAAGGCTCAAAACTGAGTAATTAAATCCACACGCATTTTAACACATATTTATTTCTTTGTCAACATTTTAATTAAATTAAGAAGAAACATTACAACAACAATTGCCAAAATTGCAATAGAATACTGTTTAATAGTTGCACCGCCTGTAATCAAAACAGCCAACCCGCCTGCAATAATTGCTACAGATGTCAAAATCATAACGGTTTTCTTTTGAGAAAATCCCGCATGAAGCAGCTTATGGTGAATATGTTCAGCATCGGCTACAAATGGAGATTTGCCCTTAGCAATTCTTCTTAATGATGAAAAAGTAATATCCATAATAGGTACAGCAAGAACCAGGAACGGTAAAAGGATAGCCAGAGTTGCCGCTTTCATAACTCCTGTAATAGATATTGTTGCAAGCAAAAAACCTGAGAACAACGCTCCGCTGTCACCCATAAAGATTTTTGCAGGGTTGAAGTTATAAGTTAAAAACGCCATCATAGAACCCGCAAGGATAAAACCGATTAATGCGCTTATAGGACTTGGCGGATTCATAGCAACCGCAATAATCGCAAGTGTAACAGCATTAACGGTTACAACAGAGCCCGCAAGCCCGTCAACTCCGTCAATAAAATTCAAAGCATTGGAAATTCCGACAATCCACAAAAGTGTTATCGGATATGAGAAAATTCCGATATCACCGATAAACGGAATATGATTTATTTGAACGCCCAAAAGATAAACTAATGTTGCAATAGCAATCTGCAAAAACAATTTAAATTTCGCATTCAAATTATAAATATCATCAACAAGTCCTAATAAGAACATCAAAGAACCGCCGAGCAAAATTCCCGATAATAAACTTCCATACGGATAATAGCTCATAAACACAAGACACAGGAAAGTAAGCATTGTGCTTGCCCAAATTGCAACTCCTCCGATTCTGGAAATCGGTGCAGTATGAATTTTTCTTTCGTTCGGAACATCAACAAGTCCCTCTTTTTTTGAAAAACTGATTACCATTGGTACAAGGCATACCCCGATAAGGTACGCTATTACTGTTCCTATTATATGTGCATGATTGAGTTTTATTAACATAATTTATCCTTTATAAATGGGATATTTTTTACAAAGTTTAAGTGAACGTTCTCTCAAATTTTGTAATCCCAATTCATTATCTGACGAAAATATTGCAGATGCAATAATTTTTGCAACTTCAATCATATCTTCCTCTTTGAACCCGCGGGTAGTCACTGCGGGAACACCTAATCTTATACCGCTTGTAACAAACGGACTTTGCGGATCGTTTGGAACTGTATTTTTATTTGCAGTAATTCCGACGCGTTCCAAAACATTCGCCATATCCTTGCCAGTTTTGCCTGTTTTTCTTAAATCAAGCGTCATAAGGTGGTTTTCTGTCATTCCGCCGACAATATCCATTCCTTCATCCATTAAACCCTGCGCTAAAGCCTTTGCGTTCTTAATAATTTGTTCGCCGTAAGCTTTGAATTCAGGTTTAGATGCTTCATATAAAGCAACTGCCTTACCTGCAATAATGTGTTCCAAAGGTCCGCCCTGCATTCCGGGGAAAATTGCCTTATCAATGCCTTGAGCATGCTCCTCGTCACACATAACAATACCGCCTCTCGGACCTCTTAAAGATTTGTGGGTAGTAGTTGTTACAAATTGAGCATAACCTGCAGGCGACGGATGCAAACCTGTTGCAACAAGTCCGGCAATATGCGCGATATCAGCCAATAGATATGCGCCGACTTCATCTGCGATTTCTCTAAACTTTTTAAAATCAATGATTTTGGAGTAATTGCTTGCACCGCAAATGATTAATTTCGGTTGGTGCTCATGAGCCATTTTACGGACATTTTCATAATCAATATTGCCGTTTTCATCAACTCCGTAGCTTTTTACGTCAAAATAAAGTCCTGAAAAGTTAACAGGCGAACCATGAGAAAGATGTCCGCCGTTTGACAAATCCATACCCAAAACTTTGTCACCGGGTTTTAAAAGATACATAAACACAGCCATATTTGCCTGAGCACCGCTGTGTGGCTGAACATTCGCATGATCCATTCCGAAAAGTTCACAGGCACGTTTTTGGCAGATTTCTTCAATAACATCAACATGTTCACAACCGTTGTAAAATCTTTTGTGAGGTTTACCTTCTGCGTATTTATTTGTCAAAACACTTCCGCAAGCTTCCATTACAGCTTCGGACGTAATATTTTCCGATGCAATAAGCTCAATTGTGTTTTGCTGTCTCTCAAATTCTTTTTCTATCTGCTCCGCAACTATAGAATCAACTTTTTTTATATTTTCTAAATTCATTTTTCCCCTCTTTCCCCAATTTTGTAAAGTCTTTCGCGATTTTGGTTAAAAGTTATCTCTCCCAATCATCTCTCTCACATAATTATAATAATCGTTATTTGAATATTTGGCAATATGTTTTTCTAAATTTTCTTTTGTAACAAACCCCATTCTGTATGCAACTTCCTCAAGACAGGCAATTTTTATGCCCTGATTTTCCTCAATAGTGTGAACATACTGGCTTGCCTGCAATAACGAATGGTGAGTTCCCGTATCAAGCCATGCAAAACCGCGTCCGAGAAGCTCTACATTCAATTTTCCTTCCTTCAAATAAATATTATTTAAGTCGGTGATTTCCAATTCACCGCGTTTGGAAGGTTTCAAACTCTTTGCATACTCAACAACCTTGTTATCGTAGAAATACAAACCTGTTACCGCATAATTTGATTTAGGGTTTTGCGGTTTTTCCTCAATTGATATTGCGCTTCCGTTTTCATCAAATTCCACAACTCCAAACCTTTGCGGGTCTTTTACATAATATCCGAAAACAGTTGCTCCACCGTTTTTGGTATTTTCGACAACATTTTTCAATTTGCCCGAAAATCCGTCGCCGTAAAAGATATTGTCGCCCAAGACAAGTGCAACATCGTCATTTCCGATAAATTCCTCACCAAGAATAAAAGCTTGCGCCAAACCATCGGGCGACGGCTGTTCTTTATAGAAAAATTTCACACCAAACTGGCTTCCGTCACCGAGAAGTCTTTGAAAGTTCGGCAAATCAGCAGGTGTAGAGATTATTAAAATTTCTCGAATTCCCGCAAGCATCAAAACCGAAATCGGATGATAAATCATCGGTTTATCATAAATTGGTAAAAGTTGTTTTGAAACCGCAATTGTTGACGGATGTAACCTTGTTCCCGCACCACCTGCTAATACAATACCTTTCATAATTATACCTCTCTAAGTTCCAAGTAATCTTTCAATGCAGCCTGCCATTTTCTACATAACCCGCCGTTATCCATTACGCTGAATTTCGGACGTTTTGCAGGTCGCGGAAATTCATCGGTTGTACAAGGTTTCAAGTTAACATCCAACCCTGATTGCGCAAAAATTTCCTTTGCAAACCCATACCATGTCGTAAACCCTGATCCGCAGACATGATATGTTCCGTAAGGTTTTGAAAATAATTTTACAATACCATTTGCAAGTTCACATGTCCAAGTCGGACATCCGACCTGATCATCTACAACATTAACTTCGTTTCTGTCAGCAAGTCCAATCATAGTTTCTACAAAGTTTTTACCGTGATGTCCGTATAGCCAGCTTGTTCTGACAACATAATATTTTTCGCAAAGACTTCTGACAGCTTCCTCACCTTCGTATTTTGTCGCGCCGTAATTATTTATCGGGTTAGGCAAATCCTCTGTTGTATAAGGTTCAACCGTTTCGCCGTCAAAAACATAATCAGTTGAAATATAAACAAGTACAATCCCTAGTTTTGCGCAAGTTTCTGCAATATTTTCAGTACCGGTAACATTGATTAATTCAGCAGTTTTCAAATCCTCTTCAGCTTTATCAACATTGGTATAAGCCGCACAATGAATTACCATATCGGGTTTTTCATCTGTCAAAACTTTTTTTACCTGTTCAACATTTGTAATATCAAGTTTATCAACATCAGTTTCAACAACTTCATGCCCGCAATCTTCCAATATAGGACACAAATCCTGTCCGAGCATTCCGTTTGCACCTGTTACTAATATTTTCATATCAATTCCTTTTTAGCCTCAATAGATTTCATCCAATTCTGATTATTCAAATACCAATCGATTGTAAGTTTTATACCTTCTTCAAATGTCAAAGACGGTTTCCAACCAAGCTCAGATTGGATTTTGTCGTTACAAATCGCATAACGTTTATCATGCCCGAGCCTGTCCTCAACATATTTTATAGAACTTTCATCTTTACCCATTGCATCAAGGATTAGATGCGTAATTTCCATATTAGTTTTTTCGTTATGTCCGCCAATATTGTAGACTTCGCCAACTCTGCCTTTGTGAAGTACCGTATCAATTGCAGCACAATGGTCATAAACATATAACCAGTCGCGAACGTTCATTCCATCCCCGTATACAGGAACTTTTTCGCCTTTTAACAATTGTGAAATAAAGAACGGAATTAATTTTTCAGGATATTGATAAGGTCCGTAGTTATTCGAACATCTTGTTGTCAAAACAGGCATTTTGTAAGTTTCAAAATATGCTCTTACAAGCATATCGGCAGAAGCCTTTGAGGCAGAATACGGACTGTTTGGCGCAAGCGGAGTAGTTTCCGTGAAATATCCCGTTTTGCCTAATGTTCCGTACACCTCATCTGTAGAAACCTGTAAATATCTGTCGATTTTAAATTGTTTTGCAGCTTGCAAAAGATTTAATGTACCCTTAACATTTGTTTCAATAAAAATTTCAGGCCCTGTAATCGAACGGTCAACATGAGATTCTGCCGCAAAGTTTACAACAGCATCAACCTGCTCCACAATTTGAGGAACTAATTTCTTATCGCAAATATCGCCGTGTACAAATGTATAATTAGGGTTATCTTTGATATCATCAAGGTTTTCGATATTACCCGCATAAGTTAATGCGTCAAGATTTATAATTTTATAATCGGGATGCTCATTAAGCATTCGTCTTACAAAACAACTCCCGATAAACCCTGCACCACCTGTGACCAAAACTCTCATTAAAACACCTCTTTCAAAGTCGGCTGATTTTTATCTTTTTCTGACAAAATCGGCTCAAAATCAATTTCCCAATCTATATTAATATCCTTGTCGCACCATAACAACCCTCTGTCAGCCTGTGGATTATACTCACCGCTTGCCTTATAAAGAAGCTCAGCCTCATCAGACAGCACCACAAACCCGTGTGCAAAACCTTCAGGGATGTATAACATGTGCTTATTTTCTTGCGAAAGTTCAACTTTCACATACTGCCCGAAAGTTTCTGATTGTGGTCTGATATCAACCGCAACATCATAAATTCTTCCGCGCCCGCATCTGACAAGTTTTGCCTGTCCGTATGGGCTTTCCTGAT
This sequence comes from uncultured Candidatus Melainabacteria bacterium, assembly GCA_949841365.1. Classification (GTDB taxonomy): domain Bacteria; phylum Cyanobacteriota; class Vampirovibrionia; order Gastranaerophilales; family Gastranaerophilaceae; genus Stercorousia. The sequence goes on from CATKZI010000002.1 coordinate 75,872, forward strand.
AATGCAAACCTCTTAAAACATGTGCAGTGGATTTTGAATGGTTATCCTGATTGAATTCCACATCAATACCGTTTGCAAAAAACTCGGATTTTTTGTAAGTTTCCATAAAAAAACCGCGATTATCACCGAAAACTTTCGGTTTAACTAAAATTACATCTTTAATTTTCTGTCTTTCAAATTCAAATGGCATATAAATATTATACTACAAATTTTATGACTGGCCAAACAGGTAATAGATTTATTTATACTAACGGGTTAAAAAACTGGTAGAGAGGATTTGAAATGAAAAAATTATTAACAATCTTATTACTTATGATACCTTTGACAGGAGCTGCTATGGAAAACAAAATTAAATTTGACAATGAAACTTATAATCTGTCCGTAAATACAGAAAATGGGTATAATTATTACCCGAAAGGCGAAAATGCCGACAACTGGCATTCAAAAATAACAATAAAAAAACTTCCGTCAGGCACAAACCCCGTTGAAGCATCGGCAGAATTTGCACACCAAATCCAATCAGAACACCCCGGAGCATCAGTTTTAGTTTATCCTGATGCGGGAATGGTAGGATACCTTTTGCCTTCAAAAGATTTTTACGAATACAACACAGCATATTTTCAAAAAGACAGTGAATTCACATACGGCAGACGTTTTTACAACTCAGACGGAGATGCACGCAAAAAAGCAATTGAATTTGCAGAAAAATACAATAAAAAATACATGGAACTTGTAGACAAAGAAGCTCCTAAGTATAAATTGTAAAGATTATTTTAACATTTTCAAAAAACATGTGTTTGTGATACAATACTCTTAAGAGATTAGACTTGGAGAGTATTTATGAGCAATCAGCAAAGCATGTTTAATGACGGAAAAATCGTTCCCGTTAATATTAGAGAAGAAATGAAACGTTCATATATCGACTATGCGATGAGTGTTATCGTAGGTCGCGCGTTACCGGATGTTCGTGACGGTTTAAAACCCGTACACAGACGTATTTTATACGCAATGAACGAACTTGGTATGACACCGGACAAACCGTTCAAGAAATGTGCTCGTATTGTTGGTGAAGTTCTCGGTAAATACCACCCGCACGGTGATACTGCCGTTTATGAAGCCCTTGTCCGTATGGCTCAAGACTTTTCAACTCGTTATTTAACAGTTGACGGTCACGGTAATTTCGGTTCTGTTGACGGTGACGGAGCAGCCGCAATGCGTTATACAGAGGCTAGAATGCACAAAATTACTCAATCTATGCTTGCTGATATCGACTGCGAAACTGTTGAATTTGAACCAAACTTCGACGGTTCATTACAAGAACCTTCCGTATTGCCCGTAAGACTTCCGATGCTTTTGTTAAACGGTGTTTCAGGTATTGCTGTTGGTATGGCAACAAACATTCCGCCTCACAACCTTTGCGAAATCGTTGACGGTACAATCGCTCTTATCGACAATCCGCAGATTACGGTTTCTGAATTAATGGAATATGTTAAAGGCCCTGATTTCCCGACAGCCGCAACTATTATAGGTTTAAGCGATATTAAACAGGCTTACGAAACAGGCAGAGGCTCTATCAAAATGCAAGCCGTTGCTAACTTTGAAGAAATTGCAGGCGGCGGCGGACGTCAGGCTCGTACTGCTATCGTTGTTACAGAAATTCCTTATCAGGTTAATAAATCCGCTTTAATCGAAAAAATTGCGGAACTTGTTAAAGACCAGAGAATTACAGGTATCTCAGATATTCGCGACGAATCCGACAGAGAAGGTATGAGAATCGTTATCGAACTTAAACGCGATGCTAAACCTGATGTTGTTAAAAATAACTTATTCAAATTTACGCAACTTTCAACAACTTTCGGCGTAAACAACGTTGTTCTTTGCGGAAAACAACCGAAATTATTAAACTTGTATGAAATTCTGTCAGAATTTGTTGAACACAGGGTTGAAATCGTTACCAGACGTACAATTTTCTTCCTTAAAAAAGCAAAAATCAGAGCTCATATTTTGGCAGGTTTGATTATCGCTTTGGGTTCAATTGATGAAGTTATTGAACTTATCAAAAAATCAAAAACAACAGATGATGCACGTGTCGGTTTGATGAGCAGATTCGGGCTTGACGTTGACCAATCAAACGCAATTTTGGAAATGCAATTAAGACGTTTGACAGGTTTGGAACAAGATAAGGTTAAAGCTGAATACGACGAACTTATCAAGAAAATCGCAGAATACGAAGAAATTCTTGCAAGCCGTCAAAAAATTCTTGACATTATCAAAGGCGAACTTCTTGAAGATAAAGAAAAATACGGCGATGACAGAAAAACTCAAATTTTACCCGAACAGGGTGAAGTTACAATTGAGGACTTAACTCCAAATACTCCTATGGCAGTATTTATCACACATCAGGGATATTTGAAACGTATTTCATTAGATACATTTGAACGCCAAAACCGTGCAACTCGCGGTAAATCAGGTATGAAAACAAAAGAAGATGATGATATTCAACACTTCTTCACAGCAATGATGCACGACAAAGTATTGTTCTTCTCATCTAAAGGAACGGTTTACAGCTTGAACGTATACGACTTCCCTGAAGGCGGACGTCAGGCAAAAGGCTTGCCGATTGTAAACGTTCTCCCGATTGAACAGGACGAAAGAATTACGGCAGTTGTACCTGTAAGCACATTCTCACATGATTTGAACCTGATAATGCTTACTAAAAAAGGCTACATTAAACGTATAGAACTTGATAACTTCTCAAATATCAGAAGAAACGGTATTATCGCAATCGGTTTGGAAGAAAATGATGAATTGAACTGGGTAAAACTTGCAACCGCACGTGACGAAATCATCATCGGTACATCTTGCGGTATGGCAATCCGCTTCCCGATTGAAGATTTAAGACCGTTGGGAAGAAGTGCACGCGGTGTAACTTCAATGAAATTGAGAACAGGTGACGAACTTGTCGGTTGCGATATTGTACCGAGAGATTATGATGCAGATTTGCTTGTTGTAACATCTGACGGTTTCGGCAAACGTACAAAATTATCAGAATTCAGAAGCCAAAACAGAGGCGGAATAGGTTTGATTGCAACTAAGTTCAAATCATCAGCATCAAGACTTGTAGCCTTGACAATAGTTCAGGATTCTGACGATATTATGATGGTAACTGCAAACGGAGTTGTAACAAGACTGAATGCAGGTTCAATCTCACGTCAGGGCAGACCTGCGACAGGGGTTAGAGCACAGAACCTTGTTGACAACGATACAGTTGTTTCGGTTAACAAAATCGTAAACCCTGATGAAGATGAAACGGTTAAAAAAGATGTTGAGGCAATGGATACTCAAGAATCCACCCAAACAAGTCTTTTAGATAATAACGAATAAAAAAAGAGGCGAATGCCTCTTTTTTATTTGATACTTTTTATAACAATAACACCCTGTTGTCTGTCGGCATAATAATCAGTTTTTTCAAGAATATCATTACCGATTATTCCGTCAAATAATTTATTTTCCGCAGGCATTATATGCGTCGGAAGGTTGTTAAACTCCATACTGCCGAGTTTTAAATTCAAATTCGCAATAGGAACAACTGACTTTGTTCCGTTAGCAGATGTTGTAATCCCAAATACATTTGTTTTTACGGGAATTTGTTTATTCTTTATAAAGTTTGCATATACAAGAGAAGATGTTGCACCTGTATCTATCAAAAAACTTGCAGGGACACCGTTAACTTTAACGTTTACAATCATCAGCCCGTTGACGTTTTTGAACGGTATTGTTTCGCTTTTAAACTGAGGTGCAGAATGATAAGGTTTACCGGTAAGAGCAAAGTATTTAGTTCTGGCATCAGTATTTTCATTCACATCAAGTTTTGCAGTCTTTGCATAATATTCGGCAGCTTCGTCTTTTTTGCCCGTTTTTTCGTACAATTTTGCAAGCATATATAAGTCATAGGCATTATCGCTGAATTTTTCAGCCGCTTCTTTGCGGTATTTTAAAGCATTTTCTAAATCATTTTTATTTTCATAAATAGTTGCAATTGATGCGTATGCAATTTCATAACCCGGAATTAAATCTTTAAGCTCTTTATATAATTTTATAGCCTCATCATCTTTCCCGTAATTGCCGTAACAGTTGGCAAGATAAATTTTATAATCAACATTTTCGGGAGAAAATTCAACCGCATTTTTGAGATATAATTCGGTTTTTTCTCTTTCGTCAAGATTAAAATATACCAGACTGAGCAGATAATTATAAAACGCATCTTTCGGATTAATTTTCAAGAGCTGTAAAGCAGTTTGCTCTGCCTGATACAATTTATTCAAATTCATTTCTACATTATATTTAAGCAGATAAAATTCTTTTTCAATATCACGCGGAGGCTTACCCTCAAGAAGTTTATCAGCTTGCTTGAGGTTTGAATTTCTGAATGCATCCTGCGCTTCAATATAATTTTCATGCATCTTAATATTGTTTTGATATACTGAATACCCGCTAAACATGCCGGCTATACCCAAAACAATTACACAGCTGATAATTAAAGACTGTTTAAAATCCATATCATTCTCCAACTCTAAATTCCGCAGACGTAAGAACTTTTTGCGGATTATCTTTTGAATAAACCTTCATTATATAAAACCCCTTTTCATTCAAAACAAGGTAATCGGTAAAATAATTTACTTCCTCATCTTTAAGCCGTACATTTTTCGACCAAATAAGATTGTACCCCAGACGTCCGTAGGAATTATCTTTTTTGATTACCTGAATATAAATATATCGGGACTGGATTTTTTTCGGAACTAAAACCAGATAATAAATCCTTGCACCGACAGGAAAAATTACCGAATAATCATAGACATTCTGCTCACTTATCGGGTGTCTGTTAAAAAGAATTGCAGGTTTATCCGCATTTGTACAACCGCAAACAATAAAAGCCGTTAATATCAGTAAGCTAATTATTTTTTTCAAGCTGTTTAACCTTTTCATGAACCGCTTTTCCTGTCGCTTCATCTTTATTATGAACTAAGAAAATTTTGTAATTATTCAAAGCTTCTTTTTCATTGCCGTCCTGCTCATAAGCAAGTCCGAGTGCATAATAAGCATAACCGTAATTCGGGTTTAAAGAGATTACGCGGTGGAAACATTCTTTTGCTTTGTTGTTGTTTTTATCGTTTGCATAAACAAGTCCGAGATTGAACCAGCCGTCTGCATAATTAGGATTTACAACAATCGATTTTTTGTAGAAACTAATCGCATTTTTATTGTCGTTTTTAATTTTATAAATATTGCCCAGTTTCAACAGAGTAACTTCATCGGCAGGGTTAACTTTTAACGCATCCTGATAATCTTTTATTGCAACATCATAATTTTTATTTTTATAATTTTCGTCGCCTTTCAAAATCAAATCTTTGTTATCATCCTGACCGTAATCCATTGTCAGCACAACTTCCTGAATACCGTTTGAAGTATCGGAAATTTTTACTTCCGATTTGCTTGTAGCAGAGATAAATTCTGCAAATTCCTGACTGTATTCGGCTCTATCAGGTGACATTGCAATAGCTTTTTCAAAATATTCCGTAGCCTTGTCATTTACGTCACATGCACGGTAACTTTGAGCAAGAGCGAAATATGCATAACTGTCATTAGTTCCGCGCTCAATTGCTTTTTCAAGCATTTCCGTTGCAAGCGAATAATTATGAGCTTTCAAATATTCATCGCCCTGTGCAATATATGCCGAAGTTAAGTTTGCTTCTAAAGCATCATTGCTTTTTACCTTCAAAAGTTCATTATACAAAGCAATAGCATCATTGTATTTATTCATTGAATGCAAAATTACGGCTTTGTTATATTTAACATCGTAGTTATCAGGGTTTGAAGCCAAAACCTCATCATAATATTTAAGTGCATTTGTATAATCTTTGTTTAAGTAATAGCACTCTGCCAAATCACTTACGAGCGCCAAATCTCTTTTATCTTTTTGTAACTCTAAAGCTTTTTGATAATTTGCAATCGCATCATCAGTCTTAAGCAAGCGTTTGTAAACTATAGCAATATTTTGGTAAGCTCTTGCATCTTGCGGATAATTTTCTATATAAATTTTGTAGTTTTCGATAGAAGCTTCTTCCTTACCCATTTCTGCAAGCAAATTCCCGTAATCGAAACGCAGAGAATGCAAAGACGGCTGTTGTCTAAAAACTACATCATATTGAGAAAGAGCCAGATTATTTTTGCCAAGTTCCTGATAAGAAAGTGCAAGATTTATATGTGCAGAAGAGTTATCAGGGTCTGCATCAACAGCTTTTTCCAAAAATTCAACCGCTTTTTCATAATTTTTAATCTCAAACAGAGCAAGTCCGTATTTTGAATAATCTTTAAAAGCAGAAGGATTTTTTGAATAAATATTTGCATACTCATTGACGGCTGATTGATAATTACCATCACTCAAATAAGATGCCGCAAGGTTTTCACGTGCTTCTCTGTGCTGAGAATATGTAGACAAAAATTTGTTATAATTTTCAATAGCGTCTTTATAATTTCCAAGCTGATATTGGACATTTCCGATATTCAAATAATTATATAAATATTCGGGACACATTTCCATAACTTTGTTATACGCAGAGAGAGCTTCTTTGTATTTTCCCTGATTTTCATAAATACTTCCGACACTGATATAAATATACCCGTCAGCAGGTTTCAATTCGGCAACCTTTGCATAAGCTCCCAAAGCTTTGTCGTATTCACCCATTTCAGAATATACGCCTGCAAGTTTTATATAAATCATTACGTCATTAGGTGAAACCGCAAGTGCTTCGGTCAATTTTTCAACCGCAGTTTTATAATCCTCTTTATATTCCGCAGAACAAGCCTGTTGATATAAAGAGTTTGCCTGCGGTGTCATAGCCTGAACCTGAACACCTGCAAGAACTACAGACAATAATGCTAAAATTAATACCCTCTCTCTCATACCTACATTATAACAGAAAATTCAATTTAATGCAAAGCCAATCGGGCAATTGAAAAAAACGAACAATAGGGTTAAGATGCAGGTATCGTTTTTGCATCAAAAAAAATCTTTACAAAAATTTACATCAAATTTTATTAGATATAGAGCAAATTTTGATATGTTCGGGTTTTAGTGCCACTAGAAAAAAATATCACTATTTGTTATAATGCAAAAAAATATGTGTACTAATGGTAAAAGGAGAATGTCTATGTTAACTACAAAAGTAACAAAAGAAAAAATGACAAAATCCAAATTCAACGACGAATTTGAAAATTATTTAAAAACACAATGTTTAAAAACAACATTTAACGGAATAGAACTTGAAACGTTCTCCTGGTATAGAAAAGTTTTAGGACTTGTATAAATAATTTAATAAGACCCGCCTGTCATCGAAAGGCGGGTCTTAATATTAGTAATCCATCTTCCAGCCGTCATCCATGATTTTGGATAAACAACCACTGCCATAATTTGCATTAGAATCACCGCATGAATCTGCCCATGAGCTAACATACCCTTCGGCAACTTTACCGTCACTGTATAAGTCTGCACTAAACAAATCTCTGCCCACAATATTCGGTCCTTGTGAACCATTTACATCTATATACATCCAATATGAACCATGCAAAGTATACTCTCCATTGCTATAAGAATCACTACCCAAAGTAGAGTCTAAGCATATAGCTGCACCACTTGCCAATGATACACAAGGGTTATTGGCATCTACTCTAAATCGCCATTTATTAAAAACAGTACCATCTAAATTCTTGTATTCATTTGCAAAACAAGGAGTACGTGAACTTGTACAGGTTTGAACAACTTTAAAATACCTTCTCAAAAATTCAAGAGGAGAACTTGTATATGGCGTTTCACTCAATGTAACAGCATGATGCTCCTCAATGGCAGTTTCAACTGCCTGCGAAAGCTCAGTAACTACTTTTTGCAACTGCGTAACATAAACCTGTCTTTGGTGATTTTTGACCAGTGTCGGCAAGGTCATTGCAGACACTACACCAATAATTCCAAGTGTAACCAAAACCTCAGCTAATGTAAAACCCAAGCGTGCCGCTTGATCCGCCACATGGGTGCTGGATAAACTTTCAAGAAACGAGGACTTGCTTAAATTGCCCCCCCCCCCGAAGGTGTTTAATAATGTTTCATGTTCTTTCATAAATCCTGCTCCTTTTATTACTTTATTATTATAACGTATTTTAAATTCGATTTCAAGATATAGCCCGTATCATTTCTTGTGCTTCTTCACACTCAGGGAATGTTTCAACTATCTTATCAAGAGTTTCCAGAGCTTCGTCTTTTTTGCCAAGTTTTTCATAACATTTTGCACTGCATAACAAAAGATTTACATTCAAAGGACTCTGTCCAAGCAAATGTTTGAATATTCCGTTTGCCTGCTCATAATCTTCAAGCTCAAAATAACACATGCCGAGCATATGCTCAGTATCCATAGCTTTTTCCAACTCGTAAGATTTTATGTAATACATTTTTGCATCCTCATAATTTTTTTGAAGATACTTAATTTTACCTGCGATAAAATACATAAAACCGTCATTTGAAACTTTATTCAAAACCTGTTCAATCATTGAATTTGCAGTATCTAAATCACCTAAAAGCATTTTATTCAAAGCACAAAAACCGACAGCTTCGTAGTTATTCGTACTGATTGCCAAAGCTTTTTCATAATACTCATCAGCCTGCTTAAAATTTGTTGTTGCATGCAAAAAGTTTGCATATTCAAACAAAGAACCAAAATCATTAGGATCTGCTTTCAATGCCAGCTTAAATTCATCTTCCGCATAATCAAACAAGCGTTTTTCAAGATAAATTACTCCCAAATCTTTATGCGCCGGTGCAAATTCTGGGTTAAGCTCAATAACTTTTTTCAAAATCTTTTCAGCTTTATCGCTGTCATTTGTTTTGGCACAAATATGAGCAAATTCATAATAAATCTCATGAGAAACATTACCTTGACGAATAATTTTTTCATAAAGTTCTTTAGCATTCAAAAATTTTCCGATTTTAATATAAATATTTGCAAGCTTTCTCGACATTGAAACCGATTTCGGATTTAAAAGCACCAGCTGTGCAAGTATTGCAATCGCACTTCCATACTCACCGACAGCATCATAACAACATGCAAGATTATATTGAAAATTCGGTTTTTCAGGATGGTGGGAAGCCAGAGTTTTATAGTGTGTAATAGCATCATATAATTGATTTGATTTAACCTCTGAAAGTGCTAACGCCGTCAAATAATTATCCTGCGGATCAAGCACATAAGCTTTTTTGAAAAACACGCATGCTTCCTCGTGTTTACCCTGCATCTGCAAAATTGATGCAATATTAAAATATGTTATTGAATTATCAGGATTGTATTCGCTTGCTTTTAAAAAGTTATCATAAGCTTTGTTCAAATCACCCGTCGAAACATAACAAGTTCCAAGATTATTATAAAGTTGCGAATGTTCTGGATTAAGTTCAAGAGCTTTTTCAAAGAATTCCAGTGCTTTTGCAAAATCCTTCAAAGCCATACAAGCAGTTCCCGCAATGTAATAAACCGTATAATCATCAGTTACATAATCTAATGCCCTTTGTGCGGTTTCAATAGCCTTTTGCGGTTCTTGATTTTTAACATAAACAACCGCCAAATTTTTATACGCATCACAATATCCGCTTCGCATTCTCAAAACTTCTTCATAAGCTGCGATTGCATGAAGGAAATCGTCTTGATTATCATAGCAATTTGCAAGATAAAACCAGCTTGTTGCATCATCGTTATATTTAACAACAGTTTCAAAAACACCCTGTCCTTCTTTAAATTCACCAAGATTTACATGGCAAAGTCCGAGAAGTTTGAGGGCTTCAATATTTTTTTCATCTTTATCTAAAATTTTTAATAATTCTTGTTTTGCAAGTGCAAATTCTTTATTATTTATAAGCTCATTAATCTTTTCCATATTCAAATTATAGCACATACTTTACAGATTTCAAACACACGTGATATAATATTATATGCCTTTTGAAATTCACTAAATTTTTGTCCTTTAACAATAAGAGAGGATAGAACGGGAGCGAACATAAGCGAGCGACTGTCCAATCCTTAATAAGTCCGGCCAAAGTCGGCGGAAAGGATAAAAGAAATGGGAAAATCTTCAAAATATCCTGCGTATTCAGCGGGAACAATTAAAGTAAACGGTCAGACAAAAGCCCAAACTTACAAAAGGGGGAATAATGTAATAACAGATTATAATATGTCTGATGCCGAAAAACGTGCTTATGACTATGTACAAAATTCATTTGCGGATTCACTGCCGTCAATAAATGTTTTTGATGATAAGACGCGCAAAAACCTTCAAGCACAACTTGATGCTTATACCGCGCAAGGTGAAAAAATGGTCAACAGCATTTATACTCCGATGCTGAAGGACTTAAAAACTGATGTTGCATCACGTTTTGGCAATTTTGACAATTCTGTATTTATGGATAACTTAAATGCAATAGAATCAAACAGAGCATATGCAATAAGTAATCTTGCACAAGATATTACTGCAAAACGCTCTGAACTTATTAATAACGAATTATCACAAAGATATACTTACTTGAATTTCTTACAGGATATCCAAAATCAAACAAATTCAAATATTTTAAATTTTGCGAACAGCTCACAAGCAAACAGCAACTCAGGAAACAGCTACAATGCTCAAGCCTATGCCGCAAAACAATCTTCCGGCGGCGGACTTGGTTCGTATGCAAATCTTGCATCAGGGTTATTAAGTACAATGGGGCCTTACGGTATGGCAGCATCAGCAGCACTGCAAATTGCAAAAAATTACAGGTAAAAAGAAGGGCTTTAAAAAGCCCTTTTTTGATATATAATAAATCTATGAACATTATCCAAGAATTTGACACAATAACAGCAATAGCAACTCCAATCGGCACAGGGGGTGTCGGTGTAATTCGTATATCAGGCGACAAGAGTTTTGAGATTATTGATAAAATTTATTCAAAACATAATCTTGAAGCAGGAAGGATTTCTCATGGCTGGATTGTAGACGATAACAAAAAAATCGACGAAGTTATTGTACTTCCGTTTAAAAATCCGAACAGTTTTACAGGCGAAGATGTTATTGAAATTCACTGCCACGGCGGAGTTAATGTCGTCAGAAACATTCTTGATATTGTTTTGAAAAACGGCGCAAGAATGGCAGAACGCGGAGAATTTACAAAACGCGCATTCTTGAATAAAAAACTTGACCTTTCGCAAGCTGAAGCCGTTGCAGACCTGATTCATGCGAAAACAAAAGATTTTGCAAAACATTCGGCAAAAAACCTCTCGGGAGTTTTAGGTGCAAAAATTAAAGAAATAAGAAATGATATTTTTAATGTGTTATCTAAAATTATCGCAGGAATTGATTTTCCCGAAGATGTTGCAGAGCCTGAATATGAATATTTAATCACAGAATTTGAAAAAGCACTTGCCAAAATCAACAATATTTTGGATAGTGCAAACTCATCAAACATAATGCGTCAGGGGATTAAAATTGCAATAGTCGGTAAACCTAATGTCGGCAAATCATCATTGTTTAATACCCTGTTGAATGTTGAACGCGCAATTGTAACAGATATTGCAGGTACAACCCGAGATGTTTTGACTGAAACCCTTGATTGGGATGTCGCAATCACACTTGTTGATACTGCAGGTATCCGCGACGGTGAGGAAGTCGGAAAAGTCGAAGAAATAGGTATTGAATTTTCAAAACAATCCGCTGATGAAGCAGACCTTGTATTGTTCCTCTATGATGCATCTAAAGGGATGAATGACGAGGACAACGCGATTTTGGAACTTATCAAAGATAAAAATCATATCGTTATTGCAAACAAATCCGATTTAACACAAAATCGCGAACCCGATACCTTCTATCTTTCAACTGTTACAAAAGAAGGATTGGACGAACTTAAAAACAAAATAAAACAGACAGCATATAATTTCTCGCTTGAGGATACAGAATTTGTAACAAACAACCGCCAGCAAGACTGTCTTGCAAAATGCCGTGAAAGTTTAATTCAAGCTCTTGAAGCTGCAAAAATCAACGAACTTCAAGACCTTATCTCAATTGATTTGAAATCTGCACTTCTGTATCTTGATGAAATTACGGGCGAAGTAATTACGGATGATATTTTAAACAATATCTTTGACCATTTCTGTATCGGTAAATAAAACTATACAAAAGGCATAAAGCCGAATTCGCTTAACACTTCTTTTTGAGCATTAGGTGAATAAAGAAATTTTTCATATAAAGGAATAAATTCCTCTGCATTACTGTCAGGGCCCATATAAGGCATTACGGAAGATGTTAAAAATTTGTGTGAACGTATAAGCGGCATATTACTATCGTCAAGATTACATTCGGGCAGAACTTTTGCAGTAATAATGCAGTCCCTTCCACCCCTGCCGCTATTATTGATAAACTCATTAAACTCATATAACCCATGTTTTGATGAAAATAACGGAGCAAAAATAACATTTATATTCTTTTTCTCACAAGAATTATCATACACAGCCATTGTTTCATAAGGGAATTGCTCACGCTTCATAGATTGACCGGAAAGTAAATAGTCATCAAGGATTATCAATGTCGAACCGTCAGGCATATTTTTCAAATCTAAACCTTCAGGCGAAATTGAATTTCTTGATAAAATATAATTCTGCATTTTATCAATATTATTTGCCTTTTTGTATTGGTAATTTATGAGAGCAAAACTTTTATTTTTATTAGGAACAACATAATATACTTTATCAAAATCCCTGTCATGATTTTTTAAATATTTAACAATTTTCTCATGTAATACCTGCAAATCTTTAGATAGACGTTTAGGTGTGACAGCATCAAACATTAAATTCATTGAATTAATTACGTATTTTTCACCATTTGCTTTAGAATTAAAATATTCTATTGAAATTTTGTTTAGAATTTCGTGAAAAGTTTCATAATCAGGCATTATCGGATTTAAGTTATCAGCAATTTTTTCAGGTGTTGCAATATTTTTTTGTTTAATAACATGAATATGCCCCCCCGCCCGAAATTGCATCAATATTTTCCATTACACGTCCGTTCAAAGCATACCTGACATTATATTTAAAATCTTTGCCCGTATAGTTTTTCAAAGTTTTTACTTTTTCAATAAAATCAATAGTAAAATCTTCAAAACTCATATTTTGATTTAAAAAATTATACCCGTTTTCAAAATTTGCAATATAAAATAATTCGTTATTCCGTCCTGCATAAAATTCATCATCATTTAAAGCAATATCAATCAGGTTATTATCAATAAAAAGTGCTTTCTTATCAGATTCTTTACAATTATAATCGGATTTAAAACCAAAATTTTTCAAAGAAATATATTGCAAAACATTTGTCAAACATAAAGGAGTTCCGCAATTATTTTTTTTATAATACAAACCCAAACTGTTTATAGCTTTAATATCCCGTTTTTTTAGTTCATCTTCAATAACTCCAAGACTTTTATAACTTGAATACTGACTTAAAATCCCCATTGTATCGTAAACATCATCAAGAGGTACACCTGTCTTTTTAGAAACTCTGTTTGCCTGCTTAATAATATCTTGAGGAGTTACAACCCCCATAGATTTTTCAAGTTTTGAATAAAGTATCTTACATTCATTATCAAAATTAAATTCAGACTTTTCAAAACTGTCAGGACGAGTAACAGGCTGATTGCGTTCAGTCCTTTTCGCAGAAGTAAATATAGGTTTGCATGCTTGAATTATACTAACTCTCATATATTACATACAAAACCCGTAAAAAAATTTTTTGCTAGTATTGAAAATACCTGTCAAAATCCACATCGTCAAAACTGCAAAGAAGTCTGTAAACCTCATCATCCTCATCCATTCTTTGAAAAGAATAGTTGTCAAACTTCCAATATTTCGGATTTATCCCTTTTACCCTGATTATTCCGGCATCTTTTAAAATAACGAGTTTTTTCTTAACAACATCAAGCGGTATTTCTACCATCTTGGCAAGTTCCACAGCAGTAACCCACTCATCACCCGAGCTTTTTTCGGGAGTCATAAACATAAGTTCCAGTCCTACTTTTTTTAACTCATTATCTTCGCACATACATATATATTAATGCCAAACAAGAAAAATTTTATCATATTTTTGTATTAAATATCTTGACAGCACGAGGTAAAATTCCCAAACAATATGAAATCGCAACACCATAATTTGTAATCGGCACTCCCGCCTTATCTGCCAAAAGAATTCTCGACAAAACCTCACGTCTGTTGGTCATACACGCACCGCAATGAATTATAAGTTTATAATCCTTGATATCAGGGAAATCATGTCCCGCATAATTATGGATTACAAGATTTTTACCCGTTCTTTTGCGCAAAAGATTTGGAATTTTCACACGCCCGATATCATCTTCTATAGCGTGATGCGTACAGCTTTCAAGGATTAAAACCATATCGCCGTCTTTCAAATTGTCAATCGCCTCTGCACCTTTTACAAACTCATCCAAATCACCCTTCAATCGGGCAAATAAAATCGAAAAAGAGGTCAGAGGAATTTCATCAGGCACAATTTCACTTACTTTTCTAAATGCCTGACTATCGGTAATAACAAGCGCAGGCGGAATTTTTAAGTTATCCAGAGCCTGTTTTAATTCCGTTTCTTTTACCACATAAGTCAAACAATCGCTGTCCAACAAATCGCGTAATGTTTGAACCTGCGGTAAAATAATCCTTCCCTTAGGCGCTTCTTTATCAATCGGAATTACAAGAATAACCGTACTTTTCGGCTCAACCAAATCCCCTGCAATTTTTGGAGAATTTACAAAATCATCAGGCAGAAGTTTTACAAGCGCATCTTTAAATTTAAACACTAATTGTTCATCGTCCTTAACCGATGTGTAAAGTGCATCTCCGTCAAGTTCAGGTTTTTCAATATCACATTTGTTAACCACAATAAAGTAAGGGATTTTCAGCTCATCAAGTTTTTTAATAAGTTCATTCTCATATTCGCCCAACCCCCTGTTATCGCAGACGATTACTCCGACATCAATACGGTTCAAAACCTTCATAGTTTTTTCAACACGCTGAGCACCGAGTTCCGTACTATCATCAAGCCCCGCAGTATCCAAAAAAGTTACGGGTCCGACAGGTAAAAGCTCCATTGACTTTTCAACAACATCGGTCGTAGTTCCCGCAACATCAGAAACAATAGAGATTTCCTGATTTGTAATTCTGTTTAATAACGATGATTTACCGACATTTGTTCTGCCGAAAACCCCGATATGCAAACGCATTGATTTAAGTGTTTTCATAAAACTCCTACTAAAAAAGGGTCTTTCGACCCTTTAAAACTAACCTCTAATTCCTAACTTTTTAATCAATTCTCTGTATTCGTCAAGATTTTGAGATTTCAAATAAGAAAGTAATCTCTTTCTTTTACCTACCATCATCAAAAGACCTCTTTTAGTAGCGAAATCTTTTTTATTAGATTTAAGGTGTTCAGTAAGTTCAGAGATTTTTTTGCTCATCATAGCAACTTGAACAGCTGTAGAACCAGTGTCTTTTTCGTTCTTGCCGTATGCTTTAACGATTTCTTGTTTGTTTTTTAAGTTCATTGTAATTTCCTTTACTTGTTGAGTGATTATTGGCGTAAGCACTCTACAAACTGCATGATAATATATAAATGAAAAAATGCAAGCGAGATGTTAAAATTTCTAAACTATTCTGTGAGTTTGATAATTAGCAGTCTGCAATGCAGAAATAAATGCACTGTAAGCTTCACTTACAGAGTTTGCGGATTTATTATAAATTCCTTGGTCATAAAAAGAATTTTTTTCATTCATAGCAGTCAATAAATCATTATTTGATGAAACACCATATTTTGAAAACAAAGCATTATTTAAAGAGGTTTGTTGTCCTAAAAGAGCCTTATATTGTGCTTCAAGTTCCTGATAATTAGCAATTAACCTTTCAGATTGAGCATTATGTGCATCATAAGCCTGCATTCTCATATTAAAAAATGCTTCGGCAGGATTAAAGGTATAATTAGGATTCTCTTTGGCAAAAGTAAAAGCTGATTGAGTTCCAAGTTGAGCCCTCATAAAATTTTCATAAGAACCATACTGAGATTTTAACTCAGGTGTCTTTTCAAATTGTTCTTTTGAAACATATCCGACTTTTGTCATAATTATCCTCTCTGTCTTGGATTTGCTCCACGCTCACAGAGTTTCACTCTCTGCACATTCGTGCATTCCGCTCAATCTGTTCGCTATCCGGACTCGTTTTACTCCGTCCGTCCGCAAATCCGCTATATATATAAAGTATTTACTTTGTAAATAATTGCCTTTTTTGTAAAGTTTTGTGATAAAATAAAAATATGATTGAAAGATATTCACGCGAAGAAATGAAAAAAATTTGGGATTTGCAGTCAAAATTCCAATACTACCTTGATGTTGAAATTGCCGTGGCACAAGCGTATGCACAAAACGGTGATTTCCCGAAAAATGAAATAACAGAACTTGCTAAAAAAGCAAAATTCAACCTTAAACGTATTGATGAGATTGAGGTGGAAGTCCGCCACGACGTAATCGCATTTTTAACCTGCGTCAATGAAAGCCTCGGCGGTCTTGCAAAATATATGCACGTCGGAATGACAAGTTCTGATGTAATAGACACTGCTTTTGCACTGCAAATTCAAGACAGCGGAAAAATTATCCTGAAAGATTTGGACAACACTATTCAATCGTTGAAAGATTTGGCAAAAAAACACAAAAATACAGTCTGCATAGGACGCTCGCACGGAATTCACGCAGAAGTTATGACATTTGGTGTAAAAATTTGTAACTGGATTGATATTCTTGAACGCCAAAAAGAAAACTTTACCCACGCGCTCGAGCAAATTCGCGTCGGTCAAATTTCAGGTCCTGTCGGTACTTACAGCAATATTTCGCCTGTTATAGAAAAAATTACCTGCGAAAATCTCGGGCTTAAACCTGCAAGGATTTCAACACAAATTATCGCAAGAGACTACCATGCATATTTTATGCAGTCACTGGCTTTGATTGCATCTGTAATCGAACAGTTTGCAACAGAAATAAGACATTTGCAAAGAACGGAAGTTTTAGAAGCTGAAGAGGGTTTCGGCAAAAATCAAAAGGGATCATCCGCGATGCCTCACAAGAAAAATCCTGTTTTATCGGAAAATTTATGCGGGCTTGCGCGTGTTGTCAGAGCAAATTCAATCGTTGCACTTGAAAATATTCCGTTATGGCACGAAAGAGATATTTCTCACAGCTCAGCGGAGCGCATAATTTTCCCTGACAGCTTAACTCTTGTAGATTTTATGCTGAATAGATTTAATTCGGTTGTCCAAAATCTTGTCGTACATGAGAAAAATATGCTCAAAAATACCGACAAATTCGGCGGAATAGTTTTTTCTCAAAAAGTTTTATTAAAACTTGTCGACAAAGGTTTGACACGTGAAGAAGCATATCGTTTGGTTCAAAGAAATGCTTTAGATGCCTTTGAAAACGACGGAGATTTCAAGGCTAATCTTTTGAATGACAAAGAGATATCGCTTACCCCGCAAGAGATTGAGGAGATTTTCAATAAAGAAGAATTCTTGAAAAATATTGACGAAATATACTCAAGAATACTTGCTTTATAGCGCGAAATACTATAGAATATAATAGAGGAAGTTGTAAATGGCAAAAATTAATATAACCGTATGTATGGGAAGTTCGTGTTTTGCACGAGGTAATCAGGAAAATTTAGCATTTATTGAAGCTTTTATACAAGAGCATAATATGGATGCAGACATTGACCTTGCAGGCACAAGATGCGAAAATAAATGTGCACATGGTCCAAACGTCATAATCAACGGCGTTGAATATAACAGTGTTAATGAAGAAAAATTAGAAGAAATTCTAACAAAATTACTATAAAATCTGCTTTAGGAGTAAACATGAATAATCAGTATCCGGTCTACACGCTGACAAATGAATGTCACGATTGCTACAAATGTATCAGGGAATGTCCCGTAAAAGCGATTAAAATCGAAAACGGACACGCATCGGTTATACCCGAAAAATGCATCGCTTGCGGAAACTGTGTTAAAACCTGCCCGTCAAACGCAAAACGCGTAAGATGCGATATTGACAAGGCTCAAGCACTTATCAGAGCGCAAAAAGATGTTTATGTATCTTTAGCACCCTCATGGCGTGCGTCTTTTGAAAACTCTGCAGAAAAAATGATTGCACTTTTAAAACAACTGGGTTTTAAAGAAGTTTCTGAAACCGCACTAGGCGCACAGGAAGTTTCTATAAAAACAGCACAAATGCTTAATAATGCTGAAAAAGGTTTGTTTATCTCAAGCGCCTGCCCCGTAATCGTTGATTACATAAGAAAATATATGCCCGAGTTTACAAAATACATAACACCAATCGGGTCGCCTTTAATGACACATTCAAAAATGCTCAAAGAAACTTTTGGCGATGATATTTCAATCGTTTTTGTAGGTCCTTGTATCGGTAAGAAAAACGAAGTTACATACTCTGGACTTTTTGACGTTGCATTGACTTTTGAAGAACTCAGAATGTGGTTTAACGAAGAAATTATTGATATTACAAAAGTTGCACGCGATAACAAATTCAAATTTGTACCGGAATCCGCTTATGAAGGAACACTTTACCCGATTGACGGCGGTATGAACCAAACAATCAGAAAATCAGGGATAAATGATAATGTTCAGCTTTTAGAAGTCTGCGGATTAAGCGCATTACAGCGTGCATTAAAAAATCTTGATCCCGAAAAACTTGATAAAACAATATTTATAGAAGCTTTAGCCTGCGAAGGCGGATGCGTCGGCGGTCCTTGCATTTCATCAGAAAAAGCAGGGATTACAATGGTGTCGGATATTTTAACCAAAGAGAAAAAACGCGACGAAATTCCCGCAGAACCCAAGGTCGTTGTAGATTATAATATCGAACCTAAAAAGGTTGTGGGTTCTGAGTATCCGCTTGAAGAAATCCTCAAAACACTTAAAAAAATCGGCAAACACACAATTGATGACGAGCTTAACTGTGGCGGATGCGGTTATGCAACCTGTCGTGACCTTGCAAAAGCACTGCTTGACGGTGATGCGGAAACTTCAATGTGCGTATCTTATATGAGAAAAATCGCAATGAGAAAAGCTGCCGCAATGATTAGATGTATGCCGTCAGCAATTGTTATGGTAGATAATGACCTTAATATTTTGGAAGCAAATGACAGCTTTATGAGAATGTTCACAGGCGATATGTATGAAGTGTTTAAGGCTCGTCCTGACGGACTTACAGGCGCTGCGCTCGACAGAATTGTAGATTTTTCGGATATTTTCAAAACAATTCTTAAAACAGGAAAAGACCTTCACAAAGAACGCTACAACGTAAAAGGCAGACTATACGATATTTCAGCATTCACAATCGAAGAAAACGAAATTGTCGGCGCAGTAATTACAGACGTAACTTCTGCCGAAACCAACAGAGAAAAAATTTCTCAAAAAGCACATGAGGTTATCTCCAAAAATATTTCTATTGTACAAGAAATTGCCTGCCTCTTGGGCGAACACATGGTAGAAACAGAAACACTTTTGAGTTCTATTGCAGAAGACTACGAGGATAAAAACGAATAATGTTCATTGATATTGATTGCAGTCAAATGAAAAAATATAACCAGAACGCTTACGGCGATTACTTTGTATCCAAAAGATATCCCGATGAAGCGAAATTGATTGCTGTCTTGTCTGATGGTTTGGGAAGCGGTATTAAGGCAAATATTCTTTCCTGTATGACTGCCACTATGCTTTTGAAATTCATTGAAGGCGAGCAAATTCCAATCAGCAAAGCCGCAGAAATTATCATGAACTCTCTACCTGTCTGCAAAGTAAGAAGAATAAGTTACTCAACATTTTCGGCAATTGAAGTAAACGACGACGGTAATGCAAAAATTGTTGAAGAAGGCAATCCTGAATTCATTTGGATTAGAGGCAATGAAATAATGCAGCCCGAATATGAGGCTATTCCTTCCAAAACCTTCAAAAACAGATGTTTAAAAGTTTATAAAATACAATTAAAACTCGGTGACAGACTGGTTTTCTGCTCGGATGGCGTAACCCAATCAGGACTTGGCGGAGGCAGATTAAAACTCGGTTTAAGACGCGAAGGACTAATTGTTCTTCTAAAAGACAAATTAAAAGAATGCCCTGACATTTCAAGTACCGAACTCTCGCAATACATTGTAAATCAAGCAAGAAATATTGAAACCGACAGGCTGCCCAAAGATGATATATCATCGTGTGTTTTATATTTTAGAGAACCCAGAGAAGCTCTTGTTTTCACAGGCCCGCCTTATCATCAGCAAAAAGATAAAGAATACGCCGAAATGTTTGCAAATTTCAAAGGCAAAAAAGCAATCGCCGGCGGAACAACAGCAAACCTGATTTCGCGCGAATTAAATCGTCCGATTACAATGGATACAACAATAAGCATTGGCAAACTCCCGTCCTGCTCTTATATGGAAGGAGTTGACCTTGTAACTGAGGGAATTTTAACTTTAACAAAAACTTTAGAATACTTAGAAAACGGCACATCAGATATTGACAACGCGGCAGGTAAACTGGTAAAATTCTTATTAGACAGTGACTGCATCAATTTCATGGTCGGTGCAAAACTTAATCAGGCTCACTATGATCCAGCTTTACCGATTGAAATTGAAATCAGAAAAAACATAATCAAAAAAATAGCCTGCGTACTTCAGGAAAAATATTTTAAAAAAGTAAACGTACAGTATATGTAAGGAAGTTTGTAGAAAGGATAAAAAATGGCAGAAAAAATTAGTGTTAAAGTATGTTTAGGAACAACATGTTTTGTAATGGGTTCATCAAATTTACAAGAATTAATTGAAACAGTTCCCGCAAAATACGGTGATAAAGTAGAAGTATCAGGCGTTCCTTGTTTAGGTTTATGCTCAATCGACTGGGAATTTTCAAAAGCACCTTATGTAAAAGTTGATGACGAAGTTATCAAAGAAGCAACAGTCGAAAAAGTTTTATCGGCAATCGATGCACACTTGAAAAAATAGAAAAGAAACCCAGAAGGGTTTCTTTTTTTACATTAGTTAATTGATTGACAGAAAATCAAATAATTATATAATGTGTTTATGAAGTATTTAGAAGAAGAAAATAAAAATTTAATCAGTTTAAGAACAAGTTTAATTGCTATTGTCGCACTTTTAACAGGTGGAATTGTAGGTATTGCAATAACAGATATGAATATAATTTTCAAAATATTTTTACTTATATTTGGAATATATTTTGAAATACTTTTTATTAACAATATTACAAATATGAATAAAAAAATTGATAACAATATAGGAGTAATGAAAAATGAATGCAAATGATATTATTTCTTTAGCTGGAATTATAATTCTTGGACTAGTAGGAGTTTATTTCAGTTTCAAAGTCAAACAAGTAGAAAAACAATCAAAAAATATATAAAAAAGAACCTTAAAAGGTTCTTTTTTATACATCTTCTACCAAATCCCTAAGGATTTTGTAAATTTTCTCAAGCATTCTGTTATCATCTTTTGCAGTATTAATATAAAAATTTATCTGTGAAATAAGTTCATCATTCGTTTTGATATGGTCATTTGCAAAAAGTTCTTCTGTTGTAACCCCGAGTGCAGCCAATAATTTTTCAAGAGTTTCGGCTTTAACAAAACAGTCTCCAACTTCAATTTTGCTCAAATTTCTTGGAGAAATATCAATCACTTCAGCAAGCTGTTCTTGCGTTAAATTTCTCTTTTTTCTTAATCGCTTTACTTTTTCTCCAAAAGATTTTTTTACGTCCATATAAACCCTTTACATTGAATTTTTGTACAAAATAGATGTTCCATATCATAATATATTAATTTATGTAAACCTGTAACGACAAGCAATATCTGTATTTTAAGTTTTTTCTATATTTTATATCTAAAAATTAAGCAATTTTAGATGACAAAATGTTTTTATATAAGAGTAATAACAAAGAGTATAAAGGAGAGTATTTATGTTCAATTTTAGTATTAATGGTAGCCCATGCACACAAGGCACAAACCAGTCACAAAAATCAGACAGACAACCGGAAGCACAAGTACCAAAAGGAGCACAAGGCCCAAGTGTATTTACCGTTAGATTTCAAAATAAAGGATACTGTGTAGACGGCAACGCAACAAATACAAATCTTCAACACAGAGATGACGGCACTCTTGCCATAACCGGAAAAGACAATGGTACAATAATACTTAGACCGGATGAACAAAAAGATGGAGCAGCCATAACTTTTGACCCGCAAACACGTACCACTCAATTGGTTGACATTGAACATGCAACTGTTTTAGATGCAGAAACAGTCGGCAGTAATAGATTCGCAATTTCAGGCAGTAACAGTGTAAGAGTTGATTTAGATTCCACATATAATCCGAAAACAGGCTCAATAGCCCCAAATGCAACAGGTGATAATGATGCTGTTGCAATAACAGACGGTTCATATGGTATTACAGGACAAGGTACAGATTGCTATATTCAAAGAGGACAAGATGATGCTAATCCGTTTTTCATAAACGGAAATAAAGGGTTTTCTAACGGAGATACAAAAGGATTTAATATTGATCAATAATTATTAACGACGAATTTACATCCGTCGTTTAATTTTTGAAAAAATCTTATGTTTATGTAATAATTCTGTCAAGGTGATATTAATAATATAAGGAAGTTGAAAAATGGCAATAAATACCCCTAAACAGACATCACATTTGAAAAGAGAGATTTTGGTAAGACTTATCAGATCTTTTTTAAGTGACAATTTTGAAGAAAATACAAGATTAATTCCATACGATATGCGTCCGAAAGGTCACGAAGTACCTTACAGATGCTGTATTCACAAAGAACGTGCGATTTTACGCGACAGAGCAATTGCAGGCTTGGGCTGTTCTATTGAAGAAACAGACGACAGCGTATTACTTTCAACCGTTGCTGAACAAGCACTTGAGAGAAAACAACCCGAAGAAAATCCGCTGACAGTTTTAACAACCGCTTGCAAAGGCTGTGTACCGTCAAGAATTTACGTAACAGACCTTTGTCAGGGTTGTGTTGCAAGACCTTGCGAAAACACTTGTAAATTCGGGGCTATAAAAGTTGTTAACGGCAAATCAGTTATTGATCCCGAAAAATGTAAAAATTGCGGAATGTGCGCACAAGTTTGCCCTTATCAGGCAATCCAAAAAATTATTGTTCCGTGCGAAAATGCTTGCCCTGTAGGCGCAATTGCTAAAAACGAAGAAGGTTTTGCTCAAATTGATTTTGAAAAATGTATTTCTTGCGGAAAGTGTGTTGCGGCTTGCCCTTTCGGCGCAGTTCACGAAAAAAGCCAGATTATTGATGTATTAAAGAACATAAAAAGTGGCAAAAAAGTAATAGCAATGGTAGCTCCTGCGATCATGGGGCAATTACCATGTACACCACAGCAATTAAGACAGGCAATTTTAAGCCTTGGTTTTGCTGATGTTTATGAAGTTGCTCAAGGTGCAGATGTTACAACAAAAACAGAAGCGGCTGAATTTGTTGAAAGACTTGAAAACGGTGCAGAATTTATGACAACATCTTGTTGTGCAGGTTACAACGAGCTTGTTGACAAACATATTCCTGAAATGAAACCTTTCAGATCAGATACAAAAACTCCGATGTACTACACTGCTGAAATCGTAAAACGTGAACATCCTGATGCAGTTACGGTATTTTTCTCACCTTGCGTTGCAAAACGCCGTGAAGCTTTGAAAAACCCGAATGTTGACTACGTTCTGAACTACGAAGAAGTAGGCGCTTGGTTTATCGCACACGGAATTCAGGTTGGCGAATGTGAAAGCAGTGAATTTAAAACAGAAGCTTCAGCAGAAAGCAGAAAGTACTGTGTAACCGGCGGTGTTGCGGAAGCTGTTGCAACACAGGTTCCTGAGGAAATTCCGCTTCACCCTGTTGTAATCGACGGCTTGAATAAACAAAGTATTCGAGATTTGAAAAAATACGCTAAAAACGGAATGTGCGAACTTGGCAACCTGATTGAAGTAATGGCATGTCAGGGCGGATGTTTAGGCGGTAACGCAACAATCAACGCCTATAAACCTGCATTGAAACAGGTATCAGCATACGTTACAAACAGTAAACCGATGTCAGAGCAGGCGAAAGTCGAATAATGAAAAAAATCAGCATAATAGGCTCAACGGGTTCTATAGGAACTCAGGCGTTGGAAGTTATAGAAAAATTAAGGGACAAGTTTGAAATTATCGCACTTGCAGGCGGTCACAATAAAGAACTCCTTGCAAAACAAGCTGAAAAATTCAAGCCTAAATATACTTGCCTTGGCGAGGAAGGTTTGGAAAAAATTTGTTCCGACAAAGAAAACGATATTATTCTTGTTGCATGTTCAGGCAAAATCGGTTTAAAACCGACGCTTACGGCAATCAGAAACGGCATTGATATAGCCCTTGCCAATAAAGAAACACTTGTAATGGCGGGTGATATTGTAATGGCGGAAGCTAAAAAACACGGTGTAAAAATAATCCCTGTTGACAGTGAACACTGTGCAATCCACCAGTGCATAAAAGATATTAATCAGGTTGAAAAACTTATTATCACAGCATCAGGCGGCCCTTTCCTTCATAAATCCGTTGAAGATATGAAAAACGCCACTGTCGAACAGGCTCTTGCTCATCCGAGATGGAATATGGGTAAAAAAATTACCGTCGACAGCGCAACTTTGATGAATAAGGGGTTGGAAATTATTGAAGCGCACCATCTTTTCGGGTTTGATTATGACAAAATTGATGTTGTTGTACATCCGCAAAGTATTGTACATTCTGCAATTGAGTACAAAGACGGCAGTGTAATCGCACAATTAGGCTTGCCGAGTATGCATATCCCAATTCAGTATGCAATCACTTATCCCGAAAGATTTGAGGGAATAAAATCAAAAAGTTTCAGTTTTGCAGATATTGCAAGATTGGATTTTGAAAAACCTGATTTTGAAAAATTTCCGACTGTGAAACTGGCTTATGAAATGGGAAAACTTGGCGGAACAGCAACAGTTTGTCTTAATGCCGCTAATGAAGAAGCTGTATTTGCATTTTTGGACGGAAAAATTAAACTTTATGACATTTACAAAATCACTAAAAAAATGTGTGACGAACATAAAGTTATCAAAAATCCGACAATTGACGAAATTTTTGCGGTGGACAAAGAAGTTCGCGAAGCTACAAGATGTCTAATGGGTCAACATCAATAACCATTTTGATATCTTTCGGCAGAGTAATTTTATTTAAGAAACTTGAAATAAACTGGTGACCTTTTTCTCCCAGTTTATTTTTTATGAGAATTTGAAAACGGTATTGGCTGTTAATACGTTCAATCACACATGGTGTCGGACCGAGAACTTCTAAACGTTCTGATATCCCGAATTTTTCAATCATAGTACAAAGCCTAAGTGCAATTTCCTGTGCGGATTTTTCAGCGCGGAAATTATTTTGCGAACTTAAAACCAGTCTTGCTATTTGACTGTAAGGCGGGTAATCAAATTCCTCACGCGCTGCAATTTCAGTTTCGTAAAACTCCGCATAATTCTGTTCTTTCGCACTCGCAAGTGCATAAAAATCAGGGTTGTAAGTTTGGAATAGAACTTTTCCCGAAAATTCACCGCGTCCCGCTCGCCCCGCAACCTGTGTTAAAAGCTGAAAGCCACGTTCTGATGCTCTAAAATCTGGAAGGTTAAAACTTGCATCCGCAGAGATTACACCGACAAGCGTGACATTCGGGTTATCCAACCCCTTTGCAATCATCTGAGTTCCGACAAGAATATCAATTTCTTTGCGCTGAAAACGTTCCAAAAGTCTTATATGTTCACCTTTTCTGGTTAAAATGTCACTGTCGATACGCTCAATTACATTATCAGGAAAAATATCTTTAATGTACTGCTCGATTTTTTGCGTTCCAGTTCCGCTGTTTTTCAAAGCGTCCGAACCACATTCGGGACAAAAATCGGGAAAATATTCAGCATGGTTGCAATAGTGACATTTAAGCATCTGGTCTTTTGCGTGCCATATCATCGGAATTGCACAATTCGGGCATTCAATAACATGCCCGCATGCCTGACACTGGGTGAATGTCGAAAACCCGCGTCGGTTGATTAATAAAATCACCTGCTGACCTTTTTCAAGCGTTTCCTTAATCTTTGTCTGCATTGGAATTGAAATAACGTTTTTATATGCCGCACGTCCGTGCTCCTGCATATTTATAACCGTTACAGGCGGAACTTTCGCATTATTGTAGCGATTTTTAAGTTCAAACAAGTTTCCTTCATTCACAGCTCTGTAATATGATGAAATATCAGGGGTTGCAGAACCCAATAATAACGGGCATTTATGAAACTCTGAAAGTTTTCTTGCAACGGTTTTTGCATCATATCGCGGTGCGGGAGTTGTCTGTTTGTAAGCACTTTCATGCTCCTCGTCAATTATAATCAGTCCGATATTTTGCAAGGGGGCAAAAACGGCTGAACGCGCACCTGCAAGGATTTTAATCTCGTTTTTATAAAGTTTTTGCCACACATCATACCGTTCGCCGTCTGAAATACTGCTGTGCCAGATTGCAACATCATCTGTTCCGAATTTTTTGGCAAGACGTTTTGTTAATTGTGATGCTAAAGCGATTTCAGGCGCAAGAAAAAGAACATTTTTACCTGATTTTATCGTATCATCAATAAGCTTAAAATAAACCTCGGTTTTTCCTGATGCCGTAACCCCATGAAGTAAAATCTGACCCTGTTTTATCTTTGAAATTCCCTCATAAACTTTTTTCTGTTCACCCGAAAGTTCAAACAAAGGTTCGCGCTCTTTTATTTGCAAAATATCCAGAGGGTTTCTGTATAATTCTTCTTGGGAAAGTTTTACACAACCCGTAGCTTCAAGTTTTTTAATCGTAGCTCGTGTTGTTTTTGCATATTTTTCAAACAAAATCAAAGGCATTTTGCCCGATTTTTTAAGCAGTTCAAGAACTTCTATCTGGCGTTTTGTTGCCCCGTCAAACGATACAAATTCTACAAGTTGTTCTGTTTTGGAAGCCTTTTCAATAAGTTTCAAAGGGATTGCGGCATTCAGAACTGTTACCAAATCACAGCAGTAATAATTCGCAACCCATTCCAAAAGTTTAAGATAATCAATTGAAAAAAGCGGGGTTTCATCAAGGATTTTGTTGATTTTTTTAACCTTAAAATCCCCCGGCAAATAATCCGAAAACCCCACACAAAAAGCATTAACAAGCCCCTGTCGTCCAAACGGAACAAGAATTGCCTGTCCGATTTGGATTTTGTTTTTCATCTCGTCAGGGATTAGGTAGCTGAATGTCTTAACCCCCAAACCTTTGATATTAACAAGAGCCAGTGCATATTTCATTACTCAGCCATGAATTCCTGTCTTGCAGCCTGAATAGCTTCTTCCAACAAATCCAACTGATCAGGTGCAAAAGTAACGCCTTTTTTAGTAGGAAGCCAAGTTGCGCCTTCATCTGTTGTATAGAATATTCTCATATTCAAATAGCTTCTGCCTTTGTATTCGCTTACAGAAATCTGTAATTGTTCAGTGTCGCTTCTTTCAATAGTAGCTAAAATTTTTGCATCTGCCATAATCTTCTCTCCTTATAAAATTTACTTTTTTATGGTATCATAAAAATAACAAGGAGAGAAAAATTATGATTAAAGTAGCAGTATGCGGAGCATTAGGAAAAATGGGGCAGGAAGTTTGTCAGGCTGTGACAGATTGTCCCGATACAGAACTTATTGCAAAAATTGATATAGCATCAGACCATATGTATCACACAATTGAAGAAGCTCACAGGGTTGAGGATATTGATGTATTAATTGATTTTACACAACCGAAATCAATCTATGAAAACGCATTGTACTGCTTAAATAACGGAATAAAAATCGTAATCGGCACAACAGGTTTGACAGATGAACAAATTGCGGAATTAAAAAAACTTTCCGAAGAGAAAAATACAGGCTGTTTAATTGCTCCAAACTTTTCTACAGGTGCTGTTTTGATGATGATGTTTGCACAACAGGCAGCAAAATACTTTGATAATGCAGAAATTATCGAACTTCACCACAACCAAAAGAAAGATGCCCCCTCAGGTACGGCAATAAAAACAGCATTGATGATGTCTGAAGCAAAAGAAACTTTCAAAAAAGGCAACTGCGCGGAAACCGAAACAATTGAAGGTTCACGCGGCGGAACATCTTATTCTGATATCCAGATACATTCTGTAAGAATGCCCGGATACATCGCATCACAGGAAGTAATTTTCGGTTCATCAGGGCAAATTTTCAAAATCAGACACGATTCAATGGACAGAAAATGCTATATGGACGGCGTTTTGCTCGCAGTAAAACATGTCGCTGAAAAAAATGATTTTGTTTACGGATTAGAGAATATTTTATAATAGGAGAAGTTATGGAAAACAGACCGAACATTGCAATATTAGGCGCTACAGGCGTTGTAGGCAGAGAGATTACAAAAATCGTTGACGAATTGAAAATCGATTTCAACGAAATCAAATTTTTATCAAGCCCGAAATCAGCAGGCACAAAGCTTGAATTTCAAGGCAAAACCTACACGGTAGAAGAAGCAAAGCCCGAAAGCTTTGACGGCATAAATATTGTACTTGCTTCAGCAGGCGGTTCAACATCTCAAAAATTTGCTCCCGAAATCGTAAAACGCGGAGGCGTCCTCATAGATAATTCATCTGCTTTCAGAATGGAAAAAGATGTTCCGCTCGTTATCGCTTATGTTAACGATGAGGATTTGAGAAAGCACAAAGGGATTATTGCAAACCCCAACTGCTCAACTTCTCAATTGATGCTTGTTTTAAAACCGCTTCACGAAAAAGCAAAAATCAAAAGACTTATCGTATCAACTTATCAGGCTGTTTCAGGCGCAGGTTTAGCGGCAATCAATGAACTTCGTGACGACACAAAAGCAAACCTTGCAGGCGAAAGTTTTGAAAACAAATGTTTCAAAAAACCGATTTCATTCAACGTAATCCCGCAAATCGACGTATTCTGCGAAAACGGTTACACAAAAGAGGAAATGAAAGTTGTCAAAGAAACTAAAAAAATTCTTCACCTTGATGAGGAAACACCGATTTCCTGCACAGCAGCACGCGTTCCCGTATTTAACGGACACTCTGAAGCTGTCGACATTGAGTTTGAAGAAAACATTACACCTGATGAAGTTCGCGAAATCTTGGAAAATTCATTCGGTATAAAAGTTATCGATAATCCCGAAAACTTTGAATATCCTACAACACGTGACGCGTCAGGAGTTGACCCTGTATTTGTCGGCAGAATTCGCAAAAACCTCGCATTCAAAAACGGCATAACACTTTGGTGTGTTGCAGATAACTTAAGAATCGGCGCTGCACTCAACACTGTAAGAATTTGTCAAAAAGTTATTGAAATGGGGCTTTTCTAATGCTTATCAAACGCGAAGAAATTAAAGATTTAATTGATAAAATTCACAAAAGCGGTAAAACAGTAGTAACAACCAACGGCTGTTTTGACATACTTCATGTCGGACATGTCCGGTACTTAGAAAAAACAAAGACTTTTGGAGATTACCTAATAGTATTGTTAAATTCCGACAAGTCCGTCCGTTCAATTAAAGGCCCGACGCGTCCGATTAATTGTGAAGAAGATCGCGCAGAAATATTAAGTGCTTTGAAATGTGTGGATTATGTGGTATTATTTGATGAAGACAGTCCGAGAAATCTCTTGGATGAAATGAAACCCGATGTCTATACAAAAGGCGCAGACTATACACTTGCGACGCTTCCAGAGGCAGACATTATGCGCAAAAACAACACAAGGGTTGAGTTTATAGAATTTGTTGAAGGGAAATCAACTACAAATATAATTAATAAAATGAATAAGGAGTAATAAATATGCCAACTTTTACATTAGAAGAAATTACACATATCACAGACGGTATGTTGACTAAGGTTGAAGATGCAAAAATTACACAAATTGCACCGCCTTTACTTTCAGATGAAAACACTCTTGCACTTGCTCTTGGTGAAGAAGAAATTGCAAACCTTGCAAAATCAAAAGCAAAAGCAGCACTTGTACCATTGGGAGTTCAAATTCCTAACCTTACAACTATTGAAGTTGAAAGACCTCGTCTTGCAATGATGAAACTTATTAATATGTTCTATGTTCCGCCTGTTGTAAACAAAGGTGTTCACCCGACAGCAACAGTTCACGAAACCGCAAAGTTAGGCGAAAATGTTCAAATCGGACCGAATGTTGTAATTTCTCATGATGCAGTAATCGGCGATAATACAAAGATTTTGGCTAACTGCTACGTTGGCGGCGGCGCTGTTGTCGGTAAAAACTGCTTATTCCACGCAGGCGTAAATATCGGCGACAGAGTTCAAGTAGGCAACGACGTAATCTTGCATCACGGCGTATCTTTAGGTGCTGACGGATTCAGCTTTGTTACCGAAAATCCCGACAACATCGAACAGGCAAGAAAAGACGGAGAAATTAAAGAAGCAAACGCAAAACATGTTATCTTTAAAATTCCTTCAATCGGTTCAGTTGTAATCGGCAATAATGTAGAAATCGGTGCAAACACAGCAATCGACCGCGGAACAATCGAAAATACGGTAATCGGAAACAATACAAAAATCGACGACCTTGTTATGATTGGTCACAACTGCAAAGTCGGCGAAGGCTGTTTAATCGTTTCTCAAGTAGGTATTGCAGGAAGCTGTGTAATCGGCGACAGAGTTGTAATCGCAGGTCAAGCAGGTCTTGCAGACCACATTGAAATCGGTTCTGATACAATTATCACTGCAAAAGCAGGGGTTACAAAATCATTCCCTGAAAAATCAATCGTTGTTGGTATTCCTGCAATGCCGAGAAAAGACTTTATCAAACAGCTAAAAACAATGAAAGATGCTCAGGAAATCTTTGCTAAATTCAGAAAATATGAACCGCTTTTAAGAGAATTTGAGGAAAATATTAATAATGACCACAATTCTTAAGGAAATTTCAATAACAGGTAACGGCTTGATGAAAAACAAGCCGTGCACTGTTAAATTTGTTCCGTCAAAAGAGGGCAAAATAAGATATTTTGTAGGTGATGAAACATTTGAAGCTACTGTCGACAATGTTCTTGCAACAGACCATTGTGTTGTGATGGGTAAAAACAAAAAGAATTCAGCGATGCTTACAGAACACTTGAGTGCGGCTCTTGCTTTTTGCGGAATTGACAGTATCGACATTTATATGGACGAAACAGAAGTTCCCGCACTCGACGGAAGCTCTAAAGAGTGGGTTGAACTATTTAAAAAAGCAGGAATTGAAAAACACTTCTTTTCAAAACCAAAGCAATATACAGTTTCAGAACCTGTTTATTACTTAAACGGTAAAACAAGCCTTGTAATCCTTCCGTCTGACGAGCTTTATATCTCTTATGCAGTTAATTATGACCATAAAGATTTGACAAGACGCTGGGTTGCATATAATCCGAAAAATCAACAGGAAATTATTGAAGCAAGAACTTTCGGATTTTATAAAGATTTGAAAAAATATCAAATGCTTGGTTTTGCACAAGGGGTGACTATTGAAAACACTTTGGGCTTGACAGATGAAGGTTATACATCAGATTTGCGTTCTGAACACGAACCGATAAAACATAAAATTCTTGATCTTATAGGCGATTTATATTTGACAGGGGTAAACCCGTTAAATCTTAAATGCCAAATTTTAGTAAAAGAGGCAGGACATGCAGTTCACATCAAAACAGCCAAGATGTTAAAAGAAAAATTAATGGAACATAAATAATAAGGAGAGAAAAATGACAGAAGAAACTAAAACAGAAGCTTTAAGCTTTGACATTATGGAAATCATGGAAATGATTCCTCACCGTTATCCGTTCTTACTTGTAGACAGAATTACAGAATGTATCCCAGGCAAAAGCTGTAAAGGCTACAAAAATATGACAATGAACGAAGGATTTTTCCAAGGTCACTTCCCAAACAACCCAATTATGCCCGGCGTATTGCAATTGGAAGCTATGGCACAATGTTCAGCACCTATCTTGATGACAATGCCTGAATACAAAGGCAGATTGACACTTTATGCAGGAGTTGACGGTGTAAGATTTAAAAATATTGTTCGCCCCGGTGACAGATTTGATATGGAAATCGAAGTTACAAAGGTAAAAGGTCCTATCTGTAAAGCTCACGGTGTCGGAAAAGTAGACGGCAAAGTTTGTGTAGAAGCTGATATGACTTTCGCATTCAAATAAAAAAATCCCCTTAGGGGGATTTTTTATTAGCAAAAAAATTTTTTCACGGATTTTATAAAGAATATGAGAATTACGAATATACAACCCCAATTAACACAAACATATAACAGATACCAAACTAACCCCCGACAAAATCAAACATTACCGCAATGTTATGATGGAAAACTACCTTCAACACAGCAATATCTGGCTTTTACCGGCGGTTACAGCCTTGATTTAACACAAACTGTCAGACAGTTAGATAAACTTGCCGAAAGAAATTCATCAATTTATCCGCCAAATATCCGCGAATGGCTCGGACTTGCACTTGAAGAAAGCAATAAGGCAACAGAAACACTTATAACCGTTCACAAAAAATATTTCTCAAGCCTTAAAAATTTCTTTACACTTGATGAGATTAAAGCAAGATTTCCAGAATTCCAAGATGTTATACCCGCAAGCAGTATAAAACCTCAAGAAGGCTCTTTTCTTGATAAATTTCAAAAGGGAGAATTGGAATTTTTCGATAATGATGAAGATTTATCGGTTCAGTTGATAAAACTTTACTGGGGTGAAGGATTTTCACTAAACGACTTGAAACGCTATGCAGGCGGAACTGATTTATACCATACAATGAAAAGATTAGGTATTCCAAGAGTAAGTCCTGATTATGGTCATTATTTGAAATTCTCCGACCCGCAGTACAATGAACGACTTACTGCAGAAATGACAGAAAAACGCATGCAAGCACTTGACAGACGCGCTCAAATCCAAGAGGGTGAACCCGTGCACATTCCGCGCGGTCCGCTTTCAGAACAACATAAAAAAAGAATTTCGGAAGGTTTGAAACGTTTTCATCAGGAAAATCCCGAAGCCGTTTATCAAATGTCTGAAAGACAAAAAGAATTTTACAGACAAAATCCCGAACGCGCAGAAGAATTAACAAGAGTTCTGAAAAAAGCCTGGGGAATAAACGGCGGTGAAAATATCAGAAAAGCAATGGGCAGATTTTTCAAAGGCAGAAAAATTCCGATGTTTGATCCGGAAAATCCTATGTCAATGACGAAAGAACAATCCAGAACTATGAGAGAATTCTGGGGCGCAAATCCTTGGGCAAAAAAATCGTGGTCCAAAGCTATGGAATACGGGTGGAAAAAAGTTCGAGAAGAAAATGAAGCAGTATTTATTATACGTCTTTGCCCTGATGAAATAATCAGATATGTAGAACAAAAAGCAGGAGTTGCAGAAGGGTCACTCGACTTTGATACAAGATATAATCCTTATCTGCGAACAAGCAGTTTAGATACTCATAGTGCAGAACTTTTTAAAAAGTATACTGACATTGAAGGTATTAATAATTTAATGGCAGACACTTATCAAATGTCACTTTTACATATGCTCCATCACCTTCAAAACATGCCAAAACACAAACCGACTCGCAATGAACATGATTTTGAAATACTTTTAAAAGGAATTCTTTTCCGCAATAAAACCGACAAAGGATATGCAATCCAAACAACCGAAGAAGCTCGTGATGATTTTCTCATGCTTGCGCAGCTTGCAGCAGAAAGCAGAGATCAAAGGCTGATAGACATTGTAAATAAATCACTTAACGAAGCCTATGAATCTGCAAAAGGATTCCACAACTTCATATTAAAATAATATAAATAATAGTGAAATTGCGAAATTTTATACTATAATTGAATTTATAGAGAGAGGATAAAAAAATGAGTATAGACAAAACCGCAATTATTCACCCGTCAGCAAAAATCGCTGATGATGCAATTATAGGGCCTTACGTAGTTATAGGTGAAAACGTAACAATCGGAGCAAGAACAAGAGTAATCTCAAATGCTCATATTGAATTTGCCGAAATTGGCGAAGACTGTACAATTTCTCCGTTTGCCACAATCGGTTCAGAACCTCAAGACTTAGGCTACAAAGGTGAACCTACAAAAGTTGTAATAGGTGACGGTACAATTATCAAAGAAAACGTAACTGTTCACAGAGGTGCTGCCTGCGGTGATTTTACTACAAGAATTGGTAAAAAATGCTTATTAATGGTAGGCTCTCACGTTGCTCACAACTGTGTGCTTGATGATCAGGTAATTTTAGCAAACCTTGTAACATTGGGCGGACACGTTCATGTAGGTTTTGGTGCATTTGTAGGTGGAATGAGCGTATTCCATCAAAACATCAGAATCGGTGATATGGCGATTATCAGCGGCTTTTCAGCATCTCGCCAAGATATCCTTCCATATTCTAAAGGTGAAGGCAGACCTCCTGTTCCACGTGGTTTAAACGTAATTGCAATGAAACGCAGAGGAGTTTCTCAAGAAATCAGAACTGCTACAAACGAAGCTTTCAAACTATTAATTTCAGAGGATTTGAACACAACTCAAGCTATCGAAAAAATTAAAGCAGAAATCCCAATGAACGAATATATCGAAAAAATGATTGAATTTATTCAAACATCAAAACGCGGAGTGCTCTTAAAATCACACAAGAGCGGTCACGAATCATTAGAGGATTAATTTATGGTTATAAAAGCTAAAAATTGCCCCCCCCCCAACAGGATAGCCACACAACAAGGCTTTTCGCCTTTACGTTAGCTGAAGTTTTAATTACTTTGGGCATT
The DNA here is from genome assembly GCA_949841365.1 of uncultured Candidatus Melainabacteria bacterium. Taxonomy (GTDB): domain Bacteria; phylum Cyanobacteriota; class Vampirovibrionia; order Gastranaerophilales; family Gastranaerophilaceae; genus Stercorousia. Next base: position 110,975 of record CATKZI010000002.1, read on the forward strand.
ATTGGCGTGGTAGCAGCAATCACCATACCTGCATTAATCCAAAATTATAAAAAACATGTCACTATCAATCAGCTTAAAGCGTCATATTCAATACTTTCGCAAGCTGTTAATTCAGCAAAGCAAGAACATGGTGATATCTCAAACTGGGATTTTGAACTTAGTAATACAGATTTTGCAGACAAATATATATTACCGTATTTAAAAATTAGTAAAACAATTTCCGGACTTAATGATAAATTTTACTGGCGCATGAATACTCTTGGAACAAAAAATATATTTACCAGCTGGGCTTGGGACGGAGGACAAGGAAATAACGTTACAAAAAATCCTATATATATACTTTCTAACGGATCAGCAATAACTATTTCGCATTTTTTTGACTTACAGATGCGTGTAACTATTGATATTAATGCCCGAAAAGCTCCTAATATGATGGGAATAGATGGTTTTGTTTTTTATTTTGACAAAAAATCCAATCAATTACGACCTGTAGGTTTTGGATACGACAGAAGCACAATGCTAAATGAAAACAATGGTTATTCTTGTACAAGAAGAGATTCTCCGGATTATTATCAAGGCAGTTGGTGTGCAGCTCTCATAATGCTTGACGGTTGGCAAATAAGTAAAGACTACCCCTGGTAATAACTTTATGCTAAAATAAAAACAGGAGGTCAGAATATGAAATCAATTTGGGATAAATATGCAGAAGTTTTGGTTGATTATTCAACAAACGTACAAAAAGGCGATTTGGTACAAATCAGAGCAACAAGCATTTATGCAAAAGATTTGGTTAAAGCCGTCTATAAACGCGTAATCGAAAAGGGCGGACATCCGATTATGAGAACATCTTTTGAAGATTTCTCCGATATTTTTATCAAATACGCTTCTGATGAGCAATTGGATTTTATTGACCCGATTATTGAGCTTGAATATAAAACAATTGATAAATTTATCTCAATCGGTGCGCCTATGAACACAAAAAACATGGCACGCGCAGATTTAAACAAACTCTCAAGACGTTCAAAAGCATCACAAGGTTTGTCAAAAACTCTAATGGAACGCTCGGCAAAAGGTGAAGCATCCTGGGTTGTGGCAGATGTTCCGACACATGCTCTTGCGCAGGAAGCTAAAATGTCATTTGATGAATACTCAGAATTTCTTTTTAATTCTTGTTACTTGAATTTAGACGACCCTGTTGCAAAATTGAGAGAACTTGATGAAAAACAAAGCAGATGGGCAAACTATTTGAACGACGTTAAAAAAGTTCGTATAGTAGGCGAAAAAACAGATATTACCTTTGGCGTTGAAGGGAGAAAATGGATTAGCTGTTCAGGCTTAAACAACTATCCTGACGGCGAAGTTTTCACATCACCTGTTGAAGATGATATTAACGGCGAAATCTACTTTGATTTTCCGCAAAACTACCGCGGAAACAGTGCAACAGGCGTTCACTTATGGATAGAAAACGGACAGATTGTAAAATTTGAAGCCGAAACAGGCAGAGACTATTTGGAAGCTATGTTCAATATGGATGAAGGTTCTAAAGGAATCGGCGAAATTGCAATCGGAACAAACGATGAAATCCAAGAAGTTACGGGTAATATTTTATTTGACGAAAAAATCGGCGGATCAATTCATATGGCAGTCGGTGCATCATATCCAGAAACTGGCGGAAAAAATGTATCAGGACTTCACTGGGACATGATTAAAAATATGAAAAACGGCGGCAAAATCTTTGCCGATGACACGCTTATCTATGAAAACGAAAAGTTTATAATATAAGCTTAAAACTCAAAGTTTCGATAATCGTCTGAATATTCATATTCAGGCGGTTTTCTTTTTTTGCCTGTTCAATAGCCTTCAAATCCGCAATTAACTTAACTTTCAGTCCCATATTATCAAGGTTTGCACGAAGCAGACTTTCAATATAATTCTGCATCTGAGTGAAAACTTCCTCAGCATCAGTCATTTTTGCAATCTCTAAAATTTTATCGTAAAAGTCCAAAACTTCACCGCGTTCAAGCTCCAAATATCCGTCCATTGCATCTTTAACAAGCGAAAAATCTCTCTCATCATCCTTCATCGAAGGCACATAAAAACACTGCGCACGCGAAACAACAGTCGTAATCATATCGGATTTATCTTTTGTCAAAAATATAAATGTTGTATTTTCGGGCGGTTCTTCAAAAGTTTTCAACAATGCATTTGCGGAATCTGCCTGAAAAACCTGTTGATTTAATCCTCTGATATTGCCGTCTTTGTCGCGGTCACAAAATATTAAAACCCTGTGATAGTCAGAAGTTACAAGCAGGTCGTTTTTAATCATTCTTGCCTGTTCAATAGAAATAACCGTTTTTGATGTATCATCAGCAGGTTTGTTATCAACTTTGGAAACAGTCAAGACTGCAGGGTGTTTATTTTCTCTTATCCAATTACAATTCAAGCATCCGCACTCCGGAGTGTGAGTACCTTTGCAGTTAAGCATTCTTGCAATTTCAAGCGCAAGATTATACTGCGCCTCAATATCAGAGCCGTAAAACAAAATACAGTGAGCCATTTTCCCGCTTTCGACACCTGATGTAAAATATTTAGTTAAAAACGGATAATTATCTAAACAAGGCATTTTCCACCTCTTTTTCAACATCAAGCGCGAGCCCTGCCTTAATACGATATTCCGCATCAGTTAAATTTTGTTTTAACTTTACCAAATCTTTAAGGTTTGTATTTTTAAGCTTTTGTAAATTGAGTTTTACAACATACTCATGCATTCCCGTCATTCTTGAAAGCTCCATTGAACTTGATGTTTTTGCTTTTGACTTCAAGATAATCCAGCGTCTTAGCATTGTCTGCAATGTCGACAAAATCTCCAAAGGATAGCGTGTATCAAGAAGTTTTCTGTATTCAAGCAAGGCTTTGTCCTTACGGTTTTCCATCAAAAAGTCAGAAAAAGCAAACAAATCCTCGTTAGAGATACAAATTTCGCGAACCATTGGAGCTGTTACAACATCTTTCGGATACGCAAAAAGTTTGAGCTTATCAAGTTCTTTATCAATTTGGCGAAGATTGTTTCCGATTTGAGAAATCAGTGCGGTCATCGCATCTTTATCAAGTTTAACCCCTTTATCTTTAGCGATTTTTGTAATTCTTGCTTCAAGCTCTGCGGTTTTGTAAGTCGGAATTACGGCGCATTCTTTAGCATTCTGTTTAGATAAAAGTTTAAAGAATTTTTTACGGCTGTCAAGTTTCTTGCCCTCACCTCTCGGAAGCTGTGCAACAAAGACTATATCAAGGTTTTCATTGTTATCCTCAAGCGCTTCTTGAATTTGTTTCATCTCTTTATCTTCAAAAGTTTTTGAAAAATAATCAAGACAATTGATTACGATAAGCATCTTGCCAAACATCATCGGCTGAGAACGCAGGATAGAAATTAAGTCGGGAAACTTTGGATTATCAAAGGTTTTGAAACTCATTTCAAGGAAATTTTTATCAAGTCCTTTTTTAAGTTTCCCAATCTCATTTTCTATATCAAAATCTTCTTCGCCGTAAAAAAAGTAAATCATTTCTAACTTTCAATCAATAAGCTTGCGCCGATTACACCTGCTGTGTTGCCTAATTGTGCATGAACAACTTCAACGGTTTCACCTGCAATTTTCATTGCGCGTTTTTTCAATGTTTCAACAAGAGGTTTGATAAGCAAATCACCTGCATCTGCAACACCGCCGCCGATAATAATTTTTTCGGGGTTAAGAAGGTTAACGACACCTGCCATACCGATTCCGATATATTCACCCATAATAGTAAAAATTCTCTGCGCAACAGGATCGCCTGCCTTTGCGGCTTCACACACAATATAAGGTGTCAAAGGTGTTCCGTTTGCCATTTCTCTGTATTTGGTTGATTTTCCGCCTTTAATATAATCCTCTGCCATAGCAACAATAGCAGGACCTGACGCAAAAGCTTCCATACATCCTGTATCACCGCATCCGCAAATCGGGCCGTCATGCATTTGAAGTTTGATATGACCGATTTCGCCTGCCGCATTTGATGCGCCGCGAACCAATTTACCGTTAACGATTAAACCTGAACCGATACCTGTTCCGACAGTAATACAGATTAAGTTTTCGCATCCTTTGCCTGCGCCATAATTAAGCTCGCCCAAAGCTGCGCATCTTACGTCGTTGTCAACGCGTGTCGGAATATGAAATTCTTCCTCAAATATTTTTGCAATGGGAACTTCAACCCAACCAGGAATATTTGGAGCATTTCTGACAATACCCTCTTTATAATCAACCTGACCCGGGAAACCAAAACCGATACCTTCAATATCTTTTGCTTCAAGTTTTGTTTCTTTCAAAAGGTCATAAATAGCTTGTTTTATATTATTAACCGTAAATTCATAACCCATTTCGGCACGTGTCGGAACAGAGTTTGAATAAATAATCTGCCCTTCATCATTTACAAGAGCAATCTTAACATTAGTTCCGCCTACATCAATCCCAATTCTGTTTAATGTCATATTTTTTCTCCCTATAATCTTATACATCTATAATATGACAAAAATAAAATTTTTCATAATAAATATTATAAGTATGTGGGGACTCTGCATCCCCACACCCCGCAGCAGTAGTTCTTTCTCTTTCTTGCGATGGAAAGAGAAAGAACTCTGCACAAGAAAGAGAAACACGCTAACCGTTTAATCACTACTAAACTCAACCTAAGTCAGTCAAACTCGCTGCGCTCAAACAATGACTGACCCGTTATCGTTTCGTTAAGTAGTGATTGCCGTTAAAATTTATACAAAATTTAATGTGGCGGGTCGAGCGGCACGGTCGATAATATTTATTATGTAAAAATTATTTTTTATTGTACAATGTTGTCGTAGACAAATATAAAGGAAGAGAAATATGGAAAAACTTTCACCATTACAAATCGAAAGATTAAAGTATCAGCCGAAACTTCCATCAAGCCTTGCTTCAGGCATCAATTGTCTTGAAATGGCAGAAGGTTCAGCTACTCAATCAGTTAGAGACCAGGAACAAATTCAAGAATTATTCAAAAATACTTACGGCAAACCTGTCGTAACTTTCAAAAACACTTCTTCTTCTCATTCATCTGAAGTTAGAAATGTCGGCGTAATCCTTTCAGGCGGACAAGCTCCCGGCGGACATAACGTTATCGCAGGCTTGTATGATGCTTTGAAAAGCGCAAATTCAGCTAACAAACTTTATGGTTTCTTAGGCGGTCCTTCCGGTATTATCGAAGGAAAATACGTTGAATTTACAGACGAATTCATGAACGCATACAGAAACACAGGTGGTTTTGATATCATCGGTTCTGGCAGAACTAAACTTGAAACTGAAGAACAATTCAAATCATCTTTGGAAGTTTGTAAAAAATTAAACATCTCTGCCGTTGTAATCATCGGCGGTGACGATTCAAACACTAACGCAGCGCTTTTGGCTGAATGGTTTGTTAAAAACAATACAGGCATTCAGGTTATCGGTTGCCCTAAAACTATCGACGGCGATTTGAAAAACGAACAAATCGAAATTTCATTCGGTTTTGATACAGCTACAAAAACTTATGCAGAACTTATCGGAAACATTCAACGCGACGCAAATTCTGCTAAAAAATACTGGCACTTTGTAAAAATCATGGGTCGTTCAGCTTCTCACGTAGCTTTGGAAGCAGCTTTACAAACTCAGCCGAACGTAACTTTAATTTCAGAAGAAGTTGAAGAAAAGAAAATGTCACTCGAAAGCATTATTAATTATATGTGTGACATTATTGCAAGACGTGCAGAAATGGGCAAAAACTTTGGTATCGCAATCGTTCCTGAAGGCTTAATCGAATTCATTCCTGAAATGAAATCAATGATTTCAAACTTGAACGATGTTATGGCAAGAATGGAAAAAGAAGGCGTTGCAGTAAGTTTTGAAGCTGTTGAAAGCAGATTAGACGCTTCAAACGCTAAAGTTTACAGCTCACTTCCGACATTGATTAAATCTCAATTGCTTGCTGACCGCGACCCTCACGGTAACGTTCAGGTTTCAAAAATCGAAACAGAAAAACTTTTAATTGAAATGATTTCTGCAAGATTATCTGAAATGAAAGCAAAAGGAAGCTATTCAGGTAAATTCAATGCGCAGTCTCACTTCTTCGGTTACGAAGGCAGATGTGCATTCCCGTCAAACTTCGACGCTGATTACTGCTACTCATTAGGCTACAACGCATTTGCATTAATCAACTTCGGTTTGACAGGCTACTTGTCATCAGTAAGAAACCTTACACAACCTGCTGACCAATGGATTGCAGGCGGTATTCCTCTTACAATGATGATGAACATGGAAAAACGCCACGGCGAAATGAAACCTGTTATCCAAAAAGCATTGGTAAAACTTGACGGTCCTGTGTTCAAACAGCTTGAACAAAACAGAGAAGACTGGGCAATGAATGATAAATATTTATTCCCCGGAGCAATCCAATACTTCGGACCATCTTGCGTATGCGACGTAACAACTTGCACGCTTCAACTTGAAAGAGCAAAAGAACTGGCAAGTGTTTAAGTTAAATAACTAAAAAAACAGCCTCTTAAAGAGGCTGTTTTTTATTTGATAATACTTTTAATAAATTTTATTGCACCTTCTCTAGTGAAAATTAAAAAATTTTTATTCTCCCCGTTAAATTGAGCATATTTACCATCTAAATTAATAGATCTAACCCCTGCTTGTCTTAATTTTGCAAAGTCGATTTGTGCCGGTAGTACATTGTTTAATTTTGCAGTTTGCGGTCTTGTACCAATTTTACTTATCATATTTTACCTTCTTTCATTATTACTCTACACTATTATGTAAAAACCCAAAAAGAAATTTTTGTCTATTAAAACAACATTATTTACATTTTATTACATTAAATAAATTGCAAGAAAACAATAAATGAAATATAATATTATTATGAAAAAGTTTGATTTTTTCAGGCAGTTTAGGGATGCTGTATTAATTATCAATAAAAAAAACGATGTTGTGTATCGTAACCATACTTTTAAAAGGTGGTTTAAAGATTTTTCAAACCTGAAAAAATTCTCGCACAACTCAAATTTTGATATCTGTCCGCTTAACTCCGAAAACATCGAAATCTATTCTCCTATCTATCATGCAGTCGTATCCAAAGAAGATTTTTTTGCAAGAATTTCTTATCAGTCGGAATTAAACCGCATATATTATTACGATTTGCAAGCCATTAAAAAAGGTAATTACACAATAATTTTCTTTACTGATGTAAGCGCGCAAAATAAACTTCAAAACGCTAACAAAGAAAATGAAAAGCTTCAAGAAAAGTATGAAAAACTTCTTGAAGAAAATCAGGATTTACAAAAAATAAAACAAAAAGCACAAAGTCAGGCAATCCGAATTGCGCTTATAAACAAAGTTTCAAACAATATTAGGGAAAGTTTGGAACTGTCGCAAATCATTCAATCAGCTTTGAAAGAACTTGCAATAATGTTCAATGCATTCAAAGCTTACTACGCAAAAGCTGAAGGGGACTATTTTATAGTCGAAAAAACAAATACTAAAATCAGCTTTGATACTATTGATACAAGAGAGATTGCGGTATCTAATGTATTGATGGAATACACGGGAGCAAAACCTTTTAAACAGCCCGTAATGCGAATAACCGTTCCGATTTATAATGCCCAAAACCTAAAAGGCATCATAGTTTTACTCAGTTACCAAAAACGAGAATTGACGGAGGAAATAGAAATTCTTGAAGCAATTTCAACTCAACTTTCAAACGCAATTACAACAGCAGAACTCTATCAAAAAAATATTCAAACCATCAAAGAATTGAAAGAAACTCAAATTCAATTAATAAATTCGGAGAAAATGGCATCACTGGGTCAGCTTGTTGCAGGCGTTGCCCACGAAATCAACACACCCGTCGCCTCAATAAAATCAAATAACGGAATAGTCGCAAAACTGCTTGGCTCAATAGAAGACACTGAATTAAAAGAAATGCTTACAGACATTAATGAAGTGGACAAAGAAGCCATAAGCAGAATTAGCAATATTGTAACTTCTCTGAAAAGATTTGTTCGCCTTGATGAAGCAGAACAGCAGGAAGCTGATATTAACAAAGAGCTTGATTTGACGTTAGACTTAATCCGACACGAAACAAAAAACCGTATCGAGATAATTAAAAACTACGGCAAAATCCCAATGGTGAAATGCTTTCCGAACATGCTCAATCAAGTATTTATGAACATTCTTGTTAACGCATGCCAAGCAATTGAAGGTAGTGGAACTATTACAATTACAACAGAATTTATTGACAAAAAGCTTGTTGTAAAGATAAAAGACACAGGCAGAGGAATACCCCAAAACCAGCTCGACAAGATATTTACAGCAGGTTTTACGACCAAAAGTTCGGGGGTTGGAACAGGGCTCGGTTTGGCGATTTGTACAAAGATTATTGAAAAGCATAAAGGTGAAATTACTGTAAACAGTGAGGTTGGCAAGGGTAGCGAGTTTATTATTACTATCTGTAGTGAGTAGTAATTGTGAATTTTTATGAAAAATTTTGCTCTAATATAATTGAAAGAGCGCAAATTTTAAAAAAACAAACAGCATGTTTTTTACAAATTTTGTTCCAATTTAACACAAAATATAAAAAATATGTTATATTGATAATATAAAGTGTTAGTTTTACCCTTAAAAAAATAACTGCACTAAGTGGATTGTTAATAAAATTTAACAAAAGTAGGTAAAAAAGGCAATATTTTATTCTCAAAATTTTTTATAAATAAGTGTAGTGGAATATCTTATTGTGTCGGAGGAAAAATTTAATGACAATTAGTGTGAACAGCAAGAAAAAACAAGTTAAAAAATCTTTTGATGAATTATTAGTTGATTTGAAAACAAGCAATTCTGAAAAAGTCAGATATAATGCAGCACGTGTTCTTGGTGAAATGGGCGATTCAAAAGCTGTTGAGCCGTTAATTGAAGTTTTGAAACATGACAAAAACGGTTCTGTAAGATTATACGCAGCCCGCGCTCTTGGCGAATTAGGCGATTGCAAAGCTACAGTTCACTTGATTGAATCATTACGTGAAGACAGAAACGTTGACGTAAGAGTTCGTGCAGCTCGCGCATTGGGCCGTTTGGGCGGTGAAATCGTTGTTGAACCTTTGGTAGAAGCATTAAACGACGAAAACCCTCAAGTTTGTATTACAGCAACAGATGCATTGATTGAAATCGGTGATGTTGCAACAGATGCATTGATGGAATCTCTTGACCACGAAAAAGTTAACGTAAGATGCGATGCAACCCGCGCTTTGGGTGAAATCGGCAATAAAAAAGCTGTTGATAAAGTAATTAATATGTTGTATGACGAATGGGTAAACGTAAGAATTTATGCAGTAACTTCATTGGGTAAATTGAACGATGCAAAAGCAGTTCCCGCATTGATTGACGTTATGAAAAACCGTTCTGAAAATGAATTGGTAAGAGCAGGTGCAGCAGCTGCATTGGGTGTTCTTAGAGATCAAAGAGCATTATTACCGTTAAGAGAATTGATTATGGAAGCAGAAGAACTCGGCGAATTGGAAGACACTGCTTTGAAATCATTCAAAAAAATCATGGCAGCAAACTGGCAATCAATTCCGGGTGCTACAGCTCAAAAGAAACCAGCTAACGTAATGTAGGGGCGTAGCCCCCGCCACATTGGGTGTTGGAAAAATTTCAAAGTAGGCGAAAAAACAAAAAGGATTAAATAAAAAACGACCTCTGTTAGAGGTCGTTTTTTATTTGAAATAATATTCAATTTCTGTATCCAAGTCCAATTTCTTTGCATCAGGTTTAAAGATTTTGGATTTCAAACCCCATTTTGCAAGTCGGTATTTCAAGCTGACTGCCAAAACTCCAAGTCCGTATTTGCATGAACGGACAAAGTTTATTGATGATGCTTCTTTAAAATACTTTGTAGGACAAGAAACTTCACCTATTTTGTAGTTATTAAAAAACAAAAGTGCAATCATTTCATTATCAAAAATAAAGTCATCATCACATTCGGCAAGCGCAAGGTTTTCTAAGACTTCACGCGTAAAACCTCTAAAACCTGTGTGGTATTCTGACAATTTTTCGCCTGTAAAAAAGTTTTCAAATCCTGTTAAAAACTTGTTCGCAATAAATTTATACAAAGGCATTCCGCCTTTGAGCGCGGAATTTCCGAGCATACGGGAAGCTAAAACCGCATCATATTGTTCAAATGCCATCATGCAGACAATTGCAGGAATAAGTTTCGGTGTATATTGATAATCAGGATGAAGCATTACAACAATATCAGCGCCTGCTTTAAGAGCTGCCTTGTAGCAGGATTTTTGGTTGCCGCCGTAACCCTTATTTTCTTTATGCACAATAGTCGTAATATTCAGCTCTTTAGAGACAAGTTTAGTGTTATCCTGCGAATTGTCATCAACAAGAATAACCTCATCAACAAAATCCTTGTAGATTTCGTCATAGGTTTGTTTAAGAGTTTTTTCCGCATTATATGCGGGCATTATTACAACTACTTTTTTACCGTTAATCATTTTTGACCTTAAAAAAGGGGCTTACGCCCCCTTTAAATTTATTCTTCTACAACCGCTTCTTCCTGAACTTCTGTTCTGATAGAAGCTTTGTCTGAACTTAAGCTTTTTTCTTTGAATTTTTTAACTTGTCTGTCCAGTTTATCAGCAAGCAAATCAATGCTTTCATACATAGAATCTGCTGATTCTTCACAGCGGACAACATCTCCTGAATTCAATTTACAGCTTACTTCAGCTACGTGTTTTCCGGAAGCGGAAGGGTTTTTGATAACTGACAATACAACGTCAATTCCTTGGATTTGGTCGTAGTGGTTAACTACTTTACCGATTTTTTCTTTCACATAAGCTTTAATAGCATCAGTGATTTCAATGTTTCTTCCGTTAACGTGAATGTGCATGTGAACCTCCTATAACATAATGCTTTTATATTATAGCACATATTTTTGAAAATTTAAAGCCCTTTTGCCCTAATCTTCTATAATAAATTGCTGTAATTCAACGTTAGGAGTTCCGATAACTCTTACAAGTTCAAGCACAGATGCTTTCATTTGGCATTTTTGAGAAGAACCGCTGAAGAAATCTCTATAAAAACAGCCTTCGCAATTACATCCGCGTTTATAACATTCCAATGCAGTTGGTGTCCATCTTCTAACCGCAACTGCTCTGCCCATATCCCTACTTCTAAACAATTTATAAAATCTCCAATTAAAATATCTTACCCAAGTATGGTAACCGTGACTTTTTACCATGCAATAAGCATGCGGATTTCCCGCTCCGGTTTCGCCCCAAGCCCCATTAGTGAAGTGTTTCACCTCTCTATACTTTAATTATAAAAAATCAGAAAATTATTTCAAGGGCAGAACATGTTATTGTGAATATTTGTAACAAACCCTTTAAATACAAGCAATACAGCCGTTTTCAAAAGTCAATCATGCTAAAATTTAAGCTGTGACATGATTTGAGCAGTTTAAACCATGAAATCATGCTCATGGCATGCGTTTCCATGATTTTAACACGTATTAAGAATTGTAAAAGATTTAAATAATTGCACTGATTGCCATTACTATAAGGATTATTCCGCCTGCAATTTCCAAAAATTTTGACGGAAGTTTTTGGAAAAATACCGCAAGCCAAAAACCTTTTAAAGACATCCACCATGACATTAAACCTATAATGACTGCGGATAATAAAAGCGGAGTATGTGTGAGTTTGAGCGTAATCCCCGAGGCAAAAGCATCAATACTTGTTGCAATTCCCATTAACATAAGACATTTAAAATCTATACAACAAATTTTTTCCTCTTTCTCTTGAAAAGCCTCATATATAAATTTTACACCCAGAAACATAAATATTGTAAAGACAAGCCACTTGCTGTATGGTGCAACGTATTTGCTTATCATTTCCGTTCCCAAATACCCGAAACAAGGCATTATTCCCTGACACAAACCCATTGTAAGCGCAAGAGCAAGAGAATTTTTCAGGCGATTAGAGTTTAAAACCAGACCTTGTGAAAAGGAAACAACCATACAATCAATGCCCATTGCAACCGCAAGGGCTATAATCTCAACTAAGCTCAACTTCCACCTCAAACAATCTGTCCCACGGGAAGCTGTAATTGACATTGTACTTTATGCCTAATTGTGCAAATACTCTATCCTCAAAGGGTTTCATCAAACCTTTTATATCCATAGTGCCGGCTTGGCGCACATTTGCCTGATAAGCCCAGTCATCAAGCAAACGAACGGCTTGTAATCTTTTGAAAGCATCATTGTTATCTGCTTTGATTTTCACCCCGCAAATAAGACTTCCGAGACTGTTTGCAGAAGTGTTCCATGCCGAATATCCGCAAAAATTTTCACCGAATCCGGTTTCAAATAATTTTTCCACAAACGCATTATCCGCCCCGTTTGCAAACCTTACATCTGCAATCATATAGGGCTTATCGGGTTCAAACCAGTCACCTGAAAACGGTTTTGTATCAACTTTCATAACAATTTCGCCCTGATGATTTTCAAAATTGTTCACATAGAGGAGAATATCAGCATCATCAGGTTCACAAACCCTGCATCCTGCAAGCTCCAACTGTCCGAGAACAGATTTTTCGATAGAAACATCTTCGTAATTTGAAATAAGGTGTTTATGTTCGGGAGCAAGGAAAATCGGAGCGACTTTTAAATCTTTTTTAATTGCACGCGCAAGAAGTGTCATCGGGATTTCATCAGCACCTGTTTTGGTCAGCCCGCCGAGCTTTTCAAGCTCGCGGGCTTCTTTAACATTCAGCCCGTATTCGGCGCAATCATCTTTTGAAAAGACAAGTGTGTCTAAATTCCAATCCAAATACAGCTTGTTTATTTCAAAGTTTCTTTTGCGGGTTTCAAGATAGTCCTGTAAAATCTCGTCGGGAATATCATTTTCAGGCTCTGAACCGAACTTATCAAAGTGATAAGAATATTCAAAAATCTTTTTACCGTAATCTGCCCAATATTCTTTTTCCTCTTGATTAATGTTGTTATTGGAAATTCGCATAATACTTGAGAATGCGTAAACTTTTTTACCGTCGAGCAAATTTTTAAATCTTTCAACACGTTTTTTAATTTGCTCAAATGTATCATTTGAACGGCGTGAAGGGATAAGTCCGCCATAAGCAATCGTATCAAGACACATTACAACAGCATCTATATCACGCAAGTTCTTAAACCAATCAAAAATCCCGTCAACATCAGCAATTTTTGTTAGTCCGCCAAGCATTCCGCGCTCGGGCATAAAAAGGTTTATATTGTTATTCATTGCGCAAATCTGCTCAGGCAAGGTATAGCAGACAGGACGATTATCTATAGGAATAAAAGCTATGTTCATAATTTCATTATATGTTAATATTAAAATTAAGCAAAAAGGTAACAAATTATGAAAACACCCGAAGCTATTCATACAATGTTCAATATGATTGCCAAAAGATACGATATGATAAATAACATTATGTCGTTTGGGACACATTTGGGCGTAAAATCAGCGTGCATAAAAAGTCTTGATATAAAACCGCATGACAATGTACTTGATTTGTGCTGCGGTACGGGTGATTTGGCAGGATTAATAAAAAAAATACAACCTCAAGCCTGCGTTACGGGAATTGATTTTTCCGAGAATATGCTTGATATTGCAAAAGACAAGTATACGAACGTACAGTTTTTTCAAGGTGATGCTACAAGTCTGCCATACGAGGACAATACGTTCGATATCGTAACAATGGGGTTTGGACTGAGAAATATTCAAAACGCAGAAAAAGCCGTAGAGGAAGTTTACAGAATTCTAAAACCGAACGGAAAATTTCTCCACCTTGATTTTGGCGAAAAAAATCTTATCAGCAAAATTTATGACAAACTGACACCCTTGATTGTTTCAAGATTTACCGACAACGCTCCGGCTTATTCTTACCTGATAAAGTCAAGGCAAATTTTCCCAATACCTGCCGAATTAATCAAAGATTTTGAAAGCAAAGGTTTTAAGCTGTATAAAAGAAAAGATTACCTTTTCGGGGTAATCTCCTCACAGATTATGGTTAAATCATAAATTTTTAAACTCGCTGCCGCCTTGAATACAGTCTTGAATACCTTTGAAAGTCATTTCCAAAAGGTAATCTACGGCATCTTGAGTTTCATAGGCAATATGAGGCGTTACAATAACATTTGGCATTTGAGCGAGTTTTTCAACTGTTTCAGCCTCTCTCATACATGTCATATCTTCACCTAAACGTTTTGCAAATTGGTTGCATTTAAAACTGTAGGTTTCACAAGAAACTACATCTAACCCCGCACCTGCAATTTCACCTGATGTAATTGCATCATACAAAGCAATAGTATCAAGGATTTCTCCGCGTGAAGTGTTTATAATATAAGCATCTTTTTTCATCATTTTAAATTGCTCTGCCGATATCATATTTTGATTTTCACCGGTGTATGGAACATGCAGAGTAACAACATCAGATTCTCTGATTAGTTTATCAAAATCAACATATTCGACTACTTCCAGAAGTTCCTGTCTGTGAACCAAATCGTAAGCCAAAACCTTCATATCAAGCGCATGAGCAAGCTTACATACAGCAGCACCGATAGACCCCGTTCCGATAACACCGATTGTAAGTTTTGAAATATCACGGCCTAAAAATGAGTCGCACGCACTGTCTTTATTCAATACATAACGTGATGCAGGTATAATTTTTCTTATTAAAGCAATCATCAAACCCATTGTATATTGCGCAACAGACCTTGCCCCATAAGTTCCTACATTAATGACATCAATATTTTTATCAACACACGCCTTGTGGTTAATATGATCAATTCCCGTTGAACGTGTTGAAACAGTTCTTAAATTCTTAAATTTGTCGATGACAGCCTGAGTAACTTCCGAATCTATAAAAACACTTATGACAGCAGTCTGTTCCAGTTGCTCGGGAGTTAAATTATTCACCGTATCCTCATTTAAACTCTCTTTAAAAAAAGTTATATCAAAATTTTCAAATTTATTTTCCTCAAAAAACTTTTTTTCGCTGTCGCGGAAATCAAAAATTAACATTTTTATTGCCATAAAATATTTCCTCCTTTTTTCTTTTTACCCTTGGGCGGCTTATTCAGGGACTTATTAAAGTTTGTCGTCACTTTCTAAATCGCCTACTGTGTGATTTTACCAAACATAACCATTTATTCTATTACACAAAAGTGCATAGTATGAGCACAATTAATTAACACAAAGTCTAATGAAAATAACTGAAAAAAAGTTTATTGTGAAGATGTGAAAGGAAAAAACGGGAACGAGCATTTATTAGATCCTGAAACAAGTTCAGGATGACAGAAAAGCGAAGTGACTGACCAAAACCTTTGAACAAATACCAATATCTACGGAAAGGGTAAATAAATGAAACATGACTTAATAATCAGAGAACCTGATTTTTACTTTGACAGTATTCATAATGAATTAAATAACTTTTTGCGCGACACGCTTCTGGTTCACGCAAATCCCCTGAACGTCAAAAAAACTTCCATCTGGCGTCCCGCAGTAGAAGTTAAACAAAACGACAAAAACTACAAAGTAAAAGTCCAACTTCCGGGAGTGAACAAAGACGATATTGAAGTCGAACTTGATAACGAGTTTATGACAATAACGGCAGAAATTCACGAAGAAGCCGAAGAAAAAGAAGAAAAAGCCAAAAACGAACGCTGCCATACATCCGAGTTTCGTTACGGCAGATATCAAAGAACAATCTCTTTTGATCATCCCGTCAAAACCGAAGAAAGTACAGCGGTTTATGACAAAGGTATTTTGACAATAACAATTCCAAAGGTTGAAATAAAACACAAACAGCCTAAAAGGTTGGAAATAAAGGAAAAATAATAAACGATAAAATCACACAGTAGGCGATTTAGAAAGTGACAATAAACTTTAATAAGTCCCTGAATAAGCCGCCCAGTGGTGAAAAAATCAGTATCCCAAACCTAATCCTCCGAGAGATTTTCGGTCATCCGTGTGAATGAAATGCCGAACCTGTGGTTCAATCAGGGCAAGGGAGTACACCCCGTGGCACATGTCACACACAATATAAGGCGGGATACGGACGGTTACCTGATGGGTGAAACTTTCCGGATAATGGGAAAGCTGAGCGCTATCGCCGCATATCTCAGATGACGGTAATCGATAAAAGACGCGGAACGACTGAAAGTTCCGCGTTTTTTATATTATACACTTACATATTTAATCAATTTTTTAATATCTTTATTCCAAATGCCATTCCAGTTTCGGATAATCACATCCGCAGGACAAATTCCTGCAAGCGCATACTCTTTTATCGCATCAAGAAATTTTTCTTCACCCGTATCAGTTTCTATAAGAGCTTTTTCGGCAATATATAATATTTCCTTTGCAATATCTTTTGCGTAATATTTACCGATTTTAGCATTCAATGCACTTTTTGGAACATTATAGCGAAGTTCGGAAAAATCTCTGTAATCAAACGGTGCAAAAAGTTCTTCAATCTCTTGTATTGCGCAATGGCTGTATAAAATTCCTTTATAAATTGCCAAAATTGAGTATTGCAAACCTTTGCCGACGCAATCGTGGTTTCTGATTTCCAAGAAATTACGCATCCTAACCTCTGGAAAATAAAGGTTTGCATGAAGTTCAAAATCTTGAATATCAGCCTCAAACCCCTCATAACCATTTTGCATAAATTCCGCAAAATTTATTTTACCGTTAATCGGCACAACGTCATTTTCACGATTAATAAAAATCATCGGGGTTTCAAGAACATAATCAACATACTCATCAAACGAAAACTTATCATCAATCTGCCCGACAAAACCGCATCTGTCATTATCGGTATTGAGCCAGCTAAGTGCGCGAAAACTCTTATAACCCGTTTCAACTCCGCCTCTTATCGGAGAATTTGCAAACATAGCAGTCATAAACGGGGTAAGTTTATTTGCAATTTTGAACTTCTGCACGGCATCTTCTTCGTTTTCAAAATCAATACAGCACTGAATTCCCGCAGTTTCTCGCATCATAACATCCGACAAAATTCCCCAAAGATATTTTGCCATAAGTTTATAGCGTTTTTTAGGTATAAGCCCGATATTTTTGTTTGTAGAAAGAGGAGATACACCGTAATTCAGCAAACTTATATTAAATTTGTCCAAAACAGGTTTCATCTGCTTATCTAAAACCTCAATTTTATTTTTAAGCTCATGAATTGAATTTTCGGGCTTAATACTCAATTCCACCTGACACCCGGGTTCAAGCGTAATTGTGTCATGCTCCTGTTTTAAGCCGATAATATTATAATCATCAGTAATATAATCCCAATTTTCCTCTCTTGCAAAATTTCTCAAAAAATTACAAATTCCAAACTCTGAACCATAATCAACAGCCTTAGATGTAACGGGAAAAATCGGCAGTCTTTCATACTCCATTCCGATTTTGCAAGAACTTTTACAACCTTCCCTAAATAACTTTAGAATATCTTCTTTCCCTAATTTATGTGCCGTTTGCATGACTAACTCCTTAACTCAATTATAACATCCACAAAAATATCAAAAGAAAATATTTAAAACATTTACCTGTCTGTGGTATTATTATAGGTAAGATGAACTACTTCGAACGGGCAAAATACTTTAGAACTAAAAAACGACTTGGTCAAAACTTTTTGATCGACGGGCAGACAATCAGTGATATCATTGATTTTGCAGACATAAAACCTGATGACACCGTTATAGAAATCGGACCCGGCGTCGGCTTTGTGACAGAACAACTTGTAAAACATGCAAAACAGGTTATTGCAATCGAACTTGATGAGGAAGCAATCCGAGAACTTCAAAAACTTGATGCGCCAAATCTTACAATAATTCATAATGATATTTTAAAACAGGATTTGTCAGAGCTTTGCGAGGGCAAAGTTAAAGTTGTTGCAAATATTCCATACTATATTACAAGCCCGATTATTGCCCATTTGCTCGGAGAAATCGATGATTTGAACAACAAAAACCGCAACAAAATAACTGATATTTTATTGATGGTTCAAGAAGAAGTTGCACGCAGAATGGTTGCAACAGAAAATTCATCAGGCAAACAATACGGACTTTTGACGATTTTGTCGCAATTCTGGGCTGATGTAAAAATTATGAAACTTGTCGGCAGACGTTCATTTTATCCTGCTCCAAAAGTAAATTCGGCATTAGTAAAACTTGTTGTAAAAGAAAAACCTCTGCTTGAATTGAGCGACTATACGCATTTTAGAAAAGTTATAAAAGCAGGATTTTCACAGCGCAGAAAAAATATTAAAAATTGTCTGTTGTCAGGCGGTTTCACAAAAGAAAAGGTTTTGGCAGCACTTTCACAGCTAGAACTCGACGAAAACATCCGCGGAGAAAAACTTTCAATTGAAATGTTTGGGAAACTTTCAGAGGCATTAAAATGAAATCAATAAAAATCCAATGCCCCGCAAAAATTAATCTGACCTTAAAGGTTACAGGCAAACGCCCTGACGGATTTCACAATATCGAAAGCATAATGCAGACCATAAGCCTTTATGATTATTTGACCATAAAAGCAGAACCTGCCGAAAAAACTGAAATTATTTTGTCAGGAAACAGCACAGAAATTCCTTATAACGAGAAAAATCTTGTTTATAAGGCTGTAGAATTATTTCCTATGACACCTCACAGGGTTGAAATTTATATAGAAAAAAACATTCCCGTTTCAGCAGGACTTGCTGGCGGAAGCACGGATTGCGCGGGAACTCTTTTCGGGCTTAACGAACTTCTTGGACAGCCCTTGACGCGTGATGAACTTCACAACCTTTGCGCAAAACTGGGTTCTGACCTTAATTTTTGCTTGGAAGGCGGACGACAGATGACATCAGGCAGGGGAGAAATCCTTGAACCACTTGAATTTGAAGAATTTAATGTATCATTAATTAAGCCTAAAAATCTTGGCATAAGTGCAAAAGAAGCTTATACAAAATTTTCGGCAAAACAGGGGAAAAGCGATTTTGCAAACGATTTGGAATGGGCTGTAATTGATGATTATCCCGAATTACAAACAATAAAAAACCTGTACCCGCACTCAATGATGTCAGGTTCAGGCTCAACTTATTTTATAATTAATGATGAATTCAAACCGCTTGAGGGTTATGAGATTTTTAATAACTTAAAAGCGATATCAAATGGTATAACAATTAAAAGACCCTCTTAAGAGGGTCTTTTTTATTATTATTTTCCTGCTGCTGCATTAATTTCAGCTTGTCTTCTTTGCATTTCCGCATCACGTGCAGGTCTTGTTGCAAATATGTTGCTTCTGTTGTTACTGCAATCTGTATACCAGTAAGCATCAATATTATGTTCTCTGACTGCACCGTTATATTGTCCGTTCCACTGCTGATATTGACCTCTCACAGGACCTCTTGACATTCTACCGTCTGTTTGAGCATCACAGTCAACTATAAATTTAATACCTGCAAGTTCAGGGTGATACAATCCGTCGAATTCACTATATAATCTCAATTCTTCACCGACTTTCGGGAATATACATTTATTGAAATCACGTTTTGCAATACCGTGAGCCATTTTTAATTCGTGAGCAATTTTCAATGCTTCTGCAGGTGTTACAGGTCTTGTAATAGGATTACCTTCAGCATCTGTACCTGTTTGAACTCTGTATTTAGTTTGTGCTACTTTTGACCAGTTATCACCGCGCTGTACCGGATAAGCACAATAGTTTACTTCTTGCTGAACAACTTCATGAGATTCATCCGGTGTAAGTTGACAAACTTCTATAGGATCATCTTCTTCAATAACAGGTTCCGGTTCAGGTTTCGGTTTACCCGGAGCATAAGCTGCTTTTTCAGGTCCGCCGTTATCTCTGAACAGATTTCTGAACCAGCTGCCTCCAACTGCTACAGGAACACCTGCCAGGGCACCGAGTCCACTGATAGTAACTCCGGCGCCAGCGCCTGCACCTGCACCTGCTGCTGCTCCGCCAGCGGCACCGCCTGCTGCTGCACCTGCACTTGCTGCTGCTCCTGCACCTGCGCTTACTGCAGGTATTGCCAATGCACCTGCTGTTGCTACAACTGCTGTAGCTGTGCCGATTATAGCTATTTGTTTAACTTCAGTATAATCTTTTTCCCAGTTTCTGCCGTTACCGTTATAGTCTTTATCATCACTTGCTCTGTGAACCATATCACATACTGCATCATCATCAAGGTGTAAAGTTTCTGCTGCTTCGCGGCGTTCTTTCAAAGAAAAATAATAGTTTCTTGTTTCACCTGGTTGTGTATGAGTATTCATTAAGCCTTCACAGAACTGTTTATATTTTGCCTGTGAAAATGTTCCGTCTGCATCATAGAATTGATCACGATGTTCTTCAATATATCTCAAAGCATCTTTATTTTTCAGACGTTCATTATGAACCAAATTTGCCTGTGCCCATTCGTTAGCACGTCTTCTGGCTTCGCGTCTGCCGACACCTTGTGCTCTTAAGTCGTTATAGTAATCTTTTCTGGCTTGTTTATTTGCACTTTCAGCGGCTTTGTATTCATCTTTTGTAAGATAAGTTCTTGTAGAATAGAAGCCTTCTCTGTAAGCTTGGTTTCTTACATAATCTTCTGCAAGACCTTGAGCTTCATCTTCTGATACAGCAGTTCCGTCTTCTCTGCCATGAGCAATAAAATCTGCTTTAGCTTGAGCTATAGCTGCATCGCGACCTTCTTTTGTATTCAATGTTCTCGGAGTTGTTAATTGCGGTTCATTACCTTCAAACATAATCTGTTCTTGAACTTGATCAACAGTTTGAGGTTCAATTTTAACAGGTTGTTGTGGAGTTTCAGGTGTTTCAGCGACTTTATCAGTCTTAACTTCACCTTGTACAGGTTGTCCTTCAGCAACTTCATCTGTTTTTACAGCTGCCCCTGCTCCATCAACAGGTGCATCAGTTTTAACTTCTTCAGCACCCTGTTGACCTTTGTTACTAAAAGTTGCACCCAAATCACTTGCTACTTCATCAGCAGGTGCTAAATCTACATGTTCAGTTTGTTGACTTTCTTTGCCAATAGGTACTGTAACAGGTGCATCTGTTTGTCTGTTAGTATAACCATCTTCAAGTTCAGGTGCAAATCTCGGTATATCAGCACCTCTAAGATTTGGCAATCTATCCAATCCCATAATTTCCCCTTTCAATCTTCGTGTTTTCCCCTTATACCCATGTAAAAAATTTTTGTGCGGAAAAATTGCATGATTTGAAACATGCTTTGTAACATTTGTTTACAAAAAGCATCCGATAAGACTATTCACATATCGTGAAATATAGTGTATTATAGACTTATGGCTATTTTAGAGGTAAAAAATTTAAATCTCGGATTTAACTGTGAATGCGGTTTTCGTCAAGCACTTTTTGATGTTTCTTTTGCTTTGGAAAAGGGTAAAATGCATGCACTCGTAGGTGAATCAGGGTGCGGAAAAACAATAAGCGCAATGAGTATTTTGCAGTTACTGCCCAAAACAGCAAAAATTACAGACGGACAAATACTTTTTAAAGGCGAAAACCTTTTAAATAAAAAGAATTTACGTGACATCCGCGGCAGTAAAATTGCGCTTATTCCGCAAGATCCTATGACATCTTTAAATCCTCTTTATACAGTCGGAAACCAGCTTTTAGAAGTTATAAAAATTCACCATAATCTTAGAGGTGACGAAGCCTACAAAACAGCTATAGAAGCTTTAGATGCGGTTCAAATTCCCTGCGCGCGCGAGCGTATGAAAGCCTATCCGCACGAATTTTCAGGCGGAATGAAACAACGCGCAATCATTGCAATGGCACTTGCCTGCAATGCTGAAGTTCTTATAGCAGACGAACCGACAACGGCACTGGATGTGACAATTCAGGCACAAATTATGAATTTGCTTGATGAAATTAAGAGAAATAAACAGACATCAATTTTGTTAATTACGCATGATTTGGCGCTCGTGGGCGAAAACTCCGATTACACATCTGTTATGTATGCGGGCAGAATTGTCGAAACCGCACCGTCAAAAGAGTTTTTTGCAAATCCTAACCACCCGTATTCCAATGCACTTTTACGCTCACTGCCTTCCAACAGAGGGGCAAAATTGGAAACAATTCAGGGGCAGCCGCCGACGATTATGCAAAACATTTCAGGATGCCGCTTCCATCCAAGATGCACAGAATGTATGGAAATATGTACCCAAAAAGTTCCAACTCTTGATAATGTCGGAATTAACCATTATTCTGCGTGTTTTTGTAATTAAAGGCATAACAGTTTATCTTGAAAATAATACCAATATTTTTCGGCAAAGCTACGTGCGTAGCATTACATAAAGAACCACAAAATAATCTTTGCATACCTTGCCAAAAACAACAATGCAAAACTAAAGACCATATCATAAATTATTTTTACACCGCTTTGAGCACAAATCCATCCGCTCATAAATGCCCAGCCTTCATGCTTGATACATGCGATAAAAAGCATATAAAGAACTCCGATTAAATGAACGGTTAAAACCCCGACACAAACAGCTTTCAAAATATTTTTGTTAGAAAAACCGCTTTTTAAAATTGAACCTGCGAAAAACACAGCGGGAATATAAGCAAGAATATATCCGAAACCATATTCAAATATGTATTTCGGTCCGCCTCCGAGTGCAAACACAGGGATTGCAATAAGTCCGAGCAAAATATATAAAAGAATACTTATTATTCCGTATTTTCTGCCTAAAAAAGCTCCGACAAACATTACAACGGGAATCTGCGGAATAAACTTATACGTATGAATAAAATCCTTAAATCCCAAATCTGCCCCATCAAACAAGCCTTTCGGAATAATAAAATGACTGATATTAAGTTGAACAAATGTCGCAAGGATGATTAGAACAGTACAGCATAACATCAGCAACACAGTACCGACTGACAATCTTATCCCTTCTATTTGTTTTTTAATTAATTTAACTGTCATAAAATATTTATTTCCCCGTCCAAGTTTTTAATATTTGCTTCAAATAACGTTTTAAATTTATCGTAAAAAATATTTTCTGTCCACATAATTAACGCATCTTCATTATTATCCTGATAATAACCTTTGCGTGTACCAAGGGACTTGAACCCGTATTTTTCATATAAACCTTTTGCAGGAAGATTGCTGACTCTCACTTCAAGGGTGATAAATTTCACCATATCTTTATAACATTCATTGATAACTGTTTTCAAAAGTGCTTCTGCAATATGTTTACGCCTGTACTCGGGCAAAACCGCAATTGTTGTAATATGAGCTTCTTCCAAAATTTTCCAGCATCCGCAATATGCAACCAACTTATCGTTCTCATCAAACGCACTGAAATAACTCGCCAAATCATTAGACAATTCGCCCATAAATGATTCTTTTGACCAGTGATGTTGTCCGTAAGCCTGCTCCTCAAGTGCAATAACGGCATCAATATCTGATTTATCCATCGGTTTAATTTTTATGCTGAACATACCTTAATATTAACATAGAAAAAGCAACCCCGTCGATTTATTAAATTTTGTTTACCTCTTGATTAAATCGGCTCAATATGGTATTATTGGTGGTAAAGAATAGAAGAAAGGCTTTATATGAAAAACATTGTTGTTTATACAGATAAAAACGAATCAAAATTAGCTGATGTATTGGCTCAAATTGAAGATGCAAACGTCAGAATTGAGAATGCAGAAAACTTAAGAGATTACGAAACTCTTAATCCGGGTCTGGTTGTAGTTGAAAGCGTTCCGAATATCAAAGATGTTCTTATGACAACAAAATTCAAAGCTCCGACATTATTCATCGGCGATGTTTTCAAAGGCTGTACGGTAAGAGCCGTGTTATTTGACTTTATCAAAACTCCGGTTGATAATATGGAACTTGTTATCAGAGCTAATGCGCTTTTGAAATATAAAGAGCTTCGCGACAAATTGAAACTTGTATCAACAACAGATGAATTAACAGGACTTCATAACAGAAAATATATGCAGGAACGTCTTGAACAGGAAATTTCACGTGCAAGACGTTACGGAAACAAACTTTCCTGCCTGTTGTTCGATTTAGACTTTTTCAAAGTTGTAAACGATATTTACGGCTACGAATGGGGCGATGTATTGTTACGCTCAATCGCTGACAAACTTAAACAGGTAATAAGAAAAGAAGATATCTTAACCCGTTACGGCGATGAGGAATTCTTGCTCATACTTCCGAATACTTCAGAAGAAAATGCATTCTTGTTTGCTGAAAGATTCAGACGTGATATTGAAAAAATGGAATTTATTCCTGCAGGCGAAGAAGAAAGACACCCGATTACAATCTCAGGCGGTATTTCAACATATCCGTGTATTCAAGATACGGAAGAAGATGCAAATACAATTATCCGCTATGCAGAACACGCATTGTACAATGCTAAAAAACGCGGAAAAAACAAAATTGTTCAATTCTCTAAATTAAACCTTGGTGAAGGCTAATTATTAATCCCATATCCGAATAGTGCAAAATCGTATTTTATCGGGTCAACGGGATCAAATCTGCGCAAATTTTCTGTTATTTCAAGAACAGATTTAAAGTCGTTTGCGTTGCGTGTCAAAAGCCCCATTTCGCGCGAAAGCCTTGCGACATGCGTATCCAACGGGATAAACAAATCAGATGCAGGCATAAAATCCCAAATCCCGAAATCCACATGCCCTTTTCTTACCATCCAGCGTAAAAACATACACATACGCTTCATAGCTCCACCCTTTTTGGGGTCAGGAACCATAAACTTTACACCTTGTGTCGGTTCAAACCTCGAATAAAAATAGTCACAGACAGGGATAAACATATTGTCAGAGTTTTTATAACCGTATTTGAATAATTCTTCCAATCCGCCATCTTTTTCATACAATCTGCGCATTATAGAAAAAATTTGTGCAAAATCTTCGGGTTTACCAAAACGATAATTAAAATCCCCCAATATTTTCGGTTCAAAGTTCAAAATAAAATTATGCGGTTCGTTTTGTGCAATCTCGAACAATGTATCAAGTTTTTTGATAAAAACTTTTCGCTGACCATACGCTACAAGTGATGCAATAAACCCTGCAATTTCAATATCTTCTTTTTTTGTAAACCTGTGCGGAAACTGTATTGGATCATCTTTTATAAAATCAACTGTTTCATACTTTTCGGCAAGTTTGTCAATTTCGGATTGCGTAATCATCTTAACTCCTTGAAGTATTCATTTAATATTTTATCACATTCTTCTTCCATAATTCCGCCGTAAACTTTCGTTTTGGAATTGGCAAGTTTTCTGACATCGATGCTTGAGCCTAACGCACCGTAATTCACATCATAAGATCCAAAATAAACGGTTTTGATACGGGAATTCACAATAGCCCAAGCACACATCGGACAAGGTTCAAGCGTAACATACATTTCGCAATCATCCAAGCGCCAACGATTGAGTTTTTGAGAAGCTTCACGGATTGCAAGAATTTCAGCATGCGCAGTAACATCATTCAATTCCTCTTTGCGGTTATATGCTGATGCAATCACTTCACCGTCTTTGACGATTATTGCACCAACGGGGATTTCCGAGCCTGCCAGTTTTGCAATTTCTATCGCACGCTTCATGCCAGCCTCAATGTAACTTCTGCACAGAATCCGCAAGTTTTGTCACTGCGAAGTTTAATCTCACCGTTCATTGCTTCAATCAAACCTTTTACGATAAACAATCCCAAACCCGTACCGCGTGTGGTTCTTGTTGTATTATCATCAAGACGGATAAATTTTTCAAAAAGTTTTTTGAGTTTAGCAGGCGGAATAACGTCGCAATCATTTTTGAAAAATATCTTAGCTTTTTTACCGACAATTGCCGTATCAACAACAATATTTGAAGATGAATATTTCGCACCGTTTTCAAGCAAGTTTACAAATACCTGAAGCAGTCTGTCCCTGTCTGCCTGAACCAACGGAAAATCTTCGCTCACATTAAATATAATTTCTTTCTGCTCTTTATTTTTAATCAGAACTCGTGCTTCTTCAAGAATTTCGGGAATCCAAACTTCTTCAATATTTGTACGTAAACGCATCCCCTCAATATCGGGAATTGTCAGCAAATCCTCTATTAAACGTTTCAAACGTTCCGATTGTTCTTTAATAACCCTTAAAGATTTCTGTTTTGTTTCCTCATCAATCACAATATCCTGACGCATCAGACGCGATGTGTAACCCTGAATACTTGTCAGAGGAGTTCGCAACTCGTGGCTTACGGTATCAATAAGGTTTGAACGGAATTCATTCAACTGTTTCAATTCAACGTTATTTTTCTTTAATTGAATATAAGATTTATGGATTTCCGTAGCCATTCGGTTAAATTCAAACGCAAGGAATATAATCTCATGCGGTGTAAAAGCTGTTGTTAAAAGTCTTATCTGGCGTTCGTAATTACCTTTTGAAATCGCAATAATTCCTTTAAACAACTGTCTTATATTAATATAAAGATAATATGTATAAAGTCCGATTACGGCAATAATCGTAAATGTCGCGAACAAACAGCATAAAAGAATTTTCCAACTGTTATTTGTAATAACTTTTTTTGTAACTTTTTCAGTCGTATTTACAACAATTGTAATTTTAGGTTCGTCACGAGAAACATAAACAAGAGGCTGGTTTTTAATATCGCCGAATACTACAGGTTCATTTTTCTTGAGCTTTTTCGGAAGCAGTGAAATTGTTTTTTTAAAAGCTTTATCTGTATAATTATGTTCGGCAACCAAATTACCTTCATTTGTGAGTACATAAATCTGCCTTTTATCATCTTTCAAGGATTTAAAAAGTTCATTTCTCACAGCATCAAGCGTATATGTTGCTATAAGATATTGGGTATCGGAAATTTTTAAAGGAACAGTAGCCTTTTTATTTGCTCTGTTTTTATTCTCAAGTTCTTTAAGTTTTGAAGCTTCAACCACTTCTAAATTTTCACAATCGGGAAGTTTATTAACAACAGATTTTAAATAAACATTTTTAGCCTGAAGAGTTTTAAAATTTTCTAGTGAAAAAGCAATCTGCTCAAGATTACTCTTAACAATTTTATTAAAAAAATCAATCTCGTCAGATACCATATTAGCGACAAGAACAGCAGATTCTCTAAGCTGTTTGCGCATTGCCTGCTGATTAACGTTGTTAATAACAAATGCACTGATAGACATCGGGATTACAACAGCGAAAACAAAAACTATTGCAATTTGTTCAACGATTTTTAGATGCTTTCCAAACATAATTAACCTTCCTTGAACGGAGTTAATTTATAACCGACATTTGTAACCGTATGTAAGTATACGGGGTGTTTCGTATCAGGTTCAATCTTGTTTCTCAATCCGCCGACATGAACTCTCAGCATTCTGACATCTTCGTTACTGTCATAGCCCCAGACCTCATCCAAAAGAGTTGCAAGTTTCACCGCATTATTAAAATGCTGTAATAAACAATACAAAATTTCAAATTCGGTAGGTGTGAGTTTAACTTTTTTATTTACAACAACAGCTTCCAGAGTTTCAGGGAAAATTGTTATATCACCCGCCTGCAAAACCTCATCGGATAAAACAGTTTTATCCTCAATTTGATTGCGTCTTAAAAGCACCCTTATACGTAATAAAACTTCCTGAATATCAAAAGGTTTCACCAGATAATCATCCGCCCCGCAGTCAAAGCCTTCAGTTTTATCGTCAATTGTACCTTTTGCGGTAAGCATAAGAATAGGAATAGCCAGTTTTGCCTGACGAATATTTTTGCAAACATCAAATCCGTTCATTTTGGGCATCATAACATCAAGCAAAATAAGGTCATAAGTGTTATTCAAAGCCTTATTAAGCCCCTCAAGCCCGTTAGATGCGGTATCAACGAAATATCCGCTTGCTCTAACGTCAAACTCCAATAACTCTCTAATTTCGTCATCATCATCAACTATTAAAATTCTTTTTTCACTCATAAACATATATTATAAGAATTTAGAGATTTTGGCAAGATTTTATGATAAAATATTTAACAAAAAGAGGGTATAAAAATGTCAACAATAATAATGATTTTACTTATAAGCATTCTGATACTTGTACACGAGGCAGGGCACTTTTTCTCGGCAAGAATGTTCGGGATAAAAGTAGACAAATTCGGAATAGGTCTGCCAATCGGACCGACATTGTGGGAGAAAAAAGTCGGTGATATAACACTTGTTATTCACGCGTTTTTATTCGGCGGATACGTTTCTTTCCCCGATGATGATAAAGAATCTGATGTTCCCGCAGATTCAAAAGACCGTCTTATGAACCGACCCGCATGGCAAAGAGCAATTGTTTTCTCGGCAGGGGTCGGAGCAAACGTAATCTGTGCTTTTGTTTTGGTACTTTTAACAGCATTTTTGTGGCACAATATGCCGTCAAACAAATTCGACATTTATGTTACAAAAATTACTGCCCCGAAAGAAGCTTCCGTTTGGCAATCGGGAATGCAGGCAGGTGATAAAATCATAGAAATTAACGGCTCTCCCGCCGACACGAAATATGCACTGAACCTTTATGCAATGTACAGCGCATCTTTTGACGGCAAAACTGATAAAGAACTTGTTGAAAAAAATTATACAAACCTTAAAAAAATTAATCAGGCATTTCCGCGTGAAGAAATTATTGAAAAAGGTTTGATTGTAAAACTTCCGCAAAGCATTCAAGAAGAAAAAGTTGTCTTAAACAAAAATATTTTGAACGCTGTAGCACTCTATAAAAATGATGAAGAAAAACTTTCTGAAACCCAAATTAAACTGCGTGATGAGATTAAAGACAAAAAATTCTTGGAAGCTGACGGCACATATTCATTGAATGACTTGGCTTATGCAATGTCGGATAACCAAAAACCAATTGACATCAAAGTTTTGAGAGGTGACAAAGTCGTAACGCTTAACACTCTTTACTCTGATAAAGACGGCTTGATAGGCATCGAAATCGACCGCAAAGAAAAATTAATTCCAGTAACAGGCATTAAATCAGCTTTTTCAACAAGTTGGAACTACCTTTACAACGAAACAAAATCAATGCTTATAGTATTAAAACAACTGTTTACGGGCAAAATTCCGTTGAAAAACATGCATGGCGTTGTATTGATTACCAAAGTCGGCGGAGATATTATAAGCAATGACGGAATTTTCTACGGAATACTTTTAACAGCAGTAATTTCAATGAACCTTGCAATATTGAATATTCTGCCAATCCCCGCACTTGACGGCGGTCATCTGTTATTCTTGCTTATTGAAAAAATTACGGGCAGACCGGTAAACGAGCAGGTTGCAGAAAAGATAATGACGGTATTTTTCGCACTGTTGATAGCGTTATTGGTATTTGTACTGTTTAACGATATATATGTGCTGATTCAGCCGTTATTTACAAAGTAAAAAAAAAGAGCCCCGCAGGGCTCTTTTAACTTCCGCCGATGTATATCAAACACTGTGTTGACTGTTCGGCAGGGCTACGTGCGTAGCACTTATTTTTTGCTGATATTTATGAATGGCATCGAACCACCTAACATATATTCAGGAAGTTTTCCGTCCCATTTTTGTACAGCTTCGTATTCAACAAGAGCTTTATTTTGTGTAAGAGCGTGCGCTCTGATTGACATTGATTTTGCTTCTGCTTCCGCTGAAATAAGTTTTTGTTTTGCTTCTTCTTGGATTTGAACAGTTTTATTTTTAGCACGCAACGCTTCTTGTTCTGCTGTTACTTTGCTTTCAATAGCTTTTTCAAAAACACCTGAGTATGCGATTGCTGTCATTTGAAAATCAGTTACGTTAATATATTTAGGTGCAAGGTGGTTTTGAAGTTTTATCAAAATTTCTTGAGTAGCTTTTTCTCTGTTTGCAACCAAATCCTGCGCATTCCATTTACCGATAACGTCTTTAAGCGTACCTTCGACTACAGGACTAACGACAGTGTCAAAATAATTCACACCAACTTCTCTATACATCTTATGAGCATTTTCAGGCTGTAAGTTGTAGTTGAGAACGTATGTAATTTTTGCCTGCTGAATGTCTTTTGTGTAAACAGAAGTTTCAATATAATTTTTTTGAGTTTTTACGTTCATATTTTTGATTGCCGAAATAAAGGGGGTAACAAAATGAACACCTTCCGTGTAGCTTGTCGGTGAAACTTTACCGAGTGTAACCTTAACCCCGCGTTCGCCGACACCAACGATTGCAATCGGGTTAAAAAATGCGATAAAAATTATCAACAATGTGACAATAATTAACGGTGTAATTAATTTGTTCGTTTCCATTCAAATCTCCTTTTTCTGCCACCTCTATAGATTTTGGTGGCAATTTAACAACTACCTACAGAGGCTAAAGCCTCCGTTACTCAATTCCCGCAAGCGAAAGCGCCGCGTAAAGTATCACTAAAATTAATGCAAAAACTACGTAACAATTTGCGATTAATTTTCCATGCGTTTGATAAAGGTTCTTTTTCATAACCAGACTCAAAAGCATAATAACGAGGTTTGTAAAAATTACAAACGCTAAAAGTAAAAATAAAATTCTTAAAGGCATGCTATTCTCCTATTTTAAAAAAATTGTAAATTATAAATCAATACAACAAATCGTACAGATGTTTGAGTTTTTAAATTTCCGCTCTTTTATAATTAATAATGAAAGGAGAAATTTATATGTGGGAAAAAGATATTAACATTAACGAAGTTAAAGAAATCCGCACAAGAACAACGGTTTATTTTGGTGTAGGCGCTATCAAAAAATTTGACGATATCGCGCGTGTTTTAAAAGAAAAAGGAATTGACAAAGTTATCGTAATGTCAGGCAGAAACGCTTATAAAGCAACAGGTGCATGGGATTACGTTGAAAAAGCACTGAAAGATAACGGCATAGGCTACGTAAACTATGCAGAAGTAACCCCAAATCCGACAACAGACCATGTAAATGATGCTGCAAAACTTGCAAAAGAATTCGGTGCAAAAGGGGTTATTGCAATCGGCGGAGGCTCTCCGACAGATGCAGGAAAATCAGTTGCAATTCTTTTGGAATATCCTGAAAAAACCGCAGAAGACATTTATGATTTCACATTTGCGCCCGACAAAGCTGCTCCGATTGTATCAATCAACCTAACTCACGGAACAGGTACGGAAACAAACAGATTTGCGGTTGTAACCAATTTGAAAAAGAATTTCAAGCCTGCAATAGCTTACGACTGCATCTATCCGATGTTTGCAATCGACGACCCGCAGTTGATGACAAAATTGTCACCAAAACAAACAAGATATGTTTCAATTGATGCGGTTAACCACGTTGTAGAGGCTGCAACATCTGCTGTTGCATCACCTTATTCAATTTCGCTTGCAAAAGAAGTAATTGAACTTGTTGCAAAATATCTTCCGAAAGCATTGGAAAATCCTGAAGATTTAGAAGCAAGATATTTCCTTGCTTATGCGGCAATGATGGGCGGTGTAAGCTTTGATAACGGCTTATTACACTATACGCATGCGCTTGAACATCCGCTAAGCGCTGTTAAACCTGAATTGTCACATGGTTTGGGCTTGGCAATTTTATTGCCTGCGGTAATCAAAACAATTTACAAAGATAAACCGCATGTTCTGGCTGATATCTTAGCTCCGATTGCTCACGATTTGAAAGGCGAACCTTCAGAAGCCGAAAAAGCAGGAAAACTTGTTCAAGACTGGTTATTCTCAGTCGGCGTAACCGAAAAACTTGAAGATGAAGGACTTACGGATATTGAAAAACTTACAGATTTGGTATTTACAACACCTTCACTTGAAGGATTGGTTCAAATCGGGCCGTCAGGATGCGGACGCGAGGTTGTAAAAGAGATTTATCAAAACTCTGTAAAACCGATGTAAAAAAGGGCGCTCAGGCGCCCTTTTTTTATATTATAATAATTTTATGATTGAACTTTTAGCACCTGCAAAAGATAAAGAAACAGCAATTATCGCAATCGAAAGCGGAGCTGACGCAATTTATATCGGCTCACCAAAATTCGGCGCGCGTCAAGCTGTCGGAAACTCTCTTGAAAATATTAAAGAAGTCGTTAATTATGCTCACAAGTTTTATGTAAAAGTTCATGTAACCATTAATACAATTTTGACGGATGATGAATTAAAGCAGGCGCAAGAGCTTATTTTTAAGCTTTACGAAATCGGTGTTGATGCAATTATTGTTCAGGATATGGGAATTTTCAAACTTGCGGTTGACGGCAAATTACCGCCAATACCAATTCATGCAAGCACTCAATGCGACAACAGGACTTTAGAAAAAGCAAAATTCTTTGATAATATGGGGATTTCTCGCGTAATCCTTGCCCGCGAACTCTCTATTCAACAAATTAAAGAAATTTGTCAGAATATAAATGCCGAGGTTGAAACTTTTATTCACGGCGCTTTGTGCGTATCTTACAGCGGACAGTGCTATTTAAGCCATTATATCGGCGGACGCTCGGCAAACAGAGGCGAGTGCGCACAGGCTTGCCGCAAAAAATACACCCTCATTGATGAGGACGGCAAAATTATTGCAAAAGATAAGTATCTTTTGAGTTTGAGAGATTTTAACGCATCAAAACATATAAAAGAATTGATTGATGCGGGTGTAAAATCATTCAAAATCGAAGGCAGATTAAAAGATAAGAACTACGTCAAAAACGTTGTAGCCTTCTACAGACAGGAAATTGACAAGTTCGCAAAAAAAGATTCGTCAGGCAAAGTCTTTTTGGATTTTGAACCCGACGTAAACAAAAGTTTTAACCGCGGATTTACGGATTATTTTCTTGACGGACGAAAAAAATGTTTCAACTTTGAATCCCCAAAAGCTGTCGGCGAATATCTGGGAAAAATTAAAAAAGTCTGCAAAGATTACTTTGAAATTGACGCCCAACTTTCAAAACAAGACGGACTATATTTTAACGGGCAAGGATGTCTTGTAAATAATATTGACGGTAAGAAGGTTTTTCCGAACCGAATGGACGGAATTGCAGTTGGGATTGATGTTTACAGAAATTTTGATTCAAAATTCGACAAACAGCTTGAAAATTCCAAAACAAAACGCCGAATTGGAGTTGAATTTACTTGCAAAAACGGGATTTTAAAAGCCGTAGATGAAGATGGTAATTTTGTCCAAATCCCGCTTTCTGCAAATGAAGCTCCAAAAAATCCCGATAAAATGCGCGAAACTTTTATCAAACAAATGCAAAAAACAGGCGACAGTGATTTTTACGTAAATGATGTAAATGTTGATGATTTACCGTTTATGCCTGTATCGGAAATTAACGAACTCCGTCGTACAATTCTTACACAATTGATGGAAAAACGTGTTAAAAATTACACAAGAGAAACACAAAATTCACTAAAATATACAGAATTTCCACAAAAACAACTTGACTATAGAGCAAATATCCACAACAGTACAGCAAAAAGTTTTTACGAGGCTTGCGGATGTGAAGTTTGTGAGATGTCGGCAGAGAGCGGTTCAAAACCCACAGAACTTATGTGCACAAAACATTGTTTAAAATTCGCGTTCAACATGTGCAAATCCCCCAAAAAATTATTTTTAATCGATGAAAAAGGCAAACGCTACCCGCTTAAATTTGACTGCAAAGCATGTAATATGATTTTGACTTCCGCAAAATAATCCTTAAACATATATCATACGAAAGTATGACGTCTAAAATCGTGTTTTAGGATATAGTAGTCTTGAGGGTACAATTGTGTTAAACGGTATTTTTCAACGTCCATATTTGAATAACAACAATCTTGTTAAGAAAAAACAAGACGAAGAAAAAAACGCGTCTCAAACTCAGCGTGAACAACAAGCTGACCAAAATTCCAGAAGCAAAGGACTTCAGTACATTGAACCCCGCACAGCACAGCCGGAACAACAGGTTGACTGGCGTCAAATGCGTTCTCAAATTCAGGCACAGGCAAGACAACAAACTCAGAGCACAGAAGAACCTATGCCGACAAAAACCCTGTCAGGCAGAAGCACTGTAATCAATATTGCCCAAATCCTTAAAGATTTCAGAAACACAGCAGCCGCAATCGGAACACCTGACAATTTAAAAGAAGAAGTTGAAGGATATCTTTCACTTGTCGAAAAACAGGTTAAAAAAGACGATGCAAATACAAAACTTGTAAAATCAAACCTTAAAAATGCATCATCAATCCTTGACGGTTATATTTCAAAAACCCTTAATAAAGATTCCAAAGTCGTTGAAAACTGGGTTGATGCACTATTCTTACAGCAAATTGATTTCAAATATAACGAAGAAGAAATTAACCCTCAATTTTTGGTAAAATTCCCGCAAAATACTGAACCAAAAACTATAGAAACACCTACTGAGCCCATTGAACAGGAAATTCAAACTGATGCAAAAGTGGTTTCCCTAATCCCGCAGGATAAAGAATTGAAATCACTCTTTATTCAGTCTAAAAAACTTGTCTACGCTAATCAGCCCGAAAAAGCTATAGAAACATTTGAAAAAGCATTACACAGAGCAGATGAAGTAGGCGACAACGAAACAAAATCAAAAATTTACTACGAAGTTGGCAGAATTTATGATGACCACTCATACTTTGCAGAAGCATTGAAAAGTTATCACAAATCAATTCAAAACACAGAAGATAACAACGTAAAAACAAAAGCTCACTATTCAATGGCACAGATTTATGATGATGTGAACCAGATTAAACCCGCACTTGATCACTATTTCAGTTCAGTTTCATGTGCAGGAGAAGTTGACAATCTTTCTGCTCAATCAACATCATTGACCAAAATGGGCAATATTTTTACCGACATGTTTGATATTCAAGGCATTGAATACTATGACACTGCTGATGCTCTTGCTCAACAAACAGATAACGCAAAAGTAAAAGGGTTTGTATCATCAAGCCTCGGCAATGCTTACGAAACATTCGGCGAACCTCAAAAAGCATTGAAAGCCTACTCTAATGCCGTAAAACATTATACAGATGCTGATTCACCGCAAAAAACAGCACAAAATTATCTGAAAGCAGGCGACATTATGGTAGAAATGAGCAACGTATCAAAAGCAAAAGGACTTTTGACAAAAGCTCAAAACTACGCACGCCGTACAGATGACATCAATTTGATGAACGAAATTAACGACAAATTGAACAGTCTTGAACTGTTAAGTTAGTCCTCTATTAATTCAATCTCGTTTCCGTCAGGGTCTTTGATAAACGCAATTGTTGAACCTGCTTCTTCCATATAATACGGCTCATACAAATATTCATAACCCATTAAGCGAAGTTTTTTGTCAAATCCGGTCATTGAATCCACCCCGAACGCGAAATGTCCGAAAGCGTTTCCGTTTTCATAACCGTTTTCGGGATTTTCAAAATTTGCAGTAAGTTCAATTTGAGTTTGCCCGTCCTCATCACTTAGAAAATATAAAATACAATCTTCAAGTTTTATTGTGCGAACTAAGTTTAATCCTAACAGTTTTGTATAAAAATCAAGTGATCTATCAATATCTTTAACTCTAATCATTGCATGTAAAAATTTCATTTTTTTATCCTCTCTGCTTATCTATTTCAATAACATGTCGAATAATAGTATGCGCCATAAGCAGCAAATACGGATTAACCTCATTGGTATTCGACATATTAATCTTTGCTTCGGGTTTTTCGCGTTTTTCTCTATCAGCCGTTTTGGTTTCAAACGATACAACCGAATTCATGGAATAATGCTTTTCATCAGCTTCAATTCTCAATAACAATTCGTCTTTCGGAAACTCTTTGTCACATTCAATATTAACATGAACCGAATTAGATGTTTCCAAAATCAATGTCGCAACAACATTGCCGTAATTTAGTGTCGTAATCGTAATTATTAAAATACTGTCACTTTCATCACTTCCCGCACCCGTTTCAATCTCAAGGTCAAATCCAACCCCTTCCTGAAGCGGAAGCCACGGAAGATATAAAAGCATCAATAATTTCATAGTCTGCGCGCCATCATTTTGCGAAGCTGCGGCTACACTTGCGTTAATAAGTTTTGCGGTTTCTTTCAATTGTGAAAGGTCTTGAACTCCGAGTTTTGCATTACTTGCCATTGTTGTAATAAGTTTTGCAATCGCATCTTTACCGTTTGCCTGAATCATTGCCGAAATATCAAGAAGATTTATCATACCTGATGAAGAAATCGGCAAATTCCGCAAAGTAGACTGCAATTGATTTAACACAGTTTTATTACCGTTCAAAATCATATTTTGAGCTTCTGTGATGGACAATCCTTGCAATTGTGCGAGAATTTGTGCCTGTGTCTGGGACATTGCTCGCATATTGCTTTGGGCAAACCTCTGATTTAATTGATTTAAAGTAATATTTCTCTGCATCATAAACACAAGCTCATTAAGATTTTTTGGAAGTTTCATCATATCTTTTACATAAACAGATTGATCACTTCCTGCCATTTGCGCCTGCTGAGGAGCAGGCATTGGTGTAGGAGTTGTACTTTGCGCAGGTGTTTGCGGAGCAGGTGGTGCAGATTGAGCAGACTGACTTTGAGGCGCTTGTTTTTGCAAGTTCAACGTCTGATAATTTACAAATCTTGAAATCATTTTCCCAAGGTTTAAATCTGCCATAAGTTCAATTATACTGATTTTTGCGAATTTGTCTACGGTTTTTTAAACCTGAAATAAATATTCAAAACTAACTTATTATCAGCATCTTTTCCAATGGTAAAACCGTCGCAATAAAATTCATTATGAATTTCATGCCAGTCGCGAATAAGAATAATTTTCTTTTTCAACTCATCATTATCCGGAAAAGTTTTAAGTAACCCGCCATAAACATCTGTCGGATAATCCACATATAACTTATGTTTTTCAGAGAATTCGGCATTATAATCAATCCCTGTCATACATAAATGTCTTCCGCAATTTTTAATTGCTTCTTTTGTAAGCGGAATTAATTCTTTAAATTGTTCTATACCCAAACTTTCCAAAAAATTCAAATGGTATTCATCGCTAAAAATTTCATGAGGTTCACGGTTTTTATTCAGCCAATAGCATTTAAGAACTTTAATTCCTGTTTCATCTTTCACAATACCGATAAAAAAGAATGAAGAATATTTATGGTTTTCGTCCAAATAACGTTTTATTTCGGAAAGTTTTAAAATTTCATCTTTATATTTGTCGAAAAAACTTACATTTTTATCAAGCCAGTCAAACAAACTCATTACATTTTCATTAGTTAAATTTTTAAGTCCGACGTTAAATCTTGTACATTCACTATTGTCTTTATCACGTACAATCTCTAAAAAGAAAACCATATCTTTTTCATACAGAAAATCAATAAGAGGATCTTTATATTTTTGTTCATACTCTTCTCTGCTATGTCCGTCATCATAATATATTTTAAATTCTATATCACTATCGGGTTTTTCAAATATATTCATACCCAGATAATCAATTACTCCCGGTTTTACATTTTCCAAAACCTCTTTTGTATATAAATTTGAAAGTTTTTTGTCGATTTCATTATCAAGATATAGTTCCATATAAACTCCTTTCATAAATAAAAAGGATAGGGGGTAATCCCTATCCTCTTTAATTTAGCAAGGGAGAGACTCGAACTCTCGACCTCTCGGGTATGAGCCGAACGCTCTAGCCAGCTGAGCTACCTTGCCTTACAAATTCCATTATTCCATAAAAATTTTTAATTTCAAGCATTTTTTAGAAATAGATTATATAGCTAGTTGAAAACCAAAAAACTTTATGACAAAATTAGGTGAAACTAATTAGTGAGGTGTTTATATGTCAACTTATATTGAAGATGTTTATGCAAGACAAATTTTGGATTCCAGAGGCAACCCGACTGTTGAAGTAGATGTAAAGCTTACAAACGGTGTAAGAGGCAGGGCTGCTGTTCCGTCAGGGGCTTCGACCGGGATATTTGAAGCTTTGGAACTCAGAGACGGCGACAAATCAAAATATTTAGGTAAAAGTGTACAAAAAGCCGTCGATAATGTTAATAATATTATTGCACCGGAACTTATCGGTGAAAAAGCATCACATCAAAAAGAAATTGATACATTCATGATTGATATGGACGGCACGGAAAACAAATCAAAACTCGGTGCAAACGCAATTTTGGGTGTTTCTTTAGCCGTTGCAAAAGCTGCCGCTAAAGCTTATGATATGGCATTATACAGATATCTGGGCGGAATTAACGCTTTAACTCTGCCTGTTCCGATGATGAATATCATAAACGGCGGTGCACATGCTGATAACAACATTGATTTTCAGGAATTTATGATTGCTCCTGTCGGTGCAGAAAGCTTTTCTCACGCATTACAAATGGGTTCGGAAGTCTTCCATACATTGAAAAAAGTTCTGGGTGATAAAGGTATGGTAACATCAGTTGGTGACGAAGGCGGTTTTGCTCCAAACTTAGGTTCAAACGAAGAAGGTATTGAAGTTATTTTGGAAGCTATTGATAAAGCAGGTTATAACACAGATCAAATCAAGATTTGCCTTGATGTTGCATCATCCGAGTTTTATGAGGACGGAAAATATATTTTAGAAGGCAATTATTTTGATAATAAAGAAATGACCGAATTTTTAGATAAATGGGTTAAAAAATATCCGATTATCTCTATCGAGGACGGTATGGCAGAGCAGGATTGGGAAGGTTGGGAAATGCTTACTCAACGCTTGGGTTCAAGATGTCAGCTTGTCGGAGATGATTTATTTGTAACAAACACAAGACGTCTTGCCGATGGGATTAAACGTAAAGCAGGAAATTCAATTTTGATTAAGGTAAATCAAATCGGAACATTATCGGAAACATTGGACGCAATTTCTATGGCGCATGCGAACGGTTATACAACAATTATTTCGCATCGTTCGGGTGAAACAGAAGATACATTTATTGCAGATCTGGCAGTTGCTGTTAACAGCGGTCAAATCAAAACAGGTTCGGTATCACGTTCTGACAGAATTGCAAAATACAATCAGCTTTTGAGAATTGAGCAAAAACTCGGTTCTGCCGGAAAATATCTAGGTTTAAAAGCTTTTAATATCAATAAGTAAAACGCACTCGCATTAAACGGCGCAACGTAGCCGTTGCATCCGCCACCTGTGTTTTGGATAAATTTTAGAAACATTGGCAAAAAAATGACCTCTTTTAAGAGGTCATTTCCTTTCCAAAACGTTACTAAGTTTAGTTTTTATTTTTGTATTTGTAGCTTAAAAGACTGTATGTGTCTGTAGATGCGTTTTCATTGCCGTAGAAAACTGACATATCAGTTGCTCTGCGATTATTAAACTCATCTTCAACCTGCATACGGGAACAATTTATATCATAAGCTGAAATTTCAGCACTCGTAATCCTTCCGTCGTGGTTTGTATCCATTTCGTCAAAATGTTCAAGAATTTTTGACATAGTACTTTCCGAAAGTCCGCTTGAACCTGATGCATAGAGCTGGGTTAATTCAGCTTTTGTCAGCCCTTGAGTTGATATAAGATTTGACAAATTATCCATTTCTGATGCAGTGATGATACCGTCGCCGTCTTTATCAATATTGGCAAAATTTGTCTGTAAATATGATGCAAATGATTGATTAACTACATTAAGGTTAGAAGTTTTTCCTCTTGCTTCTGTCAAATTTTCCAATGTTAAACCGTTCGGATATTGAGAAGCAAGGTAAGAATATGTGCTTGTCAATCCTGAAGCTATACCTGAAAGAATTCCGTTATTATTGTTTGCCATAGTTATCTCCTCAAGTTTATTTTAATAATTTTTTTAAAGATGTCAAACCTCTAAATATATGAGTTTTTATAGTACAATAATTTTATGAATATTGTACTTATCGGCATGATGGGCTGCGGCAAAACGACGATTGCAAAAGAGCTTGCCAAACAGCTTTCAGACTTTAAATATATTGATATAGATGAGGAAATCGAAAAAAGCACACAAAAAAAGATTTCGGAAATTTTTCTGCGCCATGGCGAACCTTTTTTCAGAATGCTTGAAACCGATAAAATCAGATATTTTTGTAAAAATAATAACCAAATAATTTCCGTTGGGGGTGGAGCGTTTGAAAGCGAGGAAAATCGCGGAATTTTATCAAAAAACAATCTTGTAATATACTTAAAAGCCTCACCTGATGAGATTTACAACAGAATAAAATCAGAAACACACAGACCATTATTAAAAAAGAATTTTTCTGTGGAAAAAATTGCATCAATACTTGAAAAACGCGAAATAAATTATACAAAAGCACATAAAACAATTGACACAAATTCAAAAACACCTTACAATATCGCACAGGAGATTTTGGGAGTTTTAAATGATAGAAATAAAAATTAAATCACAGGAAAAAAATTATCCTATAGTTATTGAAAATGAAGCAATAACAGATTTACGCGAAAAAGTGTTTGCAAATTTGGAAAGCTATCTTGTTGTTATTTCGGCAAAGGTTGAAAAACTTTACGGCAAGCAGTTAAACATACCAAAAAACAGAAAATTTGTTTTAAAAGACGGCGAAAAAGAAAAGAATTTCACAAATTATAGAAAGATTTTGGAACAAGCGCTAAAACTCAAACTAACCCGCAAAAGTACGATTGTTGCAATCGGCGGGGGAGTAGTCGGTGA
This sequence comes from uncultured Candidatus Melainabacteria bacterium, assembly GCA_949841365.1. Taxonomy (GTDB): domain Bacteria; phylum Cyanobacteriota; class Vampirovibrionia; order Gastranaerophilales; family Gastranaerophilaceae; genus Stercorousia. The sequence continues at coordinate 151,759 of CATKZI010000002.1, forward strand.
TTTGGCGGGATTTTGCGCATCAACTTATATGAGAGGAATTGATTTTATTCAAGTTCCGACAACTTTGCTTGCATGCGTTGACAGTTCAGTCGGCGGAAAAACCGCAATAGACACAAGTTTCGGCAAAAATTTAATAGGAACTTTCTATCAGCCCAAAGCAGTTTATATCAACCCGAGATTTTTAAAAACTCTTGATGAAAGACAGTTTAAAACAGGACTCGGCGAAGTTATAAAATATTCTTTTATTGAAAAAAGCTGTATGTGCGATGAAGAATTAAATCTTACAAATTTTTTGAGCACCGAAGATATTCATGATGAAAAAGTTCTTGCAAAACTTATTGAAATCTGTATCAAGCTTAAAAAATCCGTTGTTGAAAAAGATGAGAAAGAAAGCGGTCTGCGCAGAATTTTAAATTTTGGTCATACATACGGACATGCGATTGAAAAGATTACGAATTACAAGAAATTCACTCATGGCGAAGCAGTTGTTGAGGGTATGAGATTTGCGTTTGAACTTGCATTAAAAAAGAATTTAATAGATAAAAATTATAAATTTTTAGCAGATGATATAATGAAAAAATTTGATTTCCGTCAAATTCCAAAATACAAAATAGAAAAAATGATTGAACTGATGCTTATGGACAAAAAATCCGATGGCAAAACCATAACTTTTATACTGCCGACAGATTATTCAACCGTTGAAGCGTTTGATTTAGTGCTTTAACTTTTTAATAAACAGCATCAAAGGGATTACGGCAAAACAAAGAAGTCCGAAAATTCTGAATGAATCAATAAACGCCCATAGTGTAGATTGCTTTATCAATTGTCCATACTGTGAATACTGCGCCATATATTGTGCAACAGAGCCTTCCGTATACTGCATTAAAGCTCCCGCAGTCGATTGAACACGTTCAATAAATGCAGGGTTAAGTTCACTCATTTTTCCGACTAACATATACTGGTGAATTTGCGCAAAACGTGTCAGCATTGTGGCAACAAGAGAAGTTCCGATTGCACTTCCGATATTTTTTAACAAGTTTTGAAGCCCCGTTGCATTTGTCATCTGGTCGTTTCTCAAAGTTGCAACGGAAAGGTTCATAATCGGAACCATTGAAAGTCCCATACCAAGTCCCATAAAGTAATTTGGAACCGCAATATTCATATTTGAAATCTGTAAATTTAACGACCCGAATACCAAACTTGAACCGCCGATAAGTGCAAGACCGACTACAACCATAAGTCTGTTATCTATTTTATTTGATAAAAGAGCTGTCATAACCATTGCGGTCATACTCCCGAAACCTCTCGGCATCATGGTTGCACCGCTTAAAAATGCGGTATATCCCATCATACTCTGCAAAAATTGAGGCAGAATAGCCAGAGATGCATATAATACAGCTTGAATTACAACCTGAATTATTGTACCTGCCGAATAATTTCTATCTTTAAACACCGATAAATCAACAAGTGAATTTTTATTTGTAAGCTGTGAATGGAAAAACAAAACACACGCAACCATAGATATTCCAAAAGTCCAACAAACCCAAGTTGCATTGAACCAATCGGCATTGTTACCTTTATCCAAAACGGTTTGAAGAGTTACAAGCCAAATGGTGAGAAAGAAAAAACCTTTACCGTCTATTTTTACATTCTTTTGTTTCTTTGCATAAGGAGGATCTTCTACCAATTTTTTTGAAAGTACTGCAGCAATACAGCCAAACGGAACATTAATATAAAAAATCCACGGCCAGCTCCAGTTATCCGTAATCCAACCGCCTAAAACAGGTCCGATAATCGGTGCTAAAATTACTCCCATACCAAAAACAGACATTGCAAGTCCGCGTTTTTCTTTCGGAAAAGCTTCCAGCATAATCGCCTGCGAAATAGGCAGAATTCCGCCCCCGCCAAAACCTTGCAAAATTCTTGCAAAAATCATAAACTCAATATTTTTTGCCATTCCGCAAAGCATTGATGCAAGTGTAAACATCAAAATACTTATAATAAAGAAATTTTTACGACCGAAAACCTTACTGAAAAAATCCACGGCAGGAATTACGATACCCGCGGCGATTAAGTATGATGTCAAAATCCACATACTTTCGTCACGCGTCGCAGAAAAGCTTCCTGCCATATGAGGCAAAGCAACGTTACCGATTGTCCCGTCAAGCACGTAAATAAATACCGCAAGCATTACGGGTATAATCATTATCCAAGGGTTTACGGACGGTTTCCAATTTTGTTCCATATCAATTTTTTTGCTCACCTTTTAATAAAAACATAAACGGCACTAAAATAAAACATGCAATAGCAAAAACTTTAAATGTCGTCATATAAGCGCACAATGTAGATTGCTGAATGAGTTGATTATAAAGCATTTTGCCTGCCATATTCAAAGAATTTGCCATATCTCCCGCCTGATTAATAAACGAACCCGCATACATCTGCAATCTGTCAGCGAATGCAGGGTTTAAGTCAGTCATATTTTTAACAAGCCCATTTTGATGAACCTGTGAAAATCTTGAAATCATTGTAGCAACAAGAGAAGTTCCGACAGCTCCGCCAATTGTTTTCAAGAGGTTTTGAAGTCCCGAAGCGTTTGTCATCTGGTCGTTTCTCAAAGTTATACAAGACAATGTCGTAATCGGCATAAACGAGAATACCAATCCAAGACCGAAAATAAAGTTTGGAATTGCAATATTCATCGGATTAATTTGAAGGTTTAGCAAACCGAGCATCCATCCGCCTGTTGCAAGACAGCAAAGACCTATTAAACCATAAGTTCTGTAGCTTATACGTCCACCCAAACTACCGAATATTATTGTTGCAGTCAAACATCCCAAACCACGCGGAGCAATAGCCAATCCGCTTAAGAATGAGTCGTAACCCATCATATATTGAAGCATTTGAGGTAAAATCGCAAGAGAAGCCAAAAGTACCGCGTTAACAAGGATTAACATGCCTGTTCCGAAAAGATAGTTTGTATCTTTTAAAACGTCGAGTTTTACAAGAGGATTTTTCCCTTTAACCTGTGAATAGAAAAATAATACAGCACCCGTTAAAGCAATTGCACTCAACCAACAAATCCATGGTGCATTGAACCAATCCGCGTCATTACCTTTGTCAAAAACAATTTGCAAAGGCACTAACCAAACGCAAAGCCATAAGAAACCGAATTTATCAAGATGTGTACCCGCCTGTTTTCTTGCATACGGAGGATCTTGTAAGAATTTTTTCGCCAAAGCTATACATAAAAATCCGACAGGAACATTAATAAAGAAAATATACGGCCACGACCAGTTTTCGGTAATCCAACCGCCGACAATCGGGCCTAAAATCGGAGCAACAACGACAACCATACCAAAAACAGCCATTGCTTTGTTTCTGGCTTCACCCGTAAAACTTTCCATCGTAACGGCTTGAGCCATAGGCATTAAACATCCGCCCCCGAAGCCCTGCATTGCACGTGCAAGAACAATCATTCCGATAGAATTTGATATTCCGCATAAAAATGAAGCAAGAGTAAAAATAAACACAGCAAGCATAAATAAATTTTTACGTCCGAAAAATTTACACAAAAAGTCTATCATAGGAATAACAATACTGCTTGCCATCAAATAGCTTGTCAAAACCCATATAGATTCCTGCGAACTTACGGAGTATGAGCCTGCAATATGCGGTAATGCTACGTTTGCAACTGTTTCATCCAATGCATACATAAAAGTTGCAAGCATTACGGGTAATATCATTAACCATGGATTAACCGTGGGTTTCCATTCTTGTTCAGACATCATTTAACTCTTACTTTTGGCACTACTGACATTCCCGGAACTATGTTAAACTCGTTCGGATCGATTTCTTCTGTAAACACGATTTTTACAGGAATTCTCTGTACGATTTTAACGAATGAACCTACAGCGTTTTCAGGCGGGAATAAACTTGATTTTGCACCCGATGCGCGCTGAATGCTGTCAACTTTTCCTTTGAAAGTTTTATTCGGATAAGTGTCGATTTTAATATCAACAACTTGTCCCGGTTTCATATGTCTAAGCTGGTTTTCTTTGTAGTTTGCAACAATCCAGACATTTTCCGGAACAATTACAAATAAAGGTGTTCCCACATTAACGTACATACCTTTTTCAACACGTCTTGAAGAAACAGTGCCTGTTTGTGGTGCATAAATATTTGTGTAGCCAAGGTTTAATTTAGCTTTATCTCTCAATGCTTTAATTTCTTTCAAATCAGCATCTGCAACTTTGTTTCCGCCTTGAGAAAGCAATGCTTCTTCTGCGTTTGTCAAATTAGCCTGTGCACTGTCATATTTTGCCTGTGCCTGATCTAATGTTTGTTTTGAAACTGCGCCTTGTTCAAAAAGGTTTTTGTATCTGTCCAAATCTTTTTTTGCAGTATCAATATTTGACTGCATAGCTTTAAAATTAGCTTTTGCATTTTTCTGGTTTAACAGAGTTCTTTCGTATTTAGCTTCCGCTTGAGCAAGAGCAATTTCATAATCCGCAGGATCGATTTTTGCAACCAAATCACCTTCTTTAACCTTTTGGTTATCGGTAATTAAAACTTCCGTAATTTGTCCTGATACACGCGGTGCAACCTGAACGGTTGTTGTTTCCACATAAGCATCATCTGTTGATTGATACATTAATGCATCATGTATAAAATACGCACCTGCAAATGCAGCAACTATACCTGCACCGATTGCGATAAATCTTTTAAACGGTTTATGTTCTTTTTCTTCTGTTTGTTCAATATTTTCCATTTTTACCTCTATATATTAGTTTCTACCATTTGTTCCAAATTTTTTCTAAATTTTTTCAAAACCTCTTGCACCTTTTGCACTTCTTTTGCAGTTATTTTACCTCTTGTATTTTCAATATGACTTCTAACTTTTGTATTAATTAACTCAAGTTCATTATAACCTTTTTCAGTAATCCCCATTTTTTTGACAAGCCTGTTATTTTTGGTGTCGATAAATCTTGTAATAAATCCTTTTTGTTCCAGAGATTCTAAAATCCTGCCCGTATTTGCTCTGTCTTTCAAAAGCAGTTTAGCTAAATCTCTCTGACAAATTCCCGCATTAACAGAAACCGTATCCAGTGCAAAATATTCATCGGGGGTAATATTTAATTTTAATTTATCAAACAATTGCAAAGTCAAAATTTTCATCAGTCTTGCCGTTTGTTCAAGTTCATAATATATGCTGTCTGTGTAATGTAATTCTTTTTTCATATTTCCTTTATAATCTCAATATTGTGTTGTAAAAAAAATATGTTGCATTTACAACAATATTATGCTAACATAGTATTGTAAAAATTGCAATAGGAAAATTTTAAATGAAAAAGATAATAACAATCGCACTTTTAACAAGTATTATAAGCCTTAATATCATGCCTGTTCTGGCAGATTCACCTCAGCCAAAACAGTTCAAAAGCATGGTTACAAAAAATAAAAAGACTTCAAATGACTATAAATTTGCATATATTAATATGAACTGGTGGGATAATTTTAATGACGATTTGTTAAACAGCTATATTGAAAAAGCTGTCTTGAACAACTACGATTTAAAAATGGCTACTATTAATGTTGAAGAATATTATCAACAGGTAAAAAGCCAATTTGCAAGTGAACTTCCGTCAGCAACAGCAGGTTTTGGACCGTCATTAATGAAAATGCCGGGTATGACAAAAACTCAATCAGGTTTTGGTATTCCGATGATTGTTCAATATGAAGCCGATATTTTCCTAAAAAACCATGACAAAACAAAATCTGTTAAAAAACTTTATGAAGGTTCAAAAACAGACGAACGCTCAGCATATATCGCAATCGCATCGGCTGTCGGTACAAATTATTTTAATATAGTTAAATTGGATAAAATGATTTCGCTTCAGGAAGATATTGTAAAAGCAAGACAAAATATCTACGACCTGATGCTTTTAAGAAACAAAGAAGGATTAACATCAACTGCCGATACGATTAAGGCAAATAAAGCACTTGTTCAGGGTCAAACTGATTTGTTGGAACTGAAAAAACAAAGAGAACAAATGCTTCATCAGTTCTGTGTTTTAATAGGTGAAAGCCCTGAAAATGCAAGCAATATCGCAAGAAATTCTCTTGACAATTTGAATTATCAGCTATCAATTCCACAACAAATCCCGTCAGAAATAATTACTCACAGACCTGACTATATAAAAGCCGAATTAATGGTTGAAAAAGCAGGTATTGACGTTAGAGTTGCAAGAAAAGAATTTTTGCCTTCTATTAACATTATCGGCGGGGGATTATTTAACGCAGGCGATATTGGAAGCTTGTTCACTACAAAAAATATGCTTTTAGGTGTTGCAGGCGGTCTAATGGCACCGTTATTTCAAGGCGGTTCTTTGAAGGCTAATTTGAGATTAAAAAAAGCAACTTATGAAAGAGTATTGCAAAATTATTACAAAACCAACCTGACGGCAATTCAAGAGGTCAATGATGCTCTTGTTGCATCCCGCTTGGATAAAGACAAAATGGAACAAACCGAAAAACAATACAATTTGGAAAAATCTGATTACGGATATAACGAACAAAAATTTAATCAGGGAACAATTTCCAAACTTGATTTAATTCAATATCAGGAAAATCTTCTGACAATTGAAAAACTTGTTGCACAACAAAAAGTTGAATGTATGACAGATGCAATCAGCTTATACAAAGCAACAGGAAGCCGTCCGTATGACTATGTAAACTAAAATAATCTAACACTAAAATACGCCGGCACAAAATGCCGGCTTTATTTTTTATGGTATAATTTTATTATGAAAGCAATAGAATATTTTAAAAACGGAAACTCATGCTCTGAAAGCATTATAAGATACGCAATCGAAAAAGGCTTGTGTCCTGAAAGCTTTTTCCCTGTGGCAACAGCTTTTTCCGGTGGAATGTCATCGGGATGTCTTTGCGGAACAGTTGCGGCAGTACAAATGATTGCAGGATTTAACGACCCGCAAAATGCACGAGCAAACGCAAAATATATTGTAGATGAATTTAAAAAACGCAATAAAGTCACATGCTGTCGTGTTTTATCCAATGGTTACGAGGGCATGGCTAAAAAAGAACACTGTTCAAAATTTATAACAGATGCTTTGGAAATTCTGGAACAAGTTTTAAAGGTTAAGGTATGACTTTTCTTTCAGTATTTCTTGGCGGTGGAATAGGTGCTTTATTAAGATTTGCAATAAGTTCTTTAATTTCAGCACCTCTGGCAACATTTTTGGTTAATATTGCCGGAAGTTTTATAATAGGATTTTTATATGTTTATTTCATTGATAAACCTTCAATTAGCCCTGTATTAAAATTTGCTCTGACTGCCGGATTTTGCGGTGGATTAACAACATTCAGTACATTTTCTCTGGAAGTTTTTAAGATGCTGGCAAATCAACAGTTTTTTCATGCATTTATATACACAATTTTAAGTATTATAGTCTGCTTAATAGCAGTAACAATAGGAGTTTATTGTGCAAAAATCATTTAACAAACTAAACTTTATCACAGCAGGTATGCCGTTAAGCACAGGTAAGGGAAGTTATCCAAGTGCATTTGAGACTTTAAAAAAACTCGAACTTGACGGGATGGAGTTAGAATTTGTCCATGGCGTCAGAATGAGTGATGAACACAGAAGCTTTGTTAAGGATATGTCAAAAGATTTTGTTATTACTGCTCATGGGCCTTTTTATATAAATTTAAACTCAAAAGAACCTGATAAAATTGATGCAAGTGTACAGAGAATTATTGATACCGCAGCGGTTGCCGAGCAAGCCGGCGGATTTAGTATAACTTATCACGCTGCGTTTTATATGGGTGCTGATAAAGAAACTGTTTATAATCAGGTTAAAACCCAAACAAAACGAATTATTGATGTTTTAGATAAAGAAAAAATCAATATTTGGGTTCGTCCTGAAACAACAGGGAAAGCTACACAATGGGGTGATTTGGATGAAATTATCAGACTTTCAAATGAATTTGAAAGAGTTCTGCCATGTATAGATTTCTCACACCTTCATGCGCGTTTTAACGGTATTTATAATACTTATGACGAATTTTCGCGTATTTTGGAAAAATTAGGCAAAGAAGTCGGACAATACGCAATAGAGAATTTTCATGGACACCTTGCGGGAATTGAATATACTGCAAAAGGCGAAAAAAATCACCTTAACCTTGAAGAATCCGATATGAATTACAAAGATTTAATGAAAGCTATGAAAGAATTTGGCGTAAAAGGTGCGCTTGTGTGCGAAAGCCCTAATATTGAGGGCGATTGCAAGTTGTTGAAGGATTATTACTACTCATTGTCATAAAAAAATTTTTCATAAGGAATTTCTAAGGCATTTGCTATCATTATAAATCTTTTTAAACTTGGTATCTTTTTACCTCTTTCAATTTCAGAAAGATAATCGCAGGAAATTCCGGATACTTCAGACAATTTGTCTTGAGTATAATTTTTTTGCAATCTGTATTTTCGAATATTATGTTGAATAATTTCAATCGTGCTATTTGCCATACAGAAATTATGTGTTATATTTATTTTATATTTAACAGGCAAATAGCACGACTAATGGATAAGAATTTTAAGCGAACAATTTTAATAGATTTAGATGGTGTTTTAAATACGTATACGGGTAACTTTGATAAAAACTATATCCCACCGATTAAATTTGGGGCAAAAAAGTTTTTAATAGAATTATCTAGAGAATTTAAAATAAAATTATTTACTACAAGAAACAAAGAACTTGCAGTTCAATGGATATTTGATGAGGGACTGGAAAATATTATTTCTGATGTTACAAACACTAAAGATTTAAATTATTTATTGATTGATGACAGATGCATTTGTTTTGATGGAAATTATGCAAATTTAAAAACGCAAATTAAAAATTTTAAACCTTGGTATAAATAGTAGGTTGGGCTTTTAGCCCAACAGAATGTTGGCAATGCCAACTAATTTGTGGGAACGCTATCGCTTTACCCTACGTAATCCATTTAGATGATTTAATTAAAGAATTTTTTACACAATGTCGTTATTAGATGCTGAAACAAGTTCAGCATGACACTGAGGCATCAATATGTTCAATAACGTTAACAATCCTTTTGGAAACAGAGCAATTTCATCTTCCACATCATCTGACAGTCATGGCAGACGACAAAAAGAAGACCCGAAAGAAGAACTCAAAAAATACATTGATGAGGATGAACCCGATGAGGTTAAAATCGGCGGACTTCCAATCCTTACCGAGGATGAAATTTTAGCAATGACAAACAGCTATATTTCAAACCTTAAAAATGAACACGAAGGCAATGAAAAAGTTATCAAAAAACTCGACAAATACCTCGAAAAGTTTGATGTTAAAAAGTTTATGAAAAAGAACCCCAATATGACAAGCCCTGATTTTTATATGGTTATGTACAACGAAACCGAAGGACTTGTAAACTAATGTAACATTATATACTTTTTATATAATGAAAAGTCAATTTTTCACCCGCTTACTTTTTTATTAATATAGAGGTATAATGATTTTATGAGAGATTTTGAAGTAATCGAAAACGAAAAACTTAAAGAGCAGGCAAAACCCAAAGTGCTTGCGACTAATCCGATTGCGAAAAAATTTGTCAAATTCCATGAAGATAAAAAGTTTAGTGTGAAAGACCTCTTTAACAAAAATGTATGAAGTGAAAAATCGAATTTATCTTGATATGACCAAGACACAGAAATCTGCTCTGTGTAATTTTTTGCGTGCATTGGTGAAAAAATCGCCCGAAATGTCGGTTGATGATATTTTTGACAAATTTATCGAAGATGAACAGTATTATTTTGAGATTAATAACCCGCATTTTGAATTTCTTCAAGAATATTTGGGAGATGAAACTTTTGCAAAAGACACAATACTTTACTTGAAAGAATGCCGAAAATATTACGACTACAAGAAAAAGCAGGAGCCGATAATTCAGGCACAAAAAGAATTTGAAAAGAAAAAACGCGCGTTTTTGAGAGAAGTTAAAATGTCTAAAGATGAGCCGACAAAAAAACAGCTTTATTATTACGAGCGTTTGTGTAAAAAATATAATATAGAGAAAAAAGAGCTTTCCTCAAAATTGGAAGCGAGAGACGAGATAGACAGGATTTTAAATGAGTATTCAAAAGATTTTGAAAATATTGACCGATAGCGGAATTGAGCCGAATGAGGCGAATGTGGAAGTTAAGATGCTTTTGGAACATTTTGCAAATTACGGTGCAAAAGATATTATTATGGGCAACAAATTAACTGCCGAAAAACTTGAAATTGTAAAAGAAAAAGCCGAACTTCGCGCACGAACAAGACAGCCGATACAACATATTATCGGTTTCGCGGATTTTATGGGTGAAAAATTTATTGTGAACCCGTCTGTTTTAATCCCGCGTGATGAAACAGAAATTCTTGTCAGAAAAGCTGTTGAAATTATTAATAAAAACAATTTTAAGATGGCTCTTGATGTCGGAACGGGTTCAGGGTGTATCGCGTGTATGGTTGCGAAACACACGGATTGTCAGATTATCGGACTTGATGTATCGACTGATGCTTTAAATACCGCGCTTGATAATGCATCAAGATTAAACCTTTTTAACAAGGCGATTTTCAGAAAATCTGATGTTTTCTCAAATGTTAAACCGGCTGAAAGTTTTGATATTATTATTTCCAACCCGCCATATATTCCCGCAGGAACAAAGGTTCAAAAAGAGGTTGAGTTTGACCCGAAAACAGCTTTGTTTACGAAAGACGATGATGGATTGGAGTTTTACGAAAAGATTACGGAAGGTGCGCCTTCAATTCTCAATAAAGGTGGATATTTGCTGTTCGAACTTGGTATAGGTCAATCAGAAGCTGTCAAAGAGATTATGAAAGATTTCACGGATATTGAAATCATAAAAGATTTGGCAGGGATTGACAGAGTGATTGCAGGAAGATTATGATATAGTTATGAAAGAGTGGATATTTAACAAATACGACGGACAGGAAAAATCTTTAATTAAAAGGTTATTGAGTTCAAGAGGGGTTAAGACAGATGAGGAAATCAGGGAGTTTTTAAACCCGCTTGAGATGAAGTTAACACATCCGAAAGTTTTTACGGATATGGAAAAGTGCGTTGAAAGACTTTCAACAGCAATTGATAACGGCGAAAAAATCGTTATCCACGGCGACTTTGATGCTGACGGCGTTACATCCACTTCACTTCTCTATAAGACTTTTAAATACTTAGGCGCTGACGTAAATTATTTTATTCCGAACCGTGAAAAAGAAGGCCACGGGTTTGATACAAAAGCATTGGTAAAACTTATGACACAAGTTAAACCAAAGCTTATAATCTCTTGTGACTGCGGGATTTCAGATGTTGATGCGGTAAACTTTTTAAACAGTTTTAAAATTGATGTGATTATCACAGACCACCACGAAGCTCCTGAGGTTTTGCCAAATGCTTACGGGATTATTAACCCCAAAGCTCCGAATGCACTTGATGAAAGCCTTACAACAAAACAGATTACGAGTTTAACATCTCTTGCAGGTGTCGGGGTTGCTTTTAAGGTTGCGCAAGCTATGCTGGAAAAATATTCAAAGTTGGAATTTATTTCTCAAATTTTGCCATACGTTGCTGTCGGAACGGTTGCCGATTTAGTTCCGCTTGTCGGTGAAAACAGGTATTTGGTAACAAAAGGGTTGGATTTAATCACAAATGGCAAGCACTACGGACTTTCAAGGTTGTTGGAAAGCGCAGGCTACAAAGGGCAGATAACCTCGGAACACATTGCATTCGGTGTCGCTCCGCGCATCAATGCATCAGGAAGGCTCGATACCGTTGATGAAGCATTGAAAGTTTTAATTTCAGAAAATAAACAAGAAATTGAAATGGCAATTCAAAACTTGAATGAGTTTAACAAAATTCGTCAGGAACTCTGCCAGAATATTTTTGCCGAAGCTGATGAAATGGCAAAAAATGACAGGAATTCAGCAATTATCTTATTCCATAAAGACTGGCATATTGGAATTATCGGGATTGTTGCCTCAATGCTTGTCGAAAAGTATTACAAACCGACGTTTTTGATGACATATTCCGAGGAAACAAAGCAGTACAGATGCTCGGCAAGAAGTATTGACGGGATAAACCTTTATGATGCAATTTCTGCAAATGCCGAATTGTTTGACGGGTTTGGCGGACATGCAATGGCAGGCGGGCTGTCATTCTCTAATCATACGTTTGATGAGGTTAAATCAGCGCTTTGCAAAACTATTAAAGAAATGTCGCAGGGAAAAGATTTAAAACCGTTTATTAACATTGATTTGGAACTTAGCCCCGACGATATTCATGTCGATTTGGTTGAGCAGTTATCACAGCTTGAACCTTTTGGAATGTGCAATCCGAGCCCTGTTTTTGCAATAAAAAACCTTAAAATTAAAGAAAAACGTTTGATGGGCGAAAACAAAAACCATCTTCGACTGACTTGCAATGCGGGAACTTCTGAATTTAACTGTATCCGCTGGAAACAGGGTGATGTTTCACTTGTAAACGGCGACACTTTAGACATTGCATTCCACCCTCAAATCAACGAATACAACGGTAATACGAGCGTTCAGCTTATTATTGACGATATTCATTCTGAATACTTAAAAGAGGAAGAAAATTCAGTATCGGTAAAACTTTATGACCACCGCAAAAAAACAGATATTTTACCGCAGGTTAATGATTACGTGAAAAATTCCAAACAAAATATTCTTATTTTTGCGGAAAGCAAACAGATTTGCGATAAATTAAGACCTTATTCTGCTCTGGCAGAGAAAATAATTACACGTGACAACTTAACCCCGTGTGATGCGTTGATGTTATTTGATTATCCTGCTGATCGCGAAACTTTTGACAGAATTTTAGAAATGACAACTCCCTCTGCAATACATTTTATGAATTACGACCCAAAAATCCTTGATGAAGAAGAGTTTTTGAAAACGGTATACGGTATGTTGAAATTTGCCTGCCACAATAACGGGGGAAAAGTTGAGCTTCGTCGTTGCGCAAGTTTTTTGGGCAAATCATATAAAGTATTTGACCTGTTATTTTCAATTTTTGAAGAAGTTGGACTTATTAAAATCAAAGAACAGACAAAAGATTATTACATAATCGATTTAACAGACGGCGATGTTTCAAAAGCTTTACATTCACAAAAATATGCGCTTTTACTTGATTTAATTGAGGAATGCGAGGAATTTCAAAAATCATTGCTTGAAGATGAGGTATACTCATTCTATGGATGAAATAGTTGAAAAACTGAAAGAACTCGGGCTGAACGAATACCAATCAAAGGTCTATATCGCATTATTGAAAAAATATCCCGCAACGGGTTATGAAATTAGCAAACTTGCAAACATCCCGCAATCAAGAACTTATGATACTTTGAAAGCTCTCGAAAGCCTTCACATCGTAATCCCGTCGGGCACAAAACCTTTGACTTACACACCGATTAAGCCTAAAGAATTAACCAAACGATTTAAACGAAAAATCGAAAGCACAATTGATTTTCTTGACAAAAAACTTCCCGATGTCAAAGAAGAAACATACACAGAACCCATTTTGACAATCTCAGGCAGAACAAAAATTGTCGACAAATCAATAGAACTTATCAAGGGTGCGAAAAAAAATATCTATATTTCACTGTTTGCGCAGGATTTTAAATATCTCGAACAACACCTTCTTGATGCATATAACCGCGGACTTGATGTAAAAATCGTCAAATACGACAGGTTTGTCTGCAATTTTGGTGCAGTATTCGAACACTCGGGAATTTCCATGCATGAACATTACAAATACGGAAAATTCATGTTCCTTACAATCGATGACAATGAGGGAATTTTCGGCATAAGCGACCCGATAAAAAACAATTACCCCGAAGTTATCTGGACAAAAAACTCCGAAATCGTCTTTCTTATCAAAGCTTTCAGCGTTAATGACATGTATATGATTGATATTGAAGACAACTTCCCCGAACAGCTGAGATACTTCTACGGCGCAGGTCTAAAAAAACTTCGTGACAAAATTTTACATTAGCTTTTCAAAAAAAAATCACGGAAGTATAATATTCTCAGAGGGGATAAAATGAATTACGGGTATAGTTTTGAATTAATTACAGGGCCGATGAGCTGCGGTAAAACCGAAGAACTTTTGAGAAGAATTAGACGTTCAATTATTGCAAAAAGAAAAGTTAAGGTAATCTCTCCTGATATTGACACACGCGCAAAAGGAGATTACATAGAATCAAGAAACGGATTGTGGCTTGATGCAATTAAGGTTAAACACGCTATTCAGATTATGAGCGTTGTAAAACCTGATGATGAAGTTATTGCAATCGACGAACTTCAATTTTTTGATAGTAATATTGTCAAAGTTATCTCAAAACTTATGGACGAAGGCAAAAAAGTTATCGGAACAGGTTTGGAACTTGATTTTAAAGCCGAACCTTTCGGAAGCATGCCTGAATTGATGTGTATTGCAACAAAAGTCGATAAACTTCATGCAGTATGTATGAAATGCGGCGGAGAAAACGCAACACGTACACAAAGACTTATTGACGGCAAACCTGCTGATAAAAATTCACCGCTTATTATGATTGGCGGAGATGAAACTTATGAAGCACGCTGTATAAAGTGCTATGAGCTTCCTGACGTAGAAGCCGAAAAGAAAAAACGCGGGTTTAAATTATTAAATTTCGAACACTAGGAGCGTAGCCGCTCCACCCGCCACCTGGGTTTTGGAAAAATTTTACAGATTAATAATACAAAAGACCGGTTTTAACCGGTCTTTTTTTATATAATATGCAGAAAAAATTTTTTAAAATAAGTTTGCAACACCTTGAATTGTTTCTTGATGCAACGGTTTTTCAAGATAATGTGCAAGTTTGTCGTGGTTAACACCGACAACATTTGCCATAGCGAATGCTACAAAATCTTCACCGCCTTGCAATTCGTCCAAAGCTGCCATAAATGCTGAACCTGCAAATGCTTGTTCCAATCTTTTTGCAGTAGCTTCTTCTGAAGTGTCAACTCTATTCAATTGAGCTTTGTTTTGAGCTGCCAATACATCAAGAACATTAGCATCAACTTTTTTCGCTTCAAATTCTTTTGCCTCTTTAACAGGCTCTTTCTTTTCTTCTTCAACTGCTTTTTTATTCGTATTATATGCGCCGTAAAGAGCTTTTAAGTTTTCTAAATTGTTGTTGTGAATTCTGTTCATTTCCGTTTCTCCGTTTTTTCTATACTAACAATATCGGCTGTTGTTTGGAGAAACTTTAATAAATAGAGTTAATTGTTACAAAAATGTTACAAAACAAAAGACCGATTATTAAATCGGTCTTAAATGTGAGTAAAATCTTTATTTAAATTAGGCTACAACAACATCAGCCAAAATATCATCCATCATAAATTCAGGGAATTCACCGCCATCAAGAGCAGCAAGAGCTCCCATCGTGTTTTCGTTAACAGGCCCGTACATATAAGCCTGTGTTAAAGGATCAGATATAGCATTAAATGCTTCTTTTTTTGCAACTCTGTCAACATTGGAAACATTAATATCTGTATGTGCAGCTAAATCTTCTAAACTTCCTGCTTCAGGTCTTCTTGTAATATTCAAACCCATAGAAGCATAAGGGTCATTTAAAAAATCACGTCCTAATTCTTTTGTTTCAGGTTGACCTACAGGCACATCATTATTTACTTGAGGTTTTTGTTGGTTTGATTGAGTGTTTTTAATTCCGCCAAAACCAAAAAGTGGATCATTTCCATTAATTCCTATCATTGTTCGTTCTCCTATTTTACTCACATTCTCTTTTTGTTCAATTTCCTATTAAATTGATCTCTATGTTTATATAAAGTATTTTTGTATTTAAAAATTGCGTAAATCATATATATTTTTTATATATTATGTAACATTTCTTTACATATTCCTCAAAATTATAGCCTTTCGTCTAATTGTAAAAACTTTTCATTCTGCTAGTATTGATTTAAGTTAATTTAAACAGGAACAATAATGGAACAGATTGCAGAAGACAAACCAAATTATGATTTTACACCTAGGGAAAAGGATATCATAAGTTTATTGGTTGAGGGGTTAAAAAATGAAGCTATAGCTAATATCTTGTATATTAGCATTTCTACTGTTAAGGTGAATCTTACAAGTATTTTTGAAAAATTGGGAGTTGATAACAGAACTCAAGCGGTTGCAAAAATTTTTGCCGAAGGTATTATTCCTCGTCAAGGCTGAGAACTGCCATAAACGCTTCTTGAGGAACTTCTACACGTCCAACCGATTTCATACGTTTTTTACCTTTTTTCTGCTTTTCAAGGAGCTTGCGTTTACGGGAAATGTCACCACCGTAACATTTATCAAGAACGTTTTTGCGCATTGCTTTAATATTTGTTCTTGCGATTACACGTCCGCCGACTGCTGCTTGGATTGGAACTTCAAACAACTGGCGCGGAATAATATCTTTAAGTTTTGCGGTTAATTTCTGTCCGATATAAAACGCACTGTCCTCATGACAGATTACAGATAACGCGTCAACAATTTCACCTGCAAGCATAATATCAAGTTTTACAAGTTTAGAGCGTTTGTAATCTTTAAACTCATAATCCATACTTGCATAACCCTGTGTACGCGATTTCAACTGGTCATAAAAGTCTGTAATTACTTCGCTTAACGGAATTTCATATTCAAGGCTTGCGCGAACTTTATCAATATATGACATATTAATAAATATACCGCGTTTTGTCTGTGACAAATCCATTAGTGTTCCGACATAATCTTTCGGAGCAATTATTTGAACTTTTACATAAGGTTCTTCGATATAATCCCTTAACTGTGCAGGCGGAAGGTTTGCGGGGTTATCGATTTCCACCATTTCGCCGTTAGTTTTGTAAACGTGATAAACTACAGACGGTGCGGTTGTAACCAAAGAAAGCCCGTATTCACGTTCCAAACGTTCTTGAGCGATTTCCATGTGAAGCATTCCCAAAAATCCGCATCGGAAACCAAACCCGAGAGCTGATGACGTTTCGGGTTCAAACGTAATACTGCTGTCGTTGAGTTTAAGTTTTTCAAGCGCTTCTTTAAGGTCTGCATAATCGTCGTTATCAACCGGATACATACCCGAAAACACCATTGGCAAAGCTTCTTTGTAACCGGGAAGCGGTTCTGAAGCCGGATTTTCGATTGTTGTAACCGTATCACCAACAAACCTTGTCAATTCTTTAATAGAACCCGCAAAATAACCTACATCACCGCACACAAGCTCATTCACCTGAACTCTTGCAGGAGTCTGATATCCGAGTTCTACAACATCATATTCTTTTCCTGATGCCATAAATTTAACTTTGTCGCCCAATTTCATTTTACCGTCAATAATTTTGAAGAAACAAAGTGTTCCCAAATATTGGTCGTATGCACTGTCAAAAACCATTGCTCTCAAAGGTTTTTCGGAATTATCCTCAGGTGGCGGGATTAATTCTACAACAGCTTCCAAAACTTCCTCAATACCAATCCCTGCTTTTGCGCTTACAGGAATTGCAAGAGATGCATCAATACCTAAAACTTCTTCGATTTCCTCTTTTACGCGCTCTACATCAGCGGAAGGAAGGTCAATTTTATTGATTACAGGGATAATTTCTAAGTTTTGTTCAATTGCAAGATAAACATTTGCAAGGGTTTGCGCCTCAACACCCTGTGTAGCATCGACAATCAGCAAAGCACCTTCGCAAGCAGCGAGTGAACGTGAAACTTCGTAAGAAAAATCAACGTGCCCCGGGGTGTCAATAAGGTTCAAGATATAATCTTTTCCGTCTTTGGCTTTATAATTCATTCTGGCTGAATTAAGCTTGATGGTAATCCCGCGTTCGCGTTCAATGTCCATGGAATCCATAATCTGGTTTTGCATATCACGTTGTGCTACAGTTTCTGTTTTTTCCAGCAAACGGTCTGCAAGAGTAGATTTTCCGTGGTCAATGTGTGCAATTATGCAAAAGTTTCTGACATTATTCCTATATCTATGTTCCATAATTATATTATATAAGAAAAAAACTTTTTTTGATAATTATTTTTGTTAATGCTAAAATACTGCTATGGCGAACTCTATCGAAGAACTGGTATCACAGATTAAAGACCGTCTGGATATAGTGGAAGTTGTTTCTCAACAGGTTATTTTAAAGAAAAACGGCGGTCATTACTGGGGATTATGCCCGTTTCACAAAGAAAAAACTCCATCTTTTTCCGTAAACCCCGCACTCGGAATTTACAAATGTTTTGGCTGCGGTGAGGGCGGTGATGCAATTTCTTTTATTATGAAAACTCAAAATAAAGAGTTTATGGAAGTTATTACTGAACTTGCCGAACGCTTCGGACTTGAGATGCCGAAAAATATTCAGAAAAGCGAAAGTTCTAAGGGACTTAAAGAAGAAATGATTAGAGCTTGCACAAAAGCAGTTGAGTTTTATAACCTGCGTTTACTTAAAGACAAAAGCCCCGAAACTACTGCAGTTCTTGAATATTTGACGAACAGAGGAATTACAAAAGAAATTATTGAAAAATACTCTCTCGGACTTGCTCCGAAAGCTTACGCAATGTTTTACAAGAAATTCAGAAGCGATTTCACCGATGAAGTTCTTGAAAAAGCAGGTCTTGTCATAAAAACCCGCGATGATGAATATATTGACCGTTTCAGAAACCGTATTATTATTCCTATTCAAAATGAGTTCGGCGAGTTTGTAGCTTTTGGCGCGCGCGCAATAGAACCCGACCAACAGCCAAAATATTTGAATTCATCAGATTCTTTGATTTATAATAAAAGTAAGCTCCTTTACGGGCTTTACACTGCAAAAGATGCGATAAAAGAAGATGACAGTGTAGTTTTAATGGAAGGCTATTTTGATGTAATCTCCGCTCAGGCGCATGGAATTAAAAACGCGGTAGCATCTTGCGGAACATCTCTTACAGCAGACCATATCAAGCTTTTGTCGCGTTACACGCCTTCAAGAAGGATTTATCTGTCATTTGATACGGACAATGCAGGGCAAAAGGCTACAAAAAGAAACGCAGAACTTATCAAAGAAGCGTTCACGGGTCTGGGCAATATAAAACAATTTGATGAAAGCTATCTGGCAGCTTCCGATGATAAATATTCATGCGAAATAAGGGTTATCGCTCCGCCTGAGGGCAAAGACCCCGATGAATTTATCCGTTCCGTCGGCGCGGAAAGTTACAAAGAATATATGGCTCATGCTCCGTTATTGTTGGATTTTCAGATAAATGCAATTCTTAAAGAAAAACCGAAAACTCCAACCGATAAAACAAAAACGGTTAAAGAAATTATTCCGCTTTTGCAGGAAATTCAAAACGAAATCGTCCGCTCGGAATACATAAAAATGATTGCCGATAATTTGAGTATAGACGAAACCGCACTTACAAAAGAAATCAAAAAGGCAAAAAGCTTTGAAAACACTGCAAACAAAAGCGTTGAGAAAATTGTTAAGAAAAATGTATCAATTTTAGAAAAAGCGCAAAAAAATTTATTGAGCGTTTTTCTTGTAACCGACAACCATTTTACAACTGAACAAATCAGCAAAATGATTGGCGACACCCCGTTTACGGACGAAACGTTAATAAATGTAAAATCTACAATTGACAAATTAACATATACCGTAAATAATGTGAAAGAATTAATAGAAAAGTTATACACTATTTTCGTTAATAATCAGGAAATACAAAGAGTAATCACGGATTTAATCAGTATTTCCGAAACCTTCCACAATCTTGATGACGATGATTTTGTCATGGTAATTCAGGAAAATATCAACAAAATTAATCAATGTCATAAAGAAAAAGAACAGGAACAAATACGTAATTTATATAAAAGCGCAAATGATAATGAAATTGAAGCCCTAAAAATTCAGATGCAGCTTAGAGATAAAATAAATAACCGACTAAAACTGGAGAAAATGAATGAGTAAGAAAAGACAAAACTCCTCTATTGTAAGTATCATGGATGAAGATACCATAGATTTACACGAGATTGATGATGAAATTTCAGGCGCAGACGACGGCGTTAACTATATGAACATGGACATCAGTACCGATAATATTGAAGATATCGTTACTGAAAAAATGGAACATAAAATGGAAGATATTTACATGATTAACAGTCATGATGAAGATTCCGAAACAAGCCTTGAAGTTCCAAAAGGCGTTGCTGTCGATGACCCTGTAAGATTATATTTGAGAGAAATCGGAAGAATTAAATTATTATCTGCAAACGAAGAAATCGAACTTGCAAGAAAAATTCTTGAAGGCGGAACACCCGGTGCTATCGCTAAAAGAAAACTTGTTCAAGCTAACCTTCGTCTTGTAGTTTCAATCGCTAAAAAATATGTAGGACGCGGAATGCTTTTCTTAGACTTAATCCAAGAAGGCAACTTGGGCTTAATCCGTGCGGCAGAAAAATTTGACCACGAAAGAGGTTTCAAATTCTCAACTTATGCAACATGGTGGATCAGACAGGCAATTACAAGAGCAATCGCTGATCAAGCCCGCACAATTCGTATTCCTGTTCACATGGTTGAAACAATTAATAAATTGAAAAAAGTTACAAGACGTTTGGCTCAAGAACTTTCAAGAAAACCGACCGAAGATGAATTGGCAATTGAAATGAATGTTTCTATTCCAAAACTTCGTGAAATCATTAAAATTGCTCAAGAACCTTTGTCTTTAGAAACTCCAATCGGTAAAGAAGAAGATTCACGTTTAGGTGACTTTATTGAAGATAAAGAAGCAGATGCTCCTATTAAGACAGTTGCATCAGAACTTTTGAGAGAAGACTTGGCAGAAGTTCTTTGTACATTGTCTCCACGTGAACGTGATGTATTAAGATTGCGTTTCGGTATGGACGACGGACGTCAAAGAACATTGGAAGAAGTAGGTCAGTTGTTCGGCGTTACTCGTGAACGTATCAGACAGATTGAAGCAAAAGCTTTAAGAAAGCTTCGTCATCCGAACAGAAGCAAACGTTTAAGAGAATATGTAGAATCATAAAAAAAGCTCCCGTTTGGGAGCTTTTTTATTATTGAACTGCTATCGATTGTCCGTTGGTCATTTTACTCAAAACTTCTATTGCTTTTTTCAGTTGGACATCATTTTTGTTTTTAACATCTTCTTCTGTCAGTTTTACTTCAATATCAGGTGTAATACCTTTTTTGTTAATGTCAGTTCCGTTCGGGGTTAAATATTTTTGGATAGTGATATTTACGCCTGCATCATACGGAAGTTTATTAATCTCTTGAACCAAACCCTTGCCAAATGATTGTTCACCGATAATTACTGCTCTGTGGTTATCTTTCATAGCACCCGAGAAAATTTCCGATGCTGATGCAGAACCTTTGTTGATAAGTACTACAACAGGTTTCTGAGTATAAGTGTTGTAAGAAGCTCTTTGAGTTTCTTTGTAACCGTCTCTGTCAACAGTGCTTACGATTGTACCGCCGTTCAAGAACATATCCGAAATATAAATTGCGTTTGTCAAAAGTCCGCCGGGATTTGAACGAAGGTCAATGATAAACCCTTTTTTGTTTCTGTTGTTGTTTAAGATTGCACCGAATTCACTTGCGGCATTTCTGCTTATAAAAGAACTTAGTCTGATATAGCAAAGGTCGTTCGGCATATTAACTTCTGTCGGAATTTTTTGTGAAATTGATTTAATCTCAATTTCCGCACGTGTAATTGTATAAGTTTTAGGTGCATTATCTTTGCGTTTTACCAGAAGTGTAACCTGAGTACCCTCTTTACCTCTAATTTTATCGGCAGCTTTGTCAACCGTAATACCTTTTGTGCTCACACCGTCGATTTCCAAAATTTCATCATCTGCAAGCAAGCCTGCTTTTTCTGCAGGAGTATCCTCAATCGGCGCGATAACCATTAATTTGCCGTCTTTAACACCTATTTGAATACCGATACCTTTCAAAGAACCTTTAATAGAACTTGTTTCATCTGCAAATTCTTTTGGATCTAAGAATTTTGTATAAGGGTCGTTTAAGCTTGCAACCATTGTGTTAATTGCAACATAAGCATCTTCATTTGTTTTAATTTGATTATCATATTTGTGTCGCCATTTTGCCCAATTTTGGTCGTTATTGGTTTGGTCAACAAACTTGCTGTTAATCAATCTCCAGACCTGATCATACAAATCAGTCGGACCGTACGCAAATACGTTATCTCTGATTACCCAGCCTGACAGGAACAAAAATGCTCCAAAAAATATAATACTTTTTTTCATAATTTTTCTCACTATTTCCTCCAAAACTCTTAATTTTTTTCTACCTTAACTATTAAGATGTAATTCTTATAAAAAAGTTTCCAAAAATTTAAAAGTAATTTTTTTCATATAATAACATAATTTTATGAAAAAAGGAAATTTTCATTGTGCAAAAAAACTATTTTATTTCATCATGCATAAGTAAAAAGGATAACAAATCAAGACGTGAAAGGATTTCGGTATAATTTTCCATTGAAATCTGCATCTGATTTCTGGTACTTTCTCTTGTAATATCAATTGATTTAAGCATTTGTTTTTTTAATTCATTTTCCATAGAAGCAACCTGTTTTTTAATAATACTTCTTTAATATATCATAAGTTATTTTAAAAATCAAGAAAAATCGGAAATAAAATTAAATAATTATTTATTGGTTGGTGTAAATTGTCAATAGCATTGATTTTAAGATGTGTCAATCTGATTGATAATAAGAAAATGGATAAAGAATATCTGAAGAAATTTGCAAATCATTTAAGAGAATTAAGAAGGAAAAAACGTATAAAACAAGATGATTTTTTGGATGTAAACGGAATTTCCCGCTCAACTATTGCCATGCTTGAAACTGGTAAAACAGATATTACTTTAACAAAATTAAAAATTATCGCAGATGTTCTCGGTGTAAACCTTACAGAGCTTTTAGATTTTGAATAAAGAAAACCGACATCCGTTAAGGACATCGGTTCTCTCAGGCTTCGAATAATTATCTATTATTCACTGCAACCAAAGGCAATAGTAATGTGTTCTCTTGGGTTAACTGCAGATATTTTGTATCCGCGAGGGTCTACAAGGTAAGCAAATTCGTCGCCTGTTGTTTGGAATAAGCCCATTGTACCGGATAAGGCTGTTCTTGTTACGTCGATTGGAGCTTTAACTGTTTCCCATAAGCCGTCGCCAAGGTTACGTGCTGCTGCACCGAATTGTCCCTGGAATACGTGACCTAACATATAACCTGCATCGTTAGATACGTTTTCAACAGCGTTACCTAAGTTTGTTACAACACCGCCGACAGTTCTGCCTGCTACACCAACTAATGAGCCTGCTAATGTGAACGGAGCTTCTACCAATCTTGCTACAGGGTTAACTTGTTTTGATTTGTTAACTTGTGCCTGCAAGATTTGTTTAGGCAAGTTAGTTTTGCAGTCGCCGTTTTTGATTGTTGTGAATGATAATTTCATTGCACCTTTATCACAGCCTGAAGGTCTTACAACTTCTACAACCTGACCTGTTACTGTTGAACCGCAAGGATAAGTTACACCGTTAATTGTTACGTCTTCAAGAGTGTTTGCTCTGAAGTATTGACCTACGTGAGATGATTTTGCAGTCAACTGGTCAATCATTTTAACTTTCAATGTAGGAATTTTAACGATTTCTTCTTGTTCAACAAAAGCATTTTTGTTTACAGGACATGCAGGGCAGATGTTGTTTGCAGTTTTCGGGTTTGTGTCATAACCCAAAGCTACACGAACTGTCTGCATCATAGCTGCAACTTCCGCACGAGATGCTTCTTTGTTAGGCATAATCATGTTTGGATTTGGCATATCTTTCAAAGCACCGTTTTCCAATGATTTTGCAACAGGGATTCTTGCCCAATTTGGAACTGAAGCACCGTCAGCGTATTTGCTTAAGATTTCATCAGCTTTACATTGGTCGATGTCGCAAGTCATACCTTTAGCAATTGTTGATAAAGCTTCAACCCTTGTTACGTGGTTGTTTGGTTTGAAGTTGCCGTCAGGATAACCTTTTAACAAATCTTCGTCAACAGCTTTTGCAATTGCCTGGTTTGCCCAGTTATGCATAGGAACGTCTTTGAACATACCTGCGCGGGGCATATCGCATTGGTCAAGGTTGAAACCTTTAACTAAGATTGTTGCAAATTCTGCACGTGTAATGTTTCTGTTAGGTTTGAAATAACCGTCAGGGTAGCCTACAACAACATCGTTAATAGCTAATTTGTCGATGTCGCATGCTGCCCAGAAACCGTTTGGCACGTCGGGAAATTGGCATCCGCCAAGGTTAGCGGCAGCACCTGTTGTCTGCATAATTTGGTTTGGAATTTCGTAAGGAACGAAAGATTTTCTTACCGCATCAATTGAGTTTGTTGATTGAAAATCGATAGGGCAGTTGTTACCGTCCATTAATCTTTCGTTTCTGTCA
This sequence comes from uncultured Candidatus Melainabacteria bacterium, assembly GCA_949841365.1. GTDB lineage: Bacteria > Cyanobacteriota > Vampirovibrionia > Gastranaerophilales > Gastranaerophilaceae > Stercorousia. Next base: position 176,322 of record CATKZI010000002.1, read on the forward strand.
ATCATAATACCGTTGTAACGGTTTGGAAGCTCGTTTAAGCAAGGCATTTGAGCAGCCGCACCTGTTACTTGTCCGTCTCTTGAAACGGTTGTTCCGTTAATATGTGAAGACATTCTGCTCGCAGCACAGCCGTTTAGAGCTGTTTCTGTAGAAAGAATTGAGTTTGCAGGTTCACCTACATAGTTGTTAGTACCGTAGATTGCGTTCGGATAACCGTAAACCTGTTTCATGTCATTTCTTGACGGTTTACCTGTTTGAGGGCAAACTGCGCATGCAGGTTCTGCAGGTTTGTCACAGCTGATTTCGTCATTACAGCCGCAATCTGATTTTTTAGGTTTTTCACATGGGTCGCATGGATCAACTTTCTTTTCACAATCGCAGTCAGGCAATGCTTTTTTGCATTTGTGACAAGTGTTTGGTTTCACTGTTTCGCACGGGCATGCAGGGCCTGTTACAACCGGTAACGGCTCAGCACATGGTGCCGGAGTTTCCGGAATTGAGCATGGACAAGCCGCCATTGCCTGATTCAAGGAACACGTTGCTATTCCAACGGCAATTGCAGCTGCCACAGTAAGTTTTTTAATAGTCATTTTTACCTCCTTGTGTTGCGGATTTTTTCTAAAAAAATCCAAAAAGATTATTTTTTAAAAAACTGATACTAGATTATGTACTTTATTCAATGGCAGAAACATTACCGTAAGCGGTTATTCACTCGGGCTATTTGGAAATGCATAAAAAAACACCCTTTAAAGGGTGTTTTTAAAATATTCAATAGTTTTAATTAATCCGTCTTTTATATCTACTGTCGGTTTATAGCCTAATTTCTCTTTTGCAAGCGTCAAGTCGGGACGACGTTTGCAGGGGTCGTCTGACGGAAGCGGTTTAAATATTATTTTTGATGATGAACAGCATAATTCAATAATCATCTGTGCAAGTTCCAGAATACTGTATTCACCGTCATTTCCCACATTAACAGGGCCGATAAAGTTTTCGGTATTCATTAATGCAATCATTCCGCGAATTAAATCATCAACGTAACAGAAAGAACGTGTTTGCGAACCGTCACCGTAGATTGTTATATCCTCATTTTTTAAGGCTTGAATTATAAAATTCGACACAACTCTGCCGTCATTTTCAGCCATTCGAGGACCGTAAGTATTAAATATTCTGATAATTTTAATATCAACGTTATGCTGGCGATGGTAATCCATCATCAAAGCTTCTGCAACACGTTTTCCCTCATCATAACAACTTCTCAATCCTATCGGGTTAACATTTCCCCAATAATTCTCTTTTTGCGGATGAACTGCAGGATCTCCGTAAACTTCACTTGTGGAAGCCTGTAAAATTCTTGCTTTGGTTTCGTCAGCCAAATCAAGCATATTAGTTACGCCTATTACGTTGGTTTTAATTGTTTTGATTGCATTAAGCTGGTAATGAATAGGACTTGCCGGACAGGCAAGGTTATAGATTTGATCAACTTCCAGAATTATCGGCTCTATTATGTCGTGTCTTATAAGTTCAAATTCTTTATTATCAAGCAGGTGGTCAATATTTTTCCGCGAGCCCGTAAAAAAATTATCCAAACAAATTACGTGATTTCCCTGTTTGATTAATTCTTCACACAAATGTGAACCTATAAAACCTGCTCCGCCTGTTACCAGAATATTTTTCATCTTTTATACCTCGTTGTAAGTTTTGAAATGTGCCTTACAAACTTCTTTCAACCTTTCTTTACCATACTTTTCAATAAACAGTTTTGCGCCGTCTTTAACAAGTCCCGAACATCCTTTTTGGAATTTAAGTCCGTAGGTGTTTTCCATTTCTTGTAATTTCTGTACAAAAGTTGCGCGGGCAAGCACTGATGCAGCGGCAACCGCTATGTCGCTTTCGGCTTTGCACATCTGTTCTAATCTTATACTTCTGCCGTTTCTCATCAATGCTGATTTAATAAGGCTTTCGTCGCCGAATTTGTCAGACAAAGCATATTCGCAATGCTGTTTTTCCAAAACATTCTCAATCGCTCTTGCATGACCCCATGCCAGAAGCTTATTTAAATTTTTCATATTATTATATAATTCGTTGTATTTGGAATTTGAAATTGCAATAATCGAATGCGGCGCAACTTTTTTGATTTCTGTTGCAAGGATCAGCATCTTTTTATCCGATAATTTTTTACTGTCTTTTATGCCCAAATCAAGAAAATATTGTGCGGTTTTTTCATCGGCAAGAACACCTGCGATAACAAGCGGTCCGAAAAAATCGCCTTTTCCTGATTCATCTGTTCCTATATGTGAGATAAATTGTTCTGTCATATTTCCAAATTCTCTAAAATCTGTCCAAAATCTAATGTTGCGGGTTAAGCGGCACGCTTAGGCTCTCCGGAACTGCCATCGGTATTGGTATTGGTGCTGCTGCCGGTTTTTGTACAGGTTTTGGTGCAGGCTGAGCCTTTTGTGTCGGTTGTGCCTGTTGAACAGGATGTTGTTGTGTTTCTGTTTGTTTCAAAATCTTATTAACCTGTTTTGCAATATCTTCCGAGTTCATATTATCAGTTTGAGTTTCTTGCTGTTCTTGTTTTTTTTCATCAGTTTCCTGTTCCTCTTCTTCACCGATAACTTTTACATTTGAACCTGCCGCAAACGGGATTAATTTAACTTCAGGATAATTAAATTCCGTATTTCCATAAGGTTCTGTAGCAACTTTCATAACATCTTTCCAAATCAGTGCAGGAACAGTACCACCTTGAATGGATTTATTCATTGCGATGTTATCATCATTTCCGACCCAGACACCCGTTACAACGTTCGGGGTGTAGCCCATAAAGTAAGCATCTTTGTTATCATCGGTTGTACCTGTTTTGCCTGCGGCGGGTTTTCCAATACTTGCTGCACGCCCTGTACCATTTGAAATAACTGTTTTTAACATTGCAGTCATTTGAGCAGAAGTACTAAGACTTAGTTGGTGTGTAAACCGTGTTTTTGGCGCTTTGTAAACAACTTTACCGCGTGAAGTTTCAACTCTGTCAATTGCGTAAGGCTGAACCACAAAACCGCCGTTTGCAAACGCGCCGTATGCTCTTGTAAATTCATATAATTTAACGCCGTTTGAACCGAGTGCGATTGTGTAGTCATATTCTAAAGGAGTTTCAATACCTAAAACTCTTGCAATTTGAATAACAGAACGAATGCCGACTTCTTTAATCATTCTTGCCGCGCAAACGTTTGATGAAACCATCAAAGCCGTGTAAACAGGGATTGGGCCTCTATATTTATTTCCGTAGTTTCTGGGTGACCATTGACCGATTGTTAATGGTCTATCTTCAACCATATCATTCGGGCTTATGCCTTTTTCCAGCGCTGCCGCGTAGACAATAGGTTTGAAAGATGATCCCGGTGGTCTTACTGCCTGAGTAACTCTGTCATATTGGCTTTTTGCATAATCTTTTCCGCCCGAGTATGCTATTATATGTCCGTCAACAGGGCTGAATGCAAATACTGCCGCCTGATTGTTATCACCGCGAAGCCCCCAGTTTTTAAGGTTTTTGTCAATAGCTTCGTCTGTAGCTTTTTGGGTTTTGTAATCAAGTGTTGTTACAATTTTATATCCGCCTTGAGTAATTTCTGTTTCATCAAAGCCGAGTTTTTCAAGCTCTTTCATTACATAATCACAAAAATAAGGAGCTTTGTTGGTTGTGTAATATTGAGGAACTTTTGCAAGTTTAACGTCTGCCGATTTTGCGCTTTCGTATTCGGCTTTTGTAATGTATCTCATTTTATACATTCTTAATAGAACCTGATTACGTCTTTTTATAGCCAAATCTTTGTTATTAAAAGGATTGTATACAGACGGAGCTTGAGGAAGTCCTGCAATCAGCGCAAGTTCTGACAACGAACAATCTTTCAGGTGTTTGTCGAAATAAATCTGTGAAGCACCTTCAACACCGTAAGCACCTGCACCGAGATATACGTTATTCATGTACATTTCCAAGATTTGGTCTTTGGAAATTGTTTTTTCAATTCTTGCCGCGATAAACAATTCTTTTAATTTTCTGTCGAATGTTCTTTCGTTATTGAGGAATAAAACCCTTGCAAGCTGTTGAGTTAAAGTACTTGCGCCCTGAACAACATGTCCTGCAAGAACGTTTTGAACGGTAGAACGCACCAAACCTGTCAAATCATAACCGTGATGGCGGTAGAAGTTTTTGTCCTCTGTTGCAATCAGAGCTTTTTTCAAGTTGTCGGGAATATCTTTTAATTCAATTTTTTCATAAGTGTAAGCCGTGAATGTTTTGATAATTTCTTCATCAGCCGAATAAATTTTTGTTACAATATTTGGTTTAAACTGTTCAAGATTATTAATCGGCGGTAATGATGAAAGATAAAGTTCAAATGATGCAACCCCTGCAAGTGCGCAGGCACAGCCCATTAAAAATAAAAACTTTAACGTTGAAAAAAATCCGCCTTGTTTCTTTTTGGAATTTTTTGATATATTTTCCCTAGCCATTTTTTTAGCTGTAGAGTTAACTTTGTATTTTGTCATAGATACTCCCTCGTCAATTATTTAATTTTATTATAAAATGATTATTATGGCAAATATATTCGATTTTTTCTTTGTAATATTTAACGAAATCCGTTCATATTTCGTTCCCGAAAAAGTAAGTTACGAGATTACGGGCGAATGCAAAAAGTGCGGAAAGTGCTGTAATTATATGTACAGCAAAGATACTTATACAGAAAAAGAGTTTAAGATTATGCAGTTTCTGTTTCCCGCATACAAACGTTTTTATATAAAAGGAAAAGACGATGAGGGTAATTTAATTTTTGCCTGCAAACTTGTTACACCTGAGGGTTTATGTTCTGATTACAAACATCGCCTGCGCATGTGCAAAAACTATCCTGCCAAACGAATTTTTTACCCCGGAAAACTCCATGAGGGGTGTGGGTATAAAGTAAATGTCAAAACTTTTGAGGATTATTTAAGCCCTCGGATGTGATTGATTGTAAACATCTTTTAAATGCTGAGTTGAGACGTGTGTATAAATTTGTGTATTAGAAATACTTGCATGCCCCAAAAGCTCCTGCACAACCCTTAAATCTGCACCATTTTCAATCAAATGTGTTGCAAAACTGTGACGGAAAACGTGCGGAGTAACATGTTTGGGCAGACTTATTTTTTCCACAACCTCATTAATCGCATTTCTCACAGATTTGGTCTGCAAACGAAAACCCGTGTTATTAATAAATACAGGTGAATTTTCGTTCGGCTCGCCGATATCATAACCTTTTGGAACAAGAGAACGTGCACTTTCCAAATAACGTTCCAAAAAGCTTTTTGCCCTGTCGGTTATCAAAACAATTCTTTCTTTTGAACCTTTACCAAAAACTCTTATTTCGTTTTCTGCCAAATTCAAATCGCCAAAATTTAACCCTGCAAGTTCTGAAACCCTCATTCCCGTTGCCCACAAAAGTTCCAAAATCGTACGGTTTCTATACCCTGCGGGAGTGTCTATTTTTATATTGTTTAAAATCTGTTCAACTTCATCAGGTGTCAAAAACTTTGGCAAAGATTTCGGGCGTTTGGGGTTTGTCAAACTCATTGCGGGATTAATCTCAACTTTGCGCTCTCTATATAAATATTTATAAAATGTTCTGAGAGATGAAATCTTTCGCGCAATCGTAGTTTTTTTATAATTGAATTTTTGGATAAAATGCAGATAATCTCGAATTTTTGAAAAGTTCACTTCTTCGCATGACTGCTCATCCATCCAGACTAAGTAGCTCAAAATGTCTGAACAATAGGCTTTTGCAGTATGTTCGGAAAAATTCTTTTCTGCAATTATGTAAGATTTGAAATCTTCCAAATCCTGTTTTGAGTTAGCATTTACAGTCATTTTTCTAATACATTTACATGATTGATTTTTTATATTCATTATTATACAATATTTTTGGAATAAATAAAAATTTATTAACAAACTCCGGGAGAAACCATGAATAAAAAATTGTTAATATCATCTATTGTCGTTATGACTGCCCTGTCTACACAGGCTTTTGCAAAAGAATTGCAGGCTCAGGTAGAGAGAAATACAGTTACTGTTCCTAATATTTATTCGGAGCAAAAAGTTGCACCGATTAAATCATTTTCACAGCCGTACCCCGAAATAGCAAAATTAATCGAATATAATCACTGCGACGAAGCAGATAAAAAATTACAAGAATTGTTAAATTCGAAACCGAATGATCCGAATCTTTTGGCTTTGAAAGCTGTTTCACAAGCTAAACAACATAAACTTGACCCTGCTCAATTTGAACTTGATAAGTTAATAAAAAGAGCTCCAAACAACCCGATTGTTCACTATGCTCAAGGTTATGTTTATATGCAAAGACAAACAGCATCTGACGTTGATTACATCAAAACAACAAGAGGTTTGATTAATTCTGCAATTAAAGAATTTGTTACAGCAGTAACTTTGGATAAGAATTATTACCAAGCTTACAATGCTATGGGCGTTGCAACTTTAAAGCTCGGAAACAAAAATGATGCTATGGAACTTTTCCAAACCGCATTGAAAGTAAACCCCGGATTTGCAAATGCTTACGATAACGTTGGTGTTGTAGAAATGATGAACGGCAACCTTGATGCTGCCGAACAAAATTTCATGAAAGCAATGAAATTCAATACCCACAACCCTACTGCTTGGTATCACATGTCACAGGTTGAAACCCGCAGAGGAAACTATTCAAAAGCGTTAACTTGGGTTAACCACTCATTGCACGTAAATCCGAATTCATCTCCTGCGTTGACTTTGCAAGGTGAACTTTATTTGAAACAAGGTAACCAGGCTGCTGCGATTAACTCTTTCAAAAAAGCTCAAATTGTTAAACCTGAAAATATCAGACCTTATCTGAACCTTGCAACAATTTACGAAAACCGTGCTGATGAAGAATTTGCAATGGAACAATTAAAAACATCGTTAGCGATTAATCCTAACAATGCGGAAAGCAAATTGAGAATTGCTAATATGGCATTGCATATCAGAAAATATGACCAGGCTCTTGATTATTATACAAAACTTGTCGGCGATACAAACTTCAACGACGATGCAATAATCGGACTTGCAAACACATATTACGAAATGGCTAAAGAACGCGGTGAAAACAACGGTATTACAACAAACCGCGAAGTATATTTAGCTTATGACTACATAAACAAAGCTATTGAAAAATGTCCTGAAGATTTGGAACTTCACCTTGCAAAATTGAAACTTGCAAGACTGGTTCACCAAGACCCATTGTCACGCGACAGCTTGAACTACATTGTTCAATCAGCAGGCAACAATTTGATGGATAACGTAATCAAAGGTGAAGCTTATCTTGCTTTAGGCAGAGAAAAAGATGCTGTTTATACATTTGAAAACGCAGTAAATTTCTCAAATTCTGTTGAAGACGATTTGTATTTAGGTGAAATTCTTGTTCACAATAAACAATTCAGAACAGCAAGAACAGCTTTGCAAAAAGCTTTGATGAAAGATCCTGATAACGTTATCGCTAAAAACGGTATCGATTATATCAATCTTTGCGAAATCAAATCAAACGAATTCTTTGACATTGCTCAAAGACAATATCAACAAAACAATTACGCATCAGCAATTGAATATTGCAACCGCGCAATTGACTTCTATCACAACAGCCCTCAAATTGCTAAACTGAAAGCAATGTCTTATGAAAAAGAACTCAACTACAGAGGTGCAGTTAAATATTATCAACAATATCTGGCTATGAATCCCGATGCTTCGGACAGACAGCAGATTGAAGCTAAGATAAACCAATTTATGCCGAAATCAAACTAATGAAAAAATTTGATATAAGAAAAACATTTGAAATATTTTTGAGAGAGCCCATCAGTGTATTAACTGAAGGGCTGTTTCAACTTGTGAATATTGAAAATAATATTTTCAGCCAAAAACCTTATATCGGAGTAGATTTTGTTAATAAAAAAACACAGATTACAGTTGTTAATAACGAAAAAATGTATAATATTTTCCAGACAGTTCTATTCAAACAACGATTAAAAGAACAAAAAGAAAAAGCTTTAAATAAATAGCAAAATTTTTCATGTTTGTTTTTTATATTGAAAAAAGGGATATGTAAAATGATTAAAATCCAAAACTTACCGCAGATGCCAATATTTAACTTCACATCAAATAACAACCGTCCAAAAATTAATAATTCTTTGGAACGTACACCGCAATTTGATACGGTTAATTTTACAGGTAAACAACAACATAAACCTATTGAACCTATATATGAACTGAGTGAAGATGATTTAGTTGAAGATGATGTAATTGAATTATCAGATGATGATTTAGTTATTGAACCTGAATTTATTGAAGTTGATCCTTATGAAAAAGAAGACGAAAGACGCAGAAGACAACAAGAGCAAGATGATATCCAATTAATGAACGATATTGCAGTATATAGTGTACTGGCTGATGACATATACGGTACAGACTACGACAGCATGAATGACGACTATTCACAATTTGACAACGGATTTGATGATTTCGGATTTTAATGCTATTATAGTCTTATGGCTACAAAATTTATGCAGGCAAAGTTTTTAATAAGTGCGGAAAAACTCTCTCAGTGTCCTGATTACACACTGCCCGAGTTTCCGCTTCTGGGTCGTTCTAATGTTGGTAAATCATCATTTATCAACGGCATTGCCAATCATAAAAAGCTTGCAAAAACGTCTAATACTCCGGGAAAAACAAGATTAATCAACTTTTTTCAGTTTTCCGATAAGTTTATGATAGCGGATTTACCCGGATACGGTTATGCAAAAGTTTCTAAAGAAGCCCAAAACAGATGGCAAAAATATTTGGAAGAATACCTTTTGGAACGTAAGCAGATAAAATCACTTGTGCAGCTTGTTGACGGGCGCCATGAAATTCAAAAAAACGATTACCAAATGCGTGAATGGATAGAAGCATATAATCTGCCGATTTTTACAATCGTGACTAAAATGGATTATGTTCCGAAATCAAAAACTTTAAACGTAATTAAATACGTTGAAAAAGAATTTGGCGGTGTAGTTCTGCCCTTCAGTGCAGTGGACAGCAGGTATAATGAAAAGATTTTTGAACATTTACTTCATATAGAGGATTAAATCAACTCTCAATTGCGCTAAAATACTATTGAGGGGTTTTATATGGAAAATTTAGCGGGATCTATAACGGAAAATTGGACACAGCAGGCACTTGAATGCTACTCAATTAAATGCGACTGTTCAAAATGTTCACTCAGAAACGGCGGCTATTCATTTAAATGCCAGATGCCGAGAGTTATCGACATATTAATTAATGTTGCAGGAACTCCTAACGTTTTTGTTGTATAATTTTGGTGCATGAAAAAGATAATTATCCTTTTAATAATAACAGTATTAACAATCTTACCTGCAAGCTCGGAAGTCGTAAGAATTTCGGCAGACGATGCCGTAAAACTTGCAATTGAACATAACCTTGCATTACAGTCTAAACGTAAAAATGCAGATATTTTGAAGCAGGAAGTCAAAATGGCAAATGCGCTTAAAAACCCTCAAGCCCAGACAAACATCTTGATGGGTTCTATTGCAAAAACCAATTCAAGTCAGGCAGGTATTGCAATCCCTGTTGAAATAAGCAAAAGAGGAATTAGAAAAAAGACAGCAATTGCAAGATTAAAACTTCTTGAAGATCAAATCAGACAAGAAGAATTAAATCTTAAAATCGACGTAATGAGTGCATATTTTGACGTTGTTTATATGAAAACAGTCGTTGCAATTCTTAAACAAAGAGAAGAACTATATAGCGCAATGAGTATTATTGCAAGTTCTAAACCAAAAAATTCTTTAAACTACGAAATTGAAAAACTTCAATCCGATATGCGTCACAAAAAACAGGTAATCCTTTTAAACAAAGCAAAAGCAGATTTACTTTGTGCACAATTTCACCTTAATGAAGTTCTTAACCTCAAAGACAGCAATGTTATGTACGATGCGAGAGAAACCTCTCTTTTTCAGGACCATATAAGCATTTTGGACATTCAAATTCCCGAATACAAAACAATTGAAGAAATCGCAATGAAATATAGTTATTCAATAAGAATTTCGGATGACAATATTGCAATGTCAAAAGCAGAATTGACGGAAGCTAAACATAAAGTTATTCCCGATGCCACAGTTGCAGGCGGTTACGCTTTCACAGGTGACGGTAAAACACATGGCGCTTATGTTGGCGGAAGTTTGGATTTACCGATTTTTTACTCATACCGTCCTGAAGTAAACCGCGCAAAAATTGTTCTGGAACGCACAAAAATCGACAGAGTTTCTTTTGAAAACAAATTGAAATTTGCTTTAAAACAGGATTTTAACAGATTTAAATATGCAAAAGAAAATATGAATTATTACAAAGATATCCTTAAAGATTCCGAAATAATTATGAAAATGTCAGGCGAACGTTACGAAAAAGGGCAAACCGCATTGTTAAACGTATTTATTAACGAAAACGCGCACAGAGAAATTTTAAACGAATACATCAATGCAATGCAGATTTATTATCGTGCATATTTGGATTTGATGCATAACGTCGGACACGATTTGTTGTTGGATGAGAGTGTATTTGAGGATATATAGGGAACGTAGCCGTTCCATCCGCCATATTAGATTTTGAAATTAAAGTCCAACTTTGGCAAAAAAAGCGTATATATTTCAGTATGTCTACGTGCGTAGCACAACAAAAAGCCGGAACTTGTCCGGCGATAAAATTTTTGCTACTCCCAAATCTCGTAGCTCGTTAGTGTGTAGTAGTGAAATTTGCTTTATGAAATTTCATCAATTTGGCTAAGTGCCATTCTTTTGCTGAAATGTCATTAATTCTGTTTTTGATGTCTTCCAATTCTGCAAGCAGAGTTGTCAAATCTTTTCTCTGAACAGGCTCGGGAGCTTCAAACTCCTCCTCATCTTCCAGCCAGCAGAGAGGAAAACAATTGTTTTCAAAAAGCTCTTTACTGTTCATTAAACCTCCTCAGCAGTTTTTTGATTTTGAACAAAGAATGAATGAATCATATCTACCAAATCAAAATTACCGTATTTAAACGCATAGGGTTTGTTAGAATATTCGCTGTCAGTAACTCTTTGAAGTTCTCTGACTTCTTTATAATCCATTGAATTAAAGTCGAAACTTGTCATTTCACCGTAATCCAACATCATATCTTCCATATCAATAATTTTTTTCTCGTCCATTATCCACACTCCTTATTTTTTAACTAACAAATTTTATATCGGACTGGTTTCAGAAAAACTTTAGAGATTTGAAGGTGTTTGTTACATAATTTTACAAATAGAATTTTTAACGTATAATATATTTATGAAAAAGATTATTTTGAGTTTTTTGTTTTTGTGTCTGATATGCTCGGGTTGCGGGAAAAAACAACCTAAAATTGATACGCTCGGAACTATTATCCAACGCGATAAATTAATCATCGGGGTTCGTGACGATACAGCACCTTTCGGATTTCGGGACAAAAACGGAAACTTTATCGGTTACGATATTGACCTTGCACACATTATTGCAAAAGGTGTTTTAAAAGACGAAAAAAAAGTCGAATTTGTACCCGTAACAGCTTCAAACCGTATTATGAAACTTAATTCGGGCGAAGTTGATATTTTGATTGCAACAATGTCTATAACCGAACAAAGACAGCAGATTTTGGATTTTTCAATGCCTTATCATATGGCGGGTCAGGCTATTTTAACCAATCGCGCAAGCAAAGCAACTTCATTAAAAGATTTTGAAGGTAAAAAACTTATTATAGTTTTCGGTTCAACAAGTGAAAACAATCTCAGAACAAATGTTCCCGAAATTGAAGTAATCGGTTTTAAAACATACAAAGATGCTTTTAACGCTTTAAAAGCAGGCAAAGCACAGGGAATAGTTGCTGACGATACGATTTTATACAATCTGTCACGCAATGACAGTTCCGTAAAAATTCTGCCAAAAAGATATTCTCAAGAGCCTTACGCTGTAGCATTCCGCAAAGAAAAGGAATCTACACGACTTATTAGAGAAATTGATTATATTATAGATAATCTCCAAAGTACGGGCAGACTAAACAAAATACGCGAAAAATGGAATATTAAAAATTAATTATTCTCCATATAAATAATATGCACTGCAACATCCGCCGGAAACAACTTTTCCCGAGTCACCGCCTCCTACAGTTACAAAATAATTTCCGTTTACTGTTCCATGATTTTTATCACATACACATTCATTACTATTTTTTTGTTTATCATAAGTTCCCTCTGCACCCAACGGCAAAGCCTTTGTACCATTAGGTTTTACGATAAAAAAATCTTTTCCGATAACATTTGGACCTTTTTTGTAGCCGTTTACGTCAACAGAAATCCAAGGTCCTCCATGCGATCCCCCCAAATATATTACGGCACCATTTTTCAATAAAATAGCTTTTTTATTTATATTATAAGCACTAAATGAGCCGCCTGCTAATGTTTTATACCCTGTACCAACATCTGAAAATGTAATTCCCTGCCATTTATTTTTCTTGTTATTTGCACAACTTGCTCCGTAACAAGAATCCACAACTTCAAAATTTTTCGTAAATTCTTCAATAAACTCTTCTAATAAATCATAAGAACAGACATAACCGTTTTCTATCGTATAATTATAAGAATTTGAAATTTGAGAATATAAAACTTTCCATGCTGCAATATTTTGCTTATTTTGAATGTTATTTATTAGAGTTGGAACAGTAATCGCAGCAACAACGCCAATAATTCCAAGTGTAATTAAAACCTCAGATAAGGTAAAGCCTAGAGTGCCCCCCCCCCGAAGCTTTGATTTAACTGTATTCTCATTCTTTTCTCCTTTCATATATATTCTTAAATTCATCTTGTGTCTTAACATATTTTGTTAATTTCATCATATTCTTAAACAGTTTTTCTGACACAATATGTTCCATTTTGCACGCAATTTCCAAAGCTTCTGCGCGCGGGGTATTCAAAACTTCCACAAAAAATTCGGCAAGATTTTCGTGTTTTTTTAAAATGTTTTTTGCAATTTTTTCACCCTCTGCAGTAAGCGTAACAGGCGCATAGGGTGCGTAATTTATAAGTTTTTTTTCTTGCAGAATATTCAAAGCACCAGTAACGGAAGCCTTTTTAACCCCCATAGCATCAGCAATTGCCGTAACTTTTGCATGCCCGTTTTTCAAGACCTGTGCATAAATTTCTTCAATATAATCCTCTAAACTTACTGAAAGTTTTTCCATATATCAATTATATCACAAGGTTCATCAATAATAAAGTCTGCACCCTCAAGATAAGCCCTGCCCCTAAACCCCCATGTAACCCCGATACATGGAATCCCTGCATTTTGTGCTGTTTGAACATCAACTTCACTGTCTCCGACATAAATTGTTGAATCTTTTTCCGCGCCGAGTTCTTTCATAGCTTTAAAAACCCCGAACGGCGATGGTTTTGGCAAAATTTCTCCGCCCTGACCGATTGCAACATCAATCAATTCCGAAAAATATTTTTCGCACAACTCTTTTACAGCAAGGTCAAATTTATTAGACACAACGCCGATTTTGACCCCTTGCTCTTGTAATTCTTTCAGTATCATTTCGATACTATTATAGCAAACAGTGTTATTATACATATTTTTCTCATAATGTTCTTTAAAAACGGCAAGACATTCTTCAATATTTTCAACGCCTGCGGGAACCGCGCGCTCAATAAGCTTTCTGACCCCGTTTCCCACAAAATATCTTATTTCCTCAAGTGTTCGCTCAGGGTAGCCAAACTGCCTCAAAGCATAGTTTGTGCTCTCTTTTAAATCTAATAATGTATTCAGCAAAGTGCCATCCAAATCAAAAATTACAGTCTTAATCATATTTTTATAGTATAATAAAAACATTATGATAACAACGAATAAATTAACTGTGCGATTTGGTTCGCAAACACTTTTTGAAAATGTAAGTATAAAATTTACCCCCGGAAACTGCTACGGCGTAATCGGTGCTAACGGCGCAGGGAAAAGTACCTTGTTAAAAGTTATTTCAGGCGATATTGAACCCACTTCGGGCGAAGTTCATATCTCTAAAGGTCAAAGAATTGCGGTTTTACGTCAAGACCACTTTGCATTTGATAATTACAGAGTTATTGATACCGTAATTATGGGTCATAAACAGCTTTATGAAATAATGCAGGAGCGCGATGCGTTGTATGCAAAACCTGATTTCACAGATGAGGACGGAATTAGAGCAGGGCATTTGGAAGAAGAATTTGCAAACCTTGACGGCTGGCAGGCAGAATCAATGGCAGGGTCGTTGTTGTCGGATTTGGGAATTTCTGATGAGCTTCATTATCAGCAGATGTCAGAACTTTCAGGCAGCGAAAAAGTTCGAGTATTGTTAGCACAGGCACTTTTTGGAAACCCTGATATATTATTGCTCGACGAACCGACAAACCACCTTGATTTAAACACAATCGCGTGGCTTGAGGAATTTTTGATTAATTTCCAAAACCTCGTAATCGTTGTATCGCACGACAGAAAATTTTTGGATAATGTCTGTACACACATGGCAGATATTGATTACAAGAATATTCAGCTTTATACGGGTAATTATTCGTTCTGGTCACAGGCAAGCCAATTAATCCAAAAACAAAAAGAGGAACAGAATAAGAAAACCGAAGAAAAAATGGAAGAATTGAAAGCGTTTATTGCCCGATTCAGCGCAAACGCTTCCAAAGCAAAACAGGCAACTTCAAGAAAAAATATGCTTGATAAATTGTCTTTAGAGGAGATTAAACCGTCATCAAGACAATATCCGAGAATTAGATTTACATATAACAAAATCCCCGGAAAAGATGTTCTTCATGTTAAAAATTTGAACAAAACGGTTGACGGCGAACTTCTAATCAAGAATTTGAGCTTTGAAATTAATCAAGGTGAAAAAGTTGCATTCATTGCACGCGACCCGTTTATTTTGTCAAACTTGTTTGATATTCTGGAAAACCGTGTACAGCCTGACAGCGGAGAAGTCAACTGGGGCGTAACCGCAACTCATTCGTATTTCCCGAAAGACAACAATTTTTATTTTGAAAACGACTTGAATATTATGCAGTGGCTTGCACAGTATTCGCCCGATCAGCACGTAAATTTCTTGCGCGGATATTTGGGCAGAATGTTATTTACGGGCGAAGATGCAGATAAAAAGGTTAATGTTCTGTCAGGAGGCGAAAAAGTTCGCTGTCTATTTGCCAAAATGATGATTGCGGAAAGCAACGTAATGATTTTGGACGAACCGACCAACCATCTTGATTTGGAAAGTATTACGGCATTAAACAATGCACTGATAGATTTCCCCGGAACAATATTGTTTACATCGCAGGATTACCAGCTAATCCAAACCGTTGCAGACAGAATTATCGAAATTTCGCCAAAAGGCTATATTAATATGCGCAACAAATATGACGAGTATTTGAAAAATCCCGTCGTAATCAAAAAACGCTCTGAAATTTACGGTTAAACTCTTGATTTAATCTCTTTAAGGCATTTTGCCAGTTGGTCAGGACAGCTTGTAGGTTTGTCACCGCATCTGATGCCTGAAAGTTTTGATATAACTTCATCAATCGTCATACCGCGGACAAGCGATTTAATCCCCTGTAAATTTCCATTGCATCCGCCTAAGAAATCTACATCTACTATTCTGTCTCCGTCAAATTTTACCTGCATAAGACGGCAGCAAGTTCCTGTTGTTTCATATTGAATAACTTTTTCCATAATACTTATTATATCACAACAATTTGACACAATACAAAATATACTTTAAAATTTTATTATTGATTGGAATTTAGAGGGCTTTATGAATAATAAAAAAACTTGTCTGGCATTACTTTTATCGGCAGTATTAGCATCTGTTAATATTTCAAATGCTGCAGAACGTTATTATAACAACACTTATTTAGGCAGCTATTCAAACGGAAATTTTAGCAATATAGACTCGGCAGGCAAGCGTTTTGAGGCACCCGACGACCCCGAACAATGGGGAAATTATTATGACGAAGCCACAAAAAGTTATAAGCCCTTGCCTAACGGATTTTATAATGTAGGCGACAAACAGGGCGATTATAATCTTGTTGACGGCAATTATGTTTATGCGGGTCCAAATCAGGGAAACTATGCTTATGTCCAATACGGATACGGCGATCTGATGCCCGGTCAGGAAGAAACCTACGGCGGTGGCTTTGAAAACATCGGCATGATAAATACTTTTAATAACAATACATTTAACGGTAATAAAGCCGATTTTGGCGGAGCTGTTGCAAATTCGGGATTAATCGGCATAATCAGCAATATGGAAAACAATACGTTTACCAATAACACTGCAGTGCAAGACGGTGGAGCGATTTACAACTTTTCAAGTATCGGAAAAATTTCAGGTACATTCACAGGCAACAAGGCTGAAGGTCTGGACAGCGGAGGATTTTTTGACGGCGATGCGGGAAACGGCGGAGCAATATTTAATTTTGGCGGACCTCTTGGAGAAGATGTTGATGGGAATCCTATCAGATGGGGAGCTGATATAGAATCTATTGACGGAAAATTTGACAAAAATACTGCTCAATGGCACGGCGGTGCAATCTACAATGGCGGTGAAATCGGTTCAATCAGCGGGACTTACACAAATAACAACTCTTTAACAGGTCAGGGCGGTGCAATATTTAACGGAGAATATGCAACAGAACACTTTGATGCTGATGAAAACACTGAAGCATTTGACATGTATTACGGTTACATCAAAGACATAAACGGCAAATTCAGTGGCAACAGTGCAAACCAAGGCGGTGGAGCGATTTATAACCGCGGAAAAATTGAAACAGTAAAAGGTGAATTCACAAACAACAACGGCTTTAACGGCGGAGCATTGATGAATGACGGCGAAATCACAACACTTGATGCTTCAACATTCAAAGGAAATTCATCTCTCCATAAAGGCGGGGCGCTTTATAATACAGGCAAAATTTACTCACAGGGTAACATTAAATATGAAAACAACTCTGCACAAACAGGCGGAGCAATTGCCAATGAAGGAACATTCAATATCTCAAGATATTCAACCTTCACGGGCAACAGCGCCCAAGATGGCGGAGCAGTATACAACAATGGCGAGATAACTGTTTCTTCTCTTGCAAACCAAAGTTTCACAAATAACACAGCAGACGGCAAAGGCGGTGCAATATTTAACGAAGGTAAAATGGCACTCGGCGGAAATCCAGATGTTCATGGCGGTTCACAAAATTCCGTAACATTTAAAGGCAACAGCGCTCAAGATGGCGGCGCAATCTACAATACAGGTGATTTGACCGTTCAAAAAACAACATTTGACAGAAATACCGCAACAAACGGAGGTGCAATTTATCAAAAAACTTCCGCAATAAACATCAATAACCTGAAATTCACTAATAACACAGCCGAGAAAGGCGGAGCGATTTATGCGGGAGAGGGTTCAACCGTAACGCTCGGGAATAATGAATTCAAAGGCAACAGTGCACAAAAAGGCGGATTGTTATATTTAGAAAATTCAACGGCAAACATTACAGCAGATAAAAATGATGTAGTTTTTGCAGGCAACACAGCCGAAAAAGGAAGTGCATTTTACCTTGAAAACGGTATTGTTAACCTCAACGCATCAGCAGGAAAAAATATTACTTTCAACGACAGTATCGCAGGTTCGGGCGTAATCAATACATCAGGAAACATTATCCTGAACAATTCCGTAACCCCTGATGAAGGTGCTTTAAGCGTAAACGTCAACAGCGGAATAATCAAATCTTCTGTGGATAATTACCTTAACGGAGTTGATTTGCACCTTGCAAACGGTACAACTCTTGATTTGATGAACGGACAAACAGGAGTTTTAAATCTAAACTCTTTGATTTCCGATAACGCAAATTTAAAAATCGATATGGATCTTGCAAATTCTGCAAGTCCGTTTGATACAATCAACGCAAACACAGCCTCAGGAACTTTAAATATTTCCGATATCAATTTCATATCGGAAATGGCAGACGGAAATAATCAGGTCTCCGCACCCGTAAACTTAGACCAATTGACGTTGAATTTCCCGAATATGCATATTACAACAAACAATTCGTTCTATGTTATTTCAAAAAATGACGACAATATCACAATAGACAGACTTCATGACGAAGAAGGAAACCCGATACAGGTCGACGGTTTTACACTTGCTGTCAACAAAGACGCAACAGCAGGCGGAGTTGATATTTCTATGAATGATGAAAGGTCATTCTCCGCAACTTCAGATGTGACCGTTACAGGTTCAGGAGTTGATGGCGGCTGGACAGGAAACCTCGGCGGTACAAAATTAACAATCAACGGCAACAATCACACAATTGACGGTAACAACAACTCGGGAATAACCGTTCACGATAATCAAACCTTAGAAATTAACAATGCAAATATCAAAGGATTTGACGAAAACGCAATTTATCTTGACGGAACAGGACTTGCAAATGCAGTTTTGGGAACATCAGGAAAAATGTCGGTTGATAACAACATTGCATCAACAAATTCCGCAAACACTTTAAGAATGACAGGGAACGGAACTCTAAACCTCAACGGAACAGTTGATAACCTGACACTTGTAAACGAAAATTCCAATACCGTTCATAATAACAAAATTACCAACTCAATTTATAATTTTACAAACGGTACTGCAAGCTTTGCAAAAGATGAATACCTGTCAGACAACAATAACTCGCTTATCTTTAACGGCGGAACTTTGAATGTTGCAAACGGTGCGGTTAATCAGATTAATATCAATGAAATGTCATTGAATTCAAATTCAAACATTATGGTTGACGCAGACCTTGCATCAAAAACAATGGATACACTTAACGCTTCAACAATTAATATCGGGGATGATGTGAAACTTAACGTAAGCGGAATTAATCTGTTAAGCGATACAAAAGACAAATATACGGAAATCAACTTTGTAAACGACGAAACTTTAAAAGACCATATTACAACATCAGTACAATCTGTCAGAGCATACTCTCCAATTTACAAATATAATGTAGGCTATGATCCGACAACAGGTAATTTTGGATTTACAAGGGGTACAGGCAATAAATACAGCGAGGTTAACCCTGCAATTATGGTTGCTCCCGTTGCGGCGCAAATCGGCGGTTATCTAACCCAATTAAATACTTATGATCAGGCGTTTGCCAATATGGATATGACAATGCTTATGACCCGTGAACAACGTCAGGCCATGAAGCTTTACAATAAAGTTGCAATACGTGACACATTTGCGCCCGTCGGAATAATTCCGGATACTCCAGGAGTTATAAATGAAGAAAACGCGGGAATTTGGGGCAGACCATATACAACATTTGAAAACGTCAAACTCAAAAACGGCCCGAAAGTTAATAACGTAATGTACGGTTCATTCTTTGGCGGAGATACATCAATCAAAGAATTCAGACACGGATTTGACGGCATATTCAGCGCATACGTAGGTTATAACGGTTCTCACCAAACTTTTGACGGAAACAGCATGTACCAAAACGGTGCATCAGTAGGAGTTACAGGAACATTATACAAAGGTAACTGGTATGGCGGTTGGACTGTTGCAGGCGGTATAAACGGAGTTGATGCCAACACTATGTATGGTTCTGACAACTTTATGATGTGGTCAGCAGGTACAGCTCTAAAAACAGGCTACAACTGGGAATTATTCCGCAACAGATTCATAATCCAGCCTCACTTAATGGCATCTTACACATTTGTTGATACGGAAGATTTCAGAAATTCCGCATCATATAAAATCAGTTCCGACCCATTGAATGCAATTCAAATTGTTCCCGGCATCAAGTTTATCGGAAACCTTAAAAACAGCTGGCAGCCGTATTTGGGCATAGATTATGTCTGGAACATTATGGACAAAACAAAGTTCAATGTTGCAGATGCAAGCTTGCCGCAATTGTCTGTTAAACCGTATATTCAATACGGTGTTGGCGTTCAAAAGCGCTGGGGCGACAGATTTACAGGCTTCTTACAGGCAATGTTCAGAGGAGGCGGAAGAAACGGTGTAATCTTCTCATTCGGATTCCGCTCTACACTGGGTAGAAAAAGCAATACAAATCAATCATTATAATTTATTTGATATTCCAAAAATATCTTTTGATTTTGCCGATAAGCCCGAGTTTTTTAAACCCGCCTTTTTGCGCTGAAACAATCTTAACTTCTTCGGGCTGAATCGTTCTTGAATATTTGTTTTCAGGTTCGCCGAAAAGCATCATATAAGAAGCTTTGTATCCGTCAGGAACTTGTAAATACTCTGACAGTTCAGGCATAACTTTAATACAAAACTCGCCCAAACCGCACCAGCAAGTGCCGACACCCATACTTTGCGCATAAAGCTCAAAATAACTCAATGCAATTGTCGGATCGATTTCATAACATGGTGCATCAACAGGAGTTGAAACCACAAGCAAATGAGGAGCAGTTCTGAATACTATGTCTTCACCGTCAACAAAACGTTTTGTATATCTGCCGAACTTATCAACAAGAGGTTTTACGGCTTTTTTTGTCAAAGCATTAAGGATTTTGCCGTTAACATGAGAGCGAAACTCATTCATAACTTCAATATCATCAATAAAAGAAAAATGAAGTCTGTGATTATTACAGCCTGTCGGAATAAATTTCAACATATCTTTTAATTTTTGCATTTTTTCTGCCGAAACATTTTCCTGCTTGTAATGTCTTACACTTCTGCGTGATTTAATTAAATTCAACACACTGTCAGGATTTTGCGACCATATAGCATCAGAATTTTCAGGATTTTTATCACAGACAGAAAGCGCACCTACAGGACAAATCGCCAAACAGTGCTGACATTTGAAACATTTTTTCTCATCAATAACGGGAATTTTATTTTCATTAAACTCTAAAGCATTTGCAGAACAGTCTTTTATACACAGTCCGCAATGAATACATTTTTCTTCATCAATTTTGAACATTATAATAACTCCTTTTGGAATTATTATACACAAAAAAAGCTCCTCTCAAAAGGAGCTTTTTTATTTTATTCTTCAATTGTTGCCGCCATATTCGGAATAGCTTGTGCAAGCCCTTCGCCATTATTTAACAGGCTTAAATATAACAGTTTGTTTGCAGTTGCCTTATCAAGATCCATAAACTGTGCTCCGGCTTTTACATCAGTTGCAGATACAATCTTAACATTAGCATTGACTTCCAAATCTCCATACTTGATGTGTACAGGAACTACATCGCCGACTTTCAATTTCTTGTTATGTTTCAAAGAAACACCGCCTCTTGAAATGTCTGTTATAGCAACTACATCGTTATTTGATGATTCAAATACTACAGGATTTTCAGTTTCATCTGTATTAAATCTCATATATTGACGTTTGTCGATTGAGTCAACTTTATCAGTTACAACACGTTGTTTGTACAAGTCTTTGAAGTCAACAAGAGGGATATCAGGTCTGTTGTCATCATCAGTGTCAGTATCTGTATCAGAATCCGTATCGGTGTCAATATCAGTATCCGTGTCAACATCCGTATCTGTATCTGTATCGATATCTGTGTCGGTATCAATATCAGTATCGGTATCTACATCTGTATCCGTATCGTTGTCTGTATCTGTATCAGTATCGGTATCATTATCTGTGTCAACATCCGTATCTGTATCGGTGTCACTGTCGATATCGGTATCTGTGTCAACATCGGTATCAGTATCTGTATCGATATCTGTGTCTGTATCAATATCGGTATCAGTATCTGCATCGGTATCGGTGTCGTTGTCTGTATCGGTATCTGTATCAGTATCTAAATCTGTATCTGTATCTAAATCTGTGTCTGTATCTGTATCACTGTCGATATCAGTATCTGTGTCAACATCTGTATCCGTATCTGTATCTATATCCGTGTCTGTATCAATATCGGTATCGGTATCTGCATCTGTATCCGTATCATTGTCGGTATCGGTATCCATATCAGTATCCACATCTGTATCTAAATCAGTATCTGTATCGGTATCACTGTCGATATCAGTATCTGTGTCGATATCGGTATCAGTATCTGTATCGATATCTGTGTCTGTATCAATATCGGTATCCGTATCTGCATCAGTATCGGTGTCGTTGTCGGTATCGGTATCTGTATCAGTATCTAAATCTGTATCTGTATCTAAATCTGTATCTGTATCGGTATCACTGTCGATATCAGTGTCAGTATCTGTATCAATATCAATATCAGTATCTGTATCCATATCTGTGTCTGTATCAATATCTGTATCAGTATCACTGTCAGTATCGGTGTCGGTATCTAACGGATAATTAGGTTCATCAGGTTCAGGTACTACAAGGTTATCGTCATCTTTTTCACCACCCTGATTCGGAAGATCTTTATTACCGTTTACGCCGTCATAATTATCATCATAACCCTGTTGGCTTCCACCGTAATAGTAATTACGGTCAGTATTATCTTGACCAATATCGTCAACATCTTTAGGTCTTACAGCTTTTGCTCTGATAGAAACTGTATTTTTACCAGTTGTAGCATTTTTAAGCGCTGATGTAGTATTATCTTTTACATAATATGACGGATTAAATTTGTGACCTGTAGAGTTTGCAGGGCCTTCATTAGGTACTTCACCTCTGTGTTTACCCATATTGAAGTAGTAACCACCTGCATAAGCATTATCAGCTACAAGTAACAAATCTTGTTCGTGCGCAGGTCTGCCGTTGCCCTGACCTTTAATTGTACCATTTTTAACTACAATTGTAGAGTCTGATGCATGTTCATATTCAGGTTTTTCACTTTCAATAAATCTGCTGCCCAAATCCAATGCAACAAGCTTTGCTTTTGTCGGATTTATATTAGAATTTGTTCCGTAGTAATCAGTTTTATATTTTGAAGTTTCACCTAAATGATCAATATATAAGTTTTTACCGCGTGTAGTAATATTAATTTCTTTAGCAGCAGTTGTTTCACCAATATATGTATCACCTGAAAATTCAGCGTTAACATTACCTGTTCTTGAAATCATTGCGCAAACATTTGTATTAACTTTATTATTTCCGTTATCAAGTCCTTTAACATTGATATCTCCAATAGCGAGCATATCGACACCTTGAGAAGGTTTACGTTCTGCATCCAAAACATGCGGTTTTGTTGCATCATCACCTGTAAATATCGGTGATACACCGTTTTGTCTAAATGTTAAAGCCTTACCTGTTTCACCAATAGTTCCGCTTGCAATCAATGAAATGCCTGTGCCTTCAACATTCGGATTTGAAGCATTTGAAGCTCTGTTTACTATATCGTAAGGTACAGCGCCTTTAGTAGTGCCATCAGCCAATAAAATTACTCTGCCGTCAGCTTTAATCTGATCAACGCGCATATCAGTACCAATACTTGCCATGTTAATCAAAGAAGTATTTGTACCTTTAGTACTGATAGCTTTAATATTTCCTGCAATTTGTGTATTAACAGATTTTGTCAAATCTCTTGCATTAGCGCCAACACCTGTACATGCACCGCCTGTGCAGCTGTCACCAACATCATCACCGATTCTGCCGTTAGAAACATTAATATCTAAGTTAGCACCATTTGTAGTTCTGATTAAAATTTTGCTAACACCATTGTTTAATAGATTACCGTTAGTAACCGCAATATTTACCTTAGCATTAGAATCAATATTGTTATCAACATTAGTATGACCGATTTTCATATCGGAATTGCTGTTTTTAAAGTTAACAGTGGCAGAAGCATTTGTGTTTTGAACTTTACCCTGAATGTCCATACCGCCGGTTGCATCATTTTGAACAAGAATTGATGAACCCGCATTCTTTACAATACCTGTAGAAGATACAAGTAATTTACCGCCGTGATTTGTTACTTCAAGTTTACCGGCATTGTTATTAACATTGCCTGCAATTGTCATGCCTGAACCTGCACTGTTATTTGTCATTGTTAATGAAGTGCCGTTAGATGTAACATTACCGCCATTAGAAACAGAGAACAAACCTTTATTATTTGTTAATGTTGCAGTACCTTTAGTATTATTTACAGTGCCGGTTACAGTAAAACCGGAACCTGAATTTAACATTGTTAATGAAGTACCGGCATTTTTAACTGTTCCGCCATTAGCAACTAATAATGCTCCTGCTTGGTTATCAATTTTAACAGTACCTGCGTTATTATTTACAGAACCTGAAACTTTAGTTCCATTTGCACCTGTATTTGTCATTGTTAATGAAGTTCCGTTAGAATTAACAGTTCCACTAACATCTATACCACCAGCTTTATTAGTAAAGTTTGCAGTACCTGTATTGTTAGTAACAGTGCCGCCAACAACCAAACCATTTGTACCGGTAGAATTTGTAACAACTAAATTACCATTATTGGTAACTTTACCGTTAAGAGCAAGTTTAGTACCTGAACTCTGGTTAGTAAATGTCATTGTACCATTGTTTCTAACATCACCAGATGTATTAACAAGCAGTTGACCTGCATTATTAGTAACAGTTAAATTACCGTTTGCGTTATATAATTGCCCATTAATATTAACACCGTTTGCACCGGTATTTGTAATGTTAATATTACCATTTGATGCAAAGTTTTTAACCTGAGCACCTGTACCAATCGAAGTTCCTGCATTAGAAGTGATAACAATATTACCGTTGCTGTTAGAAAAACCATTGCCAACATTCATACTATCAGCATTAACGAGTTTATTGAATATTGTTTCAATATTAGCAGAAATATCCTGTAATCCATATGCAAGTGAATCAATTTCACTATTTGCAACACCTGCATAAACTTTAGCATTATCACCTACAGCAACAGTCCCGCCTTGTAAATCAATATTACCGCGTGCGACAACACGA
Source organism: uncultured Candidatus Melainabacteria bacterium (assembly GCA_949841365.1). GTDB lineage: Bacteria > Cyanobacteriota > Vampirovibrionia > Gastranaerophilales > Gastranaerophilaceae > Stercorousia. The sequence goes on from CATKZI010000002.1 coordinate 201,327, forward strand.
CCATTAATTGTTACAGAAGCACTACCGGGAGTAAGTGTGCTTAAATCTCTTGCAGCAATACCGTTTGGATTAACAGTAGCAATATTGGAAGTTTTTTGTAATATAGGTGTTCCAATATCAGCTTTTAAGCCGTCTCTCATAATTTTATATGAATTTGCTTCAGGTGTCATTGTAGTTAACGAGCCAACATTCAAAACACCGGAAGCGCCGACAAGCATACCATTTGGTGAAACAAATACTAAATTACTATTATTTTTAACTTGTCCACCCAAAGTATTTATAGCATTAACAATACCATTTATTTTAATTTGATTGTTTACAAATGCAACAAATGTATTTAAGTCTTTAAATGATGTAAGAGCTCCGTCTGCAGTACCATTATTTCTGTAAAAAGCTTTAAAAATAAAGTTCATTACATCACCGGAATCAAGTTGTAAATCATTAAAAATTCTATAACCTGTATCACCATTAAAACCATCAGGTGTTATTTCATAATGCCCGGTTCCTTCATGAGGATTTAATATATTACCGTTTTGATCGGTTATAAAAGAAGCAGCCAAAACTTGAAATGCAAATGATTGCTGCATTACAAGTAAAAGGCTTAATATAAATGCTATTACTCTTTTTTTATTAAATTCTGTTGTTTTCATTAGTGACCTCGTTTTGCACATGAACACTACATGTATATAAACGGTTTTTCATGTACTAAACTTTACTTTTTTTTAAATAACATTTACAAATTTTAATATTCATTATCTGCCACGTCTGCGACCATATGTAGAGTATCTATAATCAATAGATGATTTATTATATCCAGGATATGATGGATCATCTTGTAGCAACGGATATTCATAATTATATACTGTTGTATTAACGATTCTACCATCATCCAATTCTGTTGTCACTGTTTGAGGATTATTCTTTTTAAGATCTAAACGGTATACTTCATCATGATTATCTCTGCTGCGGATATTTACAGGTGTAGCTGTAGGATTATTAGCAGGAACTTCTGTAACACTTACTAATTTATAGAACGGTTTATTATCAGTTTCTGTTAAGTTCCAACCTTGTAATTCTTGTGGTGTACATAGTTGATATGTGAAAGTATGTATATAACCATCGTTAGTTGTATCCTTTATTACAATAGTTTGCGGTCTTTCAAAATTAAGTAAGTTGTCAGCTCCAACACTAGCGGTAACCTCAATTCTTTGACCTGGATTTGAAGATGAAACTACAGCTTGAGCTGTTATATTACCTTTTGCATTTGTTTGGGCAGAAGAAATTGTCGCAAAATCAGTTGATTGACCATTTCTTTGAAGTGTACCAACATCAATACCATGTCCAGCTGAATATCTTTGAGTATAAGCCTGAATACTTCCATCAATCAATTGATTATTAGGATTATTAGCTACAATACCACTTTCATTTATATCATAAGCAATTTGATTTACAACTTGAGGTTCAAGCGGTACTCGTACCTTAGTCGGTCTTGACGGTCCTCTTTGCATTAACTGTGCAATCAATGCTTGAGCTTCATCAGGACTGAACAACTTGTTAGATGAATTACTGAAGCAATCAGCCTGCATAGCATCTCCATCAAATTTTAAATTACCTTGCTCATCTTCAGTAATATAGAACTTAGTAATAGTAGCCATCAAATCATATTTTTGTGCATAATTTTTTACACTATGTCCATCACCAAATATTGTTCTACATAATGCATCTGCCATAATTTCTTTTTTATCGGCAGCGGTCAATGTAACTCCGGGATGGCTAGCCTGATATTCTGCTACAGCATTATTAACAGCAGTTTTAATTTCATTACTATTAAAACCGGAATTCCATCCATTAGTAATATCTACTTCATTATTATTTTTTAATTGATTTACTATACTGTGTAATGCGCCTAAAACTGCGACTGCACCTACACCTGCTGCGGCACGGCCATACTCATTTGATTTACTTGTCTGAGGATCACTACTTCCATGCTCAGTTGTTACAGAAGCAGGACCATCTTGTTGATAAGTACCTTCAATTCTTTCTTCCGGTGACCATAATATACCGTTTTCATATATTGCATCACGTAATGTATCTGTTTTAGTAAAACGAACAGTTGTACTAGTATTAGTCCATTCACTAATCAATGTTGTTGCTTGACTTGATATACCAAATGTAGCCATAGAAGCTAAACCGAGTACTGAACCTAAAGCAGCATCTTTTGCGACTTTACCCCAGTCAATCTGACTATCTTGAGCAAAACCAAGAGCTTTTAAGGTACTTGTTTTTATTTCACCATCTTTACCATCGCCAAAAAAATGCATACGAGAATAATGTTCGGTTTCTTCACCATAGCTTTTACCAAGTCCCAAGAAACCTGTACGTCTTGATCTGTCAACTGTAGCATCTGAACCTGTAACTTCTGTCAAAATATCACGATATAACAAATCTTTATTCCAAGTACCATCTTGATAATATTTTGCTTTTAATCTATTAAATTGTTCAGGATCTTTTCTTTCTAATTCTTTAATTACATTATCAAAATCATCATATTGTGCTTTTAAATTTCTATAAACATCTTTGAATTTTTCTTGTAATTCAGGGAATTGTGTTTTGAAATCTTGTACATGTTTTGTTACATATCTATTTTTCTCTCTGGCATATTTTTCAGGGTTCTTAGTTTTGAGATCTTGATGCTGCGCATCAAACTCTGCGCCATATTGTGCATTAAGCATTTCATCCAATGACTGCCCATATACTCTGCGATATTGAGCATCCAAATCAGTTAATGTATCAGGAGTTGTTGTCAATACAGAGTCAAAAAATCTTGCAATATCATCTTGTGCTTCACCACTATCATGATATTTCATACCAAGAGCAGTTTGAGTAACTTCACCTGTTTGGCTTAACCCACGCATGTCCTCTAATTTTGTAACAAGCGCATCTAAAACAGCATTGTAATTAGGTTCTGCTCCTTCAACAGGTACATCTAATACTATATCAATTCTGCTTTGAGTATTTAATGTTGTTAATAAATTTAAAGGCACATTAGTTGAACTTAAAAAAGCTTTTATTCTAGCTTTTGTTCCGGGAGATAATTCTGATGATGTGTGAATTTTATCCATTACCTGATCTACTAAAGATTTTTGACCAGCTGGAGCTTGTGTTCTGCCATCATTAGCTTCAACATATTCTTTTTGTTTAAATGTATATTGAACATTATCACCTTCACCTGATTGTTCAACATTTTCGGTAAACCAAGTTTGATAATTGAAATCTTGAGTAGATTTGGCATCTTTTATAAGAGTTGCTAAAAATGTTTTATCTTTTGCCAATTCATTTAATATGTTTAATTCATCTGCACTTAAATTTTTAAATTTATCAGCGACACCTGATAAACGTAATTCTTGTGGAAGATGATTTGTTTTGTCTTTACCTTCAAGCGCAGATGCAGCAAGATCATTAACTTCAACTTGACTATAATCTTTTGCAGCAACAACTTCGAGATATGTTTTTAAAGCATCAAACTTAGCTTGATCATCAGGATTTTGAAGAAATGCTGTATACTTTTCCATAATCATGTACATATCTTCAGCTGAAATATCTTTTTTCTTAAGATTCTTTATAAGAGTTGAAAGTTCTTTACCTGTATGATTAGTAACGTCAAATTGATATTCTAATCTATCAAAGAAAGATTTTTGTTTTTTTTGATTAAAGAAAGCAATTTCATTACCATTTTTATCTTTTATTGCTTGACCATTTTTATCATAACGCCAAGTACTTTGTCTTACAATTGCTTCAAGATTTGATGATTGAACGCTCATGGTTTAATCCTTTCTCAGTTTGCACACTGAAAATTGTACTTATACTTTCTCTATACACATGTAAAAACATTTTTTAACCTGAAATTGCACTCATGGCATCATTTTTTACAATTTTTCATGTTAAAACCCTTGTTTCTACACGAATAAAGAGTTTTTTAACCTTTTACATTTCGTAATATTATATATTATTGAAATATAAAATATATACTTTCGGAATTTTATACGTTGCTTTTTCGTACACATTCCTTCTGCATGTCATGTCGGCAAAAATTTTTAAAACTTTAATATAAAAATACTTTTTGTTACATTTATTAACAAATAAAAATATTAGCTTAAATATCTATTGACATAAGCACTAGAAAACACGATACTTAAATTAAAAGGAGATATGATTATGAAAATTTGTATTCCAACATCAGAAGGTAGATTATGCGGACATTTCGGGCATTGTGATTCTTTCACATTTGCTGAAATTAATCCTGAAACAAAAGAAATATTGAATATTGAAGAAAGAATACCTGAAGAAGGTATCTCTTGCCAGAGTGCTTCTTGGATTTCAGAACAGGGAGTAAGCAAAGTTCTTGCAGGAGGCATGGGAGGACGTCCTTTAATGACATTTGCTCAAAATGGTGTAGAAGTTACAGCCGGTTGTCCTGAATTACCAATAAAAGAAATTCTTGAAAAATACTTATCAAATACACTTGAAACAGGTGAAAATGCTTGCGGAGGAGAAGGTCACGATCATCATCACTGCCATGGACACCATCACGGCGAAGGTCACAACTGTCATCATAATTAAGGATTAAAAAATGAAAATAGTTATAGTAGGCGGAGGAGCAGCAGGTGCAAGCTGTGCCGCAAGATTAAGAAGATTAAATGAAGATGCACAAATTACAATTATAGAAAAGACAAATGAAATATCTATCGCAAATTGCGGTCTGCCTTACTATATTTCGGGAGTTATCAAAGAAAGAGAACAAATCCTTGTATCAACTCCTGAAAAATTCAAATCCTGGTTTAATATTGAAGTTTTACTAAATACAGAAGCTGTAAAAATAAACAGAAATGCAAAAACTGTAACCTTAAATACAGGTAAGGAAATCAGTTACGACAAACTTGTTCTTGCTCAAGGTGCAAGCCCGATTGTTCCTCCATTTGAAGGTTTGGATAAAAGCAAAACTTTTGTTGTTAGAAATTTAAGTGATTCCAACAAAATTAAATACTATATTAAAGAAAATAATTCAAAGAAAGCTGTAGTCGTAGGCGGCGGTTTTATTGGAATTGAAATAGCAGAAAATCTTGTCAAAATGGGTTTGGATACCACGCTTGTCGAATTAGGAAACCAAGTTCTTGCACCTGTTGACGAAGAAATTGCTGCTGTTGTTCAAAATGAAATGAGAGATAACGGGGTTAATCTTATTCTTTCTGACGGAGTAAAAAGTTTCAACAATAACAGAATAATCTTAAATTCAAACAAAGAAATTGAATTTGACATAGTTATTATGGCAATAGGTGTAAAAGCCGAAATCACACTCTCAAAGTCAGCAGGATTGGAAGTTAACAGAGGAATTCTTGTAAATGAATATATGCAAACTACCGACCCTGATATTTACGCCGCAGGTGACAGCGTTGAAATAAAAGATTTTGTAACAGGTGAAAACACTCTTATTCCACTTGCAGGGCCTGCAAACAGACAAGGAAGAATTATTGCCGATAATATTTGCGGTTACAAATCAATATATAAAAATTCTCTGGGTGCATCAGTTATAAAAATTTTTAACTTGACGGTTGCAAATGTCGGTAATAATGAAAAACAACTTAAGCAAAAAAATATTTCATATTGTAAAACTTTTGTTTACGGAAAATCTCATGCCGGCTATTATCCAAACGCAACACAAACTTTATACAAACTGTTATTTTCCAATGACGGTAAAATTCTTGGAGCACAAGCGGTTGGGCAAGAAGGTGTAGAAAAAAGGATTGATGTTATAAGCACTGTTATGCGAAACAACGGAACAGTTCAAGAACTTGTTGACAGCGAATTGTGCTATGCACCTCCATATAATTCTGCAAAAGATGGCGGGATAAATATAATTGGAATGAGTGCTGATAATATTTTGAAAGGATTTGTAAAACCTGCATTTTTTGAAGATTTAAAAGACTCATATTTAATAGATGTTAGAACTGATATTGCATATAAAACAAAAACGATTGATGGAGCAATTAATATTCCTATTAACGAAATTCGTTCAAGAATAAATGAAATTCCTAAGGATAAAAAAGTAATTTTATTCTGTAACACGGGATATACAAGCTACAATGCTTCAAGAATCCTTATTCAAAAAGGCTTTAACAATGTTTATTCTCTTATGGGAGGAATAGTCTTGTACAATGAAATAATTAAAAATATTTTCAGTGGAAGATTTAATTCTTCGTTTTTTTCAAGGGCAAACTGAAGAGCAAAAGTATATAGTTTAAAAGAGTATTTTTTGTAATTTTTGGCATTTAAAAAGTTTAAAATACTCAACTAAAAAATACATTATCCAAACTTCCAACTTATATATTAAACTTGCGACACTTTATCTCAAAATTCCTATCACACCGTATCCTCGCTTCAAAACAAAAACGCTATAGCCTCAGCTCGTTCGCTCCGAACTCCAATTTAAAGTTCTCATACAAAAACAAACCAAAAATAAAAGAGATACCATTAGGTATCTCTTTTATTTTTGGAAAGTAGGCGAAGAAATCCTAACTAATTACGCTTATGACATTTACGAGATGAGTCCGTATCTTATGGAAATGCATGAGTGGTTAAAAGAATTAGACAGGAAAGAACAAAAGCCATGATTATCTAATGTATAGCCAAAACAAATAAATACAAATAGATACGAATACCTGCACAAACTACAACATCACCAAAGAGTAATATGTAAAACACCGATTAAGAACAACAATACAACGGCTGGACCCACGAAGTGAGCTGATAGAGACTAAGGGGTTACATGAGTATGAGCAAGCAAGTGCAAAGGTATTGTGGCGAGTTACGAGCCACAATGCTAGTGCTGATGTGTGCAGATACAGGGTAATGTGTGAGTGTTTATAACTGCTGACGAAGTGGCGAGGCTATGCACCTATTACACCTAGAAAATTCATGATACTACGACTGTATGAAATCATCAAAATAACTCCTTTTGATGATGTATAGACCACCCTCATTTTGCTTGTTATAATTGACTTTACAGGAGAGAGAGTAGTGAAAAGACATGATATGATAGAAAGGGTTGGCAGTAAGTATCTGACTACCAATATTGAAGGTGGAGAGTATAGTTATGTAGTTGAAGCAGGTTCTAAAGCTAAGTTGGAACAAGCTCTCGGACATAAATTTAATCACTTTAAATTAGATATAAGATTTGAAGATGACAACCTTGTCATATTGATTGAAACTAAACAAAACTTTGTTGAAGCCGATATTGAACAATTGGCTGAATATCTTGAAGAAGAACGAGCTTTACACTCTGATAAGAAGATAATCTGTATTCTGGCTAATACCAATAATGACAAAATAAAGGTTTGGAAATCTACTATTGATGATGAACACTTTCTCTCAGATGAAACTGTTCTTGATACTATGGAACACTACCATTCATTATTTCGTTTGAACAAACAGAATGATAGAGAAAGAGTGTTGAAGAACACCTATGCTTTAAATGAATTACTGCATAAGAAAGATATTGATGAAGTATTAAGAAGCCAGTTTGTAGGAACTGTACTACTTCATATTAAAGATTTGTTAAAAAGACTTGGTGCAACCAGGATAGACGAAGCTCTTAAGAAAAGATTTAATGAGTTCTTTGAATTAAAATCAGAGAAAGAAATTATAGCAGGTATTGAAAACACATTAACAGAATTACTTGATGGGTCAGACAATAAGAATACAAAAGTTAAATTACTGCAAAAAAGTATATTAGAGAACCAAAAAGTTAGAGCTTTAAAGAAGAATGACTGGATTGAAATAATAGATACTATTCTCATGGATATTTATAAGTACATAGATACTAATAGTTCAGAAGGTCAAGACATTCTAAATCTGTTCTTTATTGCATTCAATAAATATACTGGTAAAGCCGATAAGAACCAAGCCTTTACACCCGACCATATTACAGAATTTATGTGCAGATTAACAGAAGTTGACTGTACAAAGGTTGTACTTGATGGAACATGTGGTAGTGCATCGTTCTTGGTTCAAGCGATGGTTAAAGAGCTGGCAGATTGTTGGAATGGGAGAACAGAAGCACAAGCTAAAGCCCTTCAAAAGAAAGTTAAAGAGAATAACATTTATGGTATTGAAGTTGAAGAAAAAGCATTTGGGTTGTCTGTTACCAATATGCTGATACATGGCGATGGAAACTCTAATATTAAACTAGGTAGTTGTTTTGATAAAGATAATAAGAAGTTTATTAAAGAGGCTGACCCTAATATTATTCTAATGAACCCACCGTATAATGCAAAACCGAGAAGCATTCCTGACTCGTATAAATCAGAGTGGGGTAAAGCCAAAGATGGTAAAGAAGACCCAACAAAAGGTCTTGTGTTTGTTCATTACTTCTCTGATGTAATTAAAGAGCTTAACTCAGAACGCATTAAGAATGGAGAACAACCAAAGCTGGTTAAACTGGCTGTGCTATTACCTCTGGCATGTGCTATAGGTACAGGTAACCTTATAACAAAAGAAAAAGAAGTTTTGCTAGAAGATAATACCTTAGAAGCTGTTTTTTCTTTACCTGCTGAAATATTCTATCCAGGTTCATCAGTTTGTGCTTGTTGTATGTTGTTTACTCTGGGTCAACCTCATATTAAACCAGATGGAACAACAAGAACGACATTCTTTGGTTACTGTAAAGATGATGGATTTGTAAAGAAGAAGAATTTAGGACGTGTTGAGCAGTTCATCAAAGATGAGAAAGGTAACTTCACAATCTCTAAATGGAAAGAAATTGAAACAGAATGGCTTGACCTGTTTGAAAGAAAAGCTATTGTTGACGGCAAGTCAGCAGTAGAGCGTGTTAATGCTGATGATGAATGGCTGTGTGAAGCCTATATGAAAACAGATTATACTAAACTAACAGCAGATGATTTCCAACGTACACTTAATAATTACCTATCATATCTTGTTAAAGAAGGTAATATTTATGAAACTAATGGTGGTGTGTAAACATGGAATTAAATGTGCAAGATTGGAAAGAGTTTGTTGTAGGACATATTTTTCGTATAGAACCAACTAAAGGCGTTATTTCTGACGATTTAGTTGAAGGTAGTGATATCCCATATATTGGAGCAAAACATGATACAAATGGATATATGATGATGTGTCGAAGAAAAGGTTATGAAGATTGGATATCTAAAGGCAATTGTATTGTATTTATACAATTGGGTGCTGGAAGTGCAGGCTATGCTAATTATCTACCTAGAGATTTTATTGGAATGAATGGTAAAACAAGTTGCGGGTATATTGATGATGTGATGACCCCATATATTGGTTTGTTTCTCGAAACTATACTATGTCAAGAAAGACCTAAATACAACTTTGGTAGAAGCTGGACAGGAGAGAGATTGAAAGAAACAAGAATATTGTTACCTATCAAGCGAGATACTAACTATAAACCTTTAGTAGATAAAGACAGACGATATTCTGATGAAGGATATATACCAGACTGGCAGTTTATGGAAGATTATATTAAGTCATTACATCATAAACCGATTACTACTAAAGTTAAATCTGGAAGTATCAAAGAATTAGATATTGACAACTGGGAAGAGTTTACAGTAAACAAACTCTTTGATATTTATACTGGTGGAGACTTAATAATGTCTGAACTTGAAGTTGGGTCAATCCCAGTTGCAAGTAATAGTTGCGAAAACAACAATATAGCCTTTTATTCATCTAATATTAATGGAAGAAAGCTGTTTAATCATCAAACTTCAATAAGTATTGCAGACAGAGGATGTTTTTATGCTTTTGTACAACCAAAAGATTTTTATATTGCAACAAGAGTTAAGGCTTTAGTTGTTAAAGATAAAATTAATATTGCCATTAAACAGCTATGTTTTATGGCAACAATTATAAATCAAGAGTCCTTTAAGTTCTCATATGGAAGAAATTGTTGTGCTAATTTACCCTATATTAAAATTAAGCTTCCAATTCAACGAGATAATAAGGGAAACCCCATTATAGACAACAATAACACATACTCTGATAAAGGTTATATCCCAGACTGGCAGTTCATGGAAGATTACATTAACTTTCTACCATATAGCGATAAGATATAAGCTCTAAATACACACTTTGTTTATGATACAATAGAAACATGGAAGTTAAAAGCAACTATAATGTATATATAGACGAAGCAGGAGACGAAGGTTTTAAGTTTGTATGCGATAAAGGACGTGGGAGTAGCAAGTTCTTTGTACTGTCTGCTATTATTGTTAAACAAGAATTAGACCAGAAATTAGCAAGTATCGTGAATGAGCTTAAGAAAATACTTAAGTATCAACAGAAAGATATGTTAGCACCTCTGCATTTCTACAAAATGTCTCACGAGAAAAGAAAAGTATGTGTTAATCAGTTAGAACAGTTTAAGGACTTTACGGTTATTTCTGTTGTGTTTCAAAAAGAAAAGTTAAGAGAACCACTAAAGGTTAAGTCTGTGCTTTATAACTATGCTTGTAAACTTTTACTTGAAAAGGTAGCAATATTTTTGAAGTTTGAGAACTCTAAGGCTAATTTTGTTTTTGAACACCGTAGAAATACCCATTATGACGAGCTTGAAACGTATATGCGTAAAGTCATTGACTGTGAACAATATGTACTTAGTATCAAACCTTTAACAAAGAGTCAGTCTAAATGTTTACAGTTAGCTGATATAGTTGCAAGTTCGACTTATCAAGCATTTGAACCTAATCAGTATGATGGAGATGTTGAACCTTCTTATTACATGAAATTAAGCAACAATATATTTGTCCATAATGATAAATGCTTAGGGTATGGATTAAAATTATTTCCGAGTGATACAGATATTATTGAACAAGATAAATATAGTTGGATAAACGACCTCTTAAGAAATCTTAGTAAAGGGTTGAAAATTCAGTAGTCATGGTATATAATGTATATAGATAGACTAGCGTCTGGTTAAAACAACGTTGGGTAATCCCAGCAGTACCTTAAGGGTATGGTGTGTTGTTCAGAGGGTCTATCTTTTAATTTATATAGATGTTTCTATTTGTTTATAAAGTTATAAAGATTACCGACTGATGTATTGTATTGCTTTGCTATCATAGTCTTAGGTACTTTCAACTCAATGAGCTTCATAATATCCTCTCTATGCTCGTCTAGCTTTGATTTACCTTTGCCCTGCGGTCGTCCTAGCTTTATTCCAGCGACTTTTCTGGCATGCAATGCTTCTCGTGTTCTAAGGCTGATAAGCTCCCTCTCAATCTGTGCTACAAGTGCAAAGATTGTACTTGTTACTGTAGCGGTAATTGAGTTGTCTGTATTGTCAAAGTTTTCTTTAAGACTGTATAAGGTTATACCTTTATCCTTAGTAACTTTTATAACCTCTAGTATCTGTGTTATTGACCTAGCTATACGAGAGAGTTCGGGAACAATTAGAACGTCTCCTGTTTGCATAGAGTCTAACAATGCTCCGAGTTTTCTCTCTTTATAATTGATACGACCGCTACAATGCTCCTCTATAAACTCAACATTACCCAGCCTGTGAGTATTGGTGAATTGTAGTATATCCAGCTTGTTTTTCTCTGTGTCTTGGTCGAGTGTGCTAACTCTTATAAAACCTTTAGTAGCCATGTTAATTACCTCTTTCAATGAAAACCTATTTTTCTTATTTTTCTTGTATATATCTGAACAATGAAAGACAGACCTTTTTATTGTATGGAGTTATACAGTTAAAACGGTCGTTTTTAGTGTAGGTTTACTAGGGCTTCTACCTCTACTTTGATGTTATACAAGTTTTGTTCTATGGTTTCAGATAGTGCTACCAGCCCCGTTAAGCCTCGTTTGTCGTGCTTTGCATTGTCCAGTCCTAACAAGTTGTCTTTCAATGCAATAACAAGCCCGTATGTGTTGTGTATTAGTGTAAGTATGTCTAATGTTTCCATGTTCCTTATTCCTTATGTATCTGCTATGCTCGGGGGGCTGAAAGATTGGCTAGGGCATAATTTCGCAAAAATCACGATGTCCTAAGTTGCCCCCAGTTGAGGGTGTAGGGGATTAGCCCCTACACTATTGTAAACTTTCTGTAATTTGATTGTTTAATAAACGCATTATATAGTTCTAAGTATTTTTTCTTAAATGCGGTTGTGTTGAAGTTATTTCTTACTATGTTCTGAAAACGAACGGTGAAAGCTCCGATTTGCATTTCTTCCAGTCCTGTTTCATCTAATACAGATTTGATAAGTGCTTCCTTTTCTTTCTTCATCTCGTCAAGCTCTTGAATTTTTGCTTCTAATGCTCGAATGTCTCTGATTTCGTTTTCTAGGTTTGAAGTGATAATAACTGTTGTCATGATGTTTTCCTTTCGTTTGTTGTTTGTTATTCCTTACTTTTATATATTACATCACTTATGATAGAATTACAACATGTATGATGTAATATATTTACACTTCTTTACATTTCTATCAAGTATGTTGTATTAACATCAAAAATGATGTAATATGCTAGTATGGTTAATAAGAACGGTAAACAATTAAATAGGCTTGAATTGAAGCTACAAAAGGATATAGAGGACATCATGGCAGAAAATGATGTTAAGTTCTCTGTGTTTCTTTCTGTGCTAAGAAATGACTTACCAGAGGATAAGTCCTCTAACGAATACAAAAATAAGCATAAGGCGGAGTATTTAAAGCAATTAAGGGCTTCCTATTCAGTTGATGAAGTTAAAAAGATGTTAGAAGTATTAGGATATAAATTGACGCTAACACTTGCTAATAAAGAGGTAAAGCCTATTAAGTATGGGCTTGATGATATTAAGGTTAAATATACAGACCTCATGGCTGTGTGTGAGTTGTTAGGTATAGACATGTCATGGTCTAAAAAACTCGATAGAAGCACTTTACATGATGAGCTGTAATTTGTTTTATAAGACATACGGAAATTTTCGGATTTTTCAGAACTTGAGATATACCCATTCTTGAGAGTTTTTGAGACAGAGTTTGTTTGTGGTAGGATTGACGTATGCAAAGAATATTCAGTTACAATTTAGCGGTATTATTTTATTTGTTACAGGATAAAACTATACGTATTCCTCTTACAAACAGAATGACAAAAGAAGCACTAGACTCTTCATTTGATAGTCTTGAAAGTACCATAAATGGTTCAGACATTCAACAGGATAAGTTACTTTGCAGAGATATACAAAATAACGATTATGTAGTATCAGTCGGAGAACCTCAGAAACATAAACTAAAAGATTACTTACAGAAATATTGTGATGAATTAGAGAATGACCGCTTATATACAGAGGAACTACAAACGTTCGAGTGGAAGCCTATAAGACAAGAATATGTAAAAAAGCTGGTAGAGTCTCATTATAATTTGAATTGTTATCATATAACAAATGTTTACGACTTGTACCTTGTCGCCCCAGAATTAATGAAGTTTGATTATAACATCAAGATTGAAATTGATAGTAGATTTGTTCCACAACATAACAGTAGCTCTTGTCATGAGCTTTTCTGCCGTAAAAATTTTAAGTTTAATTGCACATTAAATTTGAGTAGTATCGTTGAGAAGCAGGAAGAGGCGAAGCCTCACACAGAAGAAACTGAACCAAAACAGAATGGGTTTACTCATCAACAAGAAAAAATTTTCAACTTCCTAGAACGTAAAGCAAAGTGCGGTACATTTAGTTTTACTAAATATGACTTTGAACCTTATGTCTCCTCTTTAAAGGGTAATGCCTTGAACTCAGCTATAAGTAAGTTAAATATGCGATATAAAGAGAGATATAATACCGAAAAAAAGCTGATTGAATTTAACAGAGGCGAGGGGGTATATATCTTGAATAATGTTTGGAACTATAAAAATTTTGGCTAACCACGTGTTATTCTTACTCACCCCTTAATAAAAGTTTACATAAAATACTGTTATTCAATGAAAACAGTATTTTTTTATTACTAACTCACTAACCTCACTAACCAACTCACTCACCCCAGCTAGTTGGTTAGTTTAACTCGGTCATAATCCTCAACAGAAATGAGGTAATGACACATGGCGAAGAAAAAAACTAAAACTACTAATGAAGTAACTAGCAACATCCAACCTGTTAGAGCAGTTGACGAAATATCGACCGAAACAATCCCAGAGTTTGAAGATGAGTACGATATTGAAGACTTGGAAGACTCAGACGACTTGGATGATATTGTACCATACGATAATTCAAGAGAAACTTACGATTATAACTTCACTAGAGAAGATGAAGAAAGGGTTATACCTGAGCTTCATCTTGACTCGGTGCAACAACAGTCTGATATTATCGGGTATGACTCTATCAAGCTAAAACTTTCTCTTACATATGCGAATGAAGTAGGTTTTAGCGTTGCAAGAGAAAATTTTTTTAGAACAAGCAAACCCCATATTCCTGCAACAAAAGACGAAACTACAATAAATCTGTATTCAGATGAAAAAACTTATACGCAAATGTTTCTTACAAAAAAGGAACAAAAGGTATTAGACGCTAATACTTACGAAACCCAGCCTTTTAGGAAAGCGAAGCTGGAATTTCCTAACGCTAAGCCATTTTTTGACGAGGACAACTTACGCTTAGGTCTTGGACACATGTATTTTTATAATGGCGAGTTCATTATATCAATTACGGGCAAAATTGTATCGGGTGAGGGAAACTTAGGGCTAATAACTCGTAATAATATTGATGAGGCACTTAATGAAATTAAGTCAACAGGGCTAGTAAACTTCAATAATGAGGCATTTAGACAGCGAGCAGAGGTATTGTCTGCCCATGTTACTAATGATTTACTCTCGGATGATATAAACTCCGATTTAAAGTCATTTTCCAGCTTTCTTCCTATGCGGACAGACCGTTACTGTGTATTAAATTACGGCAATAGTGGCTATGAGATAATGGCAAGAGGCAAGCAGTCTAAGCAGACTCCTAACTATCAATTCTGTATTTATAATAAAGGTGCAGAAATCAGAGAACACAGACAACGTAGCTACATTAAGCGTATCGGTGGAAGTGGCTTGGCTATTGCCAACAACACCATAAGAATGGAGTTACGCTTGAGGAACTTCTCTGCCATAAGAAAATTCTTAGCTCCAGACCGTAAAAAGGGAACATTAACGCTTAACGAGTTGCTGGCATGTGAACAGAGACCTGTTATACAGATGTTAAACCTCTTGAATATAACTACCGAAAGCCTTAAAGAGGCTAGAGGTAAGTATATCACTATGGTAGAAGAGGATACTTACCCAACACAGGCTGAATTTGAGCGTATGCATGGACTTATAAGGTTATTGGAGTTGCATGACCATGATTTATCAAAAGTCCGAAGTTACATAGAAGTTGAGACGAAGCGTAAGACTCACTCTACATATTTCAAAGAGAAGCGAGACATCCTGCAACGGTACATCACCTGCTATATGCCTCTGACAGTAGCTAATTTGACCGAATTATTACAGGCTATGAGTTATTAGGGGGGTGGTGCAGATGATAAACAAAAACCCTAATAATACAACTTCATCCGCTTATGAATATAGCGAAGATGTCCTAGAGTTCTTAGCCTTGCTTTTGGAAGAGTATCTACAACAACAAAAACTTAATAAAAGTCCGCCAGAGTAGACGAGCGTTTGAATACACAGGATTTAAAAAAGTAATTATTAGTTAAAACGAGGTAATTAAAAATGACAAACAATTTAAAAGCAAAAACAGCGGTTATCATGGGCAGAGTAACATGCAAAGCTCAAAAAAATGGATACTCTCTTGACGGGCAACTTAGCAAGTGCAGAGATTACTGTACCGAAAAAGGTTTACAAGTTATCAAAGAATATGCTTTTCATGAAAGCTCTACACGTGGAAACCGTCCGAAATTCTTTGAGATGATTGACTTTATTAAGGAACAGAAAGAGCCTGTTGCCTTAATATGCGATAAACTCGAAAGGTTACACCGTAGCTTCAAAGAAACCCCGATATTAGAAGAGTTACGTAAAAGTGGTAAACTTGAAATTCACCTTGTTGCAGAGGGACAAGTGCTACATAAGGACTCTACAGGCCATGAACTCATGGTTTATAACATGCTGGTTATGATGACAGAAAATTATTGTTCTCATCTTAGTTTGCGTATAAAACGTGGTATTACAGAAAGCAAATTACGTCGTATATCTGAATACTACGCAAACGGTGATATGTCAAAAGAAGACTTTGACAGGATGAAAAGCGAGCTAGAGTTAAAATTAAACAGTATGTAAGTCTCTCTCTTTTTTTTGGGGGGATATTGTTTTATCTCCCCCCCCCCGTTTTCTTTATATCCGATTGCAGAGAATTATTTATTAGCTAAGATACAGTAAAGGAGATAATATGTACGCATTAAATAGTAAGCAAGAACTAAAAGCAAAAGTAGCGGTAATACTGGCTAGAGTATCTTCTAAACCGCAAGAAGACGGCTACTCTATTGACGGACAGATAAACAAAGGCAGAGATTACTGTGCAAGAAGAGGTTTAAAGGTTATTCGTGAGTACACCTTTCATGAAAGCTCAACACGTGGAAGCCGTCCTAAGTTCTTTGAAATGATTAAGTTCATTGAGAAACAAAAAGAACCTGTTGCCCTTATTTGCGATAAAGTCGATAGACTTCAACGTAGCTTTAAAGAAGCTCCGATATTAGAGAAGCTACGAAAAAGCGGTAAACTTGAAATACACCTAATGACTGAGCAACAAGTGCTACATCAAAATTCAACAAGTCAAGAGCTTATGATGTATAACGTTTTTGTTATGATGGCACAGAGCTATACTGACTCTCTATCAGATAACATAAACCGTTCCCATGCAGAGATGATAAAACAAGGTCGTGTATTTACAAAGTTAAGAGTTGGTTACAAAAGAGATGAAAAGAACCCTAAAGAAATATTGATTGATGATAGTTGTGCTTTCCTTATAAGAAAACTCTTTGTTGAATACGCTACTGGCTTGTATTCCGTTGATGAACTATGGGAAAAGTCGAAAGAGTGGGGATTGAAGAATAAGAAAACAGGGAAACCCTTTGATAGAAGCAATATAGGTAAAATCCTTATGGATGAGTTCTATATCGGGATAGAAGTTATTAACAAAGGTAAAAAGAACGAAATTAGATACCCTCACATCTACCCTCATCTTATATCTGATGATTTGTTTGAAAGATGTCGCATGGTTAGAGAGGGCAAAGGTCGTAACCACTCCAATAAGATTAAGGACAACAGGCATGGTTTATTTAAGGGCATGATTAAATGTAAAAATTGTGGTTGCACAGTTACTCCCGAACCACCGAAAAAAGGTAAGTATATTTACCTTAGACCGAAACCGAAAAACGGTTGCAACTGCAAGCAGATAAATGAAGAAGTTGCTAATAAACTTGTAGAAGATACTTTTAGAACCATGACAATTCCAGAGGATGTGCTTGAAATGTATCTTGATAAGTTGAAACAACGCTTTGACACCCAACATCGAGAAGAAACCATGCAACAAAAATTAAAGGTGCAAGACCTTGAAAATACTAAGAAACGCCTTGATAGACTGGTTGATGTTTACCTTGAAAATTCTATTGATAAGGAAACATACGACCGTAAGAAAGCAGAATTAACCAGAGAGGTTAGCCTGCTGGAAAATCAGATTGCTAATTTTAATAACAATTCCGAACAAGTCAATATTAGCATGAAACACTTGCTGGAAGTGGTTTCTAGGATTTATGAATTGTATGCGAGTTCGGAAATTGACAGAAAACGCAAGATTTTAAAACTCGTGTTTCCGAACTTTTGGCTGGACGGTCGAAAGCTAAGCTATGACATAAAAAAGCCCTTTGATGAGTTCATCAAAGGTGCTAATTATCTCTTAAATTGGAGGTTAGGAGATTCGAACTCCTGACCCCCTGCGTGCAAAGCAGGTGCTCTACCAGCTGAGCTAAACCCCCACAAGAGTTTGGCAAAAATTTAACACTCGGGTTTTGCATCCCCTTTTAAAAAGTTCTTGCCTTTTATTTACTTGTCACAATTTCTATTTTACATGCTAATTTTTTTTTGTAAAGTACTTTTTTATTTTTTTATGTCCAATGTTGCAAAAAATTTATTCAGCTTCTCTTTATCTTCGTAATACCACCAGCCAATTAACGTTTCAAAAGCCGTTGCCTGTCGATATTCTGCCTGATTTGAACGACGCCCGACAGGAATTGGGAGATTTCGGGCACGGCGTATAATTTCTTGCTCTGCTTCCGTCAATTCCATATTGTGCAAAAGTTCAGCCTGATACGATGCTTTCACTTTATCTGTCGTAATCTTATGGAGTAATTTTGCATTTTCAGTCATTCGAACCGTTTTTTCACGAATAAACAATTCCCACACAGCATCCCCGATATATGCATAATTTCTTAAATTCATTTCTTCCATAAAATTAATTGTACTATAAAAAGGTTTGAGCTATAATAATTTTATGAAAAAAATAATTTTGATTTTAACATTTATTTTAATTGGCAATTTGGTTTGGGCAGAATGCGGATGCCACAAACAGACCAAATGTCTTGATTTAATGACATCAATGTACAATGAACGCGAAACATTATATAATGTTTTAAACCTTTCATCAGATCAACAAAAGTGTAAAGATGTTATTGACGCAAAACGTTATGATGAACTTGGAAAACAATTTCAACAACTTGAACAGGAAAAATTTGTCCTGAGCAGAATGTGTGAAAATAAAGCAAGTTCTCAAGCTCTGAAAAAACAAGAAAATGTTGTTAAAAACATTGAAAAATGTATGAAAAAAACCGGTGATAAATATGATAAAGAGTTTAAATCGGTCTTAAACTCCGAACAACGCTCCAAATTAAAATCTATCAGAAAAATGCAAAAAAAAGAGATTAAATATTGTCAAAAAAATAAAGCATTTTACGAACAAGACCCAAATTTAAGACCATTCGGAGAAAAAATGTATAAAAATAACGACGAAAAACTCTGCCCTGTTCATAACAAATGGCATTTATTCGGTTTTAAACATAATTTAAACAAATGATGATTTTTCCTCAAATATCATTATAATTATGGTATGAGGAAACTGGCAGTATTAATTTTAGCAATCTTTCTTTCAACCGCAAGCTGTTTTGCATGGGGTTGGAAAAAAGATACAGGTACGCCTTTAAATCAAGAGTATCATAATGAAGGAAAAGGTTACGTTGGAACACTGCCTGATATTTCGAAAAATTTTGAAAGTTCAGAACCCAAAAGTACAAAACCTATTTATGAAAAAAGCAAAAAATTTAATTCCTCAGATGAGATTAAACCCGTCCCAAGGGATAATCCGGCTTTTGTAAATATTATTTTAAAATCTGACAAAACCTCACCATACGTCAATGATATAAACGATTTACTACCACTTTTGGAAAATATTTTACTGTGCATTGATAATAATTATGATGTCCAAAAATTTAATGCAAAAGTATTTTTCTTTAACAAAACCGTAGAATATTTACAGGGAAAATATAAAGATTTACCTGAAAGCAGTTATACATCGTTTCAAAAACTTTTGACATTAAACACACATACAAAATCTGTTGCAACATTACGCGCAGAAGCTGAAAAATATCGTCCTTATCTTGCCTACACGGGTGCAGGATATCTTTATAATGATAACGTCATAAATCAGCAGTTAGACTATTTAAAGACCGAAATCGAAGAAACTATTGTTGTATTAAAAGATGTGAAATAAAAAAGTAAGTCTTGACAAACTTTTTTCTTTGGCTTAATGTTAGGTTAGACTAACAAAGGTAAAATATGAAAATTGCAACAATAGCCAAATATGTAGACCAGCCGATGGTTTTAAATAAATTAGACAAAAAGATGCCAGCATTGTTAATTGGTGCAGGAGGAGGATATGGGGTTATTGACACATTTAGAAGCAAACATGGTGAAGACAAACACAAAAAATTTGTCAAAAATTCTATTATTATTGCAAGCACCATTGCAGCCTCATTAATCGGAACAAGAGGATTAAAAATTGGCGGTAAAAAAGTTATTAAAGGCTTAATGGAAAGTATTTCAACAACTGAACTTCAAAAGGCACAGACAAAGGCTGTTGAAAAATTTCTTTCTAAAACGGATATAAAAGATGAAAAGATTTTAGAAGCTTTGAATAGAGCGAAAACAAAAGAGCTTTCACCGAAACAGGTGGAATTACTGATTAACCAACTTCCTACATCTCCTGCGAGAAAAGAGCTTTTCGGCACAATTTTGCCAGAAAAGAAAAATCTTAACTCAAAGGAGATTTTTTCTGAGGTTAAGCGGTTGTCATTATTGGGTTTAGTACCGATTGTCGGGGGTGTAGCAGGCGGAATTATTGCCGATAAAGTTACAAATTCAGGTAATAAAAAAGGAACGGCAAATAAGATAAAAGAGGGAATTTATCAATATCTTGCCAATATTTTCTTATGTAACATCGGAGCAGGCGGAGCTTTATATATATTTGAAAAATTAGAGAAAAATAAAAAGATTAAACCGCTCGGACCGATGGGAAAACTGGGTGTAATTTTCGGCGGCATTACGACAACAGGGATTATCGGCGGAAGTTATATTGCAAATTACATAAGTAAAAAAGTTATTGACCCGATGTTTGGTCAAAAAAATAATGGTCGATTATACGGAGAACGCAAGCCCGAGGCTTTAGATATTGCCCTGCACTCTGATGATATTGCGACAGCGGGAATTTTATCGGGCTTTAAATGGATTGAGCCGACATTACCGTTTTTGTATTTTATATCGGGATACAGAGCGGGAATCGGATACAGAAATGTCGAACACAAAAAATAGATTCTACACAACCTTCTTATATACACCTCGCAGATGCGGGGGTTTATTTTATTAGAAATACAGAGCAATTTTACAAAACCTAATGTTATTGATGAAACGGCTAAGTTTCCATAATATAATCATCCATAACAAAACCGTTGCCGATATCGGTTACAACCGAATCAATTGTTTTAAAGCCCCATTTTTCATAGGCTTTTATGGTATTTTTATTATATTTGTTGACAGTTAAACGTATTGGCTTGCCGTCTGCTATTTCTTTAATTTTTTCAAAAGCTTTTGCACCAATCCCTTGATGACGGAATTCTTTTTTAATATAAAGTTTTGACAAAAACAGGTAATCTTTTTTATCAGACACGCCAAAATAACCGACAGGCTGATTATCTGACAGAATAAAATAATATGTGTAGTTTTCGTTTTCAGTCTGGTTTTTTATTGCATTTTCGGATTGAAAATTTTTTACCATATAATCAATTTGTTCGGGTGAAAGAATGCAAGTCCAGTACTCATGCCAAATGGATGATGCCAGACTTGCAAGTTCTTTAATTTGATTTTGCTCTATTTTATTAAATAAAACCATAAAATTTTTCCAAAACCCAAGTGTCGGGTGGAGCGGCACGCTCCTTAACCAATAACAGGTTGTACAAATGTACGTGTTGAAAGGTCTTTATCAAGCATCAATAATGCTTTTTTATCGTCACCGATAAGTCTTAATGTTGCAAGAACATCACCAACGCTTGCTTCTTCTTCAACCTGTTCTTTCAAGTACCAGTTCAAGAATGACAATGCTGCACGGTCTTTAACTTCATCTGCAACATCCATTAAAGCATTAATTCTTGAAGTTACGAATTCTTCGTGAGAAAGAACTTGTTCAAAACAAGCTAAAGGAGATTCCCATTTTGTTTCGGGTTTTTCGATAGCTTCAAGTTCAACTTCTCCGCCTCTTTCGTGAACATAGTCAAACATTCCCATAGCATGAGCGTGTTCTTCCTGAACTTGAACATTAAACCAATTTACAAAACCTTTAAGGTTCAATCTTTCAAAATATGCTTTCATAGAAAGGTAAAGGTATTCTGAGTATAATTCTTTGTTAATTTGGTCGTTAAAAGCTTTTTCCATTTTTTCATTAATCATAATTTTTCTCCCTTCGCAAATAATTTTAACACTTTAAAAATTTTTAGCAAAAAAATTTTTCAGGATTTTTATTATGTTCAATGAATAGCATAAATCAAAATAATTATACACCCTCTTTCTGCGCATATTATAAAAGCTCATTTGCAAGACGATTAGAAAAAGCTCTTACAACAGGTCAAGGTTCTCAAGAGCTTGAAGATGAATTTGTAAGAATTTTGCAAACTAAAAAAAATAAACGCACGCAGATGGGAACACCCGGAATGTACGGTTCTGTATACAGACTTGACGATTATTACGTGTTCAAGACATATCATGTTGATAGAGACTTAGGCACACACCCGTTTAAAAAAGTATTTGACGAAAGATTTCAGGGATTTAAAACTTATGTCGGTAATGTACTTGCAAGATTTGGAAAAATTGAAATTATTGCAAACGCCACAAGAGATAAAAGGAAATTTGTCGAGCTTGCAAGAGCATCTGAGCAAGGTGTAGAAGCTTATGCAAAGTCTTTGAGAGAATTTGCAAGTTTACCGCAGAAACAATTTGATATGCTGGCGCAGGATTTTTCAAGATTGAACGGAATTCGTGACGGAAGTATTAATTATACATTTGATACACATAATCCGAATAATCTTCTAAAAATCGGGAAATCCATAAAACTTGTTGATGAAATTTCAATCACACCATGTAGAGAGCCTAATGATATTTATGCATTTTTACGAGCATTTATACAGGAAGGCGGAGATGTCGATACAAAAAAAGCCGTTTTCAAAAAATGTATTTTAGCTTCCGAAAAAGAAAAACTTCCAATGGATGATGCACATAAATACCTGAGTGCATATATGGAAGAAATTTTCCAAAACGCAGGTGTAAACGATAATTTTGAGAACTTTTACCAAAAAATGATTGAATTTCGCACTCAAAAAAATCACATGCAATTAGTACAACAATATTTAGAAAATATTTAATAATTCGGGCAATGAAATTTTTGTTTATTCTGCTTTACATGAAGCTATGGAAAACAGTGTTAACAAATTATTGAAAGCTCTTGGTGAAAATACGAAATTAAAACGTGATGAATTTGCAAACTTCACAGCGTTTCACGGAATCGGTAATGCTTATAACAAGCGATGGCTTGGCAATATCGTTCCGGTTGATGTTTTGAAGCTTTCGGTAAAGGATGCGGTGAATATCATTGCAACTTTATCGGAAAGCGGTGTTTTTTACGAAAATTTTCCGGACAACATTGAAACCCCGAATTACGGTGACAAATGGGGCAGGCTGGCAAATTATATAGAAATTAACGACCGCGCAATTGCAACAATGGACGGAGGCTGTACCTGCAAGGGAATTTTAAGCTGTATAAAGCTTCTCACATGCATTCCGCCGTCCGCAAAAAGCTGGGCTAATTGCGTAATTTTATCGCAGGTTTGGCAAAATATTTTCGGCGACGCTTATGAAAAAGGTCCGTTTGAGGAAAATTCCATTTACGGTCTGCGTCTTAATACAAGCTACAGCGATAATATTATAGATTATTCGATTGTAGATAAAATTTCACCCGAAGAACAATTGAAAGCCTTTGTTGACCTTGCACATTTCAGAGGGATTAAGGTCGGTTTCAGACACGTTATTTCCGCAGATCAAATGAAAGTTGCAAAACCATACGAGGACGACATTACTTTCGATTGGAAAAACCCCGAACATGTTGAAATTTATATATCCGAATGTGTTAAATTGATGAATTTAGGCTTTGAATGTATGTTTATAGATTCTGCAAAGCACATTGGCGGATATGATATGGAAAATTATACAGGCATCGGCGCACTGCCCGAGTATCATCAGATGCAGTATATTTTGCACGAAATTCGATGCCGTACGGGAAAAACTGACATAAGTTTTGTCGGCGAAAAGAGTTCATTCGATTTTGAACGTTACAGGCTTATGGGTCTGAACGCGGGAACGGATTTTATAACGGGCGACAATTTTTACGCCGTAAGAGATTTGTCAGAAACTCTCAAATACAACCGCGAATATGCTCCGGGGGTTGAAGTTACAAATGACAACAACGAGGGCGGACTGTCTTATGAACAGAAACTTAACCGAATTAATACAGCTTTGTTCGGCTTTTATTGTGCAAGCGATAAATTGCCGAGCTTTATGCAGATGAATGATTTGTTTCCTCTGCGATATGACACAACAACCCATCATCTTATGATGACAAATCCGTCTTATTCTACAGATGGCACGGCTTTAAGCCACTGGGAAAATTTGTTTGCATTTGATGACGGGCGAGATTATAACAGACGCGTTGGCGAGTTGTTTGCTTACGCGCTAGAAAGGTAAATTATGTTTAATCCGTTAGAAGAAAAAGGTATTCCGTTAGAAAAACAGGTCAGAAGCTGGCATGATATTGTCAAAAGACCGTTTGATAAACACGAAGTTGACTGTTATTCAAGAACAAGACAAATTTTGATGAACGGGATTGAAGTTGAGGCGTGGAATTTTAAACACAATTTTTCACGTTCGTTTCATGATGCCGAAGCCCGCAAACTTGTTTCTTTAACACGCCGTATCGAAGATATGCAGCAGACAACCGTAAACTGGATGACTCCTGCATGCCAGTCCGTTTTGGAAACAACTCTGGGCTATGAACAGGTTGCGGTAGATTTAACCGCATGGCTTGCTCAAAATGAACCTGATGAATATGTAAAAGAAACTTTTAACTTTGGTCTTTTAGAAGATTTTGACCACCTTTACAGATACAGCCAATGGGCTTATATGGTTCATGGAATTGACCCCGACAATATTTTACAGGGAATGACAGATGTTGTAATAGGACGTCCGACCCAAAACCACCACAATTGCAGCGGGGTAAGACTTATGCATCATTATGATAAAAACACAGCTTCACCGCAGACTAAAGTTAATATTTATACGCTTCTTTCAGGCGAACAGCAAACTCATAACTTCTACGCAGAACACGGTATGATGTATGCAAATGATGATTTGAGAAGAACTTACGGTGAAATTTGCGACGTGGAAGAAGAACACGTTACAATGTATGAAAGCCTTATAGACCCGAACGAAACTCCGTTGGAAAAACTTCTGCTTCACGAGTTTACCGAAGTCTGCACATACTATAACTGCTACAAAGATGAAGAAAATGACAAACTGAAACCAATCTGGGAAGAATTTCTGGCATTTGAACTCGGACACCTTCAAATCGCATCAGATTTGCTCAAAAAACACGAAGGACGCGACCCCGAAGAAATTATCGGAAATAAAGTTATACTTCCATGCCACTTTGAGGAACAAAAAGAATACGTTACAAACATTTTAGAAAACGAAATTGACAAACGTCACGATGGAAAAGGCGGTTTCACAACAATCGAAAACTTGCCTGAAGATTGGCCAAGCTTCCGTATCCAAGATATAACAAACGGTAAAGGTGCACCGACAGAACAAACAATTCGTTTAATCGACACCTCAATCGGTATGGATATTGTAACTGCTTCACCAAAACTTCGCAAAAAAGAACCCGAACTGCTTGCCCGCGGTCTTGAACCTTGTCCGCAAGCCCCAAATACAGTTTCTGTAGAAGATTACGAACGAATGATTAAAGTTGAACCTATGGAGTTTTAAAATGAAATTAATGAAAATCTTAAAAATAACAGCATACGCAACAATGATTACAGCGGGTATTTTTATGATTGTCAAAGGCTGTATGGAAAAACGCAAAAAAGATGCTAAAGAAAAAATGATTTTAATCGCAAAACAGCTTAATACAGATATAAAAAATACCGAACGTAAAATCTCATCACGTTATCATGACAAAAATCAAGAAAAATACGATGAAATGTGGGGAGACAGTTGTCAAAACTAAGGCGCGCAATGCGCCTTTTTCACCACCGGGCGGCTTATACTAAAACTTCTTAAATCTTGATATGATTTTTCCAAACGCCTACTGTTTTATTTTTATATTAGTTCTACCAACCCTGTTGAATGGTCAAAATGGCATTTTGCAATAAGAAGTTTTTTATTTTTTACAGCCTCGTTAATAATAACGGAATGCTTCATCAAATAATCCTCAACCCATCTTG
Source organism: uncultured Candidatus Melainabacteria bacterium (assembly GCA_949841365.1). Taxonomy (GTDB): domain Bacteria; phylum Cyanobacteriota; class Vampirovibrionia; order Gastranaerophilales; family Gastranaerophilaceae; genus Stercorousia. The sequence continues at coordinate 227,453 of CATKZI010000002.1, forward strand.
TATGTTCCTGTGCAAAAAAATTATGGCATTTTTTACCCTCTGCACCAACTTTGGTTGAACTTATTCCGTCTTGGTCAGTCGCTACGCTCCCGTTATCTTCTTCTCTGTCCAACACAGGATAAACACATTTCAAAATTGACGAAAAATTACTCATAGGCTCTGGATAATGTTCTTTTGCATATTTCATAACCCCGCAATCGTCATGCCCGAGAAGGATTAAAAGCGGTACACCGAGTTTTTTCACCGCATACTCAACACTTTCAACAACATTCGGTCCTGTTGTCATGCCCGCAACCCTTGCAACAAAAAGTTCGCCAATCCCGCAGTCAAAAATAATCTCAGGAACAACTCTGCTGTCAGAACAGGTTAAGACGCAAGCATAAGGCTCTTGGTGAAACGCATATTTCTGCAAAGTTTCCAAAGTCATATTCTTTGTGGTCGGAGTTCCGTTTACAAAATTTCTGTTACCTTTTAAAAGTTTTTCAAGTTCTTTTTCTGCCTGTTTTATCATACAAGTATTATATCACAAGCAAATCACCTAAAATTCTGTCATATTTTCGGGGATTAAATTTCATATACCCGCTTGCGGGAGTGAAAGTCATTTCGCCAAAATAAATCTTGCCGTCAATATTGTGCAAATCCACACGGACAAATTTAAAATCCTTTGACAAAATTCGCGCAATCTCAAGCATTTTATCAAAATTTTTCGGCTTTGGAACTTCATATTGGTGCAAACTTCCGCCATAGTTAAAATGAAGATTGTTCCACTCCGTATCAAACATTGTACAGCATACATTATCTGTTCTTTTTTCAGAGGCGAACAGTATCATTTTTGGTTCGCCGTTAAAACAAAAAATAAGATATTCAAAAAGTTCATTAGTATTTTTTATATATTCTTCTGTAAAAATCAGAGGTTTTATATCCCTGTATTGCATCTCATAACCGCTCTTATAAGCATAATTAACCTTTAAAAAATTATTAAATCTTTCTTTTTGAGATGCATCAGGTTTTCCTCCCTCAATAACAAGCAATTGCATATTACAGCCGTGGTTGGTTTTTATAACGTATTCATCAGGAAGTTTTGAAAAATCAATATCCTCGTATTTCTCATAAACCCCATAAATTTTTTTCAAGTATTGCTCGCCAATCTTTTCCGCAACCCAATCACGTACGGCGATTTTATCCGCCAGTTGAGTTTTTATCGGCAGGCAATCATATACTTTTAACCATTGGATTTTTTCAGAAAAAAGTTGCGGATTTTTAAAGTTTATAATCCGCCCTTTTCTAAGTAAATATTTAATCAAGACGCGAAGCATAAGCTTCGCGTCAGATAAACTAACCTTGATTATTATCACCTTCACCGCCAGTTGATGGTGTATCCGGTGTTGTAGTTGTTTCTTTAACTGTTGACATAACTTTCTCCTTTTTCATTTTTGTACTTCCAAGGGTGCGCATTCCTTTCGCGTTCATATTAACATGTTTAAGATTGTTTGTCAATACATAATCCAATATTAAATATTATTTGACCACTGAAACAGATAAATTATCATGGTAATTATGGATGATTTAAAAAAGATGTTCGGACAACGCGTCCGAAAAATAAGACAAAAGCAGAATTTATCTCAAGAAGAACTTGCCGAAAAAATTGATATTGCAGTAAATAATATGGGTAAAATCGAACGCGGTGAAAGCTTTGTAACCGCTGTTACACTTGAAAAACTTGCCACTGTACTTAATGTAAAAGTTGAAGATTTTTTCAAATTCGACAGTTTTGTTTCAATTGATGAGATGAAAGAGGAACTTGATTTCAACAAAATATCAGATAATGAAATCAAACAACTTTACAGGTTTTATAAACTGTTTATTTGCAACTAACAATTCCCTAACATTATTTATGATAAAATACCCTTGAGAGGGATTAAATTATGGAAAAGATTTGTGATTTTATAAAAGCTCATAAAGATTTATTTACTTTTTTTGGCTTGGCAGTAATTTGTTATTTTGTTTTCTTTTTTAATATCGGAAACTATGCGCTGATGGACGTTGACGAAACCCGCTACGTTTCAATGGCAAGAGATATGTTCCACAGCAAAGATTTTTTGACACTTTACCTCAACGGTGATTACTTTTTTGAAAAACCACCTCTTTATTTTTGGGGTGAATGCCTGTCATTTGCAATTTTTGGCAAAATAAACGAGTTTACAGCACGTTTTCCCGTAGCCTTATACGGAACTTTATCAACATTTTTGGTATATTTTGTAGGCAAAAAAGTTGAATCAAGACGTTTTGGGTTTATTTCAGCCGTAATCCTTGCTACGACATTGGAATTTGTCATACTTGCAAAATTTGCAATTCTTGATATTGTCGTCACAACCTGTGTGGGATTTTCCGTAATGTTCGGTATTTTATCACAGTTTGCAAGACGCAAATGGCTTTGCTGGTATCTTTTCTATGCATTTTCAGGTTTTGCTGTTATGGCAAAAGGCATACCGGGGTTTGTTGTTCCCTTTGCCGTAATGTTCTTTGTAACCCTTGCAAACAAAACCTTTAAACAATCTTTAAAATATATGCCTGTCGGATTTTTGATTTTTTTCTTAATCGTGCTTCCATGGCACTTGATTATGTTCAAAATACACGACCCGTTATTCTTTGACGAATATATTATGAAACATCACATAAACCGCTTTTTCTCATCAAGTCAAATCGACAGAGAACAACCGTTTTATTATTATATTTTGACAGTTTTGTGGGGTTTAATTCCTTGGATTTTCTCAGGACTTGCTGTGGGTATTGCCAAATTCAAAGAAATAAAAATGTCAAAATTCATGCTGTTTAACATCATTGCCTTTGTGGTTACAATGCTGTTTTTCTCAGCATCAAGCACAAAACTTATTACATATATTCTGCCCGTTTATTTCTTTACGGCAAATATTTTAGGTTATATCTGGGAAGATTATATTTTCAACGGCAAGTTCAAAAAACCGATTAATCTTACAGTTTATATTCTCGGCGGAATTTGTATAATCGCAGGGATTACAGCCTGCTTTATGAAATATTTTCTGCCCGAACAAATTTACCAAGACATTCTAAGCATAAAATGGTTCTGCATAACAATTGTTCTGCTGTTTGGAATTTCAAGTATTCTGTGTGCCATAAAAGATTGGCGCAAAGGTGTTTTTGCCTGCTATGCACTTTTGATAATAATTACATCAGCATTCGGTACGAAACTTTTCTACAATCTTGATTACAAATTCGGACAGGATGACCTGATGCAATTTGCAAAATATGCTAAAGAAAATAACAAAAAAATCGTTGTCCTGAACAGCGAAAGAAGATATTCAGTCCTTTATTACTACGGCAAACACGTTTATTACATATCAACAGATGACAAAGAGGAAATGAAAAAATTTGGCGATATGCTTGACGACAGAGATGTTGTAGCCGTTGTGAAAGAAAAAAAGATGCCTGCAGTTGACAAAGTTCTTGATTTTGATGTTATAATCGACGGCAGAAAATATTCACTCATAAAGGTTAGATAATGCTCACAAGATACAAATTGTTTCTCGAAAAATTTGATAAAAGATTAAACAAATACTTTGAAGAGCAATGTGAATTTATCAAATGTAAAGAAGGATGCTCAGCCTGCTGCGAAGTCGGTGAGTATCCTTTTTCAAGGCTCGAAGCAGAATATTTGATGTCGGGATTTATCAAACTGCCCTCTGATATAAAGGTCAAAATTCGTCAGGAAATCAAACGTTTAAAATCCGAAAACCCCAAAATGTACAAATGCCCGTTCTTAATTAATAATAAATGTTCGGTTTATCAATACCGCGGGATAGTCTGCCGGGTACACGGGCTTGCGTGGTTTGACGGGGAAAAAATTCAGCTCCCCTACTGCGTAAACAAAGGTTTGAATTACTCAAAAGCATTTGACCGCGAAACAGGCGAAGTATTTTTGCCAAATGCGGTGCAGGAGCATCTGCGTATCGACAGTATTTTAAGAAGTCCTGAAGCAGAAAAGTATGAACTTGAATGCGGAGAAATCCGCCCGCTTATAAAATGGTTTTAACTATAACACTTGACAAAATATAAGTTATCGTAAATAATAATACATGTAGGACGAGCCAAAAGGAAAAAGTTCAGGCTTTCCTAATGACTCGCTTCACTCCTACGTTTAGATTTTAGATGCTATTACTGCGATTGCAAATGCCAGTAATAGCATTATTATTAATCTAACCATAGTGCCCTCCTTTCCGACCTTTATCCTTCACTAATCGTGTGTGCCGGCGGAAAGCATGAGCATACCTACTTGGTTATAATAATACAAATTTGAATAAAGTGCAATATTGTTAAAACTTCAAGCGGGGATTATTTATCCTCTATAAACGCAATTTTATAACCTAACTCTTTCAAAATTAACTCAGTATCCCTAATTGTTATAGTTTTTCTTGATATTTTAGATGAGAGATTATTACTATTAAATGTCGGGTCATCATGTTTTTCACTAACCATCTCGCAAACATCTTTAAAAGTTTTACCTTGCTTATGTATAATACTGTTTAACTCATTTCTTACGTTCATAGTAAATATTATAAATTTGCTTGCAATTTATTTCTATTTATGATATTAATATGCATTATCTCATCATATGATGAGATAATGCATATTAAGGTAAACAATGAACGAACAAGATAAATCAGAACTTTCTATAATTGCAATGGCACTCAAAAGTATAGAAACAGAATTTAAACAACTAAAATATTTGATAAATACATACAAAAACATTTTGCAAGACCTGACAAATAATGGAAAATACAATAAAAACACAAAAGAAAAAATTACAGTAGTTGCAAACAGTTTTCAAAAATATTGTGATGCATTTGCCCAAATAGATAAAGAACTTTTAGAATTAATGAAAAAGACAATTGCTTCTTGACAATGCAATTAAAAGTCGGGCTGTATAGCCCGACTTTTTCCTAATTAATGTAAATATCTAAAATACAGATAAACCGAACTCAACGTCAATGATATAAACGTTACCAGAGCACCGTATTTCATAAATCTCATAAATGAAATCGGATGTCCTTTTGTTGTAGCGGTTTCGCTTACGATTACGTTTGCCGCAGCACCGATAATTGTAAGGTTTCCACCCAAACATGCACCCAATGACAATGCCCACCACAATGCATGAACATGACCTGTAATAGCATTAGGGTTTGCAGGGTTAATCAACTCTGAAATCAACGGAGCCATTGTTGCTGTGTAAGGAATATTGTCAATTATACCGGACAAAATACCTGAACCCCACAAAATAAACATTGTTGCAGCTTCCAAGCTTCCATGAGTAAGCTCAATAAGTTTATCAGCCAAAAATCCTATACCACCGTTAGCTTCAAATCCACCAATGATAATAAACAAACCAATAAAGAAGAAGATTGTAAGCCATTCAACATCTCTGTAAATTTCTTTCGGTTTTTCAAACAATAACAGGAATGATGCACCTGCAACAGCAAATACATAAGCAGGAATTCCCGTAATATCATGAGTTACAAAGCCCAGAATAACAAGTGCCAAAGTAATTAATGAACGTATCATTAAGTTTTTGTCTTCAATAGTTTTTGAGTTATCAAGGTTTGCAATATGTTCCATTTTTTCAGGAGTAGCTTTTAAAGATTTTCTGAATAAGAAAACCAAAACACTCACACACACTATGAAAATCACAGCAATAACAGGTGTTAACTCTCTTACAAAGTCCATAAAGCTCAAACCTGCTTTAGCACCGATAATGATATTTGGCGGGTCACCGATAAGTGTTGCCGTACCACCGATATTTGATGCCAAAACTTCTGTAATCAAAAACGGCACAGGATCTGTATCGAATTCTTTTGCAATAACAAAAGTTACCGGCATAATCAATACAACCGTAGTTACGTTATCCAAAAATGCAGATGCAACAGCAGTGAAAGCCGCAAGCGCAAATAATACAAGTTTCGGATGACCTTTGGTAGCCTTCAAAATCTCCAGTGCAATCCATTTAAACACACCGCTTCTGCTTGCGATATGAACAATAATCATCATACCGATAAGCAGGAAAATAACTTCAAATTCCACATAATCAAAAACTCCGCGGGTATATTTGCCCATATCACATACACCGTGAAACGGCAAAAGTCCGAGAAGCAATGTCAATGATGCACCAAACAGTGCAACGACAGATTTCTGAATTTTTTCAGAGGCAATGAAAACATAGGCAATCAAAAGTATTGCACCTGATATAATCATGCCGTAATTTGATACTAAATTGTCTAACATAGTCCCCTCTCAATCTAATTCACATTATTTATTATAACACAAACAGAATATTAACTTGTGTAAAATTTAAACCTAAACTACTAGAAAAACATGCATTTTAGAGTTATACTACGCATGTAGCAGTGTTAGTAAAAGGATTTGTGATTAGCAATGCCGTCTATATGGCGTATTGCTTTTAATAGGAACTATTATAAAATAGTTTTAAGCAATGTAAACTCATTTTCGTTATTAAGCAAAAATAGTTTATCAGCAGTTTTACATGTGAAGTAGGTGTATAGTATTGAACGAAAACAAGGTAGACAGTAAAAAGGCTCAAACGCCTAAAAAAATCGGAAATTCAGCTGTTTCAAACCCATTGACGAAACAGATGAATGTGCTGAAAAAACCCGCTGTTAAAAAAATCATTCAAGAAAATACAAAAAATGTTTCAGACCCTATTTCTCTTGAAACTTCTAATATCGTTGCTAAAATAAATAATTTCAACACAAATAAAACTTCCAACAAAATTTACGGAAGCGGATACATGAACGGAAGTCCCAATAAGGTTATTGACTACTCCGATATTGTGTATTCGCTAAATTCAACTTTATCCGATAAAACAAGTGTACAAGATTTATTTGTATCTGTACATAACTTGTTTGCAGAAAAATTAAACCACATATTCACAGCATTCGGAGTTTATCACGAAAAATCCAAATGTGTTAATATGAAGCTTTTCAATTCAATGGGAAACACATACACGTCAAAGATATTTATGTCTGACGACACAAACCCTGTTATTGAATGTTTTAAAAATTGTGAACCGATTTGTTATGAAAACAATACGTTCTTAAACATTCCATACATACACGCATCTTCAACAATTATTCTTCCTCTAAACTGTGTTAGCGGATGCAAAGGGGTTATGGTAATCGGAAAAGATAATCTTGAAAACCACATCGGACTTTTTTCGTTTATCGCAAATTACTGTGCGTTGTTTATGCAAAATATGGAACTTGTTGAACAGGCAAATTTATATGCAAATACCGATGCTTTAACAGGTTTGTATACTCACAGAGGATTTCAAGAAGTTTTATCATCAGAACTTAAACGAGCTTCTGACAATAACTCTGAACTTTCAATAATAATGCTTGATATCAACAATATTTCTAAAATTAACAGAGAACTTGGCCACGCAAAAGGTGACGAAGTAATTAAACTGTTAGCTGAAAAAGTTAAACAAAACATCAGAAGTTCTGACAAAGCAGGACGTTACGGGGGTGACGAAATTGCTATAGTTTTGCCTGATACCAGCACTGCGGATGCAAAATATTTGGCTGAATATATTACATACTGTCTTTCTTGCTGTTTTGTAGACGACGTCGGACCGGTTAAGGTTGCGGTTGGTATTGCAACATTCCCCGAATGTTCAAGAGATCAGGAAAAACTTCTTATCCTTGCGGAACAGGCAATGTATATTTCGCAGGCAAAGGGTTACAAAGAAGGTATGTCTGCAATCGTAAGCTCATCTGACTTTAATTTCTGGGATGATGATGCTTTGAACTCTTTTGCGGAAGTCATCGCAAAACGCCATTCACAGCTTGGTATAAACTTTGAAGATGAACTCGTTCATAAGTTCAATAACGAAAATATTGTATCTCAAAATCACTTGATGGAACTTGCAAACTCACTGGCAGGTGCAATTGATGCCAAAGACCCTTATACAAAAGGTCACTCAACTTCTGTATCAAGATATTCGGAAGCTCTTGCACGTGCAATTAATCTGCCTGAAGATGAGGTACAGAGAATTAAGCTCGGTGCACTTCTTCACGATGTGGGCAAAATCGGAATACCTGAAAGTGTTTTGAAAAAACCTGACAAACTTTCAGATGAAGAATGGGAAATTATGAAACAACACCCTGTAATCGGTGCTGAAAAAGTTCTTGCTCCAAACGAAGCTTTACGTGATTTGATACCGATGGTAAAATATCACCACGAACGTATTGACGGCAAAGGATATCCGGAACATCTTAAAGGTGAAGAAATTCCTCTTGCTGCACGAATTGTTGCGGTAGCAGATACTTATCATGCTTTGATTTCCGACAGACCATACAGAAAAGGTTTGAGTGTAGATACTGCCTGCAAAATCTTAAAAGAAGGTGCAGGTACTCAGTGGGATGCAGATTTAATCCGTCATTTTATCGGAATTGCTCCTGCATTGTCTACAAGTATTTAATACTTGCACAATTTCGAAAAATAGTATATAATCAGTAAAAGGAATTTAAGTTTCTAAAGTACCAATTGAAATTAGGAGAAAGACAAATGTACCAAGATGAAAAACTTGTATGTGAAGATTGCGGCGCAGAGTTCATCTTTACAGCAGGTGAACAAGAATTTTATGCAGAAAAAGGTTTGGTAAACAAACCAAAAAGATGCCCTGCTTGCAGAAAAAACCGTAGAAACAACAACAGAAAACACAGAAAAATGTATGAAGCGGTTTGTTCAAAATGCGGAGCACAAACACAGGTACCTTTTAAACCTGTTCCGGGCAGAGAAGTTTTGTGTAAAGAGTGTTTTACAAAAGAACAAAGTGCGGAATAAATTTAATATAAATATAAAAAACAGACCTCAAAAGGGTCTGTTTTTTGCTATACGCCTATACAGCTGTTAAGATATTCAATTGTACTTATTTTTTCATCATACAGATATTTAATAAAGTTTAAATACGCAGCGTTGTATGAAGTTATTACCAAATTTATTTCAAATCCGTCAGTGCAGAACGGTTCGTAATCGTATACAACATAGCTGTTGTATTTACTTTTCCATTCTTTTCTTTCAATACGGCTGTTGTTTTCTTCTACAATATCTTCAAGCCACGCAAGAATATCCTTATTCACATTTTTCATTTCCAATCGATTGTATCTGTTACAATCACGACAATCATTTCCCATTAACATAATTAAATTTACTCCACATATATGTTATATGTAAATTGTAAACTTATTCATATACGAAATAATCCCCTTTAGGTATAAATAGAAAATAGTAGGATATGGTGATTTTTTAAACTATAAAGCTCTTATAATTGATTTTATGTTTATATCGGTAACTTTCAATAATGCAATTGTTTTTGCGTTCTCGTCAAGATTGCCGAGTTTTTTCAAAACTTCTGCTGTTTTTAAAATTAGTGTCTGATTATTTGACTTTAAAAGCTCACGAATTTTTAACAAATCTGTCGCAAAATCAAGCGCAGTAAATACAAACGGACTGTTTTCATTTAATTCGTCATTAATATATTTTCCTAAATTATCCGCATTGTTAAGCAGTTTTTTAATATCATGAACTTCGTTTTTGGTGTTTTTGTCCTCGTCAAACAAATATTCATCATTTTCCGTTAAAGTATCAAATTTATCGCGCGCATTCAGCAAAACGATTGCAGTTTTGCTGTCATCGTAATTATTTATAAGTCTTTCGAAAACTTCAAAAAGCTCATAGTCAAACACTGCGCTTAAAGGCAGGATTTCACCCAGACCGTTAATTATAAAATTAATCGTCAAAAGCGCATTTTCATAGTATTTGTCAAGAAGTTCAAAAAGATTTTCGATATACGGAATTTCTCCCGCGATATTTTCAGCCATTGCCGAACTTCTCATTGCTTTGAAAATCTCGGGTAATGCTTCTTTGTTACCGTATGCACTCAAAAATTTCACTGCAGAAAGTTTTTCAAACTCGTCAGCACTTTTCAGTTTTTCAAGAGCGTCATTATAAGATTTTTCATCTTTCCAAAGTGCCAGAGATGAAGCGCAGTTTTGGGCAAGAAATTCATCATCCGCATAAGCATTTGCCAACAGGCAGTTGTAAGCAAGAGGGTCTTGAATTGCGCCAAAAAATCTTGCGCAGTATGTTTTTTCATCATCCGTACCGTTTTCAAATTTTTCAAGCATCAAATCTGTCAAATCCTCATCAGCGTATTTTACAAGTGCTGACACGATTACGTCCTCATAAGACGGCGAATAAAATTTTAAAAACTCAATAAGGTTTTTGTAATTGTTTTCATTGATTTGTGCGCCGATACGGTCTGCAACGTTTTGTTTTACAAAATCAAACAAAAAGCTTTCGCTTTCCGTTAACTCTTGAAAAAGTGCAATATCGCAGTCGTTGACAAGATGTTGGGCAACAGGTTCAAAACCGAATTTGCCCGTAAGTTTTTTTAAGTTTTCGCTCATAATATTAACTTCAAATTAATCCAAATAGAATACAGTAATAACTTTGTGACCTTCTTCAGCGTATTGAACCGCATTGTGCAAAGTTTTACTTGTATGAGATAAGAAAACGATTAATTGGTTGCAATCATCAATAATTTCTCTGTTACAAACACGTGATGCGTCGGCAAGAGTCATCATAGCGCGGTCGGGATGTTCAACGATATTAGGAACACCGATAAGCTGATTTTGAACGTCACTCGGCTGTTGTCCGATAGTTTGCGGTAAAATAACTTTTAATTTATCAGGGTTAGACTTCATAGCACCGCGAATTGCTGCTGCATTAGTTCCTGAAGAACCGCCTGATGTAATTATTGTATTGCCTTGCATAACAAGTGCTGTTGCAAGAGTTTCAATCATTTGCTGATGAGTAATCGGAAGGTTACGGCTTCCGATAATCGCAATTTTTTTCGCCGATTGTTGAATTGTAGCAAGTTCCATAGCCAATTCATCAACCGTATCAGGTGAATTTGACGCCACTGTATCCAAATCATCCATAGGTACTACTATTGACTGTTGTTTTTGTGCATCATCTTCTGAACTCATTAGTATATTTGTCATATTCCACCTTTATTTTTTAATTGCAATCTACTCGTTTTTAGTTTATGCTGATTATATCACAAAAATTTGATTTTGGGAATAGGGAAATGGAAAATATTTTAGGTAATCTTAACAAAGAACAGCGGGAAGCTGTCGAAACCGTTCAAGGTCCTTTGCTTGTTTTGGCGGGTGCGGGCAGCGGTAAAACAAAACTTTTAACATCAAGAATTGCATACCTCATCAAACATGAATGCGTTCGCCCAAAAAACATTTTAGCCGTAACATTTACCAACAAAGCGGCGAAAGAAATGAAAGAGCGTTTGGGGAATATTTTGGGTGAAGAAGTTGTCAAATATATGTGGGTAGGTACTTTCCACGGTATTTGCGGGAGAATGCTCAGAGAAAATATTGAAAAGTATAATTTTCAATCAGGCAAAAAACTTGATAAAAATTTCTCTATTTACGATGAAACAGACAGTAACGCCGTAATTAAACAGGCGATTAAAAAACTGAATTTGGATGATAAAGTTTATGCTCCAAAGCTTGTAAAAACAGTTATTTCCAATGCCAAAAACAAGATGCAGGATGCGTATACTTTTGCAACTTTTGCAAGAGATTTTAAATCCCAAAAAATTGCCGCAATTTATGAGGAATACGAAAATTCTTTAAATAACAACAACGCAATTGACTTTGATGATATGTTGATGTTGACGGTTAAATTGCTTGAACAAAGCAAAGAAGTCAGAGAATACTATTACAACAGATTTCAGCATATCTTGGTTGACGAGTTTCAGGATACCAACATGGCGCAGTATAAGCTTATTAATATGCTGTATTCAAATTTAGAAGCGGATTGCGAGCTGAGGGCGCAAGGCGGATGCGTTGAGCATTCGACTGGAGACCCGTTAAACGCGAGCAACCAAGCAGCTGAAATTCCCGACGAGCGCTCACTTTGCGTTGTAGGTGATGTTGACCAATCGATTTACAGCTGGCGCGGTGCGGATTATACGATTATTTTGAACTTTCAACAGGATTTCAAAAAAACAAAATTAATTAAGTTAGAGCAAAATTACCGCTCAACCGCAAATATTTTGAATGTTGCAAACGCAATTATTGAAAACAATACAGAGCGTGTGGATAAAGTTTTGTATTCAAATAAAGGCGACGGCGAGCTTATTGATTACTTTGAAGCACAGGACGAAGGCGATGAGGCAAACTTTATCGCAAGCCGTATCAAACAAGACAGCGGCGGAGATTACAACCAATATGCAATTCTTTACCGTACAAATTCTCAATCACGTGCGCTGGAAGAAGCTTGTATGGCAGCGGGAATTCCGTACAGAATTTACGGTGGTTTGAAATTCTATGACCGAAAAGAAATTAAAGATATAATCGCGTATTTGAAATTGATTTATAATACAGATGATTCGCAAAGTTTCAGACGTATTGTCAATGTTCCCAAACGCCAAATCGGTGATACTACGGTTAAAAACCTTGCAGACTTTGCTGATAAAGAGGACATAAGCTTGTTTCAGGCTTGCCAAAAGCTTGATGATGCAACAGAAATTCCGCCGAGAACCAGAGCGAAATTGAAGGATTTTTCAGAACTTATCTTGAAATTTAAAGATGCACAAAAAAGCTACACCCTGCAAGAATTCGTAACTCTTGTAATTGAAAAAACAGGCTATCTTGCAGAGCTTCAGCGCGAAAATACGCCCGAAGCCGAAGCTGATATTGAAAACTTGCAAGAGTTGGTAAACGTTGCAGGAGAATTTGTTCCCGAAGAAAACGAAAACGCTTTAGGTGAATTTTTACAACAGGTTGCACTTGTATCAGACCTTGACGGAATGGACGATATTACAAACAACGTAACATTAATGACACTTCACTCCGCAAAAGGTTTGGAGTTTCCTGTAGTATTCCTTGCAGGATGTGACGAAGGCGTTTTCCCGCACCAGAGAACTTTTAATATTCCATCCGAAATGGAGGAAGAAAGACGTCTTATGTATGTTGGTGTAACGCGTGCAGAGGAAAAACTTTATCTTACATCGGCAAAACGCCGTCAAATGTGGGGTGAATATAAGTATTACAACCCGTCAAGGTTCTTGGAAGAAATTCCGCGCCAGCTGTTGAACTCAATCGGTTTTGAAGGTTCAACAAGCGGATCATCAACCTTCCAAAATGCTGTATCGCGTGCCAAGACGGGAAAATCTGATTTTTCATACTCATCAGCGCAATTTGACAGCTCGGGATATGTAAAACCTTCATCAGGTTTCGGCAAAGGCTTTGTAGCACCGACAAAAGGGCTTGCATCTGGCAAACCGATGAGAACCCCGTCACGCACAATTCTTGTTAAATCTCAGGCGAATAAAGCCCGCGACGAGGAGCGTACAAAAGAGTTTTTCAAGGATAATGCGATAAAAAGAATGCTTGAAGAAAAACGTGAAAAAGAACGCATTCAGCAGGAGCAGGAAGCCGAACGTCAGCGCAGAATGGAAAATACAACTCCTGTAGAATATATTTTTAACGAGGGTGAACGCGTATTTCATGATAAACTCGGTATTGGTCATATCAAAGAAGTTACACAAATCGGTGAAAGCCTTATGTATACAATAGATTTCGGACGTCAGGGCATCAAAGCCATGGATGCTGCATATGCGAAATTGAAAAAGTTCTAGGAGCGTAGCCGCTCCACCCACCACATTGGGTTTTGGATAAGTTTATTAAAACTTGAAAAAATCTATCGCAGGATGTTTCATTGCAATTGAAAACTTTTCAATTGTCGATAATCTTGTATTTATTTTACCTTGTTCAATTCCGTATATAGTGCTTTTACTTACCTTTGATATTCGTGCTAATTCATTAACAGATAAGCCGTGTACTTCTCTTATCTGTTTTAGTCTATTACCTAATAATTGAAGAAGATATTGTTTGTCCATAATGGTTCCTTAATTATTAATTTAAAATTAAATTAATAATTTAAATCTGTCAATATTGTTTAAAATTATTGTATTATCATTTTTATGAATATAAGTAATGAAATAAAAAAATTAATGATTGATAATGATATGACGCTGACAGAATTAGCTAAAATTATCAGTCTAAAAAAGAAAAAGAGTTTTAGTGTTCAAAATTTTTCACAAAAATTGAAAAACAATACAATTACGTTGAAAGAATTTGAAATAATATTAGATGCACTAGGTTATGGCATAATTTTCAACAGAAAAATTAAATAGTTTTAAGTTATAAATGTAGAAGTATTTCCTTACCACATCCTGTAATACGGGTTGTCAAAACCGCGGTTTGTACGAATTTGTTTGTATACTTTCATTGAAAACGGCAGTTCTTCATACTGATTTAATTCAGCAGGGAACGGTTTATATTGTATTTTTGAAAATGTTTCGATAAGTTTTCTGTCGTATTCTTCAAGCCCTGATGATTGAGTGATTTTAATATCTTTCAGTGTTCCGTATTTCGTAACTTTGCACCTTACAGACGGCTCATTGGGAATATGATTGTATGTTGTCGGAATTCTGTCAAAAATGTATTTATTCAGCTTATCCATATATTCTTGATGTGCTCTTTGGGTTTCAGCAGAGGGCTGAACGGGCAAAATCGCCATACGTGCATTTGAGTATGCAGGCACTGACGGTGATTGATATTTGTGGACTACATGCTGAAATCCCGTTGTCATTCTGACAGACGACAAATTCAAATCTTCAGGAAACGGTTTGAAAGGTGCAGACTTTTTGACGGCATTTATCAAAACTTCATCCATATCAGCACCGCCCGACTTTTCAACCTTAATATCCTCAACTGAGCCGTCGGGATTAATTCGGTAACTTACAGAAGCTGTTGCGCTTTCCTCGCCGTTATATTTGAAGTTCGCTTTTATAATCTGCTGAACTTCCTTGCTGTACTGCTCCATGTATGCATTAACATCAATTTCATCAGCATAACAGATATTTGCAAGTAATAATAAAACTAATAATAACTTTTTAAAATCCATACAACCCCCAGTGTGGAAAGAGACTTCGTCCCTCACTTAAATTTTCTCATCATTTTCATGGCTTTGTTCATGGCATGTTTTCCAAGTTTGCCGTTAAATCCGCCAAAGTTACCCATCTTACTCATGTCAGGCATTCCGTGTGAAAACATCTTTTTCATATCACTCATGCCCTTCATCATTGTACGCATCTGCTCAAACTGTTTTACAAACGCGTTAACTTCCTGAAAATCCATACCACAGCCTTTTGCAATACGTTTTTTACGACTCGTATTCATTAAATCAGGGTTGTTACGCTCCTCAGGTGTCATGCTTGAGATGAAAACTTCCATTTTTTTGAATTGTTTTTCACTCTCATGAGATAATTTTTCTTTGTCGTCTTTTCCGATATTAAGCCCGAGCATGCCAAGCATATTACCCATTGACCCGAATGCCTGCATCTGCTTTTGCATCTTGATAAAGTCGTTGTAAGAAAAATTGTTCTTACTCATTTTTTCTTCAAGCTCTTGTGCCTGCTTTTCGTCAAAAACTTCCTGCGCGCGTTCTACAAGAGAAACGATATCGCCCATGCCCAAAATTCTTGTTGCCATACGCTCGGGATAAAAAACCTCAAGTGCATTTAATTTTTCGCCCGTACCTGTTAATTTAATCGGTTTTCCCGTGCAGTAAGAAACACTTAACGCTGAACCGCCGCGGCTATCGCCGTCAAGCTTGGTTAAAACCAAACCTGTCAAACCGAGTTGAGCATCAAAGTTTTCTGCAACATTAACAGCTTCCTGACCTGTCATGGCATCAATTACAAGAAGTTTTTCCGCGGGTTTGAAAATTCTGTCAATCAGCAGCAACTCCGCCATCATGTCGGTATCAATCTGCAAACGACCCGCAGTATCAAGAATTATGGTGTTGAAACCTTTGTCTTTTGCGTAATTAATCGCACCTTGAACAATTTGCTGAACATCTTTGCAATCAGGAATTGTGAATACTTCAGTATTAATCTCTTTCCCGAGAGTTTGCAATTGAGAAATCGCTGCGGGACGGTATACATCGCATGCCGTCAAAAGCGGATTTCTGCCTTCTTTTTTAAGTTTTACGGCAAGTTTTGCGGACGATGTGGTTTTCCCTGAACCCTGAAGCCCGAGCATCATGATTAAGTTTGGATTTCCTGAAAAATCAAGCGGGTTTTGCTCTTTGCCCAAAAGGTTTACAAGTTCGTCATGTACAATTTTAATCAATTGCTGCGACGGATCAACACCTTCAAGAACTTTTTCACCTTCGGCTTTGTCTTTGATTGATGATATAAAAGATTTTACGACACGAAGGTTAACATCAGCTTCCAAAAGTGCACGTCTAATCTCGCGTAAAGCCTCTTGCATGTTGTCTTGAGTAAGCTCTTTACCGCGAGTTTTGCTTATAATATCTTGTAATTTTTCACTTAAATTGTCGAACATAAATATAGTATAACACAATGACACCAATATTGGAAAAATATATTCGAAATTGGTGGCATGGCGAAAAAAAAACATCATCCGTTTTTACGATTTCATTTCGGATTTGGTTTGCTAATATATAACCATACTCCTTAGAGAACTAAGATACACATATCCCTAATCAACAGCTATGCACTTCTTATGTACATAGCTTTTTTTTATAAATAAAGTACTTGATTTTAAAAAATGTTCATGCTAGATTAGATTTTGCTAACCGAATTAGATTTTGCGGGCTGCTAGCTCAGGTGGTTAGAGCACTGTGCCGAGTGAGACAACTAAGTGTTGTCGAGCGAGAGGCCTGATAAGGGTCTAAGCCCGGTGGTTGCAAAAAAAAGTTTTTACAATAGAATATAAATATAAGGGCTGCTAGCTCAGGTGGTTAGAGCGCACCCCTGATAAGGGTGAGGTCGGTGGTTCGAGTCCACTGCGGCCCATATAAAAAGAGACACCTAATATGGTGTCTCTTTTTATATCTGTTGTATGGTTTTGAATTACAGAATTTATCTATCACGGGCCGCCCTCAAAGCATTCAGTACGTGGTTAGAGCACTCTGCCGAGAAAAACGATTAAGTATCGTTTTTCGAAAGGCCTGATAAGAGATAAGTTTTTCAATACGAGTCCACTGCTGCAAATTTAAAATTATTATTTCCAAAAAGGTTCAAAGACCAACATTTTTTTAAAAGCTTTTGAGAAATCACCGTCAAAGTTTACCGCCCTGTCGTCAAGCGTAACCGTTGAATATTTATTTTTTATATTTGTTACATCATTGATGTATTGGTATAAATTTTGTTCTTTCAGCCATTCAATAACCAAATTTTTGTCACGCGGAGTAAAAACATCTACGATAAAATGTTCAGACAAATTTTTTAAAAACTCGTGTACTCCTTCTCTGGGTGGAGAAATTTTTATCGGGTCATAGTTGCCGTGATATGTGTTGAGTACTCCGTCTAAGTCAACATTAACAAGTTTTTTCTTTTTAGCGTTCATATTTTGCCTTTCATTTTATACCACTTTTATGCATACATTATTCTCTATTTATAGATATAACATCCATTTATTATGAATGCAATAAGTTTACATTGTAGGTATGTTTTGAAAAAATTATTAACAACAAACGGTAACTCATGGCATTTATATATAAAGAAACCCGTAGCTCAGCTTATGGGGATTACACCTGACGAATATACGGTTATTATTAATATTGAAAACAAAACTTTATATGTTAAGAAAATTAAAAACAATGAATTTGAACAATTCAAAGATTTGATGCACAAAAAATTATTAAAAAGAGGCTCCGGTTATGGTTTAAGCCTACAAGTCGCACTGCTTGAACTATTAGAAATTAATCCTGAAAAAGACATGGTCGAATACGAAGTAAACGGTCAGGTTTTAACTATCAAAAAAGCTGATTAGCAAAAAATTTTTTGCCCGCGTTTTGATAATATTACTTAAAATAATCTTGAACTTATGTTTTATCAAGAATATAATTATGCATGGAAATTTTGAAAGGAATTACAAAATGGTTGCAGAAATGACATTCCCTCAATTAGAACGTACAATTAACCCTACACACGATATTAAACTTTTTGCAGGACGTTCTAACACGAAACTTGCGCAAGAAATTGCAGATTACCTCGGAACTTCTATCGGTCCGATGGTTATCAAAAATTTTGCTGACGGCGAAATTTATGTTCAGGTTAAAGAAAGTGTCAGAGGCGACGATGTATTTATTATTCAGCCTTTATGCAACCCCGTTAACGAAAATCTTGTTGAATTATTGATTATTATTGATGCGTTCAAACGCGCAAGTGCAAAAACAATTACTGCGGTAATTCCTTATTACGGTTATGCAAGACAGGACAGAAAAACTTCAGGACGTGAAGCTATTACGGCTAAACTTGTTGCTGATTTGCTTACAACTGCAGGTGCTGACAGAGTTTTGGCAATGGATTTGCACACAGGTCAAATTCAAGGTTTCTTCAACATTCTTGTCGACCACATTTTTGCAGAACCTATTTTAACAAATTATATTAAAAGCTTGAATATCGACCCTGATGATATCGTTGCAGTAAGCCCTGATACAGGCGGTGTTCAAAGAACAAGACACTTTGCAAAAACAATCGGATGTTCGCTTGCTATTATCGACAAACGCCGTGACAAACACAATGAAGCTATTGCATCACATGTTATCGGCGAGGTTAAAGATAAGGTTTGCGTAATGTATGACGATATTATTGATACAGCTGGAACAATCTGCGAAGCTTCTAAACTTTTGATGAACGAAGGTGCTAAAGAAGTTTATGTATGCGCAGCACACCCTGTATTCTCTGGTCCTGCAATCGAAAGACTTGCTAATGCTCCTATCAAGCAGTGTATCGTAACAAATTCAATTCCGCTTGATATGGATAAAATGCCTGCAAATATTAAACAATTGTCAGTAGCTCCGCTTTTGGGTTCTGCAATTGCAAGAATTCATGATGATGAATCCGTAAGTTCTTTGTTCGGTTTTGAAAAAGAAATGCAGGTTCAATAAAAAGACTTTTTTCATACGAGCCCTTTATTGGGCAATGCTTCTTTTAACTCTCCTTCAAAGGAGAGTTCTTTTTGGAGGGAACGTGCCGTTCCATCCGTCACATTAAGTATTGGTAAAATTTTATAAATTATCTCTACATCATTTGTAGGAGATTTTAACAAAGTAATAAAGTTTTTATTTTTGTTATCCGTATTTAAAAATATAAGATATGAGAAACGAAAGTTTTTCATACCTCCTCCCCAAGTCTGGTAGCCGTTCTTCGAAAAGAATGGCTTTTTTTTACCCGCGAGCAGAGGTATGAGCATAGCGAAAGACGAACAATCATAAGCGGAAACCGCGCTTTTCGCTTTGATTGTGAGCGGTACCGTTTAACGCGAGCGGGAGATGTAGACTAATTTTACAGATTTTGTTATACTTATTTTATGAACGATTACGAAGATTTTATCTCAACAGTAAGCCATGAACTCAGAACACCTCTCACATCTATCAGAGGGTTTTCGCAGACTATGCTTGCATCATGGGATAAGCTTGATGACAACAGCAAAAAGAAATTCTTAAATATTATAATCGAGCAGTCAAACAGACTTATCGGGCTAGTCGAAAACATGCTCTCCGTTACCAAACTTCAGGACACAGCGGTTATTCTCAAAGAAGTTCAGATAAAACCTGTTATTGAAATGATTTGTTCAATCGTTAAAAATCAGCATCCCGATAAAACCTTCAAAACAGAGCTTAACGCATCAACAATTCTTGCGGATAAAGACAAATTTCAACAGATAATGACAAATTTAATCGAAAACGCGGGAAAATACGGAGATGATAATTCTACAATAACCGTAAAAGCGCATTTGAACAACGATTTTGTATCAATTAAGGTTATAAATAACGGCATTGAAATAGCCGAAAGCGATTATGAAAAGATTTTTACAAAATTCTCACGCATCGACAATCCTTTGACCAGAAAGGTTCAGGGAAGCGGTTTAGGATTATACATCACTAAAAACTTAATTGAAAAAATGGGCGGAAAAATCAGCGTAAGTTCAAAAAATCATGAAACAACTTTTGAGGTTTTGATACCCTGTGCAAACATTGAAAGGCAGGCTAAAAATGCGGTTCGTAACACTGATAATTGACAAACGCCGTGAGCTTTCGATTAAGTACAAAAAACTTTTGACAAGCGACACAAATACCGTCCTAATTTCAAAAGATTTAATCTCTGCGATAAAAATCATTCAAGACAAAGAACCTGATTTAATCATAATTTCAGACAGTATTGACAATGATATTCCCGATTATTGCAAAAAAATTCGCGCCCTGACTTACAATATGCGTCCGATTATTGTTGCAACCTCAAAATCTGCCGAACTCCAAGACAGATTGGCTGTTTTGGAAAACGGTGCGGATGATTTTATATCCGAGCCTGTAAACGCGGAAGAATTTGTAATGCGTATAAAAGCGCACATTCGCCGTGAACTGGAATCTAATATGGATAAAAAAGTTTTTCTGCCCGGGAAAAATTATTCAATGCGCGCTCTAAAAAGGGCAATTTCTGAAAATAATTTTTGGGCAAGCATGCTTGTCAGTATTGAAAATTTTCAAAATTACAAAGAAACATACACCGAACTTGCCTCAGACAAACTTGTTCAGACATTCACCGCTATCATAAATTCTGCACTGTCGGAAAATGATTATCTCGGTGCAATTTCGGAAAACGAATTTTTAATTATAACAGATGGGGTTAAGGCAGAACAAATAGCAAACTTTTTAACTTTTGCCTTTGATGCAGTTGCGCAAAAATTCTATTCTCCGCAAGATATCAAACGCGGTTTTATGTTAATGCGTGGTGATGAATTTGCGGGACGCCGTTCAAACTTTGTCCACACAACAATCGGCGTAGTTACAAACGAATTTTCACAATACAAAGACACTGCACAATTAATGAATTCGCTTATACAAATCCATGGAACAGCAGATTTGCCGTCAAAATCAAATTACCTGATTGAAAGACCGAGAATTTCGGGAGAAAATTCAGTTCAAATAAATAATAAAATCGTAATCATAGAAGAAGATGAAGCAATGTCATTATTATTGCGCACAATTCTTGATTTGCAGGGTTATGAAATCATAAATTCGCTTGAAACAATTCCCGCACTTGTGATAATTGATGCAGGCACAAATTTAAAAGGGCTTGAGCTTTGTAAAAAATTACGTGAAAACCCCGATTTTGGCAGAACAAAAATTATAGTAACCTCGACACTGCATGACAAAGAATTGATTTTAAACACAGGCGCAGATTTGTATATCCCGAAACCTTACGAGATATCGAACATAATCAAATGGGTAGAGACAATTCTAACCAATTAATTCCTCAAGAGCTTTCGCTTCATTTTCGGCTTTTTCAGGGTTTTTAATCCCCGTACGGCGCATGTAAGTACGCAAAGCCTCACGGATTAATTCACTTCTGGTTCTTTGTTCGTTTGATGCAACACCGTCGATTTTATGTAAAAAATCATCAGGCATAGTGACTAATATTTTTGCCATAATTCACACTCCACACATACATAGTAACATGTTTAATAACTTTTTACAAGGGTATTAGTCCGACTGAGCAATGGATTTTAACATTATCCAATCTATACTTGTCTTAAAGAAAGGAGTTTTCAAAATGGAAGACAACAACTACAGACATGAAGAATTTGATGATTGTTTCTTATGCAAACATCCTGCATTAAGACACATTTTAACAGGATTGCTGATATTCCTGGGGGCGTTTATGGCATCTTACGTAATCTCTGATTGGCATTTCAAAAGAATGTACGATCCGGTTTATCAGATGGGGAGAATGGACAAAGCCATTATGAACAGAGAAAGAAACTTTGACAGAATGGATATGAGAGCTTTGAAACAACAGGAAAAAATGGAAAGAAAAGCTTTCAAACACGAACAAAAATTAGCTAAAACAGCAGCTCAATTCGTTCACGTTGAAAAAAATGCCGATACATACAAGATTATCCTTGATTTAAGACCTTTTGATAATAATGAAAAAAATGTAGAAATCAGAACTCAAGGCAACACATTGATTATTAACGCAGCAGGAGAAAGAAACCTTCATAATCATGAAGAAGTTCTAAAATTCAGTCAGGCATTTGCATTCCCCGAACACATTGACACCAGTGAGATTACAAAGGTTCGCGAGGGAAATAATTATATAATAACTGTTCCTTATGAAGATTAATCAAGCCGCATTTCGCGGCTTTTTTGTAACGAATTATTAAAAAATAGCTGAAATCTTTAAAGTTTTTCCAAAATTCTACCGATATAAAATATGTAGTTAATACAAGGTAGTATAAGGAGATATAGATGTACGGATATATGGCATGGCCGGGAACATACAGTTTTAAAGAAGAAATTTCTCTGTTCCTTAAATATTTTAAAGAACAGATTGACGAAGTAATGAAAAAAATAGAACAAGCTGAAGACTAGTTGTTGATTTAGGATATGTAAGACCGGTAAAAAAACATTTTTTACCGGTCTGTTGTTATATAAGCACAAAAAGCATCGTTGCCATTTTTCAAAATATATCGGCTGGGCTACGTGCGTATCACAAAAAAACTCCCGCTTCTTAGCGGGAGAGGAATGATTGGTGTGCCCAAAGACACACCTTTTGTATGAAAACTATTTAACTTTTGCTTCTAACGCTTGAATACGTTTTTCAAGGCTCTCAATACGTTTTTCCTGCGCTTGATATTTAGCATCAAGTTCCTTAATCGCATTGATTACAGCATAGAACATATCTTCCATACGGATGGTTAAGAAGCCGTCAGAACCTTTTTTAACTGCATTTGGGAAAACTTTTTGCAAATCCTGTGCCATAACACCAACGCGCGGAGTTTTCTTTTCATCTTTTTTGAAACTGTAATTAAAGATTTTTAATTGACGGAGTTTTGCCAAACCGTCATGGTTTTCTTTGCCTACATATTTCAAACGACGGTCGGAACGGTAACCTTGGTTCAAAGGCCAGAGATCATCGGGGTTAACTCCCCAGCTATCTCTGTCACCATCACCTTTATAACCGCCAACAAAATGCCAACCCCTTTCGCTGTTGTAAAATAAACTGTTTTCATTACCTGTATATGATGAACCAATAAATGCATGTTTACCAACAATTAACTCTCCGGGAATATAAACAGTTGAATTACTGGTCCCAATATAAACTATATTATCACTATTTGTTGCAAATTTATGCCCTGAATAAGGTCCTGAACCATATCCAATACAAGTTTTATGAGAACCTGTTACATATTGACAAGCACCTTCTCCAATAGCAGTATTATAAGAACCTGAAACATTATTTTTTAAGGCATAAACACCTACCGCTGTATTCCCGAAACCTGTCGTATTAGAATATAAACTCTGATAACCGACTGCCGTATCATGTCCTGCGCTGCTTGATGTTGTACCAGCACTCGTAAGAGCCTCATAGCCGATTGCTGTATTCAAATAATTAGAAGACCTGCTTGAACCTTTCATTGCCTTATAACCAACTGCCGTATTACCGACATTTATGCTATAGTGGTAATACATTGCCTCTGCACCTATAGCCACATTGCCGGCACCAACAGAATTACTAGTACTTGTTGTAAATAATGCATTTCTTCCAATAGCAATATTATCTTCACCTAAAGCCCGAGCATTATTACCAATAGCTATAGCATTACCATAACTAAGTGAAGTAGTTTCTGTACCCGCTGTTGCATTCGAACCGATTGCTACGGAATTCTCTCCTTCTCCTGTGACACCTGCTCCTATAGCAATAGCATTATTAGCACTCCCCGATGCTCCTGAACCTATAACAACAAGATTACTCTTATCGGATACTGCATTAT
>CATKZI010000003.1 GCA_949841365.1 uncultured Candidatus Melainabacteria bacterium
ATTGTAACGAAATATTACAAAAATAGAACAAAAAATTAAAGAAAAATTGAAAGTGTGCCGTAATAAAAGACATAAGGAAACAAGGACGAAAGGAAGCCAATTATGGGTATGGCAGCATCGCAGGCACGCTTTTTAGGCTTAACTGCAAGGAAAACAAACGTAGAATATGAAGGACAACAGATTAACCAACAGAGAACAACTTTGTCCAACCAAACTGCTAACTACTACAACCAATTGCTTGGTATGGCTGTTCCTGTTCCTCCTTCTGTCGCTGATTACACTAAAACAGTTTACACATTTGAAGACGGTTCATTAACAAACTCTATTTCTTCAATGATTGCACAACAAAACGGCGAATACTTAATCAGCTATACTTCTAGCTGGGTAGATGATTTTGCAGCTGTTTCTGCGGCTCAATCTATCGTTACTAAAACAGACAATAATAAAAAGAATGAAGAATTAGTTGCTACTGACTTTAAAGTTGGCGCTAAAACTCTCAGAAATATGAAAGATGCTATCACTTTCAAATATACAAAAGCTGATGGAACTGAAGTTAAAGGTTTAAAATATTCTAAAGCTGATGGTTATTATACAGAAGATAAAGATGGCAATAAAACAAAAGTTACTTTCGCTGATGGTGATAAAACTCCGGAAGTAGAATTTGAAGATGAATACTTAAAAACACTATCTGCTGACCAAATTGAACAAC
Source organism: uncultured Candidatus Melainabacteria bacterium (assembly GCA_949841365.1). Classification (GTDB taxonomy): domain Bacteria; phylum Cyanobacteriota; class Vampirovibrionia; order Gastranaerophilales; family Gastranaerophilaceae; genus Stercorousia. The sequence continues at coordinate 710 of CATKZI010000003.1, forward strand.
TTCAAGAAGAAGAAAAAAATTATATCGCAATCTTGAAAAAACAATATGGCGGAACTGATGATGACTGGGCTGTACGTTATGTACAAAATACATCTACAGGAACATGGTCTCCATATTTTACGAAGATGAGCGTATTAAAATCTAAAGATACAGTTTACTCTGACACAGGATCTTCATTAAGTAACATTCCGATGTACACAATCGGTTCGGCTCAAAAAACTGAAGAAGTTAAGGGTATTACTGCTAGATTTGAACAAGATGCTACAGGTCGTTTAATCAGTGTTACATTAAAACCGGGTAAAGAAGATGAAGTGACTTATGCGGTTACTACTAACACTTTAACAGATCAGGCTAAATACGACGATGCGATGAACCAATATGAATATGATAAGTATCAATATGATCAATCTATTCAGGAAATCAACGCTAAAATCGAAATTATTCAATCTGAAGATAAAAACCTTGAATTACGTTTGAAACAGTTAGATACTGAACAAGATGCTATCCAGACTGAAATGGATGCAGTTCAGAAAGTTATTGAAAAGAACACTGAATCGACATTCAAAACATTCGGGTAAGCGCGAGCGAGCTGAGGGCGCAGGCTGGAGTTGGCTTTGCGAAGGCAAAGACAAGCAGAGCCGGAGACCCGTTAATAGCGAGCGAGTAAGACGGAACATAGCCGTTCCTTAAAAAACTTTACGAAGCATTTTGCTTCATTACATATTTTTGTTTCCTTTCCCTTTTTAAACGACTTGATGTCGTTTTTTTTTTGCTGTAAATTAATAAAAAAGGAGAATGGTTATGGGACAAACTTTAGCTGAAAAAATAATTTCTGAACATGCAGGAAAAGCAGTAAAAGCGGGAGAACTAGTTATTGCAAATGTTGATGTTACTGCGGTTCAAGATGGAACAGGCCCTTTGACCGTTCAGGAATTTAAGAAACTTGGCAAAGATAAATTAAACAATCCTGAAAGAACCATTCTTTTCATTGACCATGCTTCTCCAAGTCCGAGAAAAGAATTATCAAATACACATACTGTTTTAAGGGATTTTTCAAAAGAGTATGGCGCTGTTTTATCTGATGTTGGAGCGGGTGTTTGCCACCAAAGGCTTATTGAAACTTTTGTAAACCCTTGTGAAATCTTGGTTGGTGCTGATTCTCACACTTGCACATCTGGGGCTCTCGGAGCGTTTGCAACTGGTATGGGCTCAACTGATATTGCAGTTGCTATGGCACTCGGCAAAACTTGGTTGAAAGTTCCTGCGACTTTTAAAATTGAGGTTACTGGAAAATTCAAAGAAGGAATTTGTTCTAAAGATTTAATGCTTCATCTTATCGGTATGATAGGAGCAGACGGAGCTACATACAAGGCTTTGGAATTTTGCGGCGATACAATTGAAAATATGGAAATGTCTGAACGCTTTACATTAGCAAATATGGCTGTTGAAGCTGGTGCTAAAGCCGGTTTATTCGTAGCAGACGAAAAAACAAGAGAATTTCTAAAATCGCGCGGACGCGAGGATAAATTCAGAACATTAAAACCTGACAGTGATGCAATTTATGAACGAATAATCAAGATTAATGCAGAGGATGTTAAACATACAGTTTCTTGTCCTCATACAGTTGATAACACCAAAACTGTTGATGAATTGAAAGATGTAAAAGTTGATCAAGTATTTGTTGGAACTTGTACAAACGGCAGAATTGAGGATTTACGTGTAGTTGCAAACATTTTAAAAGGGAAAAAGGTAAATCCTAATGTAAGAATGTTAATTTGTCCTGCTTCAAAAGATGTTTATTTACTGGCTTTGGCTGAAGGATTAATTACAACTTTTGTGGAAGCAAATGCTGCAATATTACCTCCGGGATGCGGACCTTGTGTTGGAGTACATGCGGGAACATTAGCTGACGGAGAAGTTTGTCTTGCAACACAAAACAGAAATTTCCAAGGCAGAATGGGAAATGTTGAAGGATTTATTTATCTTGCATCACCTTATGTTGCTGCTTATACTGCCTTAAACGGCTTTATTTCTGCTTCTTAAATAAAAAATATAAACAATTGACTATGTAGCAAAGTATGAGTATTTCTCCTTAAACTTTACTTACTATAAATGTAAGGAGAAGTTTATGACAGATGCAAGGTTGCAATACAAAAAAATGTCATTAGAAGAACTTGTAGTGCTTTCTCAGCAAAATGATTTTAAAGCACTGGAAGAACTTATAAAGCGTGAGCAAAAAAATGTTTACGCATCATTTTCATACTTAAGTCGAAATGGTGAAAATGTCTCCGATTTAACTCAGGAAGCACTTCTTAGAATTGCAAAAAATATTCAGCATCTTAAAAATCCAAAATTGTACAAAAGTTGGCAAAATCAGATTGTAACAAATTTATTTTATGATGAGCTTAGAAAATCGCAAAGAAAGGCCGACACAGTGTCACTTGATGAAGAAAAAGAAGATACACCTTCAATAAAACAACAATTATTGGACAAAAAATGTAAACCTCATGAAAAATGTATTTCCGGAGAACTCGAAAAAATAATTAAAAATGCAATACTTTCACTACCCGAACAATTTAGAATTGCTATTGTTTTAAGGGAATTTCAGGGATTAAGTTATGAAGAAATAGCAGATGCGACACATTCCAGTATCGGAACGGTTAAATCCAGAATTGCCAGAGCAAGAGGGAAGCTGCAAGAAGATTTAAAAGCTTATATTTAAGGAGAAATCAATGCAATATAACTTATCATGTGAACAAGTAACTGCACTATTAACATTTTATGCAGAAGAAAAATTGAGCGCAAAACTTTCAAGCTACGTAAAAGCTCATCTTGAAAACTGTCCGGAATGCAGAGAAAAATATATTCAATTGCAAAATATATTAAAACGATTTAACGAAATACAAAATGAAGAAATTGCAAATCCATATGTTACAAAACAATATGAGGATTTTAAATTAAATCTATCAGCTTATGTTGACAACGAGCTTGATGATTTGGAAAATATAAAAATCAAAAAGATAGCAATTTCAAATCCGCTTGCAAGACAGGATTTGGAAGACATATATACATATAAAAAATTACTTCATACTTCATTTGAAAAAACAAAGAATGAACTTAAAACTGACTATTCAAAATCAGTAATTTGCCAGCTACAAGAGGAATGTTCTGAAAACCAAAAACTTGATCCTTTTTTAAAGATTACTGCAATATTTTTTGCAATGATAAGCTGTATAGTTGCGGGAATAATATCAATTTTATACTTTTAAACCTGATGAATACTTAATTGAAGAAAGTTTCTGATATTGAGCCATAGAAATACCTCTCGGAGCAGCTAATTGAGTATTATGCATGCGTTCTAATGCTTGTTTTTGTTTTTTGGAAGCATATTGGTTACGTAAAATCGGTGTAACAATGTTGCAGGAAATAATTGAACCGATTGTACTTGCAATAACATCAACACCGTTTTTGAAAGGTTTATAACCTTCGGGAACATTTTTAAGATCTCCGATATTAAAATCAAGTTTGCCTATTTTCTTGAGATCCTCTTTTGAAAGCGCATTTTTAATTCCTTTTGTTGTTAATTTACCTGTTGAAACAAGTTTTGATGCTACATTTTTGAAAGAACTTGTAATCAAATAGAAAGATGCAATATTAATTCCTGCATCTGCAATTTCTTGAGGAATTAAGAAACTTTTCTGTTCTGGAGAAATTTTATCGTTAAATACAACAGCGCTGACCTGAGCAAGTGATGATAAAATCCAGCCTAAAACACCTGTGTGAACAAGCATTTTGCCCGGATTTTCGCCGTAGTTTTTGTATAATGATGATTTAAAGTTGGAGAATAAATTAGCCATTATTTCCCCCTTTTGCATCTTCCTGTTTTTTAATTAAGGCATTAGTCAAAAATTTAGTTAACGGGGCGTCTATTAAGAAATTAGTAAACATCATAACAAGAAGGGCAACAACTGTTCCCATTGCGTTGCGATACTGCATAAAGGCGTCTGTATTTGTTTTAGTAATATCCTTTGGCGTAAAGAAAGATTTCCATTTCGGTACATTCGCACCTCTTGGCTGTGACATAGCTTTAATAGCTTTAATACAACCTTTTCTTATTGCAAAGCCTGTTGCAGTTCCTGCAATAATTTTAGCAATTGTACGTGCTACAGAAACTTTTCGTGTTTTTTCGTCAACATTTCTATTATGGGCGTCGATAAATGGTTGTGACATCAAAGCTGATGCCCCTAAAATAAGGCGTTGTTCAGCAGATGAAATTTTTTCACCTGCTTTATTAATCCAGTTTGTATTTCCCGAAAGTTCCATATCAGGTACAGCATTCATTGCACGCTGTTTCGCAGAACGCAATGCGCTTGAAATCCCGCCTTGAAACGAGGGGGAACTTGATTGTATTTTCATGTTAGACGCCATATTTCTACCCAAGTCAATAAAGACAATGAAGCTTAATAATTGCTCGTAACATGTAATATATTACAAAAATTTTACAATTTAAAGTATTGCACCTTTGGGTACAACAGTAACTCCGTTAGGTGAAACATGGAAACCGCGTTTTTCGTCTTCTTCTCGATTAAAACCTATTCTTGAATTTGGCGGAACAACTACGTTTTTATCAATAATTGCACGCTTAATCTTAGAATATCTGCCGATTTCAACATTTTCCATCAAAATACTTTCGGAAATTTGAGAGAAACTGTTTACCTTAACTTTCGGTGACAAAATACAACGTGACAAACCTGCCCCTGATACAATACAACCCTCAGATACCATAGAGTTTGTCGCCATACCTACACGTTCTCCTTCTTCCCAGATGAATTTTGCAGGCGGATAGTTGTAATTGAAAGTTCGCAAAGGCCATTCTTGCGAATACAGATTCAATTCCGGATCATAATCCAACAAATCCATATTAGCCTGCCAGTAAGCATCAATACTACCTACATCCATCCAATAGCCGCGTTCCTGAGGTGACATACCTTCAAATGAATTTTCATTAAAGTTATAAATATAAATCTTTTTACCCTCATTCAGAAGCATAGGAATAACATTTTTACCAAAGTCATGGCTCGAAGTTTCGATTTTTTCATCACGGGTCAAAGCATCAAGCAAAATATCTTTATTAAAAATATAATTTCCCATTGAAGCAAGACACATATTAGGATTGCCCGGAATAGATTTTGGTTTATATTGCGGCTTTTCAACAAAAGCAGTTAATTTCCAGTCATCATCAACTTCAATAATCCCAAATTCATGAGCTTCTTCAATCGGAATTGGAATTGCCGAAATAGATAAATCTGCCCCTTTTGTTTTGTGATAGTCAAGCATTTGTGACACATCCATTTTATAAATATGGTCACCGCCAAATATACAAACATAATCAGGGTCTTCATCCGTAATATGAAAAACATTCTGATAAATAGCATCAGCCGTTCCTCTGTACCAGTCAGAACCGGTTCTCATCTGCGCAGGACACAAATCAACATACTGATTTAAAAACGGTGACAAAGCCCAGCCGCGTGTAATATGTTTATTTAATGAATCTGACTTGTATTGAGTTAAAACTTTAATTTTGAAAAAACCCGAGTTAATAAAATTGTTTAATACAAAATCAATAATTCTGTATCTGCCGCCAAACGGTACAGCAGGTTTTGCTCTATCTTTTGTTAAGGGGTAAAGCCTTTTACCTTCTCCGCCTGCTAAAATCATTACAAGTGCATCTTCAATCGACATCTCTTCTCCTTTACTAATAAACCATATAATTATTATATATTAGTAAAAAAAATAATGCACTAATCCTTTATAATTATTTTTTCAAAAAAAAAGCTCCCAATCGGGAGCTTTTTTCTAACCGCATAATGCAAGCAATATACCTGCCGCAACACCCGAACCGATTACACCTGCTACGTTTGGTCCCATAGCGTGCATCAATAAGTAGTTTTGAGGGTTAGCCTCTAAACCGACTTTATTTGCAACACGAGCTGCCATAGGAACGGCAGAAACACCTGCGGCACCGATTAACGGATTAATTTTAGTTTTTGAGAACAAGTTCATAATTTTAGCAAATATAACACCTGCACCTGTAGCGAATGAGAATGCCAATATACCTAAGATTAAGATGAACAATGTCTGCAATGTCAAGAACTGGTCTGCTGACAATTTAGAACCTACTGAAAGTCCTAAGAAAATAGTTACAATGTTAATCAAAGCATTTTGCATTGTATCTGATAATCTGTCAACAACACCGCACTCTTTACATAAGTTACCAAATGTCAATGCACCAATCAATGGGCAAGCATCAGGTAAGAAAATTATACATAATCCCAAAACAACAAGCGGGAATATGATTTTTTCTCTTTTTGAAACTTCTCTAAGCTGTGACATTTGAATTTCACGTTCAGCTTTAGTAGTTAATAATTTCATAATAGGCGGTTGAATTACAGGAACCAATGCCATATATGAATATGCCGCAACAGCAATTGCACCCAATAATTCAGGAGCAAGTTTTGAAGTTACATAAATTGATGTCGGGCCATCAGCACCACCGATAATACCGATAGCACCAGATTGCGGTAAAGTAAATCCGAATACGCATAACGCAAGTAATAATGCACCAAAAATACCAAACTGTGCCGCACCGCCTAATAATGCTGTTTTGGGGTTAGCAATCAACGGACCGAAGTCAGTCATTGCACCTACACCCATAAAGATAATCAACGGGAACAATCCCTGATGAATACCTGCTTCATAAATAATTCCCAAAAATCCATGCGGACCTGCAATATCTGCAACAGGAATATTTGATAACAAACCACCGAAAGCAATCGGAACTAACAATAGCGGTTCGTATTGTTTTTTAATCCCAAGCCACAAAAGGAAACAGCAGATTACAAGCATAATCGGCGAACCGAATTGATGCAGGAATTGCTCAAATCCGTTTGTGATATTAGGGTCAACAGGTTGTACAAAGTTTGCAATACCTGTAGATTCCCATAATTTCATTAAACTGTCTTGTATGTTCATTTTTCATTTTCCTTTTTTAATTATGCAATAGTTACAAGAACATCGCCTGTTTTAACTTTAGCACCTAATTCAACATCAATAGAACTTACTGTACCTGATACAGGTGACTTAATTTCTGTTTCCATTTTCATAGCTTCAACAACAAGAAGTACGTCACCTTCTTCGATTTGATCACCGGCTGAAACTTCAACTTTAAGTACTACACCCGGCAAAGCTGCTTTAACAGGAGTTCCTTCACCTGAAGAAGCTTGAGAAGTTTCTTCAATACCGTTTTTAACATCAAAATCAAACGGTTTGCCGTTAACAGTAGCTTTTTTACCGTCAAGTTTAACAGCGTATTTTTTACCGTTAACAGTGATTGTATAACCGTCAGCAGAATTACCTGTACTTTGTGCGGGAGCATCAGCTGATTTTTTGTTAACTGAAACAGAGCCTTTGCCAAGCAAGAAGTCAATACCTTTATCAAGGTTGCCGTCTTTACATGCAGCAGCGATGAATAAGTTTTCATCAGTTACAGGAAGTCCTGCAGCTTTCAATCTTTCTTCAGCAGGTTTAAGACCTTTTTCAGGATCTCTGTCATTTATGTCAACAACTTTTTCTGTTGTAGGTTGTAAACCTGTTTTTTCTTCAGCCCATTTAACAAGTTCTGGATCAGGCTCACAAGGAGTTTTTCCAAAGTAGCCCAATAACATTTTTGCATAACCCGGGTTTGCTTGATCCCAAGGTTTTTCAGTAATTGCATTCAAGAATGATTGTTGAGCGTAGAATTGAGAAACTGGAGTTACAGATGTTGCAAAACCGCCTCTTTCAACAACTTCTTTCATATTAGCAATAACTTTCGGGAATTTATCCAACATACCCATATCTTTCAACTGGTTAACAGTTGTAGCTGTAGCACCACCAGGAAGTGGAGCTTGGATAAGAATCGGGTTAACTGCAAGAGAAATCGGAGAAAGCGGATAATCTTTCATGCATTCTTTAAAGATTTCTTCTGTTTCCATGATTTTCTTGATATCAAGTCCTAAATCATATTCAGTACCTTTTAAAGCATGCCACATAGAAATAATATCAGGCTGACCTGTACCGCCTGAAACAGGTTTCATTGCAAGGTCAATTCCGTCAGCACCGCCGTCAAGAGCTGCCAAGTATGCAGCCAAGCCTGTACCTGCAGTTTCGTGAGAGTGGAATCTGATATGAGCATCAGGTCCTAAGATTTCTCTTGTACGTCTTACTGTTTCATAAACTTTTCTCGGGTTTGAAGTACCTGAAGCATCTTTAAATGCTAAGCTGTCAAACGGAATACCAGCATCAAGAATATTTCTCAATACTTTTTCATAGAAATCAGCATCATGAGCACCTTCACAACCATAAGGAAGTTCCATCATAGTGATTGTAACTTCGTGCTGAAGCCCGTGTTTTTTGATTGAATTTGCAGAATCAATCAAATTATTAACGTCGTTTAAAGCGTCAAAGTTTCTGATAACGTTAACGCCGTGTTTTGCAAACATTTTTGCGTGCAAATCAATAACGTCGCGAGGCTGCGAGTTCAAACCTACAACGTTAACGCCGCGTGCCAATGATTGTAATTTTACATCAGGTCCTACAGCAGCTCTGATTTTGTCCATAGTTTCGAACGCATTTTCGTTACAGAAGAAAATCGGAGCTTGAAATCTAGCACCGCCTGCTGTTTCAAAGTGGTTCAAACCTGCATTAACTGCAGCTTGCAAAGCAGGAATAAAGTCATCTACAAGGACTTTTGCCCCGTAAATAGATTGGAAACCGTCACGGAATGACGTATCCATTACCTTAATAAGTTTTTTTGCCATAATATTTATTTCCTTTCATTATCTTTTAGCTAATATAGCGGCGATAGCAACAGCAATTGCTGCATCATCATTTGAAGATTTTGCTGATTTTTTCTCAACAACCTCAACTTTTTCGGGGAAAAGTTTGTTCAAATACCCTACAACTGCAGACATCCCGAACATACCTGCAATCAAAATGCACAGAAAGCTTAATACAAAGCCCATACCGAGCCCCATAAGTGTTAAGCCTGCCATAAGTGTTTCATTCATAATATATCTCCCATTGTTACTGTAATTTCATTTCCATCTTTTTCTAATACAAGTTCACCTGCTGAATTTATAGACTTAGCAGTTCCGAAAATTGTATTGTTAAAACCTTTTACACTGATTTCTTTACCTAAAAAGCATGCTCTTTTGATATAATCGTTTTCAATCATAACAAATCCTTTTTCCAAAAATTTATCGTAACTGGCGAAAAATTTATCAAGAAATCTGTCTAAAAAAATAGTTTTATCAATAGATTTATCTACTTCAATATTAAGTGCCGTAACTTCTTTATCCGTGATTTGTTTTAAATCATCAGGATTAGCATTCAAGTTAATCCCCGCGCCTAAAACAAGCCCCTTAAAATTATGTCCCTGCATAACGGATTCAGATAAAATTCCTGCAATTTTCTTACCGTCAACAAGGACATCATTAGGCCATTTAATTTGAGGTTTCAAACCGTATTCCTCTAAAATTTCGCATAAAATAACCGAAAAATATTGGGTTAAATTTGAATAAAAAGGTTTAAATTCCTCAGAAGGCTTCAAAACCAAAGACATGAAAATATTACCTGAGCCTAAATCAACCCATGCTCTTTCAAATCTGCCGCGTCCTGAAGTTTGTTTATCGGCACAAATCACAGTTTTGTCCGCAATATCAGCTAAATTAGCTTTTGCGTACAAATTGGTTGAGTTAACCTCAGCCAGTGTGATAATGTTTAATTTCTCCCTCTGAATCAAACTCATATATAACAATTGTAAATCAAACAAAAAAAATTTGCGATTTTTTTTTTAGTGCGTTAAAATAAGTTCACAGGGAGAGTAAATATGGAACATTGGATTTACAACACTAATATTTTGAGTCATGCTGTTTCATTAAATCTAGATACAATATTTACTATGTGGTTTGCAATGGCAGTTGTAGTTATTTTTGCATTGCTTGCTACACACAACCTCTCGCTTGTTCCCGGAAAACTTCAAGCAATAGCAGAAAGCATTATGAAATTTTTCTACGGGACTCTTGATACAATGATTGAAACAGAAAACAGAAAGCATGTACCTCTTGTTGCATCACTGTTTTTATTTATTGTAACAGCAAATCTTATGGGACAGTTACCGCTAAGATTAATTCATTTAAAACATGGCGGAGAATTGGCTTCACCGACAAACGATATTAACTTAACAGCTGCAATGGCTGTAATAGTATTAATATATTATGTGACCATGGGAATTAAAGCCAAGGGTAAAAATTTTCTTATCCATGACTTTAGTTTTACAGGAATTGTAATGGCATTGGTTGAGGTTTTGGAAATGTTTACAAGACCTTTAAGCCTTGCAATCCGACTTTTCGCAAATATTTTTGCGGGAGAAATTTTGGTTTCAATAGCATTAGGTGCAATGGCGTACTTCTTACCGCTTCCGATTATGTTATTTGAAATCTTGGTAGCATTTATTCAGGCAACCGTATTTATGATGCTGACAATCGCATATATCGGTTCCGCAGTAAAAGAAGAACATTAAAAACAAAGGAGAATAAAAAATGGTAGACACAGCAACAGTTTCACAAATGGCACACTTGGGCGCAGGTATTGCAATCGGTTTTGGTGCAGTTGGCGCAGGTTTAGGTATCGGTTTTGCGACAAAAGGTTTGATGGATGCAGTTTCAAGACAACCCGAAGTTGCAGGTAAAGCATTCGGTTTCTTCCTTCTCGGTGCAGCATTATCAGAAGCTTGTGCACTTTACGCATTCGTTATCGCATTTATGTTATTAGGTAAGTAAAATGGAATTTAATGCAACATTTTTAGTATCGGCAATAAGCTTTATTTTATTCACAATTATTATGAATAAAATATTCTATAAACCGCTTGAAAGCGTCATGAATGAACGTGAAAAATTTATTAATGACAACATTTATGATGCAAAACTTTCAAGTGACAAAGCTAATGCAATCACAAAAGACAGGGATGAAAAACTCAGCAAATCTCATGTTGATGCAAAATCGCTTGTTGCCAGAAAAATTAATGATGCTAATGAAAATTCCAGAAACCTGACAGAACAGGCTAAACAAAAATCAAAAGAGGATATAAAATCCGCAAAAGATGCTTTAATTAAAGAAGCCGAAAGCACAGAACGCGATTTAAAAATTGAAGAACTTGCAGACGTAATATATTCTAAAGTATTGGAGATATAATGAACTTTTGGAACGCTATAGTACAATCAAATACTTTCAACTTTGCAGTTTTACTACTGATTTTTGCTGTGCTTTATAAAAAGTTGAATATTTCAAATACTGTTGAAAATTTGAAACAAGATATCATAAAAAAAATAGAAGATGCAAAATCAGAACGCGAACAGGCTAAACAAAAACTTTTAAGTGCAAAAAAACTGGTTGAACACCTTGATGAGGATATCAAAGAGCGTTTGAATGATGCAAATACCCGAGCAACAGGGCTTTCTGAGCAGATTATTAAAAATGCGCATGAACAGGTTAAGATGATTGAAAAGAATGTTCAAAACGTCATAATCGGCGAGGAAAAAACTCTTTCAACACAGTTGAGCGATAAAGCCTTAAAGGCGTCTGTTGAACTTGCCAAACAAAAGATTATCAAAACTCTTGAGGATAATCCGAAACTTCATGACAAATTTATAGAAGAAAGCATAGGTGAAATATAATGATAAAGGTATCTACATCAGCTATAACTTATGCAAAATCACTTTTTGAAGCGGATAATAACGCATTATCAGACTTGAATACAGTTTTAGATGTTATAAATTCATCAAAAGAGTTTGAATTAACCATGCTTAATCCATCAATTTCATTGCAGACAAAATATGAAATTATTGACGAGATTTTCAAAAAAGAATTAAATGAAAAAGTTCTGAATTTTATTAAAATTCTCGTTGAAAAAAACAGATTTAACGAATTTGAACAAATTATTCAAGCTTATTCAAATGAACTTGATGAAATGAATAATATAAAAAGAGTTGAAATTGTATCAGCAGTTGAACTTTCAGACGAACAAAAACAAAAGACAATTGAAAAGCTTCATATTAGATTAAACAAAGAAGTTAAGGTCAACTGGGCTTTAGATACAAATATAATAGGCGGTTTGGTCATAAAGATTGATGACGATATTATTGACACAAGCCTTAAAAACAAGTTAGATAAACTAAGTAAAATATAGAGGTAAAAATTATGGCACTTATAAAACCTGATGAAATCAGTTCTATAATTAAAAACAAAATAGAAAACTACGAACTCCAAAGTGAAATTTCAAACACAGGTACCGTAATTGAAGTAGGTGACGGTATTGCAAGGGTTTACGGTTTAAGAAACGTAATGTCAAATGAGCTTGTAACTTTTGACGACGGCAGTGATACACTCGGAATTACCATGAACCTTGAAGAAGATAATGCTGGTATTGTAATCCTTGGGGATTATACACATATTAAAGAAGGTATGACTGTTAAAACAACGGGGCGTATCGCATCAGTTCCGGTTGGCGATACAATGATTGGCAGAATTATTGATCCGACAGGCAAGCCTATTGACGGTAAAGGTGAAATTATCACTGATAAAACTCGTCCGATTGAAAGAGTTGCACCGGGAATTGTTGCAAGAAAATCAGTTCACCAACCGTTACAAACAGGTTTGACTGCGATTGACGCATTAACTCCAATCGGCAGAGGTCAGCGTGAATTGATTATCGGCGACAGACAAACCGGTAAAACAGCGATTGCAATAGACACAATCATTAACCAAAAAGGGCAGAATGTAATTTGTATCTATGTTGCAATCGGTCAAAAAGCTTCAACAGTTGCACAAATTGCAAAAACATTGGAAGAAAAAGGTGCAATGGATTATTCAATCATAGTATCTGCGACAGCCAATGAACCTGCACCGTTACAATATATCGCTCCGTTTGCAGGTGTTGCAATAGGTGAGGAATTTATGGAACAGGGCAAAGATGTTTTGATTATTTATGATGACTTGTCAAAACACGCTCAGGCTTACCGTGCAATGAGTTTGCTTCTTAAAAGACCGCCGGGACGTGAAGCATATCCGGGTGACGTATTCTATCTTCACTCAAGACTTCTTGAACGTGCGGTTAAATTGAATGACGAACTCGGCGGCGGAAGTATTACCGCATTGCCGATTATCGAAACTCAGGCAGGTGACGTTTCCGCATATATCCCGACAAACGTAATCTCTATTACTGACGGGCAGATTTTCCTTGAAACAAACCTGTTCAATTCAGGTGTAAGACCCGCAATTAACGCAGGTATTTCGGTATCACGTGTAGGCGGTGCGGCACAAACCAAAGCTATTAAGCAGGTTGCAGGACAGTTAAGACTTGACCTTGCTCAATATAACGAACTTGCGGCATTTGCTCAATTTGCATCAGACTTAGACCAAGCTACAAAAAATCAGTTATTACGCGGCGAAAAACTTACAGAAGTTCTTAAACAGCCTCAATATAACCCGTTGAGCGTTGCTGAACAGGTGACAATTCTTTTTGCAGCAAACAACGGATTGCTTGATGATGTTGCAAACAATAATGTTGCAAAATTCAAAAAAGAATGGTTTGCATATCTTAATTCAAATCTTTCAGACCTTGCAACACGCATCAACGATGGTTCGGCATTGTCTGATGTTGATAAAGAACAGCTAAAATCAGCTTTGGAAAACTTTAAAAGGACTTTCTAGGTGCTACGCACGTAGCCACTTGGGTTTTGGAACAAATTTATGAGTAATTTAAAAGACATCAAAAACAGAATACAGAGCGTAAAGAGCACACAAAAGATTACGCGTGCGATGAAAATGGTTGCGGCGGCAAAAGTTAAAAAAGCCGAAAATACCGTTAAAATGTCACGTCCGTTTACACGTGAACTTGTTTCCATGTTTAAAAAGCTCTTAAACTCTGTCGGAACTTACAGTTCTCAAACTTTAAAGATAAAATCTGCAATTGACAACTACCCAGAACTTTTGCAGATAAGAGAATGCAAATCAGTCGGTTTGCTTGTAATCACTTCAAATAAAGGGCTTGCAGGGGCATATAATGCCAACATTGTAAGAAAAACATTAGAAACAATTAAAAATTACGAAGCTCAAGGGATTAAAACAATTCTTTTTGTAGTTGGTCAAAAAGGTGTGACAACCTTAAAACGCAAATGCAAAGGAATGAACTGCGATATTGTAAAAACATATTTAAAAGTTGCAAATGACCCGACAGGCAAGGGCGCTAAAATAATTATTGAAGATATTGCAGAATACTATGTTTCTCACCAAATTGATAAAATTGAAATTATAACAACGCGTTTTAAAAATATGATGAGCTACTTTGTTGAAAGTTGGGAAATTTTGCCGTTAAAAGGTTTAAATGATGATTATGAAAGACTTCATGACAATATAATTGAACCTATGATGGAATTTACTCCCGACATGCATCATATTTTACAAAAAGTTGTTCCAATGTATATAACAAATATCTTATTTCAAGCATTATTGGAAGCACAGGCAAGTGAACTTGCAAGCAGAATGACAGCAATGTCTGCAGCATCAAACAATGCGGAAAAAATGCTTAAAGAATTATCAGTGCAATACAATAAAACACGTCAATTTGCTATCACACAGGAAATTATTGAAGTTGTATCAGGCGCAAACGCTCAGATGACTTAATAAGTTTCTCCAAAACCCAATGTGGCGGGTGCAGTGGCTACGCAGCCTTACATGTTTTTGCTTAAGTACGCCAGATTATCAGCCTGCATCATTGTATCAAATGCTGATTTTGGCTGTTGAGCTTCTTTTTCAGCAAGTTTTGCTTTGCGTTTTGCCTCTGATTTATTAGTCATGTAAATATTTAATTTCGGAACACCGACACCAAGTACAAGACCTGAGTATAAATAACCTGCAACCTGTGCAATATTTAATGCTCTAAGTTTTGCTTTGGTTGGTTTGTCTGCAAGTTTAAGCAGTTCTTTAAACGGTAATTCTTTACCGTTTTTAACTGTTGCAATACCTTTTTTCTTTAACTCTGTATAAAGAACTTCATCACGAGATTTCAAAGATGAATTTGTAAGCCATTTAAAGAAATTTTTAGAACCGTCTTTACCTACATTGATTAAAGATTTATCAAATGCTCTTGCAACACCTTTAGTAACCAATGCACCCAATACAAGCAAATTTAAAAAGCCTAAAGTATCTTTCACCATAGATTCTCTAAATTCATCTTTATCACGTGCTGACATAATTCTTGATGCAATAGTCAATCCGTAAACAAGTTTCAACTGAGAAACTGTAGGTATCATACCTTTAAATTGAAGTTTGCTCAATAGATTTTTAGGATTTGTTGTAATTGTAGACAATGCGCCCAATGAGAAAATAGAAGCACCAATAGCCTTTGTCATTTTGAATGAAGCAGACTTATCTTTTTCTCGTCCTGCAACACCGACAAAACCGTCACTTCCTGTCTTTTTCTTAGTTAAATACATATTAACAGGCTGAGTAAGCATACCGATTGTAGTCGCAATACCAAGTCCGATTACAGAACGGCTGATATTCATTTTTTTCATTGCTTTTAAGAAATCAGCTGAAGAAATACCTTTCGCTTCTTTAGCAATAACTGCTTTTGTAATATTATAAATATTTTCAATACCGCTTGTCAGAGTAAATGTATTTTTACTTCCAACAAATCTGTAAGCACTTTGTGAGCCTGTAGCATTGGTTATAACAGCCTTGGAATAGCTCATCAACTCTTTGTTAATAAGTTCCGGAGTCTGTTTGCTTATCATTGCTGAGTTAAATTTACCGACAAGTTTTTCAACATCTTCTGCAGGAATTTTTTTCCACTGTCCGTCAACCTCAGTTTCAAGGCTTGAGAACATATTTCTCAAGTGAGCCTGATAATCAGAACCTTTATGAGCATCAAATGATTTTGTAACAGCTTCAAATGTTTCATTATCAGCAAAAATTTTGTGAGCTTTTATGCCAAATCGTTTATTAAGAGCAGCAGCTAAAAATGCACCTGCAATAGAACCATACACACCAATCATAGAATGATTAAATGTACCCATAGATTCACGACGTGCGGTTTCTGTACCTGCTTCAGGACCTCTGTTTACAAAGTCAACAGTAGTTCTCGGAATTACCATAGAACATAAGTCGACACAATTTGCGCCCCACGCCTGATTTGTATCAAGGAAGCGCAAAAATGCTGTACCTGCTTCCATAGCACCTGTAAAGTTTTGATTATTTTTATTATTGTTATTATATTGGGGTATATTCGGCTGTATCTTCATATATTTATTGTCTCCTTACGAATGGGTAAATGCGTTAAATGCTGTCTTATCTTTCAAAAATGATTTTGTGAAATCATCTGCGGGCGTTTCCGTCTGCCCCTTTTCTGCATTCATTTTCGCAAGTTCTTCTGCATGTTTTTTATTTGTTTTCGACCTTGTGTATAACGGGATAAACACACCTAAAGCAAGTAATGAGAATACAATGTTGCCGATTTGGCAGATTGTTCTCAATTTTTTATCTTTAGCTGTTGCAAGTTCATCCGAAGATTTTATTGTTGTATGTTTTGCCCAGTGCCAGAATTTTTGTAATGCATTAGCACCTTCTTTTGGTTTTTCTAAAGTGTTAATCAGATGAACACCTTTGTTTTTCTTTTCCAACAAAGTTGCAATACCTTTTGCAACGTAATCTCCTAAGAAATAGAAGCTTGCAAAGGTAGCAATATCACGTACTGTTGCTTCACGCAATTCGTTTTTATCTTCTGCGGCACCCATACGGCTTGCAAATGTTGCTGTTGAAATAATTCTTGCCTGATCCATTGTCGGGAAAAGGCCTTTAAATTGGAACATTTTCAATGATGGTCTGTCCATAAACATTGAAAGTCCTGCAACGCCGACCATTGAACCTATAGAAATAAATTTCTGAGCAAGAAGTTCGCGTTTTTCTTTTGGTGTAAGCTCTTTGTGTTCATTGTCTTTACCAAAATCTTTATAAATCGGAGCACCTTTTTGTCCCGATGTTTTACGTGTAATCCATCTGTTTATAGGCTGCATTGAAATAGCAAGCGGGATAATAACTCCAAGTCCGCCAATACTTTTCCAGTTTACCAATTTTTTAGCTTTCTTGAAATAATCAGCAAGTTGTTTTTGATCTGTGATATTTTCTTTTATAATACCGCGTAACATTTTCACTGTATCATCACAAACAGATTCGAGATTATTAGCAAAGAAACCTTTATCGTTTTTAAATCTGATATTTTCTGCGATATGAGTTTCATTTACTAAAGCTTCATAAGCTTTTTTAACAGCTTTACTATTCGGTTTTTCAGACATAACAGCATCTGTTAAGTCCTGAACAGCCTTTTCAAATTTTGGATTATTTTTGAAAATTTCGCTAAACTCTTTTGTTTTGTCACCATCAGCACCGGAAATACTGTTAAGCATATTTCTGAATGTGTTTGAAACTCTTTCTTTAGGAGTTGATCCCTTAGCATTTCCGTAAAAATAATGAACTTTATCGATAGAATCACCGTTTGCCCAAGTATTAACGAGATTTGATTTATTGAATGAACCCATTAAAGGACGCTGTAAAAGCTTAGCGATTCCCATAACAATAAAACTGGGGATTAAACAGTTAACAATCAACCCTGAAGATTCACGTCTAAAAGCTTCAAAACCGGCATGTCCGTTTGATTCTTTTGTTTCAATAATAGTACGCGGAACAATTGCTGTAGACAAATCCAATGCCGAAACATTTACCATCGGGTATTTTTCGCACAATTGCACAGCTGAAATTATCCCGTCACCCAAGCCGTTAAAACTTGGGTTTTGAGAATAGTTATCCCTGCGCGGGGTATGCTGTTGTTTATTATTTACTACACTGATTTTATCAATCATAATCTTTGTCTGGTTTTCCACACACTATTATAACAATGACACAATCATATTAAAAGCCGGGCAAAAAAAAAATTGCGCAACGAGGGGTAAATGTTAAGGAGATGTTAAGAAGCATTTTTGCATTTTTTTCTAAAAAAAGATATATTTTAAAGCAAAAATTTGAATTTTTAATTAAAAATTATAAAAAATAAAAGAAAAAAGGCTCAAATTCATTAAAAAATTAATCAAAAATAATTGTAAAAAATTGTAAAGAATACGCTTAATTTTATACCTAAATGGTATGATAACAGAAAATGGAGGTATTTACATGACATATAAATATAAAAATGCAGTAAGCGCCCCCCCCCCGAAAAGCCAAGCGTAGGCACGAACGTTAGGGAAAAACGAACAATTATAAACGGAAACCACACTTTTCGTTTTGATTGTAAGCAGTGCTATAGGACGCGAAGCGAAGTTGCGTTTACTTTAGCTGAAATTCTTATCACTTTGGGCATTATTGGTGTAATTGCTACAATTACCATATCAACTATTGTTACGCGTATACAAAACAAAGGATATGTTGAACGTATGAAAAAAGCATACTCGCTTATTCAAAACGTTACAACACAGGTTATTAATGAAGAAGGAAAACCTTCTAATTGGATTTTGGATTCATACAGCCTAGAAACACACGAACCAAATGTACGTGTTGTAGATATGTATGCTTCTAAAATGAATTATGCTAAAGTATGCTATCTTTCCCCAATGGGTGGAGCAAGTAAATGCACACTAAAACCCGAAGAATATAAATGCTTGAACGGAAGTGAAATTGATAATAAAATGAACTTTACTACCGGATCTTATCAGATTTTTCTCACTGACGGGGCAATTGTTGCTTTGAAATTTATGAGTAACACTGGTGGTGGCTATTATTGGGGTAATCCACCTTTAATGTTTGTAGTAGATGTTAATGGAAATAAAAAACCAAATAAAACAGGCAGAGATATATTTTATTTTTACCTTAGAGATGATGAAAACGGAGAAGTTCATCCATATGGTCATGGCAAACTTGGCGGTATTCTAAATCCTCAACCAGAGCCAGACTGCAATAAAGAAGGAGAAGGCTACACTTGTGCTCAAAAAATAATCACTGAAGGAAAGATGAATTACTAACAAACTCAACAGCCTGTTCGCGTGTCACAACATATCCGGACAACTGTGCTTCATGTAATGCAGTCATAATTTTACCAAGCTCTACGGAAGGTTTTATCTTCAAAATTTCCATAACATCGTTACCTGTTAAAAGTATCGGAAGCGGTTTTAGATTTTCTCTGACTTCAAGATAAAACTTTAACAGCATGTTTAAAGAACTTATATTACGTTCTACAATTTGTTCGGTAATCTCAGGTCCGCGCGCAGATAACCTGTCAGCCATTGCAAGAATTATATTATCAATTGAATTTGTATCCATTTTACGAACATAACGCATCATAATTTTATCCGTAATTTGAGGCGAACACATAACCTGTGACGGATAAATGTGATTTTTAACCATCATAGATAAATATTCTATCTGCTTATTTGAAAAATGCATGTTTTTCAAAAGTTTTGATGCAAGTTTAGCACCAACATCATCATGTTTTATAAATCTGTGACGTCCGCCTTCTTCAATTGTCCAGGTTGAAAATTTGCCGATATCATGCAAAAATCCCGCAAACTTCAAATGCGCTAACCTTGAAAAGCCACCAAAATCAACTTTGTCTAAGTGCTCTTTCACATCATCAGATGCATTTTCATAAAGTTCTTGTATTTGTTTAACCGTTTCTATCAAATGATGGAGCAAATCCAGATGATGATGAGAATTTGGCGGAACTTGTTTTAACTCTTTTACGAAAGAAAAAAGCTCCTCCAAAATCCAAGTTTTATTCATATTTTCAAGAGCAATATGAGCATATTTGCCGCTAAAAAGCCTCAAAATTTCATAATTAATTCGCTCAACAGCAGGCTTTTTGATTAAATCTGCATATTTGCATATAGCATCAATTGTTTCAGGAGCAATACTAAATCCGTACAACGCCTGAAAACGATAAACCCTCAACAATCTTAAAGGATCATCTACAAAATTTTGATCATTAGCACAATGAATACATTTATTTGTAATATCAGCCACACCGCCTGTTATATCAACGACTTCACCTGTCCTGATGTTTACGGCAATCGCATTTATAGTCAAATCCCTGCGCATCAAATCTTTTTCAATAGTTCCGCCGACAGGATTTGTAACATCAATATAATTAACCTTATCGCGCATAACAAGCCGATAAATTTTATTTTCCTCATCAAGAGGAATGAACGTTGCATCAAAGAATTTTTGAAGTTTTAAAGAAAAATCTTTTGCATCCTCATCCATTACAATAATATCTCTGTCGTGACTTTGAATTCCCATAAAATAATCGCGGACAGAACCACCGACAAGATAAATTTCATTATCAAAATTCTCTTTTATTTTATTCAAGATTTCATCTGTTATATTCATAGATAATATTTCCTAATGCAACGACAACAGCAGTTTCAGCTTTCAAAATCAAATCCCCGAGAGTAAGCATTGCAACATTATTCTCTCTTAAAAATTCAAATTCACGTTCTGAAAATCCGCCCTCAGGTCCTATAATAACCAGAATTTTATCACCTTTTTGAATAGGATTTTGTTTGCAGTATTCATGCAAAGTAATATCCGTACAGCGTTCGCAAAATGCAATAACTTTATAACCGAGATTTATAACCGATGCCAAATCCGTCAATTCATAACATTTCGGAACATACGCCCTTTCACACTGTTTAGAAGCTTCATACATAATCCTTTGCCATTTGGGGATTTTTTTCTCAATAACACTTCTATTAAGAGCACAATTATCAGTATAAAGAGGGTATAATCCTTCTGCTCCGAGTTCTGTTGCTTTTTCGACAATGATTGACTGGGCATCGCTTCTAAGCGAACTTTGCGCAAGATATAATCCAAAATCAAGCCTTCTGCAAGACTTATAAGAATTTTCAACATTAACCGTTATTTCCTTATTTGTAACTTCTTCAACAACAGTTTCGTATTGAATTTGATTTTCGTCAATTAAAAGCAGTTTTTCGCCTGCTTTTATACGCAAAGATTTTGCGATATGAGTAAAATTTTCCTTATCGCAAATCACAATTTTATTATCTTTTACATCCTCGGAATTTATAAAAAAGTGTGGCATAAACAAATATTACTATAAATTTACAAAGATAGCAAAAAAATTTATTTTGAAGTATTATATAATGAGCAAAGGGGATTTATCGTGGAAAACTCTAAGAATACTAACGAAATGACAATAGGCATCCCGCGCGGAATGTCTTTTTACCATAACTATCCGTTCTACTACGGATTTTTTACAGATTTAGGAATAAAAATTGTACTCTCGGATGTTACAACAAAGCAGACTATGTCAAACGGTTCATCGCTTGTTGTAACCGAAACATGTCTGCCTATCAAAATTTATATAGGTCATGTACTTAACCTTATCGATAAAGGTATTGATAAAATTTTTGTTCCTTCAATTCAATCAATTGCTCCGAAAATTTACAACTGTTCCAAAATCAGAGGACTTCCCGATTTGGTCAGAAACGTTGTAAAAAAAGATTTTACAATGATTGAAGCAACCCTTGATAAATCCGAAAAAAATCAGGGATTATACGAATTTTTGGCAGAAATTGCAGGACAATTCGGTATCACTGATATGGAAAGAATTAAAAAAGCTTCCAAAGCTGGCTGGAGAACATACAATAACTTCTATATTATGTCAAAATCAGGAATGAGCTACAAAAAAGCTATGAACTATGCATTGCAGGGCAAAGTATTTATTGAAAATCAGACTAAGGAATTTCCGATTTCAATTGCACTTGTATCGCACGGTTATAATATTTTTGACGAACGCGCTTCTATGAAAATATTTGACAAACTTGAAGCTATGGATGTTCGGGTTTACTCATCATTACAGCTTTCTAACGAGCAAATGGACGACGGTATTGCAACACTCGGACAAGATATGTACTGGGCGAACGAACGTGAAATGACAGGCTGTGCAGGTCACTTTATGAAAGATGCAAAAATCGACGGTATTATTACACTGACAGCTTTCGGATGCGGTCCTGATTCTCTGATGATTGAAAGAATTACAAGAAAGGCTAAAAGATTTAATAAACCGCTTCTTAATCTTACAATTGATGAGCAGACTGGTGAAGCTGGCTTTATTACTCGCCTTGAAGCTTTTGTTGATATGCTTTTCCGCAAAAAACGCGCAAATTTAATCAATAATATGGATATGGAAAGCAACTATATTCCAAATACTAATTATATTGAAACAAAATAAACCCAATATTTTTCGGCAGGTCTACGTGCGTAGCACGCAATTTTTTATCCTCAAATGTTTTTATATATATAACAGGGGATAATTATGGGTGACAATGCAGTTCAATCATCAACAGGCGTAAGCGTATCGTCTTATCAGAACTTAGACGGTTCAAACTTTACACTTGCGGGAATAGACTATAAAGAAAAAGCCGATAATCTTAGTGCAGGTCTGTTTTTTGGTGCAGGAACAACATTCGCTAAAAAAGATGCGTTTGGTATTGTTGCTGATGTAAAAGCCTCACACAATTACACCGGGGTGCTTAATCAAAACCTCAGACTAAGAGGGAAAATGGGCACTGACAATACATCTTTGCAGGTGAGATATTCTCCTTTATCAGTTGATGTACCTGTTGGTGAAAATACAAGTATATACGGCAATTTACATTATTGCGGGCAATTGAATAAAAATTACGCAACCAAATCAACAACATGGAAAAACAGTTGCGGTGCATTTGCAGGCGTAACACAAAAAATTGATAAAAATACAAGCGTTTCTCTTGAAGTTCAAAGATACAACTTACAAAACATTAAAGACAACAGCTCTGCAAATTGGAGTATAAACGCAAGCATTTCTTATAAATTTTAAACTGCGTGCGTAACTATTTACAATGACTAAAAAGTCTTTCGATTAACCACAGGGCTACGTACGTAGTACCACTTCGTGTTGGAATGCCCAAGCAGAATGGTTGTGAATACTTTCAAACGCTTCACAGTCAACTTCAAACTCGTTTACTGCCGGATGATTTCTAAGTTCAACTACTACGTCGCGCAGAATATCCTCTACAAATTTTGGATTATCCCAGGCGTGTTCTGTAACATACTTTTCATCCTCGCGTTTTAAAAGCGTATACAAAGGACAAGATGCACAATTCTCAACCAATTCAATCAAGTCCTCAAGCCAAATTTGCTCACTTTCATCATAAGAAACTTTTACATCGATAATTGCGCGCTGATTGTGAGCACCGTTATCAGAAATTTCTTTTGAACAAGGACAAAGTGTAGTCACAGGCACTGCAACACCAAGAATAAATTTATAATTATCATCAACAATTCTGCCTTCAAAAGAGCATTCATAGCTCATTGGGGCAGAAATACCCGTTACCGGAGATTTTTTATCAACAAAATATGTAAACTTAAATTCAAGTTCACCACTCTGTGCATCTAAATTTTCAATAATTTTTTCAAGACACCCTTTAATATCAACGCCAAGAAGGTTTTTGTTCTGCCATTCCGACAAAACTTCCACAAATCTTGACATGTGAGTGCCTTTATAATGTTTCGGCAAAGAAACACAAACTCTTGCATCAGCAGACACAACCTGATTTGAGCTGTTTTTGCGCTGAACAATCAAAGGCATTTTAAGATTTTTTATTCCTACTTTTTGTATATCAACATTTCTGTTATCTTTTAAATTTTGAATATCTCTTAACATTTTGTAATATTTCTCTCAAAATTAGCAAATTTTTTTTGCATTAATACTTTATATAAATATAAAGCTCTCTCTTCTTATTTAAACGGATAGGCCTTGAAAAGATTATCAAGGTCTTTTTTTTTATTTCTTGTCAAGAAGTGCTCTAATTCTCGAATATCTGTCTAATTCAACTCTGAATTTACCTAAATCCTGATAAATTGAATTTGACAACAATACTTTATTATCATATTTAGGGTCTAAAATATAAACTGTTGGAAAACCACCAATACCGACTTTTTCGGCAAGTTTTCTATTTTCTTTTGAACCTTCAACGTTAACCATTACAAAATTGTATTTATTACCGTACAATTTACTTAGAATATTGAATTTTGGCATAAACCTCAAACAATAACCGCACCAATCAACATAAAATACTGCAAGCATAGGTTTGTTTGATTGTAACGCATCAGAATACGGAATACCAATTTTGTAATCTGACGGGTGTTTGGGCGCATTCATATTTGTAACGGCAATACCTGCGACAGAAGCCGTTAACAACGCGAATAAAATTCCTAGTGTTATTAATAATTTCTTTTTCATAATTCACTCTCCTACATACATTATACTACAAAAGATTTTTTATAGAATTTAATAAAACTTTACATAAGACTTGAAGTTTTATATATCATAGTATATACTAAGTATATATCGTTTTATTTTTGTATGTCTTTGTTTACCAAGAAGGAGTTTAAGAGGTATGAACAGTATTGTCAAAATGAAAAAAACTAACCCCGCCAAAAATGAAGTTATTGAAGCTTCCAATGACACAGTGCTTGCAAATTACATAAGAGAAATTTCTGATTATCACAACCTGACACAAGCTGAAGAAAAAGAATTAGCTAAAAAAGCTAAAGAAGGTGACGAAAAAGCTAAACAAGAACTCGTTAAAGCAAATTTGAAACTCGTTGTAACAATTGCCAAAAAAGCAATTCACATGTCAAAACTTCCAATGATTGATTTAATTCAAGAAGGAAATGTTGGACTAATGGTTGCTGTTGAAAAATTCAACTACAAACTCGGCTACAAATTTGCAACTTATGCAAGCTGGTGGATTAAACAGGCAATGTTTAAGGCTATTTCAGAGCAATCACACTGCATGAAAATTCCTGTATATATTCAGGAAACATTGTCAAAATTCTCTAAAATCAAACGTGAAATGGAACGCGAAAGTAACGGTCAGGTAAAAACAGAAGAAGTTGCAAAGAAAATGAATATTGCACCGGACAAAATTGATACTTTTTTAAATGCATACACAAAAACAATTTCAATAGAAAGCGGACTTGAAAATTCCGACGGCAAAGAAATGAATGTTGCAGATATTATAGAAGATGAAAAAGCATCAGCGACTGAGGAAGTTGAATTTGAAAATCTTCGTGCTGACATTTGGAATGTCATTTCAACATTGAAAGAACGCGAACAGGAAGTTGTTAAGATGAGATACGGTTTAGATGACAGTGCCAAAATGACGCTGGAAGAAATAGGAAACATATACGGCGTAACAAAAGAATGTATTCGCCAAACAGAATTGAGAGCCTTGAAAAAAATGAGATTCTCCGTGTTAGGTCAGGAAGTGTTAGCAGGCTACGTAGGGTAAGTATATCGTGAAGTAAAAGCATTAAAAAAGGAACGTTTTCACGTTCCTTTTCTTTTATGTCATTAAACTTTACGTTTACGAGCAGCTTCTGATTTGCGTTTTCTTTTTACGCTCGGTTTTTCGTATCTTTCACGTTTTTTAACTTCTGAAAGAATACCGGCTTTTTGAATTTTTTTCTTGAAACGTCTTAATGCGCTTTCAATTGATTCGTTTTCGCCAACTTTAACTTCTGCCATTTATTTTTTCACCACCTTTTCGGCTAATTTGTGTACAATATACATTTATTATAACCTTAAACAAAATAAATTTCAAGTCTGTTAAGCTGTAAGCGTAAAGATTTGGTAAATTTCTTCGTCCGAAAGTTCTGTAATAATCTTTTCGCCTTCGTAAACCGCAAGGTCTGCAAGTTCCTTTTTAGCTTTAAGCATTTCGTCGATTTTTTCTTCAAATGTTCCGAGCGTAATCATTCTGTGAACCATTACATTCTTATCCTGACCTATACGATAAGTTCTGTCGGTTGCCTGATCTTCAACAGCAGGATTCCACCAGAGGTCGTAATGGATTACGTTTGTTGCGCTCGTAAGGTTCAAACCTGTTCCGCCTGCTTTTAATGAAAGTATCATAACCTTTGCATCAGCTTCGTTTTGGAATTTATTAATCAATTCTTCACGCTGTGGAACTGTTAATGAACCATGGAAGAATAACGGTTCTGTATTGCATTCGTTCTCAATAACTTTGCATAAAATATCACCCATTTCTTTATATTGAGTAAAGATAAGCGTTTTTTCGTTATTTTCCAGAATACTTTCAACAGTTGAAATACATTTATCAAGCTTTCCTGACATTTCTCTTGTCATTTCACCGCCCTTCAAGAACTGGTAAGGGTGGTTACAAATCTGTTTCAATGCAGTAATAAGTTTGAAAATATTACCGCGTCTGTTAATACCCGTAAAGCCTGAAATTTTATCCATCATTTCATTAAGAGTTTTTTCATACAGTACAGCCTGAGGTTTAGCCAGGTAGCAGTAATCGTTGATAACCATTTTTTCGGGAAGGTCTGTAATAACGTGTTTATCTGTTTTCAAACGTCTTAATACGAACGGAGATACAGACATTTTTAATTTAGCTGCACGAGAATTTTCCTTAAACCTTTCAATCGGAATAGCATAACTTTTTTGGAACTCTCTCAAGCTTCCCAAATATCCGTGGTTAATAAAGTCAAATATTGACCACAACTCTGTCAATCTGTTTTCAACAGGTGTACCTGTCATTGCAATTTTGACATCTGATTTTAACATTTTAACAGCAAGTGTCTGTGCTGTATCAGGGTTTTTGATATTTTGAGCTTCATCAACAATAATCATTCCCCATTGATTTTTCTTTAATTCCTCAATATCTATACGCATAATCGCATAAGTTGTAAGAATTACATCATGCTTCAAATCAAGCTGACGTTCTGCACCATGGTAAATTACAGCATCCAAATCAGGCGCAAACATTTGAAGTTCCTTCATCCAGTTGCCCATCAAGGTTGTCGGACAGATTACAAGAACCGGCTTATCGAGTTTGCCTTCCTCTTTCATCTTTAATATTAAGCTTATGACCTGAATTGTTTTACCAAGCCCCATATCATCAGCCATACAAGCGCCAAAGCCTTTTGTAATATTAGTCCAAAGCCATTTCAAACCTGTCATCTGGTAAGGTCTTAATTCACCATGCAAACCTTCAGGCGGTGTAACCTCAACAGGTTTGTTAAAATCTTGAATAACTCTTGCAAATGCACCGTCATAATCAAAATCATACTGATCAATTTGACCCGACATTGCAGCATGGATAAGTTCCATTCTTGACATTGACTTAAAGTTTGCATTAGCCAATTGTTCAAAAATCTTTTTGGTATCCTCTTTATCAACAAGAACGTATTTATTTTTGTATTTGATTAAGCCGTTTTGTCCTTCAATCAATTTATTGAATTCTTCAATAGAAAGTTTTTCATTTCCAATAGCAACCTCGTAAGAAAAATCCAAAATGTCATCAAGTGAAATTTTAGAAGATGAATTGTTGTTAAATATATCTGCAAGTTCACCTGAACGTGATGTTTTAACCTTTGCATTAATAGATGCACGCGGGACAACAATATTTGTTAATTCTTTAGGCAGAATAACTTCAATATGCGCTTTTTGCAGGTAATATGCAGTTTGCGTAATAATTTTATAAACCTGATTTAAGTCCAAATCAAGTGCAAGTTTTTCCTCATCTTCAAACAGTTCCTCAAGCTCGGGCATATATCTGATTGCATAATTAAGCTGTTTTTCAACAATCCTTGCAATATCTGATGAATTAGCACCAAAAACTTCCTCATCAGTATAAAGTCTGTCAATTAAAACATCCTCATCAGTTTTGCGGTTTTTGATATGAACCTTAAGTCTGAATATTTCTTCGTTTTCAAGTTTTGTAATTTTAAAGAACGGAATAACATCATATTTGCCCAAGTATAGTTCATCAAACCATTGTGCGAGATTTTCGGCAACGTCGTTACTTTTCATAACAGCACGCTGTTCCAAATCTTTAATCATATATGTGCCTGATTTGACGTCTTTGAACTTATATGCCTTAATTCCCAAAAACTTATAAATAACATAATTCAAATAGTTATAAATAAAATCATTTACGAAATTTTTAGGTTTTTCGCCTTTAATAAAAAGATTTTCTGGAATATTTTCCTCGAAAGTATTGATAATTCTTGCAAGCTGATTTGAATTAATAATCGGTTCATAAACAATTCTGAACATTGATCCGTGTTTTTTGACCGTAGGTATGAAATAAAGTTTTTCGATTAACTTCATCACAAAATAAGTCAATTTGTTCAGATAAACAAAAGTCGGTGTCATAGCTTCCAAATCGACAATATTTCCAAATCCGCCAAAATAATCCATTACCAGATCAAGGCTCATTGCATAACCGACTTCATCACCCATAACTTCTGATTTGAAGCGGAATAATGAGCCTTTTGATTTCAGGTAATATTGGAAATTATTTGTCGGAGTGACAAAAAATGAAAGTTTCTCATTATTATTAACAAGATAAAAATTAGTATTTCTCGCAGGCGGATTGGGACTTAAAAATACACCCTCAAACTCATCTTCAACAGTTTGGTAAATCAAACTTAAAGTATAGCGAAAATCTTTGTTCTTAAAGCCCTCGGGATTTTCAGAAAGGTTAAAGAACAGTTCATCTACATTATTTTTTTTAAACGAGAAATCAATATCTAAATTCATATCCTACTTTCTTATCAATGACCCGCAGCTCATTTCTTCGGGTAATTCTATATTCATCAAATCAAGTACTGTCGGAGCAACATTACACAAAGCTCCTTCCGATTTTAATTCAACACCTTGCGGTGCATTAATCATTACAAACGGAACTTCATTTGTAGTATGTGCCGTTTGCGGTTTTCCGGTTTCGGCATTAACCATAACCTCTGAGTTACCGTGGTCTGCTGTCAAAAGCATTACTATATCATGTTTTTTACATGCATCAGCAATTTTACCGACACATTCATCAACTACATGACAAGCTTTTGTTGCTGCTTCAACAACACCTGTATGTCCTACCATATCAGGGTTTGCAAAGTTAACCAAAATAAATCCGTATTCGGAATTATCAATAGCTTTTAATACATTATCACAAACTTCATAAGCACTCATTTCAGGCTGCATGTCATAAGTTGCAACCTTTGGAGATGCAACAAGAACTCTTGTTTCATCTGCCTGAGGTTCTTCAACACCGCCGTTAAAGAAAAATGTAACGTGCGCATATTTTTCGGTTTCCGCAGTTCTGAACTGTTTAACACCATGTGCCTGTAAAACATCACCTAAAATGTTAACCATTTTTTCTTTTCCGTAAGCTACAGGGAAATCAAAAGTTTCATCATAAGGTGTCATACAAACGTAATAAACATTTTTCAAAACTTTTTTACGTTCAAAACCGTCAAAATCTGCGAAATTAATTGCTCTTGTAATTTCTCTGGCTCTGTCAGGTCTGTAGTTAAAGAAAATTACCGCATCATTATCATGAATTCTTGATTCTTCACCGCCGATAACAGTAGGCAGAACGAATTCATCATTATCACCGCGTTCGTAAGATGCTTTAACACCTTCACAAGCTGATGATGCTTTTTCACCTTCACCAAATAAAAGTGCGTTGTAACCTTTTTCAACACGTTCCCAACGGTTATCTCTGTCCATAATATAATATCTGCCGATAACTGTTGCTACTGGCGGAAGGTTGTATTTTTTCAATTCTGCTTCAACTTGTTCCAAGAATGTGCAAGCTGATTGAGGCGGAGTATCTCTGCCATCTAAAAATGCGTGTACGTAGAAGTTTTTAACACCCTGCTCACCTGCAAGTTTAATTAAAGCAAGAACATGGTCTAAAGATGAATGCACACCGCCTGTTGACACAAGTCCGTAAATATGTAGTGCCGAATTATTCTTTTTAACATGCTCAATTGCATTCAAGAATTTTTCGTTTTTAAAGAAAGATCCGTCTTTAATAGCATTGTTAATTCTTGATAAATCCTGATAAACAATACGTCCTGCGCCGAGGTTTAAGTGCCCTACTTCACTGTTGCCCATTTGACCTGCCGGAAGTCCTACATATTCACCGTCAGCGTGTAATTTTATAAATTTTTCTTCTTTTTCAAGTTTGTCGACATGAACGGGTTTAGCAAGTTTAGTAGCGTCATTTTCGGGGTGACTTGTACTTATCCCCCAACCATCCATAATACATAATAATACTCTCTGTCTCATATTATATCCCTTTCTGCAATTAAGGCAATTTTAACAGGAACATAATTGAAATTCAAGAGCTTAAAAAACTATCTGAACATAAACGGTTCTGGTTCTTGCTTTGTTATCAAAATCGATTAAAACAATTTGCTGCCACTGTCCCAATTGAAGTGCTCCGTCTATTAACGGCACTGTTGTATTATTACCGATGATGGAAGCTCTGACATGTGAATATCCGTTCCCGTCATGCCATGTAGCATCGTGATGATAATCCCCATTGACAGGTGCGAATTTCTCCAACGCTTCCGGCAAATCAACCAATAACCCAGGTTCAAATTCAATATTTGTAACAGATACAGTACTTCCCGCAACATACACATGCACAACAGCATTTTGCAGAGAGTGAGAATACACAGCATGCTTAACTTTTTGCGTAATATCTATAATATCCGTAAACCCGTGCGTATTTACATTGAATTTTTCATTAATCACTGTCATAAACTGAACCTTACTTCACCGCGTTTTACAAGTTTTCTGCCCTTTGAATAAGTTGAATACGGGAATTCCATATTGACAAGCGCTCTGTAATCCTCGCCGTCATTAAGTTTAAATACGTTAAAATCTGCATCCTTACCGACTTCAATCGAGCCTATAGAATTGTCCAAACGTAAAATCTTAGCAGGATACAAAGTTAAATATTTAATCAACTCAACAATATCAAGCAACCCGTCTTTGTTTAAATCATTAGCAAGTTTTAAAAGACTAAAATGTCTGTCAGTTGAAAAGCTTTGTGTAGATAAACCAAAATTACCTGCAAAATTTTCCAATACAGTTTTAAAATCAATTACGGAATTACAAATTTCTTCACTATATAATGGCTGATAAATATATTTTGCACCTGTTTCGGCAAGTCTGCCAAGTTCAGAAACATCATAATTTGCATTTGCCACAAGAACTTTTTTGGTAAGAACTTTTAAATTATCAAGATAATCAACAGGTGTAATATCAGTTTGGTAAGGAGTAATCTTGCGCATACCCATAAATTTATGCAGCAAATCTATGTCTGAAAATCCATGTTCAAGCCATTCCATTTCATCCTGTGATTCAGCAAAACGAGTCATCATAATCATATTATGCTTACGGCAGTATTTTGAAAATAATTCCCAAAGTTTTTTGTGAACACCTGAAATTGAATTAAGCATAATACCTATATGAGTATTTTCACCTTTATGTAAAACAAAGTCCTCAACTTTATTTCTTAAACCCTTAAAGGTCTTTTTACTACTGTCTTTACTATCTGCAAAAACTTCAAAGAATAAATAATTTTTAATAGGAAGCTTATTTATAATATCAAAGTATTTAAACTCTTTTGACACCTGAGCAATACAAGTTGTTCCCGCCTTAATAGATTCGGTCACGCCATGTTTGAAAGAGTTTATTTTATGCGTTCTGTCCAGAGTAAAATAATTTGTTAAAATTCCTGCCCATTTTCGTGAATAATTATCCTGCGCAACACCTGCAAAGGTATATTTAAGGCTGAACATTTTAAAGAAACGTTTTAATTTAGATTTAAAATCCTGGGGTTTTGCATCCAAAATATCTGTATACTGATACTGCGTCAGCAAATCAATAAACCCCGGAGTAATAACTGCATTACCCAATTCTTTAACATATTTTTCTTCAAAATTAACCTGAGAATTAGGAATTATGTCGATGATTTTACCCTCATCAACAACGATTGCCATATCCTCTAACACTTCATGAGAAGTTAATATCCATTTCGCCTTATAACATTTCATAGGATTTATTATATATTATAAGATTTGAAAAGTCAAAAATCTAACCGAACATCTCATCTCTGTAATATGCAAATTCAAGATGTCCGATTATGATTGTATCACCGTCTTTGATACCCATTTTAGAAAGTTCATCAAAAACACCCATACCTTTCATAATATTTTGGAAACGAATTACCTGCTCTGAGTTGCGTTCATCAGTTACACCCGCGATACGTTCAACTTTTCCGCCTTGAATTATATAAACATCTTTTGCGGCTTTGTAAATCTCAAAGTTGCTGTCGTCATTATTATAAGCACCCAAATCTTCTTCAACAACGATTTCTGTTTCGGGTTTCGGGATTTCATCCACCTTTTTGCCCATAAAATCAAGAAGTTTATCAAGATTTTCACCTGTTACTGCAGAAATTTCAAATACATCATCAGAAACTTCTTTAAACTGTTTAAGAAGTTCTGCTTTTCGTTCTTCATCAATTGAATCAATTTTGTTCAAAGCAATAATTTGATACAAACCTGCCAATTGCTCAGAATGTTTTTCCAATTCAAGATTAATTTTTTTATAGTTTTCAAACGGATTTTCTTCAGTTGAATCAATCAGATGCACAAGAAAACGGCATCTTTCAACGTGACGTAAAAAGTCGTGACCAAGTCCGACACCTTCCGATGCGCCCTCAATTAACCCCGGAATATCAGCAACAACATAACCGTCACCCGAGCGTTTTTTGACAACACCGAGATTAGGAATTAATGTTGTAAACGGGTAATCTGCAATTTTTGGTTTTGCAGAACTTATACGACTGATAAGTGTTGATTTTCCTGCATTTGG
Source organism: uncultured Candidatus Melainabacteria bacterium (assembly GCA_949841365.1). Taxonomy (GTDB): domain Bacteria; phylum Cyanobacteriota; class Vampirovibrionia; order Gastranaerophilales; family Gastranaerophilaceae; genus Stercorousia. The sequence continues at coordinate 33,621 of CATKZI010000003.1, forward strand.
CATACCTAAAAGCCCGACATCTGCGATAAGTTTCAATTCCAAAAAGAGTTCGCGCTCAATCGGCGGTTCACCGGGTTCACAAAACTGCGGGGCACGTTTTTGAGCGGTAGCAAATCTTGCATTACCGCGTCCGCCTCGTCCGCCTTTGGCAACCATTACTGTCTGTCCATCCGTGGTTAAATCCGCAATAATGTTGCCTGTTTTAATATCTTTTACAACAGTACCGACAGGAACTTTTATATATAAATCTTTTGCACATCGACCGTGCATATTTTTAATACCGCCGTTTTCGCCGCCTTCTGCTTTGAATACGGATTTGTGCTTAAAGTCCATAAGAGTTGACATATTTTCATCAGCAACTAAGTATACGTCACCTCCGCGTCCGCCGTCACCGCCTGCAGGTCCGCCTTTGTCAACATATTTTTCTCTGCGCCACGCAACCATTCCGTTTCCGCCGCGCCCTGATACTACTCTTATTTTACTTTTATCAATGAACTTCATTTTTAATTCCTTTGTTGTATAATTATATTACTATGAAAAATATTAAAAACAAATTATTCTCTAAAGAGCCTGTTGAAATCGGACAGATGAGCGGTTACGACAATTATATAATGGCAATTGAATCAAGTTGCGACGAAACAGCCTGTGCAATTGTAAAAAACGGACGCGAAGTTGTTGCAAATGTTGTTGCATCACAAATTAAAACTCACGCGCAATTCGGCGGAGTAATCCCCGAAATTGCCGCACGCGAACATCTTGATTCCATAAATATTGTTATAGATGAAGCTTTTAAACAAGCCGGCGATTTAAAACCTCAAGATATAACTGCATTTGCGGGAACTGTCGGTCCCGGTTTGGTAGGCTGTCTTTTGGTCGGTTTAAATGCCGCTAAAACTCTTGCTTTAACTTATGACAAACCTTTTATAGGAGTTAACCATTTGAACGCACACCTTTGCGGAAACTATATTGATACGGATTTAAAACCGCCTTATATGGCACTATTGGTGAGCGGAGGTCATACCCAGATTATTGATGTTAAATCATACTCTGAACAGGAAATTCTCGGCGAAACAATCGATGATGCCGTAGGTGAAGCTTATGACAAAGTTGCAAGGCTTATCGGGCTTCCATATCCCGGTGGTCCGAGATTGGACAAATTAGCTCAAGAAGGTAATCCGAAAGCATTTAAACTTCCCGAAGGCAAAGTAGACGGATATAATTTCAGCTTCAGCGGTCTAAAAACTGCCGTTTTACGTCTTGTCAAATCTTTTGATGAAGTTCCTGTTAATGATGTTTGCGCAAGTTTTCAGGAAACAGTTTCCTCAACTTTACTGAAAAAACTAAAAAAAGCTCTGGAAGAAAAAGGTTACAAACAAGTTGTAATTGCAGGCGGAGTTGCAGCAAATTCAGAAATTCGCAAAAAAATCTTTGCCCTTGAAAACGAAGGTTACAAAGTCTTTGCACCGCCAATGAAATACTGTACAGACAATGCCGCAATGGTTGCATCTTGTGCATATTTCAACACAAATACCTTTGATGATGTGAATACAGAAGTATTTTCAAGAGTCAAATTTAATTATTGTAAAATTAACACTTAAAATTGGCAAAAATCATTTTCCGCGATTTTTCATAAATATATAAAAATCTTGGGAAATATACTATGAAACCTTTATGCGGGACTATATGTTCCGCATTATTATTGTAACAAAATTTTAATATACAGGCAATAATTTCTTTGTTTACACTTAATACTACTATGTTAGTAAATTTTAACTCATTTACACCCCCAATAAACAGTTCAAGCCGCTGCGAAAGAAAATATCCGAATCTTGCTCCGCTTCATCAAGATACGGTAAGTTTCAGCGGAAGAATTCCTAAAGATTTAATGTCTTTATCTCCCCGCAGAATACTTATGGAATGCAGAAAAGCATTAAAAGACGGTATTAAAATAGGAGAAGGTCAGGAAGCTATTGCTTATAAAATGGAAGATTATCCTCAATACTGTATCAGACGAGAAAAAAGAACAGCGGGCAAACCTTCTGAATTCAGACTTAACACGAAATTAAATAAATATGATAAAGTAAATCACGTTGTTGCAAGATTAGATGACGGAACACAATTAATGAAATTTATTCCGGGAATTCCGCTAAAAATCACATACCGTGATACAGTGGACGGGAAAAAAGTTAAAGAAACTGTAAAAGGTCTTGTTGCAAATAATTTTCCTGAAATTTCATTTAAAAAAGTTATTACTCAAATTGAAGAAGCTAAATTAAAAGGCATTGATTTTGACAGAAAAGGCGAAAACTTACACGTAGAACCATTGAGTCAAGAAATGACCTGTATTGATTTTAGTCCTAATTTCCATGATATTGAATATAACCCCATTTCATATATATACTCTGCACTTGATGTAGATGGCACAGAACACGCTCCGAAAATTTTCGGAAAACTTTGTAAAGCCTACGCTCAAAGATTATTTGAAGTTCCAACAAGCCGATTAAACTTCGAAGCACTTGATACAAACTTCTATCACAGAGGCTTTATGGATGATGCTTTTAATCTTTATCCCGACAGAGCCGGACTTGAAGAAACTCAAAAACGTCTGGAAAAATTAATTGAAGCCAAAAAAGATTCTTCAAATCCGAAAGAATATATTAAATACCTTGTTGAAGAATTTAAAGAATTTATAGATGAAAGAATTATACCCGCAAAGAAGAAATCTTTCTTTGATGGCATTGAACTTGATTAAGTATAAAATCAGTAATTTTCTTTTCAAGCTCAACCCCGTGATGATAATTTACCTCTTTTATAAAATAACATGGGCTTGTAACGTTTATTTCTATAATTTTTTCATCAATAACATCCAGACCAACCATAGGAAGTCCCAATCTATTCAATTCTTTTGCAACAGGAGCAAACTTTTCTTTTTCTGAAATTGAAAGTTCAGCTTTTATAATATTACTGTCACAGTGGTCATTAAATTTAAAATCATCATTTGACGGAAGTTTTTGAATACACACATCCAAAACTTCATCACCCAAAAACATGACACGTTTATCACCAAATTTAGCTTTTGGAATATATTTCTGCACCATAATCAATTGCGATTGTTTTTTTGTCATAGTATTAATAATAACAGCAGTATTTTTATCACCTTTTGTTAAAGTCATAACACCCGCACCAAAACATCCGTTTAAAGGTTTTAATACAATTTCCTCATATTTTTCTAAAAATTCCATAATGTCAGATTTTGAGGAAGTTACAATATTTTCGGGCATCAAATGTAAAAATTTAACCGTATGGAGTTTTTCGTTAAAATCTCTGATTGCTTTAGGGTCATTAAGAATGAGAGTTTTTTCTCTATCCACAAAATCAAAAACATAAGTAGCATTAAAATAATCCAAATCAACAGGCGGATCCGGTCTGAACATTACGAGTTCAAAATCATTAATTTTGAAAGATTTTAAAGATTTATCATAAAATATATTACCGTTTTGTTCAAAAACTTCAAAACACCCAGCAAATGCAGTTCCGTTTTTCAAACTTAAATTATCAATTGTAGTAATCCAAACTTTTGCATTATTATAAATAAATTCTCTGATTAACCAAAAATTTGTAACCAAATTGTTAAATTCAAAATACTTTAACTCAACTCTGTCAATAACAAATAAGATATCCATAATGCCCTCCATACCCTACATTACAACTAAAAAATATAAAGGCAATAAGTAACTAGAATAAAGTTTATGTTAATATTTCTTAATATTTTAGCAAAAAAAAGCAATTTTTTTTTTGTTGAGATGTTATTATAGACATAGTAAGTGTGTATTATTAAATTTTAGAAAGGTAGAAATTTATGTCAGTAAACGCAATTAACGCAGCAGATGCTCCACAACAAAAAAAGAGTAATGCAGGCTCTGCAGTTGCCGCAGGCGTAGGTCTTGGCGCTGTAGGCGCAACAGCAGGTTATTTTATCGGTAATAAAAGACCTGATTTAGAAAAAGTTTTCACTCAATCTCCGGATACATTCACATCAGAAGCTGTTAAGTCAGCAGATGCTGCTTCAGCAAAAGTATTGGAAGATGCAGTAAATGAATATAAAGCTGCAGGTGATGAAGCGGCAGTAACAACAGCAGCAAAAAACAGAGGAGCTAGCATTATCGGTCAAACCCCTGATAATATTACAGAATTAAATGATGCTGTTACAACTGCTGAAAGAAACTTAAACACTAAAACAGTAACAATTGAAAACACACCTTGTAAATTAGCAGACATTCAGAGTGAATTAAAAACAAAAGCTGATGCTCATAAAGCAGCTAAAGAAGCTGTGAAAAATGCAGGTGCAAATGCTACAGATGCTCAAAGACAAGCTGTTACAGATGCAAAAGCTAAATTAGATAAAGTAATTGCAAAACGTAAAGCATTCTTAGAAGGTGCTAAAACAGAAGTTGATGCATTGAGAACTGCAAGAGAAAATCGTTTTGATGCTCAATTAGCTAAATTTAATGCTCAAGCTGCAGTTGAAGGTTCAACAGAAAAAGGCTTAGTAACAGCACTTGAAACTGCAAAAACAAATCTAACAAATGCAAGAAATACTAAGAAAACTGAAATCTTAGGCAGAGATGCTGTCAAAGAAGCTTTCGAAAAAATTAAATCAGCAATTCCAAAAGAAGGCGGTAAAAAGATGGCAATGTACATTGGTATCCCGGCAGCAGTAGTAGGTGTACTTGCAGGATTAATGAGCGGTAAAAAAGAAGCATAATTACGACATAAATTCACTTATATATAAAAAAAGACCGATTTTAATCGGTCTTTTTTATTTCTATTTTTGAGGGTCTTTGTTCGGATCCATTGCGACAATATTCCTATTATGTAATTGTACTAATTGACCAAATTTTTCTAAATCAGCTTGAATTTCAGGGAATGTACCATAATGTATTGGAATAATAGTCTGTGCTCCAACCCAATCTGCCGCAACAGAAGCATGCTCAACATCCATTGTATAATGTCCGCCTATTGGAAGCATTGCAATATTTGGGCTGTACAATTCTTTGATTGTTTTCATTTCACCGGTTAAAGCAGTATCTCCGGCGTGATAAATTCTTACATTTTCTACATCAAAAACAATACCTGCCGCAACACCTGCATATCTGCCGTCAGGCAAAGAACTTGTATGATAAGCGGGTACAAACACAACCCTGCCCCAGTCATAATTAATCCATCCGCCAAGTCCGACAGCTTTAACTTTACAACCTTGTTCTTTGCAATAATTTGCAAGTTCAAAAACCGCAGTAATTGTGGCATCTTTTTCTTTTGCAATTTCAATTGCCTGTCCCAAATGATCACCATGTGCATGAGTTACAAAAATATCTGTAATATTTGACTCGCGCCAATTGTAATTTGGATTAACATTTACATAAGGGTCAATCAAAATTGAATTATTTGCAAGCTTAACCTCAAATGCACTGTGTCCAATGTACCTTAAATCCATATAAATTCTCCCTTCTTTTTTATTTATTATACAATATAAGCATGAATTATGAAAATTATATGACAGAATGCATAAAATTAGCTCGTACAGGTGAGGGAAATGTTTCACCAAACCCTTTGGTCGGTTGTGTTGTTTTAGATAAAGACGGAAATAAGATTTCAACAGGTTATCACGCAAAATACGGTGAAAATCACGCAGAACGAGATGCTCTTTTAAAACTTAAAAATGGAGAAGAAAATGGCGGAACTTTAATTGTAAACCTTGAACCATGCTCGCATTACGGAAAAACCCCGCCTTGCACTGATTTAATAATCGAACGCGGTATAAAACGCGTTGTAATCGGAATGCGAGATGTTAACCCAAAAGTTGACGGAATTAAAAAATTAAAAGATGCAGGTATTGAAGTCATAGAAGGAGTATTGGAAAAAGAATGCCGTCAGCTCAATGAAGTTTTCATAAAAAATATGATTGAACAGAAGCCCTTTATTGCAATAAAAACTGCAGCGACATTGGACGGGAAAACAGCGGCACAAAACGGTTCATCAAAATGGATTACATCAGAAAGTGCCCGTACGGAAGTAAAAAAAATCAGAAACCGATATGATGCGATAATGACGACATCTGCGACAATACTTGCCGATAATCCAACAATGGAACACAGAAAAAAAATAATCTTAGACAGAGAGTTAAAAACAAATCTTGAAGCAACTATCTATAAATCAGGAGAAATATATCTTTTTAACGAAACTTTAGATATGTTTGAAGGCGGAGTTAATTTTATAAAAACTCCTGTACATCAAAATAAACTTGACCTTGAATTTATATTCACGAAGGCGCATTCTCTCGGTATTCAAAGTATTCTAATCGAAAGCGGAGGGCATTTGAACGGTGAAGCACTAAAATTTGCCGATAAAATCTACCATTTTATTGCGCCCAAAATTACAGGCGATAATAATTCACGTTCTTGTTTTGATTACAGGCACATTGATAATATCAACGAGTGCTTGAATTTCAAAATTGACAGCATTGAAAATTTTGACCCTGATATTTTGCTTACTTATTATCCTATTCAATAATTTTGCCGTCAAAAAGATCCATAACCATTTTCACGTTATCAGAATACACTACAGATTCAGGCTTTTTAATCTCTTGTTCAATTTCCTGTATTTCTTCGGGTTCAATTTCGGGTTCTTTCGGTTTTTCTGCTGTAGTTTTTGTCTGGACGGTTGGCGTCGTTACTTGCCTGACAGCATCATCACCCGCTTGAGGAAGACGAATGACAACATTAGAATTCGATTGTGCGAACAAGCTGTCCACTGCTTGAATAATTGACTGTTTTTTAGAACCGCTCTGAACCTGATTTAGAAAAATCTCGTTTTTCATAGTTAAAACGGTTTCTTCTGCTGAAATTTTTACAGGCGCGCCCCACTGTTTTAAAAGAGCGCGTGTCGGTGCACTTTGAACATTTTCCAATAATTGTCCCCATAAGCCCAATACATCAGCACCTGCAACAGGTTTTGATTTTGGCATCGGAGAGAATTCTTCCTGAGGCGACTGCGACTGTTCAACTTTTTTAGGCTCTGCCTGAATCGGTTTAGGTGCAGGCTTCATAATTTCAGGTTTTGTAACAGGTGCGGGAGCAGTCTTGTAGGCAGTAACCTTTACTGGCTCTATAGCACCACCCTCAAGTCTTGCCAATCTGTTTTGCAATTCAACAAGTTTTGTATTTTCTGTCAAATTTGCAAGGTCAATTATCGCAACTTCAAGCCACAAACGCGGATTATTGGTTAATTTCAATTCTTTAATATATTCCGAGCATTTGTCAATTAAAAATACAATCTGGTGAGTTTCAAGATTTTGAGCCTGTTCCGTTAACGCTTTTATCTGCGCATCATTTGCCTGAGTAATTTCAAGTGCAATATCTTTTGTACAATTTTTTGCAATCAAAAGATTCTTCAGATAATCCATAAGGTTTGTCAAAATTTGAACAGGTTCATTGCCCGAATTATAAATATTTTCTAATTCTTGAATAGCTTCTTGCGGTTTTGAATTAACAATTTTATCCGACAAATTATTCAATGTATCAAAAGAAAGTCTACCGAGAAGATTATTAATATCATCGGTTGTAATTTCGCCGTCAAGAACACTTAATTGGTCTAATAATGCTATACTGTCACGCATTCCGCCTGCTGAATTTTTTGCGATAGTAGAAAGAGCATCATCTGTAATATTAATTTTTTCACAATCAGATATATATCTTAAATGTTTTACAATATCGTCAGTTGTAATACGTTTAAAATCAAATCTCTGGCATCGGCTTTTGATTGTATCAAGAACCTTATGAACTTCTGTTGTAGCAAGAATAAAAATAACATTTTTCGGTGGTTCTTCAAGTGTTTTCAAAAGTGCATTAAAAGCAGTAGTTGAGAGCATGTGAACTTCGTCTATAATATAGATTTTGTATCTGCTGTTAACAGGCGCATACATAACCTTTTCCAGAATATTTTGAGCATCTTCGACTTTTCTGTTGCTTGCAGCATCAATTTCGATAACATCCATCGGAGTTGAATTTGTGATATCAATACAGTTTTCACAAACTCCGCAAGGAGTGATTGTTGGTCCTTGTTTGCAATTTAAAGATTTTGCAAAAATTCTTGCAGTAGAAGTTTTACCCGTTCCCCTAGGACCTGTAAACAAATAAGCGTGCGAAATTTTATCAAGTTCAATAGCATTTTTTAAAGCTTTTTTAATATGCTCTTGTCCGACTACTTCTTCCAATTTTTGCGGACGATATTTTCTGTATAAAGGTATATAGTTCATAGAATAATTATAACAGAAAAATTAATTTTATATTAATTATGTATTCGCTATATTTTTTTTGCGTTAAAATGTAAGAATAAGGAGAAAATAATTATGTGGGATTATTCGGATAAAGTTATAGATCACTACAGAAACCCGAGAAACGTCGGCAAAATTGATAATGCAGATGCTGTCGGTTTGGCAGGTTCGCTTGCCTGCGGTGACCAATTAAAAATATATTTAAAAATAGAAAATAATATTGTAACAGATGCAAAATTTCAAACATTCGGATGCGGATCTGCCGTTGCAAGTTCAAGTATTTTAACTGAAATGATTATCGGAAAAACCGTTGACGAAGTTAAAAAGATTACAAACCAAGATATTGCAGACCAGCTTGACGGGCTTCCTCCTGAGAAAATGCACTGCTCCGTTATGGGCTATGAAGCTCTTGAAGATGCTCTCAAAAACTGGGATAATTACCAGGATTTGGATGAAATCAGGAATGAAGCACCCGACAAAATTGTCTGCACCTGCTTTGGTGTAACTGAAAACCAAATTTGGGATGCAATTAAATCAAACGGTTTTAAAACAGTAGAAGAAATTACAGAATTTACCCAAGCAGGCGGTGCTTGCGGAAGATGCAAATCTTTAATTAAAGATATTATTGATACCTACTACAAAAAAGAAACGGAAGAAAACACTCTTTCACCTGCTCAAAAAATCCTGAAAATCAATAATATTATTGAAAACCAAATTTCTCTAGAACTGAAAAAAGACGGTGGAGATATTACACTTGTTGATATTCAGGACAATAAGGTTATGGTAAAACTCAGAGGCAAATGCTCGGGTTGTAAAAATTCACACCTGACTTTGAAAGCATTTGTTGAAACAACATTAAGAGAAGCAGTAGACAAAAATATTGAGGTTGTAGAAGTATGAGTTTAATTTATTTAGATAATAATGCCACAACAAAAATCGATCCGCAGGTATTAGAAGTAATGATGCCATATTTTCAGGAAGAATACGCAAACCCGTCAAGTATCTATGACTTTGCAAAACGTTCCAATCATGCGGTAAGAGAAGCTCGCGGAGTGATGAAAGATTTCTTTAATGCAGAAAATGAAAAGGAAATCATTTTTACCTCATGCGGTTCTGAAAGTGCAAATACTGCCATTCGCGGTGTTTTGAATATGAACAAAAACAAACGCCATGTTATAACAACAAAAGTTGAACACCCGTGCGTTTTAAATCTTTATCAAGCACTGGAAAAAGAAGGCTATAAAGTTGATTATATCGGCGTAAACTCAAACGGTGAACTTGATCTGGAAGAACTTTCCGAAAAAATTACAAATGATACGGCAATTGTTTCTGTTATGTACGCCAACAATGAAACGGGTGTAATCTTCCCGATAGAAAAAATTTCAGAAATCATCAAATCAAAAAACAAAGAAACTAAATTCTTTGTAGATGCGGTTCAGGTATCAGGTAAAATTCCGATTGACGTTCAAGCAATTGGTGCTGATTTAGTCGGCATTTCAGGACATAAATTCCACGCCCCGAAAGGCATAGGAGCTCTTTATGTTAATTCAAAAACCTTAATAAAACCGCTTATCATAGGCGGTCATCAGGAACGCGGGAAACGTGCGGGAACAGAAAATGTTCCTTATATTGTCGGAATGGCAAAAGCCGCAGAACTTGCTGTTGATCATTTAAAATACGAGGCAACAGAAGTTAAAAGATTACGCGACAAATTAGAATCAAACATTTTGAAAAACGTATATAATGCAAGATTAAATGCAGGAATCATAAACAGAGTTCCAAACACTACAAACATAGGCTTTGAATACATTGAAGGTGAATTAATTCTGCTTCATTTGAGTGATTTGGGTATCTGCGCAAGTTCGGGAAGTGCCTGCACATCAGGCTCTTTAGAGCCATCTCACGTATTGCGTGCAATGAATGTACCGTTTACGGCAATCCATGGCAGCATAAGATTTTCTTTAAGCAAATTTACTACAGAAAAAGAAATTGATTATGTATGCGAAAAAATGCCGGGAATTATAGAAAAATTAACCAATCTTTCACCGTTCCAAGATGAATTGGAAGCTTTAAGAAAATTAAAGAATTAATACTTTTCTCTAATATAAAAAATCCTCGTAAGTCTAAAGTACTACGAGGATTTATTTATTTGTAAAAATTTTCAAATAACAAGCGTGTAGAATGTTTTAACATAAAAAAAATCTTATTCTTTTAGTATGAAAAAATTTATTTTTATACTCGGAATATTATTAAGCATAAACTGTGCAATGGCAAACAGCTTATTGGATAACATAGAAAATTCATTATACGGTTTCACGTACACCACGGGAGATGACGCATCCAGACTCGAACGTGTAGAACAAAGTGTTTACGGACAAGCTAAAAGCGGGAGTATACAAGAACGCTTAAATGCACTGAAAAATGATATGTCAGCTGACTTAATCGGTCAGGAAATAACTCCAAAAGAAGATACATTTATGGAGGAAGAAGATAAAATCGTACAGGAAAAACTTCCGCCTGCAGGTGCAAATGTTGATTACCCGTCAATAAACGAACTTGAAAAACAAGTATTCAAAAAAGAGTTTAAAACAAAAGACCTAAACAGCCGTCTTGCAAGTCTTGAGAAACAGTCATTGGGGCAAACTTACGATAATGACCCGTTTTCAACCCGTGTGGAAAGACTGCAGGCTAAAATTAAACCAAAATCATTCATGGATAACAATATCGCACAATCTTCAAATGACTATTATGATGAAGATGTTATCCCACTTGATAAAAACTACAAACTTGACGAATATCACAGTGCACAAGATTTTGATTACGAAAGCTACAATGCAAGAAAAAGCAGTCCTACAAATCTTGCATCAGTTGAAAAATCGATATTCAAACGTTCATTTAACAACGAAAGCACAGAAAACAGAATATCACGACTTGAATCAACAATGTTTGGCACAACATTTGCAGAAGACAACGAACAAACACGTATAAACAGGATATCAAGTGCCTACAAAGCTACAAAAAGTGCAAGCAGATATGATTCAAACAAATTTTCACAAAACATGGCAACAGCTATGCAAATCGGTACAATGATATTAATGATACTCGCATGCGTATTATAAAAGAACCTTCTATAAGATTCTACAAAACCTAATGTGGCGGGTGGAGCGGCTACGCTCCTAATCTATATCAACCGGTTCTCTCTGAATTTTATCAATCGCTTCACGTGCAGTAAAAACAAGTGCTTCAGGAACATTTTCAATAGTTGTAAACTGTCTTAAAACATCCACAACACGCTTGAACGAGCGAACGATATCGCCTTCACCAATATCAACCTGTTCTGTAATAGTTTCCCATTCCGCACCATCAACCCAAAGTTCAATTAATGAACTAAAATAAGGGTTAATATACATTGGAGCTTCCACAGAATATCTTGTTTGAACTTTTTCAACCCTGCGACGAATATTTCTGATTAAATTCAATGTTTTTCTGACAGGTTCAGAAATCGGCAGATACGGAATATCAACCCTTAAATCTTCCGTCGTAATCGCGCAAATCACACCTGCTAACTGTGCAGGTGTAAGATTTTCAAGCACTCCCGAAAAAATTATTTCCGCTATAAACAATTCATTTTCAGAACGCACCTGAGATGTCGTAACGCCTTGCTCTGTCGGATAATCGTCTTTCAAATATCCCATATCAATCAAAACACTTCTGTGTGCAAGAAATTTATTCCAGAAAATATCCTTTTGTTTTTCAATCTCTTTTTCTAATTTTTTATAGCGTACAGTAAAACGTTCCAGAACCTCAACATTTTTTGCATGTTTCTTATAAAGCTTGCAAGTATCACAATGAAAATTATGCATCTTTTCAAGCATATCTTTTGTCTGAGCACCAAACTGTCTTACCTCTGCTGACAGCGGGCGATTTTTTGAACGCTCCTGTTTGCAAACCTTTTTATAAGTCTGACGGTTTTGAACATAGATGTGACGAAGTTTATCATACTCATGCATTTCATCATCAGACAGCTTATAAGGACAGACAAATTCACGGGATTTAATTTCACCTTTAATCTGTTCCTGAGCTTTAATTAACGGCTGTAACCGTGAACCTGATGAGAAATAACCGAAACTTTTCAAAATTAACTCTTTTGCTTCATCAAGACTGAAACGCTGTAACAAATTCAATACCATTGAATAGCTTGGAGAAAAACGGCTTTCAAGAGGGTTTGCATCACTCAAAACGAGTTCCGCAACTTCCTCGGGAGATTGAAATTGCGTTCCGACAATCGTAACATATCCGATTTCATCCATCCCACGGCGACCTGCACGACCCGACATTTGCAAAAACTCACTTGCCGTAAGCATTCTGTGTCCGCTGTCGGTTCTTTTACTTGTTGCACTGATTACGGTCGAACGTGCAGGCATATTAATCCCTGCAGCAAGAGTTTCTGTCGCAAATACGACCTTTATCAAACCTTTTTGGAACAGTTTTTCAACCAATCCTTTCCAGGCAGGCAAAAGTCCTGCATGGTGCGATGCAACACCGCACAACAAATATTCAATATGTTTGTTATTATAAAGATGCGGGTTCTCTGCAATATATTCATCAATAATCTGTTGAATTTGTGCTCTTTCACCTTTTGTAATCAAATCCAAAGATGCGCATTTTTCCATTTGTTCGTCACATTTTTTACGCGAAAAAGTAAAATATATAGCAGGAAGCATATCATTCTGCTCTAAATTCCTAATTATATCTTTCACGTAACTTTTTTTGTTTTGAAGTTTTTTACCAAAAACTCTTTTTTCAGGTCTGATTTTTTTATTAAGCTGTCCGCTTGGAGTTAAAAGCGGTAAAAGTTTTGTCGGCTGCGAACTGTCGAAATAGAAAAATCTTAAAGGAACAGGTCTGAAATCCGTATCAACAAGTTCTGTTTTTGAATGCACCGTATTAATCCAATCCGTCAGTTCATCTGCATTTGCGACTGTTGCAGACAATGCAATTATCTGAACATTTGTCGGACAGTAAATTATACTTTCTTCCCAAACCGTTCCGCGCTGTTCATCGTTCATATAATGAACTTCATCAAGAACAACATATTTTACGTCTTTCATATTATCAGTTACAGAGCCGAAATTTGTGCCATACAACATATTTCTGAAAACTTCCGTTGTCATAACAACAATCTGCCCGTTACGGTTCAAAGATGTATCACCCGTTAAAAGCCCGACTTTATCATAACCGTATTTTTCGCCAAAATCATAATATTTCTGGTTAGAAAGAGCTTTTAAAGGTGTAGTATAAAAAATTCTTTTGCCTTCCTCAAGGGCTCTATGTATCGCGTGCTGTGCAATAACTGTTTTTCCGGCACCTGTAGGCGCACATACAACAACGCTTTTACCCTCGTTAATAAAATCACAGGCATCTTTTTGAAAATCATCCAGCTCAAACGGGAATTCGTACATTAATATCTCCTCATATATTTACATTATGCCCGAAATATTAATATTTGTAAACATGTTAAGCAAAACAGGCAATTATAATTTTCAGGAAAGTTAGTAAATGTGTGTAGAAAAGAAAAGGAATTAATTATGCAAGTAGGACAAGCAGGTATCAATTATTATCAAAATAACCCAAATTTTACAGGCTTTCGTGTAAGAGGCGGTGAAGCATCTTTAGACAGAGTTATGGAAACTTTCCAAGACCTGAGTACTCCCGATTTATTAAAATCATTACAAATTATCAAAAAAGAAGCAAATAACCCTGTAAAAATTGATATTGAAGATTTAGGTTATTATTTCGGACAACCTGCTAATGGTCATTGGGATGTGACAATTGGCGGAAAAACATATACAAACGGGAATCCGCATTCATTATCAGCATATAGCCTTGTGCATTTTTTGAAAAAACTTTCTAATAAAGCTCAGAAATTTAATCCACTAAGAATGAGTAAAGGTGAAGAAAGAATTTTAGAACAAAAAAATAAACTTGAATTAATGGAATTAAAAAACAGTTTGAAAAATGGTGAAGATGAAGTAACAATCCGTGACGGTATGTTAGATTACATTTTTGAATTAATCAGACATTAATAAAAAAGCTCCCAATCGGGAGCTTTTTTTATATCTTGTCAAATCCTGTATATTTTCTGAGAACTTCAGGAATAATAATTGTTCCGTCTTCCTGCTGATAATTTTCAACAATTGCGGCAAATGTTCTGCCGACAGCAAGTCCGGAACCGTTGATTGTATGTACAAATCTTGTTTTTCCGCTTTCTTTGTCACGATATCTTATATTGGCACGTCTTGCCTGATAGTCGCCAAAGTTTGAACAGCTTGAAATTTCTTTGTAAGCGTTGTAAGAAGGCATCCAAACTTCCAAATCCCAGCATTTATTCGCCGAAAATCCGATATCACCTGTTGATAAAGCTTCACGGCGATATGGAAGTTCCAATAATTGAAGCATTTTTTCAGCATCTTCTGTTAATTTTTCATGTTCCTCTTTGCTTGTTTCCGGAGTACAAAGTTTTACAAGTTCAACTTTATTAAACTGGTGAACTCTAATTAAACCTCTTGTATCACGACCTGCAGAACCTGATTCACGTCTGAAACACGGAGTATATGCTGTCATATATTTCGGTAAATCATCTTCTGAAAGAATTTCTCCCGAATAAATATTTGTAACAGGAACTTCAGCTGTCGGGATTAAGTACAAATCTTCATCAACACATTTATACATATCTTCTTTAAACTTTGGAAGCTGACCTGTACCTGTCATAGTATTAGCATTTGCCATAAACGGCGGTAAAATTTCCTCATAACCCTGTTCCTGTGTATGATAATCCAAGAAAAAATTAATAATTGCACGTTCCAATCTTGCACCTTTACCGCGATACAAAGTAAATCTGCTTTGAGAAATTTTCACACCGCGTTCAAAGTCAACAAGATTTTTTTCCTCGCACAAATCCCAGTGAGCTTTAAATTCAAAATCAAATTTTCTCGGTTCACCCCATTTATAAACTTCAACATTATCATCCTCAGAAAGCCCTATCGGAGTTGTTTCATCGGGAATGTTAGGTGTATGAAGCAAAATGTCACGCTGTTTATTGTCAAGTTCAGTTTGCTTATCCTCTAATGCCTTGATATCATCACCGAGTTTACGCACTTCTTCTTGAATTGCATCAGTATTTTCACCGTTTTTTTTCATCATACCGATTTTTTGAGAATCATTTTTTCTTTTAGCACGCAATTCATCAGCCTGTGCCTGAATTTTTCTTCTTTCCGCATCAATTTCAAGAACCGCATCAATTGAAAGTTCCGGATTTCTTCTTTTTAAAAGTTCATTTACCTTGTCAGGATTTTCTCTAATCAGTTTAATATCAAGCATCTTTATTCCTCTTTCTTCTGAAGCTATTATATTTAAAATACAACTTATAATCAAGAAAAATTTCATCTTGTTAAGAATGTTAAGAATTATGGCAAAATTTGACATAAGGTGTATAATATGAGTATGGGGTATATATTTAAGAAACTTGCACAAAAATTGGTTCAAGAACGGGAAAAACAAGCATCCGCTTCAACAAATCCGATTGGAAACGAAAATGTTTTTCTCAATAAAATGACGCATTCGGCTCTTAATTTATATGAACACAAGTGTGACATAAATAACTTTTCCAAACTTGTTCTGTCTGACCCCGAGAATGATTCACATAACAGAATTATGGATGAATTGTTCGCAAGCGGTGTAAAAGATCCGTTTGAAAAAAGCAAGTTAACACAATTGTCTGATAATAAAAGATTTTTGCGCGATCTCGGACTTGACTAAAGATTTTTAATTACCGCATTGGCAAAATCGGAAGTTGAAGCCATTCCGCCTAAATCGCCCGTACAAATTCCGCTTTTTAAAGTTTTAAATAATGCTGTTTCAATTCTATCAGCATATTTATGCTCGTCTATATAACGGAGCATTTCTATTGCTGATAATAACAATGCTGTCGGGTTTGCTTTATTTTGCCCCTTGATATCGGGAGCAGAGCCATGAACCGGTTCAAATACCGCGCAATCAACACCGATATTTGCGCCCTGTGCAACTCCAAGCCCGCCGATTAAACCTGCACACAAATCGGAAACAATATCACCGTAAAGATTTGGCAGAACCAAAACATCAAACTGCGACGGATTTTGAACCAACTGCATACAAAGATTGTCTACCAGAATTTCACGTGTCACTATTTGCGGATAATCTTTTGCAATGTTTCTAAAACATTCCAAAAATAAACCGTCAGAAAGCTTCATAATATTAGCTTTTGTGACAACACAAACTTCTTTACGCCCGTTTTTAACCGCATAATCAAATGCAAATTTTGCAATACGTTCAGATGCTTTGCGCGTAATTATCTTAATACTTTCTGCAGTATTTTCATCAACTTGACGTTCAATTCCTGCGTACAAATCCTCAGTATTTTCACGAACAACAACTATATCAACATTATCAAATCGAGTTTTGACATTTGGAAGATTTTTGCATGGACGCAGATTTGCATATAAATCAAGTTCCTTGCGCAACTGAACATTCACTGAACGAAACCCTTTCCCAATCGGAGTTGTAACGGGAGCTTTTAATGCTATCTTATTTGTTTTGATAGAATTCAAAACCCTTTCAGGTAACGGAGTTCCTTCTTTTTCTATAACATCAGCCCCTGCTGTCTGTACATCCCAATTTATTTTTAATCCTGATGCCTCAATAATTCTTACAACTGCATCGGAAATTTCAGGTCCTATACCGTCCCCGTTAATCAGTGTTATCGTTTTCATTATTCCTCACTATGTGTAAACATCTCTCAAATTTCTCAAAAAAACCACAATTAGTAACAGTCAAACTATCTTCAAGGTAAACAACACCTAGCCCTAATGCCGTCAAAAGCGGGCATGAAACACCTTCTGCATAATTCTTACAGTCAATGCATTGGTCATCATCTTCAATAAAAATTCGTCCGTCACTACAATACATAAGCTGATTATACACCTTTCAGCCATATTTGTAAATATTAACAAAACTTAACAGAAACCAAAATTAAAAGCAATTTTTACTAAAACAAAAACTTTATATAAGTAAGGTAGGTTAAAAGTAGGTTAGATTATGGTCGCTATAGGTAGAATTTTTAAAGGCGCAGGTCGCTTGTTATTTGATCCTAAATTTACGGAAGCCGCAGAAAGTGCATTAAAAGCGTCTCGTAAAGCTCAAGGGTGGAAAAATATTCATAAACAAATCGGCGATTGTTTTATAAAAGCCGAAAAAGCTTCCATTGATGCTAATCCGTCGCTATGGAAAGGTATGAGAGATTCTTTAACATCACTTCCAAATGGAATGAAAACAGCTTGGAACGGCGCTAAAGGTCTGGGCAAATTAAAAGCTGTTGGCGGACAGTTATGGAAACGAATGCCGTTAATAGGCGGGATCTTAATGGTTGCATTTGAACTTCCGAACATTTTCTCTGCGTTCAAAGACAAAGGTTTAGTTGGCGGAGTTACTGAAATTGTAAAATCCGGAAGCCGATTAGTTGGCAGTATGGCAGGTTTTGCAATAGGTCAAGCACTAATTCCTATCCCGATTGTAGGCGGATTAATAGGTGCTATAGGCGGCGATTGGCTGGTTAGCAAAATCACGGGCAAAAGCCACACTGAAAAGAAAGCTGAAATGGAAGAAGCATTAGCACAGGCAAATACTTCCGAACAACAAGCTCAATTATTACAACAACAATTAATGCAACAGCAAATGATGTCCAATCCTTATGGAAACAATATGTTTGCATCTAATCCATATGCCCAGGGAAACTTTAATGTTCCTCAAGCAACAATGACACCTCAGCAGATAATGGCAATGGGTCAAATGCTCCAAGGCGGTTATGGGCTTCCTAACGGGAACTATATGGATCAAGACTTTATGGCAATGACATCAGGAATGAACAGAATGAATTATTTATGTTAAATATAGTGCTTTGTTAACATTTCTTAACAAAGCACTTTTATTTAGCAATTATTAAAAACAGATATCGTTTATATATATACACGGGGAAAATATAAGTTACAGTAATCAAAATTACTGTAAAAATTTAATGGGGAAAAGAAAATATGCCAAATGTGTATACGTATTTTGATGCGGTAAATATGGCACGCGCTATAGAGGGTTTAGGACCAATCGGAGCCGGAACTGCTAATGGCCTAGGTGCCGATTTTGGAACAACAGTGGTAGGCGGCACAGCTTTGTGTGTCGGAGGTCCATTAGTTTTAAAAGGAGCCTGGAAGGGTACTCGAGGAATATTTTATGATATCCCGAAATTTGCAATAAAAAACTACGGACAATACGGTCAAGCATTTGGCGAACTTTATAGTAACTATAAAAAAAATACTAGTGCCAGAAGGGAAGCTAATCAAAAAATATACGCAGATGCTAAGAAAAAACTAAAAGAAATAAGGGAACTAATAAAAAATAAAAAATTCAAAGAAGCTAAAACAGCTTTTAACGAACTTGGTAAGTTAGTTAAGCAAGGTGATGCGAAACTTGCAGAAGGAATTAAAGCTGGTAATATAACTCCCAAATCTGGTTCCAGACTTGCCAAAATAGGTTCTAGCTTAAAAAAATTCACAGGCATAGATGCATTAAGCAAGGGAATAAATAACACCATTGCCAAAGGTGCAGTTGAGGGTGCAAGCAAAGGTGCTAAAATAGCAGCTGGTGGCTGCAAAGCGTTAAAAGGCTTTGTAAAAGGCGGCGGTGCACTTACTGCATTAATTGAATTTGGAGTTGATACATATGAAAACTGGGAAATTTATAAAACAGGAACAACATCCGAAAAATTAGAACAAGCCGGAAAATCTGCTGCAGTAGCTGCAGGTGCAGGTGTCGGTTGGTGGGCAGGACATGCTGCAGGGGCAGCACTTGGCGGAGTTGCATCAGCTGCAATCGCAGGCAGTGCTATCGGTTCTGTTGTTCCAGGTTTAGGAACAGTTATTGGAGCTGTTATAGGCATTGGATGCGGGCTTATTGGTAGTTGGCTCGGCAGCAAAGCTGCAAAAGCTGCAGTAGGCCCATCAGTAATAGAAAAAAAGAAACAGAAAGCTGCTATCGAGCAGGCTCGAGAAGCTCAAAGTGATGAAACAAAAATGAAAGAACTAGTTGAAGCTTATCAAATGATGATTGATGGCAGAGAAGAAATGCTCGCTGAAGGAATCGATGAACAAGTTACCTGTCCGCAAGATAATACTTATGTAGCACAACCGGAATTAGATGCACAATTGGCAGGATTACACATAGATTTTAATTCATAAAAAAAAGACCTCTTTGAGGTCTTTTTTACTATAATGCACTCATATTAAAATCTCGCTCGGATTTAAATGTAGTGCATTCAAGTACACTTTTCAAAAAACGCTCAATTGCAAATTCCATTGAAGATATCTCTTCTTTTAAAGCTTTGTAACTTTCGTCTTTAACATCCTTCAATGCGTTTTCAAAAATTTCGTCATGATACATTAGACACATCTCCTTAATTTTACATGTTTTACTTCACATATTCCCATAACGGCATTTTTTAGAACAAACTTTAACAAAGATAACAATATTGTTACAAAATTTAGTGATTAATACAAAAATAAAATATTTTAATGTAAAATGTTAAAATACAGGGGAATATAGAATGGTTACAGATTTTTTAACAAGCTATGATTATTATTCAAGCAGACGCGATATGGAAGTTATATCTACAATTGTTGATGCTTTGAAAAAAATCTTGGAAGAAGATAAATTACAGCCGCAGCCCTTATTTTTAAAGACTTCGGAAAATCTTATACTTAACATTGCAAGAAAAGTTGTTCAAGAAAAGAAAAGAATTTTTCTAATCGGTATTACAGGCGAAAGCGCTTCTGGCAAAACTGTTTTTGTTGATAACACTATAAAAGCGTGTGTTAAAGATAAAAAAGAAGGCATTTATACAGTTATTCGCTGTGACGATTACTATAAAGACACTTCAAAAGAACTTCAAGAAGCTGGAAGCTATGAAGAATTGTTCAAAACAGGTTTTAGCTTTGATACTCCTGACGTAATTGATTTAGATTTAATGAAACACCATCTTATTGAACTTAAAAAAGGCAAAGAAATCACATCTCCAAGATATGATTTTGTAACTTGCGTTTCTGATCCTAACGGAGACGTTAAAAAACCTGCTAAAGTTATTTTAACAGAAGGTTTATATGTATTAAATGAAGGAGTTAGAGAGGTTATGGACGTAAAAGTTTATGTCTATACTCCGCTTGAAGTTATAAAAGACAGATGGTATAAACGCGCTGCTCTTAGGGGTAAAACAGGAGCTGCTGCAGATCTGCAGTTTGCGGATGTAAATAAAACTGCGCAACAATACATAAGACCTGCTTATCAAATCTCAGATGCTGTTATTAACGGTATGGTGTCACAAGAATACATTCAGGAAATTACAGATAAAATATTTAAGACATTAAGAGATATAATTCAAAACTAAAAAGAGCCCCAAAGGGCTCTTTTTTAATGACCGCAGGAGGTACATTTAGGCTGAACGTATATCCATTCAGGTTCATCGTTAAATGCTTTTTGGCATGTCGGACAAGGTTTAATTTTTATTTTTGTACACTCATCACATTTTTTAACCTTAGCCTTGTTACAGTTTTTAAAACCTGTCATCGGATTTAAACTAAAACCTGTATAATTATTACCGATACCGACATATTGAAGCGGATTAAGATAGTAATAAAAAGGTGTTTTTACCTCTCGTTCAATACCTGTGCATCCGCACGCTGCAAAAGAACTTTGTCCTGCAAAGAATACTGCACCTACAAGTGCCATTGAGATAAATAATTTTTTCATAAGAACTACTCCCATTAAATTTACATATTCATCTTAAAACTTTACTCATTAGTTTTCGACATTCTTTAGGGCAAGTATAATTATCACTTTGTATTACTACAAAAGCATAAAAAAAACGGACTGATTAATTTCAGTCCGTTTTTAAGTTTAATTTAATCCTATTTTTTGATAACAGTTGCATCATCTAACAAGATTACATAAATATCTTCGCCTGCTTTAGCGTGATATTTAAGACCCGGAGTTACCAAGCCTGTAACCAAACCAACAGCAGCACCTACAGGAGCACCTACAGCAATACCTGTACCGATTTTTTGCGGACTTGGAATAAATGCAATACCTGTACCTACGCCACCGCCGATTACAGCACCTGAAGCTGTGTAAGCTAACAATTTACCTGCTGTCATCCAAGGACCTTCTTTTAGAGAATAGTCTTTAGAGAATGGTTTAGCATTGAATGCCATTTCTTTTCCGTTAGGTAAAACAATTTTTGTTAATTGCGGATAAACTCTGGCATTTTTGTTGAACCATCTTTCAGATTTAATATCACAGATAACAGCAATGAATTTAGTTCCTGCAGGAATAACAAGAGAACCTTCTTCAGTGCAAATATCTTCTTCAGCAACGAAAGTTACCACATCACCAGCCTGATGTTCTTCTGATTTGAATTTATCTTCAAAAGAAACCATCAATACGTTACCTTCTGCAATAATGCTTTGGATGTTATTAACTGTAACTTCATTGTTAGGAGCATTTCTTTTTACATTTAAGTGTTCAACTCTTGTAACACCGATGTATTCAGCTTTAACTAAATCTAATTTAGCTTTTAATCTTGCTAAAAGAACAGCAGCTTCTGCTCTTGAAAGATTGTCATTCGGTCTTAATTCTCTTGAATCAGGATAGTTTACATAAATACCGTAGTTGATAGTTTTAGCATAAACATTTGCAGCCCAAGCAGGAATTTCAGAAGCATCTTTGAACTGATCCAAAACAGCTTTATCTGCATCCATATCTTTTGTAATGTGGCTGATAACTGATTGAGCTTCAGATCTCAAAACAACTCTGTTAGGTTGGAAAGTTCCATTCGGATAACCGTATACCAAGCCTAATTGTTGAGAACGTAAAATGTTGTCATAATTAGGGTTAGCTTTAGAAACATCTGAGAATTTGTTTGAAATGCTTACATTCAAATTTTCGTTAGATAAAACTTTCAATAAAGCATTAACAAATTCGACTCTTGTCATATTACCTTCGGGATTGAAACGATTTGCAGACAGAGTCATAATGTTGTCTGTAACAACGCTGTTAATTTCTTTAGAAGCCCAATAGTTTGCACTTACATCGGAAATAGATACAGCAAGTACAGGAATTGCATTAAGAGCTAATAAGCAAAGTGCCATAACTCCTGAAATAAATTTTTTCATCTTCTGATTCCTCATATTTACTAATAAACCTTTTTCGTATATTATTATAACGTACATAAAAATTTTTGTAAACATGTGATAATAAATGTTAAGATTTACCCGAAAGGAACCCCAAAATGGATTATACAATGACTAAAATCGTTGCGACATTAGGTCCTGCAACAGCATCAAAAGATAAAATCAGAGAACTTTTCAAAGCAGGCGTAACAATGTTTCGTCTAAACTCATCTCACGAAGATGTAGAGGTTCACAAAAGAAATTTAAATTGGATAAGAGAAATCGAACAGGAAGAGAATACTCTTATCCCTGTACTTTTAGATTTACAAGGCCCAAAAATCAGAATCGGCAGTCTGCCAAATCCAATTGAAATTAAAAAAGGCGAGATTTTAAAATTCCGCAGTCAATCGGAAATTACGGGAGATATTCTGCCCGTTGACTACAAAGGCATGGCAGATGATGTTGAAATCGGCGAAAAAATAATGATTGATGACGGCAAAATTCAACTTGAAGTTGAAAAAGTAGAAAACGGCGTAATTTATGCAAAAGTTTTGACAGACGGGATTTTGAAACAAAGAAAAGGAATTAATATCCCCGGGTCGCAAGGAAGTTTGGATGTGTTGACAGAACGCGACAAAATGTTTGTTGAATTTGCTTCAAAACATGATATTGATTACTTGGGACTTTCGTTTGTAAGAAATGCTGACGATGTAATTAAACTTCGCCAATTACTTGCAAGCTTTGGTGACAGAACAACAAAGATTATTTCAAAAATAGAAAAGCCTCAGGCTGTTGAAAATATTGACGAAATTATTAACGTTTCTGACGGCATTATGGTTGCAAGAGGCGATTTAGGTATTGAAATTTCAACCGAAAAAGTACCTATTGTACAGAAAACGATTATCAGAAAAGCAAATTCCAGCAGAAAAGTAGTAATCGTTGCAACCCAAATGCTTGAAAGTATGATTGAAAACCCTATCCCGACACGTGCGGAAACCTCTGATGTTGCAAATGCAATTCTTGACGGGACTGATGCAATTATGCTTTCAGGTGAAACTGCAGCAGGAGCTTATCCTATAGAAGCAGTTACAATGATGAAAAAAATTGCGGATACGGTAGAAGAATCTCAGTTTATGAGAAAAAACAAATTTCCTCGAAAAATGATTGATGAAGAAAGAGATTCTCAGGCTATGGCAATAGGTATGTCAATTGCCGATATGGCAAGAAAGATGAAAGTTAAAGCTGTTATTGCTTTAACTGCTAGCGGATATACTCCCGCTATGCTTTCGGAAGCCAAGCTCAGTGTACCGATATTTGCCTGCTGTCCGTGCAAAAACATTTGCAGAAGCATAAAATTATATAGAGGTGTCAACCCTATACCTTTAGACTTCGAAAATACAATTGATAAAAAATCACTTGCAGTTATGGATAAATTTTTAACGGCAAAACTCGGATTACAGAATGGTGATTATGTTGTAATCACCGGTTCTGTTCCCGAATTGCTTGTTGGCGGTACGAACTTTATTAAAGTTCATGAAATATCTATCTAAAATCCAAAGAATTTGACAGGCATAACTGTTTTTATACGACAATCATGGTTTTGTTGAGCACATTGGTTATTTCCTGCAATACCTTGACAGTAAGGTGTTGCGGGATTAACATATCCCATTTTACATGCACTCTCTTTGAAAGTTGTACTTTTTGTAATCCACTGTGTATGGCGTCCGTTAACATCAACAAATTCATCATATACACTTGTCTGCAAATGTAATCTGCTGTCACCGCCTGCAGTTTCAGGATTATCAATATCATAAGCAGGAATTACAGTGCCTGATAACGTTACATAGAAGGGATAAACATCTTCCCAAAGAGTACCATTACCGCCTCTTAGACCGTCAATATCTACATAAAGTCTATAACCCCATGTATCAACATCAACTTCTCGATTTTGGGAATCAATATATGTGACGCCTTTTGAGTTTCCGGCTAATTCTGCTATAGGTTCAGGATCCTGACTAACATTATATAAAATCATACCGTTACGTAAAATCATATCAGGTTCTTTATCTGCGAAATCAGTTTCTCCGTTATTAATCTGATCTCCTTGGCATTCATCACCTTCAGCCAATCGTGCAGTATTAGAGTAATTTACAAACAATCTGCAGAAACCTTCACCACTGCGCGAAACAGTCTGTGTAACAGGAATACAATCACAAATTCCTTCATTCCATTGTTCAGCACGACTCGGGCAGTTTCTGGAGAATCCTGCAATATCTCTGACAACAAATCCTGTAGACGCGCTACATTCCTGTCCGCATGGGATTTGAGCAGGATCAGGACAAGTTGGCGTTGGTTCTGGTGTCGGAGTTGGTTCCGGATCTGGTTCTGGTGTTGGATCCGGCTCTGGTGTTGGATCCGGGTCTGGTGTTGGATCTGGTGTTGGGGTTGGTGTTGGGGCTTTACAAGTACAAGTCCTAACATCAACACTCCAGCCTGAAGGGCAAGTATTTGGATCAATGGAACCACCATTTAGACACATTATTTTATCTGCAGGATCTTTATCAGGTGTACTATCAGGACAGTCACAACATTTTTCTTTTGAAAACTCTCCTTGCCAACAGGCCGGATTAGCTCTAAGAGAACATCCTGCAGGACAATAATTAGCTACTCCATATGCCGGTTGGAAAAATCTGTTAAGTGAAATCACATAATCATATACAGGCAAGAAAAATTTATTAAGAGTAATTGCATAATTATCTTCCTCAGGGTCAAAGTCTCTGACCATCTCGGCAGCAACAGCCCTAACAGTGTTATATGCACTGTAATAAGTATAAGACGTAATATTATCCAGCTTAGCTTTTGTCAGTTTTATAGTTACACTTACCACAACTGCAATGATAAGCATTACAATTATAACCTCAGCTAAAGTATACGCTTTTTTAAATACGTTTTTCATATCCCAACTCCTATATATATTTATTATTTTAACAGATTTTTCAGATTTTTCAAGCCTTCTTTTGCATTTTGCATCTGTTGGCGAGATTCTTCCGCCTCTTTGCGTTTTTGTTCAAGTAAAGTATTCACGGCATCTTTTTTCTGTTGAACAGCTTCTTGTACAGCCTGTTTAGTCTGATGAACCTGTTTTTTTACAGAAACAGATTCTATGGCCGAAGTGTCACATTTTGAAAGCCATTTAAAAGATTTAACGGAACTTTTGCTTTCAACTCCACCGTTAAATTGAACCTTAAAATCTTTATAATTTTTATTACCTGATGATAAAGCAGGAATTGCCGACGTATTCTCACCTTTTGGATCAGTTGTCACTGCTTTAATCAAATTAGCTGTCATATTACCGAATTTTGGAATATATGAAGTTAATTTATCGACCGATAAATCACCCAACGGGCCTAAAAGCTTAACAACTTCTGCAGATAATCTACCTAGTACGACAACATTTGCAGTACCGTTTAAAAGATTATATTTACCCGTAATATAATAAGCCATTGAAGGTCCTGAGGTTTTAACGGGATTGAGATTTGCCCATCCGTTATTAAAACTCAAATTACCTGAAATAGTCTTAAATTGAGCAGTATTTTTTATTGCAGGCAAAGCTGAAACCGAATTTACTGCGGCTTTTATTATGCTGTTTGACTGTAGGTTTTGTGCAAACAAGAAATTTTCAAAGCGTCCGATATTTCCAAACGCACCGTCTGCAATTTCAAAAGATACTTTGCCCTTAAGATTTTTCATCATGTCAATATCTGTTGTGCCATGCAAAGTTACATTTGCATTAAAGCCAAGTTTACCGGATAGCGCATTTTTAATACCTGCAGCACCGGCAATTGCTTTTTCCGCATCCAGACCTGAACCCTTAAAATCAACTCCGATGTGACCGTTTGAGATATTGTAAGACACATTTCCGTTAACTTTACCCGAGAATGCATCACCTGTAATATTTTTGAGGTTAAATACATCACCTGCCAAATCAAAATCAGCACCGAGATTTTCGGCTACAATTCCGCCAGATACAAACTTTCTTAACGTCCCGCTACCATTTGCAATCGGACCGTTTAAGGAAATTTTTAAATCAATTAATGATGTAAGCATATCAGGGATTGTCAAAGACGGAATTGATACATTACCTTTCAATATCGGATTTGTAACTTTTCCTGAAATATTGATATTAGCATCAGCCTTAACATTTGACTTCTTAAATCCCGGGATTTCCAGAGAAAAAGTTTTAGGCGTAGAAATGTTCAAATCAAGGGTATCGTAATTTTTCACAGAACCCTTAAGATGTACTTCACCATTTCCGCTTGCAGTCAAATCAAGCTTAATATTTTTGGTTAAATAATCAGAAATTACACCTGAAATATTAAACCTTAATACATCATAAACAAGATTTGCACTGTTAATATTAATTTCTTTATCTGTCACAACAACTTTTGCAGTAGGAACGGTAATTGTCGCCGCAGGATTGATAACCTTTGCACCTGAAACATTAATAATATTTTTTACGACATTAACTCCTGCCACATTCAAAAGTGTATTTGACGGAATATCTTTATAATTAACTCCGCTCAAATTCAAATTAAAATCAGGGAGTTCAATATCAGCGGTTATTTTATTAACTGCAAAATTATATAATTTATACGCAATTGATGCTGACGGAATTTTTATATACCCTGAAGCGTCAGTATGCTTAAGATTTGATTTAAGCGTAAAATCGGCATCAATTCCGCCTGTTGCGGTAAGTGTGTCAAGTTCTTTGTATCCGAAAGTTTTTGCGATACTGTCAACCATATCAATCAATGATTTAAACTGCGCATTAGATTTGCAATTCAAATCAATTTTAGGATGTTTACCTGATTTGAGATTTGCAACAATTTCTGTAATCTCTTTTTCACCCGTAAATAATTTAGTATAGAGATTAATCTTGTCACCTTTTAATGTAATATTCGCAGTACTTGGCGGAAGCTTCTTTCCGTCAACCGCAACACCGATATTAGAAACATTTATTGAACCGTTAAGCCCCTTGTCAATAACCGCATCAGCCTTCACATCTGCCGTCAGTTGATTATTATGAACAGCTTTAAAAATATCAATTATATTTACAGGCTGAACTTGTACAGGTTGAGCAGTTTTCTGTTCGGGCGGATTAAACACAAATTCATTCAAATCCGTATCAGGCATAAGTTTATTTAACAACTTAACGTCATAGTTAAATTGCACTCTGTCTTGAAGCATGAATTTGCCGTCAGCAACAACCTTAACCTTTTTATTAAATATAAAATCGCTGATTTTTACAAGATTACCATATAGCGAATAAGTTTTATCAGTGGGTACATCAATAAATGATATATTATAATTTTTAACAACAATATTTGGCAAATGGTTAGATAGTTTAAACCCGAAAGGAAGTCCCGTCACAGGTTCAGCCTGCTCTGACGATTGAGGAATATAGTTTTCTAATAAAAATTTTCCGTCTTTTGTAACTTTTAAATTAACATTAACATTTTCTGCACCAACAACATCAATCTCAATTTTACGTACCAACAAAGGAATAAGGGAAAGTTTTCCGCCCGCGTTGTCAGCTGTCAAAAAAGTTTCACCTGTCGGCAATGCTGCTTCAACATGTTCAACACCTGCGCCAACAGTAAGTTTTGGAGTTGTTATCACTCTGATACCGTCAAGTTTTACCTTAAACCCCGAAGCATCCTCAATCATTTTTGAAATTTGCGGACTGTATGAATTTACGATTCCGTTGATAAAAAACGGAACAATTAAAAACAATACATATAATGTAACTAAAAATATCCCTAATCCTATAGCAAACTTCTTTAACATTATTTTTTCTTCCTTTCAGGATAACAATTCCATTTTATATTTTCATTTTTTCTAAACCAGGTCAATTGGCGCTTGGCATAATTTCTTGTATTTTGTTTAAGTTTATCAACAGCCTCGTCAAGAGTCATTACACCATCCAACGCCATTATAATCTCACGATACCCTATTGTGTCAACAATATTCGGGATACGGCCATATTTTTCAAGCAAGCCTTTTGTCTCCTCAACAAGCCCCATTTCCATCATCAAATCAACGCGTCTGTTAATTCTCTCATAAAGCACTTCTCGCGGGAAATTCAAACCGATCCATTCTACATCATACTCGACTTCATTTATACCGCGAGCTTCCTTCAACGGTTTGCCTGTTGATTTCAAAATTTCAATATATCTGATTGCCTTTTTTTTATCATTTTTTTCAACAAACACATCTTTATCTAAACAAAAAAGCATCTGTTCCAATTCATCATAAGAAAGTTTGTTCAAACTTTTACGCAACTCCCAATTCGGTTCAATTTCAGGCAAATCATAATTATTTAGCAGAATATTAAAATATAATCCTGTTCCGCCTGCAATAATCGGAGCTTTTCCGCGAGACAAAATATCATTAATATATTTTTTAGCTTCTTTTGCATAAAGCCCCGCAGAATAATTCACATCGGGTTCAACGATATCAATCATATAATGCGAAATTCCCTGCCGTTCCTCAACTGAAGGTTTTGCTGTGCCGATATCAAAACCTTTATATACAAGTCTTGAATCTGCTGATATTATTTCTCCGTCAATTTGTTTTGCAAGTTCTACAGCATAAGCAGTTTTTCCGCTCGCTGTTGCCCCGACTACCGCTATAACCTTATTTTTCATATTTTTCCGCATAATATAAGAAAATTAACACAGTTAAATAAACCATAAAATAATACATAATTATACTTACAATCAAATAAGCAAGAGGATTTATCACTGCAAACGTGTAAATAAACAGCAGCACAAATCCCATTAACCACAATGATATAAATATTCTGAATGTATTCCAAAAATCCTTAAACAATTTAGCAATTGACGTAAACAAAGCAACAAACGGGTTTGCAGTTCTGTATAATATTTCAGGCACCCAGAGCATTAAAAGATACATAATAACCGAAGTTGCAATCATAAACAACAAGCTCCATTTACCGAAAAATACTATTTGTGCAGGAGTAAGCTGTTCAACAAAAGATGCCATTGCGGTATTTGAAGCAGGGTCTGATGCAATCTGCATCAGACCCTGTGCAGATGCTTCATCCAGAGTCCCGATTATATTAATCCCGAGTAAGTATACAACGGGCGTTGCAATAAGCTGTATAAAAAATAAAATTAAATACACACCGACAAAAGATAAAAAGAATTTACCGATACCTTCGGGAATAGTTTTAAACAATCCCAAAGAAGCATTTGCCCTATCTACATCTAAAACAAAAACTTTTTTAGATAATGCAACAGCACCTTTTACCATATAAAACCATAAAGCACACAAAACACCGCTCATAAAGAGTACTGTAATTGATGCCAAAATAACCTTACCGCTTGAATCCATATGCGCTCTTGAAAAGAAAGTATATAAATCAAGCATTTTTATACCTACTATCAAAGGTACTGCAAGAATTATATTTGAATTTGTTATTTTACAAGCTTGTTTAAACAGTTCCCGCATAATTTATAATATCCTCTAATCTCAAAATAAATTAATCAGCCTTCTGAGCCATAGCCAATTTTCTCTTTCTACGGCGCATCAAATCCACAAAAGCTTCAAGTCTTGTCAAATATCCTGCCTTACCTGTCTGCTCGTCCATAATAAGCGGCAGAATAGGAATATCACAGTTTTCTCTCATAGCAGGGAAAATATTTTGTGACATAATTTCAGGCATGCAGGTAAACGGGCTTATGTGAATAATACCGTCAATTCCGCGTTCATCAGCGTAAGCAACATCAGATACACATTCCAAAGAATCGCCGCCTATATCACGCATCAAATAGGGTTTTGCCATTCTGAATGCTCTTTGCAAATGAGTTTCACCTTTTCTGAAAGCTTCGGGAATAATTGCATCTTTTATAAACCCGCTTATTGTAAGACTTCTACGGGTCTGAACACCCATTTTGCCAAGTTCGCGTGTAATATCCTGATTAGAAAATTTGTCGCAGACAAGATAAATTTCACCGGTCAAATCAACATGCAAAACTTCACGGTTCGGATCAATTTCAACTTTTTTCATTTCAGCAAAAGCATCTTTTTTAGCCTTTTTAAGCTGTCTTGTATTATCGGCATCTTTAATATATTTCAAAGCCTTGTTAAAATGTTTTTCGGCATCACCAAAGTTGATTTCTCTTGCTCTGTAATATGAAAGAATATTTTCCAAATCGTCAAGTACAAACATCTTTCTGATTGCGATATTAATGGCTCTTGCAAATAAAATCGGGTCGTTTTTACCGCTGATTTTTTTCAAAAAGTCATACATACCTTTTATGCCATCATACAAAGTCAATTCTATATATTTTGCATCATATCCCAAATCCATCAATGCGCTGTGAATACAGTTTCCATATTCACCCAAACGACAGCATCCTGGAGATGTAATCATAGCAACATAATCCGTTCCGCCTTCAATTGCTTCAATAAAGTTGCCCAAAATTAATTTATAAGGCAGGCAAATAGCTTCCGGGGAATGTTTTGTACCTAATGATAATGTTTTCTTGCTTGTATAAGGCGGGATAAAAGGTTCAACACCGATTTTTTTTAACGCTGCCGCCCATGCTATACTTACTGTTCCCATGTGGGGAAATGCTACTTTTATTTTTTTCTGTTCTTTCATAATTATTCTCTTTTTTATTCAAATTTAAGGTTTGGTTTTCTTGCCGCCAATGTTTCGTCCAAGCGTTTTACAGGAGTTGTATGCGGTGCCGAAATAAGTTTTTCGGGATTTATTTTTGCTTCATCCGCAATTTTTAACATCACATTAACAAAATCATCTAAAACTTCTTTAGTTTCACTTTCCGTAGGTTCAATCATGATAGCTTCGTGAACAATCAGCGGGAAATAAACCGTTGGCGGGTGAGTATTTTCATCCATTAGAGCTTTTGCAATATTCAATGTTGAAACACCGTTTTCATGTTTTTGTTTTTCACCCGACAATACAAATTCATGCATGCAAGGTTCATCATAAGGCAAAAGATAAACACCTTTTAACTTCTCTTTCAAATAATTTGCATTCAATACTGCATTTTCACTTGCTTCTTTCAAGTTTTTGCCCATCATCAATATGTAAGCGTAAGCTCTTACAAGCACTCCAAAGTTTCCGAAAAATCCTTTAACGCTTCCGATTGAATATTTCAAATTATAGTTTCTAAAATATTTTTCGCCGTCAAAAGCCACAACAGGAGCAGGCAAAAATTCTTTTAAACTTTCGACAACACAAACAGGTCCTGCACCCGGTCCGCCGCCGCCATGAGGTGTTGAAAATGTCTTGTGAAGGTTCAAATGCACGACATCAAACCCCATTAATTTCGGATTTGAATATCCCATAATTGCATTGAAATTTGCTCCGTCATAGTATAACAACGAACCGTTTTCATGCATTAATTTTGAAATTTCAAGAACATTTTCCTCATAAATACCTAGCGTATTCGGGTTAGTCATCATAATAGCCGCAACATCACTGTCTAAAAGTTCTTTTAAAGCTTCTACATCAACCTGTCCCTTTTCGTTTGATTTAACGGGAACAATTTCAAATCCGCAAAGATGTGCACTTGCAGGGTTTGTACCATGAGCAGAATCAGGGATAATAACTTTTTTTCTGTTTTCGCCCTTAACTTCAAAATATTTTTTGATAACCATCATGCCCGTAAGCTCGCCATGCGCGCCTGCTGCAGGCTGTAAAGTAACGGCATCCATGCCTGTAACTTTTTTCAAAGCTTCCTGCAATTTATACATCAATTCAAGAGCACCCTGACAATCCTCATCAGAAGTATGCGGATGAAGGTTTGCAAACCCTTCCAATGATGCAAGAAGTTCGTTAACTTTAGGGTTATATTTCATAGTACACGAACCTAAAGGATAAAAACCTTTTTCAATACAAAAATTCAAATCTGACAGTTCCTTATAATGGCGCATAGCTTCCAGTTCGCTCACCTGAGGAAGTCCTACCTCATCTTTTCTCAAAGCACCCTTTAGAAAACTCAAATCCTCTTTTTCGTCTGTTAAATTTATCCCCGATACACCGTTGCTTTTTTCAAAAATAGTTTTCACTAAATAATCCCCTGTCTTTTTAAATCTCTTTTAATTTTATCAAGCCCTGATTGAATAATTCTTGAAATTCTTGACTGTGAAATATTAAATTCTTCGGCAATTTCTCTGAGTTTTTTCTCTTTAAAGAATTTTTCCTCAATCAATTCTTTTTCACGCGGAGGAAGCTTTTTCATAGATTCAAGAATTTCCGCTTTAAGTTCAATAAGTTCAATACTTTCTTCGGGAGTTTTATCCTCAGCCTTAATTTGAGTCGGAACTTCTGCATCCTGCATCTCATCTATAGAAAGAATAGTCTTATATACTTCCTCTCTCAAATTGCCGCTTTCTTCATCCAACTGCTGTTTTTTATTTTTTAAAGAATACCATTTATAACGGCGTCTGACTTCATTTCTGACAGCCCATTTAATAGCAGTGGATAAATATGTATTATTAAATTCCTGTTTCGGATTATTTTTAAATAAAATATATAAAGTATGATTACCGATATTAATAAGTTCCGGCAAGTCAATCAAATGCGAATTTGAAAATTTTTGGTATTCTACTTTTGCAATCGTTTCAATTAAATCTTTATAATCCCTTAGATTAATTTTTTGTTTTGTATTTTGTTCTGCCGCCATGACTATAACATTTTCCTATAAAAACATTTCCCTAAAATAATAATACCAGAAAAAAATATAGAATACCAGACAATGTAATTTTCCTTAACATATTTTATATTATTCAAAAATAAGGAGAAAAATTATGAGAATATTATTCTGCACAGACGGTTCTAAAATAAGTTTTAATTCATTAAACAATATATCACACTGGGTTAAAGACGCCAAAGTTGACACAATTTGCGTAATAGATTGGTCTTTTCTGCCCGATGAAATAAGTATTGAGGAAGAAAATTTCTCATATTCCTGCGCAAATATTGCAGACACAATTCTTGATTATGCTCAGGAAGAAATTCAAAAACTCGGACTACAGTGCGGTATAAGAATTAAAAACTGCGGTTCTGCAATCGAAAGCATACTTGAGCAAGCCGATAAACAGGATTATGATTTAATCATTATGGGCTCTCACGGGAAAAAAGGTATTCAAAAGTGGCTGGGCTCAGTTTCACAGGAAATTATCAATTCAAGCAAGTTATCCTGCTATGTTGCAAAAGAGGAGAACAAACACGGCAGACTGCTTGTGACAACAGACGGCACATCTTGCTCCTGCGGAATTATAAAAGAAATTCTGCCAAACTTAAATCTTGATGAAAAAGAAATTCATATTGTTATGGTAAACGATGACCCGAATTTGTTATTTCTTGACGGAACACTTGATACAAACTGGATACTTGATATTCAAAAACAGCAAAATATTTATGCTTCAAAAGCAATTAAAGATATTGAGAGAATATTTGCCGACTACGGAGTTGAAACCTATAAATCGGCAATACTTACAGGTAACCCGGCGCAAGAAATTATTAATTACTCAAAAGATAATGAAATAAATCTGATTGTTCTAGGTTCACAAAACAAATCGCGCTTAGACAGATTTTTAACAGGTTCTGTAAGCAAACGTGTTTTAGAAAATGTTGTAAGCGACATTTGGCTTGCAAGATGTAAACAAATTGACCAAAAAACTAATTAATGCAATAATCAACGTATGTATAACAGTAAATATGCACCGTATTTATTCTTACTGCCTGCGGGAATAATTCTTGCAGTATTTTTCTTTCTGCCATTTTTTCAGACGGTTTGGCTTAGTTTTTTAGATTATTCGGCTGATATTTACAATCCCGCTTTTGCAGGTTTTGATAATTATATAAACCTTTTTAAAAACCCTGTATTTTATAAAGTGCTTTGGAATACATTTATATATTTATTTGTTGCAGTTCCGATACTTGCGATATTTCCGCTGTTTCTTGCGGTTTTAATTAATCAAAAAATCAGGGGGGTAACTTTATACAAAATTTTAATCTATTTGCCCGTAATTGTTTCCATAGTCGTTGCGGCAATTGCGTTTAAATGGCTGTATGCAGATCAGGGAATTTTAAATTACGTTGTAACAAGTCTTGGCTTTAATTCAATCGGCTGGCTTACAGACCCTAAATATGCTCTGTATTCGGTAATTATTGTTACAATCTGGAAGGGTATTGGATATTATATGATAATATATCTCGCTGCGCTTATGAGTGTGCCAAATGAACTGTATGAAGCCTGCGATATAGACGGTGCAAATTTTTTAACAAAACATTTGACCGTTACAATTCCGCATATTATGCCGACAATTGCTCTCGTTACAACAATCAGTGCAATTTCTGCCATGAAAGTTTTTGCTGAAATTTATGTAATGACAAAAGGCGGCCCTCTAAATTCAAGTAAAACTATTGTTTATTATATCTATGAAAGAGCATTTGAAAATTTGGATTTGGGATTTGCATCAGCAATGGCAGTTGTTCTGCTTGTAATTGTAATGATATTTTCACTCATAAATATTTTTTGCTTTGAAAGGAATAAGTACCAATTATGAAGAAATTACCGACACATTTAATACTTATTTTTGTTTCACTGTTATCAATTTTCCCTTTTATCTGGCTGATATCAACATCATTAAAGGGAAACAGCGAAAATATTTTTGCATATCCTCCGCAAATTATCCCAACAGACTTTACATGGGCAAATTATACAGGGGTATGGGACAAGGTTAATTTTATCGGATATTTTATAAACAGCATGATTGTAGCGGGCGGTACCGTTTTGTTAAATCTTATACTTTCCGCAATGGCAGGATATCCGTTAGCAAGAATGGAATTTAAAGGCAAAAAAGTTACGTTTTTTGCAATTCTTGCAACAATTATGATTCCGTTTCAGGCGATAATGCTGCCTGTTTATTTGATTACATTAAAACTTCACCTTGTCGACAGCGTAAACAACTTTGCGGGATTTATCGGCTTGATAATGCCGTTTGCCGTAAGTGCATTCGGGATATTTTTAATGCGTCAGGCATTTTTAGGGATACCCAAAGAAATGGAAGAAGCGGGGATTGTTGACGGGTGCAATGCTTTTCAAATTTTTTGGAAAATATTACTGCCAATGGTAAAACCTTCGCTTGCCGTACTTGCTATATTTACATTTATCGGTTCCTGGGGTGAATTTTTGTGGCCGAGTATTGTTTTAACCAAAGAAGCAATGTATACGCTTCCTGTCGGAGTAAATAACCTTCAGGGGATGTTCTCATCAAACTGGAGATTTATCGCAGCGGGCTCAATTCTTTCAACAATACCGATTTTAATATTCTTTTTGGCAATGCAGAGATATTTTATCTCAGGCGAAAACGAAGGAGCAGTTAAGGGTTAAGTTTACTCTACTCCAGGGACATGAACGTTATATCTTACATCATCAAATTCGCTTTGCTGATCTTCTATATCTTCTTTAATAAGTTTTTTAGCACCGCAAACTTTCAAATTTTTTATAATCGCGTTATCTAAATCGTCGGTAAACACCATTCTGCCGTTAACATAAGTAATTTGAGTGTGCTCAGACGGCTCATCAGAAAATTTTTCAATCAAATCATTATCTGCATTAGCTAAAATTGTACGCGTAACATCGTTCATTACATCAAAAATATAACGCTGACGGGAAGATATTCCTGTTTTTGATGTGGAAATCAATGTAGAAGCTTTTTTAAGTTCATCTAAAGACTCTTTATAATATTTCAGATGTCGTAAAAGAACCGCAAGATTATAATGAGCTTCGTAATTCATAGGAGCAAGTTCAATTGCCTTGCAGTAAGTCAAGCCTGCTTCTCTGTAGTTTCCTAGCAAATGATGAGTTAAAGCCAAATTATATCTTGCATCATAATCTCTTTTGAGAATTTTGCACGCTTCTTTGTATGCTTCAAGGGCTTTTAACAAAAACTGACGTCTGTATTCGTAGTCATAATCAAGATAAATTGATTTTTGTTTATAAGCTACTCCTTTATTGTAATATGCAAGTCCTTTGTTAACTTTATAGCTTTTTCTGTTGCTGTATACAAAAGGAATTGATAAAAGGTGGCGTTTGGTTTTTAAGATTTCATCATATTGATTAATTGCGCCGTCAAAATCTCCTAGTTTTTCTGCAGAAACAATACCGTAATTCATACGTGCAACCATCATCTTTGGGTTATGTTCAAATGCCTGTTCGTAGGCATCAACGGCAGAATAGTAATCCTCATATACAACATAAAGATTTCCCAAATTATACCATGCTCCGTAATGCTCTGGATAAAGATTTACGGCTCTTGTATAATTATTAATAGCTTTCTGTAGTTTAAGTTTTCGAAGCTCCTTATCACCTTTATAGACATAATATACGCCCTGAACTTTATCCAATTGTTTACGGACAAATTCAGGATGAGTATAAATTAAAAAACCTATACCAGCCAATATTAATAAAGTAAATAATCCCGAAAAAAATTTTTTCAAAACAGAACCTCTCAGACTATTTTACAGCCCATTTCAATAAAAAATGGAATTGTAACAGAATTGTAACATAAATTTCTCATAAAAAGCAATTTTTGCAAACAAAATGTTTTTATATAAGTAAGGTAGGTTAAAATTAAATTTAGAGGTTAGGTTATGTTCAACAGTAGTATGGCAGCACCCGGAATGTACGGCATTGCTCCGAATTATTACACAAATCAAATCGCGATGAACGATTTGTCAGGACTTGATTTGTATGCCCCGACCGGCATGGCAATGGATCCGATGCTCACAATGAACGGAAGTATTTTCGGCTCACCGATGATGGGAATGGGCGGCTTCGGCTATGGCGGAATAGGTATGGGAATGCCTTATCCGATGATGGGCGGAAACGGAAATTACGAAGATTACTACAGAAATTATGAAAGATACCAAGATTTCATGATTAATAATCAGGTTCGCCAGCAGCAAAGAATGCGAAATGCTGATTTGCAGTTGAACTCACCGCAAGAAGGTATTCAAAAACAAGCCGCAATACTTCACGAAAAAATTATGCGCAACGAACAGGAACAAATCTTGCAAGCATACGCATCATTTAAAGAAAGTGTAAGAAGTTTGTATGGCGATCAGGCAAGTGATGAACAAATCGCCAATAGAGCAAGCACTTTATATGCACAGATAACAGGAAAATCAATACCTGATGACATCCGAGAACACGGCAGAGATTCTTTAACCCAAGGATTTATGCAAACAGTAACCTTCGGATTAGCTGACGGAAAATCAGCCGAAGAAAATATATCAGCATTGACGGGACAACCTGTTGGCAGAAAAGATAAAACCAAAAAGGTAATAGGTAATGTAGCCGGCGGTGCACTGGTAGGCGGTGCAACATTCTGTGTAGCGTCTCCTTTACTAAAAGCACTAAAAGTATCAGCCAAGAGCAAAACTTTCTGGGGAATACTTGCAGGTGCAGTAGCAGGTATCGGAACAGCAATAGCAACATCAAGATAAAAAAATAGTGTGTAGTGTAGAATATTTTAAAGGTCGAGAAATCGACCTTTTATTTTTATAAATAAAACCCGCATCAAGGAGTTCAAATGCGGGTAATTAAATCAGTAAAAGAGACATCACCAACATTATGAAATACTTATTTTTTTTGTCAAATTTTTTGATTTGTAATATAATTTCATTATGAAAAAACTTTTGGCAATACTGTTTTTACTTATGACATTACCTGCTGTTGCACAGGATTATCAAGATATCTCAAATCAGGCAAACATTTTGTATGCGGGAAATGATATAAAAAATGCACAAGAACTTTTTTTAAGTATTCCCGAAGAAGAAAGAACAGCACAAAATTGGCTTCTTTTAGGCAATATTATGCAAGATAAAGGCGAGCTTGATAAAGCAGTTTTTATGTACAATAAAGCTATTCAAAAAGATGAAAAATATTATAAAGCTTATTATAATTTGGGCAATGTTTACCTAAAAGACAGCAAACCGAATATGGCAATCGAACAATACAAAAAAGTTGTTAAGCTGAAACCTGAATACGCATACGGGCATTATAATCTTGCCTGTGCTTATATAAAACTCGGTAAATATTCAAAAGCCAAATATGAACTTTTAACAGCAATCGACTTAAAAAATACGGTAGCAGATTTTCACTACAATTTAGCTTATGTATACAAAAAATTAAACAAAGAAAAAGATGCTAAAAGATACATCGAATACTACAATAAACTTATGGAGCAATAATGTATAAAGGAATAATTTTTGATTTTAACGGGACATTATTTTTTGATTCCGAAAAGCACCTTGAAGCATGGCGTGAATTTTCAAAACGCGTAAGAAAAGAAACTTTTACCGATGATGAGATGCGTGAATATATGTTTGGCAGAACAAATGAAGATATTCTGGCTTATCTCCTCGGCAGAAAACCTGAACCCGAACTTGTGGAAAAACTAGGCAAAGAAAAAGAAGCAGTTTACAGAGAAATGTGTAGAAAAGATTATAAGAACACAGTTCTTGCTCCCGGAGCTGTAGAATTTTTAGACTACTTAAAAGAAAACAATATTCCGACAACGATTGCTACAATGTCTGAAAAAGATAACGTTGATTTCTACATAGAAGAATTTCAACTTTCGAGATGGTTTGACATAGATAAAATCGTATACGCAGACGGCACAATCCCCGGCAAACCCGCTCCCGATATTTACATAAAAGCAGCAAAAGTTTTAAATCTCGCTCCTAAAGAGTGTATTGTTGTCGAAGATGCAGTATCAGGCATAGAGGCAGCAAGAAGCGCAGGCATAGGCAAAAT
Source organism: uncultured Candidatus Melainabacteria bacterium (assembly GCA_949841365.1). GTDB lineage: Bacteria > Cyanobacteriota > Vampirovibrionia > Gastranaerophilales > Gastranaerophilaceae > Stercorousia. The sequence goes on from CATKZI010000003.1 coordinate 73,139, forward strand.
TATAGCAATAGCTTCAATGGAAAGTGTTGAATTATACAAAAATATTCCTGCCGTGTCGCAGATTATCAAAAACTTTGACGAAATCGACAGAAATATTTTCAACATCAAATGTAATATTTAAAAAATCACCAAGTTTCCTATGGTCTACATAGCAAAAAAAAGCCCCTTATCAGGGGCTAAACTTTGTAGGTAGGTAGGAATTTAAAAATCTCTCTCTTAATATCTCGTTTTATTTAATGTTTACATATATATAAAGTATATATGAGTTATCTAATTTCAAAGATTACCCTATTTGTTACATTAGTTAACACTTGATTTTTCAAATTGCTTGTAATACAATAATAAAGTTCGACATGGTATAGGAGTTAGGAATGTTAGTTTCATCAATAGCACGTTTTAATGCACTGAAAAATGCCGTACAAACGCAAACTCAGGCGACTATAAATTCTTTTCACGGAGTGCAAAATATCAATCAACAACAATCCTTTAATCCGTTTTCTCTTGATAATTTAAAGTCTGCAATTAATAAATTAAATATTTTAGCTTAATCTTTAAACAATTCTTTTACTAATACAGAACACACAGCAGGTATTATTGCAACCGCAATAAGTACGTTTGTTATACCAAAATTTTCTGCGACAAACCCGAGCGCTGACATAACTATTGCAATTACACCCCACGAGAAACCGTTTATAAATCCTGCAATTATACTTTTATATTCGGGTAAAACTCTTTGTGCCATAACCATTGTAACAGGAGTTGCCATCATTGTTAAAAAGCCCATGACTACAAATATTACAAGCGAAAGGATTGAATATTTTTGATAAGTCATGATAAACAACAACAATAAAGGGAATGTTGAAATCATTGAAATATAAAATACATTTTTTGCCCCGATACGCTTTTCAACATAACCGCTCACCAATGAGGCAATACCGCCTGCAAATATAAACATAAACAATGCCGCGCCGATATAAAACGGTCTGTGTCCCATGTTTTTCCACAAAAACGGAAGCAGGATAAAACATGACGACTGTACCACGGTTTTTAACATAGCAATAACATTTAAAATATTAAGCTTATGATTTGTTAAAATTCTTTTAAAAGCAACTTTAAAATCAATTTTTGGAATTTCATTTTTTACATTAGAAATTTTCGGAACAAGTTTGAACATTAAAAACGCCCAGATTATACCCAATACAGACATAAACGGCATTTTGTTCATTCCAAGGAATTGCGTTACCGACGATGACACAATCGGTCCTAAAGAATACCCCAGAGTTCCCATAGCCAAAAATACAGCCATAGCCTTTGTTGCACCTTTTGAAAAACGGGAAGCCAGTCCCAAAGCCTGCGGATGAAAGAAACTTGAACCGATACTGCCAAGAATTATAAAAAATACAAGCAGATAAACATTATTTGACAAAACCGAAAGCGGAATAAATACTGATGATAAAATTAGTCCCCAGAATATAAAATGACGTCTTAAAACATTATCTGCAAAATATCCGAATAAGGGCTGTAAAAGAGACGAGAATATATGCGACACTGTTAAAACAACAGTCGCAATTGCCATAGAAATCCCAATTTTTGCAGCAATGAACGGCATAATGGGATTTAAAACACCCGTGTAAACATCATTTATAAAATGCCCGCCCGAAAGCCAAATAAGCGCTTTTTTATTTTGAGGTAAATTGTTTTCCATAACAAAATTAAACGTCAAAAAAATATTAAAATCAATTCTTACAACGTATTAATCCGACAATTCCAACAATCAGCAAAATCACTGAAACTACCTGAGCCACAGGAAATCCCGCAATATCCATAACACTATCTACGCGTAAATGTTCAACAAAAATCCTCACACACGCATATAAAATCAAATATGAACAAGCAATACAGCCTTCACGCGCACCTTTTTTGAACATGAAAAGCAAAACAAGAAAAATACAAAAATCCAAAATACTTTCATAAAGGAAAGTCGGATGAAAATATTCAAAATTAATATATTCTAAAGGTCTGTGAGAAAGCGGAATAAACAATTTCCACGGCAAATTCGTCGGGATTCCAAAAGCCTCCGAGTTAAAGAAGTTCCCCCATCTTCCGATACTTTGCGCCAATGCTGTCGCACACAAAAACACGTCCGCAAGCTTCAAAAAACTTATTTTATATATTTTCGAAAACACATAAAGCGAAATAATTCCTACAATTATCATTCCGTGGATAGAAAGTCCGCCCTGTCTTATGTTAAAAATTTCAAAAGGGTGAGCGACATAGTATGAATAATTCACCGCGCAATAATATAATCTTGCACCCAAAATCCCCAAAATTATCATATATGGCGTAAAATCAAAAATATATGAAACTCTATCATAATATTTTTTATACAAAAAATCCGCCGTATAAACTCCAACAAATATTGCAACAGCAAGAATTATCCCGTAATAATAAACAGGAAATCCAAAAATATTAAATGCAATTTCTCCAGGGGAACTAATCGGCATGGCTTTTTAAAAGTTCTTCCAAAGCCTTGATACTTGCGTCAACCTCAGCTTTATCAGATGCTGACGGAGATTTTTCCAAATATAACTTATAGTCTGAAATTGAATTGTTAATTACATTGGTCAATGTTGATTTTGCAATATCAGAAAGCTTAACATCTTCTTTTTCATCATCGTTTTTTTCAATTGTACCGTCATCTTTAACTTCAACATCGCCTGAAATAATATCTTTGGCAAGATTTTCCTCAGCAACGGCAAGAGAATAGTATGCATCTGCAAAATCAGGATTTAATTTTATAGCATCATTATAAGTTTTTACGGCATTAGCATAATCCTCAGCTTTTGTATAAGCAACTGCAAGATTATATTGGGTTTCAAATACACTTCCGTCCAAATCTACACTTGATTTTAACCTTTCAATAGCAGAAACATAATCACCTTTGTCCATAAAGTCTTTTGCTTTATTGTTAAGTTCCTGAACAGCAAAGTTATTAATACATGCCGTTGAAATTACGGAAATGAATAAGATACTTGCTAGTAAAAAAGCTTTTTTCATGCTATAATCATCCTCATAAAATAAACGTAATTCTGATTATAAAATAAGCAAATAATTTTGGCAAATTTTATAAAAAAAAGTTACAATGTGAGGTTAATATGTCAGAAGACAAAGTTGTTCAATTAGGAGCTAAAAAAAGAGAAACTACACAGGATGAGCCGGTTTACTGCAGTTTTTGCGGACGTCCGAACACGCAGGTAATCAAAATGATTCAAGGACCCGGTGTTAACATTTGCTCAGAATGCACAATGATTGCAGTTCAATATTTAATACTAAATGACAGAATGCCGTCAGCGGAAGCTCAGGCTATTCTTGATGCATTCTGGGGAAAAGCAAGATAATGCAGCAGCTTAATCCGTTTGAAATTAAAGCAGAAATTGCTAAGATTTACACTGAACTCGACGGTGTAAAAGATTTTGCAAGCTATGAAATTCATTACAGAACACTTGATGCGCAAACAGATAAAAGTGTTATTGTAAAGCTTTTATTTAAAGAGATTGGCAAAAACGGCAATTTAACAAAGTTTTTGCTTGTCAGATACTGCGAAGCAAAAGACTTGATTGAACGTTTGTGGGGTATAATAAAAAATAATCTTGCATCAAATCAGGCAAAAATTTTTGCATTGGATTTACTGAGAGATATTGATACAAACTGGTCTTACGAGGAATGCGGGCAGTATTTGGATAATCCCGATGAGTTTGTAGATGCGGACACAAGAAAAATTCTTGATAATGCAATTGTAAATCCCGAAGTTCAAATTGATTTTCTAGACTTTTTAAACTCATTACCCGACAATGACAAAGTTATTCTGCTAAACTCGCTCGGCAATGATTATTCAAAAGATGAACTTGCAAACATGCTTGTTCCCGTATATTTATCAATGCCTGACACGGAAGCGGGGAAAACTGCTCTTGACATTTTGGGAAATTCCAAATCTCAGCTTGCATACCATGCCTTAAACGCATCTTTGGAAACTGCAGATGAAAACTTAATTCCCGCAATCAAGAAAAATATTTCCACATTGAAACTTGCAGGTATAAGAGAAGATAATACAATTGAATTTTATAAAAATATTCTGAAAGATTCAAAACCTTACAAGTTCTGCATAACCTATCCTGACGGGCATGGGAATCAGGCGGTTATTGTGTCAAGAATTAATAAACAGGGGAAAGTTCAATTTGTTGCAATCGTAATTGATGATTACAAGGGGGTTAAAGACTGTTTTGGGTTTAACGAAATTTCAAAATTTGAATGCAACGCAATTATCGAAAGATTTTACAGAGGTCAAAGGGCTTTGGATTTAGAACCGGAAGTTTTGAAAGCGATTCTTGTCAGAGCTGAAAAGCTTTCTAAAATGCCTTATGAATATGTTTGCTGGAGAAATTTGCTTATAGATATTGAACCTGCAGAGTTGAAATTAAACTATAAAGTTAAACAATTGACTGAGCAGGAATTTGAAAGTATTTTACAATGTGATTTTACGGATTTCTGGTTCTTAAACAGCACATACAGCGATGAATTTGAGGAGTTCTTGAAACTTCTTGACGACCCGAAAGATTTTGAAAGACTTATTGACGAAAATGTTGAAAAAATCTTTTTCTCAGAGGAATACAGAGTTTGGTCAGAAAGAATTTTAAATGTTTCGTTACTAAAACACCTTGCAGGTGATGAAAAAACTGCACAAAATTTATATTCTTTGTATAATGATAAAACATTGAAACGTGAATTTTTCAAAAACATCATCAGAAAAAGTATTTATGAATACTTCTTTGCAAAAAAAGATAAAAAAAGAGTTCAAGCGATAGAAGAAATGTGGGTAAAATAATGTTCAAAATAATGGCACTTGATATCGGCACAAAAAGAATAGGGATTGCGCTAAGCGACTATTTGCTGATGCTCGCAAACGGTCATTCTTACATTTCGCGCGACGACAATTCAGTTGAACAAATTCAAAAAATCGCTAAAGAAAATAACGTAAAAAAGATTGTTGCAGGAATCCCCTACAATATGGACGGAACAGAAGGTTCTCAGGCTCAGGATTGCAGGGATTTTGCATCACAGATTACAGGTTTTGAAATAATTTTTGAGGACGAAAGACTAACCTCTGATACGGCAGAAGAAAATCTTCGCTCCAGAAAAATCGATTTCAGAAAAGAAAAGGGGCTTGTCGATATGGAAAGCGCCAGAATTATATTAGAACAGTACTTAAGCAGACAATAACGAAAGGAAACCTATTATGGCAGAAGAAGATCAAATCATTGAAACCGTTGATGAGAACGGTAACGTAGTAAAATTCGAATTATTCGATATCGTTGAAGTTGACGAAAAAGAATACGCACTACTTTTACCTGCAGATGAAGAAGATGCAGACGAAGTTGTTCTTATGAGAATATCAAAAGACGGCGAAGAATACTTGTTTGAAACAATCGAAGACGATGCAGAATTCGAAAAAGTAGCAGAATATGTAGAAAATATGGAAGACGAAGAAGAATAATGTTTGAAAGATTTACGGAAAAAGCAATAAATGTAGTAAGTGCATCACAAAATGTAGCCAAAGAAGCCGGCGCCCGCACAGTTGCGCCCGAATATCTTTTGCTTGCGCTTTTTGATGAAGCAAAAGGAATACCTCTAAAGCTTTTTAAAACTTACGATATCACAAGAGAAAACCTGCTTGAAGAAATTGAAAAATACCAGCACTTTGTATCAACTCAAACGTCAGGTACACTGCCTTTTGATGATGATTACAAAGAAATTCTCAAAAAAGCATTGGATTTAGCCAACAAGTCAGGTAATCCGACAATTTTGTATGAACATTTATTCCTTTCCGTACTCTCAGACAAAAAATCCAATAATGTCAAAATCCTTGAGGATTTGAATTTTGACATCTACAAATCAAAAACATTGCTTGAAAAACTCGTTCAAAAGAAAACAAAAAGACTTTATCACCCTGAAATTGACGAAAACAGAGAAGAAGGGAATAAAGCACAGCAGACCGACAACATTTTTGATAATGATGAAGCTTCACGTGTTTTTGAACGAGCTGTTTCCAAGCTTTCAACATCAAACTACGAAATTTTAGGCACAGAACAAATTTTATCATCAATTCTTGAGGATAAAAACTCACAGCTTGCCCAAATTTTTGCACAATATGGTGTAACAAGTGAAAATTTTGAAGAAAAACTCGCTAAAATTCAATCCCGACAGGCAGAATACGAAGGCAGACAAATTATTTTTACGCCAAACGCTTTTACCACAATGAATATGGCACAGCAGACCGCAAAAGAACTCGGCTCTTCTGTAGTTTTACCCGAACACATGGTTTTGGGACTTTTAAAAACAAAACGCGGTATTGCTTATGAAATTTTGAAAGAATTAAAAATTTCTGATGATGACCTTGCCCACGCAATTATCAAACCTATCGAAAAGCAGATGCCTGAAACATTGACAATATTGCGACTTGCAAAAGAAGAAGCAAGACGTTTGGGCAGAAATATCGTCGGAACCGAAATGTTTTTGCTTGGCATAATCGGAGAAGCAACAGGGATAGGCGGTCAAGTGCTTGCAGAGCTTGAAATTAACATAAAAGATGCGCGAACAACTGTTGAAAATCTTATAGGCTTCGGTAACGAATATTTTGACAAAGAAATAGTGTTCACAGAACGTGCAAAAAGAGTTCTTGAAACAGCTTGGAAACTTGCAAAAAAAGATAACAAAACAAAAATCGAATCGGCACATATGCTTCTTGCTCTGACAACAGAACCAAATTCACTTGCTATGAAAGCATTAGAGCAGTTGGGCGTTGATGCGGTTGAAATTAAAGAGGGTGTAAAGAAGTTTCAAGAGGCTAAACTTTGATTAAATCTTTTATAGAGAAATATAAACTATCAGGCACATTTATCGTTGCTTTTTCGGGCGGATATGATTCAATGTGCCTTTTAGATATGCTTGAGGGGTATGATGTAGTAGCCGTGCATTTGAACCACAACTGGCGAGGTGAGGAAAGCCTTAATGAAGCTAAGGCTTGTGAAAAATTCTGTATGATGCGCGGGATTAAATTTTATACGGAAACATTAGGCGATGACGTTCCGCACAACGAAACCTGCGCAAGAGAAGCAAGATATGATTTCTTTAAGCGCTGTGCCGAAAAATTCAACTCTAATGTCGTATTTACCGCACACAATTATGACGATAACGCAGAAACAGTATTATACAGGATTATAAAAGGAACAGGGATTGAAGGTTTAAAAGGAATTGCGGAACACAGAGATATTTTCTACCGTCCGCTTCTAAACACAACACGCGCCGAAATTGAAGCATATTGCAAAAGAAAAGGTTTAAAACCAAATCAAGACAGTTCAAACGAGGATACAAAATATAAACGCAACCTTATAAGAAAAAAAATTCTGCCTATCTTGAGAGAAATTAACCCGAAAGTCACGGATGCCCTGAACAGCTTGTCAAAAATTGCAAGCGAGGATTGCGAAGAAAAAAACAAAATCCGCGAGCTTTTAATCTCCCATAGCATTGATTACGACAAAAAAAAGATTGATGAGATTTATGAATTTATAAATGAAAATAAAAATTCAAAATCTGGAAAAACTCTGTCGCTGACAAAAGATTTGTGGTTGTATGCGAATGAGAACGGAACAGATGTCATTACAAAAAGCCAAAAATCATGTTCTGAAATCAACATAACCGAATGCGGAGAATATGAATTTGACAACTTTGTTTTCTCAATAAGACCTTTTGAAGGCGAGATAAAATTCCCGTCAGATAAAGAATTTAAGGCATTAATAAACATTGATAAACCAGATTTCACATTAAGACACAGAAAAGACGGTGACATTATTCAACCGCTCGGGACAAAAGGAACGCAAAAATTAAAAAAATATTTGAATGAAAAAAAAGTTCCAAACCACAAAAAAGACGGCATAGTTCTGCTATGTAACGACAACGAAGTTCTTTGGGCAGGCGGTCTTGGCATCAACGATAAAATAAAAGTTACTGATAAACCCACACATATTATAGAATTGAGAGGTAAATTATGAAAATAAATGTTTTGTACAATGAACAAGAAATTCAATCAAAAATTAAAGAATTAGCTCAAGAAATGAACAAATTCTACAACGGAGAGGAAGTTTACGTTGTGTGCGCGCTCAAAGGTGCTGTAATGTTTGCGGTAGACCTTGTAAAACATCTTGATATGCCTTTAAAAATGGAATTTATCAGACTTTCAAGCTATAACGGCGGAACAAAATCATCGGGAAAAGTTAATGCCGTAGATATTTCACTGCCTGATTTGAACGGTAAAAATGTTCTTGTTGTTGAGGATATTGTTGATACAGGCTTAACAGCTAAATTTTTACTTGACTTTTTAAACTGCAATTTCCATACCAAATCTACAAAATTCTGTTCTTTGCTTGATAAGAAAATTACGCGTCAGACTGATGTCGAACCTGATTATTACGGATTTGAAGTTGACGACAAATTCCTTGTAGGCTACGGTTTAGACTATGACGGATACTACAGAAACCTTACATACATAGGCTATATTGAAAAATGATAACTAAGTTTTTTGAAATTGAACCGTCAGAAATATTTGAAACCCTGAAATCTGCCATAAACTTTCAAACAGGGTATATTTACTATACAAATCCGACAAGACTTGAGTATTCGTACGGACAAGATGATGCTCCTCAAAAACTGACAGAAAATTTAAAAATAAAAAATACTGTTTTTGGTGAAATTATCATTACGGGTGAAAATTTTTCTGATGAGGATAGAGAAATTTTCAAAACCTGTTCTGTGATAATCGCAAATTTGCTGAAGGACAAAGAGCTTTCAGAGATTATGAAGCTTCAGGCAAAAGAGCTACAAAACGGCTATTTGAAAGTAAAAGAAGCAGAGCAGGCAAAATCAAAATTTATATCGCACATTTCACACGAGCTTCGAACTCCGCTTAATTCTATCCTCGGATTTTCGGATTTGGTTTCTCTTGCAGGGCCTTTGAATGACAAACAAAAAGATTATCTGAACGACATAAAAATCTCGGGGCTTCATCTTTTAGAGATGATAAATGAAATTCTTGATATGTCAAAAATCGAGGCAGGCGCGGTAACATTAAATCTTAGAGAGTTTGAAATTAAACAGGCAGTTGATGAAACTGTGAATATAATCAAACCTCTTTTGAAACAAAAATTGATTACGAATATTGAAAATTTCACAATAAAAGCAGATTATCAAAAGGTTCAGCAGATTTTGTTTAATCTGCTAAGCAATGCAATAAAATTCACGCCAAAAAATGGAGAAATCACAATAACCACGCGTTTTACCGATAAAGCAATTATTGAAATTTCAGACACAGGGGTTGGAATAGCTTTAGAAAATCAGAAAAAAATATTTGAGAAATTTGAGCAGGTCGATAACACAATCCAAAATTCTACAGGGCTCGGGTTGACAATTACGCAGGAACTTGTAAAACTCCATAACGGTACAATTTCAGTTGAAAGTTCACCAAATAACGGAGCAAAATTTACGATTGCACTGCCTCAAACATTGTGATATAATCGGTTTGAAAGGTTGGAAATATGGCATCAATAAAAGACGCATTTGAAGAAAGCTTGCAAGATGAACATGCACTTATGATGTATATTATATTTGCAATTCCTTTGTTTCTTTGCTCAAAATTCCTTCTTGAAGGCGACAAAACTGTTTATTTTATCGGAACGGCATTATTTACGGCAATTTTATATATAGGATTTTGCCTAAAATGCACTTCCAATGTACGTTCAAGCAGTAATGTCGTATTGCCGTCATTCAATATATTTCCGCTTTTATGGAACGGAATCAGAGGGATAATAGTTTTAGCACCGTTAATTATAGTTGCTTATACGCTTGAATATTTCATTGCGGGATTTCTCTCAAATATGATAACAAATCCGACAACATTACAAGTTTTTATTGCAATAACAACAGGACTTTGTAATTCAATTGTTTATACAGGTTACATTCTTTTTGCCAGAAGGTTTAGAGCAACCGATGTTTATGATTTTAAAACAATAAGCACATATTGCGTAGATATATTAATCGCAGTAATTTTCATGAAATTGCAGATGATTTTAGTTAATTTAATCATTGCAGGTCCGATTACATATTTAATCTGGATATTCTTCGGCATTCCGCACCCTGTTGCAACATTTTTCTGGTGCATTATAGCTGTATTTAATCTCGCTATAATGGGGCATTACATGGCGCAAATTGATTATGAAGTAATAGGTGAAAAAGAAACTGTTTAACTTTCCGCCATTTCACGAAGTTTTTTAAGCTTATCACGAATTTCTGCAGCGCGTTCAAAATCAAGGATTTTTGCAGCTTTTTTCATATCTTTTTCAAGTTGATCAATAAGTTTCGGCAAATCTTTTTTGCTTATACCCATGTCAACCATTTCCTCAGCTACAATGTCTTCCAAATCTCTATAACTTGCAACAAGTGACAACAAGTTATTTTCAATCGGTTTCTTAATAGTTTGAGGAATAATGCCGTATTTTTGGTTATGTTCAAGCTGAATTTTACGACGTCTTTCGGTTTCTGTAATGGCTTTTTCCATAGATTCGGTCATTCTGTCCGCATACATAATAACTTCACCGCAAGCATTACGTGCAGCACGTCCGATTGTCTGGATTAAACTGGTTTCTGAGCGCAAGAACCCTTCTTTATCCGCGTCCATAATCGCAACAAGCGAAACTTCAGGAATATCCAACCCTTCTCTAAGAAGGTTTACCCCGATAAGGACATCAAATTCACCAAGACGCAGGTCACGCAAGATTTCAACACGCTCAAGCGACTGAATTTCACTGTGCAAATATCTGACTTTTATACCTTCTTGAATAAAGTAATCAGTCAAATCTTCCGCCATACGTTTTGTAAGCGTTGTAATCAATACACGTTCGTTCTTTTCGGTACGTTTTTCAATTTCAGCCTTCAAATCAGTAATCTGCGATTCGATAGGACGAACCGAAATTTTCGGGTCAACAAGTCCTGTTGGTCTGATAATCTGTTCTACAAGCTGCGTTGATGTTTGTCGTTCAAACTCAGCAGGGGTTGCCGAAATATAAATCTTTTGATGAACTTTATTAAAAAATTCCTCATTTTTTAACGGTCTGTTATCTCTTGCACAAGGCAATCTGAAACCGTAATCAATCAGTGTAGTTTTTCTCGAAGAATCACCATGATACATACCTTTCAACTGCGGAAGCGTAACGTGAGATTCATCAATAACAGTCAAAAAATCACCCTGAAAATAATCCAAAAGCGTCGCAGGAGCAGAACCCGGCGGTCTGCGTTCAATAATTCTCGAATAATTTTCAATACCGGAACAGTAACCCATTTCCTTAATCATTTCAATATCGTATTTCACACGCTGTTCAAGTCTTTGAGCCTCAACAAGCTTATTTTCATTATTAAGTTCAACAAGCCTGTGCTGTAATTCTTCTCTAATTAAAGCAATTGTTTCATCTACATTTTCATCATAAGAAAGATAATGAACCGCAGGATAAATCACGACACTTTCCGGAGTTTCGATAACTTCACCCGTTACATTATCAATTCTGACAATTTTTTCAATTTCGTCACCAAAGAAATAAATTCTGGTGACAATTTTTTCATACGCAGGCATGATTTCAACAATATCACCGCGCGCTCTGAAAGTAGAACGTTCCAAGACTAAATCATTTCTTGTATATTGAACACTCACAAGATGCTTAAGCAAGTCATCACGCGCCACTTCATCACCTACTTTAAGCTCAACAGAACCCCTGAAATAATTTTCAGGAAGTCCCAAACCATAAATACAGCTTACGGAAGCCACAATAATAACGTCGTTTCTTTCATACAAACATCTTGTTGCATTGTGCCTCAAACGGTCAATTTCTTCATTAATAGACGCTGATTTTTCAATAAACGTATCTGTACGCGGGATATACGCTTCAGGCTGATAGTAATCATAGTAACTTATAAAATACTCAACCGCGTTATCGGGAAAAAGTTCTTTAAACTCGTTATAAAGCTGTGCCGCAAGCGTCTTGTTATGCGCAATAATAAGCGTTGGTTTTTGCACCCGCTCAATTACATTTGCTATAGTAAAAGTTTTACCCGAACCTGTAATACCTAAAAGGGTTTGAGCATCATCACCGTTTTGCAATCCTTCAACAAGTTTATCGATTGCTTTTGGTTGATCACCCGATGGCGAATATTTTGAAGAAATTTTAAATTTTCTGTCCATAATTAAATTATAACATAGTAGCAAAAAAATTTATTATGTGTTTATATATATTATATGATTACCCCGGTAGACAGTTATAAAGACCCGTTAAATTCAAACAGTGCAGTATTAATGTCTTACTCAAACGAAGTTGGTACGGCAATTTCAGAGATTGCACCAAGATTAGGTACAGCTCTTTGGGCACCGACTTTTATGTACCTTGGGGCAGATATTTATGACAAATACAAAAATGATAAGGATAATTATAACCCTAGTGCAAAACGAGCACTGAAACGAGCAATTTTCCAAGGCATTACCTGTCTTGTGGCTTTGCCTGCCGTAATCTTTGCGGGGCAATGTGCCGTTTCTCCTCTGGGGCGTTTGGATAAGACAGGGATTTCCGGTAACGCAAAAGATGCAATTTACCGACATACCAGAAACGTTATTGACCAGGCACATGGAACTGCTTTAGAAAATTATGAACAATTTAAAGAAACTGTTTTGAAAACACTGCAAAATAAAATTAATGCAAGAAGTAACGAAAAACAAACATCAAATATTTTCAAAAAGTTATATCGAATATTGTTTACTCACCGTTATGATATTCTGCACGGTGACAAAGCAAAAATAATGGCATTTGCAGAAAAGAATGCTAAAAATACATTTGATATTGCTCAAGCAATAAAAAACGGTGATACTGCAAATATTCCAAGAAAAATTTATAAAAAATATAAACAGGTTCTCCCCAGAATGAAAGAAACTTATAAAGACAGTGACTATGCTTTTCAGGCAACAAGAACCGCATTAAAAGAATATCAAAAAACAATGATTTTCAAAAATAAAATGTTAAAAACCATAGGCGGTCTTTTAACACTCATAGTATTCGCAAAACCAGTTAACGATTACGTAGATAAACAAATTATGGACAAATACATTGACCCGAGTGTTGACCAACTTAATGTACACGCATTTAAAAGATTTACATTGAAGAAAAACTTTTTAAGCTAAATTTTTCTTATTGTAATACTTTCATCAGGTTTAACATCAATCATATATGCAGTTTTATCAGAATATTTAATGTAATTTAAAACATATTGAAACATATTAAAAGAAAGCACAATCTCAGTATCAAAAACATTTCCGTCGATTTCAATATGCACAGACATATCATCTTTTACAAAAACGGCATTGACTTTTTCGTTATCCAACAGTTTTTGCAACGGTCCAAAAGCTATAACATAAGGAACAATAGTGTTATAAATTACTTCCTTATTTTCAACATCAGCGTTTTTGACAAAACTCCTGACCATATCACATTGTTCATCAACCGTGTATTCATTCCAATAAGGTACAGAATTAACCTTTTCAAGCAAAGCTTCAACCGGAGGGGTTTCTTCAACAACTGCTATCGGCTTCGACTCATCATATTTCTTAAATCTGTCACTTAATTTACTCATCATTTACCCTTGCAGTTTTTGACGGAATACACTGTCTGATACCATTAATGCAAGATTTTTATAGCTTAAAGCAACATTAGAGTCTGCATTAACCTCGCTGACGGGAATTCCCTTATTTATGGCAGACATCATAGAGAAGTAATTATTAGGAATTTTCCAATAAATTTTACGGTCTAAAACTTCCTCAACATCCTCCGCATTAATCTCATCATTTTCCATATAACGATTAATCAAAATCTGTATTTTATCCTGTTCAAACCCAAGTTTTTCAAATAATTCCAAACATCTCTGACAATTTCTCAAAGCAGGCAAATTCACAATAGTTACGAAAAATACCAAATCGGAATTTTCCAAAGCAGCCATTGCCTTTCCGTCAAATCCGCCGGATGTATCAACCACAACATAAGAAAATGTATCTCTCAAAATCTCAAACAATTTTGAAATATTTTTGGACAGAATATCGTCAACCTGTTTAAAATACGGCGGATCTGCAAGTACATACAAACTCGTATCTTTATATCTTTCCAGAGTCGACAAAAGAAAATCCTCATTAATTTTATCGAGATTTTGAAGCATATAAGAAATATTAAATGACGGCTTCAAATCCAAAAATGTCGTCACATCGCCGAGTTGAAAATTCAAATCAATCAGTGCAACATTTTCCTTTGTAATTTTTGCAAGTTCCAAAGCCAAATTTGTCGCAATAGAAGTCTTACCGACCCCGCCTTTATTTGAATAAACCGAAATTACACGACACTTAGATTTTTTAGGCTTAGCATCAGTTATGTCATTAAATATTTTATCCAAAACCTCAAAAAAGTTTTTCTTAATCAAAGGCATTGCAAGAAAATCACATGCCCCAACCCTCATTGCTCTTATAACCAAATCAACATCAGGTTTATCAGACAATGCCACTACTCTGCATTCGGGGAATTCTGCCGTAGTTTTTGAAACAAAGTTCAAACCCTGCTCCTGATATTGCGAAATATCAACAATAATCAAAGCTTTTGCCAGTTCTTTGACAGCATCATAAGCCTTTGAAAAATCAGAAGTTCCCGCCAAAAACGAAAACTTTTCAAATTCCTCCAAATAAAGTTTCAAAAGCTCTACGGTAGTATTATCCTCAGAAATTACAATTGTTGAAATACTCATACGCAAATTATATCATATATAATCAAAATCCGCAATAAAAAAGAAAGCCCTGCACAGATGCGATTTTGTTACCTGCGGAGTCTCGCAGGTGGGTGAACGCCTCGGATTATCCGTTTCCCGCTGGCGATATAAAATCGGCGGGTATACTTCACATCCTGTCAGAGTCAATTCTCCCTGTTAATAAAAATGTAGGAACAAAATAAACATCCATACAGAACTTAATTATATTATAACATATTTCAGAGTTTTCGCAACAATTCTATCGGCTGAACTTTTTAACACCGATATAAAAGCCCATATACATTGACAAACCGATTAATGCAACCGTGTTCAAAATGTCCAAATATTGAAAATCATAAAAGAATACATTAGCGCCCAATGTCGCCAACGCAAAGCACAAAGCAGTTACAGTATAATTAAATGTACGGAATTTAGGCTTTTTATTTTCAACTTTCATAACATCAATATTAGAAAGTTTCATAGCATTGTCGTAAGCTTCCTGCGTAATTTGACCGTTCAAAAGTAAATGAGAACATGCCTTTTCAAAAGCTTTTTTTAGTTGAACTTCAACAATCTGCAGTAATTCCTCATTGCTGAGTTTGCCTAAAGTAGACTCTCTGCCCATTTCATAAGCTACATAACCGAGTTTTTGCAAAATACTTTCGTGATACATTGCGGGAATATCCGAACGCAATAAATCAACATATTTGTGGAAAGTCCATTCGGAAATCACTTGTGTCAAAAATTTTGCTGTTTCTGAATTTTCTATAGATTCATCGTTTGAAAAAGCTTCACCTGCAATATATGTGAAGTTATAAACCCTTTCAAGAAATTCTTTCTTATGCTGTAACGCAATATCTTCAGGCATAACTTCTTCTGCCTGTTTAGTTAAATTTTTTGCAAAATCTTTGTAATTGAATGTAGCCGTCATAAAACCCTCCAAAAAGTATTATAACATGCCTGTCAATCCAGGGCAACTAATTCATTTTCAAAGTTTGCAAAGCCTGTTGTTCTGCAAATTCCGCTCTACGCATAGCTTTGTCGGCTTCAGTCATATCTTCGCCTTGATTTAATTGAACACCTATCGGAGAAGGAACATAATTTCTCAAAGGTTCATTATTTGGCTTATTTACAGTCGGAGTTTGACCATTTTTGTATTTATTTAACAAGTTTGTCTGGCTTTTTCCGTCCTGCAAAATTTGTACTCCTTGTGATGACGGAATATAAGTTCTGCCGTTTGGAAGTGCCTGCTTAGCTGTTTGTTGCGCCTGTTGAACCGTTTGAGGATTTTGAAGTTGTTGAGGAATATTTGCCTGCTGCTGTGCCTCAGGTTTAGGTTCTTTATCTTCATCAAGCAATGAGTGTTTCGGTTTACCGAATATTTTATGACAACCTTTTACGGCAAGTTTAGAGAAGAACGGCATAATAACCATCATACCTAAAATTATTCTCATCGGATAGCCTGCCATCTGCTTAAATCCGAATTTGAAATGTCCCGGACTCTTGAACATATCTTTTATTTTTTCCATAACGGTTTTTCTTGTTGAAGCTTTTGACTGATAAGGTCTTATTTGTTCAAGCCCAACCGATACAATGCGTCCGATACGTTTGCAAAGGTTTGTGAACGGATTTTTAACGCCTGCTTTAAGCTCTTTTCGCAATGCTTTTTTGCCAGCTTTCCATTCAGCTTTTGACATTTTGCCTGCCATCGCTTTTTCATTGAAAGCTTTTAAATGCTGTCTGTATGCTTCAACCTCTTGTTTTGTCATACCGGCATATTGCAAACCGCCGACTTTATGCATCAACATAATTGCAGGAGGAATACAAGCAAACATTGCAACAAGTTCTGTGAAGCGTTCTGCAAATGTCTTAGCTTTTTCACCCGCACCGCCTTCGGCTTTAGCTGATTTATAGATAGCTTCCGCCAAGAACCATGCCTGCATAATCGCAATTAATTTACCGCCTGCAACCCTGTTTGTTGCACCTTCCAATATAATATTGTTATATTTTGCTATGAATTTACCCAATGCAGATTTAGGAATTTTCTTATCTAATCCTGTATCTTTTAAAGCTTTAGCCATTTCGGGAGTTAAAGTTTCGTTACCGATTGAACTTGCCATTTTGTTTGCAAATTCTGAACCGTAAACTTTTCTTCCGAATAAAAAACGTTTAAATCTACCCCACAAAGTCGGTTTAGCTTCATAAGCAATTGAAAACATATTTCTGTTTGCATTATGGGAAGATTCCATAATTCTATGCAAATAATCGGGTCTGTTCTTTTTAATGAGTTCAAATTCTGCAAAATCTTTTAGACCAAATTCAAAAGCTTTGGCATCTTTTAAAAGTTTTGCACGTGCAGCCGCATCAGTCGGAAGCGAACCTGTTAAGAAAGTATTACCGCCCCTTGTATATTTTTTCAAAAGTTCAAATTCAGCTTTTTGTAATTCTGCAAACTGTTGAGCTTTTGGCAATTTACTTATTCTTGCTTTATATGCTTCAATTTCAGATGCTTTTGCACCGTAAGCTGCCAAATCATCTACATGATGCGTATCTCTGATGAAATTATCGACAACCTGATCCCAATCGGTTGCACAGAACCCGAGCATACCTCTTGCCTGATCTCTAACCATTGAAAGTTCAGGTTTTGACGGAGTATCACAGAATGCTCTTAAAATTCTTGATTTATCGACTATTTTGGTACGTACAAATTTTTTAAAAGATTTATAACCTTTGCCGATTGACTGCATAAAGCTGTTTTTGCCGAGCCTGTCCGAAACCCTGTCGCCCCATGCACCAATTTTGCCGGGGATAGTTTTCTCATAATCACCACGGCAATGTTCTGCATATTTGTCCATACCCTTGGCAATTCCGTACCATGCAGGAATAGTTAAACCTGCTGTCCACAACATACCTTTAGGGTCATCAGTCGTATTTGCAACCCTGTTTGCAACATAAGTATCCTGAACATTTTCTTTTAAAAGTTCAGGATTAACACCCGCCTGCATAGTAATCTGCTGTCTTAATTGCTCCTGCTGCTGCGGAGTTAAAGACTGAAACTGCATTTGAGCCTGCTGCTGTTTTTGGACATTATTGTCGAGCATAGTTTCCCCTATATAGATATAAAAACAATTTTTCGTCAATAATTGATTTAATGTAACGAAATGTAACAAGAAAAACAAAAACTGAAATTAAGAAGTTTGTATATACTTTATATATACACAAGGCACGAGAGAGATTAATAAACAAAGCCGAAACACATTGGCTATACTAGAAAGGTGGCATCAAATGGCAACAGCTAATTTGAAAAACATTGATGACAAATTGAAAAATATCTATGACAATCAGGTTACTGTCAATAATAATCAGCCATTTGAGGACCGATCGGAACTTTTATTTGCACAAATGAATTTCATCGCAATTGCAAACAAACAAGCTTTACATTTAATTTAACTCCAATTTAATTTTTCCCCTACAAATTTTTCAGCAGAACCTCGGTTCTGCTTTTCTTTTTGGTGCTATGCACGCAGCCACATCGGGGGCTCATATACAGTTTTTATGGTACAATTTGATTATGAAACTTTGTATTTTTGCAGGTACATTCAATCCTATACACAGAGCACATCTTAAAATGGCTGAGCTTGCACTCGAGGAATACGGATTTGACAAAATTCTGTTTATTCCCGCATACAATCCTCCGCATAAAGATGTTGAATTGAGCGAACATCGCTATAATATGGTAAAGCTTGCGATACAAAATAACCCGAAATTTGAGATTTCCGATATTGAATACCAACGAAAAGGAAAATCTTACACATACCTGACGATTTTAGAATTATACAAAAAATATGATATTGAAGGTAAAATAAGTTTTATAATAGGACAAGATTCCATTGAAAAATTTGACACCTGGTATGAAGCTGAAAAACTCAAAAATTTGATTGAATTTGTTCCGTTTGAAAGATTACCTGAAGATATTTCATCATCAGAAATAAGACAAAGAGTAAAAGAAAACAAACCGATAGACGATTTAGTCACAAAAGAAGTAGGAGATTACATTGAAAGACACAGACTTTATAAATAATTGGCTCAAAGAAAACTTATCAGAGGAAAGATATTTTCACACACTCGGCACTGCTGATTGTGCAAAAGAATTGGCGCAAAAATTTAAACTCAATCTTGACAAAGCATATATTGCAGGACTTTTACACGATTGTGCAAAATGTTTTTCTAATGAAAAATTGTTAGAAATTATAAAATCTCATTTGCAGGTTGAAGAATGTGAAATGCTGAATTACAAAACACTTCATGCACCTGTCAGCGCATATATTGCAGAAAATGAATTTGGAGTAACAGATAGAGAGATTTTATCTGCAATAAGGTGGCACACACTCGGCAAACTTGATATGACAGATTTTGAAAAAATAGTTTTTTTAGCAGACAAAATCGAACCTAACACAAGAGATAAAGAATATTCCGACAAAATCCGCACACTACTTGATGAAGGAAACGGTTTGAACAAAGCATTACTGAAATGTTACAAAGAAACCATAAAAAGTCTTGTAAAACGAGATTTAAAAATCTGTTTATTGACAATTGAAATCTATAATAAACTTCAAGATATAGTGCAAAATTAGCATGTTTATGATAGAATAAAATTCATAAGTGAGGGTATTTTAATGAAGGTTTTGGAAATTAAGAACAATTTGGTTAAAGTAGCATTTGATGTGGCTGACAATCTTGCATTGGGCGGATTTATCATCATAGAAGATGCAAACAATCCGTATGTTGCACAGATTATGAACTTAAAATCCGAACCTGCATCAAATTATGCTATCGTAAAATTACTGTTCACTTTTAACGATGAAGGCATTTTGAAAAATTATAACGGCACAATCCCTTCACTCAATGCCAATGTTTCCAAACTTCCGGCAAGCGAACTTCTTGACATTATTCCGGCAGAAGATCCGATTATTGTAGGAAGCCTTGCTCAGCAAGATGTTAACCTTAACATTGACAAGACTATTTTAGAAAATAATTTGTTAATATGCTCAAATAACCTTAGCAATACCACTACACTTTTAAGCAACATAACAGAACAAATTAAAGAAAAAGCAATTATAATTGATACCGAAGGTCAATTTGAATGGGACAGAGCAATTGCGATAGGTAAAGATTTTAAACTGCCGTTAAATTTTGACACTATCAACTACATATATGAAAATGACCTTGAAGATGTTGATGCTGTCAGCAAGGCAATGATTCAGGATATTTTTATTGAAGTTCAAGACTATATCCAAACCTTACCTGAAAGATTTTTACCGTTTGATACATTTATCAATGTAATTGACAGCCAATACAGAGAAACACAAATCCCGCAATTAATCCTTTTGAAAAATAAATTGCTTAAATACAAAGAATTGAATATATTCGCAGATACTTTAAAAGATATTCTTGATTTAAGTATGGCTGTAGAGAGTGCTAAAAATATCAGCATAGACTTATCAGAAATTCCCGAAAACCTTCAAAAAGAAGTTATCAGATATATTTATTCAATCCTAAACAGCATAAACGAACAAATTTACTGCTTTGTTAAGGTGAATAATGCAAATATCAGCAAAAAGCTGTTAAAAAGATATATAGCAAGAGACAATGTATTCACGATAGTAATTTGTCCGCATGAATTCAAATATATTGAAGAAATCAAAGAAGCTTCACAAAACATTATATTTTTTGCTCCGCTTACATTACAGCACGATTTTGCAAGCTACAATTCATTCTTGGGCAAATTGAACAATGATGAATTTGTAATTTACGGTGCACACACTCAAAATATACCGTTCATAACAGAAATCACTCCGGTTGAAGAAATTGAGACACAAGAAGTTGTTCCAATGCCTGAACCGACACAAGCTCAGGTGCAAGAGGAATTTCCCGAAATAAATTATCCTGAAATCGCAGAAGAAGAAATTATTGAAGAACCTGTTATTGAAGAAGAACCTGCAGAGTTTGAGCAGGAAGAAATTCCTATGTATAACGAGGTTCAACCTGTAGATAATATTCTTGATGATAATAATGTTATTTATGAACCTTTAGAAGGACAGGAACCTCTTGATGTTGTTGAGCAGGAGGGAGTTTCTAACGATGAAATCATAGAACAGGTTGCCAAAGATGTTGATAAAGTTTTTTATGAAAAACTTCCTGCAGAAGAAGATGACGAAATTGAATTTGAACCGCAAGAAGATTTAACAGAAGATGACCTCAATTTAATCGATGACTTAGCTGTTAACGACGATATTTCACTTGTAGGAGAAGATGAAATTTCAGAATTTGACAACTACGAAGAAGAACTCCCGCCTGTAGTTCCAATTTATCCTGCAGAAGAAGAATTAGACAGTGAAACACAGTCATTTGAACCGGGGGATAGAGTATCTACAGCTAAATACGGTGAAGGTGTTGTCGAAAAAATGATTAAATATGGCAATAAAATGCTTTGTTCAATAGATTTTCCAAATATCGGCAGAAGACTTTTAGACCCCGCAATAACAGAGATTACAAGACTGTAATAGGAGAATATTTTTGAAAATAAGATTTTTACAGAAGCTTATAGATAAACTTAGAGGAAAACCTTATGCTATAGGTGATTTAGTAAGAAGATATGAGTACGCAACACGTATAAAAGATTTCAAAACAATTGCCTTAGGTTCATCACATATGGGATGTGCATACAGACCTGCTCCGGCTCCGGAAGGTGAAGCGCAAGATCTTAATTTTGGTTTTCCATATCAAGATTTATATTATTCTTATCATTTTTATAAATTTTTGAATAGTAACTCAACAAAAAGAGTGCTACTCTCATTTTCTGTATTTAGTCCGGGAGATGTAACTATAAAATCAAAATCTGACGGAATTTGTGTATTATATAAACTCATATATGGAATACCATATCAATTTGATAATATTGCAGAGGAAAAGAAGTTAAAACAATTAGAAAAGCCATTGCTTAAGAAAATCGAAAAATATAAAAGAAAACTGAAAAATTCTCAGAATTATATTTATGATAAACCAAGAGATGCAAAAATATTAGACAAAAGCCCGAAAGCAATTGAAAATATTAAAATTAGAGCGGGTAAACATCTGAAAATAAATCATCGTCCGACACAAATGGAATATTTGCATAAATTATTGGAAGCAACCAAAGCTAACTCTCAGGAATTTTATATTATTTTATCGCCTGTTACAAGTTTTTATAAATCAGCATTGCCGCCATCTGACGTTATATATGCGGAATTGTATAAAATAATAGATAATGATAAATATCCGAATGCTAAAATTATTAACTTCTATGATTCCGAAGACTTCACCGATGACGACTTTATGGATGGCGATCATCTTAACTCACAGGGTGCGAAAAAATTTACAGAATTATTAAATCACCTTAAAACAGATGCACCTTTTAAATAGACAAATTGCGGAACAAAATCATTTTCACAGTTTACAACAATAAGAACTCTTAAGCACATAGCTAGAGAATTTGGCACATCCAGTTCATGAAAACACATCATTGCAACATTATCCCAGCCAAGCTCAAGACGTGCAAACTTTGCGGGAAATTCTGCGTTTAAATCATTTGTTGTCGTAAAAATAACGTGAGAAATTTTATCTGACGTGACGGCATTCTTTGCAATCATACCTTGCAAAAGCACCAGAGTAGCCTCCCTCAATGCTTCAACAGAGTTATTTTCAACTGTAATTGCACCTCTAATTCCTTTAGTTATCATAAGACCTCAAACCCCTCTATACAAAACCTATTTCGCGGGTCCAGCGGCACGCTGGCCATTAGCCCAATCCTTTGCAAGCATTTCTCCTTTGCCCTCAGGTTTAACTTTTACAAGCAAAATGCAATCTTTACCGCACCCAACTTTTATACCTTCTTTTGTAAATTGAACAAACTCGCCACACGCACCCGAACCTTCCACTACACGGGTTTCAAGAACTTTGATAATTTTATCGTTATGCATAAAATATGCGGACGGGAATTTATAAATCCCGCGAACAAGGTTATGAATTTCTTGCGCAGATTTTGTCCAATCAATAAGAGTTTCATCTTTTGTAAGCTTGTTTGCCATACAACCCCCGTTTTCGCATTGTTTTTCAGGAGTTATTGTTTTTTCGACAAGCCCTATTAATGTTTTCTCCAGTAATTCAGGAGAACTATCACTAATCTTTTCAAACAAATCAACACAAGTCATATTGTCAGGAATTTGAATAACTTCGCGCAGGCAGACATCACCGCAGTCAAGCCCGAGTTCCGTAATCATTGTACAAATTCCAGTTTCTTTATCGCCATTGATAATTGCGCGCTGAATAGGGTTAGCACCGCGATATTTAGGCAATAATGACGCGTGAAGATTGATCGTTTCATATTTTGGAATATCTAAAACTTCCTGTGACAGAATTTGTCCGAATGCAAAAGTTACAAAGAAATCAGGATTTAATTTTTTCAATTCCTCTTGAATTGCAGGTTCTTTGCGAATAGATTTCGGCTGAAAAACAGGTAAACCTTTTTCAAGCGCAAACTGTTTTATCGGTGACATAGAAATTTTGTGTCCGCGTCCTGCGGGTTTGTCAGGTTGTGTAACAACAGCAAGCACATTAATTTTATCGGAATTATAAAGATATTCCAAAGATTTTAACGCAATTACGGGAGTTCCGAAAAAAACAATACTAATCATTTATCAACCTTTCAGGTTCAATAGGCGGAAGTTTATGTTTTGCAAGAATTTCATCTGTTTCAAAACGATTTACACAGTGATCAATAAACAAAATTCCGTCAAGGTGGTCATTTTCATGCTGAATTGCACGTGCAAGAAGTTCGCCGTCTTTTGCTTCAATTACAAATGGTCTGCCATGTCTGTCCAACGCTTTTACCATAATATCCGAGTAACGTTTTACGTCAGTATAAGCTTCTGGAAAACTGATACAGCCTTCTTGAGCTACACAAGAACCTGATTTTTTAATAATTTTCGGATTGATAAACACAATAGGATTAAGCGGTTCGTTATTTTTAGAAACATCAACAACAAATACTCTGTAATTAACCCCAATTTGCGGTGCAGCCATACCCACACCATTTTTAGCATACATTGTATCCAGCAAATCCTGTACAAGTTCCTGAATTTTTTTAGAAACCTTATGAACCTCTTTTGACGGTTCTCTCAAACTTTTTTCACCGTATTGTAAAACTCTTTTAACGCTCATATTCCACCTTCTTTTATCCTATTATAACATAAAAACTATCTTACATCCAAAAACTTATGCACCTGCGGTATAAGGCGTACGTTTTCATATTTTGCCAGAAATTTATCGAGAATTTGCGCGCAAAAATCAGAATTTACAGTCATACCGTCCGTGCCCATTTCAGGCTGTAAAATAAGTTCTATGCCGTATTTTTTACCCAATTCACAGCATTGAGCGATTTCATCATCAGAAATCTTGTCATTAAAGACGATTTTTGCAAAAGTTTCGACTCCTTTGCAGGCTTCAAAAAATTTATCATGAAATTTATAAGTATCTTTTATCCCTGTTGCGCTTTCAAGCTTAATATCAGCCGAAACAATATCAATAAACGGCTTCACTTCATTAAATTTATCCGCAAGCGTTGCATTTGTTTCCAGATAAACTTTTTTATTAACGCGCGGTAAAAAATCTTTCAAGAATTCAACCTGCAAAAGCGGTTCACCGCCTGTCAAAGAAACAGAATGCACGTCTGAGAAATTATTCACCTCATCAGCCAGCTCACAAGGGTTGTAATCCTTGCCGTCCATAAATTCTGTATCACAATAATTGCATTTCAAATTGCAGTTGCAAAAGCGTATGAACAATTGTTTATAACCAACATACGGACCTTCGCCCTGAATTGAAGCAAAAATTTCATTTACTTTAACCATTTAACAAATTCTCTCTTAAATTTTGTACGGACAATTTCTTAAGCTTTTCATAAAGCCTGATTTCATCATCCGACAAAGAAGAAGGAATTTCAATATCTGTAATAATAATCATGTCGCCTATTTTTCCGTTTTGCTTAATTCCCTGACCTGCAAGACGAAATTTTTGACCCGAATGAGTTTTTGCAGGAATTTTCAAAGACAAATTGCCGTCAAACGACGGGATTGAAATATTTCCGCCCAAAACTGCTTCAAACGGCGTAATTGGAACTTTAAAAATTATATTATTTTCTTCAATTTGTATTCTTGAATTTTGTTCAATATTAATTTTTAAATACAAATCACCGTTTTTACCGCCGTTTTCGCCAAAATTACCCTCGTTTGCAATTCTTAGTTTTGCTCCGTTTTTTACATTCTTGGGGATTTTTACGGTAATTTTTCTGTGCTCGGATTTTTCACCCGTTCCATCACAAACAGAACACACTGCACCGTTGATAAACTTCCTGCCTTTGCAGTGCGGACATTCAGTTGTGTGCAAAACATTTATAACTCTTTCGCACCCGTTTACAGCATCTTTTATTGTAATTGATATTTCTTCATTAATATCATCACCGCGTTTTGCAGACGGCTTTTGCTTTTTAGGGAAAATATCATCAAATTTTTTATAGAACTTTTCGTTTTTAATAGGTTCTGATGCATTTTTTTTGTACTCCTCATGAGCTTTTTCAGAACTTGTTTCAGTTTTTTCTGTTTTGAAAAAGCCGTTGATAGTATCATACTGCATTCTCTTTTTTGCATCACACAGCGTAGAATAAGCTTCAGAAATATCTTTAAACTTTTGCACACCCTCAGGGTTTATATCAGGATGATATTTGCGCGCAAGAGTTCGATATGCCGACTTAATCTCAGCAAAAGTACTGTCAGGTGTAACTCCAAGAATAGAATAATAGTTCTTCATATTTTTATATATAATGAAGCTTTAAAATTTTTCAACCTGCTCACAAATATCAGTACGGTATTTTTTACCTGCAAAGTTTAATAACTCAGCATCCTCATACAACCCGTTACGTGCTCTGGAAAGCGTTTTAGCTGTCTTTGTCAAAACCAAATTCTTGCCTTCAACAGTTTCAAATTCAAGATAATCGTTTTTAGATAAAGCAAACGGAGTAACATCAGATTCCACAATATCTAAACCGTCGATTATCTGACCGCCCGTTCTTGTTGACAGGACTGCTGAAACAGAAGCACAATCCGAAACTTTAATACTTTCATAATCGTCAGCAAAAGAACCGTTTGAACATGCCTCAAATAAAGTATAAAGATTTTCATCAACCAGATTTAAAACAGCTTTTACATCGTGGTCGGACAAGAAAGATTTAAAATCTAAAACAACAAATCTGCCATCATCTTTTAAAACACAGTCAACACCAAGAATACCAAGATAAGGTGTTTCTCTTTTTTCCAAAGCTTGAAGCGCGTTATTTATAACATTTTTCATTACCGCGTTTTCAACTTCTTTTGAAACTTTATAATCAGGTGTATAAGCACCTGTACCAGAGGTTAAAATCCCGCCGTCACCATCTTCTGCAAATTTGTAATTTGCAACGGTTGCAAGATGCACGGCATTATATCCGTCTGTTACCACATATACGGTAAATTCATGTCCGTATACATAATCCTCAAATACAACTTTTTCCTCACCTTTTGCAAACAAATCTTCGGTAAAAGTTTTTGCGGTTAAAAATGTTGTACAAACTAATCTGTCACAGCCGTTAGAAGCCTTGTCCGTTCTGATAACTTGAGGCATAGGAGCATTTTTCAAGTAATCCACAGCCATTTGTAATTTGTCATACACAGAAAACCTTGGTGTCGGAATTCTTAACCTGTATAAAAATTTCTTTCCCGCAGAACGACTCAAGGTCATTTCTGCACTTTTTGCCGAAGGCGCAAATATAGCCTGGCTGTTGCTCTGGAAAAGTTCTGCGATATCATTTTTTATGGCAGTTTCAGATGACACAATCGTCAAATCAATTGCATTTTCCAAAACATATTCCAACAACTCCTGCACATTTTCTTCTCTGATATCAACACATTGAGCAATATCTTTTATTCTGCAGTTTCCCGGTGCAACAAAAACATCACATCCGTTTTCAATAAATTTTTCGGCAAGTGCATATTCTTTTGCAGATGCTCCTACAATTAGAACTTTTTTCTTTTCCATAGATTTTATTCTACATAAATTATATGATTTTGTAAAGAATTTTTAAAAATTTCAAAAAATATATGATAAAATAAAAATAATCATTAAATCTAATATAGAGGTAGAGATGGCAGGTATTGTAAATTTATTATCACAAATGTTTGTTCCGCAAACAACACAAGTAACAGCACCCGTAAGAAGTTCAAACCCTTACGCAAACAACCCCTTTGTGAATTATAACGGTAACAGTTTGAACAGTTATGCAAAAAACACTCCCGTACGTGGAGGATATTTTGCCGGTTATTATAACGGCAAACAAAATATCGTCGGACAACGCTTATTTATTGAAGTTTAAACGATTGACAAACCCCTCAAAAAGCGTTATAATCATATACGAGGGAAGTTATATGAAAAATAAGTTATACGGATTTACGCTTGCCGAAGGGCTTATTGCAATGGCTATTGTTGGAGTAATAGCAGCTTTGACAATTCCGGGTATTGTTGCAAACTACCAAACACAATCATATCTTACAGGATTAAAAAAAGCATACGCTGATTTACAGCAAAATCTGTCAATTATGCAGGCTGACAATTATAGAATAAAAAGGCTCAATGCTTCAATGTTGGCAAGAGGGTATGTTGGTTTTGGCAACACTGGAAAAACGATTGATGAAACTGCAGGTCAATTTCTAAAAACATATTATAAAATTAATAGAGATTGCGGCACTGATACACAACCTTGTTTTGCTGATGCTTACGGAAGCATAGACGGTGATGGTGACGAAAACTTCAGTTGTTCTAAAGGATACAGTGTTCTTTTACCTGATAGTACCGCTATATGTATTGTACCGGCAAGAACAGAACGCCTTCCAAATACCTGTTATCCATCCGGAATTTGTTTGGAAGTTATCAATACTAGATTCTATCCTAATGCTACGGTATATATAGATGTTAACGGGCCTGATTTACCTAATATAGGAGGTAGGGATATGTTTACTTTTAATATTTATGAAGATTTCAGTATTGATAATATATCGCCTGTTACAATAAAATACAACGATGCAACTGCAGAAAGAAATGAATTGTTTGATAATAATTGTAAAACTTCAACAACAGGAGTAGGATGTTTTGGCAAAATATTAAATGATAACTGGCAAATGAATTATTAGAGAGGATTATATAATGAAAAAAATCACGGCATTCACATTATCAGAAGTACTAATAACAGTAGGAATCATAGGTGTCGTTTCAGCCTTAACCGTACCTACACTTATGAGAAATTATCAAAACCAAGCACAAACAGTGCAATTAAGAAAAGTTGTATCTGAAATTGAAAACGCAATCGATATGTTTATCACAGAAGAAGGGAAAACTTCACTAGCCAGTACAAGTATAGCCCAAGATGGCGGTGTTGATTCTTTTATAAGAACTCACTTTAAAACAGTCAAAAGTTGTTCAGATTCAGAAACAAGTAATTGTTTTGCCAATGAACAATATATGTCAATAGACGGTAATGAATCCAGAACTTTCAGATGTAGCAACAATTCTTATATATTAGCGAACTCCGCAGTAATATGCGCTAACAGAGTTAGCCAAATTAAAGTTAATGCTGTACAAACTCAACCTAACGGTACTGTCAGACCGTTACCTGATGCATTTGTAACAGCGAACGGAATAAACATTGAATTATTTATAGACACTAATGGTGCACAAGCTCCAAATATCGGTGGCAGAGATATGTTCCATGTTTATATACAACCTGACGGCAGAATTTATGATCAGGCAAATACAGATGGAGTTATCTGCGGTCCTGCAATAAATAATAATCCGTTTATGCCTACAGAAGGCCCGATGGTTTGCTATGCCAATGTAGAAGAACAATCAAAAGATTGCGGTGAAGATGCATTCGGCTCCGGATGTTTCGCAAGATTACTTGAAAACAACTGGAGAATGAACTACTAATAAATATAAATCATAAACACAAAATCCCTGTCTTTGCTTTTGAAGGCAGGGATTATTTTTTACTTCAATTATTAAGAAAAATAAAAATATTTGTTAATAATTATTATAATTTGTTATTTCATTATAATATAGTATCAGGGTAGTTTATTATTTAGGAATTAGGAGTATTTATTTTGAAAAAATTATTTTGTGTTTTTATGGCACTGCTTATTGCAGTCATGTTTACAATGCCAGGGTTTGCTATTACTGAGACAAAAGTTCCAACAAATGCAAAAAATATTGAACTGGCGTTTGTATTTGATGGTCCATCTGATAAAAATGCTGTTATATTGAATAAATTTCAAACAACTATAACTCGTTCGCTGTTACCCGATTATAAAGCAAATTTTCCGAAAGATTTGATATTCACAGGAGATTGGACAGAGAAAGGTGCTGTGACAGTTTCGGAAAAAGCTCTTGCTTCACGTGCAAGGATGGTTATTTCATTGGGATATATGTCCAGCAACTACTATTCTGCAAAGAAAAATAAAAACAAGTATGTCGTAACTATTGACCAATACGGGTTAAGAGATTTCGGGGACAAATTTTTTAATCCTATTCAACAGATGACAAATGATTTTATTACATTCCAAAAACTTGTTCCGACAATTCAAAAAACAGCTATACTTATTAATGAAAACTACTACAAAACAAACAAAAATTGGGATGCTGTAATTTCAAAGAAACTACAGGAAAAGAAATGCAATCTTAAATATACAGTTGTTCCGGTAAACTCAAATATAAATGCATCACTTGCTAAACTTCCGAAAGATGTTGATTCGGTGTTTGTCACACCTTTATATAATTTATCGACTGCTCAAAGGAAAGATTTATATAAATTAATTAATACAAAAAAACTTCCTTCATATTCATCTGTAGGTAAAGAAGACGTGGAACTGGGTGCACTTTTAGGAACATCTACAATGGATGTAGATAAAAAGCTGGCTGAAGCTACATCATTCAATATTCATGGCGTTTTACACGGCAATGTTGTAAAAAATGAAAAAATACCTTTCTATGATGATAAAATTATTTTCTATAATTCAGATACAGGTGAGGCTCTGGGGTATACTCCGCCATTAAGACTATTGAATAATTCAATTACAATTTCGCATAAAGAAATTCCCGAATGTGATTTGACATTATTGTTAAATACATTAGACGATAATAACCTTGATATGCTGAGAAAACAATATCTTGTTTCTGCGGCAAGACGTTCGGTTGCTAGCGCGTATTTAAGATATTTGCCTACCTTAAGGTTAGATTTAGGATATCAAACTTATAACAGTTCTTACGCAACCTCTTACGCTGATATTCCAACACGTGTCGGCGCGTTTACTATCGGTATGGATCAGGTTTTGTATTCTCCCGATTTGGTAACAAATATTATTGTCAAACATAAAAAATTGAAGTTTAACAAAGCTGAAGAAGCTCTGACCAAAGCGAACACAGAATACAGCATGGCAAACCTTTATATTGATACTTTAATACTCCAAAACATGATAAAAGTTCAGAGTGAACTTGTTCAGGAAATGCGGGAAAATCTTGCAATTGCACGTGTAAGAGAAAAGACCGGCAAATGCGGGAATGAGGAAGTTTTACGCTGGGCAGGCGAAGTAAGTGAGGCTGAAAAAAAATTACTTTCAATGCAGGCTGATTTTAAAAATATAAAAGTTCATATAAATAAATTACTATATAAAAATCAAACCGGTGACTTTAAATTCAAACCTCTTGTAGCAGATGATCCTGCATTTTTCACATCGGATTTACACATTATAGACCATGTCAGAGATCCGAAAAAGCTTGCCAAATTTACAGATATGCTAGTTCAGGAAGTAATCTATTTATCACCCGAAACTACAAAGTTAAAAGCAGCAATTGCAATGAAAAAGGCTGAAATGTCTAATTATGCGCAGAAATTTATAATGCCAAATGCAAAAATGTCACTTGAATACACAACACAATTTGACAGAAATATTCCTTATGAAACACAAGGGCATAATCAATTAAAAGCTGTTCAGGCTTCAACAGCAGTAAGCCAAACCGGAAATCCTGCACTATTTGGACCGGTTTGGGCAAGCTCACCTTATTTAGGTTTAAATGAAAATTCATTCAGATTTTTGGTAGGTGCGCAATGGAAACCGATTGAAGGCGGACATAAAATTGCAGAAATAGCAAGATGTAAGGCTGAATTGAACGAACTTAACGCATATATGGCTGAAGTTCATACTGAAATTGAAATGCAGGTTCGCTCGGTTGTAAACAGAGCTATTGCCAAATACTTTATCATAGAAAAATCATACAAGGCAATGTTTGCACAGGCTGAAAATTATCAGACCGTAAAAACTAAATATTTGCTTGGTGAAGTTCCTATTAATCAAGTTGCAGATGCTCAGAATTTGTATTTTGCGGCAAAAATTGATGCATTAAACTCACAATATGAGTTTTTCAAAGAACTTGTCTGGGTTCAAAGAGGACTGCTTTCTATTAACTGGACGAAAGCCTCGGATGAAGCGAAAAATTGGATTAAAGGAATCCCTGCAATATTACCTGCAGAAGCAGATTTCGCATTATAAAAAAAAGACCGATATCGGTCTTTTTTTTAAATATTAATCAATTCTTTCACTTCTTTACGCTTAACTTTTCTTGTCGTTGTTTTCGGAAGTTCATTTTTTGATATCACAATATTTGTAGGTCGTTTATACTGAGCTAATCTTTCCGATAATGATTTAACATCAAGTTTTACCATTCTTTCAATATCTTCATCCGAGTAGCTGTTGTATAATTCTGCTTTCGGAACAATTACTGCCGTTACTTCTTCTGTTCCATCTTTTGCTCCGAAAGTTCTGGATGTTCCGAGAACACAAACTTCTGCTATATAACTGCTTTTTTCAAGTACAGCTTCAATTTCTTCAGGGAAAACTTTTTTACCGCCGTTAAGAACAATCATATTTTTAATTCTGCCTGTAATATAAATATGTCCATTCTTATCGATTTTTGCAATATCACCTGTGTGGAACCAACCATCTTCATCAATTACTTCAGCAGTTAATTCAGGTTGATTATGATAGCCCTTCATTACGGACGGCCCTCTAAGCCATAATTCTCCTGTAGTTTCATCAATTTTTGTTTCAAAATTTCTCAAAGGATGCCCTACAGATGACATTATATTTCTTTTATTTGTGTTAACTGATACAACAGGGCTGGTTTCTGACAGACCATATCCTTGGTAAACTTTTATACCTATTCTTTCAAAAAATTTGCCGACTTCTAAATCTAATGGAGCACCGCCCGATATACAGCCGAAAAATTTACCGCCGAAACTGTCATGTATTTTCTTAAATATACGTCTTTTTATTTCGTAAGACGGAATAAATTTTGCCAGATGATATAAAAATTTAAAACCATATTGGGCAATAATTGGCGAACTATTTATTTCTTTTTCAATACCCGCTTTTAATAATTTCAAAAATGCAGGTACAACAATCATAAACTGAATGCCTTTTTCTTTCATAATATCAGTAATATCTTTGGGTTTAAGGCTTGTTGTATAATAAATTGTAAAACCAAAATTCAAAAATACTGAAAAACCAACAGTCATTTCAAATAAATGGTTCATAGGTAAAATTGATAACATTGTAATTTTTTCGTTTGCAGGAAGAATTTCCTTTACAGCATCGGTTAAGCATTCAAGCTGTGCATTAACATTTTTAAAAGAGATTTCTACACCTTTTGGAGCGCCTGTTGTTCCTGATGTGTAGATTATAAATGCCGTAGACTTAGAACTTCTTTGACGCCATTTTGCATTATACTGTTCGGGCAAAGAATAAATATCTTCAATATCTGTTTTTTGTGTATGTTCGTCAATAAGAATTAAAGATTTTATGGACGGGATTACTTTTTGTAATTTTATAGCCATGTCCAAATATTTTAAAGAAACAAACATAACAGTCGGTAAACAGTCCGATAGTATTGAAGTAAGCTCGTATTCGGAAAGCTTTATATCCAGTGGGATTATGGTACCACCGCTCAATGTAGAGGCAAAAACACAAGCTCCGTATTCGGGTTTTGATTCTGATAAAATTGCTATCCCATCACCTTTTTTGAATTCTAAGTCCTCAATTAAATATCTGGCGATTTTTCTTGACAGTAAGCCCAAGCCCTGATACGTAAATTCACGCCAACCATACCTACCCCTAATTCCTAATGCAATACGATTTGCATAATCAGTAGTTTTGGATTCAATGTGTGATAAAATACAACTATTTCTTAATTCACTTTTTTGTACCAATTTCCTAACTCCTTATTTCCAAAAACACTACCCCCTTATTATAAAGAGCTTACATAAAAAAATCAAGTATTACAGATATTATTAAAAAGATATGCCGCGTCTCGGAATCGAACCAAGGACACAGGGATTTTCAGTCCCTTGCTCTACCAACTGAGCTAACGCGGCATATCTTCTATATATGCAATAATATTTAGTTGTTAATCACGAGGCAATAAAATATTCTTTGGGATAAATGGTGTTAAATATTCAATTGCCACATTTTTTATTATACGGACTGAAAATTTTCAGTCAAGAACTTTTTTAATTTGCCTGAGGAGCTACGTATAATGTTACGTTTCTACCTTCCAATTGAGGTTTCTTTTCTATTACAACAGGCATGTTTTCCATATCCTGCATAAATTTGTTTGCGAGGTCAAACGCAAGATTTGAATGCTGCATTTCACGACCGCGAAGCATTACAACAATCTTTACTTTATTTCCTTGAGCAATAAATTTTTCAATACTTTTTATTCTTACCTGATAATCATGTGTATCAATTTTATAACGAATTTTTATTTCTTTAACATCAACTGTATGCTGTTTTTTCTTTGCTTCTTTGGCACGTTTTTCAAGCTCATATTTGTATTTACCGTAATTTAGGATTTTAGCTACCGGCGGTTCTTGATTAGGATTGATTAAAACCAAATCTAAATCAGCATCATATGCCATTTGTAAAGCTTTTGAAGTTGCTATAACTCCATGATTTTGTCCATCCTGATCAATCAATCTGACTTCTTTTGCGCGAATTCTTTCATTCATTATCGCCTGATTTTTGTTGTTTTTATTATCGTTGGAAGCTATTGTTCTATCTCCTGTCTTACTAATACAAGTGTCATGGTAGCACAAAATAATATTTTTTCAAATTATTAATTGTTACAATATGTAAAATTATCTGAAAATATTAAAGTTTTTTCTAAATTATTCCGATATATAAATCAAAAGGAGTTATTTATATGGTACAAGAAACAGCTATGGATTTTTCTGCAAGTGAAGTCTTTGTAGACCTGAACAATGGGGAGTATTTGCAATTTGACATGACATTACCGCTTCAAATGCTATTTGATGATGTATTTACGTTTGTGTCAAAAACAGATTTCGAATAGGTTAAATCAAAAATTTTAAAAAGAACCGCAAGGTTCTTTTTTTGTTACAAAATATAGTAAAATGACTATGTTCATGTATAAATGGTTATATTAAAATTGTTGCCGAGAGGGATATTATATGAAAAGAATTTTAGTATTAATCTGTGCATTAACATTAGGTATTCCGGCATTTGCAGGATTTAAGGAACATTTTGATTTAGGTCAGCAGTATTTGTCAAATTACAGATATTCAGGTGCTATAACAGAATTTAAAAGCGCATTAAGAATAAACTATCTTGATAACTCGGCACGTATAGGGCTTATCAATTCTTATCTTGCACGCGGAATGTATTATGCAAATACCGATAAAGATTTCAAAAAAGCGGCAGATGATTACCGTTCTGCATTATTTTATTTAACATATTACCCGACAGCAAATCAGGTAAAAAATTCATCTCAGGTAATCGTAAATGTTACATCAAATCTGAATAAATGTTTAAATGAAATTAAATTTGATACAAGTGCTTCAAACAGGTTTAATACCGCCAAAGAATTAAGGGCTGAGGGGAATTTTTCGGCAGCTGCATATGAATTTAATCAGGCACTTTCCGATACTTCATTAATTAAAGAATGCTTCCAACAGACAGGTGACATTATGAAACTCTTAGGGAACTTTCCAAAAGCGGGAGAATATTATAAAAAAGCGGTATCTGTTGCACCAAACGATGTTGAACTCAGACTTTCTTATGCAAAAATTCTTGATAAATTAGAACAAGAGGATCAGGCTGTACAGGAATATAATTACATCTTAACAAAAACAGATGGTAACAAAGATGTCCTGTATTCTTTAGAAAGAATTTATAAACGAAAACTTGAGGAATCCCCAAATGACTCATCCGTTACTGCAAATTTGGGCGCAATTATGCAAAAATTGGGCAATTTTGATGAAGCTCTCAGATATTATGCCAAAGCAGAATACTTAAATCCGTCTGATACAACTACAAGAATTAATGTCGGAACTTTGTATCAGCAAAAAGGTGATTATAAAACGGCAATTCATGCTTACGATTCTATTTTGATAATTTATCCCGATAATGTTCAGGCAAACATCTACAAAGCACAATCTTTGGCAAAACTTGGTGACAGTAAAGGGGCACAGGAGATTTACAAAAAAATATTAGCAAAAGACCCGAACAATGAAATCGTTCAAAACGAAATGATTTCAAGCGCAAAAGATTCCATGACTCCGGCACAATTTACGGAATATATAAAGAAAAACGCTCCAAACAGTGCTTCAAGCATATTATATAATTATGCACTTGACCTGCATAAACACAACAAACTGGCAGAAGCACAAAGTATGTATAGCGAAGTTATAAAACTCGAACCTGACAATGCAGAAGTTTATGTAAATCTTGCAATTGCTCAAGGACAAAATAAAAATTATAATGAAGCACTTTCTACTTTAAAAAATGCTAATGCAAAGTTCCCAAACAATTCACAAGTTGCAGATGCTATAAAATCAATCAGTGCACAATCAACAGATGCACAGCTTGAAACTGCCGCAAACTACTTTAATAATAAAGACTATCAAAATGCTATAAACGAATACTTAAAAATCACACCGGCAACTTCCGATACAATGCTCGGGGTTGCATCAGCATATCAAAACCTTGGTAATACTGATAAAGCAATTGAATATTACTTAGAAGCCTTTAAACTCGCTCCGACTAATTCCGATATTGCATATTATATTTCAGCTCTTTACGCTGAAAAAGAGGATTTTGCAAATGCAGGAATTTATGCACAAAAATCTTTAGCGTTAAATAAAAATAATAAGCAGGCACAAGAATTAACTAAAATGCTTGCAGAAAATCAAAACGCAACAATTTTAACAAACGCAATTAATCTTTTTGACAGCGAAAAATATGACGAAAGTTTAGTTGAATTAAATAAATTACTAACTTCAGACAGTAAAAATGCTTACGGCTATTATTACCGCGCAATGATTTATGACACAAAACAAAAGTATAAAGAAGCTCTGGGTGACTATAAAAAAGCAATCAGCATGAATCCAGATTTGGTAATAGTAAATTACTTAATCGGTGTAGATTATGATATGCTTGAAGATTATAAAAACGCTATAAGTTACTATAAATCATTCCTTGCTGTTTATACAGAGGATGATGAGTATAAAAAATATGCAGAAAGCAGAATAGGTGAACTTCAGGCTTATGTTAAATAGATTACTTCAAAGCCGTGTATCACTAGCCCCGATGGCAGGCATAACCGATTATGTCTTAAGAAGTTTAGTCAGAAAATATTCTGAAGGAGCTCTTCTGACAACGGAAATGATAAGCTCTGAATATCTTGCACAAACATTAAACGGACGTTCCGGAACAGAGATTTTAAAACGTGACGAAAATCAGTCGCCGATTTCATATCAAATTAGCGGTCACAAACCTCATATGATGCATCAGGCAGCAGAATTTTTGACACAGTATGCCGATATGATTGATATTAATATGGGCTGTCCCGTAAAAAAAGTTGTCGGCGGTCAAGACGGCTGTGCATTGATGCGCACACCAGAGCTTGCTTCCGATTTGATTAAAGCTGTAAAAGACGGAACAGATAAACCTGTAAGCGTGAAATTTCGCCTCGGCTACACTGCAGATGAGATGAATTATGTTGAATTCGGGCAAAAAATGCAAGAGGCAGGGGCCCAATTTATAACAATCCATGGACGTACACGTTCTCAAATGTATTCGGGGCATGCTGACTGGGGGAAAATCAGAGCATTAAAAGAAAACGTAGATATTCCCGTATTTGCAAACGGCGACATTTTATCGATAGATGATGCAATAATATGCTTGGAACAATCAGGCGCAGACGGTGTAGCTGTAGGCAGAGGAGCAATAGGCGACCCGACATTAATCGGGCGTATTGAACATTACCTAAAAACAGGCGAAAAGCTTCCAGTTCCACCGTTAGACGAACGTATTCAAATGCTCAGATATCATTTGGATGAGGAAATAAAACTTCGCGGCGAAGGTATTGCAATAAAATTTATGCGCAAATTTTACCCGTATTACCTTGCAGGATTTGAAAATGCAAAACAACTGCGTTCAAAACTGGTACTTGAAGATGATTATAACGAAATTATTTCTTTATTAGAAACCACGCAATGCTTCTGTGCAAACTAAAAGGTTTTTTCCCAGCTTTCATATTATCCTTCATAACAGTCCACATTTTTGCCAAGCCTTTTCTGAATGACAAATTAGGTCTGGGCGTTTCATCAATATGTTCAAAACAAAACTCATCAACAGTATTTGCAAAATATACTCTTTTATTTATAGAACAAAAATCATATACAAATCGTGAAAATCTGTTTGGCTAAGGAACTGCACATCTTGTGTCAAGCAGATAAGGCTTCCCGCTATATATTCCAACCTGTTGCAATCTATGTTCATCAAAATCTCTTGAAGGTTCAAAGCCAGCCGTAAATAAACGTCTTATAACATCCCTGCAATCTTCGCGTGTAACACTTTTGACATCAGCTTTTGGCTCTCTGACAAAATAAGTCTTTCCAAATTTTTCCACAGGCGACAAAAACGGAATATCAAAAGAGGGATTGTGAGCCCTGAATTCTAACGGATTTTCATAGGAACATTTCAATACATCATCACCTAAATCCAAGACAACAGACAAACCACCCTGCCCTGCAACACCTTTTATATCAGTTTCTTTAATTCGTCCTGAATCAATATATTGCTGAATATCAGGCATTTTGATAAGATAAGAGGGTTTTGCACCGCAAAACATTATACGATTATGAAATCCGATTTTCATAATCATATAAAATCAAAACAAATATAAATTTGCTATTACATTCTTTCTGGTGCACTGACTGCCAGAATATCTTCTAATGCATTATGAAGAACTGTTTTCACACTCCATACAAGTGCAATTCTGGCTTTCATCATTTCTTTGTCGTCAGAAATTACGCGGTTTGCATTGTAGAATGAATGGAATTCTGAAGCAAGCTCTTGAACATATCTGCAAATTGTATAAACTTGTCTTGTTTCAGCAGAAGTTTTGATAACTGATTTGTATTCTTCAAGCTTCAAGATAAGTTTTCTTGCAGTATCAATAGTCGGAAGCACCATGCCTGCATTAAAGCCATCAATTAACTCTTTCAATTCAGTTTCAGTCATCGGAGCATTTCCATCTTCTCTTGCTGTTACAACGTTTCTCAAGATTGAACAAGCTCTTGCATGTGCATATTGAACGTAAAATACAGGGTTTTCATCAGTACTTTTCTTAGCAAGTTCAATATCAAAATCAAGAGTTGTGTCGATATTTCTCATAGCCATCCAGAAACGTGTCGCATCAACCCCGACTTCGTCAATCAAATCATCAAGCGTAACCATATTTTTACGTTTGCCCATTCTGACTTCATTTCCGTCAATTACAAGGTTAACGAGCTGTCCCAAAAGAACCTCAAGTTTATTCGGATCGTAACCCAAAGCTTCAATTGAAGCCTTAACACGTGCTACATATCCATGGTGATCAGCTCCCCAGATATTAATCATTCTGTCAAATCCGCGTTCAAGTTTATCAATATGATAAGCGATATCAGCAGTCAAATACGTATTTGAGCCGTCTGCTTTTTTGATTACACGGTCTTGATCGTCGCCGTAATCTGATGATTTAAACCAATCGGCGCCGTCTTTTTGATAAATTTTTCCGCTTGCTTTCAATTTATTAACACATTCATCAACTTTTCCCGATTTATGCAGAGTTAATTCAGAATAGAAATTGTCAAAATGTACTCTGAAATTGTCGAGCAATGCTTTTTGCAAATTTTCCATTTCTTTTTTTGCAAAATCAGAAAGTTCTTTTACATCTTGCGGTAAACCGTCATGAGTTTCAAGATATTTTTTAGCAACAGGGATTAAATAATCACCCGGATAGAAATTCTTTCTTTCAACTTCGTCGGTTGGGAAATCTACATTTTCACCCAATTCCTGACGAATTCTTATGGCAAGAGAATTTCCGAGTTTATTAATCTGTGAGCCTGCATCATTAATATAAAATTCCTGATAAACATCATGCCCGTAGAATTTCAGCAAGTTTGCGAGAACAGAACCCATAGAAGCCCATCTGCCATGACCGATATGGAAAGGACCTGTGGGGTTTGCTGAAATATATTCAAGCAAAATCTTTTCACATTTGACATTTTCAGGTTTTCCAAAATTATTTGTCTTTTTGAAAATTTCTTCAACAAGATTTGACAATAATTTTTTACCTGCTTTAAAGTTTATAAATCCGCCGATAACAGAATATTCATTATCATCTTTTTCAACATATTCAACAATCGCGTTAGCAATTTGAGGAGGAGCAATTTTTGCAAATCTTGCAAGTGAAGAAACATTCACTGCATAATCTCCAAAATCTGCATTTTTAGGTCTTTCAACAGACAATGTACCGTTTGTATATTCGGTCATTGCACCTAACTTGCCGTCTTTTACAGCTTTTTCTATAGCATTTTCAATATTATTTATAAAATAATCTTTAATCATCTTTTTCTCTCCGTAACTTGTATAAAAATTATACTATAAAAATATTTGTTATATAATATTACTATGATGAATGTCCAAAACATTATCGACAGATTACGCGAAATAATGGAAGATGAAACCCTTGATCAGCTCAAAGAAGAACTGAACGGGTATCACGTTGCGGATTTGGCTGACATTTTTCAAGAATTAAAACCTGAAGAAAGATTGCAGTGTTTCAAACTTCTTGAAATTGACAAAGCTGCCGATATTATGGAATACCTTCCGCCTCAAATGCAGGTAGAATTATTATCGGATATTGATGAAAACCTTGCATCACAAATTCTTACACAGCTTCCTCATGACGCGGCTGCAGACGTATTGGGCGACATGGAAGATGATGAAAGTGAAACTTATTTAGATAAACTTCCTCATAAATTCTCCGAAGAAGTCAGAGAACTTTTAACATATAACGAAGATACGGCAGGCGGTATTATGAACCCTGTTGTTTTAACCGTAAATTCCGACATGAGCGTATCTGATGTATTAAACCATATAAGAATTAAAGCTGAGCAAGACAACATGGAACTTTATTATGTCTATGTTACCGATAAACAAAACCACTTGCTGGGCGTTGTTTCTTTAAGAAAACTTTTGACATCTCCAATTAATCAAAAAGTCGAAGACATAATGATTTCAGATATTGTGAAACTACATGTCGATGATTACAGTGATTATATAACCGACGAATTTATGAAATACCAGTATAACGCGCTTCCCGTTGTAGATTTATACAACAGGCTGAAAGGTATGATTACGTGGGATGACGTTCATGACTTGTTTGAAGAAGAAACAACAGAAGAAATCTACCAGTCATCAGGTATCTCGACAGAAGTTGTTGATGAAGACGAAATTCTTTCAGGTAATGTCTTTAACGCAATTCGCGCACGCACACCGTGGTTATTTATCACACTTATCGGAGAATTTATTGCGGTTAATGTAGGTCATCATTTTGACCATACATTAAATGCTTTGCCTATTATTGCAATATTTATGCCGCTTTTAGCAGG
This sequence comes from uncultured Candidatus Melainabacteria bacterium, assembly GCA_949841365.1. GTDB lineage: Bacteria > Cyanobacteriota > Vampirovibrionia > Gastranaerophilales > Gastranaerophilaceae > Stercorousia. Next base: position 114,249 of record CATKZI010000003.1, read on the forward strand.
TTTGGGCGGTAATATCGGAACTCAAAGTATTACGCTTATGGTTCGCGGTCTTTCAACAGGACAAGTTACATTAAGCTCTGCTTTACACCATATTATGAGAGAAACAAGTATCGGACTTGTCATCGGCTCTATTTTTGGAGTTCTCGTAACAGCAGTAACATGGGGTTGGCAGCATAATATGGAACTCGGTATTATTGTAGGACTGGCAATGGCGATAAATATGACAATGGCAACTATTATCGGTACATTTACCCCGTTTGCACTGAAAGCAATGAAAATAGACCCTGCTGTAGCATCAGGACCGGTTATTGCTACAACTATTGATGTTTTGGGACTGGCAATTTACTTTACGCTGGTTTCTACTTATTTACTTAATGTTATGTAAGAGGGAAAATTATAATGACAAATAACACTCAAAGAAGAGAAAGAACTGAATCATTCGTAAAACGTATTAAAGCCGAAAGGGAAGAACGCTCATCATTTGCAAAAGTTTTGATAGGAATGATTATTGTGTTTATTGGGGTTGTTGCCTGTATATTTATTCTTGGCGGAAGCGAGGAATATGTTGCAAAACAATTCGGAGAAAATTCTGTTATTACAAAAATTTTCCATAAACTCTCACAAAGCAACGGGAATAAAGAACATGCCGATTTTACACTTCCGTTTGGTTTAAGACGCCAGAATATTTTATTTCTTGGGGTTGATGCCAGCGAAAATCCTGATGATTTGTGGACAGGTACAAGAACAGATACAATTATTCTTGTAAATATTGACCCGAAAACCAAATCTGTTAACGCATTGTCAATTCCGCGCGACAGCAAAGTTTACCTACCAAAAAATCATGGAGTTAATAAAATTAATGCAGCACATGCAATAGGCGGAGTTGAGATGACTAAAAGAACAGTCGAGGATACTCTGGGAGTTCATATCGACAGATACATAATGGTTCATGATGATGCCGTAAAAGCAATAGTTGACGCCATGGGCGGAGTTGATATTTATGTGGAAAAACCTATGCGATATCACGATTACACAGCAGGTTTGCATATTAATTTTGCAAAAGGCAATCAGCACTTAGACGGTCAAAAAGCTGTTGAATACTTACGTTTTAGGCATGATGCACTCGGTGATATCGGAAGAACTCAACGTCAGCAATGGTTGTTAAGAAGTATTTTAACCCAATTGAAACAACCTTCAACAATTACAAAAATTCCTGATATTATCTCAGTTGCCAAAAAATACGTAAAAACTGATATGTCATTCTACGAAATGACTCAATATGCAGGACTTGCAAAACATGTTGATATGGATAAAATTGAGATTTCAATGCTTCCGGGCGGACCTAACCAAAAAGGATATATAAGTTATTGGATTTTAGATCCTGAAAAAACACAAGAAGTTGTAAACCGCGTAATCTACAGAGATAAAACCACAATAGATGAAACATTGCAATTAACTGCAGGAATAATGTCAGCAGACAGCACAGTCGGCGAAAGAATGGCAGAGAATTTAAAAGCTGCTGGTATTGATGTAAAATGTACAGGAACGATGTCGCGTTCACATTCACAGTTTATTGCACATTCAAGCAAGGTTACAAACGACTACTACAACCACTTAAAGAAAAAGAATGAAGCATTTGGCGGTTTACAGTTCGTTTATGACCCCGTAAATTACTATTGCGGAGAAACTGATTTTACAATTATTTTATCCGGGAATTAGTGTTCGTAGCTCAGTTGAATAGAGCGTTTCCCTCCGAAGGAAAAGGCCGCGGGTTTGAATCCCGCCGAGCACACTATTTTAAGATTTTTGACCAGTAATTTTCCGGTATACTTTCATTGTTATTATTGTAAACTTCAAATGCCGCTTTATGCCTTTTTATAGTTTTATTTTCACCTGTCAAATAATCATATTCAGAGACTCTGCCGGCATCTGTTAATCTCTGTCTGTTAATATTTTCATATCGTATACTATGGTTCATTCCTGTAACCCAGTCTGTTTTCAGTTCCTGAAGAAAATCTTCTTTTTGTTTTAAAGCTTGTTGTAATTCTTTATTATCAGGCTCTGCTGCAAGTTTAGTTCTCAAATCGCCAAGTTCCTGCAGTGTCTTTTTCATTGAAGTTTCAACTTTTTTCATTTCCTGCCATATTTCACCAATCGGATAAATATCTGTATCTGCAAGTCTGTCTACTTTGTGTGTAATTTTATTTTCAACTGATAAATAAATTTTTTCTAAGTGTTTTTGTGCACCCGGAATATTTGCAAGAGATTTTCCATATGTTTCTTGAATTAATTCTCTAGCATTCTTTGCATCTTCATAACGATTAGAACGATTTTCGTATACATCAATTGTTTCTCTCAATGTTTGTTCATATTGTTTTTCAATTTGAGTAAGAAGCTGTTTTTTTGTGAGCGGTTTAGATGCAACTTTTGCTGTAGTAGTATTTTCTATAGGAGTTTCTGAAACAATATCAATCAACTCTCTGGTTGAATATTGCCCGTCACTGTTTATATTTTTTTTACGAACTTGCTCCCAGAAACGTTGTAAAGCAGATGATTTTACTAATTTTCTTTCTGTATATTCATCTTCTATTCTTTCAAGGTCTTTAAAATAGTCTAATGCAGGTTTATTCTTTTTAGCTTCCAACTCTATACTTTTATCTAAAGTTTTAAAAGTTGTTTCTAAATTTCCTGCCTTATCAATTTCAGCTAATAATTGAGGCAATTCTGGATGTGACGGTTCTTCTGACAGCAGTCTTGATGCCTGATTTACAGTGCCTCTCAATTGCATTTTTTGATTATTAAGACGTGCAAATCTGTCCAGCTTTAGTCTGTTTCTCAAAATTTCCAATAACACATCCTTTTCTAATTGAGTTTCAGGCATTTTAACTTTTAGCTTCGGACTCCAAATATCTTGAGTCAAAAGTATTCTCATTTGATTTCGTGCCACCTCAGGCTTTGGACCGCCTTTAAATGATGTACCATTAGATACAGGATAAATTAACATATAAACTACCTTTCTATAATATTACGTGCCTAAAAAATTAAAATCCGAACAAAATATATTTTGCCACTAAAATAAAATATATTAATATTTTGTAATATTACAGTTTTATGGTACAATTCAAATATGGCTCTGTAGCTCAGTAGGATAGAGCGGAGGTTTCCTAAACCTTGTCTGCCGTGGGTTCGACTCCCACCGGGGCCATTTTAAAATATTGCCACAGCTAGTAATGCGAATAAAATAAGAGCTATATTGTAATGTAAAAATGTCGGGAAACAGGTATCTTTTATATGCTCATGCTGTCCGTCAACATTCAAACCTGCAGTAGGACCAAGAGTTGTTCCCGAAGCAGGTGATCCGGCATCTCCGAGCGCTGCAGCTGCTGCAAATACAACTATTGCTTCCATTGGATTAAATCCTAAACTGATAAATACAGGCACAAACAAAACTGCCAAAATCGGAATTGTACCAAAAGAAGTTCCGATACCGATTGTTATAAATAATCCTACAAGAAGCATCAGAGCTGATGCCAAAAGTTTTGACCCCATCATAAAAGGAATTAACCCGTTCACAAGCGCCTCAATTGACCCTGTTGATTTCAATACTCCTGCAAATCCTGCCGCAACAAGCATTACAAATGCCACATACCCCATTAAACCGATACCTTCATTAATAAGCGTATCCATTTTTTCAGGATTAATTGCACGAGTCCCGAAAATTATAGTTAACCCGATAAGTGCGCCCAACGGCAAAGACTTTGTCCACAGCTGAACACCAAGTGTTGCCAAAGCCGCAAATAAAGTTATATAGTGACTTCCCGTAAATCTTAAAGAACGTCGCCTTTCTTCTCTGAACGGAACATCTTCATATTCTCGCGGTTTTCTGTAAGATACAAACACAGCCCACAAAAGTCCCACGAGCAAGCCGATACCCAAAATCCAAACTGATTTCCAAACATCATCAACAGAAACTGCCATTCCGTTCGCACTCATATTATCTGCAAGAAGGCTCTGAAAAATCAACCCAAATCCTGCAGGGAATATAATATAAGGTGTTACCAAGCCAAAACAAAGAGCACAGGCAACAGCACGTCTGTCAAGTTTAAGCTTATTCATCAAACCGATTAACGGCGGGATTATTACGGGAATAAAAGCAATATGTACAGGAATTAAATTTTGTGATGCACAAGCTAAAAGTGTCAAAATCAACAACAAAATAAATTTGTTATTTTTAATCAAAAGCGAAATTCTTTTTGCCAACACATCCGCAAGCCCAGTATGTGCCATAGCCGCAGCAAAAGTTCCAAGCAAAATATAGCTTAATGCGGTTTCACTATTCTGCCCCATACCGTTTATAAAAACATCCATAATCTGACCTGCATGCATTCCTGCAACCTTGCCCGCAACTACAGCAGACACAAGCAATGCTAAAAGAACATTAACCCTGCAAAGGCATAGCACACAAAGAAGTATTACAGATATTATAATCGGATTAAACAAAAACATTATCTGGTCTGCATCCTGCCACAACTTTTGTCTTCGTCACAGAACCCTAAGCGTTCACACTTCGGAACAAGATATGGTTTTAACCAAGGTTCTTCTTTGATAAGTTCATCGCACATCATCTTAACCATAGTTCTTATTTCATATTGAGCACGCGTACAAAGTCTTAAATTTGCAACGTGAATAAGTTCTCTCAAATTCATGCTTACAACAAGCGAACTTGCTGCAGCATTCGGAAGCACAAATCTGGCATCTTCCGCAGGAATTCCCGCATCAACAAATTCTTGGTATTGCGCCGAAATCTGAGCCATAAAATTTTCAAATTTTTCTTTTAATTCAGGATTTTTCTCAATTGTCGGAGGAATAATATAATCAAACTGTCCTTTTTCTTTAACATATCTTTGAGATTTTTGGGAAAAAGACATGTGTCTGTGTCTTACAAGCTGGTGAGTACAAGCTCTTGATACATTTGAGATTGCAAAGCTTACCTGAATATGTTCAATTGTTGAATAGTGGCCTGATGAAATTACACGCTCAATAAGTTTAAGCATTTTTTCTTCATCATCAGTGCTGTTATAAATATTTATCGGGTAATCCGCACTATAACAGGTTCTGCATGCTGTATAAACAGTTTTTAACATATTCTCAGGTTTTGAAATCAAATTAACTACAGGTTTATTATTCCCTTCCATCATATCCTCCTTAATATAAAAAATAATACCACATCTGAAATGAATGTGGCATTATTTAATAAATTCGTTACAAAACTTGTCTTGCTCGTTCGCGTTTAACGGGTCTACGGTTATCTGCTACATAATTTCATTATTACGCAGATAAGCCTGCGCCCTCAGCTCACTTCGCGCTCTTACCGTAACGTTTGTTAAATCTTTCAACACGTCCTTCAGAGTCAAGAATTTTTTGTTGACCTGTATAGAACGGGTGGCAGTTGTTGCAAATTTCAACTGTAATATTATCTAAAATTGAACCTGTTTCAATTTCGTTACCGCAAACGCATTTTACGGTCATTTTCTTATAATCTGGGTGAATTCCGTTTTTCATTTTTACCTTCTTTCTTTCAAGATTCCAAACTTGATTTAATTTCGACTAATTATATGATACTACGGAAATAAAAAAGTGCAAGTATCATGCATTCGTTTGATGTTAAAAATTTTTAAGTTTGACATAATATAAAAGTTATCCGTTATAAAAGGTGATTATTATATGAATCTGCACGAACAATGTTTACTAAGATATTTACAAAACCCCGATGAACTGGCTTATTCCACACAAATTTTGAAATTAAATAATTTTATATTAGAAAAGCATTTTATATTAAATAATTTTGTTGCAAAACTCTCTGCCTTAAGCTATACTGATAGTGAAGTATAGTTGGGATAGGTTATGTTTAAGAAAATTTCATACGCAATCGGTATAATATTTTTTGCTATTTTTGCATTTTTAATTTTAAAAAATGCTAATTTAAGTTCTTTTATTGACTCTGTTGAAAACAGAACATTTGACCTTCGTCAAACCATAATGATTAATGAAGGTGCTAAAAAAGCAAGCAAGGACATTGTCATTGTTGCAATTGACGATGCAACTTATGAATATATTCTGGATACATACGGAGAATGGCCTTTACCCAGAGATATTTATGCAGATATGATTAACTATCTGGAAAAACAAAGTCCGCGTGCGATTGCATTTGACTTAATGTTTGTTAAATCCATAAAAAGTAAAAACCTCGCTGACGAAATGTTAATTAATGCATTCAAAAAATATGACAATATTTATACTTCAATGAATTTCGATAACCAATCGGAAGATTTGAGAACCCCGCCTGAATTTTCCGATAAATTAAAACTCAATATTGAAAATAACTCACGAATTGATTTTTCTCAACTAACATTTACAAACTGCAGAACTATTTTACAAGGGATTTTGAATGCAACTTCCAATATCGGTATAATAAATGTTTCACGTTCAGATGACGGTGTTTTAAGAAAAATGCCGTTGGTTGTTAAATATAAAGACGACTTTTATCCTCAATTAGCGCTAAAAGTCGGGTTAAATATTCTCGGTGAACCACATAACACCTACGAAATCGATAAAAACTCAGACTTTATAATAGGTGACAGAAAAATATATTTAGATAAAGACGGCAGTGCAATTCTCAACTGGTACGGCCCTGCTGGAACTTATACATATATTCCGATGTATAAACTTATAAAAGCCACTAAAGGCGGTAAACTTGATTATAATTTTTCTAACAAAATTATTTACTTTGGCACAACTGCATCAAGCTTGTTTGACATAAAAACAGTACCGACAGGGAAAATATATCCCGGAGTTGAAGTTCAGGCAACTTATGTAAACAACATTATTGATAATAATTTTATCCGCAAAGTAGACAAGGGTTATACAATTGCACTGAGCGTCCTGCTTGCGCTTTTGATTGCATCAGTTGTAACCCGCATAAAGTCAGCATTCTCAGCTTCAGTGATATCATTGTCAACTTATTTTATTTATCTGTTGATTTCATACTATGCAATGAGATTTGAAAATTTGTGGTTGGAAGTGATTTATCCGCTTATATTCTCAATATTAGCGTTCACTTGTGCTTATATTATTAAATATCTTGTTAAATCACGAGATTTTGAACAGCAGTACAAACTTGCAACAACTGACGGGCTAACAGAATTGTTTAACCACAGATATTTTCAGGAACAACTCAGACGTCAGCTTGAACATTGCAAACGTTACAATACAAGCTTTTCACTTATTATTATTGATATCGACTTTTTCAAAAAATTCAATGATAACTTCGGTCACCAATCAGGTGACGCAGTACTAAGACAAGTTGCGCAAACCTTAAAAAGAAATGTTCGCGCAACAGATATAGTATGCAGATACGGCGGTGAAGAAATGAGCATAATCTTGCCAAATACAAGCGAAGAAGAAGCTTTTTCTACTGCACAAAAAATATGTGACCGTGTTGCTCAGCACAAATTTAAGCTTGCAAACGGCAAAGATACAAACGTTACAATCAGCTTAGGTGTTTCAACTTTCCCTAAAGACGGCGATACAGCCGAAACTATGATAGCTTCGGCTGATAAAAGACTTTATGATGCCAAAAATAACGGCAGAAACCAAGTCGGCAAATAATTATATTATCGGTACATCAACAGGGTCAACAAGAATAACGTTTAATATGTCGCCTTTTTTAAGGTTTACGTTTTTACCTTTTCTAATCATATCGGCAAAAAAATCGTAAGCATAATATGCACCGCCTCCGATTGCACCTCCGATTGCGCCGACTCCTGTCATAATCTGATCGGCAACAGGAACATCGTCAAATACATCACCGCCCCATTCTGTTGCAGATGATGTGATATCTTTTGTTTTTTCCCAGTTTTCACCAAGAGCCTCTTTGTAACCTTTAGAGCCTGCAATTCCGCCATCATAAGTTAAATCGGTTCTGCCTACAACAGACATAGATAAAGGTAATTGTCTGCCGTTTGGGGTTACTACATGGTCAAAATCAAGGTAAAGAACCGCACCTTTTGAAAATCTTTTTGCAGGTTCGATTTTTCTTATTGTTCCGCGAACAAGAGAACCCATCGGCAAAATTACATCAGCATCAGCGGTCTGGTCATTTATCATAATTGCAGTAAATTCAGAACCCTCTGAGTTATATGATGATACGGGATTTGTCAATTGAAGTTGAAATGCAGTTCCCGCAGGAATTCTTTTAGTCTTTGCATTTCCGCTCAACGGCCCTGCCATAACTGATTGCGCAAACAAAAATAATGATAAAATTATAGTTAAGTATCTCATTTTTCTCTCCTCCACAGACATTCTATAAAACTTTTAACATTTTTGCAATATATTTACAAAACTTGTATACTATACTTATGTCTAAGATTGATAAAATTCAGGAATTACAGGAAATATTAAAACAGGATCAGACTGATTTCCAGACCCGCAGACAGCTTGCTGTTCTGCTTTTGGACTGCAACTTTCCCGATGAAGCATTACAGCATTTTTTGTATCTTTCAAAAATCTTTACAGACGACAGCGGAATTTTTTACAATCTTGGAATAACTTACGAAAAACTCAAAAATCTTAACAAAGCTATCGAAAATTATAACAAAGCAATTGAACTTGCTCCTGATGAAGTTGATGCATATTATAATCTCGGACTTGTTTACACAGATAAAAAAATGTACGAAACCGCAATCGAATGTTTTGAAAGGGTTTTAAACAAAGATAATAACGACTCCAACGCATACTTTTCAATAGGTTTGTGCTACTTTAAACAGGGTAAATTTGACGGTGCAAAATATTATTTTGAACGCACTGTTGAACTTAATGACGAGGATATTTACGCACATTTTTATATTGGAAATATTCTGAAAGAACAAGGCGATAATGAAGGCGCAAGAGACAAGTTTCATAAAGTCCTTGAGCTTTCACCCGATTACAGCTGGGCATATTTCAATCTTGCATCAATTGATTACGAGGAAGATGATATTGAAAATGCAATAGAAAACCTTGAAAAAACACTTGAATTTAACCCGAAAGACATTGATGCATATAAAATTTATGCAAAAATTCTGACCAAAGGCGGACAAACAGAATTTGCACAAATGGTGCTTGAACGTGCATTAGAAAACTGCGGTAATAACGGGGATTTATACTATATGCTCGCACAAACTTACAAACTCGTAAAATCACGCGACAAATACGTATCTGCAATGAATAACGCATTAAAATTCAATAGCACACTGAGTGTTTCACCGAAACTGGTAAAAAAAGAACTTGATAACTTTCTCTCTTAATGCTAATATAGTTGCAAAAAGAGGAATAGAATTATGAAAATGTCAAAAATGTTTGTACAAACCCTGAGAGAATTTCCGTCAGATGCTGAAGTTATTTCTCACAAAATGCTAGGACGCGCAGGGTTTATAAAAAAACTTGCCCCCGGCGTTTATACTTATCAGCCTTTAATGTGGAAAGTTTTGAAAAAAATTGAAAATATCGTTAGAGAAGAAATGGACAGAGCCGGCGCTCAAGAACTTTTGATGCCGTTTGTTCAACCTAAAGAACTCTGGGAAGAATCAGGCAGATGGGAAGTCTACGGCAAAGAATTGATGAGATTAAAAGACCGTCACGACCGCGATATGTGCCTCGGACCGACTCATGAAGAAATTATTACATCTGTTGCACGCGACGGATTAAAATCATATAAACAATTACCTGTAAATTTATACCAAATTCAATCTAAATTCCGTGACGAAATCAGACCGCGCTACGGTCTTTTAAGAGGACGCGAATTTATTATGAAAGACGCATACAGTTTTGATGTTGATGAAGCAGGTTTGGATAAAGAATATGAAAATATGGCGCAGGCTTACAAAAGAATCTTTGAAAGATGCGGACTTGATACAAAAATGGTTCAATCAGATTCTGGTGCTATCGGCGGAAGCGTTTCGCACGAATTTATGGTAATCACTGATACTGATGCGGGCGAAAATGACGTATTCTACTGCAACGATTGCGACTATTCAGCAAACTCAAACCATGCTGTATCAAACCTTCCTGAAGCTGTAGTTGACGGTAAAGATTACTTTAAAGAAACAAAAGTCATCGACACACCGAATACTCATTCAATCGAAGAATTAAGCGAATTTTTAAATATTCCGTCAACATTAATTCTAAAATCACTTGTTTACATAATAGATAAAAAACCTGTTATTGCATTAATCAGAGCTGACAAAGCCGTTGAAGAAACAAAATTAATGAACGCAGTCGGCGGAATTGATATTAGAATTGCATCATCTGCAGAAATTGCCGAACTTATGGCAAAACATGGCTTTGATGCAGTTCCGGGCTTTATCGGACCAATGAAAGGCGTTAAAATTATTGCAGACAACACCGTAAAAGACATGAAAAACTTTGTTGTCGGCATTAATCAAATAGATAAACACCTTGTTGGCGCAAATCTTTCTGACTTAGGTGTTGAATTGAATTATACGGATATTCGTCTTGTAGAACGCGGAGAATATTGCCCTCAGTGCGGAAAACCTCTACAGGTTACAAAAGGTATTGAAGTCGGCAACATTTTCAAACTCGGCACTAAGTATTCAAAACCTATGAATGCTGTTTACACAGATATTAACGGAAAAACTCACCCGTACGTTATGGGTTGTTACGGAATCGGTATCTCAAGAACCGCAGCTGCGGCAGTTGAAGCCCACTATGACGAACACGGTATTAAATGGCCGATTGCAATTGCACCGTATCATGTTATAATCGTTCCTGTTAATATTAAAGATGAACTTCAAATGAAAGTTGCAAATGAAATGTATGACGCATTAAAATCAGCAGGAATTGAAGTTGTTCTTGACGACAGAGATGAACGCGCAGGTGTAAAATTCAAAGATGCTGATTTGATAGGTTTCCCATACAGAGTAACAGTCGGGAAAACTATTAATGAAGGTTTTGTGGAATTTAAAGTCCGTGAAACCGATGAACAGGAAAAATACACTCCTGAAGAAGCTACAGAAAAACTTATTAATAATATCAAAGCGGTTTTATAAAAACCGCTTTTTTACGCAAAAAATATTTTCAGGAGTTTTATACACAATATGCGACCAATTACCCTACATGAAATTATCCCCCTTCAAAGACCGATACAGCATTTTTCAGACTGCTATCTTATATCATCAGTCAGTGCACTTGCAAGAAGTAAAGATGGTCAAAAAATCTTAAGCCAAAATATTTCCCGCCGCGGAGATGGATTTAGAATAAGATTTCAAAATGTTGATGAGCACAGACTTGAATATTTAGTCACACAAGAAGACATTCAAAGACTTATTCCGCTAGACAAATATTACAACGAAGCCATTATAACATGTCCGCAAAACCCCATAATAAAAGCAATAGAAGTTGCCATGAACAAGTTATTAAAAGAACATCCGGATAAAAAACCTTTTGTAAGCAGACTTGCAAGATGTCACGAAAAATTTGAATATAATAAACCATCAAACTTTTTAGAAATATTCACCGGACAAAAACCGATTATTCTGAATGAAGGCGGGCTGAGAATGAGCTTAACTCACGATAAAGATAAAGCTATAGAACTGCTTGAAAGAATTGACAAAGCAGACGATTTTGCATTTATTGCAGGAACAGGCTTAAAAGATCAAAAAGGGTTTGCAAAAGTTCATTGTTTTGCAATAGAAGGTGTTAATACCGAAAATCAATATTTACAGGTTTATGAATCACGTAACCGCGAAAGCATTGAAGTTCCGTTTGAGAAAGCAATAAAAATATTCAAATTCCTGACGGGCTATCTGCGCTAACGCTTGAATGCAAAGTGCTTAAATAAAATATAAGTTATAACAGATGCCATTAATATTGAAAACAATTGTCCGACATAAACATTTTTTGATATAAACCTGACTATAAATTCAAGAATAAGCGCATTACAAAGATAACTGATAACCCAGGTTGTACAGCATTTCAAATATTCAGCAATCCAATTTCCTTTTGTACAAAATACAAAAACTTTCTGATTTACAAACGAAAATACAGATGAAATAAGCCACTGCAAAGCAACACAAATTTGATAATGTTCCTGTCCTATCAAAAAAACGGCAATTGCAAATATAATATACGAAAAAGAAGCATTAATTCCGCCTATCAGCAAGAACCTTATTTTATCGGGAATTTGACACCATTTGTTATATAATTCCATTAATAAGCCTTTCCGACAAGCGAATTATGAGTTTTTAATTCAATTTCATCATCGAGTTTAGTCAATTTAATCTTTTCACCGTAACGTTTTTCAAGTGCCAGTTCAATCAAATAATCTGCAAAATGCGGATTTTTAGGCAAAAGCGAACCATGCAGATATGTTCCAAACACATTTTTAAAACGACCGCCTTCAAATCCGTCAGTACCATTATTTCCGTTTCCGACAATAATTTTACCCAACGGTTTTGTTTCACCCTGAAGGTATGTCAACCCGCTGTGGTTTTCAAATCCGACAAGAGTTTCAGGCTTTAAAAAATCAGTTTCAACTGTAACATTTCCGATAAATCTTTTTTTACCTGCAACGGTATAAGCATCCATTAAGCTGATACCAAGAAGTTTGTCGCCCTCAAACGGTTGATAATAGTGACCGAAAAGTTGGTATCCCCCGCAAATTCCAAGAAACACAGCACCTCTGTCGCGTTCATCTGTTAAAAAGTCTTTATTTGAATAAAGTTCGGATGCGACTTCCTGCTGTTGTTTATCCTGACCACCGCCGATAAAATATAAATCATGCTCATCTATCTTATCACCGATACCGATTTCATCATATTTAACGGAAATACCGCGCCACTCACAGCGTTTTTTGAGTGTAATAATATTTCCCATATCTCCATATAAATTCAAAAGTTTCGGATAAAGATGTGCTATTGAAATTTCCATGATTAAAATTATAGCACAATCGTGATATAATTTTAACTATGATAGACACACATTCACATATAAATATGATTGAAGAAATTTCGCTTGACGAGGTTATAACAAATGCAACAGAAAGCGATGTTGAAAAAATAATTGTACCTTCAGCTTATCCGAAAGACATTGATGAAGTTATGACACTCATTGACAATTACGAAAATGTCTACGGAATGCTCGGAGTTCATCCGACAGAGGTTAAAGACTGGACAGATGATTTGATTGATAAGATAAAAGAATTTTCAAAGCACCCGAAAATCGTTGCAATTGGCGAAATCGGGCTTGACTATTACTGGGATAAAAGTTTTAATGACTTGCAAAAAGAAGTTTTTATAAAACAAATTAAACTTGCAAACGAGCTTAATCTGCCAATTTCTATCCACGACAGAGAGGCACACAAAGATACGTTTGATATTATAAAAAAATACAATAAAGGCTCAAAAATTGTTATGCACTGCTTTTCAGGAAGTGTCGAATTTGCGCGGGAATGTATTAAAGAAGGCTGGTATTTGGCATTAGGCGGGGTTGTAACTTTTAAAAACGCAATAAAAATGAAAGAAGTAGCGGTTGATATTCCACTTGACAGACTTTTGCTTGAAACAGATGCACCGTATTTAACTCCCGTACCATTCAGAGGGAAAGAAAACCAACCCGCGTATACGAAATTTGTTGCAGAAGAAATTGCAAAACTTCGCGGGATTTCTGTTGAGGAAGTGGATAGAATTACAACCCAAAATGCAAATGAGGTATTCTATGAAAGAAAGGCTTGATAAATACCTGACGGATTTAGGCTATTTTGAAACAAAAAGCAAGGCATCTGCGGCAATTTTAGCAGGGCATGTCAAAATTAATGACGAATATATTACAAAAGCAGGTTTTCAGATTAACCCGAATAAAGAATACGATATTGTCGTTAAATCAATGCCGTATGTGTCGCGTGGCGGTTTTAAATTAAAAAAAGCACTTGATGCATTTAATTTTTCTCCTTCAGGCAGAATTTGTTTTGATGCAGGAGCATCAACCGGCGGATTTACAGACTGTCTGTTACAAAACGGGGCAAAATTTGTTTATGCGGTTGATGTCGGCTACGGTCAACTTGATTGGAAAATCCGTTCAGATGAGCGCGTAAAAACAATTGAGCGCACAAACCTTAAAATATGTTCATTTGATGAGATTTACGCTGAGGGAGAAACTGTTGCAGACCTGCTTGTAAGCGATTTATCATTTATTTCATTAACAAAAGTTTTGCCAAATTTAAAAACACTTTTAAAACCCGAATTTCATGAAATGATTTGTCTTATAAAACCTCAATTTGAAGCAGGCAAAGAAAAAGTTGAAAAAGGCGGAGTTGTCCGCGACAAAAAGGTTCATGCAGAAGTTATTGAAAATGTAATTAATTGCGCCAAAGACTTAGGCTACAAAATCAACGGACTTACTTTTTCCTCAATAAAAGGTCCGTCAGGCAACATTGAATACCTCGTATGGCTTTCAACAGAAAATGAAACAACTTACGACATTAAACCAATTGTCGAAGAAGCTTTTTCAACTCTTAGTTAGAGTAACAAGCGGTGTTGCTCCGTTCAAATCAATGTATCTGAAAAAGTTTAAAACAATTCCCGGTGCAAAAAAGTAATTGTTGTTAGTCGGAGTAATTTTTAGCATTGTTTTGGTATTATCAATTTTGACAACACTTGCAAGATACTGTTTTCCGACTGCCGTAAATAAAATATAACCCGTTTTTGATTGAATTTCATCAACCGTAAATTTATTTTCTTTAGCGGAAGCAATCGCCATATAGAAAAGTTTTTCCGCAGGCATAACATAAGTTCTTGTGCATAATTTAAAATCAACATTTTGAGGAGTAACAAGCGCCGCCACAGACGGTTGTTCCTCAGCCATAACACACGGCACACACAAGATTAACATCAAAAATAAAACAACTAGATTTCTTTCCATGACTCACCTGCATTAATATCTACCACCAAAGGCACAGACAAAGGCTGTCCCAGCTCCATTGCCTCTTTAACAAATTCTTTAACCTGTTCCAATTCAGGCTTATAAACTTCCACAACAAGTTCATCGTGAACCTGCATAATCATTTTAGACTTAAGATTATTTTCTTTTAAATTTTTAGCAAATTCAATCATAGCCATTTTCATCAAATCCGCAGCAGTTCCTTGCATTGGCTGATTTATCGCCGCTCGCTTACCAAACTCTCTAATCATTGCGTTAGAACTTGAAAGTTCAGCCTCTAAATATCTTTTACGTCCAAAAATAGTTTCGACAAAACCTTTTTCCTGAACCATTTGAACAGTACCCTCCATATAGGCTTTAACCCTAGGGTAAGTCGCAAAATACTTATTTATAAAATCCTCGGCTTCAGCATTTGAAATTCCAAGAGCTTTAGCCAACCCATACTTGCTTTGACCGTAAATAATACCGAAATTTACAGCCTTTGCCTTATAACGCATATCTTTTGTGACATTTTCAATACTTACGTCAAAAACTTTTGATGCTGTAAGCGTATGAACATCAATACCGTTATTAAAAGCTTCCATCAAATGTTTATCCTGCGAAATGTGAGCCAGAAGCCTTAATTCAATCTGAGAATAATCCGCAGATAAAATCATGCCGTTTTCTCTATCCTGTGCCACAAATGCATTTCTGATTTTATTTCCCTGTTCCGTTCTTATCGGAATATTTTGCAAATTCGGATTAGTAGATGATAAACGTCCTGTTACTGTAACAGCTTGATTATAAGTTGTATGAATTCTGTTATCTTTCGGGTCTATCAAAGCGGGTAAAGCTTCCGTATATGTAGATTTAAGCTTCGCATATTTTCTGTAATCCAAAATTAACTCTGCAATTTCATAATCTTGCGCCAATTCTTCTAAAACTGCAGCATTAGTCGAATAACTGGATTTACCGCGTTTTTTCTTAGCCTTTAAGCCCATTTTTTCAAACAAAACTTCGCCAACCTGACGCGGAGAATTAATATTGAAAGAACACCCTGCCAACTCAAATATCTTACCTTCAATTTTTCTCAATTCCTCATCCATCATTGCAGTCAAAGAAATTAAATAATTTTTATCAATCGCAACCCCGTTATGTTCCATATCAGCAAGTACAAATGCTAACGGGACTTCAACATCATTTACAAGTTTTAATTCCGCCTCATCAAGATTATTTTTCCAAAATTTCGTAAGTTCAAATATTGAATAAACTTCATCACAGGCATTGGTTAATACTTTTTCACATGGAGCATCAGAAAACTTCAAAGGATTTTTCTTATCAAAATGTCCGTACGGCTCAATAGCATGTCCAAGATGTTCTAAAGCTTGAATATCAAGTTCATGATTTCGTCCTGCATCTTTTACGTAACTTGCAAGCATCACATCAAATGTAATACCTTTTGCATAAATACTATTATTTCTTAGAATATTATACTGATTTTTAGCATCAAATACCGTTTTACTTATCTTTTCAGCTTCAAATATCGGCTTCAAGGCATACAAAACTTCATCTTTCGCTAACTGATTTTCAATATTTGAATGATTAACAGGAATATAAAAACTCATTTTGTCATAAGCAAACGCAACCCCTGCAATACTCTGCCCATCGGCAAAAACCTTAAAGGCAAATTCTGACTGCTTTTTCAGATTTCCGATAAAATTTTCAAAATCAATACTGTCAACAATCAGCTTGTTATTGCATTCAAATACCGCATCTTTATTAACTTCTGCAAAAAATCCAAGCTGCTGGGGGCTTTCCACTTGAGTTACAACTCTTTCAACTTTATCAAAAGAATACAAAATATCATTAATGTTTTTGATAAAAGTGTAAAACTGCATTTTTTTCAAATACTCAGTAACACAAGAAACATCAGGTAATTCAACTTTTGTCTTATCAAAATCAAAATCAACATCTAAATCTCTGACAATAGTTGCAAGATATTGACTCATTTTTGCCTGTTCCCTGCCGTCACAAATTCTTTGTTTTACAGCTTTTTCAGGAATATTTTCACAATCCTCAAGAATTGCATCAAGCGTTCCGTAGCGTGCCAAAAGCTTCTGAGCAGTTTTTTCACCTATTCCCTTAACTCCAGGAATACAATCAGAAACATCTCCGCGCAAACCTTTATAGTCAATTACCTGATTTGGATAAACACCGAGTTTTTCATAAATTCTATCCCAGTTATATTCAATCAACTCTCCCTTAGTCGGTAAAATAACTTTTACACATCCGTCTTTATCAACAAGCTGAAAAGCATCCTGATCACCTGTCAAAATCAAAACTTTATGCCCGAGCTCACATGCCTCACGAGAGATTGTTCCGATAACATCATCGGCTTCATATCCCTCTTTTGTATAAATAGGAATATTAAAAGCCTTTAATCCCTCATAAATAAGTCCCATTTGTTCTCGCATAGGATCAGGCATCGCAGAACGATTAGATTTATATTCCGTATAAGTTTCCGTACGAAATGTTTTATGACTTACGTCAAAAGCAACGGCAATTGCATCAGCCTTTAGTTCTTTATTTTTCAATAAATCAAAAATCGCTTTAAAAAATCCATACACAGCCCAAGTCGGAACACCGTCAGATGTTCTCATATTGGTTCTTTCCAATGCATAATACTGGCGAAAAGCCAATGCGTGCCCGTCAATTAAAATTAAAGTTTTTCCCATAAACACATTTCCCGTAAAAACTCCCCGATATGGGGAGTTTTCCTAAGCTGTAATACCTTTATCTTTTGGTGTCGGAAGTTGTACAACTTCAGCATTTTTACGATTTTTAACCATATCTGCCGTGACGACAAATTTGTCAATATCACCTTTTGTCGGCACATCATACATTACATCAAGCATGATTTCCTCAACAATTGAACGCAATGCTCTTGCACCGGTTTTGCGCTTAATAGCTTCCTGCGCAATCAAGTCAATTGCTTCAGGTTCAAATTCCAAATCAACACCATCCATTTTTAACAGACATTGATACTGTTTAACAACAGCGTTTTTAGGTTCTGTTAAAATCATTTTCAATGTTTTTTCGTTTAACTGATCCAAAACTGCATAAACAGGAACACGCCCGATAAACTCAGGAATTAAACCGAATTTCAATAAATCTTCCGGTTGTAATTTTTTAAGCATTTTTGCAGCAGCTGCCTCTTTTTCAAGTTGAGTTAAAGGAGCTTTAGCAC
The DNA here is from genome assembly GCA_949841365.1 of uncultured Candidatus Melainabacteria bacterium. GTDB lineage: Bacteria > Cyanobacteriota > Vampirovibrionia > Gastranaerophilales > Gastranaerophilaceae > Stercorousia. Next base: position 132,466 of record CATKZI010000003.1, read on the forward strand.
CAAAGCCGACAGAAGTACCAACATCTGCTCTGCGTTCAACAATTTTATCCAAACCTACAAACGCACCGCCTACAATAAACAGAATATTGCTTGTATCAATATCAATCATTTCCTGATGCGGGTGCTTGCGACCACCCTGAGGCGGAACATGCGCAACCGTACCTTCAATCAACTTCAATAAAGCCTGTTGAACACCTTCACCCGAAACGTCACGGGTAATTGAAGTATTTTCAGATTTTCTTGAAATTTTATCGATTTCATCGATATAAATAATACCGCGTTCAGCTTTTTTAGCATCAAATTCGGCGTTTTGGTATAATCTTAACAAGATATTTTCAACGTCATCACCGACATAACCGGCTTCAGTTAAAGTTGTAGCATCAGCCACAGCAAAAGGTACATCAAGCATTTTTGCCAGAGTTTGTGCCAACAAAGTTTTACCGGAGCCAGTAGGTCCTACAAGCAAAATGTTTGATTTTTGAATTTCTACAGTATTTTTCAAATCAGCAGTTTTGTTATGTTTCAAACGTTTATAGTGGTTGTAGACTGCAACAGAAAGTACCTTCTTGGCTTCATCCTGCCCTACAATATATTCATCAAGGTAAGCCTTGATTTCATGAGGTTTCGGAATAGCTTTTTCTTCTTGCGCTACTTCACCTTCTTCGCCTTCTTTTTCTTTATTTTCGAAGAATTCTTCGTCTAATATTTGATTACAAAGATCAACACATTCATCGCAAATATAAACCTCAGGACCTGCAATAAGTTTCTTAACCTGATCCTGTGATTTACCGCAAAATGAACATTTTAATCTGCTATCATCATGTTTTGCCATTTTATTCCCTGCTACTTAACAATATCTCTGGAAACAACTTTATCAATCATACCGTATTCTAAAGCTTCTTGCGGAGTCATGATATAGTCACGATCTGTGTCTTTTTCAATTTTCTTGATAGACTGACCTGTATTTGAAGCCAAAATTTCATTCAATGATTTTTTAATTCTTATAATTTCAGCAGCTTGGATTTCAATATCAGTAGCCTGACCTTGAGCACCGCCTAAAGGTTGGTGAATTAAAACTCTTGAATGAGGTAATGCCAATCTTTTACCTTTTGTACCTGAAGATAACAAGAATGCACCCATAGAAGCAGCCTGTCCTAAACAAATTGTAGAAACATCAGCTCTGATATGCTGCATTGTGTCATAAATTGCGAAGCCTGCTGTAACAGAACCGCCGGGGCTGTTAATATATAACATAATATCCTTTTCAGGATTTTCACTGTCTAACAATAATAATTGTGCAACAACAAGATTAGCAACCATATCATCAATAGGTGTTCCCAAGAAAATAATTCTCTCTCTCAACAATCTTGAGAAAATATCAAAAGAACGTTCACCTCTGCTTGATTGTTCTACTACTACCGGTACAAAGCTCATCTTTTTTACCCTTTCTTTATTACAATTTATCACTCTATTATATTTTAATCAAATATGTGCCGTTGTAAATACGGCACATATATTAGATTTAAAAATTTATTTATTTTACAACAACTTTATTGTTTTGCATCAAGAAATCACGAACTTTATCGTTCATAGCCTGCTGGGAAATTGATGCAATGATTTCAGGATTTTGACCTAACTGTTTAACAAGTTCTTGTGGTTTTAAACCGTAAGCCATACCTAACTGGCCGAACTTTTGTTCTAAATCTTTTTGTTCAAGTTTAATATTTTCTTCTTTTGCAATTTTGTCAATTACAAGAGAATTTTTAATTCTTACAAGAGCATCTTCTGTTAAGTTTTTCAACAATTCATCTTCGCCCTGTGCTTTTACGATGTTATCCCAATCAATACCTTGAGCAGCAAGTCTTTGTTTGTATTCAGCTTTCAAAGAAGCTGCTTCTCTGTCAATCATAGATTGCGGAATATCAACTTTTGCAGCATCAATTACAGTTTTGAAAACTTCATTTTCAGAATTTTGTTTATTAGTTCTTTCTCTCTGGTCTTCCAAATATTTTTGGATATCAGCTTTCAAATCATCAACTGTTTTGAAGTTACCTACTTTTTGTGCGAATTCATCGTTTAATTCAGGTAATTTCTTTTCTTTAATTTCGTTGATTTTAATTTTGAAAGTTGCAGGCTGTCCCTGTAATTTTTCATCGTGATATTTTTCAGGGAAAGTTACTTTGATTTCAAATTCTTCGTTAAGGTTTTTGCCGACAATTTGTTCTGCAAAACCGGGGATGAAGTTTGAGTTACCCAAATTCAACGGATAATTTTTAGCTTCTCCGCCCTGGATTTTTTCACCGTTGCAATAGCCGTCAAAATCAATTACTGCAACATCAGTATCTTTAGTAGGTCTGTCGATAACAGTTTCCATAGTAGAATGTTGGTCTAATAATCTGTCTAATTGTTTTTGTAAAGCATCAGCTTCAACAGGAGTATCTTTAACTTCAACAGTTAAATCTTTATATTGTCCTAAAATTACTTCAGGTCTTAATTCTGCTTTAGCTGTAACAGTTAAATCTTCACCGATATTAAAGTTATAATTTGTAACATACGGTTGAGCAATGATATCAAGTTTGTTATCAGCAACTGCTTGATTAATAGCTCTCGGCATCAAGTTTTCGATAGCTTCCTGTTTAATTCTTTCAGTGCCGACATGTCTTTCAACAACAGCACGAGGAGCTTTACCTTTTCTGAAGCCGTCAATATTTACGTATTGAGAAATTCTTCTTACTGCATTGTTATAAGCATCAACAGCATCTTTTGCAGGAATTGTAATATCCAATTTAACTACATTTTCTTTTTCTTTTTCTAAAGTTACTTTCATCTTTTTATCCTTATATTAATAATACTATTTGCCTTAATCATACCGCAAAAAAGAATTTGTGCAAGTTGTAAAAAGCTTTTTATGGTATAATCAGAGCATGGTTAGATTGATTAATGGTAAAAATATACATCACGTAGCAAATTTAGCATACGGGATTATGCACATTCAGGAATTTTTTACACATATTAAAGGTTACAACGAACCTGCGGAAAAGTCTTGTATTTATGCTATGTGGCACAAAAATCAATTTTTGGTTTACGGCATTAAAGATAAAGCTCACTTAAGCATTCAAGTAAGCACATCACTTGACGGCGAAATCATTGCAAGCGTAATTGAAAAAATGGGATTTAAAGTTGTAAGAGGTTCTGCCGAAAGACGCGGTGCTGTTACATCTACAATGCAGATGATAACAAGACTCAATGAAGGTGAAAGTGTCGGAATTATGGTGGACGGTCCGAGAGGCCCTTTACACAAGGTTAAAAACGGAGTAATTAAACTTGCTCAAAAAACAGGTAAACCGATTATTCCAGTTCACTGGTACTGTCCGCAATTTAACTTTATCACACTTCCGTCCTGGGATAAAATGAAAACACCGCTCGGCGATTGCAAAATCTTAAACTTATACGGTAATCCTATTTATGTAAAAGAGGATGCATCGGATGAAGAAATCGCACTTGCTAAAGACAATATAAAAAACCAGCTTTTTGAATTGGAAGCAAAAGCGCCCGAACTATACAAAGAGGCAGTTAAAAACAAATTATGGAAAAAATAAATATAAATGCCGTTCAAATGAACGCAAGGATTGGGGATAAAAAATCAAATTTTAAAAAAGTTAAAATGCTTATCGACAGAGATGTAGATAATGCAGATATTATTGTTCTGCCGGAAGTTTGGACATGCGGCTGGGCACCTAAAATTTTTAGAGAAAGCGCAGAAAATTTACAAAATAGCGAAACAATTAAATTTTTATCAAATTTGGCAAAAGAACATAATTCATGGGTTATCGGCGGAAGCTTTATAACTAAAGATGGAGAACATTTTTATAATACCTGCCCTGTTTTAAACAGAAAAGGTGAACTTGTTACAACATATTCAAAAAATCACCTTTTCTCATACTACGGATGTGATGAAGGAAAATTTGTCGAAGTCGGTAAAAACCCTGTTATGGTAAATATTGAAGGTGTAAAAGTCGGTTTAACAATATGTTACGATATACGCTTTCCGGAGATTTATCGAGCATACAGAAAAGCAGGCGCAGATTTGTTTGTGAATTGTGCAGCCTGGGGACTTAAAAAACCTATTCCATGGGAATGCATGACACGCTCTCGCGCGGTTGAAAACCAGACTTATATGATTGCACTCACTCAATCGGGGTATATTGAAAATGATGAATGGAATATCGGTCATTCAAGAATTATTGACTATAAGGGCGAAACAATCTCTGAAATTAAAGACCAAAATGAAGGCGCAATGTGTGCAGTTTTGGATTTCGCTCCAATGTATGAATTCAGGGATAAATGTAAGTGTATCAATGATATTAGGGAAAACTACGAGGTAGTATATGAAGAAAATATTTTTGCTTAGTTTAATGTTGCTTTTCGCACAGCAAGTTTTTGCAGGAGCAATTGACAAAACAATATCAAATTCAGGGATTAATAAAGGAGCAGTTGCCGTTTCGGTTAAAGAGGCAAATACGGGCAAGACTGTATACAGCCTTAATGAAACAAAACCGTCAGTTCCCGCATCTACTTTAAAAATGGTAACACTAAGCGCATCTTTAGATACACTCGGCAAAGATTACAAATTTTCAACCAAATTGTATAAAAACACAAACAATGAACTATACTTAAAACTCGGTGCTGACCCGTTTTTGACATCAGCAAATCTTAATCAGCTGTTCAACACAGCAAAAAATAAAAATATTTTAGAACCAAAAAACTTCTTTGTTGATGATTATATTTTTGACAGCGTAGAATGGGGCGAAGGTTGGCAGTGGGATGACGATTTGAACCCTCTGATGCCTAAATACAGTTCATATAATATTGACAAAAACCTTCTAAGTATAGTAATTGCGCCGACAACACAAGGCGCACCTGCAAATATTTATACAACAAAATTCTACCCGACAACATTTATGAATTTGGTTACAACAGGCAATTTCAATAATATTACATTGAGCAGAGCGAACAATATTTCACCTGATATGCTTACAGTTGAAGGTACAATTAAAAATCAACTGACAAAACAAGTCCCAATAAACAATTTAAAAAGATATTTTATCCTTAGATGCGAAGATGCAATAAGAAATGCAAAAATCGAATACTACAACAACATAATTCAGAAAAAAACTCCCGCATCAAATATTTATCTTGTTGATGAGATTACTCACCCGATAAGCAATGCAGTTAATGAAATTTTAAAAAACAGCAATAACATGATTGCAGAAACAGTTTTTAAACTCGCGGGAGCAAAATTTGTAAATAATACAGGTTCTTTTGCAAATTCTCAAAAAATGCTTAATGCATATTTTGATAAAATAGGACTAAATTACAGCGATATAAGAATTGTAGACGGAAGCGGCATATCAAAAAACAATATGATAACAGCTGATTTTATGACAGAATTTCTTGTAAAAATGTCAAATTCCGAGGATTTTAAAAATTCACTGCCGACAGCAGGTGAAGGAACTTTAACCAATAGAATGCTTTATTTTAAAGATAATATTCGTGCCAAAACGGGTACGCACTGCACAGAAAGTGCAATTGCAGGCTATATAACAGCAAGAAGCGGAAAAACTTATGCTTTTGACATTATGATTAATGACCCAAAAAGCAAAAACGGAGAGAAAAAATCACTGGAAGAATATATCATAAGAGATATTTATACCAAATTTTAACAAGTCTTAATAATTAGAACAAGATAGGGAATTGTGCTATATTTGAATTATGGAAGAACCTTTAATAACAGTAATTACACCAACGGATAACCTGCTTCAGAATAACAATGCGGATGCTTTTAATCTGCTTGTCCAGCTTCTTGATATGCAAACTTATCCGAATATTGAACATATTATTATTGATAACGGTTCAACCGACGGCACTATTGAATTTCTAAAAGATTACAAAAATCAAGGCTATTTAACTTTTTTTTCTGAAAGAGACACGGGCAAATTTAACGCTTATAACAAGGGGATAATGCATGCCAAAGGTAAATACATAACCTTTTTGAGCTGTGACGATTTTATCCATGACATAACCTCAATTTACGATATCGTAAATCTTATGGAAGCCAACAATGCGGATTTCACATTCGCACCTGCATATTGCAGACACCCTGAAGGTTTTGTTTTCTTGTTTGCTCCTGCTATGCATTCGGCTTTTCAGGTTATGCCGTGTGCAAGACAGGCAATGTTTTTCAAAAAATCCATGCTTGACAGAGAGAACTACTTTGATGAAAGATTTAAACTTCTTGCCGACTTTGATTTAATAATCAGAATAATTATGAAAGGTTACACACCCGCATATTTTGACACAACCTATGTAACCTATAAACTCGGCGAAAAAGTTGCACAAAACGAAGACAGAGCAGAAAAAGAGATTAAAGCAATTTATAACAAAAATTACAGAACGCTTTATCCGCTAAATGAAACTGTTCTTGACAGAATGGCAAAATTCTCGGAATTCCCGAAAGAACTTTTGGACAGACTTGCCAAATATTTTCCTGAGGATGACAGAGAATTATTCTACGAAAGATGCGAACAAATGCATCAAATAAGAGTAAACGCACACAATAATGCAAAACAACAAAATAAGGAATAGGAATATGACAGAACAAAAAGTAGCAGTAATAGGATGCGGAGTTTGGGGAAGAAATATTGTCCGCAACTTTTATAATCTTAATGTACTTGAAATCGTCTGCGATTTGGACGAAAGCAACCTTCAAAAGGTTACAGAACAATACCGGGGCGTTAAGGTTACAAAAGATTTCCATGACATTATCAATAACAAAGAAATCACAGGCGTTTGCGTAGTAACCCCGAGCCACACTCACTACAAAATGGTTAAAGCAATGCTTGAAGCAGGTAAAAATGTTTATGTTGAAAAACCGATTTCAACCGTTGCAGACGAAGCAAGAGATTTATCAAAACTTGCACATGATAAAGGGTTAGTACTTATGGTAGGACACCTTCTGCTTTATCACCCTGCCGTTAACAGACTTAAAATGTTAATTGAAGAAGGCGTTTTGGGTGATATCGTTTATGCACAAAGCGACAGATTGAACGTTAATTACTTTAAAAACGACAGAAGCGTTATGTGGGATTTAGCACCGCATGATGTATCTATGATGAGTTATGTAACAGGCAAAGATCCTGTTTCTGTAATTTCAGCAATAGGATGTTCTTCAGAACAAAATGATATTATGGATATTACTCATATCGGAATTCAGTTTCAAGACGGTATGATAGGACAAATTTCAGACAGTTGGATTACGCCGAGAAAACATGTTCAATTACTTGTCAGAGGTACAAAAGCTACTGCAATTTTGGATGATACCGTAGCTGAAGATAAACTCGTAATTTATGACAACTTCAAGAAAGATACCTTGCAAAATATTACGCTTGATTACCTTGAAATTGAACCGCTTAAACTTGAATGTCAGCATTTTATAAGCTGTTGTTCAACAGGTTCAAAAGCACGTTCAGATGGCGACAACGGTTTTATGGTAACACAAATTTTGGAAGAAGCCGAAAAATTAATGCTCGGCGATAAAGTAAAAGAATTGGATAAAGTTGACTTTGCATTGTCCAGAACTAAGAAAGAGGCTATCAAATGAATATAAAAGATAATTTAGCAAATATCGTATCAGTAGCAAGAATTTTTGTGGCTTATGTTGCAATCGGGCTTTTGTTCGTACATACAACCTGGGCTTATGTATTAGCTTTCTTTTTAACAGCAATTGCTTTTGCAATGGACGGTTTGGACGGATATATTGCAAGAAAATTCAACCAATCATCAGAATGGGGTTCGGTGCTTGATATTTTGGGCGACAGAATTGTCGAAGTTTCTTACTGGACAGTTTTTGCAGTATTGGGCTGGATTAATATTATTTTCCCGCTTATCTGCGTTGCAAGAGCTTTTACAACAGACGGTATCAGAAGCGTTGCCTTATCAAAAGGTATGACAGCATTCGGAGATAAATCTATGCAGTCTACAGCTTGGGGCAAATTTATCTGCGCTTCAAGATTTATGAGAATAAGCTATGCAGTTGCAAAAGTTATGGCATTTATGCTTTTGATTGTAGTGTTCACTCCCGGAATGGAAGTTTGGTCAGGAACACCTTTACTTCATACAATCACAATGATACTTGCATGGATTGCAATTATATTTTGTGTTGTCAGAGCAATTCCTGTTGTTGCAGAAAGCGGTAAGTTGTTCAATGATTAATATTGTTTTATACGAGCCTGAAATACCTCAAAATACCGGAAATATTGCAAGACTTTGCGCTTGTACCGGTGCGAGTTTATATCTTGTCGGTAAACTCGGATTTTCATTGTCGGATAAATACACCAAACGCGCAGGATTAGACTATTGGGACAGTGTAGACTTACACAAAATTGACACAATGGATGAATTGTTAGATGCACACAAAGGTGCTAACTTTTATTATCTGACAACAAAAACCGATAAATTGTATACGGATATAAAATTCAAAGACGGAGATTTTATTGTTTTCGGACCTGAAACAAGAGGCTTGCCCGAAAAATACGTTAAAGATAAAAACGCATTGACAATTCCGATGAGAGAGGGACAAAGAAGCCTAAATCTTTCAAATTCCGTAGCAATTGTTGCATACGAGGCTATCAGACAAAATGGACTTTAAACTTCCGGCAAGAGACGAAAATTCAAACAAAGGCACATTTGGCAAAATTTTGAACATATCAGGTTCAAAATACATGTGGGGAGCAGGTTTGCTTTCATCATTATCTGCACTGAAAATCGGGGCGGGCTATGTGGTTCTTGCCAGTGAAGAGGAAGTTTTAAAACACATAAATGCTCCGGAAATTGTTCTGGCACCACTATCAAAAATTTCAGAGCTTGATGCTTCGGTTTTGCTTATCGGATGCGGACTGTCAACATTGCGCAAAGGGATTTTTGAAACAGCAATTTCGCGGAATATTCCAAAGGTCATTGATGCTGACGGTTTAAATATTCTGGCGCATACTGATATAAAGCTTGATAAAAATTCAATTCTTACCCCTCACCCCAAAGAAGCCTCAAGGTTATTAAACTGTACACTTGATGAAGTTTTGGATAATATGGAAGATTCTGTCAGAAAAATCTGCGAAAAATATAATTGTATTACCGTTTTAAAATCACACAGAACAATTGTTACAGACGGCGAAAAAATTTATTATAATACAACAGGAAACTCTGCACTTGCAAAAGCAGGAAGCGGAGATGTTTTGGCGGGAATGATTGCGGGATTATTGGCACAAGGTTCAACACCTTATGAAGCAAGCTGTTTGGGAGTACATTTACATGGGCTTGCGGGCGATTTGGCAAAAAATGACCTGACTGCTTACGGGGTCTTAGCCTCCGACACAATCAGGTACATTCCTTATGCTGTAAAAAAAATTTTAACCGAAGAAGTCTAAACCTGTTCGATTTACAACATTCTCACTTACTACATTTTTTACATTAGTAGATGCAAACGGGCTTGTATATAATGATTCTACAGATGCTTTAGGTGCTTCTTCAAATACTCTTGGTATAACTTCTTCAATATATGTTGATGCCTTTATGACTTGTTGTTCGACCGGTCTTGCTACCTTTTGAGTTAACATTGTTTCTCTGCCTGTGAATGATACTTTATTAATCATTTTTTCTCCTTTTTGTTTTGGGGTAACAAAAACATTAAAACTCATAAAAATATTTTTTGTTTGTTTCTAATTCTAAAATTTACAATAATTCATATATTAAAAACAATTAGTCACTTTACCTAATACAATTCGGTTAGAAGCACCTGTGCAAGACGGAAGATTTGACGGTATATTATAATAATTGCAGTAACCTAAAAGAGCAAATGCCATAACTTCCTTAAAATTGTTTGAAATTCCATAGGCTTCATGAGTTTTTAAATCAACATGTTTGGGCAGATAGTGACGCAAATATTTCATTAAAGTCGGATTATACGCACCGCCTCCGCCAATTATAACTTCTTTTATATCAATATCAGGATAAATAAATCTTTCATAAGCAGATGTAATAGTTTTTGCAGTAAGCGCAGTCACGGTTGCGATAATATCAGCAGGTTCTTTCGGACCAAAGCGCAGTGCATTTTCAATATATTCGGGAGAAAAATACTCTCTGCCCGTAGTTTTTGGCGGAACTTTAAAATAATATTCATCCTGCATCAGACATTCAAGCCAACTCTCCTGAACCTTGCCCGAATTTGCGATTTCACCGTCCTTATCATAAGGCATGCCAAAATATTTATTCATGCAGTAATCAATCATAATATTTCCAAGCCCCGTATCAAAACCGAAAGTCGGAAAATCTTGCGAGATAACTGTTACGTTTGAAATTCCACCGATGTTTTGAATAAGCATATTTTTCTTTAAAGGTTTAAACCATTTTTCATCAGCGAAACAAACTAACGGAGCACCCTCACCGCCGCATGCAATATCAGCTTCTCTGAAATTAGAAATTGTCATACAGCCGGTTTCTTTTGCAATGATTGAACTTTCACCGATTTGAAGTGTGCTTTTCATAGAAATTCCGTCAAGTTTTTCATCAACCGGATGATGATAGATTGTCTGACCGTGACTTGCTATAAAATCCGGCTTTCCATGCTCTGAAATAAGCATCTTACAAGCATCTGCAAAACAGTGTCCTATTGCGAAATTCATCTGGCAAACATCTTTAACCGATGCATCACCCGAAAAAAGTTGAAAAATCTTTGCTCTGATGTGTTCGGGATATTTATAATTAATCCCCGAAATCAATTTAACCGACAAATCAGGATGTACTTCACACAATCCTGCATCAATACTGTCACAGGATGTGCCTGACATTAGACCGATAACTAATTTACTCTCCAATTCATCCATAAAGGAATAATACAAAAAAGCCTGCATATTTGCAAGCTTTCCTTTTTTCCAACTATTCTCAAATCTTTTAAACTTTTATGTAAATCCCCTTAATATAAAATAAAATCCCTAATCAATACACACTTCTTAAGCTATTCTTTTTGCCATCACCTCCAGACTTATCCTCGTTATCTCCTCTCTACAGTTTTCAATGTAAATCTAAGTAAAAAATTTGACAAGTAAAAAAAAGTAAAATAAAATTTACAATTGACCATGCCCCTTGAAATATATGAGAAAAATTCAAGTTCTTAAATCTTAATGAAGAAATCTTAATGAAATTACGTAAATAAACAAGAAATTTTAATTGACTTATGATAATTATTAAAAACTGTATATATTTTTAAATTTGTAGTATAATAAATTCTAAAGGGAGAGTGTATATGAAAGAATTTATTAAAACTAAAAAAATAACCTACAATTTGATGTCTTTTACTGCATTTAAAGCTCTTATTCTATTCTCGGAACTTGCAGAAAGTCCAAAATCATATAGTGAAATATGCGATATTTTTTATAATCATCCGTATTTGCACGAAAAAATTTCAATCGATACATTAAGAGTCTATATAAATTCACTCAAAAGATTTGGTTGTGAAATCAAAAGAGTTAAGGGGGATGACAAAATATCAAAATATGTTATAACATCGCACCCGTTTGAACTTAAATATAACCCCGAACAGCTTCAAAGTGCCTTAAAAGTATTTAAAAGCCTTGTCAAAAATATGGATATAGAAGAACTCATTTCTATGGAAGAATTTTTTGAAAAAATCGGAACATACATAAAAAACGAGGACTTTATTAACGAAGCCAAAAAAGTTTCATTGCTTAAAGATATTGATAAAAACCTGTTAAAAACTCTTTTAGAATGTTGTGAAAAGAAAAATCAAATTATTATCACATACGCATCTCCGAATTCCGGAGAAAAAAATATGGAACTTATCGCGGACAAAATTGAATTAACAAACGGTAAAATATACCTCTGCGGCATAGGTTTTGAATATAAAGAATACGGCACTTTTCTTGTCAACAGAATTAAATCTGTTGATGATATAAAATCCGAAACAACCATGCCTGAAGGTTTACAAGAGATTAAAGTTGTATATGAGCTTTATAACAATAAACAACCCGAACTTGAAAGTTATGAGACAATAATTGAACAAACTGATAATACATTTGTTGTAGAAGCTGTTACATCAAATAAGTTTTTATTAAGACAAAGGCTTCTTGCACTCGGACCGAATTGTAAAATTATTTCTCCCGACGAGTTTAAAAATGAATTTGTAGCTTTATTGAAAGATATGAAAGCGGGGTATTACTGTGGCTAAGAAAACTCCTGAAAAATGTAATGAATCATGCATTAAAATGTTTGAATTTTTAAAAAGACTATACAACGGTGAAGTTGAGTTTAAATGGGTAATTGAGCATTTTTCCGACGGGCAATATGACGGAACATCAAATACCCACGTAACTTTGAATAAATATCTTAACGCCCTAAAAATATTTGGCGTCAAAGTAAAAAAAGAAAACGGTAAATACCATATGCTCAGTCCGCTTTATAAAATCAACTTTGATTTAAACGATATAAAAAGTATTAACAACTTAAAAAAAGCATGTGAAATCCTTCCTAATGGAAAAAATAAATCAAATTGTGAAGAATTCATCAGAGAACTTGAAATTCGATATGACAAATCTGCTCAAAGTGTCACTCAAGTTGGAGATACTACGCAAAGTTTACATCTTGCATTCTACCACTCAGAAATGGCAGAACAAATAAAACTCTGTGAAAAATATTGCCAAGATAAACTTAAACTTGAATTAATTTATACAGATGATAAAGGTGAAGAAATAAATCTCCTTGCATCTCCGATAGAAACAATATACAAAAAACGTAAAGTATGTTTGAAAGTTATAGGCAGTAACGGAAGCAGAGTTTATGAAATCCCCATAGATAACATAAAATCGGTAAAACAATTACCAAGCTCTGTTAACAGCAACTCTGTTCCGACCACTATTGTTTACAAAATAAAAAACAGACTTGCTAAAAATTACAGATTAAGAGATTGGGAAAAACTTCAAGATATAAACTCGGACGGAAGCCATGTTATCGTAAACAAAGATGAAGATTTTAACGTTCTGTTAAATCGTTTGATGAGATACGGTACAGAGTGCGAAATTATTTCACCTAAATTCATAAAAGATGAAATGATTGACTTGATTAATAAAACTTTATCTAACTATCAATAACCACCTTTAGCATGATAAACTGGTATTATGCAAGTAGTTCCATTACATGTCCACACCGAATATTCATTGCTTGACGGCGCAATCAGAGTCAGCGATCTTGTTAACTTTGCTAAAGAAAATAACATGCCTGCCGTAGCAATCACAGACCATGGTGTTATGTATGGTGATATGGAACTTTATACCACAGCAAAAGAAGCCGGTATAAAGCCTATTTTAGGTTGCGAATTTTATGTTCATGACGGAAATATTGAGGAACATGACAAAAATAATAACCCCTGTTATCACCTTGTTTTACTTGCCAAAAATAAAGCAGGTTATGCAAATCTTATTAAGCTGACTTCTGTTGCATGGTGTAAAGGCAGATATGTAAAACCGCGTATTAATTGGGAGTTAATTAAAGAACACCACGAAGGACTTATCTGTCTTTCGGCATGTCTCGGCGGTGAAGTTCTGCAATATTTATTACAGGGTAATGTTGAAAAAGCAAAAGCCGTTGCAAAACAATATCAAGATTTGTTTGGCGAAGACTATTATATAGAGCTTCAAGATCACAATTTGGACGAACAAAAACGCACCAATCCGCAATTAATCCAAATTGCAAAAGAACTTGGCATTAAAATGGTTATCACAAACGACTCGCACTATCTGACACGTGACGATGCAGATATGCATGACACTTTGTTGTGCATGCAAACCAACAGTGACAAAGATGATCCTAATCGTTTCCATTTTGCAAATAACGAATTTTATGTGAAAACAACAGAACAACTTAGAGAAGCTTTCAAATGGATGGATGGCGAAACATTTGATGAATGTATAAAAAATACAAACGAAATCGCTGAAAAATGTCATCTTACAATTGAACTCGGGAAAAGTCCGCTTCCGGATTACGAAGTGCCGAAAGGGCATGACATTAATTCATATCTTGAATATCTTGTATTTGAGGGCGCTAAAAAGCGCTACGGCGAAATTACACCCGAACTGAAAGAACGTATTGACTATGAAATAGGCGTAATTTCTCAAATGGGATTTTCAGCATACTTCCTAATCACCTGGGACTTTATTCACTATGCAAAAACTCATGGTATCCCGGTCGGTCCGGGCAGGGGATCTGCCGCGGGTTCTGTTGTTGCTTATGCTCTTGAAATCACTGATCTTGACCCCATTCAGCATAAACTCTTGTTTGAAAGATTTTTGAACCCCGAACGTTTCACCATGCCCGATATTGATATCGACTTTTGTATTGAACGACGCGGGGAAGTTATTGATTACGTAACTAAAAAATACGGTGAAGATAAAGTTTGTCAGATTATTACCTTTGGTACTTATGCTGCAAAAGCTGCATTCAAAGGTATTGCAAGAATTTTGAAAATTCCGTTTTCAGAAAGCAACCGTCTTGCAGGGCTTATTGACCCCGCAATTGAACTTGCCATGAGCATAAATGATAAAGCCAAAACTTTGAAAAAAGCTATGGAATATGACGGTTCGGAATTAAAAGCTCTTTATGACAAAGATGAACAAATAGCCTGCGGTGACCCGATGGAAGGTAAAACCGTCGGCATGAAAAAGCTTATTGATTTAGCCGTCGGGATTGAAGGTATTAAAAATAACACAGGTACTCACGCAGCAGGGGTTATCATTGCTCCGAAACCTTTGGATGAAATATTACCCGTTCAGCCTTCAAAAGACGGAATTATCCAAACCGGATATCCGCCTCATGATGTTACTGAAGTTTTAAGCTTGCTCAAAATGGACTTTTTGGGCTTGCGAAACCTTACAACAATCTACAAAACTGTTGATATGATTGAAAAACGTCAAGGAATTAAAGTTGATATCAACAATATTCCGCTTGACGACAAACCGACTTATGACATGCTTATGGTCGGCGACACAGACGGAGTTTTCCAACTTGAATCCCAAGGGATGAAAAACCTTGTTAAAAAATTAAAACCTGACGTATTTGAAGATTTAGGTGCGTTAGTTGCACTATTCCGTCCCGGTCCTCTTGATTCGGGCATGGTTGACGATTTCGTTGAAAGAAAACACGGACGTCAGGCAATTACATACGCTCACCCGCTTCTTGAGCCTGTTTTGAAAGACACTTACGGAACAATTGTATATCAGGAACAAATCATGCAGGTGTTCCAGGTTCTGGCTGACTACTCACTCGGTCAAGCGGATATGGTTCGCCGTATGATGGGTAAGAAAAAAGTCGATGAAATGGAAAAACAAAAAGGCAAATTCATCGAACGTTCCGCACAACACGGCATGAGCGCAAAAGATGCAGAAGCCTTATTTAACCAAATTCTTGCATTCGCATCATACTGTTTCAACAGGTCACACTCGGCGGCATACGCATTTGTTGCTTACCAAACCGCATATTTAAAATGTCATTATCCTGTTGAATACTTGTCTGCACTTTTATCAAGTGTTTCAAGTGATGCCGAAAAAACTCAGCTTTACATTGAAGAAGCATTGAAAAAAGGAATAAAAGTTCTTCCGCCGGATATTAACCATTCTCTTGCCAGCTTTACTCCTGACGGAGATAATATCAGATTCGGACTTGCTTCAATTAAACAGGTAGGGGAAGGTGTTATTGAAGACATTATCAAAGAACGCGAAGAAAACGGCGACTTTAAATCAATTTATGATTACATAAAACGCCTGGATATAAAATGTTCTAACAAAAAAACTCTTGAAGGATTGATTAAAGCAGGTGCGTTTGCAAATATTGAAAAAAGCCGCAAGCAGCTTATCGACAATATTGAATACATTACAGCAACCGCCTCTAAAGAAACTAAAGCTCGTGAATCAGGTCAGGGAAGCTTGTTTGACATGCTTAGCGATACATCTGCTATTGAGGATGCAAAATTCCAACTTTCAGGCTCTGATGAGGAATATGATGCACGAACATTACAAAACCTTGAAAAAGAATTTTTGGGTTTTTATATCACAAGCCATCCATTATCAACAATTCGGGATAAGTTACCGTTTCTTATGACACATAAAATTACGGAAATTAATGGCTTACCTAACGAAAAAATCGTCACAATCTGCGGGCTTGTCACTGCAACAAAACAAATTCCGACAAAAAAAGATCCGTCAAAATTCATAAGATTTGTTACTATAGAAGACTTAACAGGAAAAATTGATATTATTGCGTTTAACCATAAAATTGCGGAATACGGTAATTACCTGCAAAACGAACAGCGCGTAATCGTATCAGGTAAGGTTAGCAAACGCAGTGAAGATGAACCGCCTTCACTCATTGTGGAAACTGTAAAAACAGTTGATAATTCAAACATTTTTACAATAACGTTAACAGATGAATTTAAATATGAAGAACTTCATGCTTTGAAAAATATCTTATGCCAACATTCAGGTTCAGACCCCGTAACATTTAAGCTGAAAGATTTGAATAATAATGATGTAAAAGTTCTGACAGCCTCAATGTTCTGGGTTGAAAGTTCAAATGAACTTGTAAATTCTTTAAAAAGATATTTTGGCGAAAAAATAGAAACAGATATACGTTCAATGGATACTGTAGAAGAACCTGCAATTTGTTAAAAAAAATACTTGCAAAAAAAAATTGTTCATGTATAATAAAGAAGTAACCCGATGCGGGGGTAATTCAGTGGTAGAATGCCTCCTTGCCAAGGAGGATGTCGCGAGTTCGAGCCTCGTCTCCCGCTAATTAAAAAGACTCACCTTTTGGTGAGTCTTTTTAATTTATAAGGATGAGAGAGGTGAGAACTCTTTTTAGTTCGAGCGACCTGTGAGCAGAGGGCGAAGGCTTGTCTGCGTGCAGTTTACACTGCTAAAGCAGACAAACGTAGACCCGTTTAACGCGAGCAGGTCAAGACAGCCTCGTCTCCCGCTCCATAAAAGACCGATAAACATTTGTTTATCGGTCTTTTATTTTCAATATCAATACTTATTTACTACCACTTCTTAAATATAAAAAACGCAGCTAAAATTATAAATAAAAATCCGACTAAATAATTCCAACGGAATTCTTCTTTTAAATACAGAACAGAAAAAACACTAAAAACAATGAGCGTTATAACTTCTTGAATCGTTTTTAACTGTGCTGCATTATAAACTTCATGTCCAATTCTATTTGCAGGTACTTGAAAACAATATTCAAAAAAAGCAATACCCCAACTTATAAGAATAACAATCCACAAAGCCGCAGATTTATGCCTCAAGTGCCCATACCAGGCAAAAGTCATAAACACATTTGATATAGTAAGCATAATAATTGGCGCAAGATGTTTTAACATAAAAACATTATACATGAAAAAATCCTCTTGACAGTTAAATTTTTTTTGATTAGAATAAGTAATGTAACTTGCCGACTTGGCTCAATGGTAGAGCAACGGTTTTGTAAACCGTAGGTTGTAGGTTCGATTCCTATAGTCGGCAATTTTTTATAAATAATTGCCCTTGTGGCTCAGTTTGCCTTTGTGGCGCAGGGGTAGCGCACTCCCTTGGTAAGGGAGAGGCCACGGGTTCAAATCCCGTCAAAGGCATTTTTTGAAAAGTTAATATGGGTAGGTGCCCGAGTGGCTAAAGGGAGCAGACTGTAAATCTGCCGTCGCGAGACTACGGTGGTTCGAATCCACCCCTGCCCACCATTTTAAAAGACTCCTTAATCGGAGTCTTTTTTATTTTGTGATTGCATTTCCATTATTTTTTCCAGCTTGGCACGCTGTTCTTCATCGACATAACTGAAATGTTCACGGACTTTCTTTTTAAGCGTATCACTTTGTACATTTCTTGCAAGCTGTCTTAGTGCAAAGAAGTGGTCTTTTTTATCCACTGTAGAAAACTTGTAAATCATTCTGTCATGTAAATCATCATTTTTAATACGCGCAAGATGCCTGTAATATGTTCTAAAATTCTCTTTCGGCAGCAGATGCAAAAAGCTTGCAAGATGTTCAATTGTATCCGGTTTTGCATATTTTTCGGCAATATCATAGTATACTTTAACGCGTGAACACAGAATTTCCGAACGCACAGTTTGGAGATCATCTTTTATACCTTTGTCTCTGTGTTTCATTGCAAGCAGAGGTATTTCATTAAACAAAATAATTTGTGTAACAGAATCATCAGTTTGAACAAGTTTTTCAAAATATTTTACAGCTTCTTCATAAGGCAAATATTTTAAAGCATAAGCTAATCCCTGATCAACTTTTGGTTTATGCAGAGCTAAACATCTGTCAAAATAATATGGTTTATTATTCATATATTTAATACTCATTGCAAGTCCTGCTTGACGACTATCAGGATTCCCGTCTTTTTTACGCATAAGCTGTTCCCATTTTGACGGACGATATTCTTCACGAGTATTTTTAATATCATTTAATACGGCTCTTGCATATTTATCGCCGTTTTTAAGTCTGTTAACAACACGCACACCGCCCCAATCATAACTGTAACCTTTGCATACATTATGCTTTTTAGCGGCATCTTCATCAGTACATTTCAATCCATAATCGTAAGGATCAATAGTACGCTCAGGCAGACGAATATCTTCATCAACAA
This sequence comes from uncultured Candidatus Melainabacteria bacterium, assembly GCA_949841365.1. Taxonomy (GTDB): domain Bacteria; phylum Cyanobacteriota; class Vampirovibrionia; order Gastranaerophilales; family Gastranaerophilaceae; genus Stercorousia. The sequence goes on from CATKZI010000003.1 coordinate 151,230, forward strand.
ATTTGTTAATCATGTACCCAGAACGCATATCACCCCAGAAAAATTTTCCGCGGTTTGTATCTGTTCCAACATTATTTATCCAGTACTGTGCACTGTTAATTTCTGCATAACAACCATGACTTTTTGAATATTGCCAATCGCGACCTTCAATTACATGGAAAACTTTTATAACAAATTCATCTTCATTTTTACCGGAAAAATCTCTCAAACCCACAAGTTTATACGCAGCACCTTTACCACCTTTACCGAGATATTCGATATCACAATCATCCCATTGGCTGACAAAGTTATATTTTTTCATGATACTTTCAAACTTTTCGGCAGTTGATTTGTAGCGTCTTTTGGTTATTTCATCTATTGCACCCGCTTTTGATAAATCAACTTTTGTATCATCAAAATCTCTAAGTTCTTGAGTTATTTCCGAAAAAGTATTATAAATATCCATAATAGCTTCTTTACGGTTTTCTTTCGGCAGTTTTGCAATCATAAATGGCGGCAATTGACCTACAATAAGATTTTTATCACCACGTTTTTCAATAATCTTTTTAATATCTCTCTGACCGTCAATATAGGTATGTTTTTTCATCTTTTTTGTAAGCCCGCTGAAAGATACTGTATCTTCAATCGGTGCAGAAAGATAAGTTCTGTTAATATTTTGCTTTGAAGAATTATTGGTACTGTATGAATATACAGTACCCAATAAACTGTAGTTTATTTGCATATCAGATTAAAACTCGTAACAAAATTTTTTGCTACCACGGTTAATAAAATTTTACAAATACGTTAATTATATTGCCGTAATTACTTTTTACCTGTACCATGTATTTGAGTATAGGAGAGTGGATATGAAAAATTTATTTAAAATGTGTTTATCTATGGCAATTGGTGTAATACTTACCGCACCGGCATTTGCTTATCCCGATGTCACACCAACACACTGGGCATTCAGACAAATTCAGGAGTTAACTGAACAGGGTGTTATCGTAGGTTATCCTAACGGAACATTCATGCCTGACGAAAATGTTACACGTGCAGAATTTGCATCAATGGCAATTAAGGCTTTAGGTCAGGAACATACAACTGTTGCGCAACCTGTAAATTTTACAGATATTGACCCGACATTCTGGGCTTACGATGCTATTCAAAAATCATTGTATTTTGATTTAATATCATGCCCGCAAGAAGGAGATGTGTTCAGACCTGCTGACACAGTAACAAGAGCGGAATCAATTTCAGTTGCGGTTAATGCTTTAACAACCGAACAAATCAGCACTTTGAAAGCTAAAGAAGTTTTATCTAAAAAATTTGTCGATGTGAATGAAGTTCCCGAATGGTTTATCGTTCCTGCAGGTAAAGCACAAATTCTTGATATGCTTGTGACAATGCCTTCTGCAAGCAACAGAATTGACGCTGAAAGACCTGCAACAAGAGCTGAAGTTGCAGCAATCCTATTTGATATGATGGAACAGGCTAAATTAAATCCGAACGCAAAACTTGCAGAAGCTATGAGAAAGAAAGTAGGCGAAGGATACGTAATTGATAATGCCGTTGTTCAAGGCAGTGTCGGAACAATTCCTGCAGGGACATTAGTTCCGGTAAAATTAAGCAATTACGCAAGTTCTCAATCATCTCAATCAGGTGAAATTTTTACAGCTGTTGCTCCTGAAAACTATGTTACACCCGAAAAATTTATCCTTGTAAGAAAAGGTGCAAACCTTAAAGGGCAAATGCTTGATGTAAGACAGGGCAAATGGTTTATAAGAAACGGTGTCCTTGTATTAGACAATTCACTGCTTACAACAACAAACGACCAGACCGTATCTTTCAACGGAGTTTGTGAAATCTCTAAAAACAGAAATTGGTTTATGAAATTTGTAAGATTTGTATTTAAAGGAGAACAACTTGAAGTCAGCCCTGAAGATACAATTTATATAAAGGTCTTAAAGCCTATAAAAGTTGATTTGACAAACGGTTGGATTTTTGAGTAATTGTTACGCATATATTAAAAAGCTCCCGAAAGGGAGCTTTTTAAACATCTTTTTTAATAAATCCTGTCTGAATAATATCTTTTCCAAACTTTTGTTCAAGCTTATCAAAACATTTTGAAAGTTTTTCTTTTTTAGTATCAACACTAATATCTGCAAATAAAGACATTTGCTCCTCACTGTTTAATACAAATGTATCAAGAATTACACCTGTACTGCGATACAAGATATTCGGATTATAAATTTTATCAAGAAGCTCAAATACAATATCAGAAATTTCCAATTCGAAATCACAGCCCGCATTCAAAACTTTCTTTTCACAATATACTTTAAAATCTTTTGTACGCAAAAATATACTTACCCCTTTGCATTTTGCGTTAATTTTTCTGAGTTTTACACATGCCCTGTGAATATGATAATTAAGCGAATTTTTTAAATATTCTTTATCTGATGTGAATTTTGCAAGCGCACAGGTTTTTTGAATGGATTTTGGAAGTTTAACCTCATTTGATACAGGTGAAATCATTTCCCCGAGAAGTTCATGCTTCATCTCTAGCCCGCGAATTCCTATCTGTTTATCCAGCCATAAATCGTCCTGTGAAACAAGTTCATAAGCTGTCAAAATTCCATGCTTTCTAAGCATAAGAGATAAATTTCTACCAATTCCCCAAATTTCATCAATACTTGTTTTTTGCAAAAGCGGTGTAATTTTTCTCGACCCGATTAAAAACACTCCTTCTTCAAGTTTTTTAGCCTTATCAGAAGCCAGTTTTGCAAGAGATTTTGACGAACTCACACCTATTGACACGGGAATATCAACCTCTTCCAGAACTTTTTCTCTAATCATTTGTGCTATTTCAAGGTAATTTCTTTTATACAAGCGTTCTAAACCCGTTAAATCAATAAAAGCCTCATCAATTGAATAAACTTCAACCGTCGGACTAAATGATTTCAATACAGCCATAACTTTTTGGGATATTTCAGAATAAAGTTCATGATTTGCATTAATAAAAGTAGCTTTGTTCATATCGCCTTCTATCTGAAAATAAGGCATGCCCATTCTGATGCCGAGTTTTTTGGCTTCTTTGGAACGCGAAATAACACACTGCCCGCGCCCTGACATAACACAGACGGGTTTGCCTTTGAGTTCGGGATTAACAGCCTGTTCGCAGGATACAAAAAACGAATCACAATCAACAAGTGCAATAATATGTTTTCTCGCCATATCAATATTATCAGATATGTTTAAAGCTTCGTCCAACATTACAAGATAATTTCCCGCTCATTTTTATAAGTAACATAACCCAAATTAGCTTTAGGCGGTTTTTTCAAATATTTGCGTTTTGTATAAATCACTCCGACTTTTGATGATAAACTTCCTTTAGAATATTGTTTTGCAAGTTTTGCACATTCTAAAATCAAGCTGTCAGACGGGTTTTCGCATTTTAAAAGCACATGAGAACCCGCACAATCCTTTGTATGAAACCAGTAATCCTCATCTCGCGATAATTTTGAAACAATCAAATCATTTTGTCTGTTATTTTTGCCGACATAAACCTTACACCCATCAAGTTCAATCGGTTCAAGCTGAGATTTCTGTTGTATCTTTTGTGTTTTTTCAGGTTCAATTTCAGATTTTATCTCTAAAAGTTCATCAAAATCCGATGCTAGCTCAAGTGAGTACAAAATCTGCTCATAATATTGAATATTTTCGTTTAGCGCGCAAGAAAGTTCCGTAATCTTTTCATAAGCGGTTTTTCCCTTATTATAAAGCCTATAAAATCTGTTCGCATTATCTTTTAGAGTTTGGGTTTCATCAAGCTCAATTCTGATTTCCACATTATTTTCATAATCAAATACGTTAATCGATTTTGAATAATCCTGACAGTTATAAAGATTTGCCATAATCAAATCTCCATAAAGCCTGTATTTGTCAAAATCATCGCTGACACGCATTTTTTTCAAGGAAGCTTTATCTTTTTTAAGTTTACGATTTACAATCTGTATACAATCAGATTTTAGTTTCTTAATTTTGTCATTATAAATTGCCTGTGCATAATAATCATCAATATTATCAACACTTTCTCCCTGATACCATTGATTTGGACGTCCAGACGGGTAAACATAGGGCAAACCGCCTGCCATTTCACGTTCTCTGCTTTTTTCCGCTCCAACATTATGAGCACAGCCTAAAATTATATTTGTGTCGTAATTATATAAAATAACGTTAGAATATTTGCCCATAAGCTCAATTGCAAGACAAAGATAAATTTTCTCGGACAGTTCGTTATAAGTTTCTATATAAAACTCAAGAATTCTTTCGTATTGCGGCTGATTAACACGCGCAATCACTGCATTTTCAAGATATTTGCGAAGGAGCATACAAAACATAGGTGGTTTTTGCGGAATTTCTATCAGCCTTTTTGCCTCGTTTTCTTTACTCATAAAACAGATATGGTAATATTGCGGATTAATATTTATGTAAAGTTTTCGCGTTTCGCCGTTATTTCTTATACCGAAAACAAAATCTCTCCTTGTCGGCTGTTGAATTTTCTGAATTCTCGCACCGTTTAGAAAATCAGCGTTTTCCTCTACCCATTTTTTTAACATTGAACTGTTGAAGTTAATCATACAGTTGACCATACCTCAAAAATATGCTACAATCAACCAAAAGGAGAGTTTTTATGACTTTATGGGAAATGTATGCAATCGTAGGGTTAATATGTTTAATCCTTGAGATGGTTTTACCGTCGATGTTTTTCTTAAACCTTGCATTTGCAGGATTTGCAACGGCAATTATTGCACTTTTTGTGACAGGATGGGTTAACCTGACTGTTATATTTGTTGTTTTATCATTATTGTTTATTATATTGTTACGTCCGATTTTGCTTAAAAACAGAGAATGCAAACTCCAAGAAACAGGTATGGAAGGCAAATATATCGGCAAAATCGTAAAAGTTATCGAACCCATTGATAAATTTAAAGGCGCAATAACAATTTATGATGAGAGATGGGAAGCACGCACTGATTGTGAAGAAACTATCCCTGAAGGTACAGAAGTTAAAATTATAGGTTATGACAGCTTAGTTTTAAAAGTAGAAAAAATATAAAGAAAGGATATAAAAATGAACATTTTATTATGGATTTTACTTGTTGCACTTTTGGTTTATGTGTTCAAAGGCATAATCATTGTTCAACAGCAACAGGAAGTTATTATAGAAAGAATGGGACGCTACGAAAAAACTTTAAGAGCAGGTCCTAACTTTATTTTTCCTGTTTTGGAAGCTCCAAGAGGAATTTTAAAAAAAGTTTCTCAAAAAGGATTGGACGGCAGAAGTTATTACTACACAAAACCCGTTGACAGAATTGATTTGCGTGAACAAATGTATGATTTTCCGCGCCAGAACGTAATCACTAAAGATAACGTTTCAATCACAATCAACGCGTTGATTTATTTCCAAATCGTTGATTCAAAAAGTGCGGTTTATGAAATCGAAAACCTTCCCGATGCAATCGAAAAATTAACACAAACAACTCTAAGAAACCTTGTAGGTCAAATGGATTTGCAAGAAACATTGACTTCCCGCGGAAAAATTAACGATGAATTAAGAACAACCCTTGATGAAGCAACTAATAAATGGGGTGTAAAAGTTAACCGTGTAGAAATTCAAGACATTTTCCCGCCTGCTGATATTCAAGCTTCAATGGACAAATTAATGAAAGCAGACAGAGAAAAGAAAGCAACAATCACAGAAGCAGAAGGTCTTAAAGAAGCAGCTATCAGAAAAGCCGAAGGGGAAAAAGAAGCAGCAATTCGTTCTGCAGAAGGTGCAAAACAGGCAGAAATTTTGCGTGCCGAAGGTATCGCTCAAGCTCGTGTAATCGAAGCTGATGCGGAAAAAGAAGCTATTCAAAGAATTATCAACGCACTTGCAGATAAAGGGCAGCCTGATAAATACTTAATTGCAATGAAATACCTTGAAACAATGACAGCAATTACAAGCGGTGAAAATAATAAAGTAGTTTACATGCCTTATGAAGCAACAGGAATATTATCATCTGTTGACGGCATTAAACAAATGTTTGATAAGAAATAATGATTAATGGCAGAGTTTTTTAAGCTCTGCCACTTTTTGGATATGTATGGACAAGATTTTAAAGAAACCAGAACTGGTGTTTATAATATACGCTCTTATATTTGGCTTTATTTTATTATTTAAAGTACTGCCAATTCAATCTGTTTTGGATGGCGGCGACCATTTTCGAAGAGCTGCTGAGGTTTCACGCGGGATAATGTTTGCAACCGATAAAAACAGTTGGGTTGCGGGCTACTCTCCCGTATTATATATTTTTTCTGCTTTAGGTTTAAAAATTTTTAATTCATTTTATGCAGGTCGAATTTTTAATCTTTTAGTTTGGATAATTCTTATTGCATCTGCTATAAAAATTACACCGGTATTCAAATGGTTATTTGTATTCACTGCTTTAATGCCGGCTTCATTATTCCTTGGTATGACATATTCTGCTGACTCTTTCAGCAACGCTTTTTCTTTTTTATTCTTTGCATATTTGTTTAGACTTATTTATGGCTCAAAAGAATTTTCTTATTTAAAAGATTGTACAATTTTAACTATTTTCACAACCATAGGAGCTTTTTGCAAAGGCGCACTCGCTCCACTATTATTGATACCTCTAATTAAAATTAAAAAATATAAGTATTTAATACTATCAATTTTAGCTTTTCTAGGAATATCACTTCTGGGTTTATGGTCATCAATTAATCATGGTACAATTCCCGATACCGTAAATCCTGCATTAAATAAATCTTTTATATTGCATAATCCTTTATCATATCTATATATTTTGTTTAAAACCATTATAACCTCAATTCCCGGATGGGCTTACGGCTGTATAGGATTTATCGGCTGGGTTTTAATGAGTAAAAATTTAATCGTGCTTTCTTTAATAATGTATATTGCTGCATTATTTTTTATTCCAGCAGAAGTTGAAATAAAACTCGCACAAAGATTATGGGCATTTGTAATTTTACTTTTATATACAATTATGACCTGTACATTGCTGTTTTTTATATATACACCGCACGGTTCTAATGAAATTTACGGCGTTCAGCCAAGATATTTTATTCAGGTAATACCGTTATTGTTTATTATCTTAAGTGCCGGCAAATTGCCCCCCCCCCGATTTACAAACTCATTTATTAAAATAATGCTAATTTTCTTATTTGTACTACTAAGTTACAGCTGTTATATTGCTATATAATTTAACAATATTATTTATTTTTTTCTATGTTTTTGATAAGATTGAGGTAACTCTGTATAAAAATAAGAAAAGGAAGATAGAATGATTAAAACAAAACTTAAAGACCATAATTGCGGAGAGTTAAACTTGAGCAATTTGAATGAAGAAGTTACCCTTTCAGGATGGGCTGCAACCATCCGTGATTTAGGCGGAATTTTATTTGTTGAGTTAAGAGACAGAACAGGATTTATCCAACTTGTTGCAAACCCTCAAATCAACCCCGATGTTCATAAAGTTTTTGAAAAAGTTAAAACAGAATACGTTATAACAATTAAAGGTAAAATTTCTAAAAGACCTGAAGAAACTTACAACGAAAAATATCCTACAGGTCAGGTTGAAATTTATCCAGAATCAGTTAAAATTCTTTCAGAAGCTAAAACATTACCGTTTGTTTTGGATGATGAAAATGTTTCTGAAGATGTTCGTTTAAAATACAGATATTTAGATATCAGACGTGAAAGTATGTTGCACAACTTGACTTTACGTCATAAAATTTGTCAGGCTGCAAGAAATTACCTTAATAATCAAGACTTTTTGGAAGTTGAAACTCCTATCTTGATTAAAACAACTCCCGAAGGTGCAAGAGATTACCTTGTTCCATCAAGAGTTCAAGAAGGTAAATTCTACGCATTGCCTCAATCTCCGCAAATTTTTAAACAATTATTAATGGTTGGCGGTATTGAAAGATATTATCAAATCGCAAAATGCTTCCGCGATGAAGATTTACGTGCTGACAGACAGCCTGAGTTTACTCAAATCGACCTTGAAATGTCATTTGTTGAACAACAGGATGTTATCAATACCGTTGAAGGTTTGATTGTTGATACATTCAAAGCTGCAGGTGTTGAAGTTCAAACTCCGTTTATCCAAATGCCTTGGCAGGAAGCTATGGACAGATTTGGCTCAGATAAACCAGATACACGTTTCGGTTTAGAATTATTTGATATCGGCGATATTATTTTACAGTCTGAATTCCAAATTGTTAAAAACACACTTGAAAACGGCGGTATCGTCCGCGGTATCAGAATCCCCGGCGGTGCAAAATTCTCAAGAAAAGATATTGATGATATTACAAAACTTGCTGTATCATTCGGAGCTAAAGCTCTTGCAAATATAATTTACAACGAAGACGGCACTGCAAAATCTCCTGTATTGAAATTCGTTACGGAAGATCAGGCTAAACAAATTCAAGAACGCGCACAAGCCGAAGCTGGCGACATTATTTTCTTTGTTGCAGATAAACCGAAACTTGTTTATGACATTATGGGCAGATTAAGACTTTACTTCGGTAAACGTCTTGATTTGATTGACGAAAGCAAACATAACCTTCTTTGGGTAGTAGACTTCCCGATGTTTGAATGGTCTGATGAAGAAGGCAGATTTATGGCAATGCACCACCCGTTCACATCACCTTGTATCGAAGATTTAGACAAATTGAAATCAGGTGATTTGGGTAACGTTAAATCAATTGCTTACGATATCGTTTATAACGGAACAGAATTGGGCGGCGGATCTGTCAGAATTCACTCATCAGAAGTTCAATCAGCAATCTTTAAAGCTTTAGGATTAACTGAAGATGAAGCTAAAGAAAAATTCGGATTTATGGTTAACGCATTGCAATACGGTACTCCGCCACATGCAGGTCTTGCAATCGGTTTGGACAGACTTGTTGCATTACTTTGCAGAACAGAAAGTATCCGCGACGTTATTGCGTTCCCGAAAAACTCAGGTGCAAAAGATCTTATGAGCGATGCGCCGGGTGAAGCTTCATTACAACAGTTAAGAGAACTTCATTTAAAAAGTACAGTAAATAAACACTAAAAAAGAGCCTTCGGGCTCTTTTTTTGTAATATAATCAGTTTATGCAGATATTTACCGAATTAAATAAAAATCCTAATCTATCACTTGCCCTGGGCTTTTTTGACGGGGTACATCTCGGACACAGAGCAGTTATAAAAAGTGCAGTGGATTTTGCCAAACAAAACGGAAATAAATCTACCGTAATAACATTTTCTGATCATCCTTGCTGTTATTTTTGGGGAGTTTGCCCAAAATATATTCTCACACGTAAACAACGTGAGCAAAGAATTGAAGAACTAGGAGTTGATTACCTGTATGAGCTTGATTTTGAAAGCATCGCAGGTCTAACCGCACAGGATTATTTGAAAGATATCCTAGTAAACCATTTTACACCCGTATCAATTTCAACAGGGTGGAATCATAATTTCGGGTGTAAAAAATCAGGTGATGTAAAATTTTTGCATGACAATTCTAAAAAATACGGTTATGAATATTTTGAACTTCCACCGCAAAAGCTTGATAATGAAACAATAAGCAGTACAACAATCCGAAAACTTTTATCTGACGGAAATATCGCAAAAGCAAATGACATGCTGGGCGCAAAATTTTCAATTTCGGGCGAAGTCGTTAAAGGCAATCAAATAGGCAGAACAATAGGCTTTAGCACTGCAAATCTTGTTTATCCGCCGGAATTGATTGAGCTTCCGTATGGAGTTTATTCTGTTAACACAAATTACGGCAAGGCAATCGCAAACTTTGGAATTCGTCCGACAGTAAACAGCTCTCATGCGATTTTAGAAGTTCATATTTTAGATTTTGATAAAGATATATATGGTGAAACCATAACAGCAGAGTTTAATAAAATGATACGCGCCGAGAAAAAATTTGCTTCTCTCGACGCGCTAAAAGAACAAATATCACTGGACATACAAATGATTTAGTAATCCATTTTCCAACCGTCCTGCATGATTTTTGACAAACATCCAAAACCATATGACTGGTCTGTTTCTCCACAATAATCAGCATGCCAATCATCACCAATATAACTTTCACCAACTTTACCATCGCTGTAAAGTTCCATATAGAACAAATCCCTACCTAAAATATTAGGTCCTTGCACTCCATTTACATCGACCTGAAGTTGATAATATCCATGATCCAAATACAACGAGGGTTCCCAATCGTAAGGATTAAATTTCATATTACTTTGTTCAAATACAGAAATTGACGCACCACTAGCTAATGAAACTACGGTTATAGGATTTTCCAGTGTAAAAACACTACCATCAAGTCTTTTATAGCTATCTGCAAAACAAGGTGTTAAATCGGTATTACAATTTTGAACTACTTTAAAATTATCATTTAGAAAATCTCTTGCACCATTAGCATTTAATCCGCTGTATTTAGTTTCTCCTAATGATATAGCATTATTCTCCTGTATAGCTTTTTCTGTCGCCTGCGACAATTCATTTACAACTTTCTGTAACTGAGTTACATAAACCTGACGTTGGTGGTTTTTGACAAGTGTCGGTAGTGTCATTGCAGACACAACTCCAATAATTCCGAGGGTAACTAAAACCTCTGCAAGGGTGAAACCTAAGCTACGATTGCCCCCCCCCCGAAGCTATTTAATAATGTTTCATGTTTTTTCATAACTTTCCTCCTTTATTTAATCAATGCCTGAACTTCTTTAAATTTTGGATTTTTTGAACCTTCAAGCCAAGCAAACAAAAGCATTTCTACAGTCAGTATTTTTGCCCCCTGTGCCTGCATAGATTCAATTCCCTGTTTAAATTCTGATTTATCACGGCTTGCACAGGCATCTTTTACAACATATACTTCAAACCCTGCTTCCATTAATGCACAAGCCGTTTGATATACACAAATGTGTGTTTCAATACCAAAAATTACAATCTGTTTTTTGCCGTATGCCTTAATTCTATCAAGCATTCCATCTTCCAACAAAGCATTAAAACAAGTTTTTTCAACGACCTGAATATCAGAACTCAATGGCAAAACAGTATTTCCAAGCCCTTTGCGGTATTGTTCGGTAACAAGTACCGGAACTTCTAAAAGCTGAGCTCCGTCAAAAATTTTCTGAGCTTTTGACACAATAGTATTTTTTTCCAAGGACGCAACCAAACGTTCCTGAATATCAATCATCAAAACCATACTGTCTTTTACTGATAACATTTTCTAAACTCCTCAATAAAATTTTCTACTATACCGATAAGTTCTTTTTGCGTTACTTTATCCAACTGCAAAGCTATTTCCTTGTTTTCAGGACTGTCTAAACCTTCATGATTTATATAAATCATTATTTTTGCAAATCCGGGATATACAATCCTTAACGAGCTTTCAGCCTGTTGATTTTTTAAATTAAACACACACTGCTCTGAGTTTGTATACTGTTCAATTTGAGTTTCAAAAAGTTTGTTCTCGTATGATTTTTGAAGTCTGTAAAATACCGGAGCAATAACCTTTTCAAGCTTCGTATTAAAGACTTTCCTGAATAATTTATAACTTCCTTTTGGAGCATCAGAAAGCCAATCATCTAACGTATTTTCTTTAATCTCAGTAAATGCATATTGACCGTCATCTGCTTCTGCCAGTGCATTCAACGCTTCTTTCTCATAATCTCCGCTTGAAATATCTGCAAATCCTGCCTTAATTTGAATTTCAGAATTTATTTTATTAAACACGAAAACTGCACCGTTAAAATCAGTTTCAGGTAAAAACACATAAAAATTTGCGCCCGCACCCATAAATGCCATATCGCCAATTCTTAAAGCAGATTTAAGCACATCTGCAACTGCCTCAGATGAAAAAGAAATTTTATCGCAAACTGTTAATGCCATAAATGTTCCTGATTTAAAATTTTTGATAAGAGGTTTGCAATATTCTTGTCTGTAAAGTCCTGTAAATTCATCGCTTAAAAGTTTTGCATCCCGCATCACAGTTCGTTTGGCGCAATAGTATTTCATATTATTCACAATTCTGATAACAAATTCAAAATCTTTTGCATCAGCAAGTATAAAATCATCTGCACCTGCATCAATGGCATCTAAAATATGTTCGTGCGAACTTGAAACAAATATAATGCATAAATTTTTATCAGCACGAATATTTTTAATTAATTCAACATTATCATGAATCAGAACAACATCTGCACCACTGAAATCACCTTCAAAGCTTGTAACATCATCATCTTTTCTTAAAAAGACAAGCTTCTCTCTAAGTTTTTGCTCAAAATCCTTATCATCAGACACAAGCATGATATTCATGGACTACACCTGCAAATGCTTTTTAATACATAAGAAACTTCCGCCCGCACCAAATGAAACTGCCATTAAAAACATAACAGAAACAACAATATGCTGAGCATAAAGAGGTGTCGGAACCATAAAGAATTGGTGCATATTATTCAAACCGTTTTGAACAACATTCAACGGTAACACAGCAAGCAGTGCACCCGTAAACCCGTAAAATGCGCCCTGCATAATCAGCGGGAAACGGATATACCAGTTTGAAACCCCCATTAATCGCATAATTTCAATTTCATCTTTTCTCGACTGAATTACAAGTTGAATTGTATTATTGATAATAGTCATGGTCAAAATAGCCATAATAATTACGACAAATACAGTAATCAAATTAACAATATGATTAAGCATTTCTATTTTCTTAGCCAAATCCTGAGCATAACTCATATCCTCAACAGAATTTAACTGTTTAACATTTTTGAATACTTCTTCAATATTTTCAGGCTTATCAACCTTAACATGCAACGTATCGGGAAGCGGATTTTCCATATCAGGCAAATCCATTTCACGCTTTAAGTTAGTCCAAGATGTTGCTTTGGGTACAATACTAACATTTTCAACATGCTCAAATTCTTTAACTCTGTTTTTTACGACATTTGCATCAGAATTTTCTTTAAGATAAACCGAAATTTCCAAAGCATTTCCAAGTTCATGAGCAAACGCCGAAATAGAAATTGCAGATCTGAAAAAAGCACCGAAAATTATCAAAATAGCAGCCATGGTAGTTATAATAACAAGATTTACCATGCCTGTTCTGTAAATATCAAGAACGGTTTCTTTAGTTAACCTTGCCAGAATTCTTAATTCACACCACATATCTTTCGGAATGTGTTTTTTTACCTCGTTTTTAATTCTTGTTTTGTGACTATTCATAAGTACCTGCCTGTATATCCCTGACAATAGTGCCATTATCCAGCGTAATAACACGTTTTCTAAAATAATCAACCATTGCATTATCGTGAGTTGAAACAATTACCGTAATGCCTCTTTGATTGATTTGATCCAAAATCTGCATAATTTCCATAGAGTTTTTCGGGTCTAAGTTCCCTGTCGGTTCGTCTGCAATAAGCAATTGCGGACCGTTAACGATTGCACGTGCAATACCGACTCTCTGTTGTTCACCGCCGGACAATTCTGACGGGAAAGCATTCATTTTATCATATAAACCTACAATTTTTAATGCACCCGAAACTCTTGCATTAATCTCTTTTGAGCTCATGCCGAGAGTTCTGATAACATATGCCACGTTATCATAGATTGTATGAGTTTGAAGAAGTTTATAATCCTGAAAAATGATTCCCATCCAGCGTCTAAGACTTGGAATCTGGTCATTGGTAAGTTTTGCAATATTTTTACCGCAAATAGTGACCGTACCGCTTGTCGGTCTTTCTTCCGTATACAAAAGTTTCATCAGGGTAGATTTTCCCGCACCTGATGCCCCTACAATAAACACAAATTCCCCTGACATAATATCAAGGTTAACGTTTCTCAAGGCATAATTATCATTTTTATATTTTTTGGTAACATTTCTCAATTGAATCATAAAAATTTTCCTATTTTACAAGACGATATTTATCAATATGTCTTTTAATACTTACAGCCAGTTTTTCAGAAGTTAATCCGTAGTAATCAAGTAAGAAATCCCATTTTCCGCTCTGACCAAATGTATCATTAACACCGAGTCTGTGAACGGGTACAGGGTAATATTCTGCAAGGAGTTCGCAAATAGCACTACCCAAACCTCCCGTAATAGAGTGATTTTCAACAGTCATAACAAATTTTGTTTTCTTTACGTAATCAATAATTGTCGCACCGTCCAACGGTTTTACAACCGGAACATGGAGAATTTGAACAGAATATCCTTGAGATTTAAGATTTTCTGCAGCTTCAATAACTTCTGCCAAAGTTTCACCGTTTGTAATAACGGTAACATCAGTTCCGTCCTCAACCAAATGAGCTTTACAGAAATCAAATTCATAATTCTCATCAAATATATCGCAGACATTTGTTCTCGGAATTCTGATATACATAGGTCCATAGTTTTCTGATGCAAACTTAATAACCTGTTCGCATTCTCTGCAGTCTGCAGGAACAATTACTGCCATATTCGGAATACCGCGCATTAAAGAGACATCTTCCAATGCCTGATGGCTTGCGCCGTCTTCACCTACTGTCACTCCGCCGTGAGTTCCGACAATTTTTACGTTAAATTCGGGATAGCATACTGAATTTCTAATCTGGTCATAAGTTCTACCTGTCGCAAACATTGCAAAACTTGCCGCAAACGGAATTTTTCCAACAGAGGCAAGACCTGCCGCAACCGCAACCATATCCTGTTCTGCAATACCACAGTTAAAAAATCTTTCCGGAAATTCTTTTGCAAACACTTTAGTCTGAGTTGAACATGATAAATCCGCATCTAATACAACAATGTTTTGATTAGTTTTACCCAGTTCTGCCAGAGTTTTGCCGAAAACTGATCTTATGGATTTTCTTTCATTCTTGTTAATAATCATAAATACAATCCCAAATACTGTACCATAACATTATAGCATAAATATTTTTTATTCAAAATTGTAAGGATGTGTTAAGAATTATTAAAATTTTTCGAAATTTTAGCAATTTTATATCTTGAGGAATATTTAAACAGTAGAATAAAAATATGACAATATTTTATTGAAAGGAAGAAATTAAATGATTCAAGCTCCAAACTATGTAAATCCTTACATGCAGCAACCCCAAATGATGCCTGTTCAACAAACTCCGGCACCAAATTACAATGCAGTAAAGATTGATGTACACAACCCTTCAGTAAGTGCCCCCGGTGTTGGACAAGTTGCTATGAACGTACCTCAATACGCTCAACCGACAGCTCCTATTTATAACTATCCGCAAGCACAATTATATGATTATCCGCAGGCACAAGCTCAACCTTACTACATGCCTCAACAACCTGTAGTTTGTCCGCCTTGTCCTGTTTGCATACCGCAGCAGCCTGCTCCTGAAGCAGTTCAAGCTGCAGCTCCTCAACAGGTAATCCAACAGCAAAATATTAATGCTCCCGCTCCTGTTGTAACTCAACCGTCAGCAGAACAACCCGCTGCAGCTCCAAATGTAGAAGTTGTTCCGCCACAGCCGATGACTCCTCAAGTTGATTTAAACTCTTTCATCGCAAAATTAACAAACCCTGACTATGAAGTTCAGGCTAATGCAATGGAAGAAATTGCAAATATGGTAAAAGAAGACCCTCAAAAAGCTACCGAATTACTTGATGAAAAAGTAGTTGACGCTTTGAACAAAATCATCAACACAGATTCAAGCAAACTTGAAGGCCCGACTCAAGAACAAATTGCTGCAAGACAAAAAATGATGAAAGGTGAACAACTTTCAGACGCTGAAAAAGAAACAGCTACAAAAATCACCCCGATGGAACAAGCTGAAAGAAACAAAAGCTACGCAATGTTCACATCAGCAATCATGCAAAAATTATACGGTGACGAAGTAGTTAAACTTACAGGTTCTACAGTACCTCTAACTGAATTGCCGGGTGCAGTAACAATCGTTGAACAGTTGAAATCAAACCCTAACCCAATGGTTAGAACTTCAGCTATCGAAGCATTAAGCTACATTCAACAACCTGCATACAAACAAGACTTGACAACATTGTTCACAATCGCTAAAAACGATCAAGACAAAAATGTTCAAGAAACAGCAGCAACAGCTTTAGCTAAATTGGAACAGTTACAAGCTGAACAGCCTAAAGTTGAACAACCAAAAGCATAATTAATTTCTTTCTTTTTACATATAAAAAAGCTTCCTCACTGAGGGAGCTTTTTATTTTTGCTGAATGACTGCAGAAAAACAGATAAAAATATTAACGTCATGCCAATATAAAACGAAACTGTTAAATCATGAGCTTCGCCCAAAAATATTATTGCAAACAATATACCGTAAATAGGTTCTAAATTACCTGTTAAGCTTACCGTAAATGCCGAGATAGTCTTTAAAGCCCCGATATGGAATAAATACAATAAAACAGTACAGAAAAAAGCTAAAATAAATATCCACAACCACTCTATACCAATCGGTAAAAAGGCCGGAATATTTACAAAATGCGCGTACACGGGAACAAATAACGACATAAATATCGTACCGCCCAAAAGCTCATAAAACAGCATACATCTTGAAGATTTTCCGACCTCAATAACTTTGTTAAACAAGGTATATAAAGCAAAAAGAGCTGCTGAAATTATTCCCAATATTATTCCGAACCTGAAACTTGCATCAAAATTAAATATCAGCCAAATTCCAAACACAGCAATCAAGCTGTAAAATAATTCAACAAAAGAAAATTTCGTTTTACAGATTAAAGGTTCAAATAAAACAGTAAAAAATCCCACAAGCGAATAGCACACTACCCCGATTGATACGTTTGAATACTTTATACTGCCAAAGAAAAACATCAAATGAATTGCCAAAAGTACACCAAGTCCGCAGATTTTTAAAGCATCCGCATCTTTTGGTTTTTTGTGCATAAACAAAAGCATGACAGAAAATAAAAGAAGTGCAAAAAACATTCTGTACCAAACAATTACAACCTCATTTAACGTAATAAGTTTGGCAAAAATACCCGTAAAGCCTGATAACAAAACGGAAATATGCAATTTTAGATAATCTATTTTTTGCATACTTCCATTTTGTACTATGTTTTAAATTATGTCAAACTTTTATATAAATCCAAATATTCTTTAGTACTTCTTTTCCAAGAGAAATCAGCTTCCATAGCAGACTTGCGCATTGCATCAAATGTATATTTATCGTTGTAAACTGAATTTGCGCAATGAATAGCCTGCATCATGTTCCAACCGTCATAACCCCAGAATTTAAAGCCCGTAGAATTATCAAGCGGATAACCGACAACAGTATCTTCCAACCCGCCTGTTGCTCTAACAACAGGAAGTGTTCCGTATTTCATAGCAATAAGCTGGCTTAATCCGCATGGTTCAAATTTAGAAGGCATTAAATAAAAATCACTTCCTGCATAAATTTGGTTTGCCAAATCGCCTTTGTAGCCGATATATGCACGAATATTTGATGAATTATTTGAAAGCCAGATTAAAAGATTTTCATAATCTTTATCACCGCTTCCAAGGAATACAAAATCTGCATTCACATTTTTCATTTCACCTTCAACCTGCCTGATTAAATCAATACCCTTTTGACCGACAAGACGAGAAACCATTGCATATAAAGGTCTTTCGGGATTGTATTCAAGTCCGAATTTTTCACAGAGCGCTTTTTTATTTTCCTCTTTATTTTTGAGAGATTTTACATCATAATTTTTAACAATACATTTATCTGTTTTAGGATTGAATACATCGTAATCAATACCGTTTAAAATTCCGACAAGTTTATGCTGGTTCATTCTGAGAGTATAATCCATACCTTCACCAAACTCTCCTGTCAAAATTTCTCTTGCATAATTCGGCGAAACTGCAACAACCTTATCAGAGTAATTAATTGCACCTTTCATCCAATTAACTCTGCCGTAATGTTCTACGCCGAATTCGTTAAATACAATATCTTTTCGCATATTTGCAAAATCAAGAACATCTTCAAACCAAACACCCTGATATGCAAGATTATGGATTTCAAAAACACATTTAGTGTTCTGCCAGAATTCATCATATCTGTAGTTGCTGTGCAAATATACAGGAATCATAGCTGTATGCCAGTCATTTGCATGAATAACATCAGCTTTAAAATTCAACAATTTTGCATATTCCATTGTCGCGAGCGAAAATGCAATATATCTTTCATGTTCATATTTAGGGTCAAGCCATTTTGGGTAAACATCTTTAAAGCAAGAGAAATACCAGTCGTTATGAACAAAAAATACATTGATATTTGTTCCCGGCAACTTGCACATAAACAATCTGAATTTATGTCCCATACCTCCGAATGTCAACCACATTTCGGAATTTTCAAGTTCTTTTATCTCATATTTATTGACATCAATAAGTCCGTGAAGCGGAGTAAAGATTGCAATTTCTGCATCTTTTTCCAAATATTTCGGCAAACTTCCGACAACATCGGCAAGCCCGCCTGCTTTTGAAAACGGTGCAACTTCTGCTGCTGCAAATAAAATTTTCATTACTCTACCTCACTTTCACTCAGATTGTTCTCATCTTCAACTGCAATATAATGGCTTGCATCAATATCAAAATTGAAGTTTATACCATATTTTTGTGCAAGATATTGAGCATGTCCAAGACATATTTCCGCCTTTTCATACTGCTGTTTATACATCATTACCTTAAACATATTGTATTTAAACAACATCAACAAATATTCACTTGTTGTATTAGATTTTTCCAACTGGATTAATGAGTTATTAAGAATTCCGAACGCAACATCATATTTATGCTGTTTCAAATGCAATTCACTCATAATATACCAGGCTGCATACAAAAGATTTGTCATGCCGTTTTTATTAGTTTCTTTAATAATCTTATAGATAATATGTTCAGCTTTTCTGAAAGATTGTGCCTGAACATAAGCATGTCCGATTAACAAATCCGCAAATAATTCTAACTGATGAAGTCTGTTATCCTTAGCAATAACTTTAGCTCTATAAATATGTTCGGTATATTGCCCGTCAGTTCCCGCAAATGCATGAATTAAATTATACAAAACTCCGCCAAATCTGTCATTTTGGTCTATTTCATCCACCTGCACAGATATTTCAACACCCTTCATCAAATCCTGCAGGGCAATAAACAGGTCATAAGATTTTGGAATACAATCCAATTCCTGTTTCAAAATATTTAAAAACTCAGCAGTTCCGCCTGTCATCAAAAGAACATTTGCCAGTGCTACAAACCCTGCCGAATCAACAACAAGCGTTTTAAAATCTTCTAACGGATAATAATCAGGTTTTAAAATCTCAATAGTAGAATTATTAACCACATTCAAAACCTTATAACCTACATCAAGACAATCCACCAAAGCCCCGATATTAAACAAAATTTGAATATGAATTAAAGATATCAAGAAGAAATAGTGATTAAAGTTTGCATCATTAGGATTGATTGACGATGGAGGAAGCAATGCAAGCACTTTATGCGTAAGTTCAAGTGCATGGTTATAATCGCCGACGGCTAATGCTCCCATTATCATTTTGTTGCAAAGCTGAATAATTTTATCTGTATCACCTGTTTTTTCAATATCTCTAAGAGTTGCTTCTGCAATTTCTGAAGTTTTCTCCGGAATATAATCGTATAAATTTTCCGAAATATTTTCATACAAAGAATGTTTATATTCCTCAATATTTTCAGTTTGTTCAGGATCATCGACATCATCCAAAAGATCAATAATTCTGCCCGTACAGTTGACATAAGAACTAAAGTCGCCCAATGAAAGATTAACCTGCGCAAGTTCTTCCCATTCCGTACGCTCTTTTTCCTTATCACCTAACAATGAATACAAATATGCTTCTGCGGTACTTGGAATATCAGCTTCATTATAAATTTTATCAAACAATTCCTGCGCAATTTCTTTTAACGAAATCGGGCTGATCGTGCTGAGCATATTTCGTCTTAAAAGGTTATAATTCGGGAAATATAAACAGTTATTATATTCATAAACATAACCCATATTCGAAAGTTTTTCTATGATTTCAGCCGAATTTTCATATCCTAAACTATCAACTGTAGCCATATCAACACGAGTTCCGATAAAGACAATTGATGCTAAAAATTTCATTGCATCAGCATCATCCTGCAATAAATTTAAACGTCTTGCAATAAGTTTATCCAGATTTGACGGAATAATAATAGTTTTCGGATTAATCATCTCAACACTGTCGTCATCAGCCGCAAATACACCCGATTCAATCAAATACTGTATCGCAATATCAATAAACAAACTGCTTCCGCAAGCATATTTGGCAATTCGCTGGAAATAAAAATTATCCAAAACGTTTCTGAAATAAACTTTATTATCCTCAATTAATTTTTCAAAAGATGTTGGTTTTAATGAAATTTCGGTATAATAAGGTTTTCTCAATAAGAAGTGACAATCTTTATGCAGTGAGAAGGACTTATCATATGAAATCAGGAAGCTGATATCAAGCTGTTCAAATGCCCCAAACAAATATTTCAATACATCATAAGAGCTGGCATCAATTTTGTCAAAATCCTCAACAAATATAAGTGTTTTTGGGATTACCTGCAAAAGCGTCAGGAAAATATCAAAATAAACATATCTTGTATCTTCCGCATTTTCGGTTTCGCGTTTATGCAATGTAATCAAATCTCTTATAAGCCCGTCAGGATCAACATTTGAAAACATTGAAAAATCATTTTGGAAAAATAATTTTTGAGAAACAGTATATTCAAATATTGCCGAAACAAGCTCTCTAAAAAAAGAATACGGAGCATATTTCATTTCATCATAACAGGTTAAAGAAATAATGTTGCTAAATTGTCCGGTTTCGGCAGCCGCATTCAATACTTTTAATGTATAAGGTTTATACATTTCGGGAGTCTTAATCGCAACAATACCTTTCGGTATTGACTGAAACTTATTCATGATATGAAAAACAACATCAATATTTTCCGTTCTGATAAATTCACAGCAAATTTCTTCAAAATTAATAGTATCTATATCATATATAGCATCAGGATCTCCACCATTTGAATCAAGACTTTTCAAAGCCTCCCCATCAAGTTTATCCTGTTCAACAAGCATGTTTTGAACAAAGTTCGGAATTTTAATTTCGTCATCATCTTCCTGCGGATATTCAACCTTTACAAACTCCTTCAAGTCAACTTCCGAAATCATAACCATTTCATCATTAACCATAACAGAATTCAATGGTGACACCTTATATTCGTTGCTTATTGAATCATTAACTTTATCATCAATAAGCACCTGGAATGTGTTTAAGATTTTTTCTTCTTTGTTTTTAGTTCCCTGATTGACCAAACTGATATTAAAGCCTGAACTGATATTAGCGGGATCGTCCTCAATATTGCGTTTTAAAAGAAACATGTTACAGCGGATTGTAGCATCCTTTTTGCCCGACAATTTGCAATTCATTGCTGTAATCTGATTTAAAAGATCAATTGCAGATTTTACAGCAGATGAAACTGATCCGTTAAAAGTATAGTCTTTTGTAAACCTTATAACAGTAGTTTGTCCGATAATCTGACGCCTCAAACCTATTGATTTTACATAGCTTGCAATAATTTTATCAAGATTAATTTTAAACTTATTAAACAACTTTGCAGAGCCCAAAAGACGTTTCATATCTTCCATATTTGGAAATTCAATTGTCATAAGAACATAATCATCCGAATTTGCTTCGTTCATGATTACACTTTTTTCGGTATCAAATCCGCATTTTTTGCATTTTTTAGAAAACGTTTGATTAATTTTTCCACAGTTATGGCATTTTGAAATTATCACATACCCGCATTTTTTACAGGTATTTGATTCATTAATGGTTTTACACACCGGACAAGCAAGCTTCAAAACCTTCTTGCAATTAGGGCAAACCATAGCCTTATCATCAATTTCTAAACCGCATTTTGGACATTCCATAAGAAAATTATATCACGATTGAGAATTTTTGTAAAATTTTAAGCATTTATGCTAATATAATAAAGAGGACTAGTTATGAGCATAATTGCAGACGACAACGATTTCAAACAGCCACGCGAAGCAAAAAATCCCGTAACCAAAGCGGAAACAACAGAATTTGACAAAAACTTTGAAAATTGTATCAGACCGAAATCTTTTGATACTTATATCGGTCAATCTGCATTAAAAGAAGCTCTGCAAATCACGATTGAAGCCTCTAAAAAACGCGAACTTCCGCTTGACCACCTGCTTTTTTACGGACCGCCGGGACTTGGAAAAACCACTCTTGCAGGGGTTATAGCAGAACAAATGGGAGCAGAGATTAAAATCACATCAGCACCCGCACTTGAACGTCCGAGAGATATTATCGGAATTTTAATGTCGCTCAAAGGCGGAGAGATTCTCTTTATCGACGAAATTCACAGACTTAATAAAGTTGCAGAAGAAATACTTTACCCTGCAATGGAAGACTTTGTCCTTGATATGACAACAGGAAAATCCCAAACTGTAAAAACGCTTAGAATTCCGCTTCCCAAATTTACGCTTATCGGCGCAACTACAAAAGCAGGAGCACTATCAGGCCCGCTTCGTGACCGTTTCGGAATAATTCACAGACTTGAATTTTACACAGAAGATGAGCTTGCACAAGTTATTAAACGCACTGCAGGAATTTTAAATATTGAAATCGACACTAAAGGTGCTCACGCAATTGCAAGACGTTCAAGAGGCACACCGCGTATTGCAAACAGACTCGTAAAAAGGGTTTCTGATTATGCACTTGTAAAACACGACGGTAAAATAACCGAAACCATTGCAAATCAAGCACTTGATATCTTAAAAATTGATGAGCTGGGACTTGATAACACTGACAGAAATCTTTTAAAACTTATTATCGAAAAATACAACGGCGGACCTGTCGGTATTGAAACAATTGCAACTGCAATCGGTGAAGATACCCGAACAATTGAAGATGTCTGCGAACCGTATCTATTACAGGCAGGTTTACTGCAAAGAACTCCGCGCGGCAGAAAAGTTTCTCCGTCAGCTTACGGGCATCTCGGTTATAAAAAATATTCCGACCAGCAAACTTTATTCTAATTTACTACCTGAATTCTGCCGTCATCAACTATTTCTGCAGGCTGAGGATGTTTTTTGAAATGATGTTTTATACATTCGCAGATATCAAAATCATATTTTTCAGATTGGTCATACTTTTTCAGCATTGTAAATCCGTCATGACCCTGACAATAATAATCTGTTAATGCTGTTTTATAAATTTTATCAGTTCTCGGATTATTAATATTTATATTAGTTTCATTTCCGTTTTTATCCACAAAAATAGCAGCTCTAAGTTGTCCGTCACGTCCTATCATATATCTTAAGCCAGAAACATGAACAATTCCCGGTTTGTTATTTGTGTTAACAAGAGATTTTGCCGAAGCCTTCAACATATCTACAATTTCTTTTTCGGTATAATCTGCTACAACAAGTTTGTTTTTAAACGGTGAAATATCTTCAAGCCATCTTGTATCAAGTTTTCCTGCTTCAAAATAACCTCTGATTGTAGCCGAACCAAACAGAGCTATATCTGTATCCAAATCCTCTTTCATACAATCACACAAAAAGTTTGCATGTCCGCTCGGGTCAACAGAATCGTTAACAGGCGGCGGAGGAGCAGTTTTAATTTCTCCGATTACTTGAGGACGTCCGACAATACCTTCAAAAATATGTCTTACAACAGGGTTACGTTTAAAACCTCTTGTACTTGTAACGTTATTTTGAATTCGTGTCATTATGCCGTTTTTATCCCAATCTACATTCAAGACACCAAAATATCTGCCGTCACGTCCAGCCTGAGTAATTACAACAGGCTCGCCGGATTTTGAATTAAACAAATTTAATCCCGGAACTGCACCGATTAAAAGATTATGAGAATGCCCTCCGAGAATTATATCTATACCCTCTGTCTCTTTAGCGATTCTCTGGTCATAATCAAATCCGACATGCGAAAGTAAAATAATTTTATTTACGCCCTGTTTTTTCAATTTATCTGCTTCTGCCTGAATATCCGCAATCGTTTTATCAATATTATCAATTTTCAGTTCTTCAAATATTTTACCGTACTTAATCCTTGAGAATAAATCAACGGGAGTTGCGCCGATAATACCGTATTTATTACCGTTAACCTCTTGAATATATGATTTTTCGATTTTGTTGTACAGTGGATTTTGCGGATCAATATTCACATTGCAGGCAAGCATCTTATATCCCATGTGAGGAATTAATTCTTGAATATGGTCAGGTGTATCATATTCGTGATTTCCCATAGCAGAAGCCATAATTCCGATGACATTTTGTGCTTCTACCATAACCCTGTTTGCAGGAACCGGTTCCCCAAGCTGAATATCACCTGATGAAAGTTTTAAAACATCTGTGCCTGAGGGAACAAATTTATCAAAAGCATTTGATGCAGTAATTGTTCTTTCAATATTGATAGATTTTCCATGAACATCATTTATATAAAAGATGCTGGAACTGTTTGCCGTTTCTTGCCCGTTAAAGTTTGTAGAAGTCCGCTGCAACCATTTTGGTTCGATTGCTCTTTGTAATAAATTAGACTGTGGACTATATATGGGCGTTATCATATTTCCTGTGTTCCCATAAGCATGAAACCCCGTAAAAATATTTTTTGCTATTTAAAATTTAAAAGGTTTACAAAAATTATCAATCAAAGTTCATTGTTTGAACGTCCCAATTCTCTGCAAGCTCTTTTATTAAATTTTTCGGCTCACCCAAGACTTCAAGAAGTACAATCCCATAGTTTAAACAAATAAAATCATCTGACGGATGCAATCCCAATCTTGTTTTAATTTGGCACCCGTATTTTGTAATAACCTTTTGAAATTCAACCGCACACTCCATACGGTTTTCTAACCTTACACCAATAATTGTTGTTGTCATAATAAAAAAATAAATAATTCGCAAAAATAAAAACACCCACAATCGGGTGTTTTTAAAGTTTAATTTTGATAAATGTTATTCCACATCATCCATAGCTTGAAGCTGTTTTTTCTTGTAATTGTGGATTACCGCATCTACAAGAAGTTCATAAGACTTCATATCCTCAATATTCGGAAATTCAGCCTTTAATTGTTCTCTGACCATTGCTTCCAGCTTACGTTCGTCAGAACTTGATTTCAATTCGTCAACACCGCTGATTAAACGTACATATTCGGGTGACGATTTGTCCATATTATGATTTGCAAAATTCAACCAACGAAGTTTCGGGCTGATTTGCTGTTTTAATTCTTTTACGATTTTTAGGTTTTTAATTCTGTTAAACATTTCGTTTTTCCCATTTTCTTTTTCACCCTCTGCCTAAACTTCGGAGTGACTTTATCTATTTTGGTATTTTGTTCTTTTGTACTATTTTAAAGTATCCTGAAAAAAATAATTTACTTTTTTACAAAGATTATTTACAATTCTTTATAATTTGCTAAAATCCGCAATATGATTGTATTTTGACTTTAAAGCAGTTAAAAGAGCAAGTCTGTTTTCCTTAACATTCTCACATTTATCCATGACGAGAACATCATTAAAGAATTTTTCAACAGCAGGATTGATTGCTTCTAATTGTTTCAAATAATTAGAATAATCAGATGCTGAAACAGTTTGTATTTGTTCATACAATTCCCTTTCAGCCGGCTCTTTAAACAAATTCTTATCAACAGATTTTGTGCTATCTTGTTTTAGCATTCTCAAAACTCTGTTTGCGCTTTCCAATAACGGCGGACAATCAAGTTTTGAAACAGTTTCAACACGTTTAATATAATCGTTCAAATCTGCTAATGCATTCTGTGAACAAGCTTCCAGCACGTTTTTAGAGTATTTGTCTGACAAGAAAATAACAAGTCTTTGGATAAAGAATTCATTAATTTCATCTGCAACGTCTTTATTACCTGCAGGTAAAAGTTCAAGCGCATCTTTAATCAATTTTTCAATATCGATTTTTAAACCATTTGCCAGAATTGTTCTGATAATACCTAAAGCAGCACGTCTTACTCCCAACGGATCTGATGAACCTGTAGGTTTTTTGCCTTCTGCAAATACTGCACAGATATTATCAATTTTGTCAGCGATACCGACAATTTGACCTTCTAAAGTTTTTGCGATTTCGCCATCTGCATTGAGCGGGAAGTAATGTTCCTTAATACCTTCCGATACGTTTTCGGGTTCACCTGATACTCTTGCATAATCAGCACCGATAAAACCTTGAAGTTCAGTGAATTCAAATACAAGTTTTGTTGCAAGGTCAGCCTTTGCAAGCAATGCGGTTCTTTCAACAGACGCATTATCGCCAATCATGGTCTTTGAAAGCTTAACCATTCTTTGAGCTTTATCGTACATTGAACCCATGCCTTTTTGGAAAGTAATTCCTTTGATATCCTCAACATAATCGGCAAGAGGTTTTTTAGTATCTTCATTAAAGAAAAATACCGCATCATCAAGACGAGCTTTAATTACTCTGACATTACCTTCTTGAATATTCTTAAATTCATCACCGAGATAATTTGTCATAGTAATAAATTTATTGATAAGTTTTCCGTCTTTATATAACGCGAAATATCTCTGATGAACTGCCATAACAGTAACTACAAGTTCTTCAGGCAATCTCAAATAATCGGGATTAAATTCGCAAGTTGCAGGAACCGGATATTCTGTGATAAATGTAACTTCTTCCAACAAATCATCCGTATAATAAGGTTCTGCACCGAGTTTTGCAGCTTCCTCTTTTGCTTTGTCAATAATTCTTTGTCTGCGTTCTTCCTGATCAACGATTACACAGCAGTTACGCATAATTTCTACATAATCATCGGGATTATTGATATAAACATTTTGCTGAGCAAATCTGTGACCGCGTGTAACATTAGAGCTTTCTTTATCAATAATCTTAATTTTAATTTCATCTCTGTCTAAGATAGAAACAATCCATCTGATAGGACGAGAGAATTTTTCATCATTATCAGACCATCTCATAAAGTGAGAACCTTGAAGTTTCAAAATAATTGAAGGCACATTTTCTTTCAAAAGTTCGACAATAGATTTACCTTTAATAATGATTTTTGCATGTAAATAATCATCTTGAATAAATAAATCATCAGGATTAACACCGTTTTTCTTACAGAAGCCTTCACCTGCTTTTGTCAAATTTCCGTTTTCATCGTAAGCCACTTTTTTAATCGGACCTTTAACGATTTTTTCTTCATCTTTAGATTCTTTTTCAAGTCCTGAAATAATTACGGCAAGACGACGCGGGGTTGCATAAACTTTTACATCATCAAACTGCACTTTATTTGTATTCAAAAAGTTTTCAAACCCGTTTTGCAATTGAGAAATTGCAGACGGTATAAACTTATAAGGTAATTCTTCGCATCCTATTTCCAATAAATATTTACTCATTCTCTTTCCCTTTATTAATTAATATATAACTGATTTATACCAAAAGCAAAGATGAATTGCAAACATATATCCATATTTATATTTTTCTGCTATCATGTATACATAAACAGATAAAGTGAGGTAGAAAAATGTCAGGACACTCAAAGTGGTCAACAATTAAACACAAAAAAGCTAAAGTAGATTCACAACGCGCAGTTGTATTCCAAAAATATTCAAGAGAATTAATCGTATCAGCAAGATTGGGCGGTCCCGATCCTGCAGGTAATTTCCGTTTGAGAACCGCTATCGAAAAAGCTAAAGCTGCAGGACTTCCAAACGATAATATTAAACGTGCAATAGAAAAAGGCGCAGGCGCAGGCTCTGCAGATAATTACGAAGAATTAATTTACGAAGGATACGCAGCAGGCGGAGTTGCGGTTGTTGTCGAAGCTATGACAGATAACAGAAACAGAACCGCTGGCGATATCAGAAGCTATTTCACAAAATATCAAGGCAGCTTGGGCGCAACAGGTTGTGTAGGTTGGATGTTCGATCAGCGCGGTGTATTAACTTTCTCAAACGACGTTGATTTTGATAAACTTTTTGAAGCCGCAATTACACTCGATGCACTTGATGTAATTGAAGAAGATGATACTTACAAAGTTTTAACCTCTCCCGAAAACTTCCAATCAGTCGTTGAAGGTTTGGAAGCAGAAGGATTTAAGGCTGACACTTCAGAGCTTTCAAGATTACCGCAAAACACTGTTGAAGTCACCGACGAAGCAGTTGCAGGACAAATTTTGAAACTTCTTGATAAACTTGAAGAACACGACGACGTTCAAAACGTTTACGCAAACTTTGATATTTCAGACGATTTAATGCAAAAATTAGAATCATGATAGACAATCTTAAACAAATATTTTCATTTCTCGATAACGCTTACAACGCTCAAGGTATTGTAAGCGTTCTTGAAGAAGTTTTTCCGCTGAATGCAATATATATTTATGACTCCACGACAGATTCTTTAAGAGATTTTTCAAAAAGTTGGATGTTCATAAAATCCAAAGAACTGGCGGAAATTTTTGAAAACCTCGAAAATGAAAAATATATAACAACCAAAACAAAAGCTTATTATGCTTTGTATAATAATCAGAAAATTATCGGAATGCTTGAATTTTCCGAAAAACTTCACAGTAAATTATTGGAATTTCTTGAACTTTCAGGATTTTGTATTTCGCTAAAAATTCAAAATATTATATTAAGCGAAAGAATGCAGAAAAATATTGATTTTCATGATTCTATGAAAAACATTGCAAAAATCATTGAAACTCAATACGAAACAAATTATATTATACCTATTATCGGCGAAATGATTGACAAATTTGTGTCAGACCACCTTGTTTATATATTTATAAACAATGAACTTGTCTGGCCGTCATCTTGCAAAGACCCGAAAATATTTGAACTTATTAAATGTTTAAACAACAAATCGGAATATATTCTGACACCTGATAAGAAAATCGGTCTTTTCCCGATGATTAGCGAAAACAAACTTCTCGGCTGCATTGTAACCAAAAGCACAGATAATATTTTGAGCGAAAAAGAAATTGAATATCTTGAACAGCTTTCTAACCAATCTGCAACAACTTTAAACCGTGCAAATGTTTACGCAGAAATTCTAAAACACGCAACACTGGATGCTTTAACGGGATTTTACAACCGCAGACAGCTTGAGGAACGTATTAAACAGGAAGCATCAAGTGCAAAACGCCAGCACAGAAGTCTTTGTGCAATCATGACAGATATTGATTATTTCAAAAAAGTTAATGACACTTACGGACATGCCACAGGCGATTTGGTATTAAAAACAGTTTCCAGAGAGATTAAAAACCAGCTTCGTGACTATGACGTTGCAGGTCGTTACGGCGGTGAGGAATTTGTAATACTTCTGCCGTTTACCAAACTTGAAGAAGCAAAAATGGTAGCCGAACGTTTAAGAAAGGCTGTAGAAGCTAAAAAAATCGAGACTTCCGATAAAAAACTTATTAATGTTACAATAAGTTTGGGCGTTGCAGAATATAAAGAAAAAGATTTTATAGAAAACGCCGACAAAGCTTTGTATAAAGCCAAAGAAAGCGGAAGAAACAAGGTAATAGTATATGAAAGTAATATGTAAAACATTAGATGACACAAAAAGTTTGGCGCAAAAATTTGCAAAACTGATAAAAGACGGCTGTTTTGTAAACCTTTACGGAGAAATCGGAGCTGGCAAAACAGCATTTGTAAAACTTGTTGCAGATGCGCTTGATGTTCAGGAAAAAGTTACAAGCCCGAGCTTTGTAATCCTTAACGAATATCACACAGGCTCAATTCCTATCTATCACTTTGATTTGTACAGATTGGAAAACGAAGGAATTAAGACAATTTATGACGAATTGAGAGAATATTCGGAAGGTAAACAGGTTACATTTGTTGAATGGGCGGAATTTAACCAAGATGAAGCTCCGTTTAGCCATTTAAAAATTAATGTTACTTATACTGACGAAGATTACAGAGTGTATGAATTTATTTCATGCGGAAAAGACGAAATTATAGAAGGATTAAAAAATGATTACGCTGGCATTTGATACATGTTTGGATAAAATGTATGCAGTCTTGAAAAAAGACGGCGAAGTTTTGGCTTCACGCATTGTGGAAAACCACGACAACAAATATCATTCTGCATATTTAATCTCAACGTTGCAGGAAATTATGTCAGAAAACGGGATTAAACCGCAGGATGTTGATTTAATTGCAACAAATATCGGCCCGGGAAGTTTTACAGGCATACGTGCCTGCGTAACCGTTGCGCGTGTAATGGCGCAACAATTGAACTGCAAAGCTGTCGGAATATCATCACTTGAAATTCTGGCTCAATGCGCAGGAGAAAATCCGCTTGTAGCACTTGATGCCCGTAAAAATTCCGCATACCTCTATAAAGACGGCGAGATTAAGGGAGCAATTTTGCTTGACGAAATAAAAACAGACGGTTATACGGTACTTACTGATGATAAGTTGCAGCCGATTTTAGGCGGAACTTCTTATCAGCAAAAGAATTTACCGCTTGGAGAAATCCTTGCCGACTTAGCCGAAAACAGCAGTGCTGATGGAAATTGGCGTAAGCTTAAACCGCTTTACATCCAGCCGCCGCCTGCAATTGCAAAATAGCAAAAATATTTTTCACGGGTTTTATTACAAATATGTGCAGTGTACTTAATTTAACCCGCGAAGTTTTACCAAAAATTTCTTCAATACCCAAAAAAAATATTGAAGCAGTAAATTCTATGCCGGAAATGGTTTTGAACCGAATGATACGAGAGGGTGATAAAAGTATTGTTCATTGCGATATGAATCAATGCACTGCTGCAATAATATCTCCCGACGGCATACGTACAATTTATACGGATGCACTTGCAGGATGTAATTCTGTAAATATAATTACAAAACTGAAAAACAACAGATTTGTATCTATATTATCACATTATGTGCCCACAAATATTGACGGACAGATTGAAGCTATAAGAAAACAACTTCAAACTTATCTTCCTCATATAGATATGACATATAAGCCAAAAACATTTTTGAATATCCGTGGCAGACAAACTTATGAAGGGTTAGAACCCGTCCCAAACCCTATTGTAGATAAACTGAAAGAAATGCTTAGCAAGTTTTTCCCTCAGGGAAGCAAGATAGATATAACACCATATCAAAATGCCAAACGTCCCGCATTTTTCTCATCAGCAAACATTTTTCAATTTGACCCTGCTGATACAAGCAAATTAAAAATTACTAATGTCGGGGAAAAAGTAAGATTTATTGATTTGAATATATAATCTTTGGGAATAATATACTTGGCAATGGAGAAGAAAGTTGTAAAAACCGAAAACATTTCTTTCAAATGCAAAGAAATACCGCTTACCCGACGGGAATTAAAAAATTTATTCAATTTTCATATTCCCTGCCCCTGCTGTGGAATGGAAATGCTTCACCCTGATATTTACACAGAGCTTTTGGGAAACCCGATACTGTCCGAATGTGCATCTGATGTAATTCCGTTGCTGCAACAGTTTGAATACATTATGCATCCTGTTGAAAGACAGGTATTTAATATGTTTAAAAGTCTTGCCGTAAAGTATCCGAATAAAAATTTTCAAGAACTTTTATTGATGAAAAAAGATGTCCATGAACTTGCACTGGTAAAAATTCAAAGCTCAATATTCAACAAAATAAGTTTCTATCGCAGAATTTTACCTAAAAAAACAGCACGTGCACTCAGAAAACTCATAATAAAAACCAATGACATAATTTTCGATCCGGAACCTCATAAACCATTTTCAAGACGCATATTTATTCACAAATTAAAAAGCATCTGCAAAAATATAGAAAACAAAAAAATCAGAGAAGAAATTATTAAAATTGCGCGCAGACTACCGCGTTCAAGCGATGAAGTCTGCGCATTTGTTGTTAAAAACGCCAGAAAAAGTTCAAGAATTATCGCACTGAACCTTATTCACCCGTCAGTTGGCACATTTGAACACTTACAGCCAAAATGTATGAACGGAGAAAATAACTCACTGAATTTTGCGCTTGAATGCACTTACTGCAATAATTCAAGACATCATTTTCCTCTGACGGTTCAAATAGAAGAAAACCCTTTCATGCCTGAGAACGCTCAAATACAAATGGACAAACTGATTTCTTTGTACAAAAAAGGTTTATGTAAACGGGAATACATTGAAAATCTTAAAAATATGTTTTATTACCATTCTGAAGGCATTATAGACTTGGACATCAGCAGATTGTAACCATTTATTTACAAATCGGCAAAAAATTTTTATTACGCGTATTGTAAGAGCATGCGCATTACACCGGTGATATTTAATTTTGCATTGAGCAATTATAAGAATAATCATGTTGATTATTCTCAATACAGAGTACCTGTATTGGCAGGTTTAGAAAGAGATACAATATCATTCGGCACTAAGAAAAACAAACCTGAAGATGTAAATCCGTCAAGAAAACCTTTAGAAAACTTGTATCAATATGGTTTAAGCTGTTTTTGCTGCGGTAGAACCATGATTCCGCCTGATGAGATAAATTCATTAAAAAACTCCCATATATTAAACACTAAAGCCCCGCAGGCAGTAAAAATTCTGGAAAAATATAGAAACAGTATGCACGCCGTAGAACGAGATGTTTTTGATACCCTCAAAGAAGAATCCCAAAAACATCCTGATTACGATTTCAGACAAATTTTACAAACACTGAGACCCGAACATGAAGCAAAACTTATAAAAACCCAATTCGGGATTTTCAAATTGATTGAAGCAGCAAGTGCAAATATCAATCCGGAACAAAAAAAACAGATAAAAGAACTCATTCAGAGCGAAAAAGAAAAAATTCTGCAAGGTGACAATAAATTCCGCAGAAAATATTTCGTAAATCAATTCAAAGAAATCTTTAAGGATTCCAAAAATACGGCAACCAAAGAACACTTAATAAGGATTGCCAATAAACTGCCGACTTCTTATGAAAATAAGAGCGCATTTATTGTAAAATACAGCAATCGTAATGCAGAAGATATCGGCATAAGACTTTTAAGCTATTCAATGTGCACAATTGAACACGTAACTCCACAAAACAAAGATGGAGAAAACCACCTGTTTAATTATATCCCCGAATGCATGCGCTGTAACAGTTTCCGTCAAGACCGTCCAATGATACAACAGCTGGAAGAACACCCCGAAATGTTTTACAATGCCCAAACACTTATTGACAGGCTTATAGATTTTGCTAATAACGGTCAATTGAATAAGTGGTACATAGTTAAGATAGCTTCCCGCGTGAGCAAAGAATCAGATAATATGTTAAACCTTGATATATCCAGACTTGACATGAATTCAAAAATGCGCAGAACACTTGAAAGACAAGATATTGAACTTAATGAAGATGAACAAAATTTACTCAAAGAATTAACAACTGACAAAAACAAAAAAGAAACAACTAAAAAAGAACAAGCTAAAGCCAAAATAAAATCCTTACGCGAAAAAAAGAATAAAAATAAAGAAAACAAAGCAACAAAACGCAGATAATTTGTAAAAATTTGTTAATAATTAATTAAAAAACCTAAAGTTTCAAATGAAATATGTCGATTAATTACCTGTAATAAGGAAAAATTAATATGACAGACGCATCATTTAACAGACCATATAAACCGTTCGGGATGAACGTAAAAGTTCCTGATGTCGGAGAGCGAACCCTCAAACAGGCAGGCGAGACATTAGGTAATATAGTAAAATCACCGACAGAACCGCTATTCAAATTCTTGGAAGAAAATGAAGAAGTATTCAGCGGAGATTTGACCTACAAGATTAACAAAATGTACGCAGAAAGCTTTACCATAGGTTCTGCAATGCGCATGGAGGATGAAAAAATAAACGGTATGCCGTCATCCTTTGATATGCACTTCTAGGTGCTACGCACGACACTAATTCTTCTTTGTCTATATATTACGATAGAAAGCCCCCTAAAGGGGCTTTTTAATTTTGTTGACAAATACTTTCAAATAATAAATAATAAAGAAACAGGAGATATTTAATATGTTATTTAAAACGCTTAGAATCGCCCCCCCCCCGAAGGCTTTACATTAGCTGAAGTTCTTATCACACTGGGTATTATAGGAGTTGTAGCGGCAATCACAATTCCTAATATAATAAATAATTACAAACGAAAAGAACTTCATACATCATTTTTAAGGTCGGTATCTATTTTCAAAAATGCAATCAACACTTCGATTGATGAATATGGCATTAATAATATCGAAAAAATTTCACCGGATGAATTTAATAATGAATTTTTACCAATTTTAATGAGTAAATTACAAGTTGTAAAAACTTTTGAAATAAGAAAGCTTAAAAGTCCATATTCTATTAGTAATTATACTAAAACTTATAGTGGTGCAAATACATGCTTTAGCACAGACAGATGGGATAACAAAAGTCAATCATACTTACTGAAAGACGGACAGCATATATGTTTTAGATATCTTGACGGGTGGGAGAATGTTTGGTTTGCAATGGGCATTGATACAAACGGGTTCAAAGGTCCAAACAGATACGGTTATGATGTATTTGAATTTAAAATTACTGACAGTCTTTACCCGTATACTCATGCAAACGGTCAATACTGTTCGTATACAAGTAGCTTTGCAAATCATCAATCAAATGGCAGACATTGTGCTTATTATGCACTCAAAGACACAAACTGCGACGATAATTCTAAAGGATATTGGGAATCACTAAAGTTTTAGATATTATTTTGATTAATTTCTTGTTTGCGGTATAATTATACCGAACATTAGAAGTGTATAACAAAAGACGCACAAGGTGCGGGAAAGGTAAGTATGACAATACCGGAAACAAAACAATTTAAAATTGAAATCGGCGGTAAAGAAGTTACCATCGAAACCGGAAAATATGCTCAATCCACTAATGGCTCTGTTACAGTAAGATGCGGCGATACAATGTTATTTGTACACTGCGTGGTTTCAAAAGAACCGAGAGTAGGAATTGACTTTTTCCCATTGTTAATTGATTACGAAGAAAGAATGTCCTCAATCGGACGTATCCCCGGCGGTTACAACCGTTCAGAAGGGAAAGCAAGCGACAAGGCTATCCTTGTTTCTCGTTTGATTGACAGACCTATCAGACCTTTATTCCCTAAAGGTTATAGAAATGATATACAAATCGTAGCTCAGTTATTCAGCTATGATCAGCAAAATCAGCCTGACACATTGGCTATGTTAGGTGCATCAACTGCTTTGATGCTTTCGGGAGCTCCTTTTGAAGGTCCTATCGGCGCAGTCAGAGTTTCAAGAGATGAAAATGGAAACATGATTGCTAACCCGACTCACCAACAGGCTGATAAATCAGACTTAGATATCGTTGTTGCAGGTACACACGACAGTGTAATCATGGTTGAAGCTGGATGTAAATTCGTTACAGAAGACGATATTATGAACGCTGTTGAATTCGCTCAACAAGAAATCAGAAAACAATGCGACGCTCAAGTTGAATTTGCTAAGGCTTGCGGAGTTGAAAGAGAAGAGTTCGTTAACCCTTACGACACAACAGAAATCAAAAATATTATCAACGAAACTGCTCACGATATGATTTTTGATGCTTATCACAACTTCGACAGAGCTTACAGACAACAAAAACTTGAAGAAGCTAAAAAACTTGTTAAAGAAAAAATCGATGCATTGCCTGAAGATGATTACAGCAAAAAAATCATGGAAGAAACAGGCATCGACTTTGTTGCAGAAGAATTCAAAAACGCAGAAAAGAAAATTATGCGTACAATGATTTTGGACGAAGGCGTTAGAGCTGACGGAAGAAAACCGCATGACGTAAGACCTATTTGGTGCGAAGTTGGCGTTATTCCTCGAGCTCACGGTTCAGCTGTATTTACAAGAGGACAAACACAAGTTCTTTCAGTTGCAACTCTTGCAGGTCCTGCAATGAAACAGGAACTTGACGGAGTTGATCCGGAAACAGAAAAAACTTATATGCACAAATATATCTTCCCGGGCTTCTCTGTAGGCGAAGTTAAACCTTTAAGAGGCCCCGGCAGACGTGAAGTAGGTCACGGAAACTTGGCAGAAAGAGCAAACGTACCCGCACTCCCATCTCAGGAAGAATTCGGTTACACAATCCGCGTAACATCAGATGTATTGGAATCAAACGGTTCTACATCAATGGCTTCTACATGCGGAAGCTCAATGGCATTGATGAACGCAGGTGTTCCAGTTAAATGTATGATCGGTGGTGTTGCAATGGGTATGATTACCGAAGAAGGTAAAGAACCTGTTGTATTAACAGACATCCAAGGTATCGAAGACTTCTTAGGCGATATGGACTTTAAAGTTACAGGTAACGATACAGGTATCACGGCACTACAGATGGATATGAAAGCTAAAGGTATTGCAAACGATACATTACGTAGAGCTTTGGCTCAGGCAAAAGAGGGTAGATTGCATATCTTAGGTAAAATGAGAGAAGCAATCACAGAACCGGGACCAATGTCACCATTTGCACCAAGCATTTCTACAATGACTATTCCGACAGAAGATATCGGAACAGTTATCGGACCGGGCGGAAAACAAATCCGTGCAATCATTGATGCTTCTGGTGCTGAAATTGATATCCAAGATTCAGGTGTAGTAACAATTACATCTAACGATCAGGAAGGCGCAGAAATTGCTAAGAAAATGATTAGAGAACTTACTTTCAAAGCTGAACAAGGAATGGTATTGAAAGGAAAAGTTGTCAGAATTATTCCTATCGGCGCATTTGTAGAACTTGCACCGGGTAAAGACGGTATGGTTCATATTTCACAAGTTTGTCAGGAACGCATTGAAACAATTGAACCTCACCTTCAAATCGGTCAGGAAGTCATCGTTAAAGTTATCAAAATTGATGACAAAGGACGAGTAAACCTCACAATCAAAGGGGTAACAGACGAAGAAAAAGCGTCAGTTCAATAAATAACCCAAAAGGCTTGGATTTAAATCCAAGCCTTTTTTCTATTACATACCTGTTAATTTATAATAAATATCAGGTCTATGTGTTCTTATATATTCAAGTCCCTGAGGATCACTTACAACAAATCTGCCAAAATCTCTACCGTTATCAAGTACATAATTTACCAAGAATTGTTCCATTTTGGCATATTTCATTTCATCAGAAACATTTTTACTCAATAAACATCTTGTAGATCCACCGTATTGCTTCACATATCTGGTTATAGAATCTTTGAAATCTGCAGGATTTTGATTTTTTAAACAATATGATAATGAAGTAAATATAGCATCGAACCCTGTATAGATGCTGTCGTTGTCAATAACTGTTTTTGAAGCATCATAATTTCTTAGCATTGCAATTATTTGTTTTGAAATTTTGTTTACCTCAGAATCAGAAAGCGGTTTTCTATATTCACTATATCTTGCGTTAATTAAGCCTGAATTTCGTCTAACAAGATTTTGTCCGTGTTCAGGCAGACTTTTCATGAGCGGTATATATTCAAACACACCCAAAGTCATTAACTTAGGATTTGGATTTTCTGAGAGTAAAGCAAACGCATCAACAACTGCCTGCTGAGCAGCCCTGCAATCAAGCGGATTTATATCAGAAAAATCTTGATATAAACCTAAAGTTAAATTATGAACGTCATCTTCCGGCATCAATCTGTCATCTGTTGGAAGATTTAACCCATTATCCTGCAGTAACTTACTCAATATATAAGAATCCGGAAGCTGGTCATTAGTAACAACAAATTTTGTAAATTTATTTGATACAGCTCTCGGCATAAAACTTGTTTCGGCTTGAATATTTTCTTGCAGAGCTTCTCTTAGATTTGAAAGAATTACAATTTCATTACCATCAATATTAAATCTGTATTCTTCAACATTAAAACCTTTTTTGGCATCTTCAAGATGTTCTTCAAAAGTTTTTGGCTGAACCGCTTCAATATTTTCAGCTTCTTGAGCATCAAGCTCAGCAAACATCTCATCATATTCGGCTTGAATGCGATTATGTTCTTCCAACTGTGCTAAACGAGCCGGTTTAATTGAATGTGCATATTCAATCAATTCTCTAAAATCATCATTCTGTCCGTCAACACCGTAAGCTTCAAAGAACAGTTTTATTGTATCTTTCATAATCGTTGAACGAAGTTCACGTCTTTCGGGATCTTGCCAGTATGCCTCAAGCTTCTGCTTTTGAGTTTTTGAAAGATTATCAGAATTTTCAAAAAATTCGCTCATTTCGGGAGAAACATGAAGTTTTTCCAAAACAACAGAATTTATTTCACCCATATATTTAGCAACAAAGTTCAAAGATGCTTCATCTCTGACACTTGATTTTCTAAGCTGTTTTCTGGTTTCATCAACATTACCGTTACCTCTGTTCAAAGCTTCAGCAAGCTTATCAACTTCCCAGTCCTTTACACCGCCAAATCTGTTGCGTTGACGTGGAGTCGGTGCAGTATGACTTGAGGAATTTACAGGTTTTCGTGCAATTGGTTTTCTCGGAGTATATGTATAATTGAAATTTGCTCTGTTATGAGTAAAAGATTTCCAGAAAGAAGCGTTCGGGAACTTAATACCGAATGCTCTTAACGTATCATATTCAATCGGACTCAAACCATTATAGTATACTGATTTATCTTTGTTAAAATCTTCATTAATTTCTTTCAGAGTTTTTCCTTCAAGATAAATCTTTTTAAGGATATAATGTCCGAGGTTATCTTTTCCGTTTTTGAAAAGAGATTTATTTTCCTCTTTCATCAAATCAATTTCTGCTAAAATACCTGTTCTTGATTTTTTATTTGGTACATCTGTAAGATTTTTAAATAACGGTTCATCAGGGAAAATCCTTTTGACCTGTTCAAGATTTTTGGTTTCGTTAATATCGTCAAAAACAAGCGCCATCATCTGCTGAGGTGGCATATGCTGTCTATCTTCGTAATCCGCATTCAAATATTGTTTCATAGTTTCTGGCATACCGTTTTTATTCCAAGGACAGGAATAAAAATCCTCGGGGGATCTGAAAAGGCGTGCAGTAAAAGCCACATCGTTGTAAGCTATCGGGTTATATGCGTTGTTTTGTATATTATTTGGTTTATATTCTCGTTTATTTTGTCTTAAATTATAGGTTCTAAATGGGGTAATCGGTTGTATTTTCATATTTTTCTCCTATTCATAGAAATATCATAAAGAAAAACTTTTGCTATTCTGTTAAAATTATTTAACATTTGTGTTAGAATCAATGTGGAGGAAAATTATGTTAGATGTAATTACAATAGGCAGTGCAACAATGGACGTATTTGTCGAAAGCGACGAGGCTAACATTGTATCTGTTTATACTAAAAATAAAAAATCGGAATTTATGAGCTATCCTTACGGCGCTAAAGTAGAAATTGAGGATTTCACATCACAGGTTGGCGGCGGTGGAGTAAATACAGCCTGCAATTTTGCACATTTGGGATTTAACACGGGTGTAATATTCAAAATCGGTGACGATATATATTCTGACGGGATTTTAGAAAGTTTTAAAGATAAAAATATAGACTTGAACAATATTATACAAGACCCAAAAACAAGTACGGGATTTTCAATAATCCTTGTAAGTTTTCAAGGCGACAGAACGGTTCTTGCACACCGCGGCGCTAACGCTCAAATAAAAAAATCCGACATAAACTTTGATGCAATAAAAGATGCTAAACTTCTTTATATTGCTCCGCTTAACGGAAACAGTACCAAGGTTTTGGATGACATAGTAACCTTTGCAAAAGAAAATGATGTAAAAGTTTGTTTTAATGCAGGAACTTCAAGCCTCAAAAAAGGCTTTAATTACCTGAAAAAAATTCTTGAAAACGCTCACATCGTAGTCTTAAACAAAGAAGAAGCCGTTATGGCTACTCAAATTCAAATCAGACCTGACACTAAAGATGAAAAATTTTCTCAAGAATTTATTCATCCTGATATGAAAGCAATATTCAACAAATTAAAAGTCAGAGATTATCAGGTAATAATTATTACAGACGGCGGTCGTGGAGCTTATGCATTTGACGGAAAAAATTATTACCACTGTCCGATTTTCGACGGGCCTGTAACCTCAACACTCGGTGCAGGTGACGCTTTTGCATCAACTCTTTGTGCATCGTTATGGAAAAACGGACCGGATATCGGAAAAGCCTTAATGTATGCATCAGTAAATTCTGCGGGAGTTGTTTCGGAATTTGGTGCAACCCAAGGATTAATGACCTTTGACGAGATTGAACAAAAACTTAATGAAAATCCTAATTATACATATAAAAAAGGCTCATAAAATGAGCCTTTTTTCTTAATCTAAATTCGGTTCAATCTTTTCCTTGTAAATTTGTACCGTACAATATATCCATACCATCTGCACCACAAATCCGAGATAACCGCCGAGCAATCCGCCTGCATACATAGCTGTTGAAGTGTCACTTCCACCTGATAATCCTAAAGCCAACCCGACAACAAAACTCGGTATCATAGCACAAATTCCGATAGGAATAAATAAAAGTCCCAAAACGATAACACTTCCGAAAGCCAATTTACAATATTTAATCGGAAGTTTAATATTATAAAGTCCGAATGTATTAAAATGTTTTGAATAAGCTATATAAACAAATTGTATAAACGGAACCCACATAATAAAAAGCACCAACAATGCAATCCAGCCTAAAATTGGAATTATTGCAAGCAAATATACAAGAATAACCCACAAAAACCAAACTAAATACAAAGGCAAAGCTCCAAAAAATGTTCCAAAATGCTTTCCGTCAATATCAGGTAAAATTTCAGGATTATTATCATCATAACAATTATGCATATAATTTAAAACATAACCGCCCATATAAATCCCAATCACAATTACCGCAATTATTGAAAAACCAATATTTGACAAATCAGGCAAAGATTTTTGCACTTTTAACAATTCAAAATGAGAACTTACAAGAGAAACAATTCCTGTCAGAGCAAATAAACTTACCTGCTTTGCAAGCACATTAGGCCCCGAAAAAATTCTCCTAAATCCGTCAACAATCAAACCAATACTCATTAAACCTCTCTTTCATAAGTTTTTATCAATTCATAATCCCAAACTAAAGTACCGATTGTCAGAAAATACATCAAAGAAATTCCTGCAATAAAATTTGATAATTTTGCAATTGCAGTCTGCCAAGATGAAATCAACAAGCTGATAGAATTTACATCTCCACGATACAATAATGCAACCACAAAACCAACAGCAAAAAATATCATAAATACCAGAATATAAGTTGATACATACGATAATATAATTACCCATAAACGCTTAAATATAAGAATAAAGTATTCTTTTATCCCGAATTTTGGGAATAACATTCCCGCATCACTGTCTTGAAAATTATATGAAAATCCTGCTTGCAGCATAGTCAAAGGTACAGATAAGCAAATTTCAACAAAAAATGCAACAGATGTATATTTTGGGAAAAACATTGCAACGATTCCTAATGGTATAGAAATCCAAAACACAAAAAATAATGTCTTGCTTAACACAATTTTCAATGAACGCATGTCAATTTCAGGAATATATCTTTCGTGCAAAAATAAAGTTTCATAACCTGTAAGAAACCAAGCAAATATAACCCACAAAAATAAAAACGCACATTTCTGCAATAATGTAACTTCAGCAAGCGCCAGTTTATCCAAAGATACAAGAGCATTAAACAAACCTATAATCCCGCAAATTGAAAATAACATCAACTGTCTTGAAAAAGCTTTTTCGCCTGTATAAAGTTTCTTAAGCCCCTCTATCATTCTTCATCTCCTATAACAGGTCTTATTTTTTCAATATATGTCTTTATTAATGAATACGGGAACGCGAAAAAGCAGGTTACAATTAAGAAATAACCGATTACAGCATACATAACCATATCAAATAAATAATAATCTCCTGCAATATGACAAATTTTATCCAACCCCGCAAATGCAGCCAAAACATAAATAATCAAATAAACCAGAATTACTGCTATTGAAAACAGCAAAAATAATCCCAATTTTATAAAAGTTTCTTTAGCCGATACTTTTATAAATTTAAATATTAATCTAATATCTAACAGTCCGTTTATATTGAAACCTTCCGCATAAGCAAGATAAATATAATAAACAAATACCGACAACAATAAAATTAAAATTACCAATGCAGCAGGCAATATCAGCGAATGCATTACAAAATAACTTATAACCGCCAAAATTAGCGCTATCACCAGATAAAATCCCCATACAATATTCAACCCGATTAACCATGGCAATGCATTCCAATTAATTTCTTTAAATGACGGCAATGAACTATCAGACATAATTGCATTATGCAAAAATTGTATACTGTAAATACCAACCAAAAAATTGAAAAGCAAATCAAACGGATTTTGTCTTGCTGTATCAGGCTTTCCAATCGCAATATCACAGAGATTTGACAGCACAGACCAGACCAGTGCTATTAAAAATATCCAAATATGAACTTTTTTATTTTCATAAACTTTTTTATAACTGTCAATTAACCCTGCCATGCCATTCTCCTTTACCCTGTTAATTATAGCAGTTTTTCCAACAATTGCAAGAATATATTTTTTCGGTAAAATTATCTTATGGATATAGAACTTAAACAGCAATTTAATACACTAAAGACAAGATTTGAAAAAATAAACACATTTGATATTGAAGCCCTTCAAAAAGAACTTGCAGAACTTGAAAATACAATGCAAACTCCCGAAGTTTGGGGCGATCAAAAAAAAGCTTCTCAATTAGGCTCTCAAATCAGAGATATAAAAGATAACCTTGAATTTGTGAACAAGTGGCAGACAGTACTTGATGATACAGAAGTTGCGCTTGATATTCAAGATGAAGACTTACTCTCAGAATGTGCGCAAAACCTAAACGAAATGGAAAAAGCGCTTGATAAATTTGAAATCAAACAAATGCTTTCAGGTGAATATGACGAAGCCGATGCGATTTTAACGATTAACGCAGGTGCAGGCGGAACTGATGCTCAAGACTGGGCAAGCTTACTATTGAGAATGTATACCCGCTGGGTTGAAAGCAAAGGGTGGAAATTTGAACTTTTAGACAAACTCGACGGAGATGAAGCAGGGATTAAATCCGCAACAATAAAAATTATGGGCAAATTCGCTTTCGGTTACGCAAAAGCAGAAAAAGGCGTACACAGATTAGTCAGAATTTCTCCATTCAACGCAAACGGCAAACGCCAGACAAGTTTTGCATCAGTAGAAGTTTCACCGATTATTGAGGATTTTGAAAAAACAATTGTTATTCCGCCCGACGAACTTGAAATTGACACAATGCGCTCAGGCGGAGCAGGCGGGCAAAACGTTAATAAGGTTGAAACTGCAGTAAGAATTTTACACAAACCGACAGGAATTGTCGTTAAATGCCAACAGGAACGCTCTCAATTACAAAACAAAGAAAACGCAATGCAAATATTAGCATCAAAACTTCTTGCAATTCGTCAGGAAGAACATGAGAAAAAACTTGCAGAACTTAAAGGCGAAAATGTTGATATAAACTTCGGCTCACAAATCCGCTCTTACGTATTTCACCCCTACAAAATGGTTAAAGACCACCGTACGGGATTTGAAGTCGGCAACGTCGACAGCGTTATGGACGGGGATTTAGACGGATTTATTGAAGCTTATTTAAAGGCTTGACAAATAGCACTCAATCGGAAATAATAGAATAAGATAATCGGAGGTATTTTTATATGTTAAAATTTAATGCTCAGAATTGCCCCCCCCCCGACAGGATGGTGATATTATAGTAAGGGTTACGGCATTTAAATGTGCCGCGATAATCGGCGGGGAAATTCACCGACCCGATTGTTGTTTCGGCAACAAATTCCGGCGCCCGGTCCCCAATCAGTGGCATGGTTGGGGCGGATTCTTCGGCCCCGCACATGTCGAAGATGTCGTTCATGATACTCTCTCCTTTGGTTCAGTCCCCCA
>CATKZI010000004.1 GCA_949841365.1 uncultured Candidatus Melainabacteria bacterium
TGTTGATTTTTCAGGCAGTTGCGGCGCAGGAACACT
Source organism: uncultured Candidatus Melainabacteria bacterium (assembly GCA_949841365.1). Classification (GTDB taxonomy): domain Bacteria; phylum Cyanobacteriota; class Vampirovibrionia; order Gastranaerophilales; family Gastranaerophilaceae; genus Stercorousia. The sequence continues at coordinate 37 of CATKZI010000004.1, forward strand.
GGACAGGACGCACGCCCGATTGGAAAGATATGAAAATCGCAGCATTGGAAGAATTATAATGGAGGTATTTATGAAAAAAGTTAAATATTGTAGTTTCGGGGGGGGGGGCGCTCACGGTTTTACGTTAGCCGAGGTTTTAATTACATTAGGGATTATTGGTGTTGTTGCTGCAATTACAATGCCTTCTTTGATTACGAAAATAAACAATAAAGGTTATACAGAACGACTTATTAAAGCTTATTCAACATTACAGAATGCAACAAATAAAATTATAGAAGAAGAAGGATTACCATCTAACTGGGGCTGGAGTAATTATTCAACGGATACTGATAATTCGGCTAATGAGCATATAATTGATCTATATAAAAATAATTTAAAAGTCGTATATTATTGCAAAGGCAGTTTTGGAGATAATAAGTGTATGAGTATTGGGAGTATTAAATATAAAGGTTTGGATAAGCAGACTGCCACTAGTATTTATTCCAGAACTGATATTTTTGGAGATTATCAGTTTGTTTTGCCTGATAGTACAATAATAGGGTTTAGATTTACCAATAATGTTGGTGTGGTATTTTGGGATGCTCCCTCTGCTTTAACTATTACGGTTGACGTTAACGGAAAGAAAAAACCAAATATAGTTGGGCGTGATGTTTTTTATTTCTATTTAGATAATTCTAGAGGTAAAATCCTTCCTTTTATGAGTGATGAAAGTTCAAATAAGTATGCAAATACATGTGAAGTTGGTAAAAGCGGACACAGTTGTGCTTATAGGGTTATTACAGAGGGCAAGATGAATTATTGATTATTCATATCTTAGAGCATCAATCGGGTTGAGAAGTGATGCTTTGTAGGCGGGATAGTAGCCGAAAAGTACGCCTATTGCGCCCGAAAATCCCAATGACAGGAATATTGAAAAACTAGATATAGAAATATTCATTCCGCCCAGAATTTGCATGAGTTTTGCACCGACGACACCTATGAATACTCCGATAAGTCCGCCGATTACCGATAATAAAAATGATTCTATCAAAAATTGAATGCGTATATCAGAAGCCTTTGCTCCGATTGCCATACGTATTCCGATTTCTTTTGTGCGTTCAGTGACGGATACAAGCATTATGTTCATAATCCCGATACCGCCGACAAGCAAAGAAACTGATGCAATTGCGCCTAATAGTAACGACATTGTTTTTGCGGACGATTTAATTGTTTCCTGCATTTCCGCAAGGTTTCTTATTTGAAAATCGTCTTCCTGATTTTTACCGATATGATGGCGTTTTCTAAGGATTTCGTTTATATCGCTTTCAAGCTGAGACATAACTTCAGCATTTTGCGCCTGAACATTTATCATACTGACTGTGCCCGGGAATGCTGTTCCAAAAACTTTTTTCTGCGCGGTTGTAATAGGGATAAATACTAAATCATCCTGATCCATTCCCATTCCGCTTTGACCTTTAACCTTTAGTGTTCCTATAACTTTGAAAGGGATATTTCCTATTCTGATAGTTTTTCCTATAGGATCCATATCGCCAAAAAGTTCAGTCGCGACTGTGTTGCCGATAATTGCTACTTTTGTTGTGTTTTTAATATCTTCGGGGATAAAATTTCTGCCGTTTTGAATTTCGTAATTTCTTATTCCTAAATAAGATGCGGTTGTCCCTGCAACTGATGTTGCCCAGTTCTGGTTGCCGAAGGTAAGTTGTTTGGCTTCCGATGAGTATGGTGCAACGGCAAGAACTCCTTGCGCGTTTGCATCAATTGCTTCGGCATCTTTAATTGTTAAGGTCGGTCGTGTTCCTGAACCCATTCTGACGCCGCCAGAAGTTACTGAGCCTGAACGTATCATAAGCAGGTTACTTCCCATTGATTCCATATCTTTGGCGATTTTTTGGCTTGCCCCTGTTCCGACTGCAAGCATTATGATAACTGCGCTTACACCTATGATTATGCCGAGACTTGTAAGCATTGAGCGCATCTTGTTTATTTTAAGCGATACTACCGCCATTTTTAGTGTTGATTTGAAGTCTATCATTTTGTTATATCCGAAATTATATTTCCGTCCTTAAATCTTACAACGCGTTTGCAATATTCTGCAATGTCGGGTTCGTGGGTTACGAGAACTATTGTTTTACCCGTTTCTTTGTTAAGATTTACAAAAAATTCCATAACCTCAATACTTGTTTTTGTGTCGAGATTTCCTGTAGGTTCGTCGGCAAGAATCAGGGGCGGATCGTTTACTATAGCGCGCGCGATTGCAACCCTTTGCTGCTGCCCGCCTGACATTTGGTTCGGCATATGGTCCTCGCGTTTTGAAAGTCCTACAATTTCGAGTGCTTTTTTAGCGCGGATAATTCTTTCCTCCTCGGGAATTCCTTTATAAATCATCGGAAGCTGTACGTTTTCAAGTGCAGATGTTCTTGCAATCAGGTTAAATCCTTGAAAAACAAACCCCATTTTCTCATTTCTGACTTTAGCCAGACTGTTCGGGTCAAGCGAAAGCATATCAATTCCGTCAAGAAAGTATGAACCGGAATTTGGTTTGTCGAGAGTTCCGAGCATATTCATAAAAGTTGATTTGCCGGAACCTGATGCACCCATAATTGCTACAAATTCACCTTTCTCAACGCTTAGAGAAACGCAGTTCAGGGCGTTGAAAGAGTCTTCGCCTGTTTGATAAGTTTTTATTGCATTTTTAACCTCTATTAGCGACATTAGAACATCCTCGGTCCGCGGTGCATGTTATTTTTGTTGGATTTTTTGCCTAAAATCCCTGTTATTACCTTGTCGCCTTCTGCGAGTTCTGATGCTTTAATTTCAGTCGAACTGTCATCGCTTGCACCTGTTTTTATATCAATGCGTTTTGGTTTGTTTTTGTCTAAAATCCAGATACCCTGATTTTTATATTTTTGCCCGTCAGTGTTCGGGGTGAATTTTAGCGCAATATTTGGAACGCAGATTACATCAACACTTTCATTTGTTATGATTGAAACGTTTGCGGTCATTCCGGGTTTGAGCTTCAAGTCCTCGTTATCAACATCGACGATTACCGTGTAGGTTACAACATTTGAAACTGTTGTAGGTGAAAGTCTTACCTGCGTAACTTTTCCAAAGAAATCCGTGTCGGGATAGCCGTCAAGCGTGTATTTAACTTCTTGTCCTTCTTTAACTTTCCCGATATCGGCTTCTGAAACGCTTACTTCTATTTGCATTTTGGTTAAGTCCTGAGCGATTGTGAAAAGTTCGGGAGCTTGAAAACTCGCAGCGACAGGCTGTCCGAGGTCGATTTTACGTGAAATTACCGTTCCGTCAACGGGTGCGATAATTTTTGTATAGCCAAGGTTTGTCATTGCGGTTTTTAAAGAAGCCTGATACTGGTTAATCTGTGCTCTTGCAGAATTAATTTGTGCAAGGTCGGATTTATATGTGCTTAATTTTTGGTCAAGTTCACTTTTTGCTACAAAGTTTTTTGCATACAAGTTTTTGTAGCGTTGATATTGCTTTTCATCAAAATCTGCGATTGCTTGCAGTTTGGCAAGGTTTGCGGATGCGTTGTTGATTTGTGCCTGATTTTGCTGAACCTGTGCTTCAAAATTTGCGGGGTCGATTTGAGCCAGAAGTTGTCCTTTTTTAACTTCCGAGTTGAAATCAACATAAATGTTTTTTATAAGACCTGATACCGTAGAACCGACAGAAACCGTGTTTACGGGGTTAATTGTGCCTGATGCTTCTACAAATTCCGTGATTGTACAGCGGTCAATTTTTTCTGTCTTATAACGGACTTTTTTGCTTTGTGCAACGGCGATTGCACCGGCAATTAAAAGTATAATAATTATTATTCCTATGAAAATGTAGCGTTTTTTCATTATTAGTCCTCAATTGTTATTGTAATATTTTGCGGCAGTGCTATTGCTTTTTCAAGGTTTGCACGTGCGACGTTGTAATTATACACAGTTTGAACATAATTTACCTGTGCATTATTATAATTCACTTTAGCATCTTGAAGTTCGATATAGTCACCTAAACCTACTGCATAGCGTCCGTCTGCAAGCTCAAAGTTTTCCAGTGTCTGTTTAACTTTTACGGCAAGAAGCGGAATTTGTTTTTCAAATTGTACCATATTTACATACAGGTTTTGAACCTCAAAATAAATATCCTGTTTTGCAAGTTCAATATCGTTTTCTGCCATTTGAACCTGAATTTTTGCGTTATCAATTTTGTGTTTTTGACCTTTTATATTAAATGAACTTGAAAAATTTACGCCGACATTGTATGAATTTGCGTTATATTTATCGCGGTAACCGTAGCCTGCAGATGCTGATAATTCCGGCAAATATTCGCGTTTTGTGTATTTTAAAGCTTCTTTAACGGCATTTAATGAAGCATCTAATGACATTAAATCAGGTCTGTTTTCGTATGCAAGATTTACTGCTTCCTCAAATGTATAGGGAAACGGCTCGAATTTATAATTTTCAAGTACATTAATCTTTTCAACCTGAGAGGTTAAAAACGCATCTCCAACACTGTCAGGTGGTGTGCTTAAATCTTTTTTCTCGTCGATTTTTTCAAGATTTACGGGAGTGTAATTATGTTGGAAATTAAAAGTTTCCGTATTTTCGATTTCATATTCGGGTGCAAAAGCTATATACATTGAGTTGTTAAGTTTTACAAGTGCATTTTGGTAAAGTTTTTCGGAATTTACCAGAGTAACTTTCGAATCGCTTAAATAAACTTCTGCGTTTACAAGGTCGATTTTTGATTTAATCCCTTCGTCAAAATAAGCTTTTGTGCGTTGGTAGTTGCGTTCGTTAATCTGAACATTTGCTCTGTTAACGTCAACTGTGGCTTTTGCTGCCAATACGCCGTAGTAATTTGTTTTTACGGTAAAAATTGTATCGAGAACTATGTTGTTAAAATTGTATAATGCAGAAAGTTTGTCGAAGTTGTACATCCTGATGTTTGCGTTAGTTTTGCCAAAGTTCCAGATAAGCTGTTTTATATTGGCTTCGGCTGAGTAAATGTTTGATGATGTGTTTAGTCTGTCTGTGCGGTTTTCGTTAATGTTGTAACCCGTTCCGACACCGATTGTCGGAAAATATCCCGATTTTGCAATACCGAGATTGCCTTTGGCAAGTCCGTAGTTATATCTTGCTTTTTTAATCTGCGGGCTGTTTTGTAGTGCAAGCTGAATACAATCGGTGATAGTAAGAACTGTATTTTTTTCAACACTCATTTTCTCAATCGCGAAACAGGAGTTGAGTGTCAGACACATTCCGATTAGTAAAGCTAATTTTTTCATCTTACAATACTATAACGATTAAACGTAAAGTTTTGTTCATTTTAATAGATGAAATTAGTCTTTAATCGTCCAAAAGTCTTTCTGTAACAGTACCAGAAACGGAATTAATTCCAAACGTCCGACAAGCATATTAACAGTAAAAATGAGTTTTGATGCAGTGTGCATACCGTCAAAATTACCCATAGGACCTGTTGAAACCGCAACGCCCGGACCGATATTTCCGAGTGATGAAATCGCTCCCGTCAAACCTACTGCTGTGCTTTGCTCAAGAATAGACATAATTACTGCAGTAGTACCAAAAATTAAAAAGTAGAAAAACACAAATACGATTATCTGTCTTGCAACTTCGGGCTGAATTGTTTTATTGTCCATTTTAATATTAACAACTGCATTCGGGTGTAAAATTCTTACAATTTCACTTTTCATTGATTTGAAAACGACAAGCCATCTTGCAATTTTTATACCGCCGCCGGCTGAACTTGCACATGAGCCCATAAACATTACAATAAACAGGATTAATTTTGATGTGTAATCCCATTTTTCAAAATCAAAGCTTGCAAAACCGCAAGATGTTGTAATACTTACAACCTGAAAAAGTGCATCTGTAAAATTATGATAATGTAATGATGCCGTAATCAGAAGTGCCATAAGTATTACAAGCAGAAAATATGTTCTGAATTCCTCATTTTTGAATAACAAAAACGGATTTTTTTGAGCTAAAACTTTATATTGCAAGTTGAAACTTGCGCCCGCAAGGAACATAAATATAAGAACAATCCATGTAATTGTATTTGAGTGGTATCCCATTATGCTTTCCGGATTCGGAGAAAATCCGCCTGCAGAAAGGGTTGATAATGAGTTGCAGACCGCATCAAAAGCAGGCATTCCGTTCCAAACCAATAAAATTATTTCCAGTACGGTAAATCCCGCATAAATTTTCCATAAAGCAGATGCAGTATTCCTTATGCGAGGTGTGAATTTATCTTCGGTAGGTCCGGGGGCTTCCGCGAAAAACATTTGACGTCCGGCAACTGCAAATTGAGGTAAAATCGCAATAAACAAGACAATAATTCCCAAACCGCCCAACCATTGAGTAAACGAACGCCAAAAGAAAAACGCGTGCGGATAATCGTAGTGTGTTAATATGGTTGCGCCTGTCGTTGTAATCCCAGAAACTGATTCGAATATAGCATTTACAGGACTTAAACCATAAAATAAGTATGGTATTGAAGCAATTAAACTGAATACAATCCAAGATAGCGCAACTGTCAGTAGTGCTTCACTTTTTTTGATGTCATTCAAATTCTCTAATGTTGAAGGAACTGTTTTTCTTAAGACAGCCCCAATTGTCATAGAAATTATCGAAGCTGTCAAAAATGGCACAATTGAGCTGTATTCGCCATACATTAGCGCTACAATTACGGGGATAAGAATCACCAATCCTATATATACTAATGTTAAACCTATTGCATAAGCCAGATAATTTAAGCGCATATTAATTTACCTTAAAGAATTCCTTAATTTCCTGAGCACTTTGAGCAGTTGTAAAGATTATCAAAATATCGTCTGTTGTAATCAATGTATCACCTTTGGGAATAATAACTTTATTGCGTCTTTGAATTATTCCGATAATTGCACGTGCAGGAAATCTTAAATCCATAACTTTTTTACCGTTGAATTCCGGCAAGACATTGATTTCCAAAACTTCACCCTGTCCCTGTTCAACTGTTGCAAGGATGTCAATATCATTTTCCTGCAAGTCGTTGCGAACTTCATTAATTGCAGAGTTCTTAGGTGAAATCGCGATATCAATACCGACTTTTTCAAACAGCGGAATGTTTAATACTTTTGAAACTCTTGCTATAACTCTTTTTACTCCCAATTGTTTTGAAAGAAGCGAGCATAAAAGGTTTCTTTCGTCGTTGTTTGTTACACTAATGACAACATCTGCCGATCCGATTTCTTCATCATCAAGAAGTTTTAAATTTGTACCGTCGCCGTTTATTACAAGAGTATTGCGCAGTTCTTCGGCTAAATACTGGCATCTTTCGTAATTTTTTTCAATGATTTTTGTTTTAATTTTCATTGTTTCAAGAGTTTTGGCAAGCATTAAACCGACATTTCCGCCGCCGATTATGGCTGTAGATTTGACAATTTCTTTTTCATGAAAAAACGTACCTGCAAGAATGTCCAGCGAATGAGAAGTTCCCATAAAGATAAGCTTGTCGCCGTCTTGAATTTCGGTTTCGCCGTTAGGAATAAACAAACAGCAGTCGCGGGTTAAACCTACCATCAATGTGTCTTTGGTAAATCCGCAGTCTTTAACCTTTTTACCAACGATTGAATGGTAGGGTTCGACTTTATATTCCAATAATCTTGCTTTGCCGTCTGCAAAGTTTTCAACATCTAACGCATGTGCAACTGTTACGATGCGAAAAATTTCTTGTGTCAAAAGTTCTTCGGGCCAAATAATGTAATCAATAAAGAAATCGCAGAAATGTTCGTTATTTTTTTCAAAGCTTAAAGTTTTTTTGTATTCTTCCTTGCTTACAAAGCAAATTGTTCTTATTCCACCGAACTTTTTAGCTGAAAGACAGGCAACAATATTTGCTTCATCAATCGCCGTACATGCAATAAAAATATCCGCATTTTTTATGTCTGCATTTTTTAAAACTTCTATATCTGACGCATTTCCCTGAACAAAACTTATATCAAGTTTGTTAAATTCGTCGGTTCGATTTTCTTCTTTGTCGATTATTGTTATGTCGTGGTCTTCAAAAAATTCTGTTGCCAAAAGGCAGCCGATTTCTGTAGCACCGTAAATTACTATTTTCATAAAACAGATTATAGCTTAATTAAATTTTTTTTACAAGCAAAATTTAATATTTACGGCTTTTATTATATTATGTTTCCTATAAGTGCTACTGATTATCAAAGATGCTATCCAAAAAGATTGAAAAATTTTTCAAACATTATTTAGAATAAAGCTTGCTCAAAATCCTAAAACTCCGCACAGAGATAAAATTCAAAGAGCAATTAAATTATTTAAGAAGGAGTAAGCCGTTAACAACCATATATTGAACTATCTGCAAAACAATGATTGCAACAATGGGTGAAAAATCCAATCCGTTTACAGGTGGAATAATTTTTCTGAATAAGTTTAAATATATATCAGTAGAATCCTTTATGAATGTAAAAGGTTGTTTGTACCAATCAATTGACGGAACAAAACTTAATAAACATCTTACAAGGATTATCCAAAAATATATTTCAAAAAGATTGTTGATTGCATATATTAAATTTGTCATCATAGTTGAGAGCTCTTTTTAGTATTTTTACATTCACAATTGTCTCTTGAAGCAGGAATATTTTCAATCATCTTAAAGAGCAAGTTTTTAAGGTTAGCAACATTAGAGTTAAACACCTGAATAACTTCGTGGTGAGAAACAGGTGGAACATCGCCTACCAAGCCCGCGTCGTAATCTGTGATTAATGAAATATTTAACGGACACATATCCATTTCTTTAACAAGGTATGCTTCTGGGAAAGCTGTCATATTGATAACTTCCCAACCTTGATTTGTAAAGAATTTAGATTCTGATTTTGTAGAAAAACGTGGTCCGTTGATTACAACAACCGTACCTGTTTCGTGAATTGTAATTCCTAAATCTTTACCTGTTTTAATAGCAAGTTCGCGAAGTTCGGGGCAGTATGTTTCAGCTGCAGACGGGTGAGTAACAATCGGTCCTTCAAAGAAAGTTGTTTTTCTGCCGTCAGTCCAATCAACAAACTGGTCGCAAATTACAAAATCACCCGGTTTAACGTGTTTTTGTAAACTTCCCGCAGCGCAGGGTGAAATAACTCTTTCACAACCAATATGTTTCATTGCCCAAACGTTAGCTCTATAATTGATTAAGTGAGGTAAAATAGTATGGTTTCTGCCGTGACGAGGCATAAATGCAACTTTATGTTCGCCGACTTTCCCGATAAATAAGCTGTCGCTTGGCATACCATAAGGTGTTTCTACTTTTACTTCTTCAATATCTTCTAAAAAACTGTAAAATCCTGATCCGCCAAATACGCCGATATCTGCTAATTTTCCCATAAAATTTTTCCTCTCATATTAAATATTAACTGTTTAAATCTTAACATAAAAATACGAAAAAAGTATCCGGACTTGAAATTTATTTTTTTTGTAATAATATGTAAGTATAAAATATCTTTAAAAGTTTTTGACCGCAGTCGAAGAAACGGGTCGTTAGGGAATTTTTAGGGATTTCAATTTACAACATAGAGGATTACATTTTGAAAAAATTATTACTGTTAACTTTTACACTTATGTGTATATTGTTTACACATGCGTCTGCACAAGCTGCTGATGTTAACTCTGTAAAAGCAACAATAGTAAAACATGCTATTGAAATGGGCGTGGATCCTGCAATTGCGTTAAGTATTGCGCGCACAGAATCAGGGTTCAGACATGAGGCAAGAAGTTCTCATGGTGCTGTAGGGGTTTTTCAATTGATGCCTTCAACAGCAAGAAGAATGGGATACAATCCGTATTCTTTGAATGAAAACATTAAAGCAGGCATTACATATTACAAAAAAATGTATAATATGTTCGGCTCTGTAGAATTGGCACTTGCAGCTTACAATGCAGGTCCGGGGAATGTTAAAAAATACAATAACAAAGTTCCCCCGTATGGTGAAACAAGACGTTTTGTAAGTAAAATTATGACTGATGTAAACAGACAAAGAGTTGCTCCGGATCCGATAGTTGCAAAGGTCAGAAGCGGAGCATACACAGCTCAAAAACCTGCAGGAACAATTAAACCTGCATCAGCTCCAAAATTAATTGATGCAAAAGATTTGCAGGTTGAGGTTTTAGAAGAAAAACCGATAGAATTAAAACTTGAAACATTAACAATTGCAATTTAGACAAAAGAACCGCGAAAGCGGTTCTTTTAATATTTCTTTACAAATATTAAAGATTTTGAATGTATGTTCCGTATATCTATTTAGAAAGGATTTTACGGAGGCTTTAGCCTCTGACCAAAATTCAAAAAGTACAACCAAAGTTTGCGGAAAGGGCAAAAGAAAAATGGGAATGTCAGCATCACAGGCGAGATTATTAAGCATTACCAGTCGATTGACTAATAATGAATTTCGTTCGCAGACAATTACAAATTCTAAATTGCGTCTTGCTGAAAAGTCAGAAGAAGCAAGTGCCGAATACATGGATGCATTGAATTCGCAACAGTTAATGTATGGAGTTTATGACAGTACAGGTGAAAAAACTTATACAGCTTTAACTGCAAATACATTATTAAGTTATGGTGATTTAAAAAATCAATATTCTCTTGTCGATGCAACCGGTAAAATATTACTTAACGGTTCTGATATTAAAAAATATAAAGAAGCAACCAGTATGAAAGATTTTATGTCTAAATACGGTATTGCAAGTGTAACTGTTGAAAATGATGATTTTACAGATATTTTACAAACAATTTTAGGTCCTGATTATCAGTCTGTTTTTCAAAGAGCTAATGTGAATTATACAGACGGTGATAAAGCTAAAGTTCTTTTAAACAGCTATTTAAATCAATTAAATTCTTCTGCTGGTCAGATTAATTCGGCTTTTGGTTCTGTTCCGTCTAATCAAGCCGGATATGATGCTTTAGTTAATAAATTACCTGATTTGCTTAAAGGTTGTTCTGATTGTACTTTATTGTCAGGTGCAATAGGACGTTACTATAACACAATGGCAAATCCGCCTGCTTGGATTGGAGATGCTCCAGTAAAACCAACAGTGCCCGATTTTGCTTCATTGGTAAATGCCTATAATGGTTCAAGATGTTATGACTCAGTTATTGATGCTACTGCGGAAAATGATATGGCTTGGCATATTGAACATAACTTATCTGCTTTGATTTTTGGTCAAAATGGTATGGGACGTAATTCAGATGGAACATATTCTTTGACAAATACTGATGGTTCAATTTCAATTACGGCAACAAGTGTTACTGACACTAATGTTTCATTGACTAATACATCTGTTGATTCTACCAATGCATCTAAAAATTTAGCAGGTGCTATAAATCAGTTTGCATCTTATGAATGTATTGGAAAATTGAGAGAAAAACTTATTAATTTATATTGTGATACAGTCAATACATTGAATAATGCTAGTTATCAAATGGATAGTTCAAAATATACTATAACTTCAAGTTCTGCTTCTAAATCGGGTACTGATTTGCGAAATGAGTGGAAAGATTTTTATACACAATTGTCAAATGCGCAAGGTAAATTAAACAATGAAGTTCTGGCTGATTATAATAACCAAAAGGCAGAATGGGATTCTAAATATGCACAATTTAAAAAAGACATAGAGTCTTGGTTGAAAAGTTTTGATAAAATGAAGCAAGCTTTGATAGATGAAATTAACAAGCTTGGCGAGCCCACAAAAGAAATTCCTGACGAAAAGGATGCAAAATACCAATGGTATAAAAACTTATGGTATAGAATGGGCAGTACTGATGAGATTAATAATAACGGTACAAATTTTAAAGAAATTGATGAAAACTTAATAAATAATTCTGAATGGCTTGAATTTGCCTTTGAACATGGCGTTTTAACTATGGAACAGGCTCAGTTTGTTGAAAACGGCTCCGTTACTTATCCGCAGATGGGGCAGTATGATTGGGTGCCTATAATTTATACAAACGCTTCAGATATTATTTCTCAAGATGATGAAGTTGCGATTGCACTTGCCGAAGTTAAGTATAAAAATGCAATCAGAGAAATTGAAAACAAGGACAAAAAATTCGATCAGGATTTGAAAAAACTTGATACGGAACACACTGCACTTCAAACCGAATACGATTCAATAAAGGAAGTTATCAGTAAAAACGTAGACAGATCGTTTAAAGCATTTTCATAATAAAAAAAGCCCCGTTAAGGGGCTTTTTTTATGAGTTATAAGCTCGGAAGATTTCTTGTAAAAGCTCGTGTCCTTTAAGGATTGATTTGTAATCCAAATATTCATCTTTTGTGTGCATATTGCAGACTGTTGCCAAACCTACAAGATACGGGATGAATTTTTCACCGTTTGTGTTTGTTTCGTTTGCGTAAATATGAGTTTCCGCGCCTGCGTGGAAGGTTGTAACATCAGGTTCTACGCCGACTTTTTTCGCGCAGGCTTCAAAAAGTATCGGAATAAATTTATCGTCAACTTTTTCAAATGGCGGAAGGTGTTCTTCAAACTCGATTGTCACATCTGCAAGATTGGCGTGAGATTTTGCAAATTCGTTTACAGTTGACGTCATAATTGCTTTTAATTCATCTTCTTTTTGACGGCTTGAGCTTCTTATTGAATAGCTTACAGCGGCTTCCGGATTAATAATGTTTGTAACATTAATATTTCCGGCTAAAATTCCGCCGAGGTTGCAGGAAGTTACAACTTTGCCGTCTTCTTCAAAATATGCGCCTTGAGGAAGTTTTGCAATCAGGTCTGCGATAAGTTTTGCGGCATTTGCGCGGGTTTTGTCGCCGATATCAATGCCCGAGTGACCTGCTTTATGGCTTTTTACGTTAATTTTTACTAAAGTATAGCTTGCGCCTGCAGTTTCAAGCTGTCCTAACGTATCGCTGTCACAAACCAATATATATTTTGATTTAATATCTTTAAAGTTTGTGTGGCGAATGCCTGACATTCCGGATTCTTCGTCGCGGGTAAAATTGCATTCAAGTCCGCCGTGTTTCATATCGGAATTTGCGATTTCTTTTGCTAAAAGAAGTGCGTTTGCAACACCTGCTTTATCGTCAGCTCCTAAGGTTCTGCCTTCTGCATGGATATTTCCGTTGTCATCAAGATAAGTTTTTACAGGGCTGTCATCGCCGATTACGTCCATGTGAGCAGATAGCAATAAAGGTTCTTTTGTGCTGTCGGTTGCTGGAATATCAATTCTTACGTTTCCGTAATCGTCAAATCTGCAGTTCATATTATTTTGTTCGCAATAGGTTTTAATCCGGTTTGCTACATTTTCTTCGTGAAGTGATGGTGACGGAATTTCTGCCAAGTTGCAGAAAAGGTCAATAAGTTCGTGTTCTTTTCTTAAATTTTCTATATTCATTTTTCCTCCTAATTGATGTCAATAACACTTACGCCGTCGCCGCCTTCGGCATCCTCTCCGGGTCGGAATTTGGCAACATACGGCGAAGTCGATAAAAATTCTCTTACTGCCGATTTTAATGCGCCTGTGCCGTGACCGTGAATTACCGTAACGCAGGCAAGGTTTGCAAGACTTGCTTTATCAAGATAATTTTCTAAATCATCAAGTGCATCTTCAACCTTTAGACCGCGCAGGTCAAGTGTGTTTGAGATGTTTATGCGTCGAAGTTCAAAGCTGTCGAATGATGATGGTTTGTAAACATTTTGTTTTTTCTCGTAAGACGCGTCGTATGGAGCAAGTTTGTTGCATTTGATTTTTGTTTTTATGTTGCCCATTTGAACTGTAACGTATTTGTTCTTGTCAGGCAGGCTCAAAAGAGTTACGGGCTGGTTAAGTTCTTTCAAAATAAGCTTGTCATTTTCTTTAACAGATGCCCAGTCGATTTCATCATAGTGTTGTTTTTCATCGAATTCTGAGAGTTTACCGCGGAATTTTTGTTCCATTTGAGCAAGACGGGCGTATGAACGACGTGCAATTTTTTCGGATTTTTCACGGCGTAATTCATCTAAAATATCCTTAATCTCTGCCTTAACTTCAAGAAGTTCGCGGTCAAATTTATCTTTAATATTTTTTACTGTCTTTTTCTTATCTTTTTTGATGGCTTTTAGCGAAGTTTCATATTCTTCTTTAAGATTTTCTGATGTTTCTTTTAAACTTTCTGCTTCCTCAAGGTTTTGGGTTAATTTTGCCTGTGTCTCTTGAAGCTTTTCAACAACTGCAATCGACGGGTCTTTTGATGAAAGAATAATATCTTTTGCTTTCTGAGCTAGTTGAGCATCAAGTCCTAGGTTTTGCGCGATAGAAATTGCGTTGCTTAAGCCCGGAATGCCGATTAGAAGCTTGTATGTAGGTTTTAGGGTTTCCGTGTTAAATTCAACTGATGCGTTTTTGAAATACGGGTTTGTGTATTCAAGGGTTTTAAGTTCGCCATAATGGGTTGTGATAGTTGATGTAACCTCTTTTTGTGCAAGCTTTTCCAAAATTACCTGTGCCAGAACCGCGCCTTCTACAGGGTCTGTGCCTGCGCAAATTTCATCTAATATAACAAAAGTTTTGTCATTGCTCTGTTGCAGGATTTCGATAATATTTGTCATGTGTGACGAGAATGTGGACAAATTTTGTTGAATGCTCTGGTCGTCGCCTATGTCTGCAAAAACTTTTTCAAACGGATAAACTTTTGCGTGTGTACAGGGAAGGAACATTCCTGATTTTGCCATTAATATAAACAAGCCGATTGTTTTTATTGTAACGGTTTTACCGCCTGTGTTTGAACCTGTAATGACAACGGATTTGTAATTTTTTCCGATTTCAAAATTATTTGTCACAATATTTTCGACATTGAGAAGCGGGTGCTTCATGTTCTCAAATTCAATAATTTTGTGAGTTAAAATCTCAGGTTCTACTGCCTGTAATTTTACGGCATAACGGGCTTTTGCAAAATGAAAATCAATTTCTGCCAGAATTTTTTCACTTAAAGCAAGAGATTTAAGATTATCTTTTACAAGGTTTGTAAGCCCTGTCAAAATCTTAATCATCTCGGAATGAATTTGAGATTTAATTTCGCGGATTTTATTGTTCAGGGGGACGATTTGTGCTGGCTCGATATAAAAAGTTTTGTTTGTCGCAGAAACATCGTGAACAATTCCGGGGACTTTGTTTTTATCGGAGGCAATTACCTGAAAAACAATTCTGTCATCACGTGTTGTGTAAATGTTTTCCTGCAAATGTTTTGAAAAATCAGGCGAATTTAAAAGTGATGAAACAGTTGTGCGCAAGTTTTTCTCATTATCGCGTAATGCGCTGTAATGTCCTTTTAATTCAGGAGTTGCATCAGGTCTTATGTTTAGGTTTTCATCAAACGTATTAAAAATTTTTTCTTCAAGCTCTCTGTCTGAAATTAAAACTTGTGCTTTATCTTTTAAAATAGCATTTTCAAGATTGTCTGACAGGAATTTTTTAACCAGACGCGATGTTCTCAACGTTTTGGCTGTGTCAATTAATTCTTCTTCTGAATAATATGTCTCGGGCGGGTTAATTTTTGCGACAAACTCAATCGGAATATCCGAGGGTATATCAAGGATAAACTTTGCCTCGCGGGTGTATTGAAGCTCTCGGTTAATTGCCACGATATCATCGAGCGGAGTTAAATTTAAGCATAATTCTTTGCTTTGCTCAATTTTGGCAAAGTTTGAAAGTTTTTCGAGAATTTTATCAAATTCAAGTGCTTTTCTGCTTTTGAGTGCAATTTCCATAACTTTATTTTACATGCACAAAATACATTTGCAATTTGTCGTTATTTCTATTACAATTCTCTTATAAGAAGGGGATAAAAATGGAAAGACAGAGAGTAAAAGAACAAGATAAAATTCAACGCCGTTCGAATTTTGAACCGGTTGAAAGTAATTTAACTGAAGAACAGGTAAAACTTGAAGCATCAAGATGTTTGAATTGTAAAAACCCGAGATGCGTTCAGGGATGTCCCGTTAATATTCAAATTCCACAGTTTATTAAGGCAATAAAAGACGGAGATTTGAACAAAGCCGGTGAAATTATCCGCCAAACAAGTATGTTACCCTCTGTATGCGGGCGTGTTTGTCCTCAGGAAAGACAATGTGAGGGCAACTGCGTTTTAGGGATTAAAGGTGAAGCAGTTGCAATCGGAGCATTGGAAAGATATGTCGGTGACAATACAAAAGCCGAAATGCCTGAAATTAAACCGTCAGGTAAAAAAGTAGCGGTTGTAGGTTCAGGATGTGCAGGCATGACAGCGGCATGCGATTTGAGAAAAGAAGGTCACGAAGTTGAAGTTTTTGAAGCTTTACACGAACTTGGCGGGGTTTTGAGATACGGTATTCCGCCTTTCAGATTACCGCGTGTTGTTTTAGACCGCGAAATTGAAAACCTTAAAGCAATGGGTGTAAAATTCCACACAAATGTTATCGTCGGTAAATCAATTACTCTTAAACAATTGAAAGAGGATGGGTTTGATGCTGTATTTATCTGCTCAGGTGCGGGATTACCAAAGATGTTAAATATTAAGGGCGAAAACCTCAACGGAGTTTTCTCGGCTAATGAGTTTTTAACACGTGTAAACCTTATGCACGCAGGTCAGCCTGATAGCCCGACACCTTTGAGAGTAGGTAAAAAAGCCGCAATATTCGGAGGCGGAAACGTTGCGATGGATGCAGCCAGAACTGCTGTACGCGTTGGCTTTGAAGAAGTTTATATTATTTACAGACGTACGGAAAAAGAACTTCCTGCACGTTTGGAAGAAATTCGTCACGCAAAAGAGGAAGGTATTGTGTTCAAATTCCTTTATGCTCCAAAAGAAATTTTAGGCGAGGATGGCTATGTAAAAGCTGTGGAACTTGAGGTTATGGAACTTGGCGAACCTGATGAAAGCGGACGTCAAAGACCTGTTTCAACGGGAAAAACTGAAGTTATGGAACTTGATACGGTAATTGTTGCATTAGGAACAGGTCCAAACCCGATTATTCAACGTTCTGCTGTTGAAGAGGGTTTGGAAATTATTACCGACAAACGCGGATATATTTCGGTTGACCCCGAAACCAGATGCACAAACCTTGATTGCGTTTACGCAGGCGGCGACGTTGCACCGGTTGGAGAATCAAACGCGATTAATGCAATGGGTGCAGGTAAAAAAGCCGCTAAAGCGATTAACGAAAAATTGTTATGAAAAAGATAATTTTTTTAATTACAATTATGATGTTTTGCAAGTGTCAGGCATTTGAACTTGACACATCTGTTGATGACGAGATAAGACGGAATTACAATCCGTCTGCTATTGAGCAATCTTTGCCTGCGTTACCGAAAGTTACACCGACTAACACAACGACAACGCAAGCTCCGCCAAAAACTCAGCCTGTTACTCAGCCTGCAAAACCGCAGATTGTTGTCAAAAAACTTCCTACATCTCAGATTGATAAATCAACAGCTATAAGAATCCCGAAGGGTACAAAGTTTAAAGTCCGTTCAAGCGCTTACCTGTCGGATTCTACACGCGTTGGAGCAAGATTAAGTTTTACGACATTACAGCCGGTAACCAAACGTTATATCACGATTCCTGCGGGTACTGTTTTTAATGCCGTTGTTACAAATTCGCACCCGCCTCAGGCAAGCGGTAACGGCGGATTGTTGGAAATTGCCGTTGACGGTATGCGATACAATGGTAAAACTTATTATTCACAAGGCAAAGTTACAAAAGCAAATCATAAAAAAATATTTGTAAATAATATAAAAGGAAAACGTCAGTACTGGAAAAATGTCGGCAAACAGATAGATAAAGGACAGAAGTTTTATAAGAAAACCCGCAGAGTTTCAAATAACTTGACTGATAACCCTATAACATTAATTGTTGCTCCTGTTCCTACAATTGTCGGAATGGGTGCTTATGCGGTGAATTTGGTCGGTTCACCGATAATTGCAATACCTGCAAAAGGCGGACGGCTTTCAATTCCTGCAGGAAGCGAGTTCGAAATTAAACTCCAAGAAGATATCTATTTGGAGTACTAATCTACCTGTATGATTTATTGTAAATTTATTGTTTAAAATCTGAATTCAGGTTATAATATTTGCCGTAGAAAGTGAAAGGGAGAGACTATGTTAAAAAAAGTTTATGCTTCTCTGCTTGCTGTTTTAGGGCTTGTTGCTCCTGTTTTTGCAAGCGAAGCTGATTTAGTTGTTCCGAGTATCAAAGATGCTAATCCTGATTTCTATACTTATTTGCTTATAGGTATCGGAATTTCGGTTATAGGTCTTGTATTCGGATTTGTTGAATTTTTTAGAATTAAAAAACTTGATGTCCACAGCAAAATGGCTGAGGTCGGTAATACTATTTTTGAAACCTGCAAAACTTATCTTGTTCAGCAGGGTAAATTCTTGTTTGTATTAGAAGTTTTAATCGGTCTTTGTATCGCATTTTATTTCGGATACTTACAGCATATGCCGTTAAATCACGTGTTGATTATCTTAGCGTGGTCAGTAATCGGTATTTTAGGTTCTTATGCGGTTGCATGGTTTGGTATCAGAATGAACACTCTTGCAAATGCCAGAACTGCTTTTGTTTCATTAAAAGGAAATCCTTTAAACATCTTGAATATTCCTTTAAAAGCAGGTATGTCAATCGGTGTTTGTCTTGTATCTGTTGAACTTATTTTAATGTTGACAATTTTATTGTTTGTACCGGGTGAAATTGCAGGTGCTTGCTTTATCGGTTTTGCAATCGGTGAATCTTTGGGCGCTTCTGCACTTCGTGTTGCAGGCGGTATCTTTACAAAAATCGCTGATATCGGTTCTGACTTGATGAAAATTCAATTCGGTATCAAAGAAGATGATCCGAGAAACCCCGGTGTTATTGCAGACTGTACTGGTGACAATGCAGGTGATTCTGTAGGTCCTACTGCTGACGGTTTTGAAACTTACGGTGTAACAGGTGTTGCTCTTGTTTCATTTATCTTGCTTGCTGTTGCAGGTGAAGCTAATCAGGTTCAATTATTGACCTGGATTTTCGTTATGAGATTTTTGATGATTGTGACTTCTGTTGTTGCATACTGGATTAACGGTGTTGCAGACAGAATTTATGCCGCAAAAACTTCAAAATTCGATTTTGAAAAACCGTTAACAAATCTTGTTTGGTTAACATCTATTTTATCAATTGTAATGACATTTGGCGTTAGCAAATGGTTATTGTCAGATATGGGCGGAAACTTGTGGTTAATCCTTTCTGCAATTATTTCTTGCGGAACATTGGGTGCTGCATTAATCCCAGAATTTACAAAAATATTTACATCTCCAAAAGCAAAACACACAGAAGAAGTTGTTACAGCTTCACGTGAAGGCGGTTCATCTTTGACAATCCTTTCAGGTATTGTTGCAGGTAACTTCAGCGCTTTCTGGATTGGTATGGTAATCGTTCTTTTGATGGGACTTGCATACTATGCATCAACTTTCATTCCTGCTGATGTAATGATTTACAGCTCAGTATTTGCATTTGGTTTGGTAGCGTTTGGTTTCCTTGGTATGGGACCTGTTACAATCGCTGTTGACAGCTATGGTCCTGTTACAGATAACGCTCAATCAGTTTATGAATTGTCTTTAATTGAAGATGTTTCAGCTGATGAAATCGAAAAAGAATACGGTTTCAAACCTGATTTTGAAAATGCTAAAAAATACTTAGAAGAAAATGACGGTGCGGGAAATACATTCAAAGCAACTTCAAAACCTGTATTAATTGGTACAGCGGTTGTTGGTGCTACAACAATGATTTTCTCACTTATTCTTGTAATCAAATCAACTTTGGGTATTGAACCTGAAATGATTTTGAATATGTTGAACCCGTATACATTGCTTGGTTTATTATCTGGCGGTGCGGTAATTTACTGGTTCTCAGGCGCTTCAATGCAGGCTGTTACAACAGGTGCTTACCGTGCAACAGAATATATTAAAGATAATATTACACTTGATGATGAAGGATGCAAAACTGCTAACGTTGCAAATTCAAAAGAAGTTGTAAAAATTTGTACTCAATACGCTCAAAAAGGTATGATTAATATCTTTATTGCATTGTTTGCGTTTGCACTTGCTTTTGCATGTCTTTCAGCTCCTGTAGGCGGAAATGCTCCCGTAGCATTCTTTGTAAGTTATCTTGTTGCAATTGCCGTATTTGGCTTGTTCCAAGCTGTATTTATGGCAAACGCAGGCGGATGTTGGGATAATGCTAAGAAAATCGTAGAAGTTGACTTGGCAGAAAAAGGAACTCCGCTTCACGAAGCAACAGTTGTCGGCGATACTGTCGGCGATCCTTTCAAGGACACATCATCAGTTGCGATGAACCCGATTATCAAATTTACAACACTATTTGGACTTCTTGCAATGGAAATTGCTATTTCTGAAAACTTCAGAAATGTCGCTCCGATTGCGGGCTGGGTATTTTTGATAATTTCACTGGTATTTGTAATCCGTTCGTTCTACGCGATGCGAATACCTAACAAAAAATAAGTAGAAAGCACCTCGAAAGAGGTGCTTTTTTATTCGTATAAATATTTAGCTCCGCATCCTGAACCTGCCATTCCTCCCGGTCCGCAAGCACCAGCATCGCTTTCAGCTGATTTGTCACAACCTTTGAGTTCATATCCCTGAGCACCACCGGGGATTACTTTATTTCCTCTGAATAAAACAATAAACATATCACGCCCTACAATGTTAGGACCTTTTGTGCCATTAACATCAACTAAAAAGGAGGGATGCGTCCAAATGTAACTCTGGGCATATATTCTGACACCGCTGTTTAATTGTGCATAACCTCCTCCTCCTGCATACATACACCATTTTTTGTCATCGTTTGGATTTAATGTTTTGCAGTCAGGAGAAACATTTTTTTGATTGCCAAATCCATTGGCGCATATTTTACCTTGTGTGCCGTCTACTACACAGTAATCTTCACTTAATCTTGATAATACTTGATAATATATTTCTGTTGAATATGGTTTTACAATTGTATCCAGACCGGTAAGAGGATGATTAATTGGGTTTTCAGCAAAAGCATTTTCATAAGCACTGCTTATTTGTGCAAAGGTCTTTTTCCACAATGCTTTAAAGTGTTTGTCTTGAATATTGTTTACAAGTGTTGGAATAGTTATAGCAGAAACAACACCTATGATTCCAAGTGTAATAAGCGTTTCAGATAATGTAAAACCTTTATTACTACGAAATTTTAAATCTGATAATTTACACATATTATATACCTCTTTTACTTTCCAAAAGCTCTTTTTAAGGTTTTTAGTAGACACTTTGTCTACGACAATTTGAAGTTATTGTAGCACAATAATTAAAATGAGTAAAGATATCTGTAAAATATTCGGTAAAAAGCTTTATAAAATCCGTATTGCTAAAAATATGTCGCAGGAAGAATTAGGTTTTGAAGTTGGTCTGGACAAGTCGACAATCGGTAAGTATGAACTTGCAAAAAGATGTATAAATATCAGAACTGCAAAACAAATTGCTGATGCTTTGGGAGTAAAATTATCTGATATGTTGGATTAGTTTGTTATAAGTTTTTGTAACAAAATTTTTATATTGTTAAAGTTCTCTTTTGATTTTGCCGATACATAAAAATGTAGAAGAAATATAAGGAGAAAATATGGCTGGTGATGAATTAAAGTTAAATGTTACTAATATTTCTATAGGCGGAAGTACAGAATATCTGCGTCCTGCAGAAGGTGAAACAACAAATTTTTACAGGCAGCAGGATATATTTACTAAAGCAAAAGAAAAAACAATGGCTACTCCTGAAGTTGAAGATGTTACTATGGATATAACCGACGACGGTGCTTCAAAAAGAGATTTACAAGCTTATGATATTGCTGCAAGACCTTACAATATAAGCGGATTCAAGGTTATGGCAGGCAGTGATATGTATAATAAATTTTTGGAACTTAACGGTGATGACTTTACTTTAGGTATGAACGACCGCGGAGAATCATTTATGTACTTTGACCAAACAAAATCAGACGGCAAGATTAAAATGTTTTCAACTGAGCTTGATGCAGATGGTAATGAGTATTATGCCATAAGAGATAAAGACGGAGTTATTCATAAGTTTGATAAAGACGGAAAAGCAATTTAGAACAAAGCACCTCGAAAGAGGTGCTTTTTATTTTGTTTGTGATACCATGTCTTTAGAATAGAGGAAAAGATATGGGATTAACAGTATACTTAGGAATAGATGTCGGTTCGGTTACGACCAAATTAGCGTTAGTAGATGAAAACGGAAAATATGTTGACAGTTATATGCTTAAAACAGCAGGGAAACCTGTTATGGCTGTCCAAAACGGTTTGACGGAACTCTATAAAAAAAGAATTACCGATTATGATGTAAAAGGTGTCGGAACAACAGGTTCGGGCAGAAACCTTGCAGGAGCATTAGTAGGGGCTGATGTTGTTAAGAATGAAATTACGGCTCACGCTGTTGCGGCAAGTATTAATGTGCCGGGGGTTCAAACAATCCTCGAAATCGGCGGTCAGGACAGTAAAATTATTATTCTTCGTGACGGTATTGTAACGGATTTTGCTATGAACACTGTTTGTGCGGCAGGTACAGGATCTTTCCTTGACCATCAGGCTCAAAGACTTAATGTTCCTATCGAATTGTTTGGCGAAACTGCTTTGAAATCATCAAATCCTGCACGTATCGCGGGTAGATGCGGTGTATTTGCTGAAAGTGATTTAATCCACAAACAACAATTGGGTTATCCTGTAGAAGATTTGCTTTACGGGCTTTGTCAGGCACTTGTCCGCAACTACCTTGCAAACCTTGCGTTGGGTAAAGAATTACTTCCTGTATTCTCATTTCAGGGCGGTGTTGCTACAAATACAGGTATGGTAAAAGCTTTTGAAGAAGCTCTCGGGCATAAGGTTGTAGTTCCCGAAAATCACCAGACAATGGGTGCAATTGGTGCGGCATTGTTAGCTATGGAAAATCATCAGTACACAGAAGCCCAAACAAAATTCAAAGGTTGGGAAGTTGCTGATATGTCTTTCCATTCTATCACCTGTGATTGTACAGGCTGTTCAAATAATTGTGAAGTTATCACAATTGTTGAAGGCGGTGAAGATATTAACCATGTTGAAAATATCAAAGATATTAAAGGCAATATTATCGCTCGTTGGGGCGGAACTTGCGGAAGATGGGATATCGGTTAATGGCGGATTTAAACTCCAAAATAAATTCCATGAAGCAGAAATATCGTGAGATTTTTTTGACATCTGTTGAAGCTATAAAACAACGCGTTGAAGAAATTAAACCTGAAGGATTTGAAGGCGATATTTTTGATACTTTTGAGGCGGATAGTCTTGGAGCACAATGGCAAAAAGCAGTGCTTGAGATGTTTGAAAATGATATTTCGCATGAAATTTACCGCAAATGGAAAGAAATTCTCGCATACAGAGAAAATTTTCACTGTAAAGGCTGTGCAACATGCTGCAATTTGGCGTGCTCGGAATTTTCGCCCGAACAATTAAAAGAAAAAGCCCAAAACGGGGATAAATTTGCAACACAGTTCACAAGTATTTTTGTACCTTATGAGACTCGTGAAGATGCAGAAAAAGTATATCCCGAATACTTGAAACTGTTAAAAGATACATTGGATGAGGACGTTTACTTTTATCACTGTCCGAAGTTGACAGAATGCAAACGGTGTTCAGATTATGAAAACAGACCTGAAATTTGCAGGGTATTTCCTGATAATCCGTTGAGTATTTTGCCCGAATCATGTGGATTTTATCCATGGCGTCAGGAAGTTGAGCCTGTTGCGTTGATGCTTCATTCAATGGTAGAAATTATTGATTATTACAAAGAGAATATTAACAAATGAAAATATTATCAGGATTAAATTTACAAGAAATACAAGAGATTACAGATGAACTGGGTGCTTCAAAATTTAGAGCACGACAAATTCATAACTGGATTTATTTGAAGTCTGTTAATGAAATTGATGGAATGACCGATTTATCTGTGAAATTTCGCGAGGAATTGAAAAAGGTTGCAACAGTTTCCGATACAAAAATAAAAGTTAAACAGGAAAGTTCGGACGGAACTTTGAAATATTTATTGGAATTTCCTGACGGCGAATGTGTTGAAACTGTTCTTATGCGCTTTGATAATCGTGCAAATTTGACAGCCTGTGTAAGTTCTCAGGTTGGCTGTGCCGTTAATTGTTCTTTTTGCGCAACAGGAAAACGCGGGTTTATCAGAAATCTTTCTTATAAAGAGATTATTGAACAAGTTTTGACAATTCAGCGTGATACCGGTTTAAAGGTTACTAATATCGTGTTTATGGGGCAGGGTGAACCGCTTTTAAATCTTGATAATGTATTGAAGGCAATGGAAATTTTTAATGAAAACTTCCAAATCGGTGCGCGCAGAATTACTGTTTCAACATCAGGTATAATCCCCGGGATTGCAAGACTTGCAGAAAATGACATGCAGTCAACTCTTGCAATTTCTTTGCATGCACCAAATCATGAAATCCGCTCACAGTTGATGCAGATTGAAAACAAATATCCTATGCCTGAATTGAAAAAAGCTTTGAAAAATTATATCGAAAAAACAGGTAGAAGAATTACGATAGAATACCTTTTGATAAAGGATTTGAATGACACACTTGAAAGTGCAAAACAGCTTGTAAATTATTTGCACGATTTAAAATGTAATATCAATTTAATCCCTTATAACCCGACAGAAAAGAACGATTATCAAAAACCTTCGGGAAATTCAATAATGCGCTTTAAATCTTTACTTGAGCAATCAGGTAAAAAGGTTACCGTACGTCTTGAACGCGGTGCTGATATTGACGCGGCATGCGGACAGTTAAGAGGTAAGGTTAAATAAATTATTATTTGCAAGAGGTTTTTCCATTCCAAGAAAGGTCTTTGCAATGTAAATAATCGAGATTCTCGTTGAAAATAACCCAAGCAGTACAGCGGTCGCCGTAATTTTGACTTCCTCCTAAGCATCGAGTTAGAAATTCACTATCTTCGTTACCTATAGCAATAACCATGTTATTTACAAGATTAAATTGAAATAAGTCTTTGCCGTATGTATTAGGACCATTTGCACCGTTCACATCATAAAAAATATAAAATTGAGGCCCGTCTTTTACATAATTTCCTGCTATACCGCGAAAAGCAATAGATGCTCCATCAGCAAGAAGTACTTTATAATAGCGTGAATCTGTCCCGTAATTTGCGGAAACGCTGCTGCCATCAAGCCATTTATAATTTTTCATATAGAAACAACCTTGACCATTAGCACCGCAATCTTTTGCAATTTTCAAATATGGCCTAAATATATTGAATACTTGTAAAGCTCCGTCATAACTCCAAGGAAGTGAATATTCTCCCGGTTGCTCTTCATTGTTATACATATTATATGCATTACTTAATGTAGAATACATCTTTTTCATTTTATTAACGGTAACTTTTTCTCGGTGTTTTTCAATAAGCACAGGCATGGTCATTGCTGCTACCACGCCGATAATACCAAGAGTAATCAAAACTTCAGCTAAAGTAAAACCTTCGGGGGGGGGGCACTCACAGCTTTTTTATTAAACATATATACCTCCAATTATTATTTTTAATTATAAATGATTTTTTTACATTTTGCAAGATTTATAGTAGTATTTTTTTTATGAAAACATTAATACAAAGAGTTAAACGAGCATCTGTTACGATTGACGGTGAATTGTATTCGGCAATTGATAAGGGATTGCTTGTTTTTGTCGGAGTTGAAAAGGCTGATGAGAAAGTTAATGCCGAAAAACTCGTTGAAAAAATCCTGAAACTTCGTATTTTTGAGGATGAAAATGAGAAAATGAATTTGTCTGTTACCGATGTTCAAGGCGAAATACTTATTGTTTCTCAATTTACGCTTTGCGGTGATTGCAAAAAAGGAACTCGTCCATCATTTGACAATTCTGCGCCTTTAGATAAAGCAATTGAACTTTACGAATATTTCGTGACTTGTGTAAAACAAAGCAGTTTAAATGTTAAGACCGGAAAGTTCCGTGCAATGATGGACGTTGAGCTGATTAATGACGGACCTGTAACATTTTGGCTTGAAAAATAGGGTATGCTATTGCAAAAAAAATAAAAGCATGGTATAATAAAGGCAATCTATAGAGAAATCGATTTTCATTTTTTTGAGGAGAAATTTTTTTAACCCGGAATTACGTTATTAATTAAGAGGCTTTCATTATGTATGTAAACAAGTGTATCAAATGTGGTCGTGAGTTTGAAACAAAAAACCCCAAAAGAGTAATTTGTCCAGATTGTTTGTATCCTGATAAAAATATGATGGTATCGTCAACTCCTGATGCTCCAAAACCTGAAGCACCGGCATCTGAACCGTTAAACGGCTATAGTGCCGGCGGTAATGATGAAGCTCCTCGTTATTACAGTGCAGGTGGCGGTAATGAGCAGCAGCCGAGATATAACAGACCGCAAAGACAATATAATAACAATTATAATAATCGCGGCGGGTACAATAATAATCGTCAACAGGGCGGTTATCAACAAAATCGTCAGCAAGGCGGATATAATAGAAATAATAATTATAACCGTCCTCAACAAGGTGGTTACAATCGTCAACAAGGTAATTATCAACAAAATCGTCCGCAACAGGGTGGTTATAACAGAAATAATAATTACAACAACAGACGTCCTCAACAAGGCGGCTTTAATCGTGGCGGATTTAACAACAGACGCCCAATGCAGAAAAAAGCTCCAAAACAATTGCTTGTAAGTAAGGAGCAATTGGAACAAATTGAATTGTTATACAAATTGATGCTTCCGCTTCCAAATCCGGATTGTCATGAAGTTATTGGTGAAAAAATCGGGTTAGAACCAAGAAAAGTATTCTTTGGTATCAATTTGGTAAGACAAAAAATGATGCTTCCGAAATTGCCGTTCCCGAAACGTAAACTCGCAATTTCACCTGACCAGCTTTTTGCTATTAAAAACTTATATGAACCATTATTACCGCTTCCTCCAATCGGTTGTCACAAAATTATTGCGGCACAATTGAAAATGGATGAGTGGCGTGTTCACGTTGGTATAGGATTAATTCGTTCTCAAATGGGATTGGGACGTTGGAATGAAGACAGACCTGATAAACCTGCAGAGTTTCAAAAGAAAGACGAAGTTGTAGCAGAAGAAGCTAAACCAAAAAGAGGCAGAAAAAAGAAAACGGAAGAAACTGCTGAGTAATTATGGCGAAATTTGTTTCTGTCGGTAAGATTTTAAATTTTCATGGAATTAAGGGTGAAGCGAAAGTCGGCTTTACCAAAAATCAGGAAGATTTTTTCTGTTCATTGCAAGAAGTTTATGTAAAAAAAGAACGGGACTATGAACTTTTGACAATTACAGCTTCAAGACTGCATAAGAATTTTGCACTTGTAAAGTTTGACGGGATTAATTCAATAGATGAACTGTTACCTTATAAAGGTGCGTTTTTGTATGTTCAAGAAGATACAATAAGAGAAAATCTTGAAGAAGATGAATTTTTGATTGATGAGCTTGTCGGTTTGGAAATCTTTGATAACGACGGTAAAAAACAAGGGTTTGTAGTCGGTGTTTCCAATAACGGAGCACATGATATGTTATCTATAAAAACAAACTCCAAAAAGATTGTTTTAGTTCCGTTTGTTAAAGCTATTGTGACTGATGTGAGCATTAAAGATAAAAAAATATTTATCAATAATCTTGAGGGATTATTGGAATGATTTTTGATGTTTTAACACTTTTTCCTGAAATGATTCAAGAACATTGCAAGCATAGTATTTTGAAACGAGCTCTTGAAAAAGGTGTTTTTAGTGTAAACACGATTAATCCGCGTGATTTTACTTTAAATAAGCATAGAAAAGTTGATGATACGCCATACGGTGGCGGTGCAGGAATGGTTTTAATGGCACAGCCTTATGTTGATGCTTATGAAAGTGTTGAACGCTGTGAAAATTCAGTAACAGTAATGTTATCTCCACAAGGTGAACCGTTGAATGATAAAATTGTAAATGAACTTGCGCAGTATGAGCAAATTGTAATGCTTTGCGGACATTATGAAGGGTTTGATGAACGAATAAGAGAAATTATCAAGCCCAGAGAAATTTCTCTCGGCGATTTTGTTTTAACTGGAGGGGAACTTCCCGCTTTATGTTTAATTGATGCGGTTAGCCGTAAGATTGAAGGTACTTTAGGCAAGATTGAATCTGCGGATGAGGACAGCTTTTCAAACGGGTTAATTGAATATCCGCATTATACAAAGCCAAGAGAATACAGGGGATTACAAGTCCCTGAGGTTTTGTTGAACGGAAATCATAAGGAAATTAATGAGTTTAGACTTCAGCAAAGCATTGAGCGTACAAAGATAAAACGTCCTGATTTATATGAAAAATATATTAAAACTTGCGGTTAAGGTCGTTGTAGTGCCCGAAGCCTAGAACATCTTTAAAGAATTTAAATCCTGCGTAAATTCCCAAGCCTATTGCAGAACCTTTTGCCCAGTTACCTTTACCAAACAATGCACCCAGACCTAACCCAAGTGGGACAACACTGTTTACAAGCATTGAGCCAAATCCTTTGAAGTAGCCGATTGCAGAGTTTACAAAGTGGCGTGAGTTGCTTTCCATTTCAAATCTGTGAACACCGTCTTTAAGTTTTGATGTTGTCATACTCGGACTTGAAAGATATTGAGTATTGCTGAATGTCTCTGCGCAGGCATCTGCATCTTTTGATTTTGAATAAACATCAGCCTGAAGTTTACCGACGATATGAGAATCGTATGCAACAACACCTAATGCTCCCAAACCGATTGCTTTTGGAAGATATTTGACAAAATTAGTTTTTGCTGATCTGATAATACTCATTATTTACCTTTGTTTTCTGTTTTAGGAGGATTTTTTACTTCAAATTCTTTTTCGACTGTTTGTCCTGACATTTTCAACAGAACGTTACTTGCCTGCATTGCATCTTGACCGTATCCTGATTGTGAGTTTTGCATTTGTTGAAGAACTCCGACAGTGAAATCATCACCTGTTACAATTCTTGAATCAAGTGCGCTTAATGCCATTACTCTGACTGCTGTTGAAGGGTCTTGAAGCATTTTGTTGATAAGTGCATTTAAAGCTTTATCGTCTTTTCTTGAATGATCTTCTTCAAGTCTTGCAACAACTTCTTTTGCACCCATTAATCTTACTTCTTTATCTTGACTGTTCAAATAATTTTCGAGGTTTCTGATATAATCGTCTGTTAGTTGAACAATTTCACGTTTTTCTGTTTTTTTATCTGTTGTGTTTGTTGTTGTCGTATTGGTTGTATTATTTTGTCCGTATTGTTTTGTATAGTAATCAGGCGGATAACATCCTGTTGCGTTTGTTGAACCGTAATTTGGAGCATTAACGTTATAAACAGGTGCAGTTGCTCCCGGTGGAGTTACTGACGGATTAAATATCTGAATATTTACGCCTGAATAGTTCGGTACTTGAACATTCTGATTTTGTGCCTGTGGAACTTGAGCCTGTTGTACAGGCACTGTCTGATATTGCGGTTGTGCACTTTGAGGCGGACAATTGCATTGCTGTATACTTTGTTGACCTACTGTACTTTGCATGAAAACTACCCTTTACTACTACTTGTATATATAAAGTATTTTTTTTGAAATTTATTGCTTTTTCTTTAAGAAATGTTACAAAATTTTTTAAAAATTTCCATGACGCATATAATTTATTTATGGGCAGTTATGAAGAAAATTATTTGGATAAACGTCCTCAATCTCTTTGTAAAATGTGTGGTAAGTGCTGTAGAGTTGTGACAACTTCAATTCCTTATAAAAAATTGAAACTTATGGCGCATGAAGGAGATGAAGGTGCTGTTGATTTTTTGTCGTTATTTGTGCCTTATAAATCAATAGAAGAAGCCAGACAAGTTGATGCGTCAATTGTTGATAATATTGTTGAAAGACTTTCTGAAGATGGAAATTATAACGAAAAAGATACAACTTTTTATTACTGCAAATATTTGAGGGATGATAATTTATGTTCAAATTATGAAAATCGTCCTGCATTGTGCAGACACTGTCCATCTACTCCTTGGGCTATTGTACCTCCCGGATGCGGGTTTGAAGGGTGGCTGTTTTGGAAGCGTGAGGAAGATAAACAGAAAGTCCGCAGAGCAAAAGAGGAACTTTTGGAACTTCAACTGCTTCGCAAACGTACAACAAATGAAGAAACTTTAAAGAAAATTTCTGTAGTTGAACAAAAAATTCAAAGAAATATTGACATGTACAAAAAATACGGCTCAGAAAATTGGTGATTATTTTGATAACATTAATTTATCCAATTTTCTTTTGTAGAACTCTGTATTAATGTTTAACTTTTCTCCGATGTCAAGAAGCATGTCTATAAACTTTCTGTCTGCAGGACGTTTAATCCCTGCTTCCAAAATATCGCCAATTCTATGATAAATTTTTGCAAAATAGATGTTTTGCGCTTCTGCAATATCAATTTGAAGTTCAAGTTTTTCTACAGTATCAAAGATTTCTAAAATTGCATCAGCCTGCTGGATTTCAAAGCTGTGAACAAGTCTGTTGATATTTTGTAAAATTTTTCTGCCAAATATAGTATTTGACGGAGTTTTATCCAGTTGGATATCAATTTTTTTAGCTTCATAATTAATATCTGTTGCCTGCTGGATTAAATCTTCTTCGATAAATCCGCCTGAATGCACAACTATGTCGTTAAATTTTCTGCTCAAAGCATAGCCTGCCGAAAGTTTAAACTCGTCAGGAATTTTAAGTCCCAAACCTTGAAGGTGATAGATTGAGCCTTTGCCTTCATCGTACATACTCTGGTAGATTTGAGAGAATTTTTCAAGTTTGCTTTTCAAAAGGATTTGAAGGATTTTTCTTCTTTCTTCAATAAATATATCTTTTAACGTGAAATATTCTTTGCCAAAGTGTTCATCCATTGCACGAATAATCTCTGTAAGCGGATTTATAAGGAATGATTTAATTAAGTTTGTTTTAAGTTTGCTGTATTCATCAGAGTATTCTTTGATTGCACAGTGGAAATCACCGCCTGAATATTGCATTAGGGCAAACATCAGGTTAGATTTTTGCAGAGTGATTTTTGATTGAATTTCAATATGTCCGACAACAAAAGTTGACGAACCTTTTTGAACTTTTTTGTAATCATGTTTTTTTATAGTATAGCAGTATACATTTTCTTCGTCTTCAAAATCCTGATAAAGAGAGGATAAAGCCCATAAAGTCGCAATTTGTTTCGAAGTTACGACTGACGGTTTTACAAAACGTTCAAAAATCTCTTTACCTGTGCCGTGTTCAGGGATATTGCTTTTTGCTTCTGCCAAAATATTCAGGAAGTTTTCTTCTAAATTTTTATCTGTGAATTTTTCAGCTAACTGCATAGCTCGTGCCGCATATTTCATTAATTGAACGGTTTCGATACCTGAAATTTCAGAGAAAAACCAACCGCAGCTTGTGTACATCAAAAGTGCTTGACGTTGAATTTCCAATAATTCCATAGCTCTGACTTTATCTTCGTCAGACAAATCAGGTTTAAAGTTGGTATGTTGGAATTTTTTTACATTCATTTCGTTACGGTCAAGAATAACCTCAATGTAATTGTTTCGAACATCCCAAATATTCCCGTTAAAGTATTTAGAACCTTCTTTTTCAAATACTTTAACGAGTTCATCTCTCAAATAATCAAGAGCTTCTCTAAGCGGTTTTCTCCATTTTTGATTCCAGCCGGGGTGTCCGCCTGTAGAGCATCCGCAGTCTTCTTTCCATCTGCCGACTCCATGGAAACAGCTCCAGCTTGATGCTTGCTTAATCTCAACTTCGCAATTGCTTCTGTATTTGTCTAAGTATTCTGCGTAGTTTGTGATTGTGAAACCTTCGTCTTTTGCTTTAATTTTTAAAACATAAGCAAGTGCCATATCACCGAATTTAGTGTGATGACCGTAACTTTCCCCGTCAGTTGCGATATTTATTAGCTGAGGGAAGTTTCTGCAATCTGATACCCCTTCTTTTAAACGGCGGATAAATTTATTGCCGTCTTTTAAAAGTTCATCAAATGCAACAGAGCGGGAAATTGCACCGTCGTAGAAAAATAAATCAATAAATTTGCCGGGAGCTGATTTTATATAGTATCTGTAAGAACGTGCAGGGTCAATGTTTCCCCAGCTTACGTCTGTCCATTCTTTATCGCCTTCCTGTCTGAATTTGTCTGCTTGATATGGTGAAAGAACTGTGAATTTAATTCCGTTTTCTTCTAAAATTCTGAGTGTATCGTCGTCAACTGCAGTTTCTGCAAGCCACATACCTTCCGGTTTTCTGCCGAAACGGTATTCAAAATCTTTAATCCCCCATTTTACTTGAGTGATTTTGTCGTTTTCATTGGCAAGAGGCATAATCATGTGGTTATAAACCTGTGCCATTGCGTTGCCGTGACCGTTATGTTCTGCGATACTTTCAATATCTGCTTTTATAATTCTTTCATAAGTTAAAGGTGCAAAATGTTCCATCCACGACAATAATGTCGGACCAAAATTGAAGCTCATGTGTTCATAGTTGTTGACTACATCAAGTATTCTGTTTCTGCTGTCAACAATTTTTGATACCGAATTCGGGTTGTAGCATTCTTTGTTAATTCTTTCATTCCAATCGTGGCAGGGCAACGCACTGTCTTGCAGTTCAATAGCTTCCAGCCATGGATTTTCACGCGGGGGTTGGTAAAAGTGCCCGTGAATCGTCAAAAATACTTCATTATTGCTCATCTCTAACTCCAAAATTTATAGTTATTTTGTTTCAGTTTTTGGTTTTGTACTTATTACATTGAAATTTGTAACTTCTACCCAGGGGTCGCCGAGTGCTGTAGAGAAAACTCTTCCCGAAAATTCAACCACATCGCCCGAGTTAAGTTCAATATATTTTTCAGCTTCAGTTCTGTCTAAGAATAGTTTAAGTTCTGATAGCGGAATGTTGTGATCTGTCACGTCAGGTCTTTGGATTAAGAACGAAATATATTTTTCGGAACTTTTCATTGCCGGTTTGTAATCCAAGCCGAGTGTAGAAAATTTATCAAATTTAGCTTTAATTTTTATATTTTTATTAAGATAAAAGTTGGGTCTTGCAACTAAATCAAGAGGGTTTACAAGTGCGCAAGTTTGCTGTTGAGTTTGAAGTGTCTGCGCATTTACGATAGTGCGTGACGGAATTTGTTGTGCGCCGACGCTTAAACCTGCTGCAATCATTAATATTAATACTAAACTTTTTATTTTATTCATTTTTATCCCCTTTTTTACAATAATATTCTATCACAATTTTTGTTTTTTGTAACTACCTGCGGTCTATTTTGTGGTATAATTTTTCTGAAAGAGGTTTATATGAACAAAAAATCTGCAATGTCTGCAATGGGTTATGCCATAGTTTCGGTTATTATACTTGGAATTGTAATGATTATCAGCGCACCTATGCTGGTTACAAATGTTAAGGAAGAAGGAAAAACTTCCGAACCTGTCACTGAATACAATAAAGAACCTGAACAAAATGATTATTCAGAGTTGAGAATGCTTGAAGAACGTTTGACTTCAAGAATTGATGATTTGGAACGCAGTCAGGCAAATAATCAGGGACAAAATACAGTTACGGATAAATATATTTGTTCGATTGAAGGAAAACTTAACGAAAATGGTGATGTAGTTCCTCTTGACGGTTCTGATAGTGGGGAAAAGATTGTTTTTGTCTGTGAATACAGACGATAAAAAAAGACCCTTTTGAGGGTCTTTTTTTTGAATATTTATTGTAAACTATTCAACTTCGATTGCTGATACAGGGCAAGCATCTGCTGCTTCTTTAACGCAATCCATATTATCTGCTACAGCTGATTCATCAACTTGAGCAACACCGTCTACTGAAAATACTGCGTCGCAAATTGATTCGCAAGCGCCGCATCCGATACAAGAATCATTTACTTTTACTGTCATTTCTACATTCTCCTTATATTATATACATTGCGGAATTTGTCCGCAAAAATATTCTACTATAGAAAATTTTTTATTGCAAATACTCTTTTATTTTTTTTGCGACATAGTCAAAACCGACAATTGTACCTAAATCTCCGCCTTGAGAAGTTTTAGAATAAATAAGTACGGGAACTTTTTCTCTTGTATGGTCAGTACCTTCAACTGTCGGATCGCATCCATGGTCTGCGGTAATTATAAGTAAATCTTCATCCGACATCGCATTCATTATCTTGTCAAGGTAGGTATCAATTTCCTCAATTGCTTTGCCGTAGCCTTTTGCATCATTTCTGTGACCGTAGAGCATGTCTGTATCAACAAGGTTTGTAAAAATAAACGATTTATCAGCATGGTTTTTTACAGCATCAAGCGTAAGCTCCAAACCTTCCTTGTTTGAGCCTGTATGAACAGCATAAGTTACACCTGATTTTGAGAAAATATCTTCAATTTTTCCGATGCCGTAAACTTTTAACCCTGCAGCTTCAAGCTCATTCATAACAGTATGCGATGGAACCATTGAGTAGTCGCGTCTGTCTTTTGATATTCTTGTCGGTTTGCCGTCAATAATTTTATAAGGTCTTGCAATTACACGCGATACATTGTAATCGTTGAGGATTTTTCTTGCAGTTTCGCACCATTTGTAAAGTGTTTCAAGCGGGATGAAATCTGTATCAACAGCGATTTGGAAAACACTGTCTGCGCTTGTGTAAACAATCGGGAAACCTGTTTTATGATGTTCTTCATTTAATTCCTCAATAATTGCAGTTCCGCTTGCGGGACGGTTTGCAAGAATTCCTCCGCAATTTGTTTTCTCAATAAATTTTTCGACAATTTCTGATTGAAATCCGTTTGGGAAAGTCGCAAATGGTTTTTCTGAAACAAGTCCCATCATTTCCCAGTGACCTGTAGTTGTGTCTTTACCTTTTGATTTTTCAAGCATTGTACCGTATTTTGCAATAGGAGTTTCACATTTTGCTATGCCTTTAAAATCTTGAATATTGCCCAATCCCATTTTTGATAAATTAGGAACATTCAGACCTCCGTTATATTCGCAGACATTTTTTAACGTATTGCATTCGGGAACATCGTTGAATTCACTGCAGTCATCCATTGCTCCAATTCCCATCGAATCTATTACTATTACAATCGCTCTTTTCATCTTTTTACCCTCTCCGTCAACCTTGGCTGGACTTTTAATATTTTTGTCAGTCGTTCGCTTAGCTCACTCCCGCTTTATCCTATTCTATATCTACAATTGCGTAAGCGTTAAAATCCACACCACCATATATAATTTCAACATGATAATCTCCATGGGGCAACAATTTCACAAAATTTATTGTTTCCTCTCCAAAATCATCATCGGTTTCTTCTGCCGGAAGTTTTGCGATTACGTCATGTGCCTGATAAAGTTTTATATAAACTTCGCCGTTTTCTTTAACGCCCTCAACCTGATAGTGACCGATTGGAATTGATTTAAGGTTCAGCGGAATTAACAAAACAGGAAGTTCTTTTGTTGAATTTTTAAGCATTTCGGTTTCGTTGCTTTGTGAAAAGTTTTCACCTTTCGGAATATTTTTGTCGCGTTTTTTCTTTTTTTGCTTGCTTTCCAAAGCTTTGTCAAATTCTTGTTCGGTTACAGCTTTTTGCCCGTAAACATTTGTATCGCCGAAGTTATCCCACAAATCTCCGTCAGCAAGTACACTGCTTCCGATAAAAATTATGCTCAAAATCGTAAAAAACTTTTTCATAACTTTATAATAATGATATTTTGTCAAAAATCATACATCTGTTTATATGATTACTTATGGTAAGTTTCGCCTTTTATAATTTTAAACGCCCGATAGATTTGCTCGACAAGCAATAATCTTGCAAATTGATGCAGAAATGTCATTTTTGACATGCTGAGTTTAAAGTTTGCCCGTTCTGATACTATCGGAGAAATTCCGCAGGATGAACCGATTATGAATATGATTTCTCCAATGCCTTCATTTGTAAGTTCATTGATTTTTTTGGCAAATTCCTCAGATGACAGCATTTTGCCCTTAATTTCCATTGTAATAACATAAGATTGCGGTTTGATATACGAAAGGATTTTTTCGCCTTCCTGCTCCAAAACTCTTTGAGTTAAATTCTCATCTTTGATTTCTAATGCGGGAAGTTCAATAATTTCAACAGAAGCATAAGGAGAAAGACGTTTCATGAATTCATCAATTCCGTCTTTCAAAAATTTTTCTTTAATTTTTCCGAGTGCAATAATTTTAATATTCACTACTACGTAGGTAGCCCTTTCTGCCGATTTGCTATAAATTTTCTATATGCTTTTGTTGCTGTCTGCCATATACACAGTGGTTGACGGGAATGCAAAATCAATTTCCTCTGCACGGAAGCGTTTTACAGCTTCAAGATAAACTTCGCTTCTGATTTTTGTAAATGTATCGTAAGCTTTAGCTTTTGTGTAACCTAAAAGTCTTATATTTATAGAACTGCTGTCTAAAGTTTCAATAAATACGTTGTAATCATGATGGACATCACTTCTGTCTGCCATAATCTCTTTTATAATTTCTATTGCGCGGTTAAGTTTTTCATCACTTGTATCATAAGTCGCGCCAAAAGTAAGATCAAGTCTGCGTTTATGCGCTTTGCTTACGTTTGTTACAATGCTGTTTGCCATTTTATCGTTTGGAATGGTTACTAAAAAGTTATCCAGAGTTCTGATTTTTGTAGAACGCAGATTAATATTTTCAACGGTTCCCTCAATGTTATCTATTTTTATATAGTCGCCTGTTTTATAAACTTTATCTGTGAGAATTCCAAATGTTCCAAACATTGAAGCAATTGTCTGCTGGGCAGCAAAACCAACGGCAAGACCGGTAATTCCGAAGCCTGCAACAAGAGAAGTCAAAGAATATCCGTTATATTGCATAAACGATGCAACAAGTATGAATACAATAATGGTTTTAACTATTTTTTCAAAAATAGGCAAAATTTGACTGATTGGTGCAGCATTTTCGCTCTTGTCGAATTTTTCTTTAAGTTTTCCGATAAAAATATCGGTTATCTTAAATAAAACTGCAATAATAATGATGTTTACAATAACACCGATGCTTAATTCAAGAATTTTGTCAGACATAAATTTCCTCTTTTTTATATAAATAATATCATAAAATATTATTTTTCAATTAAAGAGAAATTTTCCGGTAATTCATCTTCAATAAGTTTAATAAATTCAGAAGGCTTCATGTCAAAAGCTTCTGCGATTTTGAAAACAGTAGTTAATTGCGGGTCTTTCATGACTCTTTCTATAGTGCTGATAATTGATGTAGATATATCATTTTCGCTGCAAAACATAAATTGGCTCTTGTCGCCTCTAAGTTCTTTTGTAAGTTTTGCTAAAGCTTGTAATATAAGTTTTTTATTTTCTTCAATATTCATTCTGTCACTATAAATAAAGAAAAGTGTTCTCGCTTTCACGAGCAAGATAATATTGAAAGATACAATAAAAAAAGTCTCAGATAAATTCTAAGACTTTTTACAATTTGAACAAACTTTTTTATTAGTTTTTAACGCGGGATAAAAATTCATTATAAAGAGCATTCATTTTTCCTTGTCTGACTAAACTGTTTTTTGGTGACCAGATGTCCTTTATTCCGTTTGTTTTGTCTTCATATCTCGTAAATCTGTCGCCGTCTGCGGTTTCAATAGACGTGCTTTTGGAAAATTGCCATTTTGCAGGTAACTCTTTTTGTACAGGTCTGTCTATTTCTACGGTAATTTTACCTTTAAGATTTTCCAATATTGTTTGGAATAAATTGCCGTTGCGGTAATAACCGGTAACTTCTGTTCCGTCTTTTCTCGTTACAACTTTTTTTATTATATCGTTGTCTTTTTCGAACTTAACAACAGCATTATTAAAGTTTTGTTCAGGAATCCATTTTGTTACTTGAGGATTGGAATTAAATATTTGAGTTGCTTTATTTAAGCTTATAGTCATTTTTATCTCCTTGGTAAAATCAACAAGTATTGTAAAGATTTGATTTTGCTGGTTTGTTAAAGAAATGTAACATAAATAAAAAACACCCATCTAACGAT
This sequence comes from uncultured Candidatus Melainabacteria bacterium, assembly GCA_949841365.1. Lineage (GTDB taxonomy): Bacteria > Cyanobacteriota > Vampirovibrionia > Gastranaerophilales > Gastranaerophilaceae > Stercorousia. Next base: position 38,266 of record CATKZI010000004.1, read on the forward strand.
GAGTGTTCTTTATTAGCGGAAGACGAGACTCGAACTCGCAACAACCTGCTTGGAAGGCAGGGACTCTAGCCATTGAGTTACTTCCGCATATCTCTAATATAATATAAAAAAAAATTTTTGCAATAGGCTTAAATTAATTCTTAAGGATTAATTATTGTTCGCTATTTTGTTATCAAAAAGTCATTCCGCAGAAGGGTGAAAACTATTGAAAAAAACGTTATCATATATATGTAAGCTTGTTGTATCCAGGCACTTTTTCGGGGTTGCGATAAGATTTTTTCTTAACCGGGTTTGGTTTAAAATATGGCAGGCTTATCTTTTTGTCACAAACTCTATGTTTCATATACGGCAACTTGTCACTGCTCCTTTCGACAAGTTGTTTTTTTATGGTATTATAAGGGTGTAAAAAAGGAGAAAATTATGGCAAATGAAATCAGAGCAAGCCACATTTTAGTAAAAACAGAAGATGAAGCTAAAAATTTACTGGCAGAAATTAGTTCAGGTAAAACATTCTCAGAATTGGCCGAAGAATATTCTATGTGCCCATCAGGAGCTAATGGCGGAGATTTAGGTTATTTCGGACGCGGAATGATGGTTAAACCGTTTGAAGATGCTGCGTTTGGACTTGACAAAGTCGGTCAAATTTCAGAGCCTGTTCAAACACAGTTCGGATGGCATTTAATCCAATTGACAGGAAAAGATGACTAATTTGCAGAAAATTCGAGAATTTATGAATGAGCAGGGATTAAATTTCCTGCTCGTTAATTCTACCAATAAATATTTGGTGGAATATACACCACTGCAAGAAAATTCACGTTATGCACTTACGGGTTTTTCAGGTTCTACGGGTGATGTGCTTGTAACACCCGATGCAGTTTATTTGTTTGTTGACGGGAGATATCATATCCAGGCTGATTTGGAAGTTGACCATGATATAGTTACTGTTATGAAGCTTCAAACAGGACAAATATTCCTTGATGAACTTATTAAAAAAATACCAGAGGGGGAAGTTTTGGGAATTTTTTCAAAGAAAAATTCTCAAAAACGGGTTGAATATTTGCAGGAAAAAGGCGTTGAACTGAGATTTTTAAAAGATGATCCGCTGGATAACAATATTGAATATGACAGTTCAAATATTGTGCCTGTTGAAGGAGTTTCGGTTGAGGAAAAGATAAAAAATATTGAAGATACAATTTTGATTACAAATCTTGAGGAAGTATCTTATTTGTTTAATTTGCGGGATTTTTCCAAGAATTATTCCTCAAAAATTCAAAGCAAGGCTGTGATTATTAACGGCAGAGCTCGTCTGATTGATGATATTGATGATTTTGTCGAATGTTATAACGGCAAAATAGGAGTTGATAAATCTACAATTAACGCATATGATTTTGCGCTAATCGGCGACAAGGTAAAAGTCTTGAAAGACAGCCCTGTAAAGCTTATGAAATCAGTTAAAACTGATGATGAAATTGCTCATTATAAAGATGCTTTCAGAAGGACTGATTTGGCTGTAAAGGCAATCAGGGATTACATTGAAAACAATGATAATATCTCGGAATTTGATATTGCCGAACAGCTTGAAAAAGAATTTAAGCGTTACGGTGCAAAAAGTTTGAGCTTCAAATCAATTGTTGCAAAGGATAAAAATTCTGCACTGGCACATTATTCAAAATGCTCAAAAGATGAAATTTTAAAAGACGGAAGTCTTGTTTTGATTGACTGCGGAGCATATTATGAGCAGGGTTTGGCGACTGATATTACAAGAGTTTTTGTAAAAGGCGAGCCGTCCGAATTGCAGAAAAAAGTTTATACAACAGTCTTAAAAATGTTTTTGAATGCGTATAATGCAAAACTCAGCACAGGCTATGAAATTGATGCACTTGCTCGTGAGGTTTATTCTCAAAACGAGATTGAAGGCTTTGTGTTTAATCATGGTCTCGGGCATGGTATTGGAATAAATGTCCATGAATATCCGCCGAATTTGAGCAAAAACGAAATGGCAAAAGTTGAAATAAAAGACGGAATGTGTTTTACAATTGAGCCGGGGCTTTATAATGAAGCGCATTTCGGGGTAAGGCTTGAAAATTCCTGTTATATGAAAGACGGTAAGATTAATTCTTTTGTAAAAATGAATTATGAAAAGAAATTGATTGATTTCTCGCTTTTGACAGAGCAGGAAAAAGAATGGCTTAAAGAGTTTGAGGTCTTATGATAACGAGCATAAATAACGAATTGGTAAAAGAAACCGTAAAATTACAGCAGAAAAAATACCGTGACAGAGAAAATAAATTTCTGCTTGAGGGTTTTAAAGCTATTGAGGAAGCTTTCAATGCCGGAGTGAAAATTGAGTATGTTTTTACAACTGATGAAAAACGATACGCATTTGTACCGAATGTAATCCCTGCTTCAGAAGCGGTTTTGAAAAAAATCTCTACGACAGATTCTGCGCCTGATGCTGTCGGAGTTGCTGTTAAAAAGGTTTATTCCGCTGAATATTTAAAAGATGCTAAAAAAGTAGTTTTGCTTGAGAATATCAAGGATTTGGGTAATCTCGGTACGATTTTGCGTACAGCTGTGGCATTTGGCGCAGATGCGGTTGTGCTTTACGGCAAGGAGTGCGCAGATTTATATAATCCTAAATGCGTCCGCTCATCTGTTGGAAATTTATGGAAAATCCCCGTTGTTTATATAGAAGATTTCAGCGGTTTGAATGTGTTTGAAAGATTTGAGAAAGTTGCGACTTTACCGCGTACAACTCAGTATTTAAAAGATTTCAGCATAAAAGAACCTGCTCTTGTGATGTTTGGCTCGGAAGCCGACGGACTTTCCGATGAGTTGATACGTTTTGCGACGAAGGAAGTAAAAATTGAGATGGCAGACAATGTCGAATCTTTGAATTTATCAATTTCTTGCGCTGTTGTTTTATACAAATTATTTTTATAGTAAAATATTTTTATGGATGAAAAAGAAATTTGGAAGTTAGCAAAAGAGGAGTTAGCCCAAACGGTTCCTACATACAAAATGTGGATTGAACCCTTGGAAGCAACAGCTTTCGACGGCAACATTTTAACTCTTATTACGGCTCATGCTCTTGCTCCTCAATTGATTAAGTCACAGCATAATGCAAAAATTCTTGAAGCTTTGAAAAATGTCTGCGGAAAAGATGTAAGCTACACGGTTGTGCACGATGAGGAATTTGCCGAGCGTTATCAGAAAGAAAAAAAGAAAGAACTCCAAAAACAAAAACGTACACCTGTAGAAACCGAAGAAACTAAGTTGATGGATAACCTTGCGCAGATGCAGTCATCAGCAAATCTTAATTTAAAATACAAGTTTTCTAATTTTGTAGTTGGTGAAAACAGCCGTTTTGCACATGCAGCAGCGATGTCGGTTGCACAAAATCCTGCAAAAAAATATAATCCGCTGTTTATATATGGTGCATCAGGCTTGGGAAAAACCCATCTTATGCAGGCAATAGGTCATTATATAATTTTCAATAAGCCGAAATTAAAAGTTAAATATATTAAAACAGAAGAATATTTTAATGAACTTATTAAAAATCTTCAAACAGGCGGGAATGATAAAACTAACCGCATGGATAAATTTCGCCAAAAATACAGAAATGTAGATGTTTTGCTGATTGATGATATTCAGTTTTTGGAAAGCAAGACTTTTACAATGGAGGAAATTTTCCATACCTTTGACAGTCTGCACAATAACAATAAACAGATAGTAATCACATCTGACAGACTTCCGAAAGATATTCCGACCCTGCCTGACAGGTTGAGAACACGTTTTGAAATGGGTTTAATGGTTGATATCACTCCACCTGATTTTGAAACCAGAGTTGCAATATTGAAAAATCTTGCAGATTTGGCAGGGATTAAGGCCGAATTTGACGTGTTTGAATATATCGCGAAAAACTTTATTAATAACGTAAGAGAGCTTGAAGGTGCATTTAATAAAGTCAGTGCTTACGCTGATATTGAACAGACTGATTTGACGCTTGAATTTGCCAAAAAAGTTTTGAATTGCGAAGCTGTAAAACAGGAAATTTCTATTGCGCAGGTTGCAAAAGCTGTCGGAGATTATTATGGGGTTTCCATTGCGGATTTTTTAAGCTCTGCAAGAAACCAGAGAGTATCGTCAGCACGCCATGTTGCCGTTTATTTGGCTCGTGAGATTACACAGAAAAGTTTTGAAGCTATTGCGGAATATTTTAATAAAAAACATACGACAATGCTTTATTCTCACGATAAAATCAAAGACGATTTAAAAACAAACAAAAATCTTGAACAGGATATTGCAGTTATTCGCAGAACTTTGAGGGAACAGTAATGTACGATTACATAAAAGGAATTTTGGCAGGTAAATCAAATACATCAAAGGGTGTTTTTTTGACTGTAGAAACTGGCGGAATAGGGTATTTGATTGAAACGACCGTACGCGATTATAATCTGGCAAATGCTGATGAGGTAAAAGTTTATACTGTTCTTATTCACCGTGAGGATAAGATGAGCCTTTGCGGTTTTTTGCATAAAGAGGACAGGGATATTTTCAATATTTTGACCTCTGTTTCGGGTGTCGGGTCTAAAATGGCGCTTACACTTTTGGATGAATTTGAAGCATCGGAACTTATCGGATTTGTAATTGACGGGAATTATAAAGAGATTACGCGTGCCAAAGGTGTTGGTCCTAAATTAGCGCAGAAAATAATTCTTGAATTAAAAGACAAGTTAATGAATTACAAAACAAAAGAACCGATAAAAATTACATCATCAGTTAAGGTTGATGACAGTGCAGTTGAAGATGCACAAATGGTATTAGTTTCTCTCGGTTATGAGCGCAAAGAAATTCAAGATGCTATATCAAAAGCAGTTGCAGATAGTAAAACAACTGCTGAAGAAATCTTAAAAGAAGCCTTGAAAATTTTATCTTTATAATAATAACATTGCAATCAATCCTGCAAGAACCATTGCAGGTCCAAACGGCATATATGTTTTTGGTTTTTCTTTCAAACCTTTCAAGATAAATACGCAGGTTAATACGCCAAGAACTGCCAACAGGATTGCGCCGATTAAGTATGCTGTGCCATCAAGTTTTAACAAACAAAACGCGATTGCATAAGCAACAAATGCTAAGAAAGAAATTAAAGTTTTCCAATCTTTATTTGTAACAAGCCCTTTTATAAATATCGGTAAAAATGCAATTACTTGAATAATAACACTCAAGGCAAGAACAATAAGTAATATTTTCCACCCTAAAAGTGCGCCCAAACCGATTGCGATAAATGTATCACCTTCGCCGAAAGCTCTTGTTCCCGCAATTAAATATCCCGAGCGTGCGCAAACTTCCATAATTACCGCACCTAAAACAGCACCGATAACAGATGAGATAATAATTTCAAATGTGTGGTTTACAACTGACAAATATATGGTATTCAAAAATCCGAGCCCGATAAATGTATATGTATGTGCATCAAAAACAACTTTTTCTTTAATATCAGTTCCCGCCATAGCTACCATAACAGATGCGATTGCCCACATAAACAATGTTTCAATGCTCATTCCGAATTTTATAAAAATCAAGGTAAAAATTATACCTGTGACAAGTTCAATAATCGGATATTGAATGCTGATTTTTTCTTTGCAGAATGCACATTTCCCGCCGAGTAATATATATGATAATACAGGGATATTATGCCACCATTTCAAAGGATTTTGGCATTTTGGGCATTTGGAAGCCGGAAAAACGATTGATTCTCCGCTCAATGCTCTTAAAATTACTACGTTTAAAAAACTTCCGATACAAAGTCCGATTATAAATACGAATGCTAATACTGCAATTAATAGTGCCATTTTAGATGTCCTCTTTTGCTTCAATTATTTCATACATTTTGTGTAAAGCTTTTTTTAATCTCCTTGAAACCTGCATTTGTGATATATGCAAGATTTCCGAGATTTCTCGCTGGTTTAAGTCGTGATAATAACTTAATTCAATTATTTCTTTTAAATCTGCAGGGAGCTTTTCAATAGCCTGTTCCAGCATAATTTTATTCTCATTGGAAGTAATAATTTCCTGATAATCGCCTGAGGGGATTTTGTCAATAAGTGTTAAATCGTCGTCATCAACGGATGAAATAGCCTGATCAAGAGAAAGAGTTGTTTTGCAAAGCTCTATTTCCATAACTTCATGAATTTTTACTTCATCAACTCCGACAATTTCTGCAATCTGTTCTTCTGTCGGTTCATCGAACCCTTTTTCTTTTAACTGTTTAACTGCGGAACTGATTTTAAAAACGAGTTCTTGAAGTTCTCTCGGGGCTTTGATTATCGACGCTTTATCGCGCAGATAATGTTTGATTTCACCGCGGATAAAATATGATGCATAAGTTTTAAACTTTGTATTTTTATCGGTGTTGAAAAATTCTATAGCTTTAATAAGCCCGATAGAGCCTACCTGTATCAAATCTTCATTGGAAATTCCTGCCTGCACGGTAATACTGCATGCAATTTTTTTAACTAATTGCATAGCATTTTCAACAATTTGCAGATGAAGCATTCGCTTTTTTTTCTCGTCATTACAGGTTTTGTAAGCGAGAAGTTGTCTATCCAACTCTTCTGACATTTTATCTCCTGTTGATATTATAACATAACTTTTAAAATTTTGAAATATTAATAAGCATGCCGTATTTTTGTGTTATTATTTAAAAAGGAGTAGAGGAAAAATGATTACAATAAAAGATGTTGAACACGTTGCAAAACTTGCAAGACTTGAATTAACAGAAGATGAAAAAGAACTTTATACAAAACAATTAGGCGATGTTTTGAAATATGTTGATCAAATGAACGAAGTTGACACAACTAACGTTAAACCGATGACTCAGGTTATTGATTTTTATAACGTTATGAGAGAGGACAAAGTTGTTCAGGAAATCAGCAAGGAAGCTTTAATGTCTAATGCGCCCGAGGAAGAAAACGGGTTCTTTAAAGTTCCGAAAATTGGATAAGGCTGGTAAAACAAAAGTGGTGCGAAGGGGATAAGTAACGGGATATTTATTAAGTGTATAGAATTTCCCCCTGAGTGCGTGGGTAGAAAAAGTTACTAGAAAGTCTACTTGAGGTGGTAAAAAAAATGACAAAATATATTTTTATTACGGGCGGTGTTGTAAGCTCTCTGGGCAAAGGTATTATTGCCGCTTCTTTAGGAAGATTATTAAGAGCAAGAGGATTTTCTGTTATTAACCAGAAATTTGACCCGTATATAAATGTCGACCCCGGTACTATGAGCCCGTTTCAGCACGGTGAAGTTTTTGTAACCGATGACGGTGCGGAAACCGATCTTGATTTGGGACACTACGAAAGATTTACCGATACATCTCTCGGTAAACTTAACAACGTAACATCAGGCAGTGTATACAGCCATGTTATTAAAAAAGAAAGACGCGGAGATTACCTCGGCGGTACGGTTCAGGTTATTCCGCATATTACAAATGAGATTAAATCAAGAATTAACGGCGCTACAAAACAGTTTAAACCTGATTTTCAGCTTATAGAAATCGGCGGTACTGTCGGTGATATCGAAAGTTTGCCGTTTGTTGAAGCTATAAGACAGTTTAAATCAGAAGTCGGTATCGGAAACGCAATTTCAATACATACTACATTGCTTCCATATTTGCCGACATCAGGTGAGTTGAAAACAAAACCGTCACAGCACAGTGTTAATGTTTTAAGAAGTTATGGTATTCAGCCTGAAATCCTTGTCTGCCGTACAACAAAACCTATTCCGAAAACTGAAAAAGAAAAACTTGCACTTTTCTGTTCTGTTCCAAAAGATGCGGTTATTGAATGCCGTGATATGAAAAGTATTTACGAGGTTCCTTTGGCTCTTGAAGTTCAGAATATGGCGCATGTTGTTCTTGACATGCTTCGCGTAGAGGACAGAAAAGCTGATTTGACGGCTTGGGAAAATCTTGTTGATAAAATTAAAAATCCTAAAAAGACAATAAAAGTTGCAATTGCAGGTAAGTATACAAAACTTTCCGATGCTTATATTTCTGTTGTGGAATCTCTAAAACACGCGGGGTATGCTAATGATGCGGCTATTGATATTAAATGGATTAACTCTGAAGATTGCGTTGATGATAAAAAATGCAAAGAGTTGATGAAAGATGTTCAGGCAGTTGTTGTTCCCGGCGGTTTTGGCATCAGAGGTATTGAAGGAAAACTAAACGTAATTAAATATGCAAGAGAAAATAATGTACCTTTCTTAGGATTATGCTTGGGTATGCAATGTGCTGTTATTGAATATGCAAGAAATGTTGTTGGTTTGAAAGGTGCAAATTCTGCAGAATTTGATGAAAATGCACAGTATCCTGTTATTGACTTGATGCTTGAACAAAAAAATGTTCATGCATACGGTGGTACAATGAGATTGGGTGCTTATGACTGTATATTGAAAAAAGGTTCAAAAGCTGCTAAAGCTTATGGAGCGGAAAAAATCTCCGAACGTCACAGACACAGATATGAAGTTAATAATGAATATTTAAAACAAATTGCAGACGCAGGTCTGGTATTCTCGGGCATGTCGCCTGACGGAATGCTTGCAGAAGTTGTGGAACTTCCGCATTTGGATTGGTTTGTGGCATCACAATTCCACCCCGAATTCAAATCACGTCCCGATAAACCGCACCCGTTGTTTAAAGGTTTGATTGACGCGGCTATAAAGAATTAACTATTTCCATAACTTGTTTTTTTAGGGTTTCGTAATCCGAGTTGTTTTCAATTACGTAATCCCAATCAGTTATGTGATCAAGCCCGACTTCTGTTATATCGGTTTCGCCGATAAGCTCTCCGCGAGATGCTCTAACATCTCTTGATGCTTCAACGCGGATTGAAATTGCACCTGCACGTTTGAAAACCTCGTATTCATGCGGAACGCGAACATCAGTTACCATAATGTTTCCGTCCTGCTCGATAATTTTATTAAGCCAGTAATCAGGACTTTGAGAACGTCCCCAGTTACCCAAGTCTATCAAATCCTGACGGTAAAGAGGTTTGTTTTTTTCGATTTCCTCGTAAGTCAAACCTTTTTCTTTGCCGTAAGTAAGTTTGATAATGTCGCCCATTGCGCATCTTCTGAAATCAGGCATTTGCTCAAGCATAATTTTTGCCGCTGTATCTTTACCCGAATATTGTTTTCCTGAAAAAATAATAATTGTCATGACATTCTCCTTGTATGTTACATTTTTAACATAAAATTTGCAATTTTGCTATGTTCGTCGTAGCATGGATAAGCACGTACACTTTAGATTGGAATATGTTATGGCTTTAAATTTTCAAGAACTAGTTTTTAATTTACAAAAATTTTGGTCGGATTACGGTTGTATTATTCAACAGCCTTATGATATTGAAAAAGGTGCTTCTACAATGAACCCAGCAACTTTTTTGCGTTCATTAGGACCCGAACCTTGGAATACCGCAATGATTGAACCTTGCAGACGTCCGACAGATGCAAGATACGGTGAAAACCCCAACAGACTCGGGCATTATTATCAGTTTCAGGTTATCTTGAAACCGTCTCCCGATAATGCTCAGGAACTTTATTTGAAAAGTTTGGAAGCTATGGGAATTGACCTGAAAGAACATGATGTAAGATTTGTTGAAGACAACTGGGAATCTCCAACCCTCGGCGCGGCAGGTGTAGGTTGGGAAGTTTGGCTTGATGGTATGGAAATTACCCAATTTACTTACTTCCAGCAAGTCGGCGGTGTTGAAGTTAAACCCGTTGCTTTGGAATTGACATACGGTCTTGAACGTATTGCTATGTATCTTCAAAATAAGGAATCTGTCTACGATATTATGTGGAACGATACTTTGAAATACGGCGAAATTTTCTTACAAAACGAAATTGAAATGTCAAAATATAACTTTGAAGTAAGCGATTCAAAAGCGTTATTTACAATGTTTGATTTATACCAGAAAGAAGTTGATAATTGTATTAATGCAAAACTTGTTTTGCCCGCTTATGATTACGTTTTGAAATGTTCTCATACTTTCAACCTTCTTGATGCAAGAGGAGTAATCAGTAAAGATGAAAGAATTAACTTTATCAATAGAGTAAGAACAATGGCTTCTGCTGTTGCAAGATTGTATGTAGCTCAAAGAGAAGAATTAGGTTTCCCTCTTTGTAAATAATTATAAGGAAAATAAATGGCTGAAAAATTTCACCGCGCGACATTTACTCGCAATTTTTTGAAAACCGTTACCCGTATTAAAAACCCTGATGAAATGCTTGCGGAAGCTAAGGCTGAAGGGTTGGAAAAAACTTTAGGCGTTTGGGATTTGATTATTCTGGGTGTCGGAGCAATTATTGGTTCGGGAATTTTTGCGGTTGTTGGTATTGCAGCTGCAGGAAGTGCTGACGGCTCATCTTTGGGTGCAGGTCCGGGGCTTATGGTATCAATGGTAATTGCGGCTATTGCGTGTATTTTTTCGGCACTTTGTTATTCGGAATTTGCAACTATGATTCCTGTTGCGGGCGGTGCTTATACTTATACTTTTGCAACGCTTGGTGAATTTGCAGCATGGATGGTAGGCTGGGTTTTGATGTTAGAATATGCAATCGGATTTATTGCCGTAGCGTGTGCTTGGTCAAACCACTTTGTACAATTTATGGCAGGATTTGAGAAAGTTTTACCGGCTTGGTTGGCTCATCCGCCGGCATGGCTTGTGAATGATGTATTCTCTGCAGGTAAAATTGTAGCAGAAAATCCTGACACATTTGTGCCGACATTATTTGGAATTCCGATTTGCATAAATCTTCCTGCAATATTGATTGTGCTTTTAATTACTGCAATTTTGGTAAAAGGTACAAAAGATTCTACTAAAATGGCAGGTTTAATGGTTGTTGTAAAACTCGGTGTTATTGCATTATTTGTGCTCGCAGGCGCGTTTTATGTAAGACCTGAAAACTGGACACCTTTTGCTCCAAACGGGTTTGAAGGTATCTTTGCTGGTGCGTTTTTAATATTCTTTGCATACATCGGATTTGATGCTCTTGCAACTGCTGCAGAAGAATGTAAAAATCCTCAAAAAGATTTGCCGATTGGTATTATCGGTTCGCTTTTGATTACAACTGTTGTATATGTGCTTGTAGCATTAGTTTTGACAGGGCTGCAGGATACAAGTTCAGCTGTTCCTTTAGGATTTTTGAAGGCTCCGATGGCATATTGCATGTCTTTGCATAATATGAACTGGGCGGCAGGTTTGATTTCTATAGGTTCACTTGCAGGTTTAACTTCCGTACTTTTGGTATTGGAAATGGCTGCAACGAGAATTTTGTACGCAATGAGCAGAGACCATTTTATTTCTCAAAGATTTCAGAAATTACATCCGAAATTTAAAACTCCTGCACTTCTAACCTGGACTGTGGGATTGCTTGCAGTTTTGGGTATTTTAACCTTGAACCTTGATGTTGCGGCAGAACTTTGTAACTACGGCACATTTACATCATTTATAATTGTTTGTGTTGCAGTTTTAATTTTGAGAAAAACAGACCCTGACAGACCAAGACCGTTTAAAGTTCCGTTCTCGCCTGTTACACCTGCTTTGGGTATAATTTGCTGCGGAGGATTAATGATTTATAAATCAATGCAGCCTTCAGGTTCTGCGTTACTTTTCCCCGTATGGTTAGGTTTTGGTGCGATAATATATCTTTTGTACGGTTTTGTTAAAAACAGACTTAATGAAAATAGAATCCATAATGAAATAGTAGAACGTAAAAAACAAGAAATGATGAAATAATGAAAACAATTTTAAAAAATGCTTTCAAAATAAAAAGCCCCGATGAATTAATAGCAGTCAGTAAAAAATCAGAGTTGAAAAAAACTTTGAATGTATTTGACCTGATTGTTTTGGGGATTGGTGCGGTTGTAGGTACGGGAATTTTTACGATTATCGGTACAGCAATTCAAGGCGGTCCTGAAAGCGCCGGAGCAGGCCCTGCTATTATAATTTCCATGATTATGGCTGCTGCGGTATGTGTGTTTCCTGCACTTTGCTACAGTGAAATAGCTTCTTTAATTCCTGTTGCGGGAAGTGCTTACACCTATACTTATGCAACTATGGGTGAATTTATGGCATGGATGGTCGGTTGGATTTTAATGCTTGAATATGCAATCGGAAATATTACCGTTGCAAGTGCTTGGACAGGTTATTTTGTCCAGTTTTTGAAAGGGTTCAAGCATGTTTTGCCTGACTTTATCGTAAATTGCCCAATGTGGTTGAGAAGCGATTACAGATTTATGCTTTCATATTGTGACAAATACGGACTAGATCCGCACAGTCAGATGCCGTTTTTGTTTGATAAAATACCTTTTGCGGTTAATTTGCCAGCAATTATTCTTGTTTTGCTTTTGACTATTTTGCTTATTAAAGGCGTAAAAGAATCGACAAGGTTTGCGAGCGTAATGGTTGGTGTTAACCTCTTTATGATAATTTCATTTATTGTGGTCGGTTCATTTTATGTAAAACCGGAAAATTGGACGCCTTTTATGCCTAACGGTTTTGAGGGTGTATTTATGGGAGCGTTTTTAATTTTCTTTGCATATATCGGATTTGATGCAATTTCAACTACTGCCGAAGAAACCGAAAACCCGCAAAGAGATTTGCCGATTGCTATTTTAGGAACTCTTGTTATATGTACCGTGTTGTATATTTTTGTAGCACTTGTGCTAACGGGTAATGTAGCTATGGGACATATTAATATTCAGGCACCGATTGCGCATGCGATGAGTGTGATTAATAAAAACTGGTTTGCAGGCTTGCTTTCTGTCGGTGCATTATGTGCTTTGACATCAGTTTTCTTGATTTGCCAGTTAGGTACAACAAGGATTTTATATGCAATGAGCAGGGATAGATTTTTACCAAAATCTTTGAGATTAATCCACAGAAAATACAGAACTCCGCATGTTTTAACATGGATTTCAGGCATTGTTGTTATTGTGTGTGCTTTGTTTATGGACTTGAATATATCGGCAGAACTTTGTAATTTCGGTACATTTACATCATTTATTATAATTTGTATTGCTGTTTTAATTTTAAGAAAAACAGATCCCGACAGACCGCGTGCGTTTAAAGTCCCGTTCTGTCCGACATTCCCTATTTTGGGGATATTGACTTGCGGTGGATTGATGCTTTATTCAATGAAGTTTTTAACCACATCGGCATTATACTTCCCGCTATGGTTATTAATCGGTTTTGCAATTTATGCAGGTTACGGATATAAACAAAAAAGACTTGAGGAAAAGCCCAGAGTCTTAAAACAAAAAGAAAAAATTTCAGTATAAAAAAAGTTCCTTTTTGAGGAGCTTTTTTAAATCTAGTTATTACTCAGAACAAGTCTGAATGTTGCAAGATTTTTAATTGACAGCATAGTATGTTTGTTATGCTGATTATCTGCAATATTAAAAATTCTAATTATACGTTGAATTTCTTCCAAGTCTTTGCGTGAATTAATTTTATAAACATTTTCTATCGGGTCTGAAACTACAGACATTAAAGTATTCAATTCCTGTTCTTTCATTAGATTATAAATCCTCTTTCCTGTATATTTATATAAAGGATTTTTTGCTTCAGGAATTGCCTTTTTTATGTTTTTTTAGTTAACATTAGTTAACATTCTTTTTCGCCTGTTTCCAAAGAGTGTCAAATTCCTCGAAAGAATACTGCTCTAAAGGCTTTACAGCTAACTCTTCCATTTTGCGGAAACGTGTTATAAATTTTTTGTTTGCATGTAAAAGTGCCTGTTCTGCATCAATTTTGTTCCAGCGCGCAAGATTTACAACCGCAAAAAGAATATCGCCGAGTTCGTCTTCCATGTGGTCTTTGTCGCCTTTTGCTTCTTGGAATTCTTTAATTTCAGAAAAAACACATTCATAAAGCGATTTCTCATTCGGCCATTCAAAACCTGTTTTTACGGCGCGTTTACTTATTTTTTGTGCGCTCATTAATGCTGATTGAGATTTGGAAATACCGTCCATTGCGGATTTTCTGTCTTTTTTCTCTTCTTTTTTAAGTTTATCCCAATTGTCGATTATGTCTTGTGTTCCACCGACTTTAACATCTCCGAATACATGCGGATGACGGTGGATAAGTTTTTCGTTTAATTCTTTGGCTACATCGTCAAGATTGAAGCATCCGTTATCATCTGCTATTTGAGAGTGTAAAAGAACCTGTAAAAGTACATCGCCAAGTTCCTCTCTCAGATTTGCCATATCGCCTGTATCAATAGCATCAACGGCTTCGTAAGCTTCTTCCAGCATATTTGGTTTTAATGTTTTATGAGTTTGCGCTCTGTCCCATTCGCAGCCTTCTGGTGAGCGTAAAATTCTTACTGTTTCTATAAGTTTATCAAGATTTTCCATGTCTTTATTCTATAACTAAAGTATAAGAAATTCAATCGAGAATACATCAAAAGGTGGAGTTATAATATTTTCTCTAATGTTATCCTTATATAGTCAAATAGGTAAACGAAAGGATATAAGAATGGCAAATTTATCAATCCCATCAATTCGTGAAAGATTGTTTAACACAAGCAAACACGAACAAACTACTCAAAGAAATTCCACTAACCCGTTTGCAGCAACTTCTTTTAAAGGTAATGTTTTGACTGCAGATGTGTTTGAATCTTCTACAAAGCAAAACGAAAATCAAAACAACGGCAAACTTAAAGCAAGTGCACTTGTTGGTTCTATTTCAGGTTACGGCGAAAAATTCCAAAACATGATTAATTCTGTAATCTCTTTTGGAAACAGAGTTAAAGAAAATGTTGTTAACGGTTGGAACAAAATGAACAGTATCGAAATCTCATTTGCACCTGCAAAAGAAGTAATGGGTAATTTCTATGGTTCAATTAAAGATACATTAAACACTCCGATGAGTGATATTTTCTTTACAGGTATCAGTGCTAAGTCAGTTTCCAAAATGGATGACATGGCGCAAGCGAGAGAATTAATGGCTTCTCATGTTGAAGCATGGGAATCTATGGTATAGGGAGAATAAAATATGGTAACAGTAGATAAAAAAACAGTTAAAAACGTATCAAATATAATTGAAGGATTAGGAATGAACCCTAATTCAGAATGTATCGGTATTTTGGAAGATGTTGGTACAAATTCTAAAATCGATGCAATTAGAGAAATGACTTCTCGCGCTCTTGTTAAAAGAAATGAAGAAGATGCATTGAGAGTTGTTATTGCTAACAAAGGAAAAGGTATCAATGATATGTCTACAGTTGTTGCAATGAGCACAATTAATGAACTTTTATCATTGACAGATAAAACTATAGCTATGAAAGTTTTGTCAAATACTGTTGAAATGCACTCTGATGAAGAAGTTAGAGATAATGCACGTTCAGTAAAAGCTTTAATGGCTCTATCTTAAATAAATTTGCCTTATAAATATAAAAAACCGCTTTAACATAAGCGGTTTTTTTGTTATAATAATAAAAAAGGAGGAAGCAGATATGAAATTTAATCAAAATATCGGGGGGGGGGCACTCATAGCTTAACTCCTGCGTTTACTTTAGCTGAGGTTTTAATTACTCTCGGAATAATCGGAGTTGTCGCGGCGCTTGTTATACAAGCCCTTGTAACTAATATAACTAATAAGGGATATGTTGAAAGATTAAAGAAGGCTCAAGCTGTATTACAAATTGCTACGGATACTATACTAAATGAGAATAGTGCTATTTTTGTACCAAATGGTAAAGAAATTTGTGATACTGTCGGTGCTGAAGCTGAAAAAAAGGCCTATGAAGAATTTATTGAATCCTATGCGTCTAAAATGAAAGTAATAAAAAGATGTGAAAGAACCAGCTGGAACTCTAATCAATGTGTTAACGGCTGGAATTCATATAAAGGGCTTGATAATAGTATATTGCAAAATGTTGAGAATAACATGCCGTTTTATTTTACTTATCCGCTTGTATTAGCAGATGGTATGACTATTGCATTTAGATTTCAATCGAATGGCGGTGGAGGATTTTTCTGGACTCAGGATGCATCAGTACGCTTTACTGTAGATGTTAATGGAAAAAAAGGTCCTAATAAACTTGGCAGGGATGTGTTTTTGTTGTATCTGCGTGATGGAAAAATTGTCCCCAACAGTAAATATATTGGGGACTGTGAAACAAATAAAACAGGCTTGAGCTGTGCATACAGGGTTCTGACTGAAGGCGGTATGAACTATTAATTAAAAAGTAAATCCGTCTTCTTTCAAGCGGTCAATAACCTCTTGCAGTTTTTCATCAGAACATACGTATGAAAGTCTGAAAAAGCCTTCTCCGCATTCACCGAATGCGTTACCGGGAACTAATACTACACCAGATTTTCTCAATACATCCTGACAAAAGTCAAATGCTGATGTATAACGTCTTGGAATTGGAAGCCACAGATAGAAAGTTGTATGCGGGACTTTATCCATATTCCATCCAAGTTCCTTAAAGCCTTTGACCATAATCGCCTGTTTGCGGGCAAAGCCTTTGTTTGCTTCTTCGATATATTTGTCGCCTTCTTCAGAATTTAATATTTCTGCGCATGCTTTTTGCAAAGCTTTAAAAATTCCGTTATCAATTGTAGATTTTCCTTTGCCTAAGCGCTGTACAACTTCTTTATTACCGCAGACCCAGCCTAAACGCCAGCCAGTAATAGCATAAGGTTTCGATAAACTGAAAAATTCAATACCCACATCTTTTGCGCCTTCTATTTCAAAAATACTGAAAGGTTTTTCATCTTCTGCAAAATATAAGTCGCAATATGCAGCATCGGATACAAGCAGAATATCGTATTTTTTACAGAAATCAACAATTGATTTAACGTATTCTTTTGTTGTAGAAATACCCATAGGGTTGTTCGGATAATTAATAAATACAGCTTTGATGTTTTCGGGTTTGTAACCGTCTTTTAAAGCTTGGTGATAAATTGCTTCAACATCGGGTTTGTAATCGTTTTCGGCAGTCAACGGCATTGGATAAGCTTTTGCACCCGAACATTGAATAAACTGTAAATATGATGCGTAACAAGGATCCGGAATCATTATTACATCTTTTTCAAGTTCTTCTGTTTTAGGTGTTGTAATAAATCTTACAAGGTTTGCAATCCCTTCTTTTGAACCGACAAGTGAAAAGATTTCTGTTTCAGGGTCAAGTTCAACACCAAAACGATTTTTCATACGTTCTGCTGCGGCTTTTCTGAAATATGGTTCGCCTTTCGGAGTTGAATATGTATGAATTCCGTCCTCATCAAGAATTTCTTTCAAGCGATCAGTAAGACATTTGGGCGGGTTTGCCGTAGGTGCTCCCATTGAAAGCGCAATAGGTGCTCTGTTTCTTGCTGTTAATTCATCTTTTAATCTTGCGGTTTCCTCTTTTAATTTGAACATAATGTATGTATCAAGCGACATTACGTCTTTATTAAAAAGTTTTTCTATATTCATACTTCTCTCCTTAGTTTTCTGAAATCATTTGCATCGGACCTTCTAACGATGCCGTTACAAACTGTTTTGTATATTCGTTATCTTGACGGAGCATATCTTCAGGAGTTCCTTCAAAAACAACTTTACCATCATACAACATTATAACACGATTTGCCGTTCTTGTAATAGTTGACATCTGGTGTGTTACAACAACGGATGCCGCGTTGGTTTCATCCTTTAATCTTACAATATAATCCTCTATAAGAGTTGATGAAATCGGGTCTAACCCTGCTGTAGGTTCGTCATAAAGTATTGTGTTCGGTTCTGTAACAATTGCGCGGGCAAAACTTACGCGTTTTTGCATTCCGCCCGAGAGTTCCGAGGGAAATTTGTTTTCAATCCCTTTTAAACCTACAAGTTCAAGTTTTTCCGCTACAATTTTTCTTATTTCTTTTTCCGAATATTTTTTGCGGAGTTCTTTTCTCTCGTGGAGTGCAAAAGCAATGTTGTCGGCAACATTAAGTGAGTCAAACAAAGCAGAATACTGGAAAACCATTGCAATGTCGCCTTCTGATGTTATAATTTCTCCGCTGTCGGGAGTAAGAAGTCCGCAGATAAGTTTCAAAATAGTACTTTTCCCTGAACCTGAAAAACCTACTATTGCTAAAGTTTCACCGTCGTTAACTTTGAATGATACATTGTCAATGACGCGCCTTTCTCCAAAATTCTTTATTAAATTTTTAACTTCTATACTCATTAATTTACCTCGTTAAAAGAAAAATGCCATAGCAAAGAACATATCAAGAATTACGATAGCCACAAATGACCATACTACGGCTTTTGTAGTTGCTTCGCCTACGCCTTTTGCACCGCCTGATGCATAATATCCGCAAGAACAGCTTATCAGAGCGATAACTCCGCCGAAACAAAAAGCTTTAAGCATACTTACGCCTAAATCTTTCATATAAATTCCGAGCCATGCCGAATCAAAGAATGCTCTATATCCTAAGCCTGATGTTAAATTTGCGGTTACTGCGCCTGTGATAACTCCGACTGCAGATGCAATCAATACAACGGGAGGCATCATTATAAAGCCCGACAAAACCCTCGGAACAAAAAGATATCTGATAGGGTTAACTTTCAAAACTTCAATAGCATCAATTTGTTCTGTAACGCGCATTGTTGCAATTTCAGAGGCAAGTGACGAGCCTATCATGGAAATTATTGCAAAACCTGACATTATAACACCGACTTCTCTAACAATCAGGATTGTCATTAAAAGTCCGACAAAGTTTCCGCCGCCCTGTTTAACCATTTCAAGCGCAACCTGTGAAGCTACGATAATTGATGTCATTCCGACAATGGAAAGTGTTATGGGAAGTGAGCTTACGCCAAATCTGCTGCATTGTTCTATAAGTTCTTTTATGTCAATCTGCAATTTTAAAATGCATTTAATTACTTCAATCCCGTTGAGTGCAATTTTGCCCAGCGTGTCAAGGAATTTTTCAAGCTCTTTCAATATCCCTGATGCAATTTTATATGTTGCCGATTGTTTGTAATATTTTTGCAGACTGCTCATTGATTTGATTATACAAAAAATTTGTTTTTATTGCAACGGCTTGTATAAAAACATTTAGCAGGTAAAATATAATTATTGAGAGGGACGTTAATGATTAAATTATGTTGTAATTATGTTGATGAGGCAGTTATAGGCTGTGAAAACGGCTTGAATATTAAACAAGAGTTTGAAAATTATAAAGACAGAATTGCAAATATTATTTCTGATTTGAATAAAAGAAAAGATAAACCCGGACAGTGGCTTCAGTGGATGAATTTGGGCTATAGCGAAGAAACCGTCTGGTATGTAAAAGAATATGCTTCAATGGTTCAAGGCAGGTTTGAAAATATTCTGGTTCTCGGTATCGGTGGCTCAGCTTTAGGCGGACTTGCTGTGACTGAAGCTTTGTTAAAACCTTATTGGAACTTGTTGACAGAAGAACAAAGAGAAGGATTACCAAGAATATTTTTCCTTGATAATATCGACCCTGATACAATGACTGGTTTGTTAAATATGCTTGATTTGAGCAAAACCCTTGTTAATGTAATTACAAAATCAGGTTCGACAGCCGAAACAATGTCGCAGTTTATGATTGTAAAAAATATTTTAGAGCAGGAATTGGGCTCAAATTACAGATACAATATCGTTGCTACAACTGATAAAAGAACGGGTGTTTTAAGACAGATTGCGGAACAGGAAGGATACAAAACTTTTGTTGTGCCAGATGATGTCGGCGGAAGATTTTCTGTATTTTCAGCTGTTGGACTTTTACCGTTTGCGCTAGTGGGACTTGATATTGATGAAATGGTTAACGGTATTAAAGATATGGATTTGGCGTTAAAAAATACTGATATTAATGAGAATATCGCGGCTCAAAATGCTTTAATTCATTATCTTTTGGATACTCAAAAAGGCAAAAATATGTCTGTAATGATGCCTTACTCAAGCAGATTAAAATATGTTTCCGACTGGTTTGTACAGCTTTGGGCAGAATCTTTGGGTAAAAGTGATTATGTCGGTCCGACACCGATTAAAGCTCTCGGGGCAACTGATCAGCACTCGCAAATTCAGCTTTACAATGAAGGACCGAACAATAAAGTTATTAATTTTATCAGAGTTGATGAATTTGATAATACATTGGAAATCCCGAATATTTTTGAATATACGGGCATTGGTTATCTTGGCGGAAAGTCCGTAAATCGTCTTTTAAATGCGGAAGCGGATTCAACAAGGGTTGCGCTGACCGATAATAAACGCCCTGTTGTCACAATTACGCTCGATAAAATTAACGGATATAATCTTGCCCAGCTTCTTTATATGTTGGAAGTTCAAACTGCAATTACGGGTGAATTATATGGAATTGATGCGTTTAATCAACCCGGTGTTGAGCAAGCCAAAAATTATACTTATGCTTTGATGGGCAGAGCAGGTTATGAAGAATCCGCTCAGGAACTTGAAAGAAAAATGGCTGCGGTATAATGAAAAAATTATTATTAGTTTTATTAATATTGATAGGAATTTCCGTACAGGCAGAGACTCTGCAGGCAGGAGTTTCGAAAATTGACATGCTTCCTGATGACTTTTTCGGAAACTGGAGAGTTGTTGCTAAAATTGATAAGCAATCAGGCAGTACTAATTTTAAGCCTAATACGATAGATTTGTGGAACTTATCACGCAACGGAGACGTCATAAATTTAAATAACCCGTTTACAGGAGCATCGGCTTCTGTTAAACTGGATTATGTTGAGGGAAATATTATCAGATTTACCAAAGTCGGGGATTATGATAATAAAAAATTAACGGATACCGTTGATTTGAAACTTAACGGTGATACGTTTACAGGGATAAATTCTTTGAAGCTGGAAACTTTTTCAACGTATGATAATTCCTTGATCAAAACAGATACGGCGTTATATATTTTAAAGGGTGAAAAGATTTCGGGTTCATTGGAAGAGAAAGGAAAATAATGGAGCAATTGAATTTTGATACAGTGATTTTAGGCGGCGGGCCTGCAGGGCTTGCTTCAGCTATATATGCAGGCAGAGGTGCGGTTTCTACAGCAATTGTGGATTTGAATATGCTTGGCGGACAGCCTTCTAATTATTTGGAATTAGAAAATTATCCGGGATTTTCGCTCGTTGGCGGATATGATTTAATGGAAAAATTTGAAGAACATGCGGATAAATTCGGGGTTCAAAAATATCCTATGCAGGAAATTCAAAGTATTGATTTAAAATCAAAAACAATTGTCACTAATGAATACGAATTTAAGGCAAAAACAATTATTATTGCAACAGGTGCGCAGCCTATGAAACTTGGAGTTCCGGGTGAAAAAGAATTTGTCGGACGCGGTGTAAGTTATTGTGCGGTTTGTGACGGAGCTTTTTACAGAAACAAAGTTGTTGCGGTTGTTGGCGGCGGTAATTCTGCTGTTGAAGAAGCTATGTATTTGACAAAATTTGCGGATAAAGTTTATGTAATTCACAGACGCAATGAACTTCGAGCAGACAAAATTGTTCAGGAACGTGCTTTCAAAAACGAAAAAATTGAATTTATCTGGGACAGCGTTGTTAAAGAAATTAAGGGTGACAATCTTGTAAATACAGTAGTTTTGGAAAATGTTAAGACAAAAGAAATCTCAAACTTGGCTGTTAATGGTGTTTTTCCATATATTGGAATTACTCCGAATGTTGAACAATTCTCAGGACAGCTTGAACAGGATGCATCAGGGTTTATTATTACTGATGAAACAATGGCAACATCTGTTGAGGGTGTATTTGCAGTAGGAGATGTCAGAAAAACTCCTTTAAGACAGGTGATTACAGCGGCATCAGATGGTGCTGTAGGTGCTGTTTTTGCGGTTAAATATATAGAAACTCATAAAGAAGTTGCAGTATAATTTGTAACACCAATACAAATAAAAAGCGCAACTTACAAAATAAGCAAAATATTTTCAATGCAGAATAATAGCGTTATTTAAGTCGTAGATCCAATGTGTCTACGCACGTAGTGCCAAAAAAAAGTTGCCTTTGAGAGGCAACATTAAATAAACACGAGGATATTAAGAGAGAGAGTATAAATAAGACCTTTTTCTTTAATCTTTTTCGTCCTAACGCATAAGACTTTTGATTATATTGTTAATATCCAATTAATTTTAATTTAGAAATTTTCCCGTTTGTTTTTGAGATTTCCCTTACTCTTATATAAAGTATTTTTCTTTTAAAGAATTGTCTTTTTGTTTTTAAATATTACAATTTCGTTACAATTGTCAGATTTTTATATAAATGGTATAATTCTTTTAAGAGGAGAACTATGGAAAATACTTTTGATATTGAAGCTTTTTTGAGAAAAGCTGTAGCTATAGGCGCATCAGATGTGCATTTACAGGCTAATGAACATCCTGTAGTAAGAGTTGACGGTAAAATCACAAAGGTTAACATGCCGATTTTATCGGATGAAGATTTGGTTAATATTTATCAGGCTTTGTTGCCAAATCATTTTACCGAAAAATTTCAAGATGCGTTTGATTTGGATTTTGCTTATGAGATTAAGGGCTGTTCTCGTTTCAGGGTAAATTTGAGCAGGCAGCTGGGCAGATGTGCGCTTGTTATAAGAACAATTCCATATAATATCAAAAAGATTACCAGTTTAAGTCTGCCAGAATCTATTGAACAATTTGCATCATTAAATAACGGACTTGTTCTGATTACAGGACCTACCGGCTCGGGAAAATCAACTACGATTGCTTCTTTGATTGACTATGTTAATACAAATTATCCGAAACATATTATTACAATTGAAGATCCTGTTGAATTTATATTTACAAATAAAAAATCTATAGTTTCCCAAAGACAGGTACAGATTGATACAGCAAGTTTCCCTGACGGAATTAAGTATGCTTTAAGACAAGATCCCGATGTTATTTTTATCGGTGAAATCAGGGACAGAGAAACTGTTACGGCTGCATTGAAGGCTGCCGAAACAGGTCACCTTGTGTTTGCTACAATTCACACCAACGATGCTATTCAAACAGTTAACAGAATTGTCAATATGTTTGAACCTTCGGACAGAGATTTTGTAAGACAGCAGTTGGCAGCTGTTTTGAGAGGTACTGTTTCTCAAAAATTAGTTCCGCTTTCAACTTCATCAGGTCGTCGTCCTGCTGTGGAAATGCTTGTTGTAACACCAACCGTTAAAGATTTTATTGAAAAAGACAAGTTGGAAGAAATTTATGACCTTGTTAAAAAAGGTTCGTTTAACAATATGATTACAATGAATGCTTCATTGTACAGTCTTTACGAACAGGGATTTATTACCGAAGAAACTGCTATGATTTATTCTGATAATAAGAATGAGCTTCAGCAAATGTTTAGAGGTGTATTCCATGGAACTTTCGGCGGTAATGCATGAACAATTTCGTAACTGATGCGATAAATTTAAAAGCTTATAATTTGAGTGAAGCTGATAAAATTATTGTAATGTATTCAAAAGAAAAAGGGCTTATCAGAGGGGTTGCAAAAGGTGTTAAAAAACCTAAAAGCAAGCTCGGTGCGAGAATGGATTTGCTTGTTGCAAATAAATTGATGCTTTATAAAGGTAAAAATCTTGATAGGATTTGTCAGGCTGAAGCTTTGAATACTTTCCACAAAACGCGTCAGAATATGGATAAAATTTTTTATTCTATGTATGTAACCGAGGTTGTGAATAACTTTGGTGTTGAAGATGACCCTTGTTCAAAAGAAGTTTATGAAATTCTTTATAAAGCGTTGGATAAGATTTCAAACGCTTGTGATACTGTAGAAATATTGTTATCAGTAATAAAATTTCAATTAAAAATGATGCAGATTTCGGGGTTTGGAATTGAACTTGATTGTTGTCTTTGCTGTGGTGAGCAAATAAAAGATGAAAATATGTATTTTTCACCGCAAATGGGCGGAATTATTTGTTCTGAGTGCAATGAAACTTTTAAATTAAAAACTGTTTTGCATCATAAACTCAGAGATTTTTTGAATGCCTGTCTGCAATATGATTTTGATTATGTGTCAGAGTATGACAAAAAAGCAAATGAGAAAGTTTGTCAGGTGTGTTTTGAACTTTTGAAAGAATATATTAATATACATTCTTCCAAAAAATTCAATTCTACTGATATTTTGCAGGAAATCAGATAACTCGTTTCAGTTCGTATACTCTAAATTCACTCGCTTCAAGTTTATCAAAATGAAGCGTAGAAACCTCAGCCAAGCTAATGGTATCTTTACCAGAATTTGCGCAGTGTGGCGAAAAAGTTTCTGTATCAAACGGCGCGGATACAAATTCATCTCCGTCAATATAATATTCTTTTACAATTGTAAAGTCTGACGGAAGGTTAATTGTTTTATCAAAAACAGGTGACCCGTGCATAATTTCTGAGTAGCTGTTGTTGTTTTCATCAAACATCGTTACGCGTTCAGTTGTATATTTTGAATTTGAAACGACAAGGAATGATTTTCGGTCAGGGACTTTTGAAATCATCCATACTGCAAATCCGTCGTCATCTTGAATTATAATTTGCGCTTCGCCGTCAGATATAATCGGATTATTTTTTACAAACATATCAATTGCATTGAATTTTTTGTAGAAATCATAGTGTTTTTCTCTTGGCATAGAAATTTCTTCGCCGATTACACTTTCAATTCCCTGCTGAGTAAAACTTTCATCTCCGTCTACATAAAGCATCGGACGTTGTGCAAATTTTCCGCCGGGTAAGAATTTATATTTAAACCATTTATACAAAGCTCCGTTTTCGCTTAATTGACCGGGGTATTGATTTATACAACGGAATTCGCCGTCTTGGTTGTTATAAGTTTTCAGGATAGAAAGTTTTTCACCTTTTTTGAAGTTTACGTTGTAGTTATAAAGATGCTGGTTATCTTCCATAATCTTTTCGGGAGTTTTTTCGCACTGTGATACAATGTCGTTACCCCAAAGAAGGTCAAAATTCATACCTTTATGGTATTCTTTCAAGAAGTCATCCCAGAGCATGTATTCTGCAAGTGTTCCGAAATACGGTACTTTACTTTTTAGTGTTTTGTTTAATTTATTCAAAACAACACGTGGCGCTCTGTAGCTTATGGGTTTGCCATGTTCTTCAGAAACCTTATCTACAATATGGTCAATGTGGTCTACTCTGAAACCGTCAAAGTTATATTCTTTCTGCAATTCGACCATATAATTTACAAAGTAATCTATAACTGGTTTATTAAATGTACCGTTTTCAAGGTAACAGAAGTAGTAAGGTGTCTGGCAGTCGAGGTTTGCAAAACTTGTTACGTCCTCGCCTTTGTAGTCATAGTGTTTGAATGTCGGATATCCTCCGCATTCGCTCATTTTGTCATAAATCGGAATACCTGCGGAGCACCAGGCACCGCCGGGGGCAGGCCAGAGTCCTTCTTTTATAAGCTCTTGAATTGTGTCAATTTGTTTTGTAATATCGTCTTCTGTAAGTTTTTGGTTTGGTTTAAAATCATGAACTCTTGCCATAATTGCTTTTGCGCGTTTATGAAGTTTTTCCTGATTAGCTTTTTTAAGCATTGCATTAGAGAGTTCTTTTTTAGCTTCGTTCATAAGGCTGTCAAAAGTGTCATAGATATTTTTGAAATGACTGCTCAATTCGCCCGAGCATCCGTCTTTATAGATATTTTTAACGAGTTCGATATCTTCATCATCAAAAGCTTCAGGCATATTTTTTGCGATTTTATCAATATTTTTATCAAGTTCTGTGTTTAAAAGGTTAATATCATACCATCTTGCAATTTGAGGGTTTGCAAGAACTGCTTTTGAAAATCTGCCTGTCTGTGGCAAGATATCATAGATTACGGGGTGTCCCGCGAGCTGTGAGAGCATAATGAATGTTTGAACCTGTTCTTTTGCATTCATTCCTGTTATTTCTTCAATGTTTTTATCAAAGAGTTCTTCACTTATTTCTGAGCTTTTCGGTAAATATGCACAGCCGAATTCTCGCGGGTGAAACGGAATTAAGTATATTGTTGTATTATAGATATTGTTTTCAAGGTTGCCTGTAGGCAATATTAAAAGTTGGCGAAGCCAGTCTATAAATTTCCCAGCTTCTTTGGTTTTGTTTCCGTCACCAAGTCCCGCAAGGTTGATAAGTTTGATATCATGACCTTCTTTTTGTATCCAGGATGAATTTTTGGCATTGTTTCTGGCTAGAACACTGATTTTGTTATTAGGAAATGCAAATTTCCCGTCAGAAAAAATTTTATTGTTTTTCCATTTAATTTCCAGCCCGAAAAGAATTTCCTCTGGAGAAAGTTCTTCTAAAGCTTTAATATACGGATAAGGGAGATAACCGTATTTATTTATAAGTTTTGAAAGTTCCTCTTTGCGTTCGGAACTTACCTCAGGGTATGAATTTTTAAGGTTTGTGTATATTTCATTAAGTCTGATATCTTTTGCAGGTTCAATTTTTTTAGAAAACAATCCCATGTCTTAATCCCTCTTTCTTATCAAGATTATATCATAAAGATATGTGTTTGAATAAATTGCCTTGTTGGCTAATAGATTATTAGTTTTTATATTATTTAATTAACTTAAGTAGAAAGGGGCAATTATGGTAAATACAGAAGTAAAACCTATTAGTGTAATTATTATTGAGGATTTTAAATTGACACGTGTCGGCTTAAGATGTGCACTAAATGCCAATGAAGACATAGATGTTGTAGCAGAAGCCGAAGATGCAATTGAGGGATTAAAGTATATCGAAAGATATAAGCCTGATGTAGTGCTTATGGATTTGGGACTTCCGGGCATGAACGGTATTGAAGCTATGGTCAAATGTAAAGAGTTTAATTTTGATACAAAAATTATTGCTTTAACTTCCCATGACAGGTCAGAAGAAGTTATTTCGGCATTAAGTTCGGGAGCGAGCGCATATTGCATGAAAGACATTGACCCGAATAAACTTGCAGATGTTGTAAGAGATGTGTCAAAAGGTGTCTGCTGGCTTGATCCCGTTGTTGCTCAAATGACATTAAACGCATTGCCTAAAATTGATAATATAGGTATTTTACCGGGGAAATCCAATCTTGACGGCCGAGTTCCGTTAACGGAAAGAGAGTTTGAAGTTTTAAAACACCTTGTTTCAGGGAAAAGTAATACTGAAATTGCAAAAGAATTAATTGTAAGTGTGCATACGGCAAAGGCGCATGTATGCTCAATTCTGCAAAAGATGTGCGTAAACGACCGTGTTCAAGCTGCGGTTAAAGCTGTAAAAGAAGGTATGGTGTAAAGCTCCCGAAAGGGAGTTTTTTTATATATCCCTCTTGAAAGTTTTTTGTTTTTTGTGTAAAATGTTAACAAGAGAGAGATAGGAGTAAAATAAATGTTCGAACGTTTTACGGAAAAAGCTATAAAAGTTATTATGCTTGCTCAGGAAGAAGCGCGCAGGCTTGGTCATAACTTTGTCGGAACTGAGCAGGTACTGCTTGGTTTAATCGGCGAAGGTACAGGTGTTGCGGCTAAGACTTTAAAATCCATGGGTGTAACATTAAAAGATGCAAGAGCGGAAGTTGAAAAAATTATCGGCAGAGGCTCAGGGTTTGTTGCGGTTGAAATTCCTTTCACACCGCGAGCAAAAAGAGTTCTTGAATTATCTTGGGATGAAGCAAGACAATTAGGTCATAATTATATCGGAACAGAACACCTTCTGTTAGGTTTAATCAGAGAAGGTGAAGGCGTTGCTGCTCGTGTTCTTGAAAATTTGGGAGTTGATTTGAATAAAATCAGAAGCAATGTTGTTAAAATGCTTGGCGAAAGCAAACCGCAATCGGTTTCATCAGGAAGCTCAAGTTCATCATCTTCATCATCAGGCGGAAAAACAAAAACTCCGAGTTTGGATGAATTTGGTCGTGATTTGACACTTGCCGCTCAAGAGCTTAGACTTGACCCAGTTGTCGGCAGAGAAAAAGAAATTGAACGTGTTATTCAAATTCTTGCCCGCCGTACTAAAAACAACCCTGTACTTATCGGTGAACCTGGGGTTGGTAAAACTGCCGTTGCAGAAGGGTTGGCAATTAGAATTGTTAATGCGGAAGTTCCGGATATCCTTGACGGCAAAAAAGTTATTCAGCTTGATATGGGCTTGCTGGTTGCAGGTACTAAATATCGTGGTGAATTTGAAGAACGCTTGAAAAAAATCATGGATGAAATTCGTCAGGCAGGAAATATTATTCTTGTAATTGACGAAATGCATACACTTATCGGTGCCGGTGCCGCAGAAGGTGCTATTGATGCCGCTAACATTTTGAAACCCGCTTTATCAAGAGGTGAAATTCAAGTTATCGGTGCTACTACACTTGATGAATATAGAAAATATGTTGAAAAAGATTCGGCTCTTGAACGTCGTTTCCAATCTGTATTAATTGATGAACCGTCAGAAGACGAATCAATTGAAATCATAAAAGGTTTGAAACCAAAATATGAGGAACACCACAAACTTATAATCTCTGATGATGCAATCGTTGCTGCGGTTAAATTGTCTAGCAAATATATCACAGACAGATTCTTGCCTGACAAAGCAATTGACGTAATTGATGAAGCTTCATCAAAAGTTCGTTTGAAAGTTTCTAATCTTTCACCTGAAGGAAAAGAGCTTGAAAAAGAACTTCGCTCAATCATCAAAGAAAAAGAAGATGCTATAAGAAATCAAGAGTTTGAAAAAGCATCTCAACTTCGCGACGATGAAGCTGATATGAAAGACAGAATTCGTGAAATGGCTCAACAATACAGAGAAGAACACGAAGCTAATAAACCGACTGTTACTGCTGAAAATGTTGCAGAAGTAATTGCAACAATGACAGGTGTTCCTGTAACAAAACTTACAGAAGGTGAAAGCGAAAGACTTCTTAAACTTGAAGATACATTACACGAAAGAGTTATCGGTCAGCATGATGCGGTTGTTGCTATTTCTAAAGCTATCAGACGTGCAAGAGTTGGCTTGAAAGCTCCAAACAGACCTATCGGAAGTTTTATTTTCGCAGGTCCTACAGGTGTTGGTAAAACAGAACTTGCTAAATCATTAGCTGAAGCGGTATTCGGTTCTGAAGATAATATGATAAGAGTTGATATGTCAGAATTTATGGAAAAACATTCAACAGCAAAACTTATCGGTTCACCTCCGGGATACGTAGGCTATGACGACGGCGGTCACTTGACCGAACTTGTACGTAAAAAACCTTACAGCGTTATCTTGTTTGACGAAATCGAGAAAGCTCACCCTGATGTATTCAACATCATGTTGCAAATTCTTGATGACGGTCGTTTAACAGATGCTAAAGGACGCCACGTAAACTTTAAAAACACAATCATTATTATGACTTCAAACGTTGGTGCAAGTATGATTACTACAACATCAAAACTCGGTTTCTCAACTGCTGAAGATGAATCTAAAGATAAATACGAAAAACTCAAAGATACGGTTTCTGAAGAAATGAAAAAGGCTTTCAGACCTGAGTTCTTGAACCGTATTGATGAAACAATCGTATTCTCTCATCTGTCACAAGAAGAAATCAGACAAATCGTTGATTTGATGTTGAAAGACTTGTTCAAACGTCTTGCTGAACGTGAATTATCTATTGAAGTTACGGATGAAGTTAAAGATCATCTGGCTAAGAACGGTTACTCCGAAGCATACGGTGCAAGACCTTTAAGACGATTAATTCAGCGTAAAGTTGAAGATATGCTTGCAGAAGAAATTCTTTCAGGTAAATACACGGCAGGTGACACAATTGTATTGAAGCTTGTTGATGAAAAATTGACTTTTGATAAAAAAGTTAAGAGAGTAAAAAAAGAACAGCCTGAAGAAGCAGTTCAATAAAAAAAGAGCCGAAAGGCTCTTTTTTTATGGTGTTAAGTTTGGTAATTTACCATATGTCAGAACATATAAAGTCGGTGTTTTTTCATCAAGCGGACATTTCTTTTTTATGTATGTCCAGGTTGTATAGCACATTCCGCCTGCCATTGAAGCTGATGACCAAGCATGCAGTGCAAATTCGCCGGAAAGAGCATGGTTACGAGAGCTTGAATATGAGCTTGAACTGCTTGTAAATACGAAAACATCTTTCCCAACTCTATTTGGACCTTGTTTCCCGTTAGCATCCATAACAAAATATAATACAGAACCTCCGTTCGGGTCAAATGTGTTATGGCGGGTTATAGCAAGATTTACGCCATTGTTTAATTTGTAGAAACAAACATTTGAATTTAGGTGGTTACCGAAATTGTATGCAACGCTATGAACTGGATTGTTTGTTTTTTGTCCGTCAAGAGTGTATCCAAATTCAGGAAGCCAGCTTATTGCCTTTTTAGAGCCATTGGCTGGCACACAGGTTTTTTCAGTGTACTTAAAATATTTGTCCACCCAGCCCGCAATTGTTTCAATATCAGGAGCGCTGACAGTGTTATAACAACTGGATACACCACAGCCTTGTTCTGAAATCATCATATTTACAGCATTGCCTAAAATAGAGTAAGTTTGTTTAACTTTTGCAACTACCACTTTTTCAAAATATTTAGCCTGTATTGCAGGTATGGTAATTGCTGCAACAACCCCTATAATCCCTAAAGTAATTAAGACCTCGGCAAGTGTGAATCCAACTTTAAAATTTCCCCAAAACTCTAATAAGCTACGTACGTAGTGCTCGGGGGGGGGGCGATTCTGAGCTTTTTCATAAATTAATACCTCCGAATTTATTATTGATGATTTTTAGGGTTTTGTCAAGTTTTGTGGTATATTATGTAATATGGCAAAGTATAAATATAAAGCGTTACAAAATAATACCCAAATCGTTGAGGGCGAAGTTGAAGCTCAGAGTCTAAGAGAAGCTCGTGAGCTTATTCGCAAACTCGGGTTTATACCAACTAAGGTTTATACGGAAGATACACCTCAAACACAGGTGCAAATTGTAACAAAACAGGAAAAAAGTACTGCTAAAGTTTCAATAAAGCATTTGTCTTTGACGCAGAAAATAAATTTTACATCTCAATTGGAAACTCTTTTGTCTGCTGGAATTCCTATATTGGAAGCATTACAGACTATTGAAAATAATTCTCCTGATGCTAAACTTAAAACTATCAGTCTTAATCTTAGAATAGGGATTATGTCGGGGTTAACTTTTGCACAGGCTTTAAACAGTTTGTACGGACAAGTTTTTGGTTCTGTTTATTCGGGACTTGTTAAAACCGGCGAAGATGCCGGCGAACTTGAAGCGACTTTACAAAGAATGCTTGTAATGCTTAGAAAGCAGGATGCTATTAAGGGTAAAATTGTCAATGCTTCAATTTATCCGGGAGTTTTGCTTACAATGATGACAGGACTTTTGATTTTGTTTGCAAAATTTGTTTTCCCGAGATTCGCAGATATAATGGCTTTTAACGGCGCGGATTTGCCGCTTATGGCACAGTCAATTATGGGATTTTTCAATTTTATTGATAACTTTTGGTGGCTTGTTTTAATGATTATAGGTGCAGTTTGTTATGTGTTGGTTAATATGTTTAAAAATCCGCAAATAAAAAGCAAATGGGACGAATTTGTATTGAAAATTCCCGTTGTATCGGATTTTATCACTTATATAAATTTGTCAAACTTTATGACAGTAATGCATATTTCTTACGATGCAGGTGTGCCTATTATGTCAGGGTTGGAACTTGCCAATAAGACTGTCGGAAATTACACAATAAAATCTAAGATATTTACTTCGGTAAATCTTGTTCGTGCAGGAAAAAGTCTGACGGAAGCTTTTCAAAGAACTCTGGTCATTCCGCAGGAATTGGTTTCAATGATTAGTGCAGGAGAAAAGTCGGGAACACTTGGAAAAATGTTCCATGACTGTGCAAATGTTATTGATAAAAAAGTTGATATGGCTCTGGAAGCTTTGACAAAGTTATTTGAACCTGCAGTAATATTGATAATGGGCGGGGCGGTATTGTTTATTGCGCTTGCATTTATGCAGGCATATTTTGGTATGCTCGGCTCTCTCTTTTAGTGCTACGCACGTAGCCACATGGACTATGGAGTGATTTTAGAAGTTGTTGTGAATACCTTAGCAATTTTTATTATGTTTGTGTTTTTATATTAATATGATTGATGCAATTGGGAAAAATGTAAATTTATATGCATATAAACCTCAGCAGAGTAAAGTTAATTTTACCGCTCAGCCTGATGAATTTGTAAAACAAGACGATAATAAAGAGGAGAAAAAAGGACTTTCCAAAAAGGCTAAATGGGGTATTGCAGGCGGTATTGGCGTTGGTGCATTAATCGCATTTTATATTGCAAAAGGTAAGTTTACAGAAGCCAAAAAGCTTGCCGAAAATATTGACTTTAAACCTGCTCAAACAATTGAGGAAGCAATAGAATTTGGTAAAAAACATTTAGGCATAAGAAGTTATACAGGTTTTGAAGCGAAAGATATTGAGGTTATAAACTGGGTTAACGAGGGGCTTGTGAATACATCTAACAAGATGAAAGGTAGTTTAAGAATGCCAAAAGATATCGTTTATACTGATCAGCTTGGTGAAAATACACTCGCAGGTGTAGTTACAGAAAAAGGCAAATACGAAGGTTGGTTCGGCGTAAATAAAAAGATATTTGATAATATTGATAAATCTATAGAAAAATCTATAGATAATTTGGAGGATGTTATAAAATTCGTTAAAAAAGATAATGGCAAATGGGCTTTTATTAAGCATCCAATTATTGCAGAAGACGATGCTCAAGAGTTTGCAAAACAGTTTGTAAAATATAAAGAAGGTAGTTTTACGTTCAAACAAAAATTAGATTTTTATGCGTCATTAGATGTTTTGCATAATAGAATTAATTCGTATAATGAAGTTCCGTTTAATACTATAAAACAGCTTCTAAAACAAGAAAATGTTAAAAAGTTTTGTGAAGATAATAATATTCTTACTGATTTAGAAAAAATAAAACTTTTATCAAAAGAAGAACAACATAAAATTATACAAAGTATGATAAATAATGGTGTTGAATTTAAAATAGGTTTTGATATTAAATCTTTGTCTGCGTTTGATACTATTTATCATGAAATGGGGCATATTCAGGATATGACACCAAGATGTTTGACTACTGATAAGTATAAATTTGATTATTCAAAATATTCTGATGAATTAAAAGCATGGGTTGATAATCAAGAAAATATGCAAATCGCTAACCGAGTATCCGAATATGCAAGCCACGGACCGGGTGAATTTATTGCCGAAACTTTTGCAAGAATGATTCAAGGCAATAAACTTCCCGATGAAGTTCTTGCTTTGTATAAAAAACTTAAAGGTCCTGCAGTTCCCGGATACTAACGTTTGCTGAACCAACCGATAATTTTATCTAACAAGCCTTCATCTTCGCTCATTTCAGTGTTAGCAAGTTTGTTCAATTTGGCTTGAATTTTTTCGTAATCAGGGTTGCCTTTGCCGATTTCAAGGTATTTTTCATAGCATTCAACAGCATTCGGTTTGTTGTGGCATTTTTCGTAAGCTTCGCCGAGCTTTCTCACAACTGTTGAATTTCTCTTATCAAGTTTATAAAGTTTCAAAAGATATTCTGCCTGCATGCCGTAATCGCCGATGCTTTCTCTGAAATCTGCAAGTTTTTCCAATGCTTTTTTGTCAGTTTCGTCAAGCTTTGAAATTCTTTCGTAGAACTCCATAGCATGGTTTCTATCGTTATTTTCTTCTAAAAGCATAGCAAGTGTATTTAATAAATCCAAATCGTCGCCTTTGAGCTGGTATGCGTTTAAGAATTCATTTATTGCAATGTCTTTATTTCCGCGCACTAAATTGTATTTGCCCCAGTTTAAATGAGCGTTGTAATCGTCATTTTGTTCTTCAAAGATTAATGCGCGCATTTGATAGGTTAATGGCGAATTCTTTTCAGCTTTATCAAATTCCTCAACGCTTTCAAGTGCTTTATCATATTCACCGTTCATATAGAAATATTGAGCTTTAAGCGAGTGGTATTGTGCAATGTGACCGTATTGGCTTTCCATTTTCTCTAATTTTTCAAATGCTTCTGATTTTTTGTCCATATCTAAAAGGCATCTTACTTTTGTAAGTTCATCTGATGTTACTTCAAATGCTTTTTCGCTGTCACCGTTTTTAACATAAAGATCTGCTAAAGCTTCTTTGATATTTGTAGTGTCAAAACCTGATTTTCTGGCACGTTCAAGTACTTCTATGGCACTTGGCAAAGCATTTTCTTTTAGATAAAGATTTGATAGTTTTGTATAAACTTCTTCGTGTGTATTTTCGTAATCGATTACTTTTAAATATTCGTCGATTGCTTTCAGATTGTTTCCTTCCTGCTCCAAAAGTGTTGCGAGTACAAATCTTGCGTTTATCATATCGCTGTCAGTTTGAGCACAGTTAACAGCTTTTCTGTAATCGTTGATTGCATGTTCGAGTTTATGGTCAACAGTGTGGAGATTTCCGCGATATACGTAATATTTGTATTTGTCGGTTGTTACGTAAATATCCATAAGCTGTTCGTATGCAAGAATATTTGTTGCATCAGCTTCCAGAATTTTGGAGTAATATTCAGCGGCTTCTTCTTTGTTATCAAGAAGCATTGAAAGGTGTCCCAAGCGTTCAAGAAGGCTTAAATCTCTCGGATTTCTTTCATAAAGTTTTTTGTATTCATCGTAAGCTTGTGTATATTGTTCGTTTTCTTCGTATTGTTCAGCTAATTGTAAGCTCATATTATTACTCCTTTTAGTTTAATTATATCTGAAAAATGCTAAAGACAATAACCCGACTAATTAAACTTATTCTGTGTTTTTTCAATTCCGTTTTCAAGATAAAATTTAACGGCTTCTATTGATTTTTTGAGAACGTTTTTCAACAGGTCATGCTGTTCTTTGGGAAAATTCCCGAGAACGTAGTTTTCTGACGGAATATTTGGTTGTGGTCCGATACCGATTTTTAATCTGTCAAAGTTTTTTGTTCCGACATGCTGAATAATTGATTTAATTCCGTTGTGCCCGCCATCTGAACCGTTTGCTCTAAATCTAATTCTGCCCAAATCAAGTGCAATGTCGTCATAAATTATCAAAATATCATCAATTTTGTAATAATCCATTACGGCACGTATAGCTTCCCCGGAGAGGTTCATATAAGTTGTCGGCTTAATAAATACTAAATCGCCCTGTTTTGCAATAAAGCATTTGAGTTTTTTGTCCTCTTTGAATGAAAAACCATCATCCAAAGCCCATTTGTCCAATACCATAAAACCCGCATTGTGGCGCGTAAAACAGTATTTTTCACCGATATTTCCAAGTCCTGCTATTAATTTCATTTTTTACCCTTTTTACTTGTTTTTGCAATATTTGAACAACTTCAGTTAGTCACTTCGCTTATATATAAATATTGTCTGCTATCAAAATTAAATCAAAACGCTCGTTCCCGTTTTTCCCATATTCATATTTTAACCTAAATAAATATTACCGTCCCTGCTTACCGCACTTTCGCTTAACAAAATGATATAAACAATTTATTTTGAAAATGCTTAAAGATGAGGATAAAAACATGAAAAACAAGCCTATAATACAAGAGAAAAGTTCCGAAAAAGTTGCTAAATTTTTAGAGAAAAACGCACTGCATAAAAAAGATTTTGCAGAAATGATAGGTGTTACTCTTTCTTATGTCTATAATTTAATAGATAATTCAATTCCGTTTTCTACCCGCGGAACAACTTTGGAAAGAATTGCAATTGTCATGGAAATTGAACCTGAGGAATTTGAAGAATATAAAATTCCTCAAGAACCTATTTTAATTGATGATTCAATCGAGTTTTTTAAAGATGTCATGAAAGAAAAAGGCATGTCTGTTGTAAGTTTTTTAAAATCTTTTCCGCGCAAAAAACGTCTTGATATAGTTGACATGCTAAGAGGAACTCTGCCTGTTCCGATTGACTTTAAAGAACTTACAATGATTGCACAGGTTCTGGATTTGAGCAAAGATGACGTTTATTCAATGTGGGAAAAAAGGGTTAAACAGGTGCTTGAAAGTAACGGTATGAATATATATTCCAACGCTGCTCTGATAAATACAATGTTTGATTGTGCTAAAAAACATATTAATTTAAAATAATTACGGCAAGAGCCGTAATTTTTTTTGACAAAACTGTTGACATTAAAATTTGTTCTTGCTAATATTAAATCACTGACGAAATGAATAGCATAATTTGCGCTTGTAGCTCAGCAGGTAGAGCACTCCCCTTTTAAGGGATAGGTCGCGCGTTCGAATCGCGCCAAGCGCATAAAAATAGAGAATCGGTTTATCTGGTTCTCTATTTTTATAATCTTAGGTAACGATGAGTACGGATTTTGCGTTCGGCGGATTTGCGGACGGATAAAACGAAGTGAAATCCGGATAGCGAGTAAATTGAGCTAACTGTGGCGAAGCCACAAAAGCGAGACTTTACGAGCGTGGAGCAAATCCAAGACCAATCGCGCCAAGCGCAAAATAAAAGAGAGGTTGAGACCTCTCTTTTATTTTATAGTTGAAAAATCTTAGGAAATAGTATAACATTACATATAAAAGGAGTGAGATTTATGAAAAGATATGATATATTGTTTAAAACCTTCGGGGGGGGGGCACTCTAGGCTTTACCCT
The DNA here is from genome assembly GCA_949841365.1 of uncultured Candidatus Melainabacteria bacterium. GTDB lineage: Bacteria > Cyanobacteriota > Vampirovibrionia > Gastranaerophilales > Gastranaerophilaceae > Stercorousia. The sequence goes on from CATKZI010000004.1 coordinate 74,977, forward strand.
TGCGGAAGTATTAATTACTCTTGGTATTATTGGGGTTGTTGCTGCAATGACAATTCCGACTTTGATGACTAAGCATCAGCATAAAGTTAATGTTATTAAATGGCGTAAGGCTTATTCTCAATTTTCTCAGGCAGCATTAATGATGTCACAAGATTATAATACTTCTGATTTTAAAGAGGTGTTATTTGCCAATATTACTCAAAAAGATAGTGGCAATGTAACAACAAATGCTGTGATTGATCTTTTCAGTAAATATTTTAAAAATGTAAAAGCAAATTGTAATGGCAATTGTAATGGTCGTAACGGATGGAATTGTAGTGGTATACTGTCTGACAACTATGAGAAGACCGGCAAGACAGGATATAAATATCTTAATGGAACAGATGCCGGATATTGGGTTTTGGGATATTATCCGACTGCTTGTTTTCAGACTCCTGATTTTGTTTTTGGAATAGATACAAATACGACACTTTACGGACGAATTTCTATAGATGTAAACGGTATAAAACCGCCGAATGTAATTGGTAAAGATATATTTGTATTGAATATGAATAATTTAAGCAATGTTGTACCGGGCGGGGGCGAAAATTTTTATTCCGGCTTTGATTATGAATGTGATGAAAATGCAAAGTCCGGCGGACCAGCTTGTTCTGCAAAATATTTAATTAGTTACTAGTATCAATTTTATTGTATAATTATTGTATGAATGATAAAAAACAACTTTATTATCAATATTTTCAGGATGAAATTTTACCTGTAATAAAACCGTTTGAAGCTGAGAGAGTGAGAACAGTCCGTAAAGTTATTTTTACTTCTGTTTTGTTCTTTTTTACCGGGATTGTTTTTGCGGGATTGTTTATTTTAAATGCAGTGTACAGTTTTATTAATCCTATTGTATTGCCGATTTTATTGTTTTTAATGTACGTTTTTATTATAAAAAGTATTATAAATGTAATTATCGCATGTCGTGAATTTGAAAGACAACTTGTTGATAAGGTTTTACCTTTATTTTTTGAACCAGTTGCAAGGTTCAGGAGATGGCCGGAAAAGGATTTGGAAACAATTTTGTCGTCAAAATTATTTGGAAATTTTGATGAATTGGAAGAACATTTATGCATATTCGGTTTTTATAACAATACTGCTGTAAGAATTTCTGATACAAGATTAACCATGCCTGTGAGAAGTTCTGTAAAATCTTATCTTTTTAAAGGTACAATGATTAAACTTGAATTGTCGAAATCAATTGAAAATCATGTAATTTTACTCTCCAAAAATCAAAAGAAGGCTAATAACTTTATGCAGATTAATCCGCATATTGATGATTTGAATAATTATTTGTATTGTTTTGCGCAAAAATCTGAGGATGTTAATTTTATTACTGAGGATTTTTGGAATGTTATAAAGAATTTTGGAGAAACTTATACCGCAAAAGGTTTTTCATTAGCTTATAAAGACAATGTTGTTTTAATTGCATTAAATCAGAAAAAACCGATGCAGTTTGGTTTCTTGTTTAAATCTTTGTTAAAAGCAAAAAACTATGATGACCTTATTAAACGGTTTATCATAGTTTTTGATTTGATTGATTTATTAAACAGTTAGGCTATTTTGTTTATGCCTTGTTGTTTTTTGTCGCGTTTTACGTACATATAACCTGCTGTACCGATAGCTACGATGCACGCTCCGGCGATGAGCATACCATTAACCCATCTGTTTCTAAGTTTGTGTGTACTTTCTTGTGTGGCAGCAGCAACTGCATCAGCGATTCCAAATTTTTCTCCTACTAAACGTCTTAGCGGGTTTCTGTTTCTTGCTTGGATTCCTTTATCTACTTCAAAAACTTCTGTCATATAGCGTTCGTTAGCTGATTTGCCACCGTTAAATGCTCCATTTTCATGCCAATCCATTTTTTGTGTAATTGCATCCTGAACCATTTGAGCATATGTTTTTTGTCCATAGTCAGTTGTTGCGGCAATCATGCATTCGCGAACTTCCGAAGCATTTGAGAACATTCTTGCAGAATCTATAGTGTTACCGATTTCTTCGCCGTTTTTGCCTGCAAATTCAGCTGTATTTATTCCAAGTTCTTCAATACTTCTAAGATATGCATTGCGTGTCAGATATCCTCTTGTTGCAGTTACAAAATCAGGAGCTCCGCCTGTTCTTGTAGACACAACCGGTGTACCTGCAGCGAATGATTCAAGCGGTGTGATGCCGCAAGGTTCATAGCGTGATGTGAATATAGAATGTGTCGCACAGCCTACAAGTCTGTTCGGGAAAAATCCGTTTACATAGCAGGCATTACCTTTATATATTCCGCCGTCAAGTTCTTCAATTTGTCTGATAATATCTTTTATCCAGCCGTAATCTCTAGCACCTTCATCCCAAACGCCTGCGCCTACGATTAATTTTGTATGTTGTTTGGTTTCTTTTGGAACTGAAGGATCTTTTAAAAAGTCTAAGAATGCCTGGAATGTTGACGGATAACCTTTTTGTCTGTCTGGTCTGCCCCATCCCATAAACAGCATATCTCCTTCTTTGTATCCGTCAAGGTGTCCGATTACGGTTGCACCTTTGGAAACTTGGTTTTGACTAAAGAACATGTTTATAACACCGTTTTGCCCACCGAGATCAAAAGCAGATGCAAGTGAATCTAAGAACCACTTTGTATTGGATTTTTTAGCTTTCAATACTTCATCAATGTTGTCCGAAATTAATTTACCGTCTTCTATTACCGCTTTGTATTCGTATGGTGTAAAACCTGCTTTTGCAAGAGTCAAGCCGTTAGTTTCGCCGCCTTGGCAAAAGTTTGCAGTCGCATCATTCAATCTTAAGTTAGCAGGAGTACTGCCGTTTGTAATATCAATTGTCGGAATTTCTGCAAGTTTTCTTGTTAAAAACTGTGCAATATCAGGTGTTGCAAGTGATTTCATTTCTTTTCCGTAATTGACAGAAACCGTACCTGCTGTCATGTTTTGCGGATTTAATTTTGCGGCACTGATAGGTGCCATTGTTATATTGAATGTTCTTAAATCACCATCTGCGAAATCGTCAAGGAAGTTTTCCATAAACGGACGCATAATCTGGTTTACGAAACGTCTTTCTTCTGCCGTTGCAGTAGCCCATTTCGCTTCGATTTCTTTAAGTTGTTCAATTTGCGGGTGTTGTTTTAAAAGTTCTATATCCTGTTTTTCTGCAACCATTCTGAAAAATTCAAACGGATTGCTTTCTGCTCCCTGGTAATCTCTTCCGGGATTGTGGAATGTGCCGTGAACTCTCAAACCGTCATAATAAGTGTTTCCAAAGTGAGACTGGTCAGCGATTGCATTCATTACCATAAATGCAGGGCGGTCATGAAGCCACCAGTTTGCAGGATTGTAATGTCCGTGTTCGGGAGTATTCAAATGCGGCATAATCTCAACTAACGCACGATTATTATCTGCATAAGCTACGTTTGTGCTGACAGCGTGAACTCCGCCGTTTGTGCCGTATGTACCTGTTGTTCCATATGTTCCATAAGTACCGTAAGTGCCATAAGTTCCGTATGTACCGTATCCGCCGGCTTGTCCTGCACCGTAAGCATTGCTTAATCGAGCAAGTCCTTCGGTATGGACAAAATATGCAGAGTTACGTTCGCCTTCTAAATCAGAGATGTCAGGTGCTCTGAATAATCTGTATGTAACTTTTTGCTGCTCAGCAATCCCTGTATCAGAAGGTCTTATAAAAGAACCCTGTACACCTGCATCAACGAGTCGTATGTATTTTGATTTGCCGTCTGCGTTTGGCGGCATCTGAATTGCATAATGTAATTCTTCTCCGACATCTAATTTTAATCTTTTGGCAATATCTTCTAATGTTTCATTTTGTCCTGCAGAGAAAAAACTTGTTTCCGGCAAACTTTCAGGACGATGACCTTTTTTTATTTTTATAACTCTTACACCGCCATCATCGTTGCCGTAACTGTGGTATGGTGCAAAATCTCTAACGTCAGCACTTTCATGTGTTCTCCAACTTTCCGGAGCTTCTTTGGCTACAACCCCAAGACCGCCTTGATCGTACATTTTTGATTTAAATCTTTTATTTTCGGGAGCATAAGATGCAAATTGATGTATATTTTTATCTTGTCCTGTAAAGTGAAGTATAACTCCGCTTCGGGGTGGGGGAACACTCATTGATAAAGGAACAGCTTTGTTTGATTTCCTTACAGATTGTGTGTTGTTTCGATACTGTGCCTGTATTGCAGGCATAACTGAATTAATTCTCATAAATTTACACCCTTACCCTTTGATGCAGATACTATTTCTCCATCTTTTATAATAAATCGCGAGCAAAATTTTTTTCAACAGTATTAAGTTATTTTATTAAGAAATATTAAGTAAACTTTTTTCAATATTTTAAGTATTTTTGTCAGGTTTACAGTAAGATAAAATTAAAAGGGGAACAGATGGACAGATTTTTTGGAATTTTTGGGATTATATTAGTATTCGGCATTGCATTTTTAATGTCTAATAACCGAAAAGCTATAAATTATAAAACGGTCGGAACGGGTTTTTTATTACAAATCTTGCTGGCTGTTTTTATTTTTAAAGTGCCTTTGGGTAGAGCTATTGTATTTAATATAGGGTTATTTATCCAAAAAATTCTGGAATTTGCCAAAGAAGGCGGCTCATTTGTTTTCGGCCCTTTGATGACCGAACATAAAATTACTGCAGTATTTGGAGAAGGTGCTCAGGTATTTGCATTGCAATTGATTGCATCTTTAATATTTATGATGATTTTGGTTAATATTCTTTATTATTACGGAATTATGCAAAGAGTTGTTCCGCTTTTCGGCAAAGCTATGAATAAGCTTATGGGAGTAAGCGGAGCTGAGGCTTTATCAAATGTTGCAAGTGCATTTGTAGGACAAATCGCGGCACAAATTATGATAAGACCATATCTTGCAAAACTTACACGTTCTGAACTTCTGGCTTCTATGGCAGGAAGCATGGCATGTATTTCCGGAGCTACAATGCCTATTTATATAGGCATGGGAATTCCTGCACAATATTTGCTTGCCTCATCTGTTATGGCAGTTCCGGGGGCACTTATATTATCTAAAATTATTTATCCAGAAACGGGAGTGCCAGAAACCAGTGAAGATATCAAAATCACATACAGCAAGCGAAGAAAACCTTATATAAATGTATTTGATGCAATATCGTCAGGCGCGTCTGAGGGTATGAAAGTTGCAATTAATGTAACTGCAATGATTCTTGCATTGGTTGCTCTTGTTGCGATGATTGACTGGATTTTAGGGGGCGTTGGCTTATTAATCGTTAAATATCTGCATATAAACTTTGCGACATTTGATTTGAATGATCTTTCATTAAAATTAATTTTAGGTAAAATATTCTCACTGTTTGCTTATCTTATGGGAGTACCTATGGAAGAAGCAACAACTGTCGGCAGTTTAATGGGTACAAAACTTGTATTAAACGAAATGGTTGCATATTTTGATTTAACAACATTACCTCAGGCTTTATCCGAAAAAAGTTTCTTAATTGCAAGTTTTGCGTTATGCAGTTTTGGTAATCTTGGTTCAATTGCAATTCAATTGGGCGGTATCGGCGAACTTGCACCAAACCAGCGTAAAAACCTTGCACGCTTAGGGGTAAGAGCTTTAATCTGCGGTACATTAACATGTTACCTGTCAGCATCAATTGCAGGTATATTGTTTAAGGGTTAATGTATTTGCTCCAGTCGCCTTCGAGGTTTTTGATAAATCTGTGAGCATCAATTACATCATCGTAAGTAATCGGGTCAGGTCCCTCTTGAACTTCAAGAGGTTCATAAACATCTATGTCAGAGAAACCTAAGAATGCAACACCGAAATTTTTACCGCAGTGTTGACATGTAAGACTTATTACAGTCAAACCTTCTTCCTCACGTTTTATGGTAATTGAATTTTCGTCAAAACCGTTACGACAGTGTGAGCAGCATAGATTATTAAATAATTTTTCGATTTTCTTTTTCATAAAGTCCTCAACAAATATTATAATATAATTTGTTAAAAAATGTTAATTTCTGTTCCATTTTGGGAATAATATAGTATAGTAAACATGGTCTTTTTATATAGGAGTGTTTAATTATGGAAGCTATCAACCTAATCCTTTTTGGTTTTATCGTCTACACTGCGTTGATTGTAGTGCCAAGCATTTGGGAAGAATTAACCACTGAAGGATAAGCTCAAAATTTAAGACGAGCAATTTTCTAAAGAGTTCCTTTTTTGACAAAAAAACTCGAGGTGTGGAGAGGTATTTTAATTATAAAGTGTTAGTTAGACAATATTTCGTTTAAGCATTCTAATGCAATGTCTGTTACGAAATCCATATCTTTGCGCTCAATTATCAATGGCGGGTTAAAATATATTACATCTCCGAGAGGACGAAGTATTACGCCTTTTTTTAATGCTTTTTTGTATATTTGATAGCCTGTTCTCAAACTGCTGTCTAAAGGTTCTTTTGTTTCTTTGTTTTTAACAAGCTCAATCGCATTGATAAGTCCAATATGACGAACTTCACCAACATTTGGGTGTGAAAGAAATTTTTCTTTAATAATGTTGTTGAAGTAAATTGCGTTTTCCTGAGCTCGTTTTAGAATTGTGCCGTCTTCCATTAAGTCCAAAACCGCATTTGCGCAAGAGCAAGCAAGAGGGTTTCCGCTATAGGTATGGCTGTGCATAAAGGCTTTTCCCGTACCGTAATCGTCATAAAATGCGTCATAGATTTTTTGAGTTGTAACAAAGAGTGCCATTGGCATGTAACCGCCGGTTAAACCTTTAGAAAGGCACATGATATCAGGTGATACTCCGGCATGTTCAAATGCAAACATTTTACCTGTTCTGCCGTATCCCGTTGCAATTTCATCGGCAATTAAATGAACGTTATATTGGTCGCATAGTTCTCGCAACTTCTTTAAATACAATGGCGGATAAATTTTCATACCTGCAGAACCTTGTAAAAGTGGTTCTACAAGCAGAGCACATGTTTCATCTCCGTATTTTGCAAATGTTTCAACTGCTTTTTGGGCGCATTCGCAATTACAGTTGTCGCGGCATTTACCATATGGGCATCTGTAGCAATCCGGACCTTCTATTTTTATAACGTCCATTAAAATGGGTTTATAAAGCTTTGTATAAAGGTCGCAATCTCCGACAGACAGCGCTCCGATAGTTTCTCCATGGTAAGCTTCCGAAAGTGCCATAAATCTCGTTTTTTGAGGGTTTCCGGTTTGTTCGTGATATTGAAAACTTACCTTCATTGCAGCTTCAATTGCAGATGATCCGTTGTCGGTAAAATTAAATTTGCACAAACCTTCAGGCAGGATTTTTGACAAACGTTCGCAAAGTCTTATTGCTTGTTTGTGGGTAAAGTTTGCAAAAATAACATGTTCAAGTTTGCCTGCCTGTTTTTTTAATTCTTCCGAAATATGCGGATTGCAATGTCCTAAAAGGTTGCACCACCAAGAACTTATGACATCAACGTAGCGTTTTCCTTCTGTATCATAGAGATAAACACCTTCACCACGCTCGATTACTATTGGTTTTAACTCCTCATAATCTTTCATCTGTGAGCATGGATGCCATATATATTTTAAATCTTTTTCAGCTAAATTGTTCATAATATCTCCTTGGTGCAAATTTCTGTATCACCTGTTTTTACTGTTGCAAGAACCTTAATTCCGGTTAGTTTTTCAACCATTTTTTTGTTGTCAACTTGCATAAAATCTGTTTCGTCATAGTTATTTAAAATAATGCCTTTGACGTTTATTCCATGATTTTTGGCATATTCCACGGTCAAAACCGTTGAATTTATTGTCCCGAGACTTGCTGATGCGACAATTATAATATCAAGTCCGAGAGCTTTTATAACATCAGGTAACAGCAAATCATCCCCAAACGGACATACAATCCCGCCTGCTCCCTCTACTACCATAAAATCAAAATCTTTTTGAATTCTTTCAAAATCAGATTTAATCTTGTCAAGTTTTATCGGGTTGTTTTCAAGCTGTGATGCAAGATGCGGGGAAACTGCCGGTTTGAATTTATATGATACGTAATCACCTTTTTTAATCCCTGAAGTTTCTATAACATATTCACAGTCATTCGGGTAAACATCTCCGCTGAGTGCGGGTTTGTAATATCCACAGTTTGGTATTGACTTTACTAAAAGTGCAGAAACATAAGTTTTTCCGACATCTGTCCCTGTCGCTGTTATAAATATCCCTCTTTTCATTTTTTCTCCTTATAAAAAATTCCCTCGCAATCGGCGAGGGAATACAGTTTATTAAAGCGATCCGCCGCCGCCGTCGCGGAAGTAATCGTAGTGTCTGATGTCGTCGTAGTTATTAACATATTCTGCTTCAACCTGTTTTTGGAACTGAGTTTTTGGAGCAACAGGTTCGGCTTTTGTGCTTCTTGAAGCAAGTAATGCGTCAATATTCGGTGATAATGTCATTTCAAAGTGGAAACGACCCATTTTGCTTGCATCTTCATGATAATTACGTATTAACGGGAAGCCCCAATATAGTCTTGCACTCAAGTCTGCAGGTAATTGTACTCTTAAACCGAAACCGAGTGATGCTGCAAAATAACTGCCGTCCATATAATCTTCGCTTGCTGCCGGGAAAATGCCTGCAGTATCTGCGAATATTGCACCTTTTACATATTTTCCGATAAATGGAATTTTTTCACCTGTTCTCGGACTTGTTATTTGTCTTGGTAACAATGGGAACATCAATTCGCCGCTGACGAAGTATCCGTTTTTACCAATCATCAAACCTTCATTGTAACCTCTTACCGTTACCAAACCACCTGTCTGCATTTGGTCAAGGTATGGGATTTGTTTATCTCCCGGAACGATTTGGTAATTACTTCTCAAATGACCGATAACACCATGTGAGAAATCGTGTAATCTTGTAATGCTTCCGCTGTATTTAAAGTAGTTGTTATCTCTAACACTGTTTAAAATCGGGAATGAGTAGTATGCATTTTGACTTAAATACCAAATACCGTATTTAGTATCTTTTCTTGCCATTAATGCAAGTTCTGCTGATGTTACGTTATCAACACTTACTGCATCTTCAACTTGCGGGAATGGTTTTAAACCGATAGATGTTCTTGCTCTTTTATAGTTAATCCCTGCATAAGATTTCAATTCAAATCCCGGTTTTCTGATTAACGGTTGTGAGTAGTAAAGTGAGTATTGGTAAGCTCTACTTTTAATGTCAAATAAATCTACGTATGGTCCCCATTTTACATTAGCAAATGTAGATGAAAACATAAAGCCTACACGACCGTCTTTTTTGTTAACAGGAAAGTTATAATCAAAGAACGGGCTCTGTGCACCGCCTGAGAAATATGAACCCAATGACATTCTGTCACGGTGACCTGTTAAGCTGTCTGCATATAACATAGCACCGCCTCTGAGACTACCTGTATTATAACGACCTGCGTTATCCATTACACCCATTAAGTGGAACGGGAAGCTTTCATCTGCAACAAGTTCAATGTCTGTTGTACCTGGTTTTTCACCTGCTTTTAAGTTTGCAGATAATCTGATACCTTCATTGTATCTGTTAAAGTCCAGTACGTCTTTTTCCAGTTCAACGATATCAAATAGCTGACCTTCTTTTTCCGGCATTCTTCTTGTAACATAACCATCTTTAGTCCATCTGTTTTGTTGAACGGTAATGTTGCCGATTTTACTTTCTGTCAATGCAATATAAATATTACCGTTTTGAACGGTTTGTTCCGGTAAGAATGCTCTTGCTGTAACAAAGCCTTTTTCAGCGTATAAGTTGTTAATATCATCAATAACATTTTGAATATCTTGGATAAATACATTGCGTCCGACAAGCGGTTGAACAAGTTTATTTATTTCTTCTTTAGTCAAAATTTCAGAAGGTGCAACTTCAATTGTATTTACATAAACCCCTTTAGTATCAAGTTCCTCAACAGTTGCACGCTGAAATGCATTATTAGGATCGTTGTTTTGAATAATTTGATTACCTTCATCAGGGTTAGCATCTAATCTTCTGCGCTGTTCGTATTGTTGGTAATCTTCATTATGTTCTTTTTGTTGATATCTGTCTTTTAAGAAGTTTGTATCGTGCATTTGGTTCATACCTGCTTGTGAACCCATTTGCTGCATTTCCGTAGCGCTCGGAAAACTTCCGTATATATCGGCGTTTGCTGGGGTAAGTGAGGTGGCTAATGCTATGCAAAATACTGCACTCAATATACTTTTGTTAGAATTTATCTTTTTCATTGATTCACCTTTGAATTTGTAATTACAATTTATATAAGTCCGGTCATTTTTATTTTTGCGCATAGGAGCGGAAATATAAATTGTTTTTTAATTTTTATTAAGATTTAGTAATAAAAATTAATTTTTCAGCAAAAATACTGTTTGACCTGCTATCATTATATATGATATAGTTATGCTTGTAAAGACGTAACGCGAAAAATACGTTTTTTGAAGTATGGTAAAAGGAGAGAATATGAATAATAAATTTAAATTTTTAGCTGTTGCTTTCTCAGCTTTCGTAATCGGTTTTTCTTTAAACAATATTGCAGTATCAGATGTACCTTCAAAAATAGCTGTTGTTGATGTTTCATCAGTAGTTAATTCTTCATCACAGGTTCAGGCATTGAAAAAAGAACAACAGGCAAAAGCTAAAGAACTTATGACTTTCATTGAAAAAGCAAGAAAAGATGTTGCTGCTACTACTGATACTAAGAAAAAACAGGCTCTTGAAGATAAATATAATAAAGAATTAAATACAAAAAGAGCAGCAATGGATAAAAATTATGCAACAAAATTAGAAGCAATTGATAAAGCTATTTCTGCTCAAATTGCGACACAGGCAAAAACAGGCGGATATGATATCGTACTTGCAAAAGGTGTTGTTCTTTACGGTGGTTCTGATATTACGGAAGCTGTGAAAAAAGCGGTGAAATAAAATTTGTTAATACAAAAAAGACCTCCTATTGGAGGTCTTTTTTGTTTATACATCTTTGTAAGAACCTTTGAATTTGTCTTTGTAAATTGTATGTAAAATTTCGTGTGCCTTGTGGGAATTTGGTGCTTCAAGGTACTCATTATAAAGCTTTCTGATTGAAGGATTATAATGAGATTTTCGATGTGGTAGTTCACTATCCTCTTTATAAAGTCCTTGCGCACGAATTTCTTTTATTTTTGAATTGTCGCAAGATCGAGGCTGACCGCCGCCATTAATACAACCACCGGGACATGCCATAACTTCAAGCATTGCAAATTGTGCTTTGCCTGATTTTATCTCTTGAATTGATTTTTCAGCTTCTTTAAGAGTTGAAACAACTCTCACAACAAGTTTTGTACCCTTAAGGTCAAGTTCAATGTCGCGGCATCTGTTGGAAGTCCCGCGAAGTTCTTTAATATCGACATTTTCAAGACTTTCACCCGTTGCAAACTCATAAGCTGTTCTAACAGCAGCTTCTGCAACACCGCCTGATGCGCCGAAAATTGTTCCTGCGCCTGTGTATTCGCCGAACGGATTGTCGTTTGGCTCGGGTTCAAGGGCGTTGAAGTCAATTCCCGCTTCTTTAATCATTCTGCCAAGTTCTTGAGTTGTCAAAACAAAATCTGTATCAGGTAATTCAGGGCGTTTGCACTCGTATTTTTTAGCAGTACAAGGCATAATTCCGACAATTACAAGACTTTCTCTTGCAATATTCAACTGTTCGGGCACGAATTTTGCCAAAACAGGCGACAACATACTCATTGGAGATTTACAGCTTGATAAGTGGTGAAGCATATCAGGATGTTGTTCTTCCAGATATTTTACCCACGCAGGACAGCAGGAAGTAAATAAAGGCAAGTTTTGACCTGACTTTAATCTTCCCAAAAATTCGGATGCTTCTTCCATAATTGTTAAATCTGCTGAGAAGTTTGTATCAAAGATTAGGTCAAATCCTATTTTTCTTAATGCCGCATTCATTTTGCCGATAGAGTTTTCGCCTGCGGGAAGTCCGAACATTTCACCTATTGCAACACGTGTTGCGGGTGCCATTTGAACTACAACTTTTTTTGCAGGATTAGTAATTTGCGACCAAACATTTTCGATATCAGATTTGATTGTTAAAGCACCTGTCGGACAAACAGCTGCGCATTGACCGCAATTTACGCAGTCAACCTGACCTAAAGGTCTGCCGTTCATCGGCTGAACAACAGTTTTAGAGCCTCTGTTAGCAAAGCCTAAAACAGAATGTCCCTGAAATTCCGTACAAGCTCTTACACATGCTCCGCACAGAATACATTTGTTCGGATCACGTACAATTGACGGTGAACTGTCATCTACGGGCAGGTAATCGTCTAAACTTTTATCCGGATATCTGATTTTTCTGATACCGTATTCTTCTGCGTATTGTTGAAGTTCGCAGTTACCTGATTTGTCGCAGGTTAAACAGCTTTTATCGTGGTTTGCAAGAAGCAGTTCAAGAACTGTTTTTCTGATTCTTCTTGTTTTATCTGTGTTTAAGTGAATTTTTAATCCTGCTTCGGGCGGCATTGTGCAAGAAGATTGAATTCCTCTGCCTTCAACTTCCACAACGCACATTCTGCATGCACCGAATGATGTTAAGTCGGGACGGTAGCAGAATGTTGGAACATTCATTCCCGCTTTTCTTATAACTTCAAGCAGGTTTGGTTCATTTGTAAATTCAACTTCTTTACCGTCTATAAATAATGTTTTTTTATCTGTCATTTTAAAATCCTCACTCTAATACTATTGCCTTGAATGGACAATTTGTTAAACAAGCCTCACATTTAATACATTTATCCTGATTAATGTGGTGAGGATTTTTAACCGTACCGTCGATTGCGCCTACAGGGCAAGTTCTTGCACATTTTGTACAACCTTTGCATAAAGCTTCATTAATAACGATTTTTTTCATTGCTGTACAAACACCCGCAGGACATTTTTTGTCCTTAATGTGAGAAATATATTCATCTCTAAAGTATTTTAAAGTTGAAAGAACAGGGTTTGGAGCAGTCTTGCCTAAACCGCATAAAGAACCGTCTTTAACTGATTGTGCAAGTTCTTCCAAAAGTTCCAAATCTTCCATTGTACCTTTACCTGCAACGATTTTTTCAAGAATTTTCAACATATTTTTAGTACCTTCACGGCACGGAACACATTTGCCGCAGCTTTCGTTCTGGGTAAAGTTCATGAAAAATCTTGCAACTTCAACGATACAAGTTTTGTCGCTCATAACGACCAGACCGCCGGAGCCGACCATTGCGCCTGCTTTTATGAGGTTGTCGTAATCCATCGGGATGTCAAGATGTTCTTCTGTTAAACACCCGCCTGACGGACCGCCTATTTGAACAGCTTTAAACTTTTTGCCGTCGCGCATTCCGCCGCCGATATCAAAAACGATTTCGCGTAATGTTGTCCCCATCGGAACTTCAATAAGCCCTGTGTTGTTAACATCGCCTGTAAGTGCGAATGTTTTTGTACCTTTTGAGGTCTCTGTACCCATTGATGAGAACCAATCAGCGCCGTTCAGCATAATAACAGGAACGTTTGCAAGAGTTTCTACGTTATTAATCAATGTCGGTCTGCCAAACAAACCTTTGTTAGCAGGAAATGGCGGTTTGGGTCTCGGCATTCCGCGTTCACCTTCGATTGATGCAATTAGAGCTGTTTCCTCTCCGCAAACAAATGCGCCTGCACCTTCTTTAATATGTAAATTGAGTGAGAAATCGCTTCCCATAATGTTTTTGCCTAAGAAATGTTTTTCTTCTGCATCTTTAATAGCTTTTCTTAAGCGTTTGATAGCAAGCGGATATTCTGCACGAACATAAATATAGCCTTCGTCAGCTCCGATTGCAAACGCTGCGATTGCCATACCTTCAAGAAGTTTGTGCGGGTCGCCTTCCATAACACTTCTGTCCATAAATGCACCGGGGTCACCTTCATCACCGTTGCAGACAATATAAGATTTTCCGCCTTTATTGGCTGCCGTAAATCTCCATTTTCTGCCTGTCGGGAAGCCGCCGCCTCCGCGTCCGCGCAAACCTGATTTTTCGATTGTATCGATAACGGCATCAGGGTTGTTTTCTTCCAAAACTTTTGCTAAAGCCTCATAACCTCTTACGGCAATTGCTTCTTCTATACTTTCTGCATTGATGTTACCGCAGTTTGCAAGTGCTGTACGTGTTTGTTTTGCGTAGAAATTAATATGCTCGTCGTCCATCACGTGTTCGTGAGTTTTTGGATCAACGTACAAAAGTCTTTCAACAGGTTTGTTATTTTTAATGTGGCTTTCGTAAATTTCTTCGACATCTTTTTCTTTAACTTTTACATAAGTTACGTGTTTGTCAGGGATTACAACGAGTACGCCTTGTTCGCAAAATCCGTGGCATCCAGTTGGAACAATTGTCATTTTATCGTAATCCGATAAAACGGCAACATCTGCGCCGAGTTCTTTAAATTTTTCAATAACTTTTAAAGAGCCGTTTGCAACACAACCTGTCCCCGCGCAGACAAGAACTCTTAAACCTTGCTCTTTTATGTGTTCCTGTGCTGTTTTTTGTTCTGCTTGTATATCAATATTTAAATTTAATTTTTCCATTTAAGCCTCCTCTTTCATCAATGTGTCAAGCACTATTGTAATAGCGTCTGATGTCATTTGAGGATAAACTTTATCATTTATAACAACAACCGGAGCAAGACCGCAAGCGCCTAAACAGCTTACTGTTTCAAGTGAGAATAAGCCGTTTTCGCTTGTTAATTGACCCTCAGGCATATTTAATTTAGCCCTGATTGCATTAAGTACCGGCATTGAGCCTCTAACGTGGCAAGCTGTACCGTCGCAAACTTTAATTTCATATTTTCCTTTCGGCTCTAATGAAAATTGCGCATAAAAAGTGGCTACACCAAAAACAGTTGCAGGTGAAAGCCCTTCAATTTTTGTACCGATATAAATCATTGCATCTTCAGGCAGATATCGGTAAACTTCCTGAACTTTTTGTAAAATCGCTATCAAGTTGGATTTTTTGCAATCATAAGATTGAATAATTTCATCCAGCTTAGATACGTCGATTTTATGAGGGTTTTCTACACTCATTCTCGAAACTCCTATTAAATTGTCTGATTAACCCCGATTGCAGAATACAATCTTATAAGTATTATTGCATATTTTTGGGATTAAATCAAGGTTTAGTGTTTTTTAAAATTTGCGTAATATAAAGCTTTACAAAATTTCACAACTTTTGTAAAAAAACTTTGTTTGGGGTTTAGGACGTAACGAGGATGGAAATTAGGAATCCCTGTATATCTGCCAGTCATTGAGATTGAAGACGAGCTTTGAATTTTTGAGTTGTTAAAATTTACACTATTAATTTTTAAATTCATAGTATGTTTCCTTTCGTTTGATATAAAAAACAGATGTATATTTTTTTGCTATTTTATAAATTTTTATTACAAAATTCTGCAATAGGGCATTCGTCACATTTGGGTTTTATCGGCTTGCAGACGTTTTGTCCGTGAGTTACCAAAAGAGTATTTATATCAAGCCAATATTTTTTAGGAAGTTTTTCACGCAGAGCGTATTCAGTTTCTTCAGGATTTTTTGTTTTTAAATATCCTAAACGGTTGCAAATCCTGTGAACATGAACATCTACGCATATTGCGGGAATATTGTATCCCTTAGCAAGTACAAGGTTCGCGGTTTTTCTGCCGACACCGTTAAATTTTATTAAATCCTCAATTGTATCGGGAACTTTATTATCAAGCTCTTCTACAATTATTTTTGAAAGTTCTACAATTTGACGCGCTTTATTTTTGTAAAATCCGACAGGATAAATTGCTTTTTCTAACTTTTCAACATCACAGTATGCAAAATCTTTGGGTTCTCTGCCGATTTCAAGCATTCTTAAAGTTGCAGGATAAGTCGTTAAGTCATTTGTTCTTAAACTTAAAATACAGGCAATCAAAACAAGATACGGGTCTTGAAATTCTTCCATAAGCTGAACAAATTCTCTGCGAGGTTGTTTTGCTTCAATAAGTTTTTCAACGATTTTGTCAATGTTATTGTTCATTGATAAGCTCCCCGACATTAATCACTGTTTTAAGTTTCAATGCATAAATATCAGTGCGGTTAAAATTTTGCATTTTTACCGCATCTTTTTCTGTTGTAATGATTGTGCCTTGCGGAATTTCATCTTCCGTATAACTGTGATGGTCATCAAAAGATATAGTTTGTTTAACATTATAGTTTTTCAAAAACGCATAAAACTGTTCTGGCTGTCCGATAGCGCAAAGTGCACTAACTTCTGTGCCTTCTGCCAATTTCTCATTTGTTTTTATATTATATACAAAATCGGGTTCTGTACGGCAGACGAATGCGGGTACTTTCATTTTTTTGCCCATAATTTTTGCAAGTTTTTCGGCTCTTGTGTGGTCAATATCTTTGCTTACCACAACAAGTCTGTCAATTCTCAGAAATGCTTCCATACCTTCGCGCAGAGGCCCTGCAGGGAGAAGTTTTTCGTTGCCGAAGCCCATTTTGCTGTCCATAAGCACAATATCCAAATCTCTGTGAAGTTTTCTGTGCTGAAAACCGTCATCAAGAATTATTGTTTTTGCCCCGAATTTTTCGACGGCATATTTTGCGCCTGCGTATCTGTTTTTGCAGGTGATTACAACTGTGCCTTTTGTATTATCTGCAAGCCAGTAAGGTTCATCACCTGCCATTTGAGCGTCATAATAAATTTTTTCACCGTCAGAAATTACATTTATATTTTTGTTATTAAGCTTACCGCCGTATCCGCGTGAAACAATGGCTGTTTTTTCACCGATATGTTTGGCAATTTCAGATACGACAGGAGTTTTTCCAACCCCGCCTGTTGTGATATTTCCGACTGAAATTACAAAAGCATCAACTTTTTTAGGTTTTAAAATTTTTTTGTCGTAAAGAAAATTTTTAAAACCGCTTCCTATTCCGTAAAAATATGATGCAAAATCAAGCAGGAATATACTTTTATTTTTATCATAATGCAATTTTGTAATTTCAGTTTTAAGATTCATTAAAATAACAATCTCCAGATTAAGAAGCGTTTATTCAATTTTTCTGAGAATTTTCTTAAATTACAGGTTGTAGCTCTTGTATCTTCAATAATTGTCTGCAATTCGGTTTTCTTTTCCGGAGTAAGTTTATTAACTGTATTTAATGTTGTAGAAACATCTGTCATTGCAGTGTTTATGCTTGAAACAGCTCTATTAATATCGTTTTTCAACTGGTCATTTTTTGTAAGTGAATTTACATAACCGCTGATTTCATTTACGTTATGTGCAATTGCTCTGAAATCCTCTGCCATTGCCTGAGCTTCCTGTTCATTGCCTATTAGTTTGTTAATATTTTGAGCAAGTTTGTCGAATGAATCTGCTGTTGAATACAGGGTTGGTTTAAATTGCGGATCACCGATTATTGAATTAAGGTTATATGAGAGCATATTAAAATCGGTTGTAGCTTTATCCATCATAACCATCAATTGTCTGATATCACCTTTTGAAGTGTCAAGCAAATCGTTTAGTTTTACCATTGTATCGCTTGTTTGACCCGTAAGCGCGTTAATATTATGTACAGACATTTGCAGCTCGGCAATTACACGATCTGATAACAAATCGTTAATCTTTTTGTTTGTTTCTGTCAAGGATTCTGCAGCTCTGTATTGCCAATCCATAAAGTCTGCAATTCTCATAGGTTCAACAATGGTATAAGGTGATTTTTGCTCAGGATAAGGCAGTACAACATCATCAAGAGTTGAAATCACAAGTTTATTTTTTTCTGCTTTACCTTTCAAAAATTCAGGCAGCACAAGCCCTGGAAGGTTTATTACATAATCAACTTTATATGCAAAGTTTGTTTTAATGTTATCTTTAATTGCAAATGGAATAACTTCTCTTGATACAACTTCTATATTTGTAATTTTACCAACGTCATAAATCTGTTTATCAAGTTTCATCTGAACATCATCATCTTTATACAAAATGTCTTTTGAAACCATTGGAATATAAACAGTTCTTGTTTTTGGCGGTGTAATTTCTAAAAACAATTCGCCGATAAGTCCTGATTGCTGAATAGAAAGCATCGATGCTTTTGGAATTTCAATATCAGGTTCGGTGATAACGAATTTTACTTTAACATAGCTGTTTTCACCGTCTATCACAGGTGTAATTTCTTCAACCTGCCCTACACGAAGTCCCATCATCTGAACACCTGCACCCGGGCGAAGTCCGTTAACATCTTTAAATTCAACGGTAACTCTGCCGGCAGATGAAAATGTTCTGCCTTTTACTTTAAAAACAACACCAATTAAAAGCACTAATGCCAATAACGTTAAAAGTCCAACCTTAAAAGATGATGAAAATTTCATTTGCAACCTTTCCTATGTTGCTTTTTATTGTAGCAAAAACAACACAAGATTACAAATAATTAGCTAAAATATTTTTTACGTAATTTTGAGTTTCCTGATATGGCGGAACTCCCGAATATTTGTCAACAGCTCCCGGCCCTGCATTGTATGCGGCAAGGGCTAAAATTACGTTGCCGTTATATTTGTTAAGCATGGATTTCAGATATTTAACTCCGCCTTCGACGTTTTGAACAGTATTATAAGGGTCTTTAACGCCTAAATTTTTAGCTGTTGCAGGCATTAATTGCATTAAACCGATTGCGCCTGATTTAGATTTCGCTTTCGGGTTAAAGCCTGATTCTTGTTTGATTAATGCTTGAACAAGTTTTTCGTCAACCCCATGTTTTTTAGAGATTTGTGAAACGACATTTAAAATTTGAGATTTGCTTGTCGGTTGAGTATTTGCCTGAACAGCAGTCGCTTCAGTTAATGCATTTTGTAAACTTACTTGCGGAGCTTGTTTTACAATGTTTGCGTTAACCTGTTTTATTCTCGGATCTAAAAGCAATGTGCCGAAGTTTGATTTTGCGGAAGATTGTAAAACTTCTTCAAACGGGGTAGTTTTTGTAACTTTATTTTGAGGGTAAATTGCATCAAGCGGATTTTGAGGTTGCTGCGGGTTAAGGCTGCTAACTCTGTTGTTAATTTGAGCATATCTCTGCATAGCTTGAGTTTGCCCGCCCGTATTTAACAGATTTTGAATAAAACTTGAAAACATTTTTCTACCTTCCCGACTTTATACTACAATAAATCGGTAACCTTCGTATCATATAAATTAATGATTTTCAGGTAAATGTCAAGATATGAACATACAGTCGCCGTAAGAGAAAAATCTGTACTTGTTTTCAATAGCTTCTTTGTAAGCTTCAAATATAAAATCTTTACCCGCCAAAGCACTAACAAGCATTAAAAGTGTTGATTTCGGCAGGTGAAAATTGGTAATTAATTTATCAATAACTTTAAATTCATAAGGCGGGTATATAAATAATTCCGATGCGCTGCGACATTCACAAATTTTGCCAAATTGTTGATATGCGGTTTCTAAAGTCCTGACAGTGGTAGTGCCTACGGCAACAATAGGTCTGCCTTCTTGCTTGGCGCGGTTTATTTGTTCTGCGGCTTTGGCTGAAATTTCAAAAGTTTCCGAGTGCATTTTGTGCTCTAATATGTTTTCGCATTGTACCGGACGGAAAGTTCCCAACCCCACGTTTAGTGTAACTTCGCAGAGTTCGACTCCCTTCATCTCCAGTTTGTGTAAAATTTCTTGAGTAAAATGCAAGCCCGCAGTCGGTGCTGCAACCGAACCTTCATCTTTAGCATAAACAGTTTGATAACGCTCAAAATCGAGCTTTTTTAAATCATCATTAGGTATTTTTCTTTCAATGTAAGGCGGAAGCGGAATATTACCGTTTCTATGCAGTACATCTAATACATTATTACCTTCATATATAAGTTCAACCAGCCATTCGCCGTTTTCTTCCAAACGCTTAATGGCACGAACGCTTAACTCATCGCTGATTTTGATTATTGTGTCAGGTTTAACTCTTTTTGAAGGTTTTATGAGTACATCCCAGCAAGCACCGTCTTTTTGTGATAATAAAAAGACTTCAATTTTTGCACCTGTGTCTTTATGACCGATAAGGCGTGCGGGTAAAACTTTTGTGTTGTTCATTACAAGCAGAGAATTTGGCTCAATCAAATCTACAATGTCATAAAAATGCTTATGAGAAACGGTTCTGTCACATCTGTCCAGAACCATCATTCTCGAATTATCTCTCTTATCGGCAGGCATCTGCGCGATCAGCTCTTCAGGTAAATTGTAGTCATAATCAGACAGTAATATCGAGTCCTGCTTCTTTAACATATCCTTTTCCTAATTCTGTCATTTTGTAAGTTTCAGCTTTTCTTGTAAAACCTGATTTAACAAATCCGACATTTTTAAATTCCTCAACAAGTTCCTCACCAATAGCTTGCTTTAGCTCTTTCATATACCCGCGCTGATTTCTGTATAGATGTCTTAAAGCATTAAATCCCTGCGGCTCCTGATGAATTGGCATAATTTTGGGCATAATTAATTTTCCTTATTTTCAATTTTTCTGGCATCTTTAATATCGGAATCGCTTGCTAACATTCCTGTGCGAGCGTGTTCTATATCAATTTGCTTATTAACCAATACAGTTTGAACAATTTGGATTATGTTGCTTGTAACCAAATATAACAAAACACCTGCAGGAATCGGAATAATTACAAATGTACCGATAATCATAATCGGCATAAATGTTCCCATTGATTTTTGGATAGCTTCCTGTGTCGGATCAACTGCGCCATCTTTCGGTTTGTTCATTGCCATCATTACTTTTTGTGATGCAAACATGGTAATTGCAAACAATGCTATAAGTAAGAATACATCCCAGTGGAATGCTCTTGCTGAGGCAGTTGTCGGAACTGATGCAATCAATATATTGCCCTGTTTTTCAAATGTAACATTTTCGATTTCTTTGTTTGTCATATCAGTTACTGCAATTTCAGCTTTTTCGATTTCGTTAAGCTGTGCAAATTTCAAATCCAAATGGTCTAAATCTATTTTTAGATCAACGCTTTCGCCGGGTTTAAATTCACCCTGAATTTCAACAGCTTTAGTCGGATTTTTAACTTTAACATTTTCCAGAACTTCGTTAGGCAGATATACTTTTGCAACTTTACCGAGAGTAAACGTATCGCCTTGAGAAACCCCGAAAGTTCCGTCATAAGAACGTCCTGCAGTTGCACGAAGTGTAGTATCAAGTCTGCTTAAAAATCCGAATGATGTGTCACCTGCAATTTGAATAAATTGCGGGCTCATTAATGCTGAATATAAAAGAATAAAAATCGGTAATTGGATTAATAAAGGCAAACATCCGCCCATCGGATTGAACTTATGTTCTTTATAAAATTCCATAAGTTTTTGCTGCATCATTTGCGGATTGCTTTTGTATCTGTCTTGAATAGCCTTAATTTTAGGCTGTAAAGTCTGCATCATTTTCATAGAACGCTGTTGTGAAACGTTTAACGGCCACATTGCAAGTCTGATGATAACAGTTAATAATATAATGGCAAATCCGTAGTTTCCAACGATGTGTGCCAAACCTTTTAATAATTCAATAGTTAATGTTGTAAAATCCAATTTCCCTAATCCTCATTTGTGTAAAATCTCTCTTTAGAAGTTTATTATAAAAGAAAGGTCAAGTCAACTTTTAAGAAATTTTCTATTGACATTCAAGTTTGTTTATTTTAGACTGGTTCTTGCCGGGATGTGGCGCAGCTTGGTAGCGCACCTCGCTTGGGACGAGGGGGTCGCACGTTCAAATCGTGTCATCCCGACCATTTAAAAAAGAACTCCTAAATGGAGTTCTTTTTTTATCTGTAACTGCTTAATTTAATTTCAGTTTTTTTAAGTTGAGGTGTATAGCTTTGTTTTTTTGTTGAGTTTGGAGCTTTTCCTATTGCCCATCTGAAGCCGGTTTGCAAACCTACACCGTTTCTTCCGCCGTTCGTAAAGTAACATTGGAAAAATCCTGTCATACGTTCACCCCAAGTTTTTCTGATACCTATGCCGTATCTTACAAAAGGTTTTATGCTTAAATCGGGAAGTGAAACATCATTGGCATTAAATTGAGTTTTATCCATAATGTTCCATACCATACTTACACCTAAATACGGCTGCCAACCGTTTTTAAGGTTTCCGATAAATTTCAATCCAGGTTCAATTTGAATTGCATTTAACGGGCTTGAGTGCATTTTTACACCTGCCGCATTTGTGTAATCAAACGTATTTACAAATGAATATGACATCATAAAGTTTGGCTGAATAATAAATTTACCGTCTGCAAGTTCAATGTTATAGCCTGTTTTAGAAGCAATACCTGCCATAAGCATTGAGAAATTGTCAGTACCATACATTGTACTTGCTTCGACACCGTTTGCTCCGGCATTGATAGTCAAACCTGTAAAGAAATTACCTTTGTAAGCCATGCCGACAGCACCCAAAGTTCCGCCGTTCTGGTACATGCTGATGCCGTTAAAAGCTTGGTGAGAACCGTTGTAACCGACATAAGCTCCCCACATTCCGTCCCAACCGTGACCTAAATCATACATTTCTGATTCTGCACCGAAGAAAGAACCGTAAGCTACGTTAGAAACTCTCGGACCGCCTTTTAAATGAACATTTTCAAATGTAGCATAAGGCCTAAACCAACCGGCTGTGCCTGTATAAGGACTTTCGGGGGGGGGGCTGAATGTAAGCTGACTATCGGCAGCCGCATATTTATTACGCAATTTCATTGCTTGACGCTGCTTTTTAGTCATAAGCATATACATATCCATATTGCGAAATGCTTCGTCGTATGAATTTAATTGAGTTAAATACCCTCCAAGCTGTGCTGCAACAGGGCTTGCCATAACAGACGGGTTAAAGTCTTTATAGTTGTTGCCTGCAGGTGCAAATGACATAATACCGTTTTCTAAAACTCCGCCTTTTAAATATCTGATTGGAGTCAGAAATGTTTTTGTTTCATTTAAAAGAGCTTCTGATATTGTCATTTGGGAAGGGTTAATTCCCATAGCTTCTGCTAGATTTATAGAAATTGTATTTGCTGTAGTATTTCCTATAGGATTAATATCTGTAATTTCCACATTTTGAATATTTTCATATCTGTCTGCAATTCCCGTTGCAACATTTAAATCTACAGCTAATACTGCATTAGCGGGCAATGTTATGTTTGAACCGAATGTGTTAACTTCGTTGTTAATAGTATTCAAAACAGTTCCTGATGCCATTGTTAATGTTGAATTTTCCAGTTTGCTGCCTTGGGCTAAGTGGAAAGTCCCGTTATCGACATTAACAGTTGCATTTTTTATTGCAGAATTAACAATAACAGTACCTGTATTTGTACTATTTGTGTTAACTGCCATATTGTATTTTTCACCTGATACTCCGCTTGCAATAGTGATTGATTTTCCGTCATCAGCATTTAATGTTAGTGTCGATGAGGTTGTGTTCATAAATATATCACCGCCGTCAGATGCTTTGTTCCCTGCAAAAACAACATCTTTTGTTACTGCTGAAACAGATAAATCTGACATTGCAAATATTGCACCGCCTTTGTCGCCAGCCGTGTTATTTGTAAAGTTAGCATCTTTTAGTGTCAATTCTGTTTCTGTATAAATAGCTCCGCCAGATTTACCTGCGCTGTTGCCGTTAAAAGTTGAATCAGAGTTAAATGTCACTTTGCCCTGATTTAATATTGCACCGCCGTTACCGTCAGCCTTGTTCCCGATAAATTCAACTTTAGAATTGAAAACTGTATCGGAAGTTTCGCCTCTGTTTCTAAGTGCTCCTGCGTCACCGCCTGCGTAGTTATTTATGAATTTTGTATCTCCGTCAAATATGAGTTTGTTCCAGTTTTGGAATACGCCTGCGTTATCGTTTGGAGTTGAGTTGTTTGAAAATTCAGCAGAACCGAGAAAATGTATTGTTGAACCGGTTCCGTTATAAATGATACCGAATGATGTATTGGAATTTTCGTATATATTATGATTATTTTTAACAACAACACCATCATCAATTGTTAGGGTATTGGCAAAGTAATTTTCAGTAGTTATAACTCTTGCAACGGCGTTTTCAAATACGGCATTTTTGCCTATATTAGTGTCTCCTGCTGTCCATAAATCTATTCCGTATAAGTTCCCGTTAAAATGAGCATTATCTCCAATATTTAGAGTTGTACCACCTGAGGTAACTATGGCTTCTCTGATATTTTCAAAAGTAACATTGTCTCCTATAGTAATACTGCCACCGTTAGGTGAATAAATTCCGCAGTCGTGATAGTTTGGTATTTCTTTTCTGCCGAAGTATGCATTATCACCAATTGTGATTGTGCCGTTAGCATTAAAGATATCATTACCGTGACCGTCAGGAGAATATTCAAACACTTTATTGTCTTTAAATATCGCATTATTGCCTATAGTTATTGTTCCAGCGTTATAAATAGCACCGCCATTGTTTGCAGAGTTTTCTATAAAAGAAACATTATCGCCAATCTTAATTAAAGCTCCTTTTGCATTATAAATAGCCCCACCATTTTTATCGGCTGTATTATTGATAAATTTAGCATTATTGATTGTAGAGTCAACTGAATTTTGAATAGCTCCGCCATTATCTGAGGTATATCCGCCCTCGAATATTCCCGAATAATTTTCAGCATAAACCGGTGCAGATATAATTGAACAAATCACAAGTGCTGCAGTTAAAAGCTTTCTCTTTTTCATAATTCCAATCCCTTTTTTTTAAAAATCACATAAATATATAAAATTGTCAATTTATTTATTTTTACTTTCTAGTAAAGCCTGTTTTGCCGCTACACCAAGTCCTAGACCTGCAATTACATATGTCATCCAGGCAAAGAAATAATTCCGTTTTAACGGCGCTAAATTTACTCCTTTTAATTTTTTAGCATATTTCAAACCTCTAACAGATGCCATTCCTTCTTCAATAATTGTTGGTAGAAATGCTAAAAAGCCTATTTTGCCTGCATTGCGTTCTATAAAATTCGGTTTGTCATCGTTGTTTTTAAACAATCCGTTAGCAAACAACAGGGCTGCAGGAACGGCTGAAACATAGCCGCGGGATTTTTGTAAGAATCTCATAAATTTACCTTTACCCGCATTTATGGCATGTCCGAGTTCATGTAAAATAAGTGATGGTTTACTTTTGGGGGCAACGGCAAGTTTTAGGCTGTCGGCGTAAAAAGCATTTTCCCCGCGTGCAACCGGTCCAAGCATCTCTCTTATTTGTGAAGGATAATTATTAATATTTTTGTGGTCAATATAGTCGACTGTCACCTTGAGGTTATTGTCTTTTACCATTTGCTGTGCTGTGCGCTTTATGTTTTCTGATGAGGTAAATTCTTTACCCTGCATAAGTTTATTTCCGCAGTATTCGGAAGCTTTATGCAAAAACATTGCAAAGGCTTGTAAAATCCCCGCTGTGGCAACGGTTTTGGCAGTATTATCCTCAGGCTCTCTCTGCACACGGACAGGATTACTATTCAAATAGTAATTTCTATTTTGATAATTAGCCGATACACTACTTAAACCGTTCACATATATATAAAAACATAAAAGCTTTAAAAATTGCGCTTTTATTCTGCAGGTGTAAATAAGTCCTTGGGTGCATTACAAACGGGGCATAAAAAATCGTCAGGTAAATTTTCAAATTTTGTTCCTTCTTTTTCTTCATCATATATCCATTGACAGATTTCGCATTTGTATTTCATTTTTTCCCCCTTTATGTTATAATTTTTCTATTATGAAACATACATTTGAAACTAAAGTTTATTACGCAGATACGGACGCTTATGGAGTTGTCTGGCATGGAGCATATTTGAGATGGCTGGAAAAAGGCCGCGTAGAGCTTTGTGATGCTCTCGGACTTGATTTGATTTCGATGAAAGAAGCTGATGTCCTTTTGCCTGTTACAAATATGAATGTCAGATATAAGTCATCTGCGCGTCTGAATGATAGTATTATTATTGAAACCTGGCTTGAAAAATGCAACACTCTGTCGGTTACGTTCAAGCAGACTATTAAAAATAAGGAAACAAATCGTTTGCATATTGAAGCGGTATTTGATGTTGTTGCTATTAATGAAGCAGGCAAACTTTACAGAAAAATGCCTGAAGATTTATATGAAAAACTTCAAAAAGGATTGGAAAAATGTCCGGTATCCGTTTAAATAAATATATAGCATCATCAGGTTTGTGTTCCCGCAGAAAGGCTGATGAACTTATTGAACAGGGAAAAGTTGCAGTAAACGGCAAAACTGTTAATGAGCTGGGGTATCTTGTTCAGCCTAAGGATAAAGTTTTTGTTAATAAAAAGCTTATTCACCCTGTCAAACACGAGTATTACAGATTTTATAAACCTGCAGGATATATTACAACATGTGATGATGAAAAAGGACGTAAAACAATTTATGATTTGCTTCCCGAAAATTTGGCAGGCTTAAAGCCGGTAGGACGTTTGGATAAAGATTCTACAGGACTTTTGATTTTGACAAATGACGGGGATTTGATTAATGCTTTAACACATCCGTCAATTAAAGTTCCGAAAGTTTATATGGTTACGGTTGATTCTGTCTTAACACGTGCAGAGCTGGAAAAACTTGCAAACGGGGTTGAAATTGAACCGAATAAAATTGCTTACGCGGATATTCAAGTTTTAAATATGGATAACAAACATACTGAAATGCAAATAACCTTATATCAAGGGATGAACAGACAAATCAGAAAAATGTTTGAATATATCGGGCATGAAGTTAAGGTTCTGAAACGTATTCAACACGCTACCTTGACGCTTGACGGGCTTAAACGTGGAGAATTCAAGCCTATCAAACCAATTCAAATCAGAGAGCTAAAAAATTTTTTAAACAGGATACAAAATTAAGTGAATTCGTAAAATCAAGACGAAGTTTATCGGCAGGGTGAAAGAATGACTAGGATTGCCTTAACAGGAAATATTGCAAGCGGAAAGTCTGCGGTATCAAAAATTTTAGAGGAGAACGGATATAAAATTCTTGATACGGATGAGGTTTCGCATAAACTTTTAACTGTCAAAAATAAAGAACTTTATAACGCTTTTAAAGATTATGATGTTTTTGAAAATGGCGAGTTTTCACGTGCTAAGCTTGGAAAACTTGTTTTTTATGATGAAAAAATGCGCAAAAAACTTGAAGGGGTTTTGCATCCTCAAATTATAAAAGAAATTGAAAATTTTGACGGCGTTGTTGCGATTCCATTGCTTTTTGAGGCAAAAATGGAATATCTTTTTGACAAAATTATAATGGTTTATACAAATGATGAAATAAGACTTAAACGTCTTATGAAACGCAATAATTTTACAGAACAAGAAGCAAAAGCCCGCATGAATTCTCAAATGCCACAGGATGAAAAAGTTTATTTATCTGATTATGTGATAAACAATAGCGGAACATTTGAAGATTTAAAAATTGCCGTCGAAACAATTTTTAAACAGGTATAAATGTGTTTGCTCTGCTTGAATATGCTATTTCATCTTCAATTATATCGGAACAAGCTCTGCCGTCTTCCAGAGCAATTGTAACGTGTCCGTTTTCTCCGACTGTTCCTGTAGAACCGTCTTTGAAAGTCACTTTATCATTTGCTTGATAAACAACAATAGTTCCTGTCGGAAGATTTGAAAAATCTTTAAATTTTACTTCTTTGAAATTTGGGTTAGCTCTGAATACGTATTTACAATGAGCGCCGTTACCTTTGATGTATTCGCCAAGTCCGCAATCTTCTACGGCTTCTTTAACATATTTTGCACACAGCGGATGTTCTGGATCTCTATCAGATGGTAAATTTGCGACAACTTTTTGGGCAAGTTTTTCGCCTTTAACTTTGTTATATGGTTTATCTTGTTTTGATGTTCTTTCGACAGTTCTTGTTGATGCTGAAGAACTTGTTCTTACCGGTGTAGAAACTCTCGTGGTACGGCTGATATTACTGCTGAAAATAGACTGGTTTGGATATGAAGAATAAGGATTGTAATAATTCATGGGAGTGAATATATTGAAATTCGGCATTGCAAACGGATTAAAAAAGTTTATCATGGGCTGATTGAACGGCATGAAAAAATTCATGAACGGATTGAAATTAAATTGAAACGGATAACCGAAATTAAACAATTCTACCTAACCCTTTTTAACCTAACCTTATTTATATAAAGTTTTTTTGTTTTAAAAAATTGCTTTTTTGTAAAATATTGTAAAAACATTTAAAGAAATTTTTTATATAGCCGATAATTTATATGAGGTTAGTTAATGTTTGATAATATTAATGTATTTTACGATGATGCAGAATTTCATATTACAGAGTTTACGGCACGCAAGGTTATCAGGCTTTTGAAAAAACGTATTGCCGAAGGAGAGAAGTCTGCGCAGAATTACGCATTTCTTGCTGATGCTTATATGACAGACAAAAAAATGCACAAGGCTTTAAAAAATGCTTTAAGAGCAAAGGCCACAGATCCTGATTATTACTATGCAGATGTGCTTCTTGTTATGATATATCAGAATGATGGCAGGTTTGCAAAGGCTGAAAAGTACTTAATTGAATTGTTTGAAAAAGCTCCTGAGGATTACGAGCTTGCATATTTTTGTGCGGTAGTTCTTTATGGACAATTGTTTCGGGAACGTGCCTGTAAAAATTACGCTAAAAAATTGATAAATTTAAACAGAACAACTCCTGCTTATTTATTGTTTAAAGCTTATGCTTATCTTGCTCTTGGTGAATTTTTCAATGCTTTGAAATCTGTATTAAAAGCTATGTTACAAGATGGTAAAAATCTTTGTATAAGTCCACAGATATTTCTTTTGTCATCTGCTCTAAGTGCATTACTTATTGAAAAATTAAATATGGATATCTGCATTTTCAGCAAGCTTAGTATGTTTTTTGGAAGATTAACACATTCTATTTCAAAAGATGAATATTATTATATTTTGTCTGAAAATTATTATGAAGATACAGAAAATTGCCTTGCAAAAATTGAAAAAGCTATAAGTATAAATCCAAAACCAGCATATTTGATAAGAAAAGCTTCAATCATCAGCATGCTTGGACAAACCGAAGAAGCTGTTGAGATATATAAAAATATTTTGAAAAAAGATGCATCTTACGTTGAGTGCTACGGTTATCTGTGCGGAGCGTACCAGATTACAAATGATTATAAGTCTGCATTAGAATATGCTAATTTGGCATTATTAAATAACAACATGGATGAGAGTGCTTATTATCATAAAATTTCGATTTTAAGAAAAATGAAAAGACCGTCTGATGCGTTAAAGGTTCTGGAAAAACTTGAAAAAATATACCCTGAAAGCCAGATGCTTTATTATATATTTGCTCAAACTTATGCTGATATGGAGGATTACAATAAAGCTTTGCTTTGTATAAATAAACAGCTTATAAAAGAAAAAGATGCACCAAATTACAGAGATAAAATGGTATTTTTATTCAGGCTTGAGCGTTATGAGGAAGGCTTGGAGTGTGGTAAAAAAGCTCTTGAATATGAGGAACAGGGACTTATATATTACTGGATTGCCTGCTGTGAAGCTTATCTTGACAGGTTTGAAGAAGCTCTTGACAGTATAAATAAAGCAATACTTCTGGGCGAGTATGATATGTGGACATTTGCTCAAAAATATAAAATCCTTCAAGAACTCGGACGTGAAAAAGAAGCGCATTTTGCTTACCAAAAAGCTGTTGAACTCGGTTATGACGAGTAAACAAAACTTGCTTCGGCTTTTCCCATATCAACCATTTCAAAAGGTTTGTTGATATCGTCAGTTATTTCATAATCCTCTGCTGTAAATTCAAAAATTTTATCAATGTCGGCAGTGCCCTCAAACATGTAGAAATTGTTTACGTTTTTCATGTAAAGACCGGTTCTATTATTCAGGTTTTTCAAAAACTCTTTTTTTACATCATTTTTTGAAAATCCGTCGAATGTATAAACTTTTACAAGATTATGGTGTTTCTTTAAAGTTTCCAACAGTACATAAGGTTCTATCCATTTTGTTAAAATTTTATGCATTAACCATGTTCCTTTTGAATTGCATTTCATATAAATACTTATATTTGCCGTTTTCTATTGCCATAAGCTCGTCATGTGTGCCAAGTTCAACGAGTTCGCCTTCATTGATAACGGCAATTCTGTCTGCGTTTTGAATTGTTGATAATCTGTGTGCAATTACAAATACTGTTTTGTTTTGGATTAAGTTATCCAGAGCTTTTTGAACAATCGCTTCTGATTTGTTATCAAGAGCAGAAGTTGCTTCATCTAATATAACAATCGGTGCATCTTTTAACATTGCTCTGGCAATTGCAACACGCTGTCTTTGTCCACCCGATAGAGTTGTTCCGCGTTCGCCTACGTATGTATCAAGTCCGTTTTCAAGTGTTGAGATAAATTCGTCTAAATGCGCCATTTTGATAACTTTATCAAGTTGTTCGGCATTTGCCTGTTCATTGCCCATCATAATGTTATCTCTGATAGTTCCCGAGAACAGGAAGTTATCCTGAAATACGAATGAGATATTGTTTCTTAAGCTGTCTAAGTCAAACTCTCTGATATCAACTCCGTCAAATTTGATAGAACCTGATTTGATATCATAAAATCTCGGCAATAAGCTTACTACAGTACTTTTGCCTCCGCCAGAGTTTCCGACAAGTGCAATTGTTTCATTTTTGTTAACGTGTAAGTTAAGGTTT
The DNA here is from genome assembly GCA_949841365.1 of uncultured Candidatus Melainabacteria bacterium. Lineage (GTDB taxonomy): Bacteria > Cyanobacteriota > Vampirovibrionia > Gastranaerophilales > Gastranaerophilaceae > Stercorousia. The sequence goes on from CATKZI010000004.1 coordinate 105,803, forward strand.
TTAAGTGTCGGAGTATCCGGTTCATATTCAAAATTAACATTTTCAAAGTCGATTGAACTGTTTAAACCGCTTAAAGTTTTAGCGTTTTTGGGAGATTTAATCTGAGGAGTCATATCAAACAATTCAAATACACGGCTCATTGCAACAAACACGCCTTGAAGGTTTGTTAAAGTATTTCCGAGTGTTTTGGTAGGTTTGTATAACAATAATAGTGAAGTTACAAATGATGCGAAACTTCCTGCTGTCATTTGACCTGACAAAATTAAGTGGTTTCCGTATGCCATTACAAGCGCAATACCGATAGAGCATACAAAATACATAATCGGGGACATCCAGCCTACACGTTTTGTTAATGACATTGCAAGATGGAATTGTTCATGAATTTGATTGTCAAATTTCTGATTCTGGTCTTTTTGTAAATTGTATGCAGTCATTATTTTATTGCCTGCGAATGTTTCGTTAAAGTTTGTTGTCATATTCCCGCCGACAACCATGCTTGCATTTGATACTTTTTTAATTCTTTTTCTGATTAAGGTAACAGGTGTAATCGCAATAGCCATGATTGTTACGCCTATAATCGCAAGTTTCCAGCTGTTGTATAATAAAACTCCGACAAGCCCGATAAGTCCAAAAAATGTTGCAATAAAAGATTTTAACATTTCAATAATATTTTTTGAAGCAGTATCAGGGTCTGACAAAAATCTTGTTAAAACTATACCTGATGAATTTACGTCAAAAAATTGAGGATCCATTGAAGTTAACTTTTTAAACAAATCTTTTTTCAATGACATTGAAATTTTTTGACCTGTCCAGTCAGTCAAATAATTGCTTACATATTTTAAAACACCCTGAAATAATGCAAATCCTACAATACCAAACGGGATTATCATAGCAAGAAAAGCTTGAGAATAAACAGTTATTCCGAAAAATGTCCAAGTATGTTCGGGGTTTCCGTTAACTACAAAATCCAAATATGGTTTCAAGGAAAGCGCAACTACACCATCCAAAAGTCCTAAAGGTATTGCAATAGCAAGGTTTGTCAGCGCTCTTGGCAGAACAGGTTTTATATAAGGAAAGATTTTTCCCAATAAATATTTATAGTTAAATGCATCCTTTGACGCCGTATTCTGTAATTTATAATCCATGTGTCTATCCCCTTATTTTATTATATTATCTCATAAAAAATTTATTTGTGTTAATATAAAGAAAAAGGAGTAGAAAGGGTAAAAAACGGGAGCAAGCGTTTTGAAAATTTGTACAAAAAGTTGAAATATGATAGAAAGCGCGGCGACTGACCAAAATATATAAAGTCGAACCAAAGTTTGCAGAAAGGGTAAAAAGATGAAGATTTGTGTTATAGGAACAGGATATGTTGGATTAGTTGCAGGAACATGCCTTGCTGATATGGGTAATGATGTAATCTGTGTTGATAATGATTTGGAAAAATTAAAAAAACTTGAAAATGGCATTGTGCCTATATATGAACCAGGGTTGGAAGAATTAATTAAAGCAAATGTCATGGAAGGCAGACTTCATTTTTCTTCAAACTTGGAAGATGCGGTGAAAAAATCTTTAGTTTGTTTTATCGCTGTCGGAACACCTCAAAGTGAAGACGGTTCTGCTGATATGCAATATGTTATGGCTGTTGCCGAAAGTATCGGTAAGGCTATGAACGGATACAAAGTTATTGTTGATAAATCAACTGTTCCCGTCGGAACAGCAGAAAAAGTCAGTGCAACTGTTGCAAAATTCTATGACGGCGAATTTGATGTTGTATCAAACCCTGAATTTTTAAAACAAGGTGCTGCTGTTGATGATTTCTTAAAACCTGACAGAGTAGTTATAGGCTCAAATTCGCCAAAAGCTACGGCGATTATGCAGGAAGTTTATGCTCCGTTTTTCAGAACTGCAAGCAGATTCGTTATAATGGATGTTAAATCTGCAGAAATGACTAAATATGCAGCAAATTCATTCTTGGCAGTAAAAATATCTTATGCAAACGAAATTGCAAATATCTGTGAAGCGGTCGGTGCAGATGCAGAAATGGTTCGTATCGGTATGTGTTCAGACAAACGTATCGGATCTCAATTCTTATTCCCTGGGCTCGGATATGGCGGAAGCTGTTTCCCGAAAGATGTTAAAGCTTTATTAAAGACTGCAAAAGATCACAATTGCGGTCACAGATTAATTGAATCTGCAGATGAAGTTAACAAAGAACAAAGGGTAATATTTATAAATAAAATTTTAGCACGTTACGGCATGAATCTGGTAGGCAAAACCGTTGCGGTATGGGGCTTGACATTTAAACCTAAAACAAATGATATGAGAATGTCACCTGCTATTACAATAATTAATTTCTTATTGGAGTTTGGTGCAAAAGTTCAAGCGTATGACCCTAAAGGTTTTGAACAGGCAAAACAAATCTGGGGTGATAAAATAACTTATGCGAAAAATTCGTATGAAGCTTTAGAAAATGCGGATTGCATGCTTCTTTTAACAGAATGGAACGAATTCAGACGCCCTGATTTTGACAGAGTAAAAGAATTATTGAAAGAGCCTGTAATCTTTGACGGCAGAAATCAATATGACGGAGAACGTTTGAAACAGCGCGGATTTGAATATCATTGCGTTGGTAAGAGGTTTTAATAATGAAAAGGATAGGGTTTTTACCTATCCTTTTTTATGTTGTTAAATTATTATAAGCTTCGTATGCTCTGATTAGTTTCGAATTATTCTGAATTTCGTAGATTTTCACTAAAGCCCACTGAGCATGTGTGTTTATTTCATCAGGCTTTATATAACCTGCGTTAGCGGAATTTTTCAAACTTTTATCGATTGTGTTATAAAGTTTTCCGAGCGTAATATTGTCCATTCTGTGAATCGGACGTGAAAAATAATCGGCAAGTCCGCCTGAATTATCCTCTAGTGTTTTATATAATTTTTGAAGTGTTGTTTTAACATCAGAAAGTTCATATTCTAAAAATGAAATAACCTGAGCTTTTGTGCCATGACGATAAACATAAGCTTTAGCTTTTTCAATATTTTCCGGATGTTGGTTCTCAAAATTATTATCAATTATGGAATTAATATATTTTTTTATCTCTTTTTTAGTTATTCCCACAGATTTTGCAAACATTATGTCATCGCCTTGCTTTGTAAAAGAGTTTTTTAAAGGACGAAAACGTATAAGCGGTCTGTGTGCCATTAGCTCTTTAAATTCATTTTGAGTAATATCTGTTTTGGCGAGGTTTTTAATTGCAACAGAATTCTTTTTTATAAATTGAGCTTTTTGTGCATCTGTAAGTTTTTCGGATGACAGAATTTTATAAACTTCTAACGCATCAATTGAATTTATTGGTTGAATTTTATCCATATAATTTCTCCTTGCAAAAAAAGCACCCAATAAAGGGGTGCTTTTTTATTTGGGCATGAAGAGACTCGAACTCCCACGCGTTAGCACTAGTTCCTAAGACTAGCGTGTCTACCATTCCACCACATGCCCATATTCAATTATCAAGTTCTTTTCACTCACTGAGCGTGTCTACCCCTCTCCTCGAAAGATACTTAATCTTTCTCGTCGGCAGAGTACCACATGCCCATAGCATTTAGTGTTTTTCGCGTATATCTACTCTATATCGAACATGTTTAATTGTCAATATATTTGTGATATCATTATTTTATGGCTGAAGTAAAACGTTTTGAATTTATTGATTTGTTTAAAGCAATCGGGATTATTTTCATGGTTATGGGACATATAAATTATCTTCCAAGTATTGATTTTGGTGATAAGTTTGCTGATTACATATCGGCTTTTCATATGCCTATGTTTTTCTTTATATCAGGTTATTTGTTTAAAAATTATGAATTTAAAGAACTTCTTAAAAGAAAGTATAATTCTTTGATAAAACCATACTTGTATTTTGGTTTTCTTAATGCATTATTATGCATTTTATTAGTGCATGGTTTTAAGATTGGAACTTATTTCGAAAAATTGTTCTTTTTTAATAACAGACATTTACAAGTTGCCGGTGCTTTATGGTTTTTGACTTGTTTGTTCTTTGTGAATATTATTTTTTGGTATTTGAATAGTAAGATAAAAAACAAATATTTACTTGGTTTTGTCTTATTAATTATTGCCGTTGCTGAATACTATTTAAAAATCAGATTACCATATTCAATTGATGCTGCATTATTCATGCTTTTAGTCTTTTATGCCGGTTATGTTTTTAAAAAGAAAGAACCAAACTTAAATTTAAAGCAAGAATTAGCGGTTGGAGTTTCATTATTTGTTATATCTTTTATATTTATATTCAAAAATGGACATTGTAATGTAAGAGCTTATGAGTATCCGAATTTATTACTTTTTTATTTTAATGCGTTGACCGCAACCTTAGCATATTTTTATTTGTCAAAATTAATTTGTAATTTTGTTTCTTTGAAACCGTTACAATATATAGGTAAAAACTCTTTGAATTATTTGGCGTTAAACCAAATTGTAATAACGGTTACGCCTGTTTTCGGGGGGGGGGCATTTCTGTGCTTGATGATAGACTTGATAATTATGACTGTTTTGTCAGAAATTGTTAATAATGTTAAGAAATTCTATCCGCTTATTTGTGAATATTTTCGGGGTTTGCGGAATTTGACAAAATAATTTCGTAATATTCATTTTTATCAATATTTACACCCATATTTTTAGGGTCTGCAAATACCTTCTTTTTCTTTTTGTTTAATAATTTTTTGTAATCGCCTGCCATATTGTAATTATATTACAAAATTTTAAAAACCGCTTGAAATTTTTCCGCCTTTGTTTTACGATAATTTCACGTGCGTCGGTGTATTTGTGGAACACCGATTTAAGGAATTCAAAAAGTACGAAATATAATTATAAAGGAAATGTGAAATGAACCCTATTATTGATGAATTGGAAAAACCATTTTTAAGAGAAAATCTTCCTGATGCAAATCCAGGCGATACTGTTAAAGTGTTCGTTAGAATTGTTGAAGGTAACAAAGAAAGAATTCAGGCTTTCGAAGGAACTGTTATTAAAAAACACGGTTCTGGTATTAACAAAACTATTACTGTTAGAAAAGTATTCCAAGGTGTTGGTGTAGAACGTGTATTCTTACTTAACTCTCCGAGAATTGAAAAAATTAATGTTCTCAGAAAAGGTGATGTAAGACGTTCTAAACTTTACTACTTGAGAGAACGTTCAGGTAAAGCAACTCGTATCAAGGAAAAAATTGAAAAAAGATAAGCTTCACATACACTGGTATCCCGGTCATATTGCTAAAGCTGAAAGAAAGCTTAAAGAACAATTGTCGTTAGTGGATGCGGTTATTGAAGTTATTGATGCGAGACTGCCTTTTTCAAGCAGTTATGATAATATTACGAGGCTTTTGGGAGAAAAGCCTCGTTTGCTATTGTTAAATAAATCGGATTTGACGGATACTAATGAGTTAAATAAATTTATTAAAATTTTGGAAGAAAAAACAGGCTTTCCTGTTGTTAAATCTGATGCAAAAAATTCCAAAGACTTGAACTATATTGTAAAAAAAACGGTTCAGCTTTCCGAACCTCGTATTCAAGCTTTGATGAAAAAAGGGTTATTAAGACGTCCTGCACGTGTTATGGTTGTCGGTATGCCGAATGTCGGGAAATCCAGTATTATTAATAAATTAACCCGTTCATCAAAAACAAAAATTGGTGCAAAAGCCGGTGTTACGCGTCAACAGCAGTGGGTACGTATCAACCCGCAGCTTGATTTGCTTGATACTCCCGGAATTATTCCGATGAAACAGGAAGATCAGGAGCGTGCTCGCAAACTGGCATTTGTTAATGCGGTGTCTGAGAATGCGTATTCCAATGAAGTTGTAGCAAAGGAACTTTTGGCAATGCTCGGGGAAAAATATCCTCAGATTGTGAAAGAATTTTATAAAGTTGATAATCTTACAATTGAAGATATAGCGAAATCACGTAATTGGATTATATCAGGCGGTGAAGCGGATATTGAAAGAACATCTGTTTATATTTTGAGAGATTTTAGAGAAGGCAAAATCGGAAAGTTTATTCTTGACGAGGTGTAATGGAGAAGTATAAAGAGCTTTTTGCTTTTGATAAGAAGCAGAATAAAGTTATTATTGGTACAGATGAAGCAGGACGCGGTTCGGGTGTCGGAGCAGTATTTGCCGCTGCTGTTAGTTTTACAAATAAAAATAAAAATTTGATTGAAAAACTTGTTTATTTGAATGACAGTAAAAAAGTTTCTAAAAAGCACAGAGATGAGCTATATGATATCATTAAAAATGAAACGGTAAATTCTGTTGTGTCTGCAGATGTTGATGTTATTGAGCGCATTAATATTTTAAAAGCATCTTTGGGTGCAATGCGTCAGGCTGTTGAAAATGTCAGGAAAAATATAGAATGTGATGATTTGATTGTGCTTGTCGATGGTAACCGTCAAATCCCTGCATTACAATATCCGCAAAGGTTTATAATTAAAGGTGACGGTACTTCTGCCTCAATTGCTGCTGCAAGTATACTGGCAAAAGTTGAACGTGACAGGTATATGTTAAAGCTTGATGAGGAATATCCTCAATACGGCTGGGCAAATAATATGGGCTATTTAACAAAAGATCATATGAGTGCGATTGATAGGTTTGGAGTATCTCCATATCACCGTAAATCTTATCTTGAAAAACATTTTGCCAAACAGGAACAGTTAAATTTATTCTAATAAAAAAGCCCTTCTTTAGAAGGGCTTTTTCTTATACCATTGCAGGTTGTTGAGCAAATATATTGTTGTGATCTACATCAAATAGAATTTCGTTTTTGATATTTGCCAAATCCTGCTGCATCAATCTTCTTGGAGAACCTTCTTCCATTGAGTGGTTTCTTAACAAGTATGACGGGTGGAAAATTGTCATTGATCTGTATTCTTTACCGTCAACCGTAATGTTCATCCATTGACCTCTAACTTTTGAAATAGTTTGTTTTTTATCTAAGTTCACAAAAGATTTCAAAGCTGTAGCACCGCAAAGAACAATTGCTCTTGGGTTAATGATGTCAATTTGTGCGTCTAAGAATTTTCTGCAAGAAGCTTTTTCTTCATCTGTAGGAACTCTGTTTTCAGGAGGTCTGCATTTTACAGTGTTAATAATATAAACATCTTCGTTACGTGAAATACCTGCTTCAGATAGAAATTCGTCTAATAATTGACCTGCACGACCAACAAAAGGTCTTCCTGTTTCATCTTCCATTTCTCCCGGAGCTTCGCCAATAAGTACGATTTTAGCAGTTGAAGGGTTACCGTCACCAAAAACTACATTGTTTCTTGTTGATGCAAGTGCACAACCGTTACAGCTTTCGCATTTTCCTCTAACTATCTCCAAACAATTCTTTTTCATATTCTCTCCTCTTTAAATAGTCCTACGTTGTATTTCTTACAGTATCTTTTCAGTTCTTTCATAATTACATCTGATAACATGAATACTGCTATTAAGTTTGGCACAGCCAAGAATAAAGTAAATGCATCAGATAGATTAATTATACTCTTAAAGTTCATGGCAGAACCTATAACTATGAATATACAATATATTACCTGAAAAGTACGCGTTGTCAATTTTGTTTCGCCAAATAAATAATTCCAAGCTTTAATTCCGTAATATGACCCGCAAAGCATTGTGGACAGTACAAAACAGCTAGCCATAAATGTTAACAATATTGGGAAAAACGGACACACGCTTCCGAATGCTTTTGATGTTAATTCAATTCCTGCAATTCCCGTTGTATTGAGGTATTCGCCTGAAACTACGATTACAAAAGCCGTTGCAGAACCGACAATTACGGTATCAACAAACGGTTGAAGCATGGCGATAAAACCTTGAGCGACAGGCTTACTTGTTTTTACTGCCGAAAAAGCAATCGGTGCAGTGCCAAGACCGGCTTCGTTTGCAAACATTGCACGTCTGAATCCCCAAAGCATACAGGCAAACATGCCACCTGTCATTGCGCGAGGACTGAAAGCTTCTTCTATAATTATTTTTAAGGTATGCGGAACATGTCCGATATTATATAAACAAACTGCGAATGCCGTTAAAACATATAAAGTGCACATAACAGGCGTAACTTTTGATGTAAATTTTCCGATAGCTTTAATTCCGCCGATAATTGTAAAGTAAGTTATTACGGCAACGATGAGTCCCAAAAGCCAGCTTTGATTTGCAAAGAAGCTCTTGTCTCCGCCTGTAACTTCTGTGATTTGAGTTGTCATAGCGTTAATTTGGAATAAATTCCAGCCGCCAATCATTGCAAAAATACAGCAAACTGCATAAATCTTTGATAAGTGTGGTGCGAATTTTCCTATAAATCTGTTATTTTTCAAAGCTCCTTCAATATAATACATCGGACCGCCCGCGATAGTTCCGTCAGGATTGACTTTTCTAAATTTTATGCCGAGTACAACTTCTGCAAACTTTAATGCCATTGAGAAAAATCCTGCAATAACCATCCAGAAAATTACTCCAGGTCCTCCGATTGAAACTGCTGCAGCTGAACCTGCGACGTTTCCTATGCCTGCCGATGCAGAAATCGTTGCGGTTAGAGCCTGAAATGATGAAACTTCTCCGCGTTTTTTCTTTTTTATAATATCTTTGTGTTCGTAATTTTTAGTAATCAGCTTAAAGGCATGTTTAAATCCCCAGATTCCGATAAATCTTGTCCGCAGGGTAAAGTATATTGCGGCACTCATTAAAAGCGCAACAAGAAACTCAATTTTTACTCCGTGTATTGTAATTGAGCTGAATATTATCCCTGAAATTTTATCGGCTATGGGTGATAAAAATGTATCTATAGCTGTATCTAAATTCATTGCTTATTTATTTTATCACAAACATACGTTATTAGCTACAGTTTGAGTTTGCTGTGCGTAATTAACAAGCGCTTTGAATACAAACGGGTGCATTTTCCCTTCTTTTACGTCCTGATAAATTATTGTTAATGCTTGTTTAGGGCTCATTGGCTCTTTGTATGTACGTTTTTCTGTTAGTGCAGAATATTTGTCGGCAACAGATAAAATTTGTAAATTCAAATCTGCATTAAAGTTTTGCTCTACCCAGGGGTAGCCTGTACGTTTTGCATTCTGGTGGTGGTTTCTGATAAGTTTTAAAGTTTTGTCATCAAGTCCGCTGTTTTTAAGCATTTCATAGCTTAATTCAGAATGCGTATGCATAATTTTTGTTTCATTTTCATCAAGCCTGCCTGGTTTGTTTAAAACTTCTGCAGGGATGAGCACTTTGCCTAAATCATGTAAATAGCTTGCATCTTCAATTGCTTTAGCGTCAACTTTTGATTGAAGTGCAAACGGGAGATTTTCGATAATACCTTTTGTAATGTTTTGCGTGTCTGTTGCGTGGTTTGATAAAAGCTCTCTCAATTCATTCATATTCAAATTAAGGTTAGGGTTAAAATCTTTTACTATATTTTTAACTTTCGGGTTATTCTCAATCATTCTTTTTATTGCAGTTTCCGTTGTAAAGCGGTTTATTGAAGTACTTTCAAATGTATCCGCATTTAAAGTGTTTCCGAAATATGTATTTCTTTTTCGGTCGACGTAAATATTCGGGGTAATTCCGCCCACACTAAGCGGTCTGTTGATTTCAAATCCCATTTACTACACTACAAATTAAAACTACACTACTTATATATAAAGTATTTTTTTCGCTTGAAATTGCTTTTTTGTTTACGAAATGTTAAAATTAGCGTATGAGAGAAATTGAAAATGTATTAATATGCGGTCTGGGTGCAATCGGAAGCATTTATGCCGATAAAATAAAAGGGGCAAAAATTCTTGTCGATAGTGACAGGCTTGAACGTTACAAAAAAAATCCGACAACATTTAACGGTAAAGTTATGGAATTGGACTATATTCTGCCCGATGATGAGTTTAAGGCGGATTTGATTATTATTGCGACTAAATATGACGGCTTGGCAGATGCGGTTGAGAATATCAAAAATTTTGTAGGAGAGAATACTTTAATTCTTTCTTTGCTTAACGGGGTAACGAGCGAAAAATTTATTGCAGAGCGATATGGTGCTGAAAAAGTAGTGTATTCGTATTTTATTGGTCACAGTGCAGTGCGTGAAGGCAGAAATATTACGCAGGACGGCGTGAATACAATTGTTATGGGTGCAAATGAACGTATCCGAAAATATTTTGACAAAGTCGAGATTAATTATGAAATTCCGAATGACATTATCCGCTCAATGTGGCTGAAGTTTATGTTGAATGTTTCGTCTAACCAGATAACAGCATTGATGCGTTTGACTTTTGGCGAGATGCTTAACAACAAAAAATGTATGGAATTTGTTGTAAATGTAATGAAAGAGGTTCAAACCATTGCGCATGCCGAGGGTGTTCAAAATACAGAAACAATGATTGATGATGCACTTGAGGCGTTAAAGATGATGTGTCCCGAAGGTAAAACATCAATGCTTCAAGATGTTGAGGCAGGCAGAAAAACGGAAGTCGATATGTTTGCGGGGGTTATGATTGAACTTGGTAAAAAACACAATATCCCGACACCTTACAATAAAGTTTTGAAAGAATTAATTGAAATATATTGACCGTGCGCTTGTTTTGGGCTAAAATTATAAAGCGATATATTTTGGGGAGAGAATTTAATGAGTAATGATTTGAAAAAATTTACGACTGCTCAATTTTTGAATTTTGCATTGGGCTTTTTCGGATTGCAATTTGCTTGGCAGATGAGAATAATTTTATCAGGGCCTGTCACAGAAGGCTTGGGCGCATCACCGTTTATTTACGGACTTATTTGGCTTGCAGGGCCTTTTACGGGAATGGTTGTACAACCGTTGGTCGGTGCGTTGAGTGACAAAACAGTTTCACCGCTTGGTAGACGCAGACCTTATCTTTTGGGCGGGGCGTTATTGGCATCTCTTGCTTTGTGGATTTTCCCGAACTCCGCAGGTGTTGCCGAATTTTTGCATAATGTTACGGGATTAAATTTACCGCCTTTAACTGCACTTTTTATTGCGGCAATAATGATTTGGATTATTGATGCTTGCGTGAATGTTGCGCAAGGACCTTACAGAGCTTTAGTCCCTGATGTTGTGCCCGAAGAACAGCATTCGCTTGCGAATTCTTATATAAGCCTTGCAATCGGATTAGGTTCTGTTGTTGCTGCAGGTACTGCTCCGTTTTTAAAATGGGCGTTTAATTATCAAATGTCTATCCCCGCTCAATTTGTAATGGCAGCTGTTGCGTTTACGCTCGGTATGATTTGGACTTGTTTAACTATTAAAGAACATAACGATAAAAAAGAAATTGAAAAAGCGTCAGAAGGTTCATTCATAGAATCTTTAAAAAACTTTTTTGCAATGTCACCTGAAGTTTCTAAAATTTGTACAATGCAGTTTTTTACATGGATTGGTACAATGTGTATGATGATTTTCTTTACACAGTATGCAGTTCACACAATTTATTGCGTGCCTGATTTGACTACTGCATCGGAAAGCTTAAAAGAAATGTACGCACAGGCAACTTTGAACGGAACTAATTTTTCATCAATCTGTTTTGCAGTATTTAATCTGATTTGTTTCTTGGTTGCAATCCCTATCGGTGTTTTATCTGCTAAATATACAAACAAAAAAGTTCATATAATTTCATTGATTACAATGATTTTGGCATATCTTGGAATGTTTTGGACAAAGAACCCGAAAGCTGTTGCATGTTTAATGGGGCTTGCTGGTATCGGCTGGGCAAGTATTTGTGCGCTTCCGTTTGCAATGCTTTCTCAGTTTATTAAAAAAGGAACTGAAGGCTCTGTAATGGGTATATTTAATATCTTTATCGCAGGTCCGCAAGTATTTGTATGTACGCTTGTTGCATGGTTTATTTCAAAATGCTCCTTTACAATGGGCTCTGAATACATAAATTACCACTGGGAATATGCATTTGTAATCGGCGCTGTATGTCTTGCAATTGCGGCTTTTGTTGCTAATACGGTTAAGGAAAAAGTATAATGAAAAAAATATTTCTTATTTATCCCCCATCACCCGTTTTAAATCGAGAGGACAGATGCCAGCAGCCTACAAAAGAGTTGTTGGTAATTCCTCCCCTGCCTCCGACTGATTTAATGTATTTGGCAGCTGTCGCCGAAAAAGAAGGATTGGAAGCGAGAATTCAGGACTATAGTCAGGGTGGTGATTTTGAAAAAGATTTGAAAGAATTTCAACCTGATTACTTGGTTGTAAATGTTGCAACTCCTACATTGGAACATGATTTGGAAGCAATAAAAACTGCTAAAGAGTTATTACCTAATATTGTGACAATCGCAAAAGGAGCGACTTTTTTAACCCTTGCAGAAAGGGTTATGAATGAACACGCTGAACTTGATATTGTAATTTCGGGCGAAGCTGAGGAAACTCTTAAAGAGATTTTGCAAGGGGTTGAAAAGCCTTTAGGAATTTACTATCGCGACAGCGGGGTAAAATTTACAGGCGTAAGACCTTTTATTGAAAATTTGGACGAAATTCCTTTCCCTGCGCGTCATCTTGTTGATAACACGATTTACAGACGTCCCGATAATAATAAAGTTCAGGCTGTAATAAAGGTTTCGCGCGGTTGTCCGTTCCATTGTTTCTTTTGTCTGGCAACACCTGTTTCCGGTGCAAAAGTCAGACGCAGAAGCGTTGAAAATATTGTTGCAGAAATTAGAGAATGTGTTGAAGAATACAATATCACAAATTTTGTGTTCTGGTCTGATATTTTTAATATCGATAAAGATTGGACGATTTCTTTGTGTAATGCGATTATGGAAAGTGGTTTGAAAATCACATGGTCTGCAAACACAAGAGCTGATACAGCAGATGATGAGATGGCGCATATTATGTACAAATCTGGCTGCCGTCTTGTAAGTATCGGGGTTGAAAGCGGTTCTCAATATATGCTTGAAAAAATGGGTAAAAAGATTACGCTTGATGATGTCAGACGAACGGTTAAAACATTCAAAGATGCAAAAATCAGGATTTATAATTATTTTGTAATCGGTTTACCGTGGGAAAGTGAGGAAACCGTTGAGGATACTATAAAATTTGCAATCGAGCTTGACAGTGATTTTATAAGTTTCTATACAGCAACGCCGCTGCCCGGGTCAAGGTATTACGATTATGCATTAGAACATAACTTGATTGATAAAGAAACATCTTTTGAAAACGCGTACTTTTATCCTGCAGTAAATACTCATCACTTAACTCGTGATAGAGTATTTGAACTTCATAAATCTGCAATTAAAAGATTTTATTTAAGACCGTTATATATCTTGAAAATGTTATCAAGAATAAGGTCATTTGCAGAAGTTAAAAGCTATTTTACTGCGGGTATAAATTTATTATTGAGAAAATAAAAAAAGCGCCATTGGCGCTTTTTTTAGATATTTAATATAAATCCGCCTTTGTCGGCATTTTCAAGTTTGTCACCTTCGATTTTTGCTCTGAGGTTTTTAATGTATTTATATACATAATCTCTCGGTAAATCCAAAATGCCAGCCAAATCTTTTGCGTAAACTATTTTACCTTTGTTTTCTGCAAAATGATCAAAAACTTTTTGTTCTCTGTCTGTCAAAGCTTTTTTGAAAACAATTCTTATTTCTTCTCTAAGAGTTTCAGCTTTTACAGTTTTCTTTGCAGAAGGAGCTTTTTTAACTGCAGGTTTCTTTTCTGCTTTTGGTTTTGCAGGAGCTTTTTTAGGAGCTTCTTTTGCAACAGGTGTTTCTTCAATTTGAATTTTATGAACAGAGAAAGGCGTAGGTGCAATTTGTTGTTCACGTTCATAAGCACGTTCAGCGATAGCACTTAATCTTTCAGCGTGATTTTGTTTCCAATCGGGTTCATTTGAAACAACCGGCTTTCCTTTTAACACAATATCTATTAAATCGTTTGTAGGCTTAGCCTCTTCTATCTTTTTCCCTAATCTGGCAGCAAATTCTTCTAATGTAATCTTTTCTAATGAGCTTCTCCATTGCTTAATCTCTTCTTTGCTCAAGTATTCAGACATTCATAATCTCCTATAAACTATTCCTTTTACATTTTCTAATGTAGCATAAACCATGCCCCATGATTCAAAATGTTTCATAACGTAAATTTTTATTTAATTAAGTAACAATTTTAGTAAAGAATACCCGAATCAAGTATTGTTTGAACCTCGTCACTCATAATATTATGGATGGTTTTTATAGGTAAAGTCCCGTCAATACTTTTGAAGTTATATTCGGATTTCATGTTGTTGTACTGTTCCAAACATTTTTTCTGATATATTTCAAAGCTTTTGTAAAAGTCTGTTGAGAACCCGACATCTCGTCCGCTTTCGTAAAAATCCAGACCTGTTGTTCCGATAATTCTTTTTAACAGAACATCTACAGGCATATCAAGGTAGAATACCAAATCGGGTTCGGGTGCGTAATCATAAAGGTTTTTAACCCATTCAATATCCTGTCCTCTTACAACGTCACGCGCAAGCGCGGTGTAATAATATCTGTCCAAAAGCACGATAAACCCTGATTTTAGCGCAGGGATAATCTGGTTTTCCAACCTGTCTGCAAAGTCTGCTGCATATAATAAACTGTAAGTTGTTGCATTAAGCAAGTTTCTGTCTTTTGCATCATCAATGACATTTGCAATCAGACGTGATGTTTTCCACTCGGATACCATAACGCCGTAAGATTGTGCCTGAATATATTTTTTCAAAAGTTCAAGCTGGGTGGATTTACCTGACCCATCAGTTCCCTCAATCACAATAAGTAAACCTTCATATCCGTGTTTAGTCATTTAAGTTTACTCCTTTACTGTTTAATACTTCTTTCAACATTGTTCTGATTGCAACCTGTTTTGAGTGGATTGAATCCATTGCATCAAGCTTTACCAGTCCGAATTCATCAACCATTTTTTGATATTCTTTGATTACTCTTCCCTGAAAAATCATGTAACTTTCGTACGGGTCGTTGCTTAATTTTAAATCCATACCTGCTTCATAGAATTTTGGCGCGCGGTTTGAACAAATTCTTTCCATTGCATCTTTTGCTTCAATATCAAAATATATTGCCAAATCGGGTTTTATCGCGAAGTTGTAGACATTTCTAACCCATTGTGCGTCAACCCCTCTTGCCACATCTCTTGCAAAAGCAGTGTAGGCATATCTGTCAGCAAGTACAATAAAGCCCGCTTTCAGTGCAGGATCAATTACCTGTTTAAGTCTGTCTGCAAAGTCGACCGCATGTAATAATGAAAAAGTTCTCGGTGAAAGCATATTTTTCTTTTTGGCAAGTTTGGTTGTCTGGCTGATGAGTTCAGAAGAGTTCCATTCGGTAAAGATTACATCTTGTCCCGTAGCTTTCAGCCAGTCGCGTAAAAGTGCAAGCTGGGTGGATTTACCCGAGCCGTCAATCCCTTCTACACAAACTAAAGTTCCTTTGTAATTATGCTTTTCCGTTAATTTTGACAAAATTAAACTCCTTTTTCTTCAAGAATATGAACATTTATTTTACCGAATTTTGCAGAGAAATTATCCACAAGGTGGATAAAATAAAGTTCAGGTTCAAGGTCTTTTTCGTTCAAGTCTATAATTGCGCCCCAATCGCTTCTGCCATGGTGTGCAGCAATCATTCTTGCAACTTCTTTAAAACCGTTTGACATACAGATTGTAAATCCGTATTGTGAGTGTGTAAGCCATTCTTTTTTGAAATCTTCGTTATAATCGATTAATCCGGTTTCTGTATCGATTGTGTATTCAAAGATTTTGCCGATATCGTGTAAAATACACGCAGCAAGAATATGGTCGCGGTTAAATTTATAATCTGCAATTTCCATATTGCTTTCTGCATATTTTAAACATTCCAATGTATGAACCATTAGACCGCCGATATAATTGTGGTGCATAAGTTTTGCAGCAGGCATAACCTTAATTGTTTCTTTGTGTTCCATAAAGAATTTTACAAGGAAACTGTTTAATTTTTCATCTTGAATTTTATCAAAATAAGATGTTAATTCTGCATAAACCTTTTCGCGTTCTCTTTCGTCAAGTCCCATTTTAGCTTCTTTAACAAGTGAAAGAGTTGAAACAAGACAGTTGTTGAATTTTTCATTAAATGATGCAGTGACAATTCTTACGATATTGCCGGTTCTAAAAACTTTGGCATCAAAACGATTTAAGGTTTCTTCCCATAATATACAATTTAATAATGAGTTATCTTCAAGATTTTTCAATTGAAGCTTGCCCATTTTTGTTCCGGCTTTTGTATCTCCCACAGAGAATACTACTACTTCATAATCTACATCAGTACTGAACATTTATATCCCCTTTTTTTTCTTGATTTTAACACAAACATATGATATTATTAACTAAAAAAGGATAGGAATATGAAAAATTTAGATTTTAATCGATTTGTCGGGGGTGGGGCAATTTAAGCAAGTCTCCGTTTCTTGAAAGTTTATCCAAACCCCAGGTGGCGGGTCAAGCGGCACGCTTGGCGTTTACATTAGCTGAGGTCCTTATTACTCTTGGAATTATTGGCGTTGTTGCCGCAATTACAATGCCATCTTTGATTACAAATATACAGAACAAGGGTTATGTTGAAAAATTAAAGAAGTCTTATTCACTTATTTCTCAAACAACAAATCTTGTCAGTGAAGATATGGGTATTGAACCTAAATATTGGGTTTATTCTGATCATAATGACGGAGATGAAAATGATTCTTTAAACAGAAATATACTTGATGCTTATAAAAAACATTTACAAGTTGTTAAAGAGTACACGAATAACTATAACGAATATGACTATTCTAAAGAAAACAGAGCATTGTCTTATCGTTATTTGAACGGCGGCTCTAAGGCTGTGTCTTTTTATTCAGGTAATGGGCTTTTTCACTGTACTTATGTTTTTAAATTGGCAGATGGTACAACGATGGGGCTTGCTTTTAGTAATAACAAACGTGGCGGTGTGCTTTGGGGTTTGATTAGCAAAAAAATACGCGTTGCTTTTATTGTTGATGTGAACGGACCTGCTAAACCTAATCAAATCGGCAGAGATATTTTCTGGTTTGCTCTTTATAATGACGGGAAAATAGTACCGTACGATATTAATGATACTTCGGATTGTACAAAAAACGGCAAAGGTTATTCCTGTGCCGGTAAAATTTTCAATGAAGGAAAAATGAATTATTAATTTTTACTTCTGTCAACAATTTTGTTGTTATTTCCCCAGACAAATGATGAGCGGATTTCTTCGCCGACTTTTTCTATCAAATGGTCTGCGTTTTCTTTTCTCAATTCATTGAATTTTTTGCATCCTGTTTGCATTTCTGTCAAAAATTCGTCTGCAAAACGTCCGCTTTGAATATCTTTCAACAAATCTTTCATAGCCTGACGCGACTGCTCGCCGATAACTTTCGGCCCGCGAGTCATATCGCCGTATTCAGCTGTGTTTGAAATTGAATATCTCATATCGGCAAGTCCGCCTTGATTTATTAAATCAACAAGAAGCTTCATTTCATGCAAAACTTCAAAATAAGCCATATACGGTGAATATCCTGCTTCCACAAGGACTTCAAAACCAGTTTTAATAAGTGCGGAAACACCTCCGCAAATTACAGCCTGCTCGCCGAACAAATCGGTTTCAGTTTCTTCTTTAAAGGTTGTCTCAATAATTCCTGCGCGTCCTGCACCGATTGCTGAAGCATAAGATAAAGCGATATCTTTTGCATCTCCTGATGCGTCATTGTAAATAGCGATTAAAGACGGTACACCTCTGCCAATTTGATATTCGCTCCTTACTGTATGTCCCGGACCTTTTGGCGCAACCATAATTACGCTGACACCATCAGGTGCAACAATTCTTTTATAATGAATATTAAATCCGTGAGAAAACATTAAGTATTGTCCTTTTCTTAAATACGGTTTAATTTCTGCTTCATAAACTTTTGCCTGAATTTCGTCAGGTATAAGGATTTGAACGATATCTGCATATTTTACGGCATCAGGTATTGTCATAGTTCTAAACCCGTAATCTTTAGCTTTGATATCGGATTTGCCACCAAGTCTTAAACCTAAAACAACATCGCAACCTGAATCTTTCAAATTCATAGATTGACCGTAGCCTTGTGAACCAAAACCTATTACTGCGATTTTTTTTGTCTTAATTAATCCTGTATTAATATCTTTATCTAAATATATTTTTAAATTATTCATATCCCTTACCTCCGAGTTAATATTAGCACAAAAAAATATTTGGTTAACAATAAGTAATATAAAGGCAATAATTTTTCTTTACGAGTTTTACACTGATTATGATTTCTGCAATTAATCCATCTTTCACAGGAAATAAATATAATTTACCTGTTCAAAGAATAGTTAAAAAATCGTTCAATTATTCGACAGAAACCGGTTCTGTGCAAGTAAGACCTTATATAGGCACACTTGAACGGAGCGTAGGAATCTCTACGGAAGAAGGCGGTTATGGCGGCGGTTACTTAACTGGTAATATTGATACGCCTTTGAGTACTACAGATGTTCATACATGTGCTCTGTTAAATCTTTTTAATGAATACACCTCAAAGCAGGCTTTGTATCATGTGCACCATAAAACTCCTGTACAACAAATAGTAGATTTTATACGAAAAATTTTCCCTGATTTTTCAGGTGTTAATATTGCAGGCGGTGATCAATTCCAGACTGTAAATACTATGAGGAAAATTGCGGAAGCTGTTGACAATGTTAATCCAAATGCTCCAAAAACTTATTTTCATACAGTTTGTGAAAATCCCCAGTTGGTTGCATGTGACGGTGAAATTTCCTACATAAAAGGTAAATCAGGACAGTTATCATTTATACAGGATACTGAGCACTATTGGGGTTAATTGGATGAAAATTCTCCAAACTGGAATATTTGCAGAGCGTTCTCACTCTGTTTAATTTGTTTGTAGTAATCTTTTATCAGTACGCATTGGGTTTGGATGCAGTTTAAATTTCTTTCGTGCAGATATTTTTCAAGATTGTCGGCATTTTTTGTGTATTGTCTGTGTTTTAAAAATGCACAGAATCTTGATTTCCTGCTTGAAATTTCTGAAAGCGCAAAGTTAATCACCTCATCATAATTGATGTTATACGCATCATTCAATGACATATCAATGATAAAGTTGTAGTTGTCATTTGTTGTAATAGAAAGATATGCTATAATTTTTTCTTTTTCGGGTTCTTCGAGTACAAATCTGTTTTTATATCCGTTTGCTAATCCTGCAAATACAGGCTCAACATATTCGGATTTTATGCGTTCCAATGATGGTCTGTACAAATTTTTTAATTCTGAATTATAAAGTCTTGCAACATATTTCGCATCCGAGTTTTGGCAGTGTCTGAAATGAGCTTTGGTAGTTTGTATCGGTGTAAAATTGTCAAGCTTCCATAAGTTTTCATAACTGCATTGTCTGAACCCGCAGCCCTGCAGAAATAAGTCTAAAAGTTCATCATGCGACTGTTCAACTGTTACTATAAATGATACTGCACCCTTTGCACCATATCTTGCAACCACAAACTCAACAAGCTGTTTGCCCACATCATACATATTTTGTTTAAAAATCAGCTTTGTAATATTAATTTTATACGGATTTCCGCTTGTCGGAACAATAGTAATAAGTCCTAAGATTTCACCATCTTTTAGTAAAATATAACTTTCAGGCATGAATTTGAATTTTAAAGGCAATAACCCGTGGCATAGAGCAAATGCATTGACAGTAAGTGTTTGTGAAATTCTGTCATCATTGCCCAGATATGATATCATTTTTTTTATTTTAGGTGCATCAAAATACGTCAATCTTCTTATGCTAATCATATATTTATTATAGACGTTATTTTTATTCTTTTCAAGTTTGTGATAAGATTTTTGTATGAGAACAGCTGTTATTTGTGGTGAAAAAATTATAGTAAAAAGTACCCCGTCAATAACTTTAGATGGCAGAGAAGGCGCAATCGTAAAAGTGTTGGGATGCGGTTTGTGCGGGTCTGATATTGTAAAATTTGTACATAAGATTTCAAAAAACGGAACGGTTTTGGGTCATGAAATTGTTGCGCAAATTGTTGAAATAAATTCTAAAACAGATTTTAAAATCGGAGATACAATTGTAACTTCGCATCATATACCTTGCGGAAAATGTGTTTATTGCAGACATGGAAATGTTTCAATGTGTGAACATTTTAAAGCGACTAATATTCGCCCCGGAGGATTTTCTGAATTAGTTTATTTATCTGAAGAACATCTTGAAAATGTCGCGCATTTAAAACCTGAAAATCTTACAGAAGTTGAAGCTTCTTTTTATGAACCTTTAGGCTGTATCGTAAGAGCTGTAAAACGTGCCAATCTTATGACTGGCGATAAGGTGCTTGTCGTTGGACTGGGTTCTATAGGGATTTTGACTGCACAGGCGTTAAAAGCTTGCGGTGCAAATGTCGTCGGATGCGATCTCTTGCCAAAAAGAATTGAAGTTTTGCGAAACCTCGGGATTGATGCAGTTGATGTGAGAGAATTGTCGGGTGAATTTGATGGTATATTTATGACATCAGGTGCTGACAAGGCTATTGATACGGCTTTAAAACATGTCAGAAACGGCGGTAAAATTCTTGTATTCTCAAGCACACCGTCAGAAATGTCAGCTTATGCAAATAATGAAATTTATTACAGAGAATTAACCGTTATGGGAAGCTATTCACCGTCACCTGCTGATTTGAAAGATTCTCTTGAACTTTTGAGAACAGGTAAAGTTAAGGTCAGCGGAATTTCTACAGAATACAAGCTTGATGATATTCAACAGGCTTTTGATGATACTATGTCAAATAAAATTATGAAAGCGTATATAAAAATAAAGGAATAAACAATGCGTGCTATACAATATTACGGACCGCAAAATATAAAATATGAAGAAGTTTCGGTAAAACCGCCTCAAGAAGGTGAAATTGTCGTAAAAGTTATGTCTGCTTTGACTTGCGGAACTGATGTAAAAACCTTTAGACGCGGTCATCCCGTACTTATTAAATCCGTTCCGTCAGGTTTCGGACACGAGTTTTCAGGAATTGTTGATAAAGTCGGCAAAGGTGTCGAAAACGTAAAAGTTGGTGACAGAGTTGTTTGTGCAAATTCTGCGCCTTGCGGACACTGTTTTTACTGCAGGCATGAGGAATATAACTTGTGCGAAAATCTTGATTTACTTAATGGCGCTTATGCAGAGTATATAACAGTTCCTGCCCGTATTGTTAAGGAAAATACACTTATTTTGCCTGACGATTTAAGCTTTGATAAAGCTGCATTTTGTGAACCTTTAGCAAATGTTGTTCACGGTGTTGAAAGAACAGGTATTAAAGAAGGGCAGACTGTCGGGATTATCGGTATAGGACCAATCGGGCTTATGTTTGCTCGCCTTGCTAAACTGAAAGGTGCTAATGTCATAGTTGCTGGCAGAAATCCCATGAAACTTAAGCTGGCTGATGAATTTGCTCATGCTGATGAAATTATTGATTTGACCAGATACCCAAATCCTGAAAAAATCTTTAAAGAATATACTGAAGAACACAGAGGACTTGATGTTGCAGTAGAATGTGTAGGATTGCCTGAAATTTGGGAAAGAATTTTCTCTTGCGTTCGCCCGGGTGGTACGGTTCATTTCTTTGGCGGATGTAAATCAGGTTCTACGGTTACGTTTGACACGACAAAAATGCATTACGGCGACATAAAACTTATGAGTGTATTTCACCATACTCCAAAGTATTTTAGAATGGCTCTGGATTATATCGCATCAGGTGAAGTTGAAGTTGAAAAGCTTATAACAGATACGCTTCCGCTTGAAAAAGTTGAATATGCCATGCAGCAGCATATTGACGGAAAAGCCATTAAGTTTCTAATAAAACCATAAAAGAAAGACCGATTTTAAATCGGTCTTTTTAATAAGTAAAGCTCTCTTACTTCTATTTCACTGCGCGTAATCGTTGCGCTTCTATACCTGCGTCCGCATTAATCATCTTGGCAGACGCCATTGCCATATTTCGGCGTTTTCTCGCTCCTCTTAATATAAATTCCACACTTTCGCATATATTACACGACGGGGATATTATCTTTTTTAACATATATTATTTCTCCATAAATTTCTGATTACATGTTTTATATCGGAAGGTCTGTGAGAAAACTTTAATAATTTGAGAGATTTGTTACAAAATTGCAACAAAAAACGAGCCTTAAGTTTAAGACTCGTTTTTTTATTTTTTTTATTCACTATACAGCGTAAACGCTAACTTGTTTTCTGTCGCGTCTGTGTGCTTCAAATTTTACTTGACCGTCAATCAAAGCATACAATGTATCATCTGAACCGATACCTACGTTGTTGCCCGGGTGAACTTTTGTTCCGCGTTGACGAACTAGAATGTTACCGGCTTTAACGATTTCACCGCCGAATTTTTTAACGCCTAAACGCTTCGCTTCTGAATCACGTCCGTTACGGGTAGATCCCATACCTTTCTTATGTGCCATTTTATTATTCTCCTGTACTACGTACGTAGACACTGCTTACGATTATTTAAGTTGCGCCTGCATACTTGTTTTGTATCACTTTTACCAATAATTTTGTTATCGGCTTTTCTTAGTTTGACGCACTCGGTGCTGTGCACCTCGCATCTATTCTGCTTCTGCTGCAGTTTCTGCTTTTTTCTGAGCTGATGTTCTGATTTTAGAAATCATTACTCTTGTAAAGCCTTGTCTGTGACCTTGTTTTTTTCTGTAACCTTTTTTAGGTCTTTGTTTATAAACGATTACTTTTTTAGCTTTGTCATGTTTTACGATTGTACCTTCAGCAGATGCACCTGCAACGTAAGGTTGACCTACTTTAGATTTTTTACCGTTTACAATCATTACAACTTTGTCAAATACTACTTTAGCGTTTTCTTCGCCTTCTAATAATTCAACATCAAGGTATCTTCCTTCTTCAACCTGATATTGTTTTCCGCCTGTTTCTACAATTGCGAACATTTTCTTTTCCTTTCTTTTGGGTTTCGTACCCCGTGGGGTTTATCAACGATTTACCGCATACTAATACATCAATAATTATCTACCGCTAAAACCCCTCTGTCAAGTAGTATTAACATTTTTTAACGTTATGACGCTGTTGGTTTGTTTGATATAAAATTATTATATGAAATTTAAGTCAGAAGAGATTGAATGCGCAGTTGGCGCTAAGGTTAATATTGAGGGAGAGTTTGAAATCTCCACTGATACAAGAACAATAAAAAAAGGTGATTTGTATTTGCCCTTGAAAGGTGCAAATTTTGACGGGGAAGCTTTTTGTGATAAAGCGCTTGAGGCGGGCGCATCTGCATGTTTTTGTACAAAAGATATGCAAAATGGTATAAAAGTTGATGATACATTAACTGCCTATCTGCAAATCGCAAATTTTGCAAGACGTAAATATAATCCGAAAGTCGTCGGGGTTACGGGAAGCTCGGGTAAGACTACCACAAAAGAAATGATTTATTCGGTTGTTTCCGAAAAGTTTAAAACTCACAAAACTTTTTCAAATCACAATAACGAAATTGGTTTTTGTCAGACTGTTCTTTCAATGAACGAGGATACGGAAGTTCTTATTGTAGAAATGGGAATGCGCGGACTTGGCGAGATTGAACTTATTACAAAATATGCAGAACCTGATTTTGCGGTAATTACAAATGCCGGTTCGGCTCATATCGGACGATTGGGCAGTTTGGACAATATTGCAAAAGCTAAATGTGAGATTACATCAAAATTGAAAGAAACTCTTATTGCGCATGACAATGAGCGTATCAAAAAATTTGCAAATTTTGACGGTGAAAAAATATTTTATTCAATCAATGATGTGAAAGTGCTTGAAAAAAGAAGCGGATATTCTAAATTTATTTATAAGGGAAATGAATATGAGCTTAATGTAGAGGGTGATTACAATATTGAAAACTCGCTTTCTGCAATTGAAATCGGTTATAAACTCGGTATGTCTTATGATGAGATAAGAAAAGGACTTCTTGCTTATAGACCGATTGAAAAACGTTGGGAATCTCAAAACATCAGAGGATTCAATATAATTAACGACAGTTATAATGCAAACCCGGAATCCATGAAAGCTTCAGTTTCAACGTTTTTGGAACTCTACGATAACCCTGTTGTTGTTCTTGGAAATATGGGCGAGCTTGGCGAGAATGAAGTCGAATTTCACAGGGAAGTTGGCAGATACCTTGGTAAAAAATTTAAGCAGGGAATGTTTTTAACAGTAGGAAATTTGGCTCGTTATATCGGCGAGGAGCTTTCAAAATGCGGGCTGAATGTTAAGTCTTTTGAGAACAATATTGAAACATCTCGTTACATTCTTGATAATCTGAATGCGGGTAGTACAATATTCTTGAAGGCTTCAAGAGCCATGAAGTTTGAGGAGATAATTGAATATTTAAAGGGAGATAAAACGGGAACGAGCGTAAGCGAGTGACTGACCAAAATCTTGAAAATTGCAAGAAAATCGTGAAAGAGGGTATAAAAGATGATAATGTTGGCAGTGGCATTTTTGCTGGGAATGATTTTATGTTTGTTATTCGGCGTGCCGTATATAGATTTTTTAAAGAAACACTTAATAGGACAGTATGTTAAAGACTGTGCGCCCGAAGCTCATGCAAAAAAACAGGGAACTCCGACTACAGGCGGTGTTTTTATAATTGTTGCAATTATTTTGGGCTCAATCATAACTCTCGCTATGGCGCAAAGATTGACTACAGAAGCTTTTATAATCCTTTTGACTTTGTTATTTTACACATTTGCAGGGTTTCAAGATGATTATATTAAAATTAAAGGTAAAGGCAATGACGGCTTGACTGCTCGCGGAAAACTTTTAAGACAGATTGCAATTGCTATGCTTCCGATTTTGTTTATGATGTTAACAAAACAAGGGGCAGGCGATGTGACAATTGGTCAGTATGTGTTGCATATGGGTTGGTTATATCCTATATTTGCGGTTTTTGTAATTACAGGTGCATCAAATGCTTATAATTTAACAGACGGATTGGACGGACTTGCAGCATCAACAGGAATTTTTGCATTTATCGCATGTGCTTTAATTTGTTTGTTCAGCGGTTCTCCGGAGGCTGCAATAATTTCAGCTTCTGTAGCGGGAGCGCTTGCTGGATTCTTGAAATTCAATAAACCGAAAGCCGAAGTTTTCATGGGCGATACAGGCTCTCTTGCCATTGGCGGACTTTTAGGTACTGTTGCAGTTCTGGGTAAATTCGAAATTTTACTTGTGTTGATTGCGGGTGTTTTTGTAATGGAAACTTTGTCAGTAATTATTCAGGTTATAAGCTTTAAAACAACAGGAAAAAGGGTTTTTAAAATGTCGCCTATTCACCACCATTTTGAACTGTGTAATTGGTCAGAAAAGAAAATTGTTGTTGTATTTGCGCTTGTTTCGGCATTGCTGTCGGGCATTGCATGTTTAATTCACTTTTATGGGAGCGCTTTGTTATGATAAAATGGATTGGCAAAAAAGTTCTGGTGTTAGGGTTTTCAAAAAGCGGAATTTCTGCGGCTAAATACTTAAACAGTAAAGGGGCAGATGTTTATATAACGGAATCTCGCGAAAAAAGAGAAAGTGATATTGAGCTTGACGGAATTCAGGTTGAATTTGGCGGACACAGTGATGAATTTATAAAAGATGCTTATATTGCCGTAACAAGCCCCGGAATACCGCCTAAAGCTGAAATTATGAAGCGTTTGAAAAATGAAAACATAAAGGTGATTTCTGAGGTTGAACTTGCGTTTACGGAAACTTCAAAACCTTTTATTGCAATTACGGGAACTAACGGCAAAACAACAACTACAGCTTTGACGGCACATATTTTATCGAGTGAATATAAAGCTGAACCTTGCGGAAATTATGGTGTTCCGCCGTGTGACCTTTTAGATAAAAACATTGATTACTTTGTATGTGAATGTAGTTCTTTTCAGCTTCAATACAGTCCTGCATTTGTTCCGCAGATTGGTGTATTTACCAATTTAACGCCTGATCATATTGACTGGCATGAGGGAGTGGAAAATTATTTCAATGCAAAGGCAAAAATGTTTAGAGACGGTGTACCTTTTGCAGTATTGAACGCAAAAGATGAAAAACTTGTTCAGCTTGCAAAAGAGTGTTCGGGCACTGTATTTTTCTTTGACGGAGAGATTGGAGAGAATTGTTCTTACATAAAAGACGGGGCGATTTTCTTTAAAAGAAACGGCAAAGAGGAGAAAATAATTACGCTTGAGGATTGTCCGCTTATTGGAAATCACAATTACCAAAATGTGATGTGCTCTATTGTTGTTGCAAAAATTGAGGGAATTTCTAATGAGCATATTCGTGAGGCAATTATGTCTTTTAAAGTTCCCGAACACAGATTGGAAAAATTTGCACAAATCGGCAAAACCGTTTTTTATAACGATTCTAAGGCTACAAATCCCGAGGCAAGTTTGGTTGCAATAAATTCTTTTAATAATACTGATGTTGCCCTGATTGTGGGCGGACGCGACAAAAATACCGATTTGAAAGAATTTTGTGATGCTGTAAAAGAACATATTAAAACAGTTATTCTTATCGGCGAAGCTGCAGAAAGATTTGAAGAAAACTTGAAATCTGACGGGTTTGAAAATATAATAAGAGAAAGTACAATGCAATCAGCGATTGACAGAGCTGTTGAATTAAATCCTGATGTGGTGCTTTTGTCACCTGCATGTGCAAGTTTTGATATGTTTACGGGATATGAAGAAAGAGGAAGGGTATTTAAGGAATATGTCTTATCAAAGACCGACAAGGCGTGAACCGCGTGACACAAGAAATGAAATTCAGAGCGTTATTGTATCATCACCTGATAAAACGCTTTTAATTGTTGTAGCTTTTCTTGTAATAATCGGTTTTTTGGCGATATTTTCAGCAACTGCTCCAAAATGCTTGGATGAGGGTGGTAATCCCGCACAATTTCTTATTAAACAATTGATTTGTTTTGTGGTCGGATTTTTCGGACTTAAATTCTTTATGAATTATGATTACAAAAAGCTTGCCAATTGGAACGTAATCATTATGGCTTCAATTCTTATTGCTTTGTTTTTGGTTGACTTTACGCCTTTGGGGGTTGTTGTTAACGGTGCAAAAAGATGGATTAATATTGCGGGATTTCAATTGCAGCCGTCTGAATTTGCAAAACCTGCGGTAGTTTTATTGCTGGCAAGTGCGTTTCGAAAAGATGCAAATCTTTTTGATCAGGATAAATGGGTTTGGGCATTTTTCCCGATTATTGCAATGGCGGGATTGATTTTTATTCAGCCAAACCTTTCAATGGTAATTTTGCTCGGGATGACAACTGTTGTTATGTATATGGCGGCAGGCGGTTCTATGAAACTTTTTATGAGCTGTGTCGGCGGTGTTATTATGGCTCTTGTTGTAGGATTAACTACTATTATTAAACCGTATCAGTTACAACGTATAAGAACGTGGATTGACCCTGACAGCGACCCGCTGGGGGCTGGTTATAACATTATTCAATCATTGATTGCATTTGCCTCAGGCGGTTTTAGCGGGGTTGGATACGGTGGTTCTATACAAAAACTTTCTTACCTGCCTGAGTGTCATACTGACTTTATTTTTGCAATTGTTGCGGAAGAATTGGGGTTTGTCGGTTGTGTACTTGTTATAGGACTGTTCTTTACATTTATGCAAAGAGGGTTTGTGATAGCAGCGCATTGTCCTGATATGTATGGAAAATTGCTTGCTGTCGGAATAACTTTTTCAATCACGTTTCAGGCATTTATGAATATGAGTGTTGCAAGTTCGTTTCTGCCGACAACGGGTGTTCCGCTTCCGTTCATAAGTTACGGTGGTTCGTCGCTGATTGTGTCTTTAATTATGGTTGGAATTTTGTTGAATATATCAAAGAAAAAGATTAAGAAAATAAGGAACAGATATTAATGGCAAGATATTTTATAACAGGTGGAGGAACCGGCGGACATATTTACCCTGCAATTGCTGTGGCAGATTATTTGAAAGATGATGAAGTTTTCTATGTCGGCAATCCAAAAAATCTTGAGTATGAAATTGTAAAGCAAAAAGGTTATAAATTTTTAGGCGTAAATGTTCACGGAATGCCGAGGAAGGCAAGTTTTGCTCTTTTGAAGTGGGGCTTTGAACTCTCAATGGCTGTTTTAAAGGCTTGTTATTACATTTTAAAATACAAACCTGATGCGGTATTTGGAACCGGCGGATATGTTTCTGCTCCCGCACTTATCGGAGCAAAACTTTTAAAAGTTCCTTATATGATGCACGATTGCGACGCTCAGCCCGGACTTGTGACAAGAAAATTAGCACCTTCGGCAAAATGTGTTTCTGTGGCTTTTGATTGCGCCTGTAAAGTGATTAATAACAAAAATTGTCATGTAAACGGCAACCCTATAAGAACTGAATTTAAAACTTTGACAAAAGAGGAAGCACGCGAGCGATTGGGGTTGGAAAATAAACTTACGCTATGTATTATGGGTGGTTCGCAAGGGGCGCGCTCAATTAATGATGCGGCAATTGATGCTTTAAAAAATCTTGATATGCAAATTATTTTCCAAACTGGAAAGAAAAACTATGACAGTGTTATGGAAAGATTGCCTGAACACAAAAATCTTATTGTTAAACCGTATTTTGAGGATATGGTAACTGTTTTGAAAGCTTCTGATATTGCGGTATCGCGCTCGGGGTCTTTGAGTATATCAGAAATCTGTGCATCGGGAATTGCTCCGATTTTTGTGCCTTATCCGCATGCGGCGGGTGATCATCAGCGTAAAAATGCTAAATTTATGGTAGAAAAAGGTGCAGGAATTTATCTTGAAGACAGCGAGATTAACGGAAAAACTCTGTGTGAAGCAATAAATTCTGCAATTGAGAATTTGACCGAATTGCAGAAAAATTCACTTGCGCTTGCAAAATTTGACGGTGTAGAAAAAATAGTTGAGCAGTTGAAAAATGAATTATGATGAAGCTGTAAAATTACTTACATCTCAAGGTAAGTTTAAAATAAAACTGGGGTTGGAGAGAATTTCAAATGTTTTGGCAAAACTCGGTAATCCTCAAGATAAGCTCAAATGTATCCATGTTGCGGGAACTAACGGCAAAGGATCTGTTTGTGCGATTATTGCAACGGTTTTACAAAACGCAGGCATGAAAGTTGGACTTTACACAAGCCCGCATATTTTTGAATACACAGAGCGCATAAAAATAAACGGTGTTGATATCTCAAAGGATGATTTTGCAAAATATATTGAAGCGGTTTGCTCTGATGATTTGACAGAATTTGAAGTTTTGACGGCTGTTATGTTTAAATATTTTGCCGATAATAATGTTGATGTAGTTGTATTGGAAACAGGTTTGGGTGGACGTTTTGATGCTACAAACGTTATTAAATCAAATTTGTGTGCGATAATTACCCATATTGATTTGGACCATACAGAACGTTTGGGAAACACTAAATCCAAAATTGCGTTTGAAAAAGCAGGTATAATAAAACCAAATTGCCCTGTATTTACCTGTGAAGGATATGAGGAGATAAAAGACAAAGCTGATGAATGTAATTCGCTTTTTTCACTTGTTACACCGCTTGAAGATACGACAAATCTTTCGCTGAAAGGAACTTGTCAGCAGGAAAATTTATCACTTGCGCTTGCATCTGTCAGATATTTGTTCCCGCAAATTTCTGAAGGTATAATTCAAGATGGAATTTCGAAGGTTAAGCACCCTTGCCGTTTTCAGCTTTGTCGTGATGATTTGATTATTGATGCGTCGCATAACCCGAACGGTGCTATGGCGCTTAGAGAAAGTTTAGATTTTTATTATCCTGACAGAAAACGTTGTTTTGTTTTTGGCTGTCTGCCCAACAAGGATTATAAGAAAATGATGGAAATACTTTTTTCTCAAGGTGACGAAATTTATTTTTATCATTTCAAAAATTCCTGTACAATTGAACAATTGCAGGAAGTCTGTGAACTGCCGTCAAAACAATTCATCAGGCTTGATGAATTGCCTGATGATTGTTTAAAGATTATTTGCGGTTCGTTTTATATGCTTAATGAGATTATTTCTCCTGAGCTAATTCGTCAAGAATTGTTGTAACAACCGCAGGTTCAAAGTCTGTACAGGAGTTCCAGATTAAAGTTGCTCTGGGTTCTTTTATTGACGGACTGGGATAATCACTGCTGCAGAAGCCTTTCAGCATATTTGTAGAACCGTCAACTTCTGATGTGAAATATTTACAGCAGCTGCAAAGTTTTAATATCATTCCATATTCGTTCAACTTTTGGCGCAATTCCTGCAAAGCATCAATCATTCTAAGATGTCTGCCTGTTATAAATTTTCTGTTTTTATAGATAAATTTGATTTTTGCAAGTCCTGCTTCAGAGATAAATTCAAGTTTGCAAGGAAGTTCTCTGCCTGCATTATTCATTACAAAAGTTTCAACTTCAAGCTTTTCACTATCATTTGATGTAATTTCTCTTTGTGCCAGTTTTGTTTTTGCAAATCTTACAGGCGGAAGGTTTTTGATAATATGGCAAAGTGAATAAATCGGGTACAGGCATAAAAGAACAATTTCTTTAAATCTTAATTTCGAATTAATCAAGCTTATGCCAAAACCTGCAATTAACATCAGGAATGTTAAAAGGACGATTTTGAAATCTACAAAGAAATAATATCTGTAAGAATGTTTGATTACAGCCATATAAATTAAACCTACAAGCCAGATATTCGGGTTTAATAATGACAATGTATGTTCTGCAAATATGAAGTTTTTAGCCCAAATCTGCGTAAAGCAGTTTTTGAATAATTCCAGTCTTGCGGATAATCTTGGTTTTCTAAATTCATAATTTGCAGTATCTACGTATGTTTGAATATTGGGATTATAAATGCACGGACATTTAATTTTAGAAAGCAGCATACTATATTTTAATTCTGAATTTATGTCTTTAAAATCAACAGAGCCAATTTCATCAACAATTTCTTTTTTGATTACAAAAACACCCGAATCTGCACTTGATGCAAGTCCGAAAAGTGAGCGTGCTTTTCTCATAAAGTTCATGTGGTATTTTTGATATGAAGCTTTAATTTTATCGACAATTCCCAAATTGTCTGTTAAAATAAGTGTTTCACCGCTAAGTACGCTGTTATTCATAAGCGCAGAATTTATTGTTGTTAAAAAGTTTGCAGGGATGCTTCTGTCTGCATCAATAAATACATAAGAATTAATTGTAGTATCTTTTGACAATCTTTCGATAAGCATTGCTACAGCCTGGTCTTTTCCTACGGTGCCCACATTTTTAATGTTAATCAAATTAATAAATGGTTGATTAACAAATAATTGTTCGGAACCATCCGAGCAGTTGTCAAGAATTACAAAAACTCGGAAATTATTAACGGGATAATCCTGCATTTTTAATTCTTTTACAAGATTTTCCAGTGTAATTTTGTTATTTCTTGCATAAATTACAACTGCAAGATTGTCTTTTTCATCGTATTGAGCGTATCTTTTTTCAATCTTAAAGGGTTTATCGTTAAGGTTTCTGATTGCAAGTGCAAGAAAATAAAACGAATATACCGCTGCATAAATATATAAAATATCTAAAATTAATTCCATAATAGTCCTTTCTACAATATTTTATTTGAAAGAACGTTAAAAATCCATTACATGTTAATAAATGTAATTTTATGGTATATTTTGAATATGATAGAACTTTTGATTTTGTATGTAATTCTAAAACGCGAATATACAATGTATGCTATTCAAAAGCGCATTGAGGAGAATTTTGCACCGTTTGCAAAACCTAGTTTCGGAGCATTGAAACCTGCATTAAGACGCTTGGAAGAAAAAGAATGTTTGACTACCAGAAAAATTATGTCTGATGGCGGGAAGCTTTCTGTGTATTATGAAATTTCACGAAACGGTATTAATGAGCTGAAACGCTTGATTTTGGAAGAATTCAGCGATAATCCCGTTCAATTTTTGTCAAATGCCCGTGTGAAATTATCCTGCGCTGATTGTTTAGATAAAGATGAGCGTACACGTTTGTTTTTCTCCGCGAAATCACGTGCTATGCAGTTTAAAACAATGGCGCAAAATGTTCTTGATGATGAATATAAGCAGACTAATTTCTATCAAAAAATAATTTTGGATAACACAATTTGCGATTTTGCAAATTTTATAACAATAGTGGAAGGGTTGGAAAAAGATAATGCCGGCAATAGTTAGTGAAGTTTTGCAAGGTTCTATTGCACAGGAGCTGGAAATTCAATCAGGCGATGAAATATTATCGATTGATGATATGAAAATGCAGGATATGATTGATTACAACTTTATGTGTAAATCGGATTTTTTGACTATCGAAATAAAAAAAACTGATGGAGAAATCGAAGTTATTGAGCTTGAAAAAGACTATGACGAGGATTTGGGTATTGTCTTTGAAAGTGCTGTTTTTGATCACGTAAAACCTTGTCTTAATCATTGCATATTTTGCTTTGTAGACCAACAGCCAAAAGGTTTGCGCGAAACTCTTTATATTAAAGATGATGATTACAGGCTTTCATATTTGCAGGGAACTTATATTACTTTGACAAATCTTAAAGATGAGGATAAAGAGCGTATTAAAAGAATGCAGTTAGGACCATTTTATGTTTCGGTTCATACAACAAATCCTGATTTGCGTGTAAAAATGCTTAGAAACCCGAATGCAGGCAAGGCTTTAGAAAATTTGAAATGGTTCAGAAAAAATAAAATACCTTTCCATGCTCAAATTGTTTTGTGCCCCGGATATAATGACGGTGCGGAACTTGAAAGGACTTTGTCAGATCTTGCAGAGTTGAAAAATACAGTGTTGTCGGTCGCAATTGTTCCTGTCGGGATTACTCAATTTCGAGAAGAAAATTTAAGACAAGTTGACAAACAATGTGCAATTGAAACTCTTGATATCGCCTCAAAGTATAAGCGAGTTTGTTGTTCTGATGAATTTTTTATTCTTGCGGAACGTGAAATCCCGCCTGCAAAATATTACGGCAATTTCTGTCAGCTTGATGATGGGGTTGGTGCTTTGAGAATGCTTGAAGATGATTTTAAAGCTCAAGAATTACCTAAAGCTTTAAAAGAACCTTTAAAAATGTCTTTTGCTGCAAGTTATGCCGCAAAAAATACGTTTGAAAAGATTGCAAAGGAATTGAATAAGATAAAAAATCTTACTGTAACAGTTGACCCCGTAAAATCTCTTTATTGGGGGCAGGATATTACCGTTGCCGGGCTTATTACAACCGATGATTTGATAAGAACCGTAAAAGATTTGGATGTTGATATTGTTGTAATTCCATCTGTTATGCTTCGTCCGTATTCGGAGGATTTTCTTGACGGTAAAACTCTGACTTATGTTAAAGAACAGACCGGAAAAGACTTTCAGGTTGTAAAGGATATTTATTCTTTTAAAGAAACTGCAGATTATCTTTTAGGGTTGAAATAAATTGAAAAATAGTTTATAATAAGTACGTACATAATAGGAGCGGGATTTATGAAAAAATATGAAAAATTATTAAAAAACTTCGGGGGGGGGGGGCGACTCTAAAGCTTTCTTCGCAGGCTGAAAGATTTTACAAAACCGATGTGGTGGGTCAAACGTCACGACTGGGCTTTACTTTAGCTGAAGTCTTGATTACTCTTGGGATTATTGGGGTTGTGGCTGCGTTGACTATGCCGTCTTTAATTGCACAGCACAAAAATCAGGAGACTGTAGCTCGTTTACAAAAAGCAATTTCTGTTTTGAATAACGGTATGGGACAGATGATGGCTTTAGAAGGTGTTGACCGAATAGAAGATTTGGAATTGAATACTTGTGATCCTACGGTTATTGGTAATAAGGAGTGTACAGGAGAATATTTAAAAAAATATTTTCAGGTTGTAAAAGATAATATAGGGGTTTCTACCGGAACGAGTGGAAAAGAATTTTATCCGTATGATGAGTTAAAAACTTTAAAAGGTACAAAAAATGCACTATTTGGTGCTTTTATGGTAGAGTCATATTATGGCTTTGTAACGGGAGATGGAATATTATATTATCCTTTCTTTTTTGTCAGTGTTGGACATGCATTAGTTGATGTTAATGGTAAAAAAGGACCTAACCAAGTGGGTAGAGATATTTTTGTACTTCAAAGAAGTGGTGGAACCTATGTTCCAAAAGGCGGTGAAACATGGGATGATTCGTCAAGTAATGATTATTGCAATCCTCAATCTGGTTTAGGCTATGGCTGTGCGGCTCGCATTGTGCAGGATGGATGGAAAATTAAGTATTAAAAAAGAGGCTTTAAGCCTCTTTTTTAATACCTTTCCAAATATTTATCAATTTCCCATTGTGAAACGTATGTTCTGAATGAATCCCATTCTTTTTTCTTAGCTGACAAGAATTCATTAAATATGTGTTCACCGAGTGCCGCTTTTGAAACTAATGATTTGTCAAAATAGTCGATAGCTTCTGCTAAGCTTCCGGGAAGCGAATCAATTCTTTGTTTTTTGCGTTCTTTGGATGAAAGTTTGTAAATATTGCTTTCAACAGGAGCAGGCGGATCGATTTTGTTTCTGACACCGTCCAAGCACGCTTCTAATATAGCCGCAAATGCTAAATATGGGTTGCAAGCAGGATCAGGTGAGCGAAGTTCAACACGAGTTGCATTTCCGCGTTTTGCAGGAACTCTTAATAAGGCACTTCTGTTAGCCAATGACCACGCAAGGTAAACCGGAGCTTCATAACCGGGAACTAAACGTTTAAAGCTGTTTACTGTCGGGTTTAATACTGCTGTAATACTTTTTACATGTTTCAGCATTCCACCGATTGAATATTTTGCGACATCAGAAAGTTCGTATTCTGCTTTTTCGTCAAAAAATGCATTTTTACCGTTTTTAAATAACGAAACATTACAATGCATACCAGAGCCGTTTATGCCGTAAATCGGTTTTGGCATAAATGTTGCATGTAAATTGTGTTTTGCGGCAATTGCTTTAACTGCGATTTTGAATGTTGCGACGTTATCGGCAGCGCTTAAAATATCTGTATATCTGAAATCAACTTCGTGTTGACCGTCTGCAACTTCGTGGTGTGATGCTTCAATATCAAATCCCATTTCTTGAAGTGTTAAAACAATGTCAGAACGAACATCTTCTCCCAAATCTTCAGGACCTACATCATAGTAGCCTGCGCGGTCTTGGGTTGTTGTTGTAACATTGCCGTCTTTATCTTTGGCAAATAAGAAAAATTCCGCTTCAGGACCTATATTCATAGAAAATCCCATTTTTTCAGCTTCTTTCATAACTCTTTTCAGGTTACATCTCGGGCATCCTTCAAAAGGTGTTCCGTCAGCGTTGTAGATGTCGCAAATTAATCTTGCAGAATTTACACCGTCTTTTTCTCTCCACGGTAAAAGCTGGAATGAGTTTTTGTCGGGGTGGAAAAACATATCAGATGTTTCAATGCTTCTGAACCCTTTAATAGATGAACCGTCAAGCATAATTTCGTTATTTAATGCTTTTTCAATATGTTGTGACGGAATTGTTAAATTTTTAACCTGACCGTTTATATCAACGAATTGAAGTTTGATAAATTTAATATTGTATTCATCAATAAACCCCTTAATATCGTCTTCCGTAAAATTTCTGCTGTCTAATCTTGTGTGAGTAAATTCTTTCATTTGGACCTCTTTCTTATACTATCCACTTTCTTATTAGAATACTTTTTTTTAAAAAGGTCAATAGTTTTGCGTGTAAAGATTTTGTAAGGTTTTTTACGAAATGTTAATGTTTTTCTAATAATAAGGTTATTTATATGATTTTTTAGGGAATAACTGATATATAAGGGAAGATTATAAATTTTAACTTTAAAATAAGGGAAATTTAAAACGCTGATTTACTGTGCATTTCTAAGATTATGTAACGAAATGTAACGAAATAAACAAGATATAGCAATTATATACTCCAGAAATACTTTATATAAATGTAAGCGATATACAAGAGATTAATCAAAGAATTAAATAAACACGAGACATACTATTTACACTACCTACTACACACTAACCTTCTACACACGAGGAATTACGTAAAAGAATTCCGAACTCTATCTTCAAGATAGGGTTTTTTTTTGCCCGCCGAGCAGAGCCACGATGATTGCGAAGCAATCAGAGAGTTGAGCATGCGTCGGGCAAAACCGCGCTTTTGACCGCAAATGCGGACGGTGGCATTTAATGCGAGGCGGAGCGTGCCGCTCGACCCGCCACATTGGGTTTTGGAATTATTTAAAAAATATTGGTGTATAAACTGTATTAATATATTCTTGATAATTTTCAGACTCAAAGAATGCGACTGAAAACTCTGCACAGTTGTAGCCGAGTTGCTGAGCATCCGTAACTTCAAACGGCGGACCTGCAGGGGTTGAACGCGACGGATTTTTAGGGTTTGATATAACGCCTGTGCTTCTCAAAAGTGTTACAAGAAGCGATTTCCCTTTGACCTCATATTCTGTTAATCCTTGTGTAATAATTCCAAATCCTTGCGCACCTACATATCTTTGCATCGGTGCAAAGTTTGTTTTGACCTCAATTCCTCGCATCTCGGGCAAGTGCTCACGCATATTCCAATCAGGGTTAAATTCTCGGCGGATAATTGAGTTCATATCTTCTGAAAATGTTTCTGTTACAGGCTTTTTAAAGTTAAATTTTACCTGCCAGAGTTTGTTTTTTAATTTGTTATCCCATTCTATTTTGAAGTTAATCATTTTACCGAATTCAACCTGAACATCAAAAAAGCTTGTTTTGATTATGTTATTTTTGAATGAGTAAATTTCGGCTCTTTCGCCTTTGTCGTCTGCGACTGCGCCAAAGTTATATGTGTCGCCTTCGTCTTTAAAACGAACAAATTCCATTTCGACGTTTCCGATACGAATTTTGCCGTTTTTTACCTCAAATTTGATATCGCATGGTGTTGACGGTGCGTATTTTAAGGTGTAAATATCAGTAAAATCCTCGGTTACTGGGATCTTTTGCGTGTCATAAAGCAGAGAATTTTCTACTCCGAAATGTTTGGAAATAACCTTATACTCAGGTATAAGCTCTTTACTTTGCATTATTGGTGTCTTGAAGTTATGTTCAAGCCTTAATTCTTCAATAATTGAATTTGCAATTTGAATAATTTTTTCATATCTGGTTATGTTTTCTCTGTGAACTAAATCGGTTGAGCACCCGCAAATCCCGTCGTGTGCCTGATTTTTCAATAATAATTTATATGCATATTCAATTACCGCATCGTATTTTGAACCGTATTTTTTCTGTAACTTGTCGGCTTGTTCAAGCAGGTATGTGCATTTAACGTTATATTGTTTAAGCTTTGTTCTTGCCGAATACGAACCTTGCAGGATGAATGTTTTGGAATTGTCACGAAGTTCATCGTTCCATTCAAACTGTTTGAAATTGTCTTTTACAAGTTCAAAATATTCAAACGGGTTAGAAAGTTTGATTTCATAGCCGTCAAGGAGTTTGTTTACTTGTTCG
The DNA here is from genome assembly GCA_949841365.1 of uncultured Candidatus Melainabacteria bacterium. Classification (GTDB taxonomy): domain Bacteria; phylum Cyanobacteriota; class Vampirovibrionia; order Gastranaerophilales; family Gastranaerophilaceae; genus Stercorousia. The sequence goes on from CATKZI010000004.1 coordinate 143,486, forward strand.
ATTTGTTCTGCAATATCAGATTCAATTCCAAGATGGTCTGCTCCGATTGGTAAGAGCAGGTAATCTCCTGATTTTTCGGCAATTTTATCTAAATTTCCCTTCAACCACTCTGCTTTTTGCTCAATTGTCATCGGTGCGGAAAATATGTCCATAAAGTATCCGCGAACCAAATTAACCGTATTTATGCCGTTAAAAGTAAATTCTGACGGAAAATCTCCGCATCCGCGCCATACAACGCATTTATCTATACCGAATTTTTTAAAAACAGGCGGGATATTTTTGCTGTGTCCGAAAGTATCGGCAAGATAGCCTATAAAATCATTACAGCCGAAATCTTTTGCAATTTTCATACCGATTTCAAGGTTTTTTTCAAAAACTGTTTTATCGGTTAAAAACTCGTCAACAAGCGTATAACAAGGACCTATAAAAAGTTTTTTCTCTGAAATAAATTTACGCACTAAAGCTCCTTTTTCAGGGCGGATTTCTAAATAATCCAACAGTGCGGAGACCTGACCGTCAAAATAAAACGACGGAATTTTATTATTTTCAAGAAGTTCCAAAACATTATCAAAAACTCTCAAAAGCCTTAGTCTGAAAACTTCAAACTCCCGATACCATTCTCTATCCCAATGTGTGTGTAAATATGCAATAACTTGTTTCATACTAAACTTTTATCATATTTATAGTAATTGTGCAAAATTTTAACATATTTTGATATTAAAAAAGCTCCCTGTATTTTAGGGAGCTTATAAAGTCTTTAGTTTGCCTAAAGTGGCGGGTGGAGCGGCACGCTCCTATACTAATTCAACAACTTTAGTTGCGTTTCTTGATGCGATTTCAACAAGGCTTCTTGCTGTAGCCATCATTGAAAGTTCAGAATCCATTTTGTTGATGCAAGAACCGCATCCGATAGCTGAAGCGCCTGCTGCAAATGCAAACGGAGCTGTTGTCGGGTTGATTGCTGTAGCTGTCATAATTGGCAAATCAATGTTTCTTGAAAGTTCGATTGTGTTAGAAAGTGTCAATTCAGCTCTTTCCATCAAACCTCTTACGCCGTCAGCTTGTGAATCAGCTGAATAATGACCTTCAGTTTGGATTAAGTCAATACCCATAGTTTCTAATTTTCTAGCCAATTCAATTTGTTCAGCGATAGCCAATTCACCCGGAATTGTAACAGAGAAGAATGTTCTCATATCACCTAACATATCGATAGTTTCTTTAACTAAAGAAATAACTTGTTCAGCTGAGAAAGACATACCTTTTTTGTAAAGAACATCAAAGTTGCCAAGTTCAATAGCATCAGCGCCTAATTCAACTGCTTTAACCAATTCAGAAGGAACGATTGAAGATACGAAAATAGGCATATCTGTCATTTCTCTGATTTCTGAAATAATTTCAGGTCTAGCGCAGATATCAACTGCAGAAGCACCTGCTGTTTGTGCTGAAGTTACTACTTTTTTAATATTTTCGATATCAAAGTTATCAATACCTGCAATAACTTTTACAGCTCTTTTTTCTGTTAAATGTTGTCTGAATAAATCAATTCTGCTCATAATAATTTCCTTTCATATAAGATTATAAGTTTTTTCTGAATTATACATTAAAATTGTAATAATTACAATAACTAATCCCAAAATTTTTTTTTAGGGTAATGAATAAAGTTTTAATTAAAGCATAATTAAAGTATGATGAAAAGATTAATCCTGATTTTAACATATATTTTGATTTTGGTAATGCCTGTTTCTGCACATAATTATAGTGCGGATGAGATGGTTAATATCAGTGTTTATGAAAAAATTAACCCTGCAATTGTCGCAATTGATGCGAATCTTTCTGACGGATTTTCAGCTGGAACAGGCTGTGTTGTGCGCGGTGATGGCGTAATTTTGACAGGCTCGCATGTTATTGAAGGTGCAAAAGATATTGATGTTACAACATTTAACGGCAAGGTTTATAAAGCAACCGTAATTGCCAAAATGGGTAAAAATAAGGATTTGGCATTGTTGAAAATTAACCCTAAACAACAGTTAAGGACAATTTCATTTGGAGATTCCGAGCAGGTAAAAGTCGGGCAAAAAGTGCTGGCTATCGGAAATCCGTTTGGGTTTGCCGGAACTTTGACATCAGGAATAGTTTCACGTATTGATTACACAAAAGGGAGAATTCAGACAGATGCGGCGATTAATCCGGGGTGTTCGGGCGGACCTTTGTTGAATTCGCAGGGGGAAGTTATCGGGATTTCGCAATCAATCTATAATCCGGATAATAATATTTCAAATATCGGTATCGGCTTTGCAATTCCCGTAAACGAGGCTAAGAAATTTATTCAAACTGCAAATCTTGATAAAAGCCGTTTTGCATCTAAGTGAATTTCATGCTATAAATAAACCATGATTGAATTTTTGGGACAGTGTGTTCAAAATCTGGTAAAAAGCATTAAATATATTACGCAGGTAAGATTTTCATCTATTCTGGCGCAGGCTGCGGCGATAAGTTATGATTCTTTGCCTATTTCATTAATAATTGCTTTTATTGCATCAGCGGTCATTGCGATACAGGTTTCAAAACAATTTTTGATGAGTGGGGCGGAAGCCTATATTGGCGGGACAATTGCAATTGTAATGATTAGAGAGATTGCCCCCGGATTTGTTGCGCTCGCTATCGGCGCTCGTGCAGGGACGGCAATTTCTGCAGAAATTGCTAATATGCAGGTAACTTCCCAAGTTGATGCAATCAAAACTTCAAAAGTAGATCCTGTCGGATATTATTTCGCTCCGAGATTAATTGCTTCTGCAATTACAGTACCTATGGTGGTTTTGCTTGCAGAACTTGTGGGAATTGTCGGGGGAATGTTTGTTTCGCAGGCGACTATTGATTTGCATCCTGCAAGGTATATGAATTCTGCATGGCTTTGGATTTCAACCCGTGATATTTATATAAGCCTTTTGAAAGCTTCAATTTTCGGTGTATTGATTGCTTTAGTATGCGCAACACAAGGATATAATACACATGGCGGAGCTAAAGAAGTTGGGATTTCAACAACAAAAGCCGCAATTCTTTCGACAGTTTATATGCTTGTTGCGGATTTTTTGATTAATCTTGTGTTTTATATATTGTAATCAAGCAAGATACTTTTGCACTGTTTCTTTTGAGAAAACTTCAATACTATCCTGTGAATGTATAAAGACAAGACAAGAAATAATGGATTTTAAAGTTTCAAAGTCAGAGAATGAAAGTTTATACCTCAAATCTTCCATGTTGTTGGCAAGAAATTCCATGATAATTGTTTTATTTTCAAACACAAGACTTGAAAAATAATCAAAAGACTCTTTTGTCTTAATCCCTTCAAGATAAATTATATCGGGGGATTGAAACTCAATAAAACGTGAAGCTTTATCCATATTAAAGCCGACATTTTCGTTTAATTCGCACTGGTGAACATTTTTGAGATTGTATTTGGCAATACTTTCTAACGTCATTATATTTTTGTTTTTGCTCGCACCTTCAAGAAGAAGCGAATAAATTATATGGGTTTTTCCGCTTAATGGTGAACCGCATACAATGATTATACCGGGATTGTTGAGTGCTGATTTTATAACATTCAAATTATTCTCGGATTGAATAATTTCTTCCAGTTTTCTTGGTGGTTTGTATATTTTTAAGAAAATTCTTTCGCCCATAATTGTCGGGAATGTTGAAATACTTGCGATAATTGTTATGTCATCAACTTTAAAGTTCAGTTTTCCCAATTGCGGAACTTCGCTTACTGATGCATCAAGTTCTGCAAGGTTTTTAAGCTTTGCCACAAAAGATGAAGTAAGTGCCTGAGGAATATTTCCTTTGTTCAGAATTTCTCCGTTTTTTTTGAAGTTTACGGCAAAACCGTTATCTTCATGTTGGAAGGTTACTTCATGAACTTTTTCTAAAATTGCCTGTTTTAAAATTGCACGTATAATTTTTTGGATATGATTGTCCGATAAATCCTCATTATGAAGTTCATCTCTCCAATCATAATCAGTGCCGTTTTCTGTAAAAATTTCACCGACAATTTCGTCTTCTTTATAGTATTCATTAATTTTTTTCAAAATACTTGTTTCCGATGAAACAACGGGTTCTATTGAACATTCTGCAGTTTCAATAACTTTATCGATTGCAAACAAATCCAAAGGGTCTGCCATTGCAACGGTCAGGGTTTCTTCAATCTTAAACAGCGGGATAATTCTGTATTTTTTGGCATCTGCAAGACTGATATATTTAAGACATTTTGTGTCCAATGTGTAATCGTCAAGGTTAACGTATGGGATATGGAGTTTTGCTTCCAAGAATTTTAAAATTGCATCCTCGGTCAGAACTCCCGAATTAATTAACGCCTGTCCGATATTAATATTTTGTGCATTAGCGATTTCCTGTGCCTGCTCAATTGTTTCATAAGCAACAAGTCCTGCTCTGACTAAATCGTATTTTAATTTTTCCAGTGTTTTATTAGTAACCGTTGTTTCCATAATTATTTAAGGTATTTTTCTACTGTCTTTACTACTTCGTCCAATTCAAAAGGTTTTGTGATATATTCATCAGCACCTGTTTCTTCGCCTATAAGTTTGTCTTCTTCCTGCGAACGCGCTGTAACCATTAAAATTGGAATATTTTTATACTTGGCATCGTATTTTAAAAGTCTGCTGATTTTGTAACCGTTAATTTTCGGCATCATAACATCAAGAATGATTAAATCCGGCACAATTTCTTTGGCAAGTCTTAGTCCGTCCTCGCCGTTATAGGCACAATAACAAGTGAAATCAGCTGTTTCCAATACGAATTTCAAACTTTCTACAATATCCTGTTCGTCATCAACAATTAAAATCTTTTTCATATAATACCCTCTTAATTGTATTATATCATATTAAATAACTTCCTGTAATTTGTTAATATTTGTTAATTAAATATCAAAAATTTTTATTCAGCGTTATTAAATAGATTATTAGCTGAAATATGAAAGGAAATATAAATATGGCATTTATGAATAAAATAGTCGGTAGTGGGGCACATTTAGCCGAAAGACTTGAACCGTCATTTAGGTTTGGAGGCGGTATTCATCTAATGGGAGCTGTAACAAGAGAAGCTGATACAAGAACAACAAAACAACTTCTTGCAAATATTGATTATTTTGCTGAAAAATTGCCGGAAGTTGCACAGTTTAAAAAAGAATTAAAAGCAATGAATCCCGAGCATTTAGGTTTGGTCTCGGATATTTGCGAACTTGGAAGCTATAGAAGTATGCTTCCTACAAATATTGATATTAGAAAGCCTGCATCAAACGGCAAAAGTTTATTAACATTTTTGATGGAAAAATTGCCATGGGCTTCAAAAGAAAATCCAGAAATGTTGGAGTTTTCTAAAGAAGTTATAAACCATACTGATATTACTGCTTCTAAGTATTTCTTAGGTAGTTTTGCCGGTCTGTTTGAACATCCGGAAGCCGGCAGGCATTTAGCAGCGACAAAACCGCTAGTAAAAGATATTGCGGAAGCTGCTTTGCGAGGCGGTTATACTATGGATTATTCAAAAGAACAAAAATTTGTTAATGTTTTAGGTTCGTATGTTAATCCGGCAGTTAATCCCGAAAAAATTGAAATTGTAAATGAAGCTTTGAGAACTGTTGAAAAACTTCCTGATAGTGTAGACTTGTCATGTTATGTTGACGGAGCAACAATTTTAAAAAGCGAAACTCCTGTCAGTCAAATGAGAGAAAACCTGAGAACATTTGAACAAATTGCAGAAGGCTTATCTCAAAAAACTAAAGAAGTTAATTTAACTGAGTTTGTAACCCGTAATGTCAATTTAGACTAACGGAATAATAAAATAGAATTTTGAACCTTTATTAAGTTCGCTGTCACACCAGATTGCGCCCTTGTGAGCTTCCAGCAGCTGTTTGGCAATAGGAAGTCCCAAACCTGTACCGCCGGCTTTTCGAGACAGCGAATTTTCTATCTGTGCAAATTTGTCAAATGCACGGAGCAAATCTTTTGTATCAATACCTATTCCCTCATCTGCAACACATACCTGAATGTAATCGCCTGAAAGATTTTTAATTTCAGGTTTAAAGATTTCATTGATTTTTATATCTGATGCATTGACAAGTTCGGATGAAATCGTAATAGTCTTGCCTTCTGATGTGAATTTTATTGCGTTAGATACAAGGTTTGTAAGAACCTGTTCAAGTCTTTGTGCATCAAATTTTGTTTCGGGCAGATTCTCTGCTTCTTGAGTAATAAGGTTAAGCCCTTTTGATTTGGCAACTTCTGACAGTGCAGTTTTTACATAACCGATAACGGTATTGATGTTTGCAGATGTAAAATTGAAGTCCATTTTACCCGCTTCGATTTTAGAAAGGTCAAGCAAGTCGTTTATAATCCCTGAAAGACGCTGAACATTTCGCATTGCCATTGAAAGAAATTTTTCTGCCGATTGGGTAACTTCTCCGCATCTTCCGCTTCCGAGAATATCAAGTGAATTTTTTATGGAAGTTAAAGGGGTTCTCAGTTCGTGTGAAACAATTGAAATAAATTCGGATTTCAGTCGTTCAAGTTTTTCAAGTTTTGCATTTGTTTCAATAAGCTCCTGATATAAAGTTGCACTTTTTAAAGGTAATGCTACCTGTTGGGCTATGGTTTGAAAACAGGTTGCATCTTCCGGTGTAAAAGAGGTTTCTTTAAAAATTTCTACAAACCCGAAATCTGTGTCACCGAGTGAAATTTTGGCAAACATATTGTCATATTGAAACAGTGTAAATGTAAATCTGCTTGCGGGATATTTAACCTGCTTGATTACTTTTAAAGTATCAATATCAAGAGTTTTACCTTCAAAAGCCGAGTTAAAATTCAAAACGCATCTGAATTTAAGTGCCGATATGAGTTCATCTGAAAGTTCGTATAAAGAATTCAAAATTAAAACAGGTTCATCTGAACATAGTGACAGAGTGCTTGTTAAAGAGAAGCTCAAGGCTTTATCCATACCTTCAATCATATATTGGATTAATTTGTCTTTATCAAGTGTGCCTGCAAATCTGGAACTTGTGTCATAAAGTGCATTTAAGCGATATAAGCTGTCAGCTAAATCTTTGTTTGAACTTGATAACATCTCAAGAGCATTTTTCATTCTGAGATTTACGTTAACTGTTGAAATTATTAAATCCTCAGGCATGTCAAGAGTTACGAAGGCATTTGCAAATTTTACAAGTTCTTTGTCAACTTTTTCATTAACCAAAAATATAATAATAGTGTTTTCGCAAATCTGTTTTATTTTTTTGTTTATGTCTTTTAAGTTTGGAATTTCCGCATCTAAGAATATAATATCGGGAGCGCTTACGTTTATTGTATCAATAAGCAATGTATCGTCAGATATACATGAAAAGTCATATAAATTTTTACCGAATATATTTTTGAATTTGGAAATTTGACTGTTATTTTTAGATATAAATAAAATCTTTATCATACTAATTTTTCTTTTTGGTGTGTTTTGCTTTTCCGTTATTTCGTTTTGGAGCATTCGGAAGCGCATAAGATGTTTGGATACGTTTAACGCTGTAAACATCAGGAATTGCCTGAATACTCAAGATAACTTTTTTCAATGTGTCAATATTATCAAGTTCTATGCCTAGTTCTATAATCCCTATTTTACCGCTTTTTGATTTGACGTTTGCGTAAGTAATATTTGTGTTGTTATCTGAAACTGCAGCAATAATATCTTTTAATAATCCCATTTTTTCTGCCGTTTCAACACGAATTGTAGTGTTGTAAGTTTTGTTTACGTTGTCGCCTGACCATCTGATATCCATTAACCTTTCAGGTTCAATATGTTCAAGAGTCTGACAGTCCATTCTGTGAACAGTAACACCTTTAGCGCGTGTTACAACACCGACAATCGGTTCGCCAGGGATTGGAGAACAGCATTTTGCAATTGAATATAAAAGTCCTTCCAAGCCGATAATATCTTTGTCTGATTTCTTTTTGGCAGTACCATGGAATTCGGGAGTTTTTGGTGCTTCGGGCTTTTTAAGTTTGTTGATAACTTTATTTAGTGTCGTTTCGCCGTAACCCAGTGCCGCAAACAAATCATCAGAAGAAAGATAGTTCATTTGTTTAGCAATTTTATCAAATTCACCTGCTTTAAAATGTTCATCGAAAATTGCTTTTGTCAGTTCGTGTTCAAGGTTTGCTCTGCCGACTTCAATATGTTCTTCGCGGTTGTTCTTTTTAAACCACTGTTTAATTTTTGATGATGCCTGTTTTGTGACAACAAAGTTAAGCCAGTCAAGGCGCGGAGCGGGTGTTTTTGAGGTTAAAATCTCAACGATATCGCCGTTGTGCAATTTGGTATCAAGCTGTGCAATTCTTCCGTTAACAAGTGCCCCTACTGTTTTATTACCGACTTCCGAGTGAATTCTGTAGGCAAAGTCTACAGGGGTTGCATTGACCGGCAGGTCAAACAGGTCGCCGTTTGGAGTAAACGCAAAAATCTGATCCGAAAACAAATCTATTTTTACTGAATTTACATAATCTTCCGCTGATGTTACATCCTTGTTGTATTCAACGAGTTTTCTCATCCAGGAAAACTGCATATCTGTCGGATTATTTGCTTTTTGCGAACCTTTTTCTTTGTATCTCCAGTGCGCAGCAACCCCGTATTCTGCAATTTCATGCATTTCCCATGTTCTAATTTGAACTTCAAGAGGTTTGGAACGCGGTCCGATAACGGATGTGTGCAATGATTGATAACCGTTGCCTTTCGGCATTGCAATGTAATCTTTAAATCTGCCGGGGATTGGTTTAAATTGTGAGTGAATAAGCCCGAGAACCTCGTAGCATTCTTTTTCGCTGTCAACGATTACGCGGACTGCGGTAATATCATAAAGGTCATGAAAAGCTATGTTTAAGCGTTTCATTTTGCTGTAAATACTGTAATAGTGTTTTGCACGTCCCGTAATCTGTGCATTAATTCCGCTTTTTTGTACATCCTGTGAAATTTTTTCAATTAAGAGTTTTACCGTTGCTTCACGTTCAATCTTTTTTTGAGCAACGAGCTGTGCAATTTCAAAATATTTGTCGGGTTCTAAATACCTGAGCGATAAATCCTCTAATTCTGCCTTAATTCTTCCGATACCAAGACGGTTAGCAAGCGGCGCAAAGATATCAAGAGTTTCTCTTGCAATTTTTTGCTGTTTGTTGGAAGCCATAAAATTAAGGGTTCTCATATTGTGCAGTCTGTCGGCAAGTTTTAAGAATACAATTCTGATATCACTTGCCATTGCGATAAACAGTCGTCTGAAGTTTTCCGCCTGACGTTCCTCTTTTGATTTAAACTGCAATTTGCCGAGCTTTGTAACCCCTTGAACAAGAGTTAACACATCTTTCCCGAACAGTTGTTCAATTTCTTCAGGTTGGGTGTCGGTGTCTTCCAAAATGTCATGCAAAAAAGCAGCCATTAACGTATGGCTGTCAACTTTTAAGCCGACAAGAATTTTTGCGACTTCTACAGGGTGAATTATATATGGTTCTTCCGAAATCCTGTATTGACCCTCATGCAGACGTTTTGCGAACAGGTAAGCTTTTTCAATTGCTTCAATCTCTTGCGGTTCTCTGTTTTGTGCTATAAGCTCATTTTTAATATCTTCAAAAAGCGGTTTTTCTATCATGATATAATTATCATACAGTTTTTTTTGAAATTTTCAAGTATGTAAAGGATAAATAATGTTGAAAGAAACAAAAGACGGAATAATTTTGACTCTGCGAATATCTCCCAATGCCTCTAAAAATGAGATTATAAAAGAAGATGCGGGGATAAAAGTTAAAATTACTGCACAGCCCATCGACGGAAAGGCAAATAAGGCTCTTATTGAATTTTTGTCAAAACAGTTTAAAATTCCGAAATCATATTTTGAAATTATTCGGGGAGAAACTTCTAAAGATAAGACTATATTGATTAAAAATGCGGATATAAATTATTTGTTAAATATTATTAATTAACTGTCAAAAATTTATATTTACGGTATTTTGTATTCAAGAAAGGAAACTAATATGGAAATAAGAAATAATTCAAATATGTCATTTCAGGCAAGAATGCCTGAAGAGTTGAAAACTAAAATACTTGATACAGCATTGGAATATGGTCCTAAAGCCGTTAAAAATGCTAAACGTCAAATCCAAAATATTCAAAGCTGGGGCAGTTCGGAGTCTGTTCTTGATTTGCAGTATGCTTTGAAAAAAGGCGATAAATTGTCAATTAATTTTGAGCCCGATACTTTTATTTTGGCGAAAGATGATTTGTCTGTAGGAACAGCTTTAACTTTACCAAAACTAAAAAAATCTATTTTTGGTAATTTTATGGCTCTTAGAGAAAAAGATATTTTAAGTGCTGAAAAAGAATTGGATGCTATGGCATCAAAAGGTGAAAGTAGCAATTATTTGGATTTATTTTCATAGACTGTTGTATTTTAAAAAATTTATGGTAGCATAACAATATGACTTGGAAAATTACATTAAAACTTCATCATCACTATCATCATAGATACCCTGAGGGACTATGAAGATTTGATGTGTTTTAATTCAATTCTTATACAAAATAGTCTTTCAGGGAGAATGAGTGGAAGACTATTTTTTTGTAAAAGAATTGGAGAATAAAGAAAATGGCATTAGTAAATATAATTTCGGCTATTGGAAATAATAGCAGTGTATACCCCCTTATAGTACGTGATTGCGGAATTGAAGTTCCGACAAAAATCGCTCTTACTTATAACCAAAATAAGAAAGAGTCAAAAGAGATTGCATATTTGGCAGCGCGCGAAAGATTTTTGGATGAATATGCAACATCTGCTGTCTGGCTTGGCGGTATTCCGCTTGTCGGCTGGTTATGCGATAAATTTATCAAGTCAAAAGGGCTTAACCCTAAGGTTAACTTAAAGCTTTTTAAAGAAGAAGCCGGTGTTCAGGGAATTGATTATAACATTAAAAAGTTTAAAGAAACTGCGCCTGAAGCAGTGAAAGACCTTCTAAAAGCTAAAGAAAATAAAAAACTGTATGAGAAACTTCTTGCAGGCAAGTTTGTGGCATCTACTGCAATTCCGATTTTGTTTATGGGATTTATCCTGCCTAAAATGGTGTTTGCATCTTCTGCGAAAAAGATTGCGGAACAGCGTCAAAAAGAACAGCAGCAGATGAACTTTGTTCAAAAAGATAAGTTTATAAGTTTTACGGGCGGAAGCTGGATTACAAAAGCTGCAAATTTCTCTGCGCAGGATAAAATGGCTGTAACAGACGGCGGATATGCTGTGGGACGTGTTATGACGGCACGCAATAAAAATGAAACCTATGATATTGCTTTCAAAATGGCAGGTATGATGTTTTTAAACTTTGTTGCGCCAAAGTGGATTGAAAAAGGCTTGAATAAACTTACAGGAGTTGAACTTGACCCGATTATTCTTGCTGATAAAAACTTTTCTTCACAGATTAAGACAAATTCATTAAAGCTTCCAAAATCTTCAGATGCAAAAGACTTATTGGATTTTGTCGATAACATAAAAAATAAAGATACTTTGTTTGTAAAATATGCTAAAAAGTTCGGCAAAATTACAATGCTTGATAACGGTGTCAGAGATCCAAGAGCCTATGTTGATATTAAAAACCTTGCAAAATTCAGAAATGATTTGGAAAGTTTTGCGAAAAAAGCTAAAATCAGCGGGGATAAATTATTCAAAAGTGCAAGAATTGCAAAATCCGCTAATATATTGACAAACATAGCCTTAAGCAGTTTCTTACTCGCTTATGCTTTGCCGAAAGCTCAATTTGCGTTTAGAAAATTTATCACAGGTTCTGACTTAGAACCCGGATTAGCACCTGCAAAAGATAAAGTTTAGATATCAAACAGCCTGTGAAGTCTGTTTTGAATATCTTCTTCGTCTAAATCCTGAGTGATTTTGTTTAAATCTATTGCCATCTGGTAATAGTGTGCAGCATCATTTGTAAAACCCATAGCCTGAGATGCTCTGCCTGCGTTAAAGTAGGCAAGAGTATAACTCGGGTTTAATTCTACTGCTGCTTCAAAATATTCTAAAGCTTCTTCGGCATCTCCGAGCCCGTCCAAATATAATATGCCTAAATTATTTTGTGCATATTCGTTTTCGGGGTTTAAGTCAATTGATTTGTGGAAAGATACAAGAGCTTCTTCCAGATAATCCTTTTCCCACAATGCAATGCCTGCTTTTGAATATCCCCTGTAATCTTCGGGGTTAAGCATAATCGCGTCGCAATATGTTCTGATGGCACTATCAAGGTCATAAGTTGCCATATATGTATCCCCGAGCGAAAGATACAATTCGTAGTTGTTCGGGTCAAGAATAATTCCCGCTTGATATGTGGAAATTCCTGCCTCAATATTGCCTTTAACTTCCGCATAAATTGACCCTAAAGCCTGACATACAATTGAAGTCCATTCTTTATCAGGGTTAATTGAAATAGCTTTCTGGTAATGTTCAATTGCATCATCGTAAAGTTCTGCTTTTGAGTACGCATAAGCCAATGAATTGTTATAGAACGGATTTTCGCTGTCATTATCTACTGCAAGTTTGAATGCACTGATTGAATTGATTTTATCTTCTTTTTGGAGATACAAATGTCCCAGTTCGTAATAAATCTGAGCTGTATCCATGCCGAATTCAAGAAGTTTTTCATAGCAATCAATTGCATCATCCGTGTTTTCAGGGAAATATGTCTGCAAAACGGTTGCAAGTTTAATCAAAACTTCTCTATTTTGAGGATTTTGTTCTAAAACTTTTCGGTAACAGTCAACTGTTAAATCAAGCTCTTTATTTTTAAGAGCCAAATCTCCCATTTTGTTGTAGAAAATTTCACCATGATTTGTTGCCATTACGGCTTGTTTGTAAACATTTTCTGCGGTTTGATTAAGCTTAATTTTTTCAAGAAATTTTCCGACTGTGTTATAAGTAAATACGGAAAAATCATCCGACATGTTTTTGTAGAACATTTTCATGGACGGTTTGTCCCAGGCAAGCATGACGCTTCCTGATACAAAATAATATAAAAAGTTAAGATAGTCGCTAATTGAGCCGTTTTTAGAGTTAATTTTCTGTAAAATCGATTGGGATAAAATCAAACGAGGACGTGCGGATTTCAATTTTCCCATTTTAATTGCGGACTTAAATTCCTGCTCTGCGGATTGAAAATCCTGAGCAAGTTTCATGAAAAATCCTGTATAAAGATGCGCATTGATGTTTTGCGGTGCGAGTGATACTGCAGTTTTACATTGTTCAATAGCCGTATCAAGGCTTATTTGGCCCTGTTCCCACATCAAAGTAGCAAGTCTGTAGTATGCCTCGGGCATTGCGGGGTCGTATTTTACAGCATCGATATAGTGTTCGATTGCTTCTTGCAAATCGCTGTTTTGAAGGCGTACTAAATATTTTTCGTGTGCCGTTCTTGCTTTTTCCAGTGCTTCGCGTGCTTTTTCGGGATTTGACGCCTGTATCGGCTGTAGTAACATTTGTTCTGACATCAATGAGCTCCAATAAGATGTATATTCTGTATGAATTTTATTTCGACACTAATAATTTTAGTCTTTACAAAATTTAATTAATATCATCTACATGGAGTATAAATTTATTCAGCGGAGAATGAATAAACAATTTCTCTGTTGTATTCTTCTCCAGCTTTCAAGATGCCTTTTTCTTTGAAGTTCTCTGTATTTATGGCATTCGGGTAAAATTGCGGTTCAACGCAGAAAGATGAACGTTTTTCGTATCTGCTTCCGCTTTTTCCCGCAGGCTGTGCACTTTTTCCTAAGTGGTTTGCTGTGTAAAACTGAAATCCGGGGAGATTTGTTGAAACTTTCAAATTTATTCCTGTTTTTTCGGATTTTATATCTGCAACTTCAACAAGATTTTTGCCGTCATAGTTATCTATACAGTAATTCTGGTCAAATCCGCCTCCGATTTTAATCTGGTCATGGTCAGAATTTATTACATCACCTATTTTTTTAGGTGTTCTGAAATCAAACGGAGTGTTTTCGACATCAAGAATTTCTCCTGTCGGAACTGCAATTTCGCTGTTTTTTGTGAATTTTGATGAGTTCGGCAGGGTTACAATATGGTCTAAAACAGAGTTTTCTGACGTGTTTTCTGCCCCGTCAAGGTTAAAGTATGTGTGGTTTGTAAGGTTTACGATTGTATCCTTGTCTGTTTTTGCGTTATACAAAATATGTAATTTGTTATCATTGTCAAATTTATATGTAACGCTCATTTCAACGTTTGCAGGGTAGCCGTTTTCCATATCTTTTTTCAGATAAGTGAATTTGATGCCGTCTTTTACTTGTTCTGCTTTCCAGTTTTTAACATCTAACCCTTGAGAACCGCCGTGAGAATGCGTTTTGCCGTTATCTTTGTTGCATTCCAGTGTATATTCGGTTTCTCCGAGTTTGAATTTACCGTCGCTGATTTTGTTTGCGTAAGGCCCTATAGTACCGCCCGCGTGCCCGACCGGTGTTGTTTCGTAAGGAGTTACGTTATCGTAGCCTTGGGTTACATCAACGATTTTTCCGTTTTTGTCGGGAACTTTTATTGATGTAATCGTTGCGCCGAAAGTTGATAAGTCAACGCTTGCACCGTTTTTATTTGTGATTGTATAAAGTTGAGTTTTTTCGCCGTTTTTCAGCGTGCCGAAATCTTTTTTGCTGATTTTAATCTCAGGAATAGTTTTTACATACGTATCCTGTATCGGCTGATTATTAATAAAAGATTGGTGCACAACTTTATGTGAAATATTGTTATTGTTGTTAAACCAGAAATGCGGATTAAAATCTATCGGCATACATATCTCCTTTTTCTCTTATTATAACAGAAAATTATGCAAGAGAAATGTTTTCTAATAACACTTGACCTCTTTCAAGTGCTTTTATTAATTTTTGAGCTCTGGTTTGTTTGTCAGCAATACTGGAGAGTGCTTTTTGTGCTTCTGCAGATATTTCATCGTATAATTGTTGGTCTTGGAACGGTCTCAGGTTAGTTTGTCCGCAGTGTATTGAGTTTATTTGATTGTTTTTATCTAAAGAAACGGAGTAGAATGTGTCATTTCTTTTTATCTGTATATCTCTAAATAATTCTTCGCCTTGATATCTTTCAACAAGTACATGTCCTTTTCCCGTTAAGGTTGAAGTAATCATTTTGCCGTCTTGCATTGGGCTTATGCCATAATGCAGACCATCGTAATGATAACAGGAAGGATCGGACAAGCTAATTTTATCTGTAATATTGCCTTTTTTATCAAAAAATTCTGCTTCACCGGCACCTGTAATAGTGTATCGTTTTGAGCCATCTTTGCGGAAGCAGGTTACTTTTGAGCTGCCGTATGTATTATGTTTTATAAAATGTAATTGACCGCTGTGCCAGTAATAAAATTCTTTTTCGCCTTGATCGGCAATTGTTTGGCGTATAATTCTGCCATTATGGTTTAAGTCGGTAACGATTTCAGATTTTGCAGTCTTTACTGTTTTTAGACCATTTTCTGTCTTACGGGTAAAAAGAACTTGATTATCCTTATTAAAAATTGTCATATTTCCGTTTTCGTCATAAGTGTATCGTTTTTCAAATATTACATTTTCACCGTCTAATTTTGTAGATTTTTGGATAATGCCATCTTTGTATTCTCTGACGATTTTCTTACCGTCAACTGTATGTGTTAGTCTGCCTGTGTAGCCTGTACCATCTGCACTTAGAGCCTTGCCTCTTTCAAATCTGTTTCCGGCTTGTTTAAATGCATCTATTGCCATTTCTTTTATTTGTTCAAGCGGTTTTTCAGCAGATGAACCGGCTTCAGATGTTCCCTTTTTACCGCGGGTTGCAAGGTAAATGCCGCCGCCGATTGCGAGTGCAGCTAAACTACCCAATAAAAGTGCAGTACCGTTTTTCTTTTCCTCAACGGGTTGTGCTTTTGGTGTTTCAAGCGGTTTATTGGCCGGTATATTATTTTGTACACTGTTAATAGCTTCTACAGACATAGTTATTCTCCTACTTATTTATATAAAAACATATAAATATTATTTTTTGACTGTTTGTAAAGATTTATTTGTAATATAATACTGATATGAATTATCTGAATAACGAATATGACATAATAGTAGTCGGTGCGGGGCACGCGGGATGCGAAGCCGCTATTTCTTGTGCTCGTTTGGGTGCAAAAGTCCTTTTAGCAACTTTAAATGTTGATAATATTGCACTTATGCCTTGTAACCCTGCAATCGGCGGGCCTGCAAAATCTACACTCGTCCGTGAAATTGATGCGCTTGGCGGAGTTATGGGCGAAGTCGCTGATGCTACTTATATTCAGATGAAAATGTTGAATTCCTCAAAAGGTCCTGCAGTTCGTGCCTTGCGTGCGCAATCCGATAAACGCCAATATATGGATTATATGCGCAATATTATTGAGAATAACGATAATATTTATCTCAGACAGGCGTGTATCACAGATATCATTGTAAAAGACGGCAAAATTACAGGTGCTGTCGATGAATTCGGAATAGAATATAAAACCCGCGCTGTTGTGTTAACTACAGGAACATCTTTAAACGGGAAAATTTTTGTAGGTCTGCGTTCTTACGATGCGGGAAGGTTGGGTGAAAAGTCTGCTTACGGACTTTCCGAAAGCCTTCAAAAATGCGGAATTCAAATTAAAAAGCTTAAAACAGGTACTCCACCGCGTGTTGACAAACGAACAATTGATTATTCAAAAATGCAAATTCAACCCGGTGATGAAACTTTGCATTTCTATTCGTTTAAACCGAATCGCCCTGTCCGCATGCAATATCCTTGCTATTTGACACGTACAACAGAGGAAACGCATAATATTATCAGAGCAAATCTTGATAAATCTCCGATGTTTCAGGGGTTAATCCAAGGTGTCGGACCTCGTTACTGCCCGTCAATTGAGGATAAGGTTGTAAGATTTGCCGAAAATCCTTCGCACCATATATTTATTGAGCCCGAAGGACTCGGAACTTATGAAATGTATATTCAAGGCTTTTCAAGCAGTTTGCCTGCAGATGTTCAAGTGCAAATGCTAAGAACTTTACCGGGGCTTGAAAATGCTCATGTTATAAAACCTGCTTATGCTGTTGAATACGATTATGTTCCTGCTGTTCAAACAACACATTCTCTGATGTCAAAACATGTTCAGGGATTGTTCTTTGGCGGTCAAATTAATGGTACAAGCGGTTATGAAGAAGCTGCGGCACAGGGTCTTGTTGCAGGTATAAATGCGTTTAATTATATAAACAATTCCGAAATGCTAGAACTTTCAAGAAGTTCATCATATATCGGAACTCTTATTGATGATCTGGTTACAAAAGATATTCAAGACCCGTACAGAATGCTTACATCTCGTTCCGAATACAGACTTTTATTAAGACAGGATAATGCAGATGCAAGACTGACGTCAATCGGGCATAAATTCGGGCTTGTTGATGACGTTCAGTTTAAAGTGTTTACAGATAAGCAAGAAGCTATTGAGCGTGAAATGGAAAGAATTAAAGACGCAAAAATTTCCTTGTCTGATGAGGCAAATTCTATTCTTGCAAAATATGGTGAGCACATGGAACGCGGTATGAAAATTGCGGAACTTTTGAAACGCCCGAATATTGATTATTCTGTGATTTGTGAATTGGATAGTGTTACTCGCGAATTAAATATACCGTTTGATATTGCAGAACAGGTTGAGATTTTAACTAAATATGACGGCTATCTTAAACGTCAGGAAATGCAGGTCAAAGAGGCAGGCAAACTCGACAAGTTTAAAATCCCCGATAATATTGATTATTCGAAAATAGAGCATATTTCATCGGAAACTAAAGACAAGCTTTCAAAAATCCGCCCGAAAACGTTAGCGCAAGCATCACGCATCGGCGGTGTTAAGCCCGCTGATATTTCAATACTTATGGTAATGCTTGAAAGACATATGCTACGCACGTAGACATCTATGACGATATTGATGAAATTCTTTTTACACGCGTTGATGTTTTTAAGCAACGCCATTGTTGAGTAAGTCGTGAATATGAATTACGCCGATTGGTTTTTGGTTTTCCAAAACAAAGATATTTGTAATCTTTTTGTCGTGCATAATTTTCATTGCTTCTGATGCCATAACATCTTTAGAAATTGTTTTCGGATTTTTTGTCATAAGGTTAATTGCTTTTTCCTGCAGGATTTGAGGTGATAAACATCTTCTCAAGTCGCCGTCTGTAAGCATGCCTGTTAATTCTCCGTTAGAGTTGATAAAACCAACGCAACCAAGTCTTTTTGATGTCATTTCAAGTAGTACTCTCTGCATATCGGAATTTTCTTCCAAAATAGGCATTTCTGCTCCGGTGTGCATTAAATCGGAAACTTTTTGTAAAATAGAACCCAATTTCCCACCGGGGTGGCGAGAGTTGAAATCGGCTTTTGTAAAGCCTTTACGTTCAATCAAACCTGCAGTTAAGATATCGCCGAGGACAAGTGTTGCAGTTGTTGAACTTGTCGGAGCAAGTCCCAAAGGACAAGCTTCGCCGTTATTCGGGAGCAATAATACAATGTCACCTGCTTTTCCGAGTGAACTTTCAGGGTTTTTTGTTATTGAAATAAGTTTTATGCCAAATCTTTTGCAGTAATTAAGAATATCAACAAGTTCTTTTGATTCACCGCTGTTAGAAATCGCAACAACAACGTCATCTTCCGTAATCATTCCCAAGTCACCGTGGCTTGCTTCTGCAGGGTGTACAAAGAACGACGGAGTTCCTGTTGATGCCAGTGATGCAGCAATTTTTTTACCGATATGACCTGATTTACCCATACCTGTTATGATAATTCTGCCTTTTGCGTTTTGCATAATATCAAGTGCTTGGGTGAAAGTTTCGTTTAAGCTTTGTTTAAGCTTTTGTATTGTATCAATTTCGCGGTCAATTGTTTTGACTGCACATTCTATATCTTTATTAGCTGTAGTTATCATTTCTGTTCCCTTTTATAAAAGTAATAAACAAGTGCAAATATTGCGCAATATAGCGAAAATTCTGCGGTTTCTTCCAAAACAGTGCTGTCAAGAGTTTTTTCACCCAATAATTGCATTACGGTAAGAAAAGCCATCATAATTAAATCCCAGAACGGGAAGCGTATTTTTTCAAATATATTCTTAATATCAATCCAAATTTTATTAATTATTGCGTAAAGAAATGCAGCTGCTATATAAATTCCCACAATAACATGTGCCAACCAACCGTATTTGTAGTGTGACCAGGGGTAAAAGTCATGGGGATTATCGGGTAATTGGCAGAAAATACATCTTCCGTAGCTTAGTTCTCTCATAAACATAAGAAAAATTACCATTGCGCCAAATCTGAATAAAACTTTATGGTTCTTAGCTTTCAAACAAAGCACAAACCCTGCAACTAAAGCTATAAGTTGAATATTTTCGAGCAGAGAATTTTCGGGAATATAATCGACGTTAAATCCCAATAATAACAACATACAAACTGCAAATATTGCCAAAATCACAACAAAATTTTTGTAATACTTAAAATCAATAAATTTAAAAATTTTTTCCATATACACACTCCCTAATAATATATTCCCGGAGATGGATTCGAACCACCGTTGGAAGAGCCAGAATCTTCAGTCCTGCCACTAGACGATCCGGGAACAATATATTTAAAGAATATAACAAATTGAATAAAGTTGTCAATAATTATTTTATTTGAGTAATAATCTGCTTGTTATAATCTTCGTCTTTGCAAGGTTTTAATAGACAGTTATAACGTTCATTGTTAAAAACTATTTTACCTTCAACATGAACAAACTTGTCAGATTTTCGTAAGAATGTTTCGTAACAAGTGTCAAGATGACCGATATCGAGTGCTCTGTAACCTTTTTCAGCTAAATCTACGGCAAGCAGTGTTGCAGTTGGTCCTAGGGCAAGGATAAAAAGTTTATCTTTCGGTTGTTTCAGACATTCTGATAAAATAGCATCATATTTTGAAAAAGCATTTTTTATAGGACATAATATCCTTTGAATAGATTTTGCACCTTCAAAAAGGTCATTGCCGACACCAAGACGGCTCCCTGCACCTTCTACAATTACAACGTCTTTATTGTTCCATAATGATTTTATTTTATTATAATATTCTACACCTTGTTCTTCCGTAGAAAATATGAAACGTCTGGCAAGACTTGCATCAACGTAAGTTTTGTTAAAATCTATATATTTATAAAGAGTTTCTCTGCACAGCATTATTACTTTTTTCATATATGTATTCGGACAGTAGCCGAAAATATCGACAATTCCTACTAAAACATTATCATTATCATTTTTAAGTATTTCTTTTAATCGTCTTGCTAATTCGGGATGGCTTTTTTGAAAACCTATATTTTCACCCATAATAAGTTTGAATTCGCCATCACCGTAACGTGCAATTGATTTTCCGGATGCGATTAATTCATCAAGTGATTTATCTAAATCAAGGATTTTAGGAAGTTTAATGTTCTGTAACATTCTCGGGTCAGCAAGTTCATATAAAAGATTATTAATTTTTTGTTCGGAATTGCTTTTTGTATTTAATTTAATTTTGAGACCAAACATTTTTATTTCATAACGTCCTGTTGATGTTGTTTTCTTTATGTAGAACATTCCTCTCTCCTTTTGGCTAAATTATATCACAAATTGTTAACAATATAGCCATGTTTTACAAATTATTGTTTAATAAAATTATTATGAATTGTTTATACAGATGCAACAAACCCTACCAGTATGTAGGCGGAGAATTTTTATCCGCAAATAAAGATTTTGAAAGTGCAAAAGTCAGATTTGCTTTTGCGTTCCCCGATAAATATGAAATCGGGATAAGTAACCTTGGCGTGAGAGTTTTATACGGGCTTATAAATGCTCAAAAAGATTATATGTGTGATAGAGTTTATGCTCCCGAGCCTGATTTTCAGCCTGAAGTTTTGTATGGTTTGGAAAGCAAAAGACCCGTTAATGAATTTGATGCTGTCGGATTTTCCCTGCAGTATGAAATGGCGTATCCGACAGTTTTAAAAATGCTTGAAATGTCGAAAATTCCTTATCGCAATGATATGAGAGGCGATAACGACCCGATAATTATTGCAGGCGGTCCTTGTGCCTTTAATCCTTTGCCGTTGGCGGATTTTATTGATGTTTTTATGATTGGAGACGGTGAGGACAGTATTGTAGAAACTTGCCAAATCCTTGAGAAAACAAAAGGTTTGCCAAGACAAGAAAGGATTAAAGCACTTTGTGAAGGCGAAAATTCAGGTCGTTGGTCAGCTTCTGTCGGTGGTGGTGTAACTAAAAGAATTGCACAATTAAAATATGAGACTGCTCTAAAATCTTATCCGATACCTTTTTCAACATCAGTTCAGGACAGAGCTGTTGTGGAAATTCGCAGAGGATGCGGCAGAATGTGCCGTTTCTGCCAGCCCGGACATGTAACTTTACCTATAAGAGAACGTCCTGCAGAGGATATTATAAAAATTGCAAAAGAACTTGTTAAAAATACAGGATATGACGAGTATTCGTTGCTGTCACTTTCTTCAAACGATTACAAGAATATTAATGAAGTAATTAAAGAACTTGCTGTCGATTTTAATGAGAAAAAAATCTCAGTTTCTCTACCTAGCCAACGTATTGACGGGTTTAATCTTGAACTTGCAAACCTTGTTCAAAGTGTAAGAAAATCAACAATGACACTTGCGCCCGAAGCGGGAAGCCAGAGATTGCGCGACAAAATCAAAAAAAATATTAATGAAGAACAAATCCTGAACGCTGTATTGACACTTTACGAAAACGGCTGGTCAAGAGTTAAATTCTATTTTATCTGCGGGCTTCCGACAGAAACATTGGAAGATATGGATGAAATGGCTGAACTTTTGTCAAAAATTAAATGGCGCTGTAAGCAAATAAAACGTGAAAAAAGTTTACAGCATGGAATGGATATAACTTGTACATTGTCTATATTTGTACCCAAACCGTTTACACCGTTTCAGTGGTATCCGCAAATGCCGTTAGAGGAAGTTTCGGCACATATAAAGTATTTAAAAGAAAAAATTGCACATCTTAAAGGTGTTAAAATTAATTACCATGAACAATTTACATCTCAAATCGAGGCGGTATTAACCCGCGGAGACAGCTCACTTTGCAAGTATATTGAAGCGCTTTATAAAAAAGGCTGTTACCTTGCTGCCTGGGGTGAGTATTTTAATGAAGATGTCTGGGCAGAAACTGCAAAAGAGTTGGGGATTAATCTTGCTGCTTTGGCGCAGAAGCACTATTCGACAGATGAAGTTCTGCCATGGGATTTTATTAATATCGGTGTAGACAAAGAATGGTTTATTCAGGAATACAACGACAGCAGTGCAAAACCAACCTGTGAGAAGGGTTGTGTAAATTGCGGTGTGTGCAAGAATTTAAAAACTCATAAAGTGCTCGCTCCAACCTTTAAGGCAAGCGAAAAGGCACAAAATCTTAAAATAGAGGTTAAAGACCCAAAAACCTGTCAGGGGTATGATAAAGAAATTTATAAATACCGTATCAAGCTTACTAAAACTGGGATTTTAAAATATTTTTCACATCTTGACTGGCAAAATACTTTCTTTAAGGCGCTTTCAAGAACTGATTTGAATGTTGTATATTCGCTTGGTTACAATCCATCAATGAAAGTTTCCATGGGAATTGCACTGCCTTTGTTTGCAGAAAGTGAATGCGAGTTAGTAGATTTGGAACTTTTTGACAAACTGACAGGGGATGAACTCAAACAAAAGTTGGAAAAAGTTTTGCCTGAAGGTTCAAAAATTATAAGTATTGTAAATATCGAAAAATCAGCTACCGCAATTGATATGACTGCACAATGGGCAGAATACAAAATAGAAATTTCGGATAAGGCTCTTTACGATTTTGAAAATTTACGATATAATACAGACAAAGTTTTATCTTCTCCTGAAATTTTTATTGAGAAGAAAAACAAAAAAGGTTTACTTAAAAAAACAGATATTAAACCATCAATAAAATCATATAGATTTGAAGATGAAAGTCTGTTCATAGTATTAAAGACAGGTCAAAATACGGAAATTCCCGCACTTCGCGCTGATGTGCTTATGAATTTGATAGCACCCGATGTTATTTTTAATATAAAACGGAGCAGGTTTTTTGACGAGAGCTTAAATGAATTATAGTAAAGGATTTTTTATGGAAAGACACAACAACAAACGTCAAAATTTAGAAAAAAGAATTATTATTGCAGAACGCGACAATATTTCAGCTGTTATGGAAAACGGAAAAGTATCTGATTTTATTATCTCAAGAGGAGATGTAATTTTAGGTGATGTTTATCTTGCAACAGTTGACAATATTTTACCGAGTATTGATGCTGCATTCGTTAATGTCGGTGTTGATAAAATGGGTTTTTTACATGCTCAAGATGTTATGGGTAAAGGCGCATTAAAAGATAAACTTTCACCAAAACAAAAACTTATTGTTCAAGTTGTTAAAGAACCGACAGGGCACAAAGGTCCAAGAGTTACAACTGAAATCAGCCTTCCCGGAAGATTTTTGGTCTTGATGCCGAACGAACCCGGTATCAGCATCAGTAAAAAAATTGAAAACAACAAAGAAAGAGCAAGATTAAAATCTGTTGTAAGTTTAATCAAACCTGTCGGTGTCGGTGTTATTATCAGAACAGAAGCAGAAGGACAATCTGAAGCTGATATTCAAGAGGATTTGGAAATCCTTCTTGAAAAATGGAACAATATTATAACATCTGCAGAAACTCTTACACCGCCAAATCTTTTATACAGAGACCAAGACTTGCTTTACAGAACTATCAGAGAAGCCTGCACGGAAGATGTAAAAGAAATCGTTGTAGATACTGCTTTCGCACTTCAAAGAGTTCAAAATATTCTGCAAAATTGGCACATGAGCAAAAATATTCAGGTAACACTATACAAAGGAACTGAACCTTTGCTTATTGCAGAAGATATTCATAAAGAAATTAAGGCTGCATTGAATGTTAAAGTTAATATGCCGTCGGGTGGATATTTGTTTATTCAGCAGACAGAAGCTTTAACCGTAATCGATGTAAACAGCGGTAAATTTACAAGTTCGTCTACTCAGGATGAAACGATTTTGAAAACAAATATTGAAGCGGTTCATGAAATTGCAAGACAGCTTCGTTTAAGAAATATCGGCGGTATGATTATCGTTGATTTTATTGATATGATGTCGAGAGCCGATAAACTTGCAATGCTTGAAGAACTTGAAATAGCACTTGAACCTGATAAAGCAAAACCACAAGTCGGTCAAATCTCTGATTTGGGACTTGTAGAGCTTACTCGTCACAGACAGGGACAATCATTATCGGAAATATTTACTAAAAAATGTCCTCACTGTCAGGGAACAGGTTATTTCTTAAATGAATTTAACTTTGCATCTCCGACAGCAGAAGGTGAATACAGAGCGAAAAATGCTAAAATGAAACTTCCTGTGAACAAGAAAAACAACAAAAATAATAAAAACCAAGCTCCAAAACCCGAACCGATTGTAGAAGAACAACAACCTCAAGCTCCTATTGAAGTTGAGGTCGAAAATCCATCAACAACAGCGGTTCAGGAAACAGAAAAACGCGAAAACAAAAAAAGACGCGGAAGAAAAAGCAAGTTTGAAAAGAAACCTGAAGTTCAAGAGGAACAGCCTGTAATTGAAACCGCAGAAACTGTCCTTAAGCCTAATGAGGAAGTTAAGCCGGTTATAATTGAAGAAGTTAAAATTGAAGCGCACACTACAGATGACGGAAAAGTTGAAGAAGTTATTACTGAAGCTAAAACTGCTGAAGAAGAAAAACCGGTTAAGAAAAGACGTCCTAACCGTGGAGCTTCAAAGACAAGAAAACCACGTGCTAAAAAAGAGGAAAAAGTTGAAGAATAAGATTTTTTCACTTGTTATAACATTAATATTGGCAGCAAATGCGGGCTTCTGTGCACAGACCCGCACTGTTGCTATTTCTGATTTAATGATAAAATTTGTTATTGCAATGGTTGGTGTAATGCTTGCATCTGTCATAATTTGGGCAGGTTTGGCAATTTATAACAAAATACTTACCGGCAAAAAGCCCGTTTCAAACGATGAGGAAATTTTAAAAACACCCAAAACAATTGATGAAGCGGTAAAGTTTTTTATAAGCAAGAATAGGTTGAGATAAAAAACTACAAAGTTGGTAAAATTTATTCAAGATTGGTGGCATGGTGAAAAGAAGAAGTGGATTTGAGGCAATAGATTTATTAATAGGATTACTGATTACTACAGCGGTATTTATGATTGGCATGAATGCCGTGAAAGGTATTAAATTTCAAAACACTCCTGCAGATACTCGAAGTATCCAAGAACATGTTGATGCTCAGGTAAATGAAATAGAACAAATGCGCCAACAGTCAATAGATTTTCAAAATGATATGTTAAAAGAGGCTCAATAAGAGCCTCTTTTTTTTATTAACGTCTTGAATTTAGTTTTGCAAGTAATCTCAGAATTTCCATATACAGCCATACCAGAGTAATCATTAACCCCATTGCGCCGTACCATTCATAATCTTTTGGAAGCATTCTTTCAGATGCGCTTTCAATAAAATAGAAATCTTGAATTAGTGATAATGCTGCGACACCTACAACTATAAGACTGAATATTATACCAACAGGGCCGTTGTCGAAAAGCCCCGGTATGCTTCTGCCAAATAAAGATACTATAATTTGGACTAAATAAATCGCGCCTATTGACAGAATTGCAGTAAATAATACAGATCTTAATTTGTCTGTGTATTGAATAACTTTTGCTTTATA
This sequence comes from uncultured Candidatus Melainabacteria bacterium, assembly GCA_949841365.1. GTDB lineage: Bacteria > Cyanobacteriota > Vampirovibrionia > Gastranaerophilales > Gastranaerophilaceae > Stercorousia. The sequence goes on from CATKZI010000004.1 coordinate 169,408, forward strand.
AAGTAAAAGCATTACAACCAGAGTTGTAAAAGTTAATGCAATTGCCTGAAGTACAATGCCTTGAATAGCATGTTCAAAAAGTGCAGATACACCTCCAAGTACTATACCTTCAAACAGTGCATAAGGCGGTGCAAGATATTTTGCCCTTGAGATATTAAAACAGGTTATAAGCACCAAAATGAATGCAATAATTGCTGAACCTGCCATCATTGGCGGAACAATTGCTCCCTGATTGTTAAACAAAAAATACAAACTGATTCCTGCACCTGCAAGCAAACATACAAAAAGCATTAAAATTTTGTTTACAGTTCCTTGAATAGTCATAGGTTCGCCGTCAAGAACTCTATCTTGCGGTGAAAATCTTTCATCATTTAAAATCGGATTTGACATAATTAACTCCTTCCTTTACCATGATTATATATTAAATTTAAAGGTTTGAACATGTTTTTAGAAAACTTAAAGAAATTTATAACATATTACGGCAAAGGAAGGTATTCTAAATTAATCGGGTTTACGATTTTGTCATTAATTGCTGGTGCGCTTGAGTTTATTGGAATTGCACTTATATATCCTTTTATTATGCTTATTATTCAGCCAGAAGCATTTCAATTTTTGAAACTTGAAAATAATATACTGACGGGGCTTTTAATAGGACTTTCTGTCCTGCTTATTTTTATATTGAAAAATGCTTTTATAATATTTACACAATCTGTTCAATATAAATTTACGACAAATTGGAAACAAGATATTGTAGCAAAATTTATGAATTTTTATATTTACGCACCTTATAAAATGACTATGAAATCATCTGCAAATGATAAATTGTATGTTATCGGAACTTTGTGCGATCAAACTGTTGACTGTTTTATAATGAGAGTATTAAATCTTTTTACCAATATTGTGATTATTTTTATGGTAATTTCTTTATTACTTATAAAATTCACAATTCCTGCAATTATTACTATTGTTTTTGTGTGTTTGTCATTAATTATTCAAAATAAATTTTTTAAGGCAAGAACAATGGCTATTGCAGAAGTAATGGCTGAAAAATTTCAAAATTATCAAACTGCTTTACTGGAAAATTTGAATAATATAAAAGAAATTAAGATACTTTCTTCCGAAAATATTTTCTATGATAACTTTGTTCAAAAATCAAAAGATATGAAAGTAATTCAGGCTAAACAGGGCTTTTATGCATCAATTCCGCCTTATATCGTGGAAATTCTTGTTGTAACCGCTTTGCTTTTAATGGCTTGTATTCTGTCTGTTCAAAATATTAACAGCAATTCAAACCTTATTGCATCTTTTGCGATTGTTGTTGCTGCACTTTTCAGAATTGCACCCGCGTTAAATCGTATACAGTCTGCAGTTATTGCTATTAACAGTTCAAGAAATTTTGTTAAATTGCTAAATAATGAGCATGAAAAATTTCAATTTAAAACAGCTATGATACCTGAAAATTTACCCAAAATGGATTTTAAAGATAAAATTACATTTGAAAATGTGAAATTTTCTTATATTGAGGGCAAAGAGGTAATAAAGAATATTTCATTTGAAATTAATAAAGGTGATTTTATCGGGATTATTGGGCTGTCAGGCGCAGGAAAGAGTACTGTCGCAGATATCTTAACAGGTTTATTGCCTGCAGATAGCGGGAAAATTTTTGTTGACGGGCAGGAACTCACGGAAAAAACTTTCCCTCAATTTCGCAGACTTATCGGTTATGTTCCTCAGCAAATAAATATTCTGGATAAATCATTCAAGGAAAATGTAGCTTGGGGATGTGAAAATATTGATGATGAAGGAGTCATAAAAGCTTTAAAAGCATCTCAATTATTTGATGTTATAAACGAATATCCTCAAGGTATTGATGCTGATGTAATAGTCGGCTCAAACGGTCTTTCTCAGGGACAGAAACAGCGTTTGGCAATCGCAAGAGCTCTGTATAGAGACCCTGAAATATTGATTTTGGATGAAGCGACATCTTCACTTGATGTTCAGGTTGAAAGTATGATAACAGAAACATTGAAAGAAATTGGCAAGTCAAAAACAATAATTGCAATAGCACACAGGTTATCAACTTTAAAAGCTTGTAATAAGCTTATTTATCTTAAAGACGGGCAGATTGTAGATATCGGAACGTTTTATGAACTTTGTTCAAGATATCCGGATTTTGATAATTTGATAAAATTGTCAAAAATAAATTAAAAAAAGTACTTTACAATAAAAATTTTTTTGTATATAATAGTCATGTAATCCTCAGTAGCTCAATGGCGGAGCAACCGGCTGTTAACCGGTAGGCTGTTGGTTCGAGTCCAACCTGGGGAGCCATAAAGGAGAGGTTAATACCTCTCCTTTATTTTTTATAAGGTTAATGGAGCTATTATGAAGAAGATTTTAATTATTTTGGTGTTATTAAGTTTTCAAACTGTTGCTTTTGGCGCTTCTTATATGGATAAACAGCTGTAGATTATCAGAGAGATTGAGAAAAGTACCCCCGGAAGTTTGAGAGAATTCTTAAACTTTTTACATTCTGGAGGAAATCTTTCAAAACTCACTGATACAAATTCTCAGACTTCTAGATAACTCATTATTAAAATAGCTGATAATTTTTTTGAAATGTTTTGTATAAAATATAAATTCCCATATTTAAGATGTGATTTATATTACAATTCTCTAGTACCTATTGTATTGTCCAATAAACTTTCTCATTATCAGACCATCCTAGTGCTGATATATTAAAGAGTTTTGCACAACAAAATTTATTATAATTCATTGATTTGTAAGGAGAAGTAAATATGCCTATAATAGATAGTGGCCTCAACTCTGTAGATAAAATATATAATGAATTAATAGAAAATATAAAACAAAAAGTTCAAGAATTATTAGCATCATAAAATCTTAAAAAATAGTTAATTTTTATATATTATATTATTTTTACAGTTATTATAGTCTTATCAATTCATTAAGTTAGGGAGAAGGTAAGTGCCGGAAGAAGCAATCAAAACTGTAAGTTTAAATATTATGCTGTTAAAAGCGGAATGCAATCTCAATAATCGCGAAGTTTATATAGATAATTATTCCGAGAATAATATTATTAGGGGTGGGAGTAATTCTGATGACTATTTTCTATACAAGAGTGGACACAGCGGGAATAAACCTAATTGGGTTAATGAATTTGATGAAAAAATATGGAATGATGAGATTAAAGACGAATTTTCTAATACTGCTTCAGAAGGACTTTCTGTTATAAAGAAAATAACACATAATCATCGCGATTATTTATTTGCAATAAACTTTGGACAGGGACGTCATAATATTATAAAAGATAAAATAGAAGACACTTTTGGAATTTATACGGCAATTGCATTAATTGAACAAGGTGCAAGTATAAGAAGGGCAGGGACTCGTAATATATCAAGTAATCCTAAAAATACAGAATTTCAAAATGCACAAGAATTATCACGAGATGCATTTAACGCTGAACTAGAAGATAATGATATTATACGTCACTTAAGTGCAGTTGCAGATTCTTCTACCATAAGTTCTGTTATAGGTAAATATGGACCACTTAATATAAGAATGCGATTTAAAGAAACAGAAATTCCATGTTGGAATTATTTAGATGATAGATTAAAAGATTTAATTAATCTTTTTGAAAATATTCAAAATAATAGTGATGTTGTAAATAAATTTTTCAAAGGACTGCGTCCGCTACCAAGTCAAAAACAAAATGAACTTAATAATATTCTTACTGATAAGATAAATGATAACAACTCCAAATTTTTCTTATTTGAGCCAGAAATCGATTATGATCCAACGCTTATATCAAAAATAAGATATAAATTAAAGTCAGATCCAAGAACGGCTCATCATGAAGACGAAAAATTATCCTTAGATTATTATCTAAATTTAAAAGAAAATATAGAAGAATTAGATTTTATAAACGATAGAATTATTTTAATAAATGAAGATGGACAAAAATATAAAGAATGGTCTATTATTAAATGTCTATATGGAGAAATGAAAATTGATAACCAAGTTTATATTCTATCTAATTCAATATGGTATGGATTATCAAAAGATAAGTATGAACGTGTAAATGAAAATATTAACAGTATAATTGATAATATTCAGGTTGACAAAATAGTAAAGACAAATACTACAAATAAAATTCTTGAAGCAAAAATTCTTGATAAAAAGCATATAGATAAAGAACGAATATTTAATAAAGAATTTTGTAATCAAATCTCCGGAGAATTATTTGATCAGATAAGTAAACAAATTACAATTGATGATGATAAAATGGAAATTTGTGATATTTTCGATCCTAATAATAAAGAGTTTATTCATACAAAAATAGGTACAAAAGCTGCAACATTAAGCCATTTATTTAACCAAGGATATGTTTCAGCGAGAGCATATGCGTCAATGAAAAACATATATGTTCCCAAAGTTAACGAAAAAATGAATAATTCTGAACATTCTATAGGAAATGAACAGAATTCTCATCAAGAATATACAATCAGGTATTTAATAATAAACGAAAAAGCAGATAATAAACTTACTTTCATAAGTAAACTTGCCTTGGATAGAATAATAACAGATCTAAAAGGTTTTGGTTACAAAGTAAAATTATCGTGGGTAAATGGAATTAATTTAGATCCAGCAATTGAATAAATTGATGTATAGTCCAAGCATTTATGTTGTTTTGTAAAATTTTTCTGCTTTTATTTTTCTTTCACGCTAATGTTGTGTGTCAAAGGAGGTTTTAGTATGGAAAAAGTAGGATTAAATATTACTCCAAAAGAGTTTAAGCAGTTGAGCAAATGGTCAGAGAATATTTATAACACCGCTGTTGTTATAGATTATTTTGTAGCTAATCAGCCGGAGATTGAAGAATGCTATAATCTTGCACCGGTTATTAAGCATCTGCGAAATGATGCTGACGTTTTAAATGCATTCTTCATAGACCATGAAAAAGATATTGAAAATTTAAATGCCGTTTAAAAGCTGTTTAATCGGTGTTCAAATCGTGTTCACAAATTTCTTCGTGAGTTATACCTAGAATTTTTTCTTCAATTTCTCGTATAACATCCGGCGTTAAACCTTTCGGCTTTTCCTCTTGAAGCTTTTGTTTTTCACATATCACTTCATCCTCATAAGCTTTAACCGGTCCAATCAATTTCAGCATTTTGGTTACGGCATAATACCTTGCAGGCTCGACTTTACCGTTATTCTCCATATCCCTCTCGATAGAATTTATCAAACATCGGGTAAAATCATGTAAATCCGAATGTAATGTCGTTTTGGTCCGAAGGTATTCAGCTCTTTTGGTTTCCCAATCATCAGACTTTTTCCATCGGCGGAGTGTTCTTTCGTTCAAATGAAGCTGCCTCGCGATATTTTCTAACGACATAAATTTTTCGGCATAAAGTTTAAAGGCATCTTGTGCCAATGTTTGTTTTTTCATAATTAACCTCGGGGTAAATAAAGTTTTGGTACACACAGGATAACTCTGTTTCGCAGAAACATCAAGTCCCAAATGTGTCTGTATGATACGATTTTGAGATTTTGAGTTGATGTTTCTACAGATATGAGTGATGAATGGTGTAGCTTGAAAGGAGCATACTATGATTGAAATTGGTAAAAAATACAGATTAAAAAAGCTCAAAGGCTGGTTTGAAAAAGATAGCAAAGATTTTACGGTTGTTTGCTTTGGAGAACACAATATTGTTGGTTGCGTTGCCCAAAATGGTGAAAGATATGTATTTGATAAAGATTTTTTGATTGACCCCGACAAGCCGGATGAGATATACGCAGATATTAAAATAACGAAAGTTTAAACTATGGTTGAAAAAGATTACAAGCTATATGGGACAAAGATTTTGAATCTTAAAACACAAGAAATCGGACTGTTAATTTGTTTATGGGAAAACAAATATACCGATAAAACAGTAGATTTTGCAACTTGTGTTGATAAAACCGGCAAACGCTACAACATAGAACTTGATAATATAAGAGGGTTTGAAGATGATTTTGAAAAATAAATTAACCAAAGAGACATTGGACATTCCATATTCTGAATTTAGAAAAAAGTTTGCAAAAGAAATTCAGGATGCGTTTGAAAGTTACCGCAAAACACAATTAAATAAGTATTCCTGGAATTTCAAAGATGACAATTCTTTGGAGTTTAATTTTTATTTTGAACTTCAATGGAATTTTAATCATTTTGGAAATTCTAATTGGTATATAGAAATTTTATAATTGTAATTTACTCTTTAATTCTGCTTTTATTTTACTTTTTCTATTGTTATAAAATGATATAAAATCTTTAAATTCTAAAGATACATCTTGGTCAATATAATTTTTTTCTTTAAATAAAGCAATATCCTTATTCTCAGTTTTTAGCCAATCTAACAAATTGGATTTATTCTTTGATTCATTTTCCGAACCTTCTAATATCTGTAAATTCGGAAGAGTATCTTTTATACTGCGCCATAAATCAATGTCTGTATTTGATAGGTTCATTTGTTTTAAATGATTTTCTTTGAATCCGGCATCCGGATGCATGTGGTCTTGATGAAAAGATATTTGATGATAGTTGTAATTTGGATATAGCAATGTTAGTAACATTAAAGTATATCCACCTTTTTTCTCATTTAACATGGATTCAAAATCTTCATCAGAAAGTTTAAAACTTTCTGCATTGGTAGCTTTTTCCATTAAATACGTAAATGAGTTATGCTCACGGAGTTTATCATTAAAACTTTTTATAACAGTATCAGAAGCCCTACCAAATATTTGTTTTATTAACGCAATTGTAAAATATTTTTTTATTTGTTGCTTTGATTCGTCTCTTTTTAGATCCCCTCCTAGATAAATATACAAAGAAATAGGTATTGTTGCATTATATGCTCTTATAGAATCATTACTAAATCCTAACTCCAATAAAATATTTCTCATATTTAACATTGCAGAGGATATTTTATCCCAATTATTATGTATTTCTTCTACAATTTTTTCATTAAAATTTTTCACTTCCAGTTTTACCGACTTATTTAGTAAACATAAACAAGTTTTCATAATAACATCCATGTCAAAATCAAATTTTTTATTGTAATTTAGACTATCTTGAAAGTTATCAAAAGTTTCTCTTGCATTATCCCAATGAGCAATAATTGTTGATAATAATAAATCTGTTTTCGTTAGTTTCACTCCACCACTATTTATTCTGACGAATATATCTAATATTTGGTCTATTGATCCTACATTATTCAATGGAAAATAATTTATATTATTTTCATTAATTGCTTTGTATAAATGTAGAAGATTTGTTTTTATATTTTTTCGATAAGTATCTAGTTGATATGTTTCTACAATTTTATCTTTTAAATCTTCTAGTTCATCTTCATTTTTTATGGTTAGTATATCTCTTACATCATACCAATATTTTTTCGAATCTTCTTCATATTCTATAAAATCTGAAACTTTTGGGATGAATTTAAGTTCATGTAATGGTTGCTTTTCATCATAATCCTCTGAATCTGTGTTTATATTCTTTATATCTTTTAATAAATTCAGATAAAGATGTCTAGGAGGATAGGAATCTTTTTTTGATTTGAACTTTTTGGGAATTTTGTACGCATAACTCCCCTGTAACGCAAGATATAATGAAGATAATCTTTGTTGTCCATCTAAAACACCAATAAACCCATCACTACCAGCCGTTATTAGAGGCGAAGGTGCTTTTTGATTATTATACTGATCGTACTCGTTGTACTCTTGTATAAATTTGTAAAATGTATAATCATTAATATCCTCAACATTATCCAAATTCCAGAAAAGAAAAGTTCCAATAGGGTATTCTCTTAATAATGAATCAAAAAGATTTATAATTCTTTCTGGAGACCATACATATTTTCTTTGTATTGCTGGTAAAAAATACTTAACATTAATTTTTTCAATTATATTTTTTATAGATGTTGTTGAATACCCCATTATTCCTCCTTTTGCTAAATAGTATCACAAACATGATTTGAACGTATTTTGAACGTTTATAAAACGGGGTTTGAATTAATTTGGCGAATTATCCATTCCATAATCACAGAGATGAGATATTCTTGTTCGGTTTGGGTTAGTTCTCTGTGTTGAGGGAATTTGTGCCATTTCTCGATACAGCCGCGACAACAGGTGGCGGTTGCATGTTGAGCAATAAAAACAGGATGACCTCGCATTGGAGTTTGTTTACCATCGTTTGCGGGTTCAGATGGAGCTACTCTATCCAAAATAAAATCGCAGGCATGAGAATGAATCGTATCAAGTCCTTTATCCTTGATATATTCAAGCTCTTTTGCCCGAAGTTTGAATTTGCTCCTAAATTTTGATTTTGCGAGTCTATCTAAAATATCCATATTTACACGATTGAATTATTTTTTATATGCTTGGAAAGATGTTGG
>CATKZI010000005.1 GCA_949841365.1 uncultured Candidatus Melainabacteria bacterium
CCCCGACAGGATGATGATATTATAGTAAGGGTTCCGGCATTTACATTAGCGGAAGTACTTATTACACTAGGGATTATTGGTGTTGTTGCGGCAATCACTATGCCTGTATTAATCAGCAAATATCAAAATAAGGTTTACGTTACACAGTTAAAAAAGGCTTATAGCGAAATATCTCAGGCTCTTAAGCTTTATATGGTTAATAACGGTGCAGAAACATTAACCGATGCCGGTATGACCTCACAAGATGCTGCAAATGAATTTATAAACAAATATATGACAAAAGCAACAGAATGCACTGCTGAAAATGCAAATAAATGTTTTGCACATACTTATAAAAGATTGGATGGTACATCTAAGGTTGAAGAAGTACAGGCAAACTATGCAACTTCAAAATCATACGTTTTAGCAAACGGAAGTGTTGTAAGATTTCATCACAGGATATCAGGCAGTAAAGTAGCAAATTTGCAGGTAGATGTTAATGGCAAAAAAGGACCAAATGTTTATGGTAAAGATAAATTTGTTATCTATATTTACAATAACGGTTTATTAGATGATATTGTAGGCAATACCGGCAATAGCAACGGTAATGCTCCATTAACAAAAGAGCAACGTGAAGAAAGTTTTAACACTTGGTGTATAAATAACGGCACAGGCGGTTGTTTTGGCAAAATTTTAAATGACAACTGGGAAATAAATTATTAACACAAAAACTTACCATGCAAATCAGTACCGCCTGTTTTAATCAGGTTATATTTGTCTGCGATTTTTTCAACATTATCGGGATGAGAAAAACGAATATATTTACGCCATCTGGGGTACGGATAATAAACCTCAATTCCGTCAAGTCCGTAAGAAACAAGTTTTTTTACAAATCTGTCCAAACTTAAAGCCCAGCAGCAGCAAGGATGCGCAAGCACTGCAATTCCGCCTGCATTATGAATTGAGCGAATAAGTTTTTTAATATCGCGTTTTGAGAAAAATCTTATTATATCAAGTTCGGTTTCTTTTTTTGATTTTGCACAAAAAGCCTGCAATTCCTCATTATTCACATCAATTCCGTAAGCCAAGAGGTGCATAAAAACATACCCGCACCAAACATCAAATTCAACGGCAGTGATTAAAATATCATCTTGAATAACTTTATGCGCTTCCATTGTATTATGGTCGCATATTGCAATTTTCTTATAACCCTTTTCTTTAGCCTGTTTTATAATATCAAAAACATCAGCCTGTCCGTCTGAAAATGTGGTGTGAATATGCAAATTAACTTTATTATTTATATAATCTTCTCTTGTGAAATTTCTCATATTTGTAATAATATAATTATATGATAAATAAAAGTGTTTTGAAAATATTTTTTGAGGGTTTGAAAATATACGCGCTCAATATACACAAATTTCTGTTGTATATGGCATTTCCTGTTTTAGGACAGGCTATCGGTTTATTCCTGATTTTTGGTATGACTTACTGGTTTACACAAAACTATCAGGATTTATCAATTAAATATCCTGCTCTCAAAGAAATGTCAACCATGCTTATTACAAGCATCGCCCTTGTCATCCCTGGACTTCTTATTTTTGTGAAAGCTTTTTGGGATTATTTGGTAGCATACGGCGCACTAAACTCAATGACTGAAGGTTATTTAAACACAGGCAGAGTTTATGATTTCAGGGCACACAATGACGTAATATTGAAAAAAACTTTTTCATTCATTGCATTGTGGTTCATAATCGGTATATTTTCTATAATTGCTATAATTCCCGTATTCTGGATTTTTGCGTTTATATTTTTTGTTTATTTTATATTGGTTTTTCAAGTATTTACATTTGAAAACGGGCTTTCACCCGTCGGATATTTTAAAAGAAGTTTTGAACTCATCAAAGGTAAATTTGCAAGAACCTGTTTATTAATGGGAGTTCTCGGACTTTTTACTTATTATCTTTTACCTGCAGGTTTGTCGGTAATTTTTGACTACTTGAACTTCACAAATCTTTTATCAAAATCCTTTGAAGCGTGGGCATTTACGCTTCCTCTTGAACACGTTGAACAATTCGGGGTTACTCCTGCAGTTGTCGGCGAAAATATCGTTAAACAGCTTGTATTCTTTTTAGCCATCGGGTTCACACTGCCTTTAAGAAGTATCTGCTGGACTTTGTGGTACAACAATTTTGCAGAACCCGTTGAAAAACCTAAAAAAATAAGAAAAAAAACTACGAAAAAAACTGTTAAAGGGAAAAAACTTCCCGAAAACTTTAAAATCGAAAAAAGAGGAATAGATCCTGAAATCATCAGACGCGCAAGGCTGGAGGATGATGAATATTAATGTTTATATGCAAGAACTGTAAATCCGTTGATAAATTTGAATTAATGTTTTCACCCGATTATACGGGCGAAAAAAGATTTTTGCAGGAATATAACAAAGACGGAGATATAGAAATCACTGTCGACGGATACAAATTTATTCCAGATTTGCAGTTTATGAATGAACATGCAGTTTGCAGATACTGCGGACAGATTTATATGTGGGATTATGAGGGCAAAAAATTATGAGAGAAAACAGAAAAAACAACGAAACCAGAGAAATTAAATTCACAAAAGATTTTACAAAACACGCATTAGGTTCGGTTCTGGTAGAATTTGGTGACACCAGAGTAATTACAACAGCATCGGTTGAAGAAGGCAAACCTAAATGGATGGACAGAGATGAAAAAAGAGGCTGGGTAACGGCTGAATATTCACTTCTTCCGTCAGCACCAAATACAAGATGCCAGCGCGAAAGAACAAAAATTTCAGGCAGAACTCAGGAAATTCAACGACTTATCGGAAGAAGCCTCAGAGCTTGTGTTGATTTAGAGAAAATACCTGATTTAACTATAACGATTGATGCGGACGTAATTCAGGCAGACGGAGGAACCCGCACGGCAAGTATCTGCGGAGGGTTTTTAGCTTTAAAAATCGCGGTAGAAAAATTGATTGCACAGGGCAAACTTGTTGAAAACCCGATAATTGAACCAATCGGTGCAATCTCTGCAGGTATTGTCGACGGCGATGTAAGATTAGATTTGGATTACATTGAAGATTCTCATGCTCAGGTTGACAGCAACATTGTGCTTACCAAAAGCGGTAAAATTATAGAATTTCAAACCACAGCAGAAGGCGAGCCTTACGAGCAGGAACAAATGCTACAAATCTTTAACACTGCAAAACAAGGTATTGACAAAATTATAGATATGTATGATAAAATCTAAAAAAAGAAAGCAACGGAGGCGCCAGCCTCAGACAAAAATAATAAAAATGTGACGAAAATCGTCAGAAAGGGTAAAAAGAATGAAAAAATTATTAGTTTTAGCTTTAGTTATGGTTATGGCAAGCATCACAGCAGTTCAAGCAGCTACAACATCTTCAACTCCTTTAGCAGATAGAATCGGAGCTAAAGAAAAACAATTACAACAACAGCAAAAAGCTCGTCAGGATGCAAGAGCAAAACAACAAGCCGATTGGCAGAAACAACAAAAAGCAAGACAAGAAGCTCAAGCTAAACAAAAAGCAGACTTCCAAAAGAAAATAGAAGCTGATAAAAAAGCAAGAGAAGATGCTTCTAAAGCAAGACAACAAAAATACGAACAAAAGAAAAAACAATGGAATGACTTAATTAACAATTAATAAAAAAGCGCCGACAAGGCGCTTTTTTATGATAAAATAAATGTATGCAAACACTAACCAAAACATATACAGGTGCAAAAATACTTACAGAAACCCTAAAACAGCTCGGCACAGATACCATTTTCGGCTATCCGGGCGGTATTGTTTTGAGTGTTTATGATGAACTTGCTCAACAGTCAGCTATAAAACATTATCTTGTGCGCCACGAGCAATCAGCCGTACATGCAGCAGAGGGGTATGCAAGAGTGTCCGGCAAATGCGGAGTAGTACTTGTAACATCAGGTCCCGGGGCAACAAACATTGTAACGGGTCTTGCAAACGCTTACCTTGACGGATTCCCGCTCGTTGTAATTACAGGTCAGGTATCAGCAGAATTATTGCATCAAGATGCTTTTCAGGAAGTTGATATCATAGATATTACAAAATCCTGCACAAAAAAGAATTTTCAGGTTAAGTCTGCAGAAAATCTGCAACAAACATTACAAGAAGCTTTTAAAATTGCAATGTCAGGTAAAAAAGGCCCTGTCGTTGTTGATATTACAAAAAATGTTTTCTCTGAAAAAGCTGAATTTCAAGAACTTACACAAAATCAACCCGAACCCTCAACCGTTCCGTCTGTTGAACAAGCATTAAAAGCCGTATCATCGGCTAAACGACCTATTATAATTACAGGAGGCGGGGCAATTAATGCATCAAAAGAAGTTCGAGAATTTGCACACTCTCTTAATATCCCCGTGGTTTCAACCATGATGGGACTTGGAGTTTATCCTGCCGATGATGAAAATTACCTTGGTATGGTCGGAATTTTTGGCAGTGCAAACAAAGCGGTCAGAGAAAGCGACTTAATTATTGCAATCGGGACAAGGTTTAATGATAGAGTTAAGGGGTGTTTGGGAAATCTTGAAAATAAACTTATTCAAATTGATATTAACAAGGTTTTGCCCGAAGCTTCAGGACTTATAGGTGATGCTAAAGAGATTTTATCGGAAATAATTTCTAAAAAATGTGAAGTTAAAGATTTCACAGACTGGATACAACATGCAAAAGCTCTTGTCACTCCAAATTACCAAAAACGTTCTGACAGAATGCATTCTTTTGAAGTTCTTTCAGAAATTCAAGAGTGTATAAAAGATAAAATTATAACAACAGAAGTCGGTCAGCATCAGGTTTGGGCATCAAGATGCTTAAAATTTAACGAGCCGCGTAAATTTATCACATCAGGCGGTCTCGGCACAATGGGATTTGGCTTCCCGTCAGCAATTGGTGCAAGTATAGCAAGCAATCAACCTGTTGTATGCATTGCGGGTGACGGCTCTTTCCAAATGAATTTGCAAGAAATAGCAACTTGTATGGACTACAATTTACCTGTAAAAATATTTATCCTAAACAACGGTTATTTAGGTATGGTCAGACAATTTCAGGAAAAAATCTGTGAACAAAGATATTATGCAACAAAAATTTCCAATCCCGATTTTGTAAAGCTTGCACAAAGCTATGGTGCACTCGGTCTAAGAGTTGAAAAATTTGAAGATATAAAACTTGCACTAAAACAAGCAATGGATTATAATGGAACTACATTAATAGATTTTGTTATAGAACCTGAGGAATTGTTATGATAGCTGATAAAAAACCGATTTTGACAGGTATTTTAGCTCTTGTATTAATATATGCAGTTGTATTTTATACAAAACAACTTATTAATAAAGAAGCAGTTGTTGCTTTTAAAAAGCTTTATACGACATATTCGCAGATACTGGATTTAACGATTTTAGAAATGAGTGGAGAAACAGGTTGTTACTTTTCTTCAGACAGTAATATTGATAGTAAATTTGACGGATGTGATAACTTTTATAAGCGTTTTGCAACAAATTTAAGAGTAACAAAATATTGCAAAGACAACTCTCTAAGCAAAGGCTGCCTGCCTGCTTATAAAAATTATGCAACAAACCCCTCCTGTGCAGGATATTCCGAAAGTATGATGAACAGGTTCAATCAAACCTTTGTAATGAGAGATAAAAGTACATTAACCGTATTTAATCAACCTGCTAATCAGCCGAAACCAATCTTTGCAGTTGACAGTAACGGTAAACTATTTCCAAATAAAAGCGGTTATGACCTGTTTAGTCTTGTTATAATCCGCAATTCTAACGGGCATTACAGTTTTCATCCTAATGTAACTCATTGCCTTCCTCAAGAAAAAGGAGGTATTCAAAAACTTCAGGATGTTTATAATTAGTCCATCTGTGAATAAACTTTTTTAATCTCCTGAATATCTTGCCACATAAGCCATTTTGGGCTTCCTTTTTCACGGCTGTCGTTTCTGAGCAGATATGACGGGTGAAAAATCGGCATCATTTTGGAGTTATTAGGGCCTGCAAACCATTTACCGCGAATTTTTGTAATCCCCTGATTAGTATCAAGCATAGACTGAACAGCAACACGTCCGCAAAGCAAAATTATACGCGGTTTTAGGATTTCGATTTGGGCATCAAGATATTCTCTGCAGGCTTCTTTTTCCTCAGGAAGGGGGTCGCGATTGTCCGGCGGGCGACATTTTAGGGTATTACAGATATAAACATCATTTTGACGAGAAAGTCCGACAGATGCAAAAATTCTGTCCAAAAGCTGACCGGCTTTGCCAACAAACGGTTCTCCTTTTTGATCTTCATAATATCCTGGCGCTTCACCTATCAGCATAAGTTTATGATTAGGCACACCGCCTGAGAAAACGGTCTTTGTGCGAGTTTGCCCTAACGGACATTTTTGACATGAAAGACATTTCTCACGAATTTGTTCTAATTGTTGAATTTCTTGTTCAGTTGCCTGCATTATTTTTCAGGCTCCAGAATTGAAACAACTGCATTATCAAGACTTAAATACTTGCGGATTGTATTTTCCAAATCTGTAACTGTAATTTCCTCCAAATCATTCAAATAATTTTCAACAAGTTTCAAATCCTCGCATACAGTCATATAATATCCGATATTTTCGCCTATTTCAGATACAGTTTCTGCTTCATAAGCAAAACGCGATTTGATTTTCTTTTTAGCCTTTGCCAATTCATCATTCGTAATCCTGTTTTCAAGCAAAGCGTTAACTTCTTTTTTTACAAGCTCAAGCGCAACATCTTTTTTCTCAGGTTTGAAATTAGCCTGAACAAAGAAATTGTTACCATCTTTAAACTGGTAGTGCTCGGCATTTGCCATATTAAAAATCGGTTCTGACTGTTTTTCGATTAAGTTTTGATACATTCTTGAACTTGTACTCTCACCTAAAATAATACTTATTATATCAAGTTCAATATTCTCTTTAAGTTCGCTTGCTTTTGGTCCGAGCCAGCCGAGCATCAAATAAGACGTATTAACTTTTGATGTATTTTCAACTAATATTGTTTTCTCTGTCGGAGCATCAATTTCATTTATGCGTTTTTCAGCATTTGGTCTGCCTTTAAAATCAAATTCCTGCTCAACTTTTTTCAATACAGCTTCTTTATCAAAATCGCCGACAATAATTGTTGTCATATTTTCAGGCGAATAGAATGTTCTGTAATAATTCATAATTTCAGCCTGAGTAACTCTTGAAATAATTTCGGGAGTTCCGATTACATCACGTTTATAAGGATGTTTTGTATACATATTATAGTTACATGCGTTATAAACTTTAGTCCAGTTCTGGTCTTTGCGCATCCTGATTTCTTCTATAACAACGTGGCGTTCACGTTTATCCGTAACCTCCGGATTGTTCAAATCAAAAGGTGCGCCGATTTCTTCTTCAGGCAAAACAGGATCAAGCATCATATCTGCATGAAGTTCTATTGCAAGGTTCAAATCTTTGCAATTTTCACCTTTCGGCAAAGTTACATAATAAAAAGTATAGTCTTTCCAAGTCGCCGCATTTACAATTGCGCCTTTAGCTTCCAAAATCCTGTCAAAGTCGCCCGCTTTATGTTTATGAGTACCCTTAAACATCAAATGTTCAAGAAAGTGAGAAATACCGTTATTATTGTCATCCTCATTAATAGAACCTGTTTTAACCCAAGTACTGACGTTAACAAGTTCGCCTTCTTTGTGCGCAAGAACTATTTTATGACCGTTTTCTCTCTCATAAACTTCTACATCTTCTGTAAGGTACGGATATTTAACTAAACTTTTTTTCATTTTTTTTGCCCTCTTTACAGTTATTATACAATAAAAATTTTTAGGTTATAATAATCTTATGAATATGATTAATCGTTTAAAGGGTAAAGTAGTGGTTTCGGTTCAGGCAATGCCTTCTGAACCTTTGTATTTGGAAAAATGCATGGTCGCAATGATGAAATCCGTAATCAAAGGCGGAGCGGGAGCATTGAGAGTTGCAGGAGCACGTGATGTAAGAAACGCAAAACGTTTATTTGAAGTGCCCGTCATAGGACTTACCAAACCTGATGTAATTCCTTCAAATTGGCAGGAAATTGTTTATATCACACCTACAATAAAAGAAGTTATTGAACTTGTTGAAGCAGGTGCTGACATAATTGCATTTGACGGCACAATGCGCCCAAGACCCGAAGGGACAAAACTTGAAGATTTGATAAAATACGTCAAACTGAACAAAAGAGTTTCCATGGCTGATATTTCTACTTTGGAGGAAGCACAGAATGCCGAAAAACTCGGTGCTGATATTTTATCAACAACACTTTCGGGATACACACAATTTTCACAAAACCGCGGGGATGGTCCTGATTTTGAACTTTTAAAAGAATTAGTTGAAAATACTAACCTTCCGGTTGTTCTTGAAGGCAGAATCTGGAATCCCGAAGAAGTTACAAAAGCGTTTGAACTTGGTGCACACTGTGTTGTAATAGGTTCGGCAATTACCCGTCCGCAGTTAATAACAAAGAGGTTTGTATGCGCAAAGCGTTAGCAATAGATGTAGGCGGAACTAAGATTTATTCCGCGATAATAAACGAAAAAGGCGAAATAATTTCAGAAATCGAAAAACATCACACGCCAAAAACTTTTGCAGAAATAAAATCGCTTTTTGAAGATATAATCAAACGCCACGAGGATAAAGTTGAGATAATTGCTTTTGCAACCTGCGGAGCAGTAAACAATACTAATGACGGGATTTTAGGTTCGACAGGAAATATCGCAAAAGAATATCCTTCAATGGATTTTAAAGCTTTGAGTAAAAAACCTGTCTTTGTAGAAAACGATGCCAATGCAGCAGCCTGGGCAGAACACATTATCGGCGCATCAAAGGGAATGCCGTATTCTATAATGCTTACACTCGGAACAGGGGTCGGCGGCGGAATTATCTTAAACAATAAGCTTTATAAAGGCAAAAACGGAGCAGCAGGCGAAATGCATTTTAAAATGCGTACGGACAAACACAGAAAATGTACCTGCGGGTCATGGGACTGCTTTGAAATCTATGCATCAGGTACAGGATTAAAGAAAACAGCAGAAGAAATTTCGGGCAATCCTGATATTACAACTTATGATGTTATTGAAAAAAATGACCGCAAAATTCTCGACAGATGGCAGGACGATATTTTAGCGGGAATTATCGGACTTTCAAATATTTTTGACCCTGATGTCATTGTACTATCAGGTTCAATGGCAGAGTTTGTTGATATTGATTATCTTGAAAAACAGGCAAACAAAGAAATTGTTACAACACCTTTCAAAGTTGCAAAAGCTACTGCGGGCAATTATTCTGGAATGATTGGCGCGGCACTTTTAGCTCTGGATTATTCAAAAAGCCAACTGTGATAATAACAGGGCGGTTTATTGCAATATGCATTTTGATTTGTAACATCTGAATTCCAACCAGGCATAATTTTTGCTGGCATTCCCGATTGTAGCATACTACCTTTTTCATCTGCAAATACAAAAGTAAACCTGTCTTTTCCAAAGATATTCGGACCTTTCGAGCCGTTAATGTCTACAAAATAAATACTTGAACCGGTGACTTTTTGAACCCACACCCTGCCCGAAGCATCAATAAATGCGCGACTTGAACTGTTTGTAGGGTATCCTGTCCATGTATTGTTTCGATTATCAACCCAGCATATATTTAACATGCTGCGAGGATCATTACACTCTTTTACAACTTTGAAACGCGATTTTATAGCATTCCATGCAATTTCAGCGGCAACATAATCAAACGTATTACTTTCTTGTGCTATAATGTCATTATTATTAAGAGCATCCTCAAATACTTGTGAAAAATCCGAATAAGACTTTTTATAACCTACCTTAAATTGCTTATCATTTATTTTATTAATCAAAGACGAAATTGTAAGTGCTGCAACAACACCAATAATACCAAGAGTAATTAAAACCTCTGCTAAGGTGAAGGCTAAGCGCGGTTCAGTGCCCCCCCCCCGAAAAACCGATTAATAATTGAGTATTCCATATTTCCAGCCTTTCTTATTATTAATAATTATAAACTATATTCTCATATTTTTCAATATATTTATTATATTTTTTGATACAATAGATGTAAGGAGAATATAAATTTGGGTAAAGCTAAAAAAAGAATTATCTATAGAGGAAAAAATGAACAGTTTTCAAGCATGACAAGAGCCGAAGCTGTTCAAAATACCGCAAAAATGCTAAACGACGGCGACAAAGAAGCTTATTCTCTGATTACACTGTTTGGACTTAGCGCAGAAGAAGTGTTGGAAGCAGGTGCAAGCTATGAGACCGTGAAAGGAATGGAAAATCTTTTTAAATGATATGGTTTTGGCTTAAAAATTCACGCATTTTTTCTTTACCAATGGCTATTTTATCTTGGCTTGTTATTTTTGTTTATGCACTAAAAAACGGCGGAAATATACTAAACGGGATTATGGCATTAATAGGCATTTCTTTTGCACAATTAGCAACAAACCTTTTTGATGATTACATTGATTATAAAAATTTACCGTCAAATTCACAACAGTCAAAATGTTTATACATAAAAAAGGGTAAAGCCACACTGAATGATATATTAAAAGTTGTAATAACTTATCTGGGAATTTCATGTCTTACAGGGTTATTTCTGCTTTTCAGATGCGGACTTCCTGTAATTTGGCTTGCATTAATCGGAGGAATTTTTGTTTTACTATACGCAAAGCTTTCACAGCACGGTTTTAGCGAACTCGCAGTCGGTATTACCTTCGGGCCATTGCTTTTTGAGGGTGTATATTTTGTTATGACCGGACATTTTTCACTTGATGTATTTATTATGTCGCTAGCTGTTGTAATGTTTACTATAGGTTTGATGTACACTCACACTGTCCTCGATTTTGAAGGAGATATGTGCTCTCATAAAAAGACTCTTGTCTGCCGTTTAGGAGATAAAAAGAAAGCAATCAACGGCGTTTTCATTGTTTATGGACTAGGATATTTATTTACATTAATTCTTGCCCACTCAATGCATAACTATGATATCCTTGCAACATTTGTACTCATTCCGCTTGTTTTTAATCTGAGAAACTCATTAAAAAGTTTTGAGTGCGGAGAAGATAAAAAAGAATTTTATTTCAGACTACTAAAAGCTAGAAACTTGATGGTTTTTTATTCAATAATTTTAACCCTTGCAATAAAATAATAGAGGCTTTCATTAAGCCTCTAATGGAGTTTAAATGTATATATCAAAAGTCTTAGTTACCTACAAGTCTCAATGCTTCTTGCAGAAGTTCTTTTTGAGATGAAATCAATTTATTAGAAACTTCCATTTGCAATTTTGCCATTTGATAGTACGAAATGTTTGCTTTAAAATCTGCGTTTGACATTTCTAACAAACCTGAACGAATTTCACCAACACCGATAAGCGGTTTACCTGATTCAGCTGTTTCTAAAAATTGTCCATCTTTAAATTCATACAAAGCAGCAGCGTTATGGAAGTTACGTGTTGTTACGCGATACAACGGAACGGAACGTTTTCCGCCGTCAGCTTTACCATAAATTGTTCCGTCGCCTTTGATTTCATAGTCATCGTATTTTCCTAAATATTTACCGTTGTTAGGGTCAATCCACAACTTAATATTTGTTGTCGGAATATCCATAGCACCGCCTTTAGCGGCAGTTTCCTGATAAAGATCTGCAGAAATTGATTTTGTACCCTGCATAATTTCACCTTTATCATTCAGGATATAACCTTGAACGGTATTTCCGCTTCTGTCACGGTAAACACCTTCTTTATCAAAAGTAAATTCTCCCAATCTTGTATAAATACTCTTACCTTCAGAGTTTTTCACAAGGAAAAATCCTTTACCTTCAAGGTACAAATTCTCTTTAGAAGTACCGGGGGTAGATTTACCCTGATCTATTTTTTTATCATAATCGTCAGCAATTGCACCGCCGAGGAAAGTTTTAAAGTTTACCTGCTGTTCTCTAAAACCCGGAGTATAGACATTCGTCATGTTATGCGCAATAACATCCATCCAGTTTACTGTTGATTTTTGTGTATTAAGTGCCGTAATAAACGAATCATTCATTGTCGTTCTCCTTCTTACGTCTTTGTTGTCTTTGTTCTCGTGAATTGCTATAGCTTAATTCTGAATATGAAAGATTTTCATCATCAAATCTTTGTCTTAAACTTGCAATATTGTTTTTTAAATACTGCTCTACAGCTTTATCCCCGGGAATAAAGTTTGCCATTAAACTTCCGTCCTTATTCACTTTTATAATGACAGAAACGTCTTTGTCAAAATCTATCCTGAACGGTTGATTTGTTTTAAGAGATTCAGCAAGTTTTTCCATCAAAACGGACGATACCTGAACTGATTTTGCTGTTTGAACATTAGAATTTTCCATAACCTGTGATGCAATATCTTTCATTGACATATCCGTATTTTGAACAAGATTTGCAAAGAAATTTGCATCGTTGTCAGACATATTTATAACATCATAATCAACCGTAGATGCAGAATTTACGGTTGATATCAAATCTTTTGTATTCAATAAATTTTGAATATTTTGAGATAGTAATGATTGACTTTCATTGTGATATTTAAAATCTGTGAAATTTACAGCACCTGAAATCATTTCCTGAGAAATTAAGTCATTAAGCTGTTTGTCCTCTGCCTTAACTTCGTTTTTTTCAACTTTGTTTTCAGACTTGTCGTCTTTTTCAGGCGTTTTTGTTTCTTCAGTTTTTGACACGTTTTTCATTTCTTCGTCAAAAGATTTTTCGGATGTTTTTGAAGCGTCAGATTGTGCAGTTTGTGCAGTACTCATATCTGATGTGCTTGATGCGCTTGCTGTTGATGTACTTACATTCATCATTTTAACTACCTCTGTCTAATTCTTCCAGTTGTTTCAGGATTGCTTCCTCTTCTTCTGCTCTGTCCTGACTTTGTCTGAAAAACCTTGTTACACCGAGTTCCGAATATTTTTTCAGTTCTGCGGCTTTTTCTTCTGCAATATAGGCTTCTTTGTTCTTTTCTTTGTGCTTTTCAAGAACTTTAACACCCTGCTCGAGTTTTACAAGTTTTACCTTTTCTTCATCAAGTATTCTTTGTTTTTCTTTACGAATTTCCTCAAGCTGTTCTGCTTTTTCCCAAAGATGCACAAGATATTTATCGTAAGATTCGTACATCATAGGGTCAGCCTGACGCATATTCAATTTTGTTGTTCTGATTTCTTCTTCATTTTTACGGATATTTTCCTCCGCTTCCAGAACCGCCTGCTGAGCCTTCTGCACAACGAGAAGCTGTTCTTCTTTTTTTCGAATTCTGAATTCCAGAACTTTTTGTAACCTGTATCTGAAAGGCATTTTTATATCACTCGCATGTATTATGACTTATATTCAGACCTGTTTAAACATCTATATGTATGAGATTAATGATTTTTCAGACAAAGTCAATCTAAAATCGTAACACCTACCCCGCTTCCCCGATTAACGTTTGAGCGGTGATACCCGTGATTTGTTCTGTAATCGACACTTTCTCCATTCCCCATCATAGCTCGTTCAGCCTCAAAATAATCCATATAAGCAGGGTCCATAGCCGGAGTAAACCCTGTAGGCATTCCCACAAATTGATTTCTAAAGTTACCTAAAAGCATACTTTTCCAACTGCTTCCCGCAGTTCCCGTAAAAATTGGCGGTCTGTATTGGTTGTATGCAGACTGAGGGACATAACCGTCAGGACTATAAGCTTTATAATTTTTCACAGCACTTTTTAATACAACAAAACGCTCCTCCAACGTACCATTTTGGATAGCACCAAATATTTTTTGTTCAAGTCTTTCAATACGAATTTTCGGGGCATCAAACCCGAATGTATTATTAAATATTTGTCTTTCCATATTATCAAGTCCTGAAAACTGGACTGAAACAGGTGTTTCACCTTCTGCCATACTGCGTCTTACGCCCTGCCTGTAAATTACTGGCTGCTGGTTATAATAAAAGTTCCTCGGGTAATTATAATATCTGTTATTGTAATACCTTCGCGGATGATTGTAATAAACTCCGTTATACCTTGCAGGATAATTATTATTATAATAACGTGGAGTATAGTAATTTTTGAATATTTTAGCCTCTGCACACTGCGCAATAAAAAGTAAACCCAATAATAAAAATATTTTCTTCATAATAGAAATATTAAAATGGTAAAATAAATTTATCATTGCTCTAAAAGGCAATATTTTATGATAAAATAGATTTATGAAAAAATTATTTATTTTGATTTTATTACTATTTGGTTTGGTTTTACCGGTGTTTTCAGAAGAAGTATTGCATTCTGAAACGGGACTGGTAACAAACCTAAAATATGACGATACAAAACAGGAAGTTACCGTAAAAATTCTCACAGGTGATTTTAAAGGCTCTGAAAGAATTATTGACAATATGCTGACAGGAAATCCTGCTTATGACATACTTCTTTCAAAAGGTGACAAGGTAATTTTGCATACAGAAGCAAACACAGATGTAGTTGCAACAGCAGATGATGTGGATTTTTTCATAGCTGACATCAAACGCGACAATCAAATATGGCTTTATGCAGGAATTTTTTGCGCACTGCTTTTGCTTATCGGACGTAAAAAAGGATTGCGAAGTATAATTTCAATTATAGCAACTCTGGGGTTAATATTTGCTGTACTTGTGCCAATGGTTTTAAACGGCTTCTGTCCGATTGCATCTGCAGTTTTGACAGGGATTTTATCAACGGTTATAACAATTTATTTAGTCGGCGGACTTAATTCAAAAAGTTCATCTGCAATAATCGGAACATCAGTCAGCCTTATTTTTGCAGGATTGTTATCTTTGATTGCGATTTATTTTGCGCACCTGACAGGTTTTGCGGGTGAGGAAAACATGTTTTTATACACGGTTCGACCTGATTTAAGCTTTACAGGCATTCTTTCGGCATCAATGATAATAGCAGCACTCGGTGCATTAATGGATACAGCGGTTTCAATTGCAAGTACTATTAACGAAATTCACGAAACAGACAACTCTTTGAGCGTGAAAGAACTTTTTAAATCAGGAATGAACGTAGGTCATGACATTATCGGAACAATGTCAAACACATTAATTCTTGTATATTTAGGAAGTTCACTGCCTTTGGTTTTACTATCCAACAACATTGACTTAAACAAATTTTTTAATCTCAATCAAGTTGCAACAGAAATTCTTTCAGCCCTAATCGGAAGTATCGCAATTTTGATGTGCGTACCGATTACGGCAATCGTCGCATCTGTTTTGATAAAACGACATAAAGAAAAAGAGGGCTTTTAAAACCCTCTTTTTTTTATTATTTACACTTGAGCTAAAGAACAAGCTTGTGATTTTAAGGCATCTGCCTTATCTGTTCTTTCCCAAGGGACATCAATATCAGTTCTGCCCATGTGACCGTAAGAAGCTAACAATTGATAGAACTTACCGCCGTTTTTAGCAGGCAATCCGCGAAGGTCAAACTGATTGATGATTGAAGCAGGTCTCAAATCAAAGTTTTTAGAAACTAATGCTGAGATTTCATCATCAGAGATTTTACCTGTTCCGAAAGTATCAACCATGATTGAAATAGGTTCTGCAACACCAATTGCATAAGCCAATTCGATTTCGCATTTTTCAGCCAAACCTGCTGCTACAACGTTTTTAGCAACCCAACGTGAAGCATAAGCTGCAGATCTGTCAACTTTTGTAGGATCTTTTCCTGAGAAAGCTCCGCCGCCGTGACGAGAGTAACCGCCGTAAGTATCAACGATGATTTTACGTCCTGTCAAACCTGCATCACCTTGAGGTCCACCAACTACGAAACGTCCTGACGGATTAACAAGAATTTTTGTTTCGCTGTCTAGTTTGATAGCTTCGTTTTCAAATACATAGTCAATAACTAATTTTTTAATATCGTTTCTGATAATTTCTTGAACTTTTGAATTATCAGTAACTCCGTTGATTTCAGGGTCGTGTTGAGTTGAAATCAATACTGTATGAATTCTTGAAGGTTTTCCGTCAACATATTCAACAGTAACCTGAGATTTTCCATCAGGTCTTAAGTAATTTAATAAGCCTTGTTTTCTAACTTGAGCTAATCTATAAGACAATTTGTGAGCCAAGCTGATAGGTAACGGCATTAATTCAGGTGTTTCGTTACAAGCGTAACCAAACATAATACCCTGATCGCCTGCACCGATATTTTCAGTTTCTGAAACTGAAGTATCAGCATTATCACTTCTTGTTTCAAGAGCTTTATTAACTCCGCCTGCGATATCGCAAGATTGTTCGTCAATACTTGTCAAAACAGCACAGGTTTTATAATCAAAACCTCCGCCTTCTCTGCCGATATAGCCGATATTTTTAATAGTGTTACGAACAACTGACGGAATATCAACGTAGCAATCAGCTGTAATTTCACCGCAAACAAGAGCCATACCTGTAGTAACAGTTGTTTCTGCAGCTACTCTTGATTGAGGGTATTTTGTCAAAAATTCGTCCAAAATTGCGTCAGAAATCTGGTCGCAAACTTTGTCGGGGTGTCCTTCCGTAACAGATTCGGAAGTAAATAAAAAGTTTCTGGGTGTCATCTTTTTCTCCTTAATTTGTATTTGGGTTCGGCGAACCTTATCACCGTCAACCCGCCGGTAAGGTTTTTAATTCCGACCCGGCACATTAATAAAGAGTGTACACCAGACAACTTTTAAAATCAAATAATGTCTTAAGATATATTAATATATGAAACACTAACGGTCAAATATTCTTCGTCAACCGCAATAACAGCCCAACGTACATATTCTAAACCGAGCTTTTTAAGTTCTTGTTCAATATACAAATTATCAAAAGCATCTATTTTTTTGATTTTAACATTTTTAGATTTAATCATAACTACTTCAAAACCTTTTTTAATTTATTAATCAAACATAGAGCAACAGGAGCCCAAATTATACCTCCGGGCAATAAAGCACCTGCAACGCAAATTGGTCCTGTTAAAAGATTATGATGTCCATGCATATTTTTATATACATTTTTACTGCATACATAAACATCAGCCATCGGATTTTTTGAACCGGAGGCTTTATAGTGTTTGTGACCGGTTCTGCAACCGGCTATAACATCATTGACATATCTTGACGTTTCTAATTTTAGAAAACGCCCTGTATTTTTAACTTGGGTAATCATATATATTATTCTACTGTTACTGATTTTGCAAGATTTCTGGGCTGGTCAACATCTTTACCCAAAAATTCTGCAATATAATATGCCAGTAATTGCAACGGAATCATTGCAATTATCGGGGAGAACAATTCCTGAACTTCAGGAACGTACATGATATGTTCAAACAAATCTTTCAATTTTTCGTCTTTTGAATTTGTAAGAGCAATCATTCTTGCATTTCTTGCTTTAGCTTCTTCACTGTTAGAAAGCAATTTTTCATAAACAGAACCGTTCATCAATATTGATAAAACAGGCATTGTTTCATCAAGCATCGCAATTGGTCCGTGTTTCAATTCACCCGCAGGATATCCGGTAGCATTGATATAGCTGATTTCTTTAAGCTTCAATGCACCTTCCAATGCAGTTGCAAAGTTTATTCCGCGTGCGATATAGATAAAATCTTTTGTTCCTGCATAAGCTCTTGCAACACACTGAATATTTTCTTTATGAGCCAGAATTTGTTCAATTTTTTGCGGTAAAACCATCAACTCAGCTTTCAAAGATGTCAAAGTTGAAGCAGCAATACTGTCTTTAATCTCAGACATATACAAAGCTAACAGATAAAATGCCATCAACTGTGCAATGTATGATTTTGTAGCCGCTACAGAAACCTCAATACCTGCATTTACAGGGATTAAACTATCTGCTTCACGTGCCATAGCACTGTCGGGACGGTTTGTAATAATCAAAATATGTGAACCGCGGGCTTTTGATTGTTTAATAGCTGTCAAAGTATCTGCAGTTTCACCTGACTGTGAAACACCTATTACAAGAGTGTTTTCATCAGTAACGGTTTTTCTGTAAATATATTCGCTTGATGCTTCAACATCAACAGCAATTCCACAAAAACTTTCAATTAAATATTTACCTACCATTGCCGCATGTAAAGATGTTCCGCAGGCAATAATTTGAATTCTGTTTAATTTTTTCAAAGACTCTTTCGTAAGTTTAACTTCATTCAAAATAATATGTTCATCAGGAGCATGAAGTCTGCCTACCAGAATATTTCTGATAACATCAGGCTGTTCATGGATTTCTTTAAGCATAAAATGCTTGTAGCCCATTTTGCTTAAAGCAACAGGTTCCCAAGGAAGCAATTCAATTTTAGGTTCAACTCTTTCGCCTTCTTCATTAATAATTGTCATATTGTTTGGAGTTAATGTGGCAATTTGATTATCATTCAAATAAACAGCTTTCTTAGTATGTTTAATAATTGCAGGAACATCAGATGCTGCAAAAAATTCGCCTTCGCCAACACCAACAAGAAGCGGTGCATTACGTTTTGTAATAACTAATTTTTGTTTGCAATCGTTATGCATTACGCAAAGTGCATAAGCACCTTCAATCTCCTGAGATGCTAAACGTACAGCTTCCGTTAAATCTTTACACTGCGCGTATTTTCTTGCGACCAAATGTGCAACGGCTTCTGTATCGGTTTGTGAGCGGAAAACACAGCCCGTAGCCGATAACTCTTCTCTTAATTCTTTATAATTTTCAATAATCCCGTTATGTACAATAACAAGATTTCCACATGTACATGTATGCGGATGAGCGTTCAAAACAGTCGGTGCACCATGTGTAGCCCATCTGATATGTCCTATGCCCATAGTAGATGCCGTAAATTCAGCTTCATGCCCGCGTAGTTCTTCGCGTAAATTCTGCAATTTACCGATAGCTTTATAAACTTTGATATCATCATCACACATAACAGCAACACCTGATGAATCATATCCTCTGTATTCAAGCTGTTCTAAACCGTCTAATAATATATCAACAACAGATCTGTGACCTACATATCCGACTATTCCGCACATAATTTCCTCTCTTATATCTACAATGTCATTATAACACGAAATAAATTATCCTTATAAAAGTTTTACATCAATTTGCAAAATATTGTTTCTATGAAAAATTTTCCGCATCGGAAACAGAGTTTAATATCCGGCTTGACAAAAATTAAAAAATCATAAATAATTACAAATGGAGGTATTTATATGAAAAAGCTTAGAATCACCCCTCCCCACGAAGGTTTCACTTTAGCTGAGGTCTTAATTACTTTAGGGATTATTGGAGTTGTTGCTGCAATTACTATGCCTGTTTTGATGGCAAACTATAGAAACAAAGTATTAGTTACACAGTTACAAAAAGTCTATTCCGAATTATCCCAAGCTGTCGAGATGATAAATAACAATTTTGGCGAAATCTGTGATTATATGTCATATGATGAGTTTTTTAACCAATTAACATCAAAAATACAAACAACAAAAATTTGTAAAATGAGTTCAGGATGTTTTGAATCTACACCCGTTACCTATTTACGAGGTGGTAAAGCTGCAAATTGGAATAGTTTGGAACTTTCCAAATTCGTAATGACAAACGGTGCATTTGTAATGTTAGAGTATGGAAAAGGTACTGACGATCCAAATTTTAACCTTACAGAACCTGTAAAATTTCCTATTACTGTTGACATAAACGGTCTAAAAGGTCCAAATCAATTTGGATATGACGTGTTTATATTTGCAATTCGAAAAGGCGAAGTTATACCGCTTGGCAAAGATGATGACAGTGCATTATGTGACAAAAAGGTAAATCAGTACGGATATACCTGTGCTTTTAAAGTACTAAAGGAAGGTAAAATTAATTATTAAAAAAGACCTCAAATGAGGTCTTTTATTTTTTAAATATAATTTCATCATTAGCAACATCAATAGTCACCTTATCTCCGCGCAGGAATTTTTGTGACAAAATCTGTTTTGATAACGGATTTTCAATTAATTGACGAATTACACGTTTCAAAGGTCTTGCGCCATATACGGGGTTAAATCCGCGTGTTGCAAGAAATTCTTTTGCTTCAGGTGTAATTTCAAATTCAATTTCCTGATCTTTCAATAAATGACGCAAATAGTCCATTTGTATATCAACGATTTGTGTCAAATCCTGCATATTCAAAGCTTTAAAGAAAATTGTTTCATCAATTCTGTTTAAAAATTCAGGTTTGAAACGGCTTCTCAAAACTTCAAGAACTTTTTCTTTTGTATCTTCAAAATTTGACTGTGACACAAGAGAATTCAATGAATTTTCTAAGATAATATCAGAACCGATATTTGAAGTCATAATTATCAATGTATTTTTAAAATCTACGGTTCTGCCCTTGCTGTCTGTCAATCTGCCATCATCAAAGATTTGAAGCATGATATTAAATACATCAGGGTGAGCTTTTTCAATTTCATCAAAAAGCACAACTGAATATGGTTTTCTGCGAACAGCTTCAGTTAACTGACCGCCTTCATCATACCCGACATATCCCGGAGGCGCTCCGACTAATCTTGAAACATTATGTTTTTCCATATATTCAGACATATCAATTCTGATAAGCGCATCCTCATCATTAAACATGAATTCGGCAAGTGATTTTGCAAGCTCTGTCTTACCAACCCCTGTAGGTCCGAGAAATAAGAATGTACCTATCGGACGTTTCGGATCTTTCAAACCTGAACGCGCACGTCGGATTGCATCGGAAACAGTTTCAACAGCTTCGTCCTGACCGATAAGACGTTTGTGCAAAATATCTTCCATATTAATAAGTTTTTGTTTTTCGCTTTCTACAAGTTTGTTAACAGGAATTCCTGTCCATTTGCTTACAACATTTGCAATATCATCGTCTGTTATTTCTTCTTTAAGAAGTTTATTTTCTGTGTGTTCTTTGTTTTGAACCGCCTTAAGCTGTTTTTCAAGTTCAAGAAGTCTGCCGTATTTAAGTTCTGCCGCAGTCTGCAAATCAGTATTGCGTTCAGCTTCTTCTATTTTTGCTTTTACATTTTCGATTTCTTCTTTTATACCAGCTTCGCCTGTAATTGAAGCTTTTTCCTGCTCCCATTGAGCTTTTAATTTAGAAATTTTACCTTCAAGTTCTGCGATTTGCTTAGACAAATCTTCAACTTTTGCACGAGCATCATCATCAGACTCTTTTTTCAAAGCTTCTCGTTCAATTTCAAGCTGGATTTTTTGACGCATCATTTTATCAATTTCTTCGGGCATACTGTCAATTTCAATACGCAAAGATGATGCCGCTTCATCAATCAAATCAATCGCTTTATCTGGTAGAAATCTGTCAGTAATATATCTGTCAGAAAGTTTCGCTGCCTGAATCAAAGCACTGTCTAAAATTCTAATACCATGGTGAACTTCATATTTTTCTTTAAGCCCACGCAAAATGGAAATTGTATCTTCTACAGAAGGTTCGCCAACCAAAACAGGCTGGAAACGTCTTTCTAATGCAGGGTCTTTTTCAATATATTTGCGGTATTCGTTAATTGTTGTTGCACCGATTGTTCTCAAAACTCCTCTTGCAAGCATAGGTTTTAATAAGTTTCCCGCATCCATTGATCCTTCTGTAGCCCCTGCGCCGACAACCGTATGAAGCTCATCAATAAACATGACAATTTCACCGTTTGAGGTTTCAACTTCTTTTAAAACAGCTTTCAAACGTTCTTCAAATTCACCTCTGAATTTTGCACCTGCCACAAGTGCACCCATATCAAGAGATACAAGTTTAACATTTTTAAGGCTTTCGGGAACATCACCGCGCACAATTCTCTGCGCTAATCCCTCAACAATTGCGGTTTTACCGACACCGGGTTCTCCTATAAGTACAGGATTGTTTTTTGTACGGCGGTTTAAAACCTGAATAATACGTCTTACTTCCTCATCACGACCGATTACAGGGTCTAATTTACCTTTTCTTGCAAGCGCAGTTAAGTCTGTTGAATATTTTTCAAGCGCTTTCATATTTTCTTCTGCATTTTTATTATCCACTTTTTTATTACCTCTTATTTTTTTCATGGCATTCAAAACTTTGTTTGCATCAACACCTGCCGTGTGCAAAAGATTTTGAATATTACTGCTTTCTAACTTTGTCATGGCAAGAAGTATAGCTTCAATACCGATAAATTCATCTTTCAATTCCTCAGCCTGATTTTGCGCCAAATCCAAAAGTTTATAAGTCTGCGTTGATAGAAACACCTGCCCCGACGGCGGTGTAGATATTGTCGGGAAAGCCTTAACAGCTTGTACAATCTTTGATACAAATCCCTGATTTAAAAGTTTTAATTCAGTTAAATAATCTCTGATAATTCCGTCATCTTTAATCATGGCAAGCATGACATGCTCAGGTTGTAACTCTGAATTTTTATATTCGTTCATGACTGCGCCTGCGGAATTCAAAATTTCCTGCGAATAATTAGTAAATTTATTAAAGTCTGCCATATACATCAACTCCTTATAGTATTATTCTAACGTTATTTTTCCAAAAGTCATGAAAATTAATTTTAAATTAATTATTCAAAAGTGTTGACAATGAAAATTTTTTTGCATAGAATAGAAATTGTCGATTGAGCCCCCATCGTCTAGAGGCCTAGGACAACACCCTTTCACGGTGTAGACAGCGATTCGAATTCGCTTGGGGGTACCATATAAAAAACAACACCTTTAATAGGTGTTTTTTTATTATGCAAACATTCTACAAACAACTTTTGCTTAGCGCAAGTGAACTGAGACTTGAGCCCTTTTGCGTTTGTGATGTAATCACATTAGCAAAAGTTGACCGTTATATGCGAACGAACATGGGGTAATGTTTGAAAAATATGAGCACCCAAGAGGCGCTTTTTAACGCTTAAAGTTAAGGCTGACAAGCATAGTTATAAATTTTCAAATAAATATCATTAGTATCAGCTGACTGCATTTTTATATTTTCATGAATATCCAAATAATTAGTAAATTCTACATTGTCACAATGCCTATTAGAATAATATGCCTGAGCTCTTTTTAATCCAATCAGCCTATTTTTACAATCAACCTTGACACGCAACAAATATTTTACATTATTTTGCCGGGGAAATCGGTCAAACGCATTTAAAAATCTATACCCCTCATAGTCTTTTATATACTTTTTAGATGTCACTTCTAAAAAGGGATGAACTAAACTTTGATAAAACTTTAATTCATTATTAGCAAATACGTTATAATCAAACTTAAACTGAATATCTATACTTTCACCTTTAAATTCTAAAGGGAGCGGTCTAAAAGGGCTTGACGCCTTAACAGCATTTAATGCTGCTGTATCCATATCCTTATCACCAGAGGATCTATATATACTACTTGAAATTAGCGCCCCGTCTTTTGCAACTTTAAAAAGCAGTATCACACGTCTGCCTTGATAAACTGAAGGTGGATTCCAATTCGCTTTTAATCGCAGTTGAAGTTCTCTCATATAAGACGTAAAGTCAACTTCACCATCCGCCAAAACACAATTACACAATAAAAATAAAATTCCAAATAATAAACAAATCTTTTTCATACAAAAATTATACAACATATTTAGGCTCTTTACAAGAAAAATATTTATTATATAATATAATTATGGCAAAATTAATCCGACGAAATGTAAGATATTTTATGAAAGGCTTGTTATAAAAATAAGACGCTTACATTCTGTCGTAAAAAAGATTTTTTTATTACTTGACCTTTCCCCCCGAAAGGTCATTTTTTTATGTAAAAAATCGTTAATAAAAACTGCCGTTTATGGCAATAAATAATATTCAGTGTACTTAAAGATAAAGTGAAAGGTAGTAATATGAGAAATAATATTCGACGAAATTCAATAATCAAGGCGAATGCCCCAATCGTCAAATTAATGAACTTAATTTGGGGTCTGTAGTACTTAATTATTGAACGGCATATATTTTGCCGTCGAAAGGACCAAAAATGATTCCCGCATTAAATGCAAGTAAAATATATTCAACATTAGGAAATAATAATTCACTAGTCCCCATGGCAATCAAGGATGTTGCAAACAGCTTAGGGCTTACGGCAGGTTCGTATATTACAGGCGACTCTCTTGAAGGCAAAGACAGATTTATAGACGAGTTCGGAACGCAAGCTATTTGGCTTTTCGGTATTCCGGCTTATAAAAAATTACTCGATTTAACTTTATATAAGGCATTAAAAATCGATCCGAAATTTGATGTCAGAAACCTTTCACAAAAGAGAAGCAAACTGCTTGATAAATCGATTAAATATGCAGATTCTTCAATCAAAGAGAGCATGATCCAAGCTGTAAAAAATCCGAAATTCAGCAAAAACCTTGCAATGGGAAAATTCATTGTCTCAACTGCTTTGACCATCCTTACATACGGCGGACTTACAAAATACAGACACCATTTAACAAAAAAAGCCGCAGAAAAAGAAATTCTTGCAGAAATGCAAAAAGAAGAAAATAAAAAAGATTTTTCTTACACAAAACCAGAAAAGAATTTCCTAAACAACAAACAACCATCTTTCACCGGCGGGATACAGGATTTTATGTATAATCCAGTAAAAAACCTCATGATTCTTGACGGGTCTATCACTGCAGAAAGACTTTCAAGTTCAAGAAACAAACAGGAATTTATCGGTTACACAATCAAAGAAGGTACTGTTTGGGCATTTATGTACTTTGCAAGCAAACCTATCCAAAAATTCTTTGAAAAATCAGTTGAAAATAACAAGAAAAAACCTGCATCAATTGATCTGGATGCAAGAGTAATCGAAAGCAAAGAACTTGAAAAAGCCTTCAAAAACGGCGAATTGAAATCAAGTGTTCAAAAAGTTTTGAATATTAGCACACAAGAAGGACTTCTTGATTTTATCCACAATAACCCGAATGATTTTACCGTTAAAATGGCAAAAATGTCAGAAGTGCTTCCGACATTAAAAAATGCAACACAAGCGGATAATATAGATTACAGACAATTTATCGACCTTGATGAGTTTAAAGGTGTTGCTGAAAAATTAAATAAATTACATGACAAATTTGATGCGTTTAAAGCAACTGACGCAAGCGACAAATCACTTGAAGCATTTTTGAAAAACGTTAAAAAATTCAAAAGATCGTCAATCTTGAAAAACATGGGAATTTGTATAGGCGCGTTGGGAATTCTGGCACCTGCTGTTATGATTGCTGTTAGAAAACTTGGCAAAGATAATGACGCATTTCAGGTTAAAGAGGATTTGAGAAAACAGATGATGAAATAATTCCCTGCGCAGCCAAATAACCTGTTGACCAACAGTTTTGGAGATTAAACCCTCCGCAAAATCCGTCAATATCCATAACTTCACCGCAAAAATACACATTATCGACAAATTTTGACTGCATTGTTTTCGGATTAATCTCATTCAAATCCACACCGCCGGCTGTTACGACTTCGCCGTCAGGAACTGTTCCAACTGCAGTGACAGTAAAATTCTGTAATTTATCAAGAATTTTATCCCGCATTTTGCCGTCAATCCTGTGACATTTCTCATCGGGATTATCAAGAATAAATTCCGCAAATGATTTGGGAACATATTCTGACAAAAGATTTTTAACAGTTTTATGCGGGTTTTCATTCAAAGCTGTTTGCAAATCAATATTCCCGACAAAATTAAAGCTTAATGTATACGGAAATTTTTCACGCGCTTTGACTGAAGAAATTTTGTAAACCGCAGGTCCTGAAATCCCTTTATGTGTAAACAAAACATTATTTATACTAACGCCGCTCAATTGCGAAAAATTCTCTTTTGTCACAAGCCCTGTCAACGCGGGTTTTGGCTCAACAATTCTATGTCCGAGTGCCCTGATAATATTATATGATGCATGCCCGCCCGTTGCGATTACAACATAATCGGCATCGGGAATATCTAAAATCTCTTTTTTCACAAACTTAACTTTATTCAAAGCTTTCAAAAATTTTTCACGTAAGTCTTTCGCACTGTTTGAAACGGGAAAAATTCTCATATCATCTTGAATATAAATTTCCACACCGATTTTTTCGAAAAACTCAACAGTATCTGCCGTAGAAAACTTAGAAAAAACCGAATACAAAAACTTTTCTCCGCGCGGATAATTTTTTGCTAGCTCTCTAAAATCATATTCCGCGTGCGCAAGATTGCACCTACCGCCTCCTGTCGGCAAAAGTGTCAGAAGCGGAGATTTTTTATCATAAACGGTTACATCAAAATCATTTTGCAAAAAATACGCGCAAATACACCCCGCAGGTCCGCCCCCGATAATTGCAACCTTAGATTTCAACCCTTGTTCCATATAAAAATACCATTTCAGGGTTCTCTAAATCATTATGAAGTTCAGATATCGTTTTGTGCAAAACGGGATGTTCAAAATTCGGAATTAATTCCAACAGAGGAACAAGCGTAAACGCACGTAAATGAACGTATTTATGAGGTACAATCAAATTTTCCTCATTAATTATATCTTTATTATAAAAAAGAATATCAATATCAATAGTTCTGTCAGTATAGCCGTTTTCAGAGCGTTTACGTCCGAGTTGACTCTCAATCCGCTGACATTCCTCAAGCAGTTTTTTAGGCGGAAAAGTTGTTTTAACCTCTAAAACTGCATTAACAAACCAGTTTTCGGAATTCATTCCCCACGGTTCGGTTTCATAAAATGCAGAAGTTCTGACAATAGATATCCCCTCACAAGCTCCGAGTAAACTCGCTGCCTGTTGGACGTACCCGATACGGTCACCGAAATTTGATCCTAAACTCAAATAAACTATTGCCATAACATTATTTTAAAAGTTTTGAGAGATTATGTCAATATGGGTACAAATTTCATGTTTGTGTTAATATACAAATAAGGAAGTCTTTATATGTATATTAATAAAGAACAATTAGTTTCATATATCAAAAAATTATCAGAACCGAAGGTTCTTGTTGTGGGCGATTTAGCTATTGATGAAATGATTTACGGTGATGCGGAAAGAATTTCCAGAGAAGCACCAGTTTTAATCCTTCGCCACTCTAATACAAAATTAATTCTAGGCGCGGCTTCTAACGCTGCTCATAACGTTTCTGCCTTAAACGGTGGAAAGGTGAGCGTAATCGGTGTTTGCGGTGATGATTTTCAAGCAGGACAACTACGAGAAACTTTTGAAGAAGCAAATATTAACTGCGGACGCCTTGTTGTTGATCCTTCAAGAAAAACTACTACAAAGACAAGAATTTCAGGTTCAATTACAACATCTATTACTCAACAGATTGTAAGAATTGACAGACAGACCGACGGTTTCTTAAGTCCAGAAATTGAACAGGAAGTTTTAAAACAAATTGAAAGAGCAATCCCCGAACACGATGCAATTATTTTATCAAATTATCATATAGGAACGCTCACTCCTAATATTATTCAGGAAACAATCAGATTGGCAAATCAACATAATAAGATTATTGTTGTTGATGCTCAGAAAGAATTGGAAGTTTATAAAAACGTAACTTCTATGACGCCAAACTTGCCTGATACTCAAAAAGCAGTCGGTTTCTTTATTGAAAATGAAGAAGATTTGAAACGCGCAGGTGATAAACTTTTAAAAGAAACAAACGCTAAATCAATACTAATTACCTGTGGTGCTGACGGAATGTTTGTTGCGCGTGCTCACGGAAATTATACAAAAATCCCTGTATTCAACAAATCTGAAGTATTTGATGTTACAGGTGCAGGCGATACAGTTACTGCAGTTTATACACTTGCTCTTGCGACAGGGGCAGATCCTGCTTATGCGGCAATCATCGGAAATATTGCGGCAAGTCAGGTTGTTAAACAATTTGGATGTGCCGTAACATCTGTTGATGAACTTTTAAACGCCGTTGAAAAACTTTAAGATGGAGAAAACTTTATGAAAAATTTTAAAACCGTAGATTTAATTATTATTGCAGGCATAATTCTTGCATTAATCGTCGGCTTTTTTACATTCAAAAACTTTAGACAAACTGCTCAAAATCAAATTGAAGCAACTTCAAAAATCTCGTTTCAGGTATTTATCAGAGGCGTAACCCTTACAGGTAACGAAATCCCGCTACAGGCTAAAGATAAAACATTTATCAGCATAAGAAACGTTCCTTATTCAGATTTGGATATCGTTGCTGTAAAAGCGGACCGTAAAAAAGTTGTGCTGCCTATTTTAAACAGCAAAAAAGTTATGGTTGTCGAAGATGTTTCACAGGCAAATATGTATGATATCACGGTAACTTTGACAGATACTGCAAAAATTACCAAAGACGGTGCAGTTGTAGGCGGGAACAAGATTAAAATCGGCTTGCCTATCACTTTAGAAGGTAAAGATTATAAATTTAACGGCACAGTTTCAGATTTGAAAGTTATGCCTGAAACTAACGATAACAAATTTCATGACGCTATAAATACAAACAACGATGTTCAATAAAATAATAGAATTTACTCAAAATAAAACAAAATATTTATATGAAAACAGCTTGTTTTTACAACATATAGACAAACTTATTTTGGCATCTATTGTCGCAGTCTTTTTATCATCCACAGTAATGTCATCAGATGTGATAGGTTTCATTGCTTTAATCACAGTATTTTTGACATTTATAAAAATCATTTTCAAACCTGATGAGAGATTAGATTGTAAAACTTTTGAATTGTGGCTTTTAGCATATTTTATGATTGTAATAATAAGCCTTGCAGGTTCTACATTATTTGCATTGAGTTTAAAAGGGTTTTTCAAAACATTCACATACCTTGCGTTTTATGCATCACTTGTTCAATACTTAAAAAACAATAAAGCAAAAACTCCAATACTTTTGGGTACAATAGGTGTTTGTGTCAGCTTTGAAGCTGTTATCGGATTTATGCAAAACTTTGCACAGGTATCTGAAATTTCAACCTGGCAGGATGTTTCAAACCTTAATCCCGAACAGGTCATGACAAGAGTTTACGGAACCTTAAAACCACTAAACCCCAATTTGCTCGGCGGATATTTTGTTGCGGGAATTCCTGCTTTATACGGTTTATCAGCATATTTTTTAAATAAAAAAAGTTTTAAAAGCTCTGCCGTGACCCTCGGACTTGCATTATTGTCAACAATAACACTGTTTTTGACAGGCTGCAGAGGTTCTTATATCGGAATGATGGTTATAATGACAGGAATGTTCACCGTTTCCGCCAAATATCTCTGGCAGAATTACAAACAAATTTATTTATCTATTGTCGGCGGAGTTGTTGCACTATCAACTTTTGCAATACTTTTAAGTTCATCACTACGCGCAAGAGTTTTATCAATATTTGCAATGCGTCAGGATTCTTCAAACTCGTTCAGATTTAATGTATATCAGTCTTCTTTTGAAATGTTTAAAGATAACTGGCTTTTAGGAATTGGTGTTGGAAATAAAAACTTCCGCGAAATATACGGACTGTATATGAAAACAGGCTTTGATGCCTTGAGTGCATACAATATTTATCTTGAAATTGCTGTTGAAAGCGGAATTTTTGCACTTATCGCATACTTGGGATTTTTAATCACATTAATTAAAGATGCCATAAAATTCATATTAAAATCAACCGATACAAACGCGGTAATCTTTGTTGCAACAGCTTTAATTTCAATATGCGCGGTAAGTATCCACGGGCTTGTAGACACTGTATTTTTCAGACCGCAAATACAATTCGTTTTCTGGACAATGGTGGCAATCGCAAGAGCGTTTATTAAGCTTATATAAAGGCATGGAAATCCTGTGGTAAACTATATACATAGGCATAGGTAAAAAGGAGAGATATATGATACCAATTTTAGATTCAAAACGTCAGTACGCAACTATCGGTGCGGAAGTAGAAAAAGCTGTTTGTGAAGTTTTACGTTCGGGTTCTTACATCTTAGGACCTAATACAAAAGCTTTTGAACAGGAAATGGCAGATTTTTACGGCTGCAAATATACTGTAGGCTTGAACTCAGGAACAGATGCATTGCATCTTGCGTTACGTGCATTAAATATCGGAGCAGGTGACGAAGTTATTACTGTTGCATTTACATTCGTAGCTACAACAGAAGCTATCGGAATCGTCGGTGCAAAACCTGTTTTTGTTGATATCGACAAAGACACATTTAACATGGATGCTTCAAAATTAGAAGCTGCAATCACTTCAAGAACAAAAGCAATTATCCCTGTTCACCTTTACGGTCAGCCTTGCGATATGGATACAATTATGTCAGTTGCTAAAAAACACAACTTACACGTAATTGAAGACTGCTGTCAGGCAGTAGGCGCATTGTACAAAGGTAAAATGGTCGGAACATTCGGCGACTTCGGTTGTTTAAGTTTCTATCCGACTAAAAACTTAGGCGGTATGGGTGACGGCGGTTTAATCATGTGTAATGATGAAAAACTTAAAGACCGCGTAATCGCTTTAAGAAACCACGGCGGAGCAATTCGTTATCACCACGACGAAATCGGTGTAAACAGCAGACTTGATGAAATTCAATCAGCAATTTTACGTGTAAAACTTCCTCACATCAAAGAATGGAACGAAGCAAGACGTAAACACGCTTATTACTATAACGAACTGTTCAAAGATTGTGCAGATGTTCAAACACCTGTTGAATTGGATGATACATACTGTGTTTACCACCAATACACAGTAAAAATTCCTAACCGCGACGAAGTTCACAAAATGCTTCAAGAACGCGGTATTGGCGCAATGCTTTACTACCCAATTCCATTACACTTACAAAAAGTTCACGAATACTTAGGAGTTGGTAAAGGTTCATTGCCTGTATCAGAAAGAAATACAGAACTTGTAGTATCACTTCCGATGTTCCCAGAACTAACAGAAGAAGAACAAAGAACAGTAGCATCAACATTAATCGATTGCATCGAAAAATCTAAATCTGTTGCGGCAGTTTAATTAATTAATATAACAAAAACAGCGATACTTTCGAGTGTCGCCGTTTTTTATGCTAATCCGAAGAAATTAAATCCTGCTCCTTTTTCCTGATATAGCATTCGATTAAAATCATCATTTGAAAAAGGATTAGTTCCGTATGTATTTTGATTCAGAGCGTTTCTGGCTATATCATAAGCATATCCATTGTTTCCGTATGCATCAGCCTGACTCCACCCCGCCACATTTCCTGCATATTTTGCACTTTCATCAGGAGCTGAAATTTCAGGAGTTGTTGCAGGATCAACAGCCGGATAAACTTTGGTATCAAAAGAATCTACACCATCGACAGTACCATTTGACGGTTTATTGTCCGCGGTTGTAGGCATTCCTATTGAAGCTATTGCATCTTGATATCCCATCTCTTAAGCCCAGCATAATGTTTTTTGGTGATATTCTTCACCTGTTTCAGGATTATATTCGGTCGGGTCGACCTGCCCGCCTTCACCATAGTTCCAAGCATATAAACCCCAGCTTACAGTGCCTTTAAACGGGTTTTCCGAACTTACAGCGCCAATATGTTTATTTGTAGTTGCATATAATTTAACAGCATCTACAGGGTTAAACACCCTGCGTGAAATACCGCCAATTTTTTCAGTAGCTGACATAATTCTTTCCTATTTTATACTCTTATATATATAAAGTATATACTATTTAAATAATTGCTTTTTATTTTGTTTTAAGTTAACAATTGTTAACATATCCCAAGTGCAATATTATATTCCCTGATTTAATAAGTACCAAACAAAATATTAAGTTTTGTAAAGTGTAGATTGTACACTATATGCGCATTTTCAGGATTGGCAAAAATTTATTAATCCATTCTATTGACATTTAAAATGCGATGTGCAATAATAATTAAGTAAGATTTAAGTGTAGTCGAAACACTAAATATAAATAGATTCATTAACCCCAAAAACATATAAACTCCTAAATAATAAACACTAAAAGAGACCATTAGGATGCAGAAAACGACCCACTCAATTTATTGAGTGGTTTTTTTTGTGCAATCGTATTATATATGCTTAATAATAATCAAATTACGAGTATGGTTTTCTTCAAGCGGCAAATCATACTCTATAATATCAACAATTTCAGCCTTATACTTTTTCAATGTGTTTTGCGCATCTGCAATTTCTTCTTGCGCACGCAATGATTTATATGCCACAAAATAACCGTCTTTATTCAACAGCGGCATTGCATAACCTGTAATTTTATCAAGAGTTGCAACGGCACGTGAAGTAATTATATCAAACTTCTGCTTTATATTTTCCACCCTGTCACAAATGGGGTGAAGGTTTTGTATATTTAATTCTGTCCTTATATTTTCGATAGCATTAATCTTTTTTCTAATACTGTCTAGAGCGTAAACCTCGATTTCAGGATACTTCAGAGCAATCGGAACTGACGGAAAGCCGCCGCCTGTTCCAATATCAAGCAGAGTTTTTCCTCTTCCGTATTTTTCAAAAAATTTTTCTATAGACAAACTGTCAAAAATATGTTTTTCCCATAAAAATTTCTCGTCATTTTTGGAAATTAAGTTTAATTTTGCATTTTGATTTAAAAACGCCTCAATATATTTATCCATTGTATACCTTTTTGATATCGTTTATTCTAGTTTGTATTTTCTCTTTATTAAAATCATTTTCCGCAGTTTTGAGAGCATTTTCATAATATTGAAGTGCTGTTTTGTAATCTCGTTGTTTACCGTAGTAATCACCGAGAGCAATATCTGCAGAAGTTATATAAAACTGTTCATTCAGCTCCTGTGCACATTTTTTTGCACGCATTAAATATTCAAGAGTTTTTCCCTTATTTATTTCGGCAAGCTTCATTGCTGAAACATAAATTCCGTTATAGTTCTTAGACAATTCATCCAGTCTTAAACTTTCATGCAAATATTTAATCGCAAGTTCTGTTTTGCCGTTTTCATCATAAATAGAGGCAAGATTTGTCAAGGATGATGATAAATATGCATTTACTTTAACATCTTGAGAAGTTTCAACACATTTTTTGTAATATCTTACGGCAGTTTCAACATCGCCTTCATCATCTTTATTAACAGCATATTTAAAATATAGTTCAGCAAGAACCGGTTTTTCTATACCTTCAACAGAGTCAGGGAGTTTCAACTCCATGCCCGTAATTGAAACCATAAGCAGTTGAGCTTTTGTTTGGAGATTAAAAGATACATTTTCTGACAAAATCTCTTTAAGTAATTTCTCAGCCCTGTCAGTTTTGAAAGTAATATAGAAAATATTTGCTATTTCATATTTATATTCGTTAATTTTCTCAGTATCGCCTGTTGAAACATAAAACTCTACAGCGAGTTCAAAATATTTTTGAGCATTGAACCAATCCGACATATTCTTAAACGCTTCTGCAATTCTTGAATAAAGTGTCGGCAGGAATGTATAATAATCATCATCATTATTAAGCGTAAGAGCTTTTTGATAAATCATTACAGCTTTAAGATATTCAAAATTCTGTTCTTCTTTTTTAGCCAGATTTATCAAATCAACAAGCGATAAATCTTTAACTTCATCCAATGCTTGCGATTTTTTATCTGAAATATCAACAAATTTCGTAATAGAGTTTGCGATTTTATTCATAACAGCCATTTCCTCAGCTTCAGTTTCAAAGACAAAAGAAATATGCTTAATCTGCTCGTCTTTTTCCTGAATTGTCGGCTGTACCGGTTGAACAGGCTGTATATATTCAGGCTGAATTACTGTTTTTTGAGCAATTACAGGCTTTTTCGGCAAATAAAGACTGTGATATTCAATTTCTCTGCGCATTGTCTGTCGTGATATCAACAAATCTCTTTCAAGCGGTTTCAGCGGGAGCTGGGTGTTATACAAATCTACACAGCTTTTGTGAATTTTCACCGCAATATTCTCGGTAATAGAATTTTCCGCAATAATTTTGTAATAATCCTGCAGATAAATCATAGAACCTTCTCGGGTCAGGACAAGATTATCAACAAAATACGCAATTCTGTCAGCATCATAAAGATTTAATGTCTGCAAAAGTTTTACATTTACAGGATGACGCATAATTGTTAAAAATCTGAACAGGTGACCGCTTACAGGATCTACGAGAGAAAGAGCTTCCCTGAGAATAAAATCGTTAAAAGTCTGAAAACTTTGAGTGTAGCCTGACATAAAATCAGCAAGCGAAAGTTTTCTAAACTGCATGATTTTAACGGATAAAGTCGTATAGAACCAATATCCGCGAGTGTATTTATATAATTCATCGGAAAGCGGTCCGATTTGTTTGAACCCTTCTTCACGCAGATATTTTTCAAAAATACCTTTTTCAAGCGCATTAATTGAAACTCTTTGAAAATTTTGTTTGAAATCCTCATAATCAAACTTTCTTGAAATAATAAGGGTTTTAATCTTGTAAGACTTTGACAGATGAAAGAAAAAGTCTAAAATATCCTGCTTGTAATCTTTTAAGATTTGTTCAAAAGAATTTATAACAATTAAAACAGGCTTATCTATGCTGTCAAAATAAGCATTAATCTTTTGCGTAAAGTTTTCTGATTTTACTTTTGGTGTAGGAATTGTTCCTTGGGCTGTGAGCTTTTTAAAATTATCAAAAAACTCCAACAAAATATCATCAAGTATAGTTGTTTCAAAACAGTTATATTTAAGAGTAATTACATCTTCATTCAAAAAAGACAGGGCTTGATTTACAACCTGAACCTTACCCGTTCCCATAAACCCGTTAACAAGCAAAAGCGGTGACGGAGTATTGAAAAATTCAAGAATACTCTCAATCTTGCCCAGATTATTCTCGATTAAAATCGGATTAATCCCGATATCCTGCTTTTGTATTGTTTTTTTATCAACAACCTCTTTTATGAATTCCATAAAGCTATATTAATAGATTTCTTAAAATTTTGCAAATAGAATATTTTTATAGTACACTGTAGTAGAAGGGGAAAAGGTATG
This sequence comes from uncultured Candidatus Melainabacteria bacterium, assembly GCA_949841365.1. Lineage (GTDB taxonomy): Bacteria > Cyanobacteriota > Vampirovibrionia > Gastranaerophilales > Gastranaerophilaceae > Stercorousia. The sequence goes on from CATKZI010000005.1 coordinate 35,023, forward strand.
GAATTTTTTAGAAAACACCAAAAAGCTATAGTTGCAATAATTGCCGTAACTTTTATTGCCTGGACTGTAGGACTGATGTTACTGCCTCTTATGATAAAATAGGTAAATTGTGAATAAATTTATAAAAAAATTGTTTATAGTTACACTTTGTTTGCTTATAGGAAATATAAGCCAGTTTGCAAGCGCAAATCAGCTTAAAACAATTCAGCAGAAACAAAGAGTTACGCAGGAAAAAATCAGACGTTTGAAAAATCTTGAAAACGCTGAAAAAAGCAAATTATCAAAAAATCAGCGCAAACTTGAACAAGCTTCAAGCAGTCTGCAAAATTCACAAAAGCAGTATACAACACTTGAAGCTCAAATCGCAAAACTGGAAAAAGATTTAGCGGTTTCTGTTGCTGAATATAACAGCGCAAATGCAGGTATGAGAACAAGAATAAGACAGGTTTATAAAAATCAGCGTACAGGCATGTTTGAACTGATTTTTACGGCAAAAGACTTAAATTCACTACTGGATGTTGTTTATTTTGAAAAAATCGTCTTGAAAAAAGACTACGCAAACATGATGGCTGTTAAAGCAAAATCACAAAAAATTGCAATGATGAAACGGGATATGCAAAGTAAAAAAATTGCTCTCGCACAATCAATTGAAAATATTAACTCACAACAAAAAAATATTAAGTATGCAATTGCGCAAAATCAAAATCTGATTAATAAATATAAAACTGACAGAAGAACTTATGAGCAGGCAGAAAGAGAACTTGCAAGACAATCAGCAAGTATTCAAAGCATGCTGGCAAGAAACAAAGGTGACAGCTCAATAAGAGTATCCTCAACAGGGTTTATGCGCCCTATAAACGGACGTGTCACATCACCTTTCGGTTGGAGAACACACCCGATATTTAACAGCAAAACTTTCCACTCCGGTATTGACATTGCAGGTCCGAACAAGGGAAGTATAAGAGCTTCAAACTCAGGAAAAGTAATTTATTCAGGCTGGTACGGCGGTTATGGAAAAGTTGTAATACTTGACCATGGCAACATAAACGGAAAACCTACAACAACACTTTATGCACACATGTCATCCATTAAAGTAGGTCAAGGACAATATGTTAATAAAGGTGACGTAATAGGTTTTGAAGGTTCAACCGGTTACAGCACAGGTCCTCACGTACACTTTGAAGTGAGAATTAACGGTAAACCAAACGATCCAAGACACTATATTTAAGAAGGTTAAAATTTGAAAAAACATTTATTAATAACAGCATTAATACTGGCAATAACTACAAATTGTGTACAGGCAAGAGATCTTGTTGAAACTCCTCAAGATTTAGAAAAGCTTGAGACACAGTTTTTTGAAGAGCCTGCATCTCCGATACCAACCGTTAATGTTATTGAAGGAAGTACGGCAAAACCTATCAAAACAATGCCGCTTTTTAAGAAAACCAGAATTAAAGTTACTAATTACCTTAGAGAAAGAGAATATAATAAAGCTCAAAAACTGCTTGAAAAAGAAAAACAGTTTCAAAATCCGCAAGAAGAAGTTAAAAAAACGGAAAACGCAATTGGTTTGCAGGGCGGAGTTACACAACAGGTTACAAGCAATAATGTTCAACTTGATGCGGATAACATTGATTATAATGAAAAAACAATGGATTTAATCGCAACAGGTTCTCCAATTTTAACATTTCCTGCCCAAAAGGTTTCAATTAAAGCCGACAAAATTATTTATAATACAGCCTCAAATACCTTAACCGTACCTGATAAAGTTGAAATCATAAAAGACGGACACAGTATTTTTGGTGAAAACCTTAACGTAAATCTTAACGAAGAAAATGCACTTCTTGATAATGTTGAAACTAAAGCATCATTTATGACAGTTACAGCTCGTAAATCCGAAATGGATGAAGATTTGATTACTCTCTATAATGGTCAATTGGTATCTAAAGATTCATATATTATGAGTTTTCATACCAAAATGGTTGGAGGCGACCGTTTCGCAAGAATGTTTGTTGATGAAGAGGACAGAACATATATAAGAGACGAAGTAGGTGAAACCCCCGTTACAATTAAAGCAAAAGAAATTATTGTTGATGCAAAGAAAAATACTGATACTATTACTTTGAAAAAAGCACAAATTCATTTTGGCGACTTCAAATTATTTACCTTGCCCAAAATAAAAATGCATACTAATAAACAACAGGAATACTTTGAAGGTAATTACCCCGAATTCGGTTCGCGCGGTAGATTTGGTATGTTCTTAGGACCGGGTTATACAATAGATACTCCGTTACAAAACGGTTCAACAGTAAAGCTTATGCCGATTATCAATAAAAAAAGCGACTGGGGTATCGGAGGCTTTTTAAAATATCGAAGCGCAACAAACTTTACAGATTTCGGTTACGGCTCAGGTTCTGATATGTTTTTCTTAAGAGGTAAACAATATTTAGACGACAAACTCTATATGCAATATGGTATGAATTCATATATGGATGAATGGTTTTTAGGTCGAAGAATGGCTAAATATGATGCAGAATTAATATATGAAGACAGAGGAATAATACCTTCAACTATAGGCGAAAAACTTGATTTAAGATTCAGACATCGTTTGGGTTTCGGTTATATGCATAACAGTGACTTTAACAGATACGGAGAAACTCTTGACCCGTCTAATATAGGCACTACAAGAACCCGATATATGGCAGAAGCTGCACAAACTTTATATGAATATAAAGATATAGAAAATAAAAAATCTGTTTCATTAGCATTTGTATTACAAGGCAGTGCTGCTTTATACGGTACAGGCGACACACAATTTATCGGTAGAGTAGGCCCAAGATTACATACACAATATAAATATTGGATGCAAGATATTGGATATTATGCATCTGCATTTGAAGATAATACTCCATTAAAAGTTTATGATACATATAGATATGGTCAAGGAAGTATTTATATAAGAGAAGCTTTAAGACTTCATAAATATTTATCAATAGCTTGGTCAGGAAATATAAATGTTACAGGCGACTCCCCTAACGGTAAAGCATTCCAGGAATGTACATTTCTTGTATCTATAGGACCCGATGATTTAAAATTCAATATCGGATATGACTGGGTAAGGGAACATACATATTTTGCAATTGCAGTTGCAATGGATACAAAAGGCTCGGGGATACAATACGACAAAATGGTAATTAAACATCCCGACAAACTGGCAAAACGCAACGATGAACCTGTTGAATTAAAAGTTTTCGGAGAAACTCAAACATCAACTCCTAAAAAAATGATGTACGCGGAAGTTATTGATATAGAAGATCCGAACAGGGAAGAATTATAATGTTAAAGAAATTAAAACAAGAATTAATTGAATATGGTAAACTTGCCGGAGTAAAAAATTTTACTCCCGGCTATTCTGGGAATTTTTCCGCACGTTACGATGATAAAATTCTAATCACTTCATCAGGTTCGGCAAACGGATATCTATCGGAAGATGAACTTGTTTTAATGGATTTTGAAGGCAATTTGGTTGAAGGCAATAAAAAACCGTCATCAGAAAAAATGCTTCATGCAGAGTTTTATAAACAACGACCTGATGTAAATTATATTATTCATGTTCATTCACCTTATTTAAGCTCATTTGCATGCTGTCATATACCTTTAGATGAACCCGTAATGGCTGAAAATGTTTTTTATTTCGGACAAATTCCGCTGGCTGAATACGGTCTGCCTTCTTCTATGGATTTAGTAGAAAAAACTGCAAAATATTTTAAGGATTATGATGCCGTTTTGATGGCAAACCATGGATTTATAGTCGGTGACAAAACGATAAAAGATGCGTTCTTGAAACTTGAACTTGCAGAAAGTTATGCTCAGGTTGTATTAAATACAAAACTTATGGGCGGAGCAGTTTTATTTAATCAAAATCAGGTTGATGAGATTAATTCATTAAAGAAAAAGTTGTGATATAATTTATGAGAGGAAAAATATGTCTTTAATGTTGGAAAATAAACAGGGATTAATAGCGGGCGACGGAATTTTACCGGTTGAAATGGCACGTCATGCCAAAGAAAACGGTTTTGAAGTTATCTGCGTATCTCTTGCTAATGATAATTTAAAAGAATTGAAAAAATATTGTTCAAAAGTCTATTCCTGCCACCCGGGGGAAATGACTAAAATCGAAAATATTTTCACAGAAAACGAAATTAAACAGGTAACTTTTTTGGGCAAAGTTCATAAACGAGTTTTATTACAACTGCATAAATTTGATAAACGTGCTATAGAAATCTTAAAATCAGTTAAAAGGCTTAATGATGATGAAGTTATGCTTTTGATTGTTAATGAATTTGAAAAACGTGATATTAAAGTACTTGAGCAAACTATCTTTATTAAAAACTTAATGATTCCTTCAGGAGTTTTGGGCAAACACAAACCTACAGAAGCTCAGATGGAAGATGTCAATTACGGTTTCTGGCTTGCTAAAGAAATGGGTAAAGTTGATGTAGGTCAATCTGTTGTAATCAAGGACAAAATGGCAATGGCAGTAGAAGCAATTGAAGGTACTGATATGTGCATCAAACGCGGCTGTAAAAACGCTAAAAAAGGTGCAGTAATTGTAAAAGTTGCCAAACCTTCACAGGATAAAAGATTTGATATCCCGGCAATCGGCTTGAGAACTTTAAAAACAATGAGAAAATATAAAGCTTCGTTGATTGCGGTTGAAGCAAATGAAACAATCATTGTTAATCAGGAAAAAGTTATTGAGTATGCCGACAGGCACAACATAGTAATAATGGCTGTTTAATGAAAAAATTATTTATCGTAACAGGAGAATATTCGGGAGACATTCACGCATCACATGTTGTAAAAGCATTACGTGAGCAAGATTCTGATATCATAATTGAGGGTATCGGCGGAGAAAATATGGCTCAAGCAGGCGTAAAACTTTTTGAGAATCACTCAAAAATGTCATCTGTCGGACTTTCACCTCAAATAATTATTAATCACATTATGCTAGGCAAAAGGCTTGTGGATTATCTTACAAAAGAATTCAAACCTGATGCGGTTTTATTGATTGATTACGGCGGATTTAATATAAGAATTGCAGGATTTTTGAAAAAAGCCGGAATTAAAGTTCTTTATTATATTCCTCCACAGGTTTGGGCAAGCAGGAAAGGCAGAATTCACAAAATCAAAAAGAATATTGATGAAGTTCTCTGCATTTTCCCATTTGAAAAACCTTTATATGAAAGTTACGGTATAAAATGCCACTATTGCGGGCATCCGCTTGTTTCACAGCTGCCTGCAAAAGCTGACAGAAATGAATTTTTTGAAAAACATGGTTTTGATAAAAACAAAAAATTAGTTTCAATTTTCCCCGGTTCAAGAGTTTTTGAACTTAAGTATTTAATGAATACTTTTATTAAAACAGCGCAAGAATTACAAAAAAAACATCCAGACTTGCAGTTTTGCATATCGCATGCTCCAAATCTATCGGATGAAGTTTATAATAAATTTTTGAAAAAGACTGATTTTAAAATAATTAAAGGAGAAAACCAAGCATTACTGAGTGTATCTGATGCATTGATTTTGGCTTCGGGAACGGTAGCATTGGAAGCTTGTTTATATCAAACTCCAATGATTATTGCATATAAAGGTCCTTGGTTATTCTATTTGATTTATCTGCTTGTAAGATGTATTAAACGCGTGTCTTTGCCGAATATTATTTCCGACAGATTAATTGTGCCCGAATTGTTAATGGCAGACGTAAATGTACACAAGATTTCCTATGAAATTGAACGCTTATTATATGACATTGATTACAGACAAAAAAATATTTCAGAGCTGGGCGATGTAAAAAATTTATTATCTGATAAGATTTCCTCAGAAGAAGCCGGCAAAGAGGTTTACAAAGCTTTACACAACAGTCAAATTTAATGTATTTTTTGTGTTTATATATATGTAATGATTAATCAGGTAGGCAGTGATAATTCTATGCGCGTATTTCGCGATTTTAAGCAGCCGCAAAGCGGTTACTTTATAATGCCTCAACAACAAGAAGAGAAAAAAGGAGTTTCAGGTAAAAAGATTGCACTATATGCAACAGGAGCAGGTTTCGGCGTACTTGCCCTAATGAAAGGGGTAATGTCAAAATCCTTTACCAAAGTCTTGAACAAGTGGAAAATTTCACTGGAACAGAAAGTGCAAAAAAACAGTAAATTAACAAACTTTTACAAGTTTATAATTGATAAAATTACTGTTTTCAGAAACCATTTTGAAAGCATAAACAACTTTACTACATTAAAAGATGTTGCATTGCAGCGTTTAATGTTCGGCAAAAAAGGCGAACGTACATTTACGCGCAAAATCCATGAAGGAATTACAAGAGTTTTCGATAAAATAAGCAGACGTACGGTAAATACATCTTATGCCAAAACACACAGACGTTTCGCAGGTCTAAACGACCAAATGGCAGCGATTAACGAAAGACTTTTGCGCGAAAATCCAAATGATCCGCGAATTAAAGAAATAATTAACCAAATAAAAACCCAAATAAGTACAGTAAATACAAGTTTGAATGACGGTTTTGGCATAAATGCAAGAAATGCCCGACTTCGTCAAATGAATGAAGCTTCAGAAGGATTATTTGAAAACTTCTGGAATGCAAGTTTAAGCAGTGTAAGAAATTTCCGCTCCAGAAATATGTACAGTTCATTTATAGCAGAGGATTATCTGCTGCCTCATAAAACCAGAATGATTAAAGAAACAACCGCTCTTGCAAAAACATCAAGAGAAGGTTTGGATGAAATTTTAAAACTCTATAAAGAAATTTTACCGGAAAAAGAATATCTGCAATTGGAAAAACAAGTTCAAAAAGCTTCTAAATCACTCAAAAAATCCATTGATATAGAAACTAATAAATATTTTGACAAATCTCGCGATTTAAAACTTGGAGCTGCTCCGACAGATGTACTCTCAATTCTCGCTACAGCCGGTACTGCTGCCTGGTTTGTCGGTAAATCGAAAGACAAAGATGAAAGAATTTCAGCATCATTAAAATACGGAATTCCTGCAGTCGGCGCAATTGCAACATCACTTTACTGCAGTGCAAAACTTATCTCAGGCGGTAAAGCTTTACTATTCGGCTTGCTTTCAGGATGGGCAATAAATAAAGTCGGAGTTTTTGCAGATAATGTTCGCAAACAATATGCTGTTAATGTTTCCTTCCAAAACAAAAAAGCTCAACCGGATAAAGTATAACAATTTATTTATTTTCTGCTAAAATCTTTGTCATGAATATTAAGGAAAAATTAGAACAACGAGAAATTGACAATTTATCGGAATTTGCGACAAAAAGCAGATTTACAAAAGGCAGAAAAAAAGTATACACACCCTGCGATGTAAGAACAGAATTTCAACGTGACAGGGATAAAATATTGCATTCAAAAGCGTTCAGACGTTTAAAACACAAAACTCAGGTGTTTTTATCACCGTTTGATGATCATTTCAGAACCCGTTTGACACATACTCTGGAAGTTTCGCAAATCGCCAGAACAATTGCACGCGCATTGGATATGAATGAGGATTTGACTGAGGCAATTGCTCTTGGGCATGATTTGGGGCATACACCGTTCGGGCATTGCGGAGAAGGTGTGTTGAACGAACTTGTAAAAGGCGGATTTCACCACAATATCCAAAGTGTCAGAGTTGTTGAAGTTTTGGAAGATTTGAACCTTTGCGCGGAAACAATCGACGGTATTTTAACCCACACCTGGGGCTACACCCCGAAAACTCCCGAAGCACAAATAGTTCAACTTGCGGATAAAATTGCATATATTAACCACGATATAGAGGACAGCATCCGCGCAGGAATTATTTCTGAAAGTGACCTTCCCAAAGACTGCATTGATTACTTTTCATCAGTACAAACAAAACGCTTAAACATAATGATTAATGAGATTATAAAAAATTCAGTCGGTAAACCAAATGTCACAATGAGCGAAGAAGCATGGCATTACACAACAAAACTCAGAGAATGGATGTTTGAAAATGTTTATATTGATTCGCCCGCGAAATTAGAGGAAAAGAAGGCTAAAAACGTTATAAAAGAATTATTTTTCTTGTACTGTGACATGCTCAAACCCGTTTGCGAAGAAAGAAAAATAGAACGCATAGTAACAGATTACATTTCGGGTATGACTGACAGATATGCCGTTGAAAAGTTTAAAGAAAACTTTATCCCGAAAGGTTTGCAGACAGGTGCAAGAGAAGATTACCTTTTCAAACTTGCAAATTTAGTTGATTAAAACTATAATAAACTTATGAGAGCAGAATTATTAGGCTTTAAAATAGACACATACGATTTTGAAAGCGCAGTTCAATACGCCAAAACAATATCAGGTCAGGTAGTTACAATTAACCCCGAAATGATGTCAAATCCTGATATGAAAGAAATTGTAAATTCAGCAGAACTTGTAATACCTGACGGTATCGGAGTTGAAATCGGATTAAGGATTTCAGGCTATAACGTTAAAAGGATTCCGGGGATTCAGTTTGCACACAGAATGCTTCAAGAATGTAAATCTGTTGCCTTAATCGGTGCAAAACCTGAGGTTAATAAATTGGCTTGTGAAAACCTTAAAGAGGAATTTGAAAATTTAAACATTGTATATGCTCAAGACGGATATTTTAAAGATGATGAAAGAGTTTTGGCTGAATTAAAACAGGCAAATCCCCGACTTGTCCTATGCGCCCTCGGCTCTCCAAAACAAGAATTATTTATACTTGAAGCAAAAAAATTGTTACCGAATGCTTTGTTTATCGGTGTTGGCGGAAGCTTTGATGTCTGGTCAGGACAGGTTGAAAGAGCACCCGAAATCTGGCAAAAATTAGGATTGGAATGGCTTTATAGAACAATCAAAGAACCTCAAAGGTTTAAAAGAATTTTTCCTACCCTTCCGCTATTTGTGTTGAGAGTCTTACGCGACAGAATTATTCCAAAAGGAGTTTAAATGTTAACAGATATTGAAGTTGAAAAACTAAAAGAACTATGCAGAGAAAGCAGACAAAATATTCTAAAAATGGTTTATAACGCACAATCAGGACATATTGGCGGTGCATTATCATCAACAGAGATTATGACCGTTCTATATCACAAGTGCATGAAAACCTGCCCGAAATGGACTAAAGATAAAGAATTTCAAAACCGCGACAGATTTGTACTTTCAAAAGGTCATGCTTCTTCAATTCTTTATTCGGTTCTCGCGCAATTAGGGTTTTTCCCTAAAGCAGAACTTATGACATTCCGTCTTTTCGGTTCAAGATTACAGGGACACCCTGTTCCAATCTGCCCGGGGATTGATGTTGCAACAGGTTCTTTAGGACAAGGTTTGTCTATCGCCTGCGGAATTGCAATGGCATTGAGATTGGACAAAAATCCCGCTCATGTATTTTGTCTTATGGGTGATGGAGAACTCCAGGAAGGCAGTGTTTGGGAAGCTTTTATGCACGGAGCTCACGAAAACCTGAACAATATCGTAGCAATTATCGACAGAAACCGACTTCAAATCGATGGTTGTACTGAAAATGTAAAATCTTTAGACAATTTATCAGACAAAATTAAATCTTTCAATTGGGACGTAATAGAAATTGACGGACACGATATTCGTGCAATTTATGATGCAATAGAAAAAGCGAAACAACACAACAAACCGATTGCAATTATTGCAAATACTGTTAAAGGCAAAGGCGTTTCGTTTATGGAAAACAATGCAGGTTGGCACGGTAAAGCACCTAACAAAGAAGATTTTGAAAGAGCAATGGCAGAATTATGATTACAGATAATATCAAAAACCTTAAAAATTACAATATAGTATCTGAAAATGTTATTAATTTTCTAATGAACCTGCCAACAGAAGCCGGACATTATGAAATTGACGATACTGCTTATGCAAATATCGATGTTTATAACACAAAACAAGACTGTAAATTTGAAGCTCACAAAAAATATATTGATATTCAAATGCTTCTTGAAGGTTCTGAAGAACTTGACTACATTTCAGTCGACGATTTAAAAATCAGTGAAGCTTACGATGAGAAAAGAGATGTAATGTTTTTTCACAACCCTAAAAAAACTCCCGACACTTTACAGTTAGAACCATTCAAGTTTGCACTAATATACCCGCACGAAGCTCACAGACCTCAAATGGGCAACGGTCAGCAAGTTAAAAAAGTTGTGGTAAAAATTAAAGTTTAAGAATTTAACTCAATCCTTTTAGGTACTTGCATAACAGCTCGTTGTTGGTCATTTTTATTGAACACATTATTCAAATTAGGTTCAACAACTTTTTTGATTACGACTTTTTCTACAAAATGGTCAATAGGCTTAATTGCAATACCAAGTGCAACAAATCCGCCTACAGTTTTTAGCATTTTAGCTTTAGTCATTTTGCTTTTTTGGAATTTCTTAATAATATCTTCTGCCGCATCTCTCAGATAAGTTGTTTTATAATCAGGATCTTTAGCATACTTTTCTTTAAGTTTATTAAACTTCTTCCACATTTTATCTGAAAATTCTTGGGGTCTTCTGCCTGCCATCAAATCATCATACATTTTGAACATAGAGTTGATATTTTCGTCCGCAAATTTTAAAACTTTATCTTTTTGCGACATCGCAATCGCTTCCGGATGACGAGATGTAAATATAGCATCAGTTATAAATTTTATAGGATTTTTAATTTTGTGTTCTCTGATTAACTTTTCACGCTTAGTAGTAAAAGATTCTATAAAATGTTCTTTAAAAACTTGCTTTTTATCGGTAAATTTACCAAAATGTCTTCTACTGTTGAACTCATCTAAAAAGTTAATGACCTCTTCCTGAGTTTGAAGTGAAAGTCCTGTTTTACCCATAGAGCCCATTACAGAAGCCGTCTTTTGACCTGTAATTACCGCAGCAGTCGGCAAAACTACACTTGCAAGCAGTTGAAATATAGCCTGTTCCGTTCCTCTTTGCGCATTCGGGTCATAAGATGTTTTTTCATTTTTATATTTATCATAAATATCAGCCCCAAAATAAAGCATTGCAGGAAACCAGAGTAAAACCCCAAGTTTTGGAGCAATTTCACTTAATGCAGCACCTAATTCATTTGTATATGCAAGCCCGCGTACCGGCCAGTTCATTAACGGGTCAGTATATTTTTTATCTTTTTTATTTTGCTCGCCTGTAAATCTTGGTACAGACACGCCGATATTATAGGGGGCTACCTTTAACACTTTAATTTTCTCCAAGTCTGTTATTTATTATAATGAATTTCTTCCACAAGTGCAAGCATGCGGTTGATAAATTTTCTGTAAGCTGCTCTGTCAGCTTCACCAGATAAAATTATATCAGCTTTCATTGCTGTCGGATGAATATGAGTTATTGCTTTGTTCGAAGCATTCATATACACTTCATCCGCGGAATCGCCAAGTCCTCTTTCCTCAGCTCTTTTATAAAATCTTTCTTTCTGCGCGTGAGTCGAAACATCTACATAAATCTTAAAATCAAATGCATCGACTACTTTTTCGGTTAAGGTGAATAATCCTTCAGAAATAATAATTTTAGACGGTTTGGCAAGTTTTACATTATCAGTTCTTTTAGCAGTTCCTGACATATCATATTCGGGAAGATATACCGCATCGCCATAGACAAGTGTTTTAATATGCTTTTTCATTAATTCAAGTTCAAGAGCTTCAGGAACATCCAAATCATAATGTTTTGCAAATTCCGCAAAACTACCGGCTTTTTTTACCATTTCCGAACGGTCATAGTAATAGTCATCAGTATTAATTCTTGCAATAGCATCTTTTATAGAATATTCATTAGCAAATTTTTGAATTGTATCAATAATATCATATGTAATAGTTGATTTTCCGCTTGCAGTTTCTCCTGCAATACCGATTGAACAAGATCTTGTAACAGCACCCGATAAAAATAATGCCATTTTATGTATAGCAGAAGGTTTAACCTTACGGAATATAGAATTATGTGAATTTAATTCATCAGAAAAAATTTGTTTTAACCTTTTTTCAATATAAAAACAAAGGTTTGTTTCGGACTGTAGAAAACTTTTTGTATTCTTAATTTCATTACGAGTTAAAGTATTTTGCAATTTGTAAATCCTTTTCCGCTATTAAAAAAAATGAACAAAAAATTTTTTGCTATTTCTTTTATATGTTACCAAAAAAATTTACAAAAAAAACATAGTATGTATAAATGTAAATATTGCATATTAAGAAAAAATGTTTTATAATGTAAGTATGGATTATAAAAAACTTTGTTTTATTTTAATTGGCATTTTGGTTTTATTGTTGGCAGCTTATGGAGTATACAGCTATAAAGTAACGCAGGCTAACATTGAAGAGCAAAATATTTGTGCGGACGATGAATTAATTGCAAGATTAATTGTTCAAAATACTAATCCGTTTAGTAAGTTTAAATTTATAAAAAAACGTAATACTGACTGTAAAGTTCTTTTGATTACTAACAAGCCGGAACCTCAAGGTGAGCATAATATAGAGTTTTGCCCAGTACTTGATGCTTCAACAAACTCTGTAAGCATGCTTATTTATACTTATGTACATGATATGTATGACCGTGAAACCGCTTCAAAAGAACTGAAAAAAATGGTTCCTTTAATGACTCCTTATGATTATTGTCCTCAATATTTTAACAATATGATTACTCTTGTTAAAATGAAAAAACGTTTAGGCTTATAGGCTATTGCCAAAGTTTGGTAAATATTATACAATGCTTCCTGAGGTAAGTTTATGTCAAGAAGTTTAGGAGCATCAGATAAAGAAGAACTGTTTTTTGCTACACTCGCACACGATCTGAAAAATCCCGTACAAGCTCAACTGTTAAGCTTAAAGATGTTATCAGACGGAGCATTCGGGAAATTAAACAACCGGCAAAAAGATATACTTAATATAATATTAGAATCTTCAAATTACATGAATAACATGCTTTTATCGGTACTTAATTCATATAAATTTGATAACGGGATTATATATTTAGACAAAAAAGAAGTTTTGGCAGACGAATTAATTCACAACTGTATAAATGAAGTAAAAACATTTGCCCATAGTAAAAATATAAAAATAATATATAAACCTTGTAAAATAAAACTTTTTGCTGACAAAATACAACTTCGGCGTGTAATTTCAAACTTATTGAATAACTCTATAACATACTCGTTTAAAAACAGCGATTTAACTATTTCTACGACCGGTAATGATACAAATGTTATTTTCAGTTTTGCAAATAATAGTCCTGAAATTCCTACAGATATTAAGAAGCATATTTTTGAAAAATATGTTTCAGGAGCTTCAACAGGCATTGGACTTGGTTTATATTTTTCAAAACAAGTTGTAGAAGCTCATAACGGAAAAATATATTGTGAAGGTAACGGTACATCTAATAAATTTATATTTGAAATACCTTTAAAAAATATAAAACAAAGTTCAATTGACTTATAAACATTTAATCCGTTATTTTAAATAAATCATCTAATGTACAGTCCAAAGCTCTGCATAAATTTTCTAATGTATTAAAACTGACAGTATTTGTTCTGTCATAATACAATCTTGTTATTGTGCTTCTGCTTACACCCGACATTTCTGCAAGTTCATATATTTTAATTCTTTTAGCTCCCATTATAGCTGATAAATTATTCTTTAGCATAAGATAATTTTATCAGTATGCTATAAATTTGACAGAATTAGTCAATAGTGATATATCATAAATCACTATTGATGCGTTAAAATTAATAAAACTTATTAATGGAAAATATATGAATAAAGGTTTCACACTAGCCGAAGTGCTTATTACTCTTGGAATAATCGGCGTAGTTGCTGCAATTACAATTCCTACGATAATTTCAAATACTCAAGACAAACAAAATATTGTTCACTGGCGAAAAATGTATTCTGTCATCAATCAAGCATTTCTTCAAACTATAGAAGAAGGTTATTCTCCGTGTATTCCATTTGTTAATGGCGAAACCTGCACAAATTTAATTGAATCTGCCCCACACAATTTAAACACTGAATTTATAAACAAAATGTTGGAAAAATTTAACGTAGTAGAAACTTGTGATAGTGGAGAATGTTATAATGGAAAGACTGTTTGGGCACCTGACTATTATCGCAGATACAAAACTCTCGCAGGAGGGAAAATTAACAGTTACAATCTTTCAAGCTACAGAGCCAGACTTGCAACAGGAGAATTAATTATGTTTGGAGGAAGTCATGGCAGACATTGGATAACTGTAGACGTTGATGGATTTGGCAATGGAAAAGATACTTTAGGAAAAGATGTTTTTGTTATGAAAATTCATGATAAATACTTAAAACCTATGGGAGCTGATGGCACTTTTAACAAAAATAAAAATGGTAAAATCTGTGAATGCAGTAAGAATAAAGGGGCAGTTAATGAAAATTATATTGGTGGAGCCGGCGGAAGCAGCGAGGTAGCATCAGGTGCCTGCTGCAGCGCATATTACTTATTAAATGATAAATAAAGAGAGGTACTGATAAGTACCTCTCTTTATTTGCCGAAGGCCGGACTTGTCTTGGATTTGCTCCACGCTCGAATAGTTTCGTTTATGAGCCTCTGGCTCACTAAACTCAATATTCTCGCTATCCGGACTCGTTTCACTCCGTCCGTCCGCAAATCCGCCGAACCTCAATGTTTCTCACCTGCTATTCAAGCAAATAAAAAGAACACCTAAAGGTGTTCTTTTTATTTGCCGAAGGCCGGACTCGAACCGGCACGTGGTTGCCCACACAAGATTTTGAGTCTAGCACGTCTACCAATTTCATCACTTCGGCTTATTTAATTGTCACCTCATTATAATAACAGAAACATTTTAAATTTCAAATATTATTTTAAAAAATTTTTTATTAAACTTTTTTCCCGCTCTAAGATTGATTAAATTAGCATTCTTGCATTTTAAAATTTTTTCATTAAGAGGATTTATATATGAGAATTTTAGTTATTTTATTGTTATTTTTAGCAATTCCTGTCCATGCAACGGTCATGGAAGGCGGGGTTTCAAAAGTCGGTGATGTCAAAAGAATTGTCGACACAGAAACAAATATGCCTGTCGCGGGAGCTAAAGTCAGCTTGCCAAAGCATAATTACACCACCTATTCTGACAATAACGGAGTATTTAATCTTAGAGCAAATGTAAAAGACAACTCTGTACTATCAGTGGAAAAAGACGGTTACAGACCGTTCTCGCTTACTATTAACGAAAAGCTTGCAAGTCAGCCGCTTGTTCTCGGAATTGAAAAAAGCAATGTTCAAGATATAGTAATTTCTACCGAAATGTTTCATTTGGGCGATGATAATTTTTCGGAGGCTTCTGCAAATTCAGGTGAATTTAAAGGGAAATCAATCGGACCTTTTTATTCAAAAACCTTTATGATGGCAGCAAATGCACTCTCAAAAAGCAATTATCTTGTAATAGGCTCAATAATAGGCGTTGATACTTTGATGGCTCGTTCAATGAGACAGAATTCCATTGTAAATTCTTTTGCAAGCCCGCCTGAAGTTTATTTTAACGGCAAAAAGATTGCAGAAATCCAGCTAAACGGTGACGGACAGCGAATAAAACTGCCAAATAACCTGTTACGAGCAGGACAGATGAATGAGATTACAATCAAAACAGGACATAATCTCAAACAAACCGCATATATTGATTATGATGACATTGAATTTATGAATTTATCTGTGCAATCCGAGTAACACCAACATTCATAAAATATGTTCAACATCTGATGTGGCTACGTGCGTAGCACAATAAAAAACGACTTTGGGTAAAAGTCGTAGGGAAAAAAGGAAACAAAAATATATATTGAAGCGTAAGGCTTCGTAAAATTCGTAGTATTTGGGCATTCGAATAAATACTTCCAAAACCCAAGTGAGGGAGTAGGCTTCGCCTACCCGAATGTTTTGAATGTGGATTCAGTGTTCTTTTCAATAACTTTTTGAACTGCATCCATTTCGGTTTGGATTGCTGCTTGTTCAGTATCTAACTGTTTCAAGCGTAATTCAAGGTTTTTATCTTCTGATTGAATAATTTCGATTTTAGAGTTAATTTCTTGAATTGATTGATCGTATTGATATTTATCATATTCATACTGGTTCATCGCATCGTCATATTTAGCCTGATCTGTAAGTGTATTTGTTGTTACTGCATAAGTAACTTCATCATCTTGACCCGGTTTTAGAGTAACACTGATTAAACGACCGGTAGAATCTTGCTCAAATCTTGCAGTGATACCTTTAACTTCCTCAGTTTCTTGAGCTGAACCTACTGTATAATTAGGAATAAAACTTTGAGATGAACCTGTTTCATTATATTCTGCCTTATCAAGAATATCTCTTTTAACAAAGGTTGGTGTCCAAGTTTTTGTAGAAGTATTTTCTGTGTATCTTACTTCCCAACCGTTTTTAGGTTCACCGTATTTTTTATTTAGTATTTTAATATATTCATCTTCGTCTTCTTCCAATTTGTCTAATTGGTCTTTTGACAAAGTTCTGAGGTATTCATCATAATATGTTGTACCATCACCATTATCAATACCTGCATAAGTACCATCTGCGTTTCTCGGAATAGGGTCTCCAAGCTTTCTTAATCTTTTAGCACCGACAAAGTATACATTATCAGCATCAGTAGCACCTTCTTTTCTTGTATAGATAGTCGGAGATGCTGAAACAACTGAAAAATCATTAGTCCAGCTTGATGTATAACTGATTAAATATGTACCGTCTTTTTGAGCAATCATAGTAGAAATTGAATTGCTCAAAGCGCCATCATCAAATGTATAAACTGTTTTAGTAAAATCTGCAACTGAAGGAGGAACAGGTACTGTCATACCAAGAAGCTGGTTGTAGTAGTTAGCAGATTGGTTAGACAAAGTAGTTCTTTGCTGGTTGATCTGCTGACCTTCATATTCGGTATTTGTTTTTCTTGCAGTCAAGCCCAAAAAGCGTGCCTGCGAAGCTGCCATACCCATGACCTGCGTTCCTTTCGTTTTGTTTCCTTATGTTATTTGTTACGGCACAACACACGGAAATCTTTAATTATTGTACCAGAAAAGTTAACATTTCGTAATAAAAGTCATTCGTATGGTGTATGAGAAACAACTTAAATCATTATTATAAAGTAGCTTTCAGACGATTAATAACAAATTCCAAAGCGCCCTGCTGTTCTTCAAAAATTGTTTTACAATCTGAGCAGGCTTTAGTATAAAATTCTTTATCCGATAAAAGCTTGCGCATGTAATCAGTTAATTCTTGAGGAGTCTTAACCACTTTTCCTGCATCAGATTGAGTTAAAAGCCAGTAAATATCTTTAAAGTTATGAATTGACGGACCTGAAATTGCAGGTTTTTCGTAAACAACAGCTTCCAGTGGGTTATGCCCGCCTGTTTTGTTAAAACTTCCGCCGATAAATGCAAAATCACAAATTTGATATATTTTGCTCAATTCGCCAAGTGTATTTAAAATAATTATGTCATTTTTATCAAACCTGTCATTATTTGAGCGCAAGCCATATGACAAACCTGTTTTTTCTGTCAAAGATTTAACCTCAGCTTCTCTGGTCAAATGACGGGGAGCAAGAAGCAATTTTATATCGGGGAATTCTTTTTTAAGTTCAGAAAAAGCATTAAGAACAATTTCGTCTTCGCCTTTGTGAGTGCTTCCTGCAATAATAATTCTGCCTTCACCCAGATCAAAATCTGCCTGAACCTTTTTAACATCAAATTTAAGATTTCTCATGACTTGAGTTTTATCGGCAGGTGCACCGATTTTTATAAATTTTTCATTATCCTGTTCGCTTTGTGTAAAAATTCCCGCATAGTTTTTAAATAAACCTTTAAAAAATGGGGTTAATAAGCGGTATGAACGGTATGTACTATCTGAAATTCTGCCGTTTATAACAAAAAGCTGAATGTTTTTCTTTTTGCAATAATGAGCAAATGTCGGCCAGAGTTCTGTTTCCGCCATTAAAACCACATCCGGCTTAATTTTATTTAAAAACGATTTAACACAAAAAGTTATATCAAGCGGAAAATATGTAATAAAATCAGCGACTCCTTCAAACTTTTTCTTGGCAATCTCCTGCCCTGTTTTTGTGCCTGTTGTAACTACAAGCTTGCAATCAGGAAAAATTTCTTTAGTTTTTTTGATTAAATTTTCAAGCGCAATGACTTCTCCGACAGAAACGCCATGATACATAATAACTTTGCCATCTAAATTCGGAGCATCAAACTTTCCAAACTTTTCTAAAGGCAATGCTTTACCCTTTGAAGCTCTAATAAGTGCATATACAGGCAAAATTGCCAAAAATATTATTGTTGAAAAAAATCTATACATTAAACATGCCTCCGAGTAGGTTTCAAAATCATCTGAGCAAGCTCTTCACAACCGTCAAAATTACGCATTTTCATAATTGATGCAGCCATTTCTCTGTCATAATCTACAAACCTGTGCTCAATAGAAAATCCGCCGTTTTCAAAATTTGCGACAACATAGCAAGCTTGAGGATTTGATGTCATCGGACGTCCAACACTGCCAACATTTACAAGAGTTTGTTTTTTATTGGTCTGGTATCCGCAGGGAACATGGGTGTGTCCGCAAAAAATCAAATCTGCATCAACACCTTGCAAAATTTCCTCAATCTGCTCAAGCGGCATATCTGGGAGAATATCCTCGTTATTGCGTCTTGGAGAACCATGAACCATTAAGATTTTTACACCCTCAATTTCTAAATTCATTTGTGCAGGAAGATTTTTCAAATATTCTTTTTTATTTTCTTCCAAAATCAAAACATCATCTAAAAGCGCATTAGCCATAACAGGAAAAGCACTTTTCATTTTATCAACCAGCTGGGGAGAAAAATCACCGATAAGTTTATCGGTATTTCCCTGAATTACTGTCCAATTATTTTGAGATCTTACATAATCAATAATCATTCTCGGCTGAGGTCCTGCCATCGCAAGATCTCCCAAACATAAAACTTTTTCACAACCCTGTTTTTTTATATCATCTAACACAGCTTCCAGCGCCTGCCAGTTAGCATGAATATCAGAAACAATTGCAACTCTCATGATTTTCTCCTTTGTGTTATTATAATAATATGATAAAAAGAAGAAAATCAAAAGAACTTTTAATAGGAAATGTAAAAATCGGTAACGGAGCGCCAATCAGCGTTCAATCTATGTGTAATACCGACACCAGAGATGTCAATGCGACATTGAACCAGATTAATGAAATGGCAGATAAAGGCTGCGAACTTGTCAGACTTGCTGTTTTAAATAAAGATGCGGCAGATGCAATAAAAAATATTGTAAAAAAATCTCCAGTGCCCTTGATAGCAGATATTCATTTTGACTACAAACTCGCAATTCAATGTATAAACAACGGAATTTCAGCACTAAGACTCAACCCCGGAAATATCGGCAAACGCGAGAATGTTGAAAAAGTCGTAACGCTTGCAAAGCAGCAACAAATCCCTATCAGAATAGGCGTTAATGCAGGCTCTTTAGAAAAAGATTTGCAGGATAAAGATATTCCGTTATCCGAAAAAATGGTTCAAAGCGCAATCGGACACATCAAAATCCTTGAGGATTTGGATTTTGATTTAATAAAAGTTTCACTAAAATCATCAGATGTTCTGACAACAATTGAAGCTTACCGCTCAATTGCCGAAAAAATTCCTTATCCGCTTCATTTAGGTGTAACAGAAGCGGGAACGATGCGCGGCGGATTGATTAAATCATCAGTAGGTTTAGGAACACTTCTTGCAGAAGGAATAGGCGATACAATCAGAGTTTCTCTCACAGAAAATCCCGTCGAGGAAGTCAGCGCAGGATTTGATATTTTAAAAAGTCTCGGGCTTCGAGAACGAGGAGTGAATTTTATCTCCTGCCCGACTTGCGGAAGAACTCAGATAGATTTAATAAATTTAGCCAAAAAAGTTGAAGAAAAATTCAAAAACCTTGATAAACCGATAACTATTGCCACAATGGGCTGTGCAGTAAACGGTCCCGGAGAAGCTCGCCATGCTGATTTTGGTATTGCAGGCGGGGTTGGTGAAGGAATTGTTTTTAAAAAAGGTGAAATTATTGCTAAAGTTCCGGAAAATCAACTTCTTGAAAAATTGGAAGAGATTATAACAAAATCATACGAATAATATATGGCAGAAACTTTGTAAAGAATTTATAATATCTTTGTAACTGCTCAAAAATGTATTATAATTACAACTGAGGTGGAAATGAAAAAAAGATTTTTAATTATTGGTTTATTAATATTATTCGCATTACCGTCATTTGCCGAATTGACAGTAGAAGATACCGTAAATCCCGAGTACATGAAAAATAACGGATATTCTCAGGCAACAATCAATGCAACCCGAAAAGTTGTAGCACAATCAAATGGAGAACCTTTGGCTGAACCTGTTGAACATCCTTTGTATGAAAAAGCTCCAATTAAATTTATCAGACGAGTTTTCATGTATATCGACCCATCATTGGATGACCACACATTCATGAACGACCATGAGATACATACTTCTCCGAGCATTGATGATTTATAAACATTTACTGGTCATAACAGCATTACTTCTAACCATAAACACCTCACTCGCGATTCAATCCGGTAAGATTGAATATAATTCCGTGCTGTTTGATTATAAAAAATTAAACTTTACTCAAATCCAAAAAGAAGCTGATAACTATTTTGCGTTATCAAGAAAAAGTACAACACCTGAAAGCAAAGAGCAATATCTTAACAGCGCATCAGGAAAATATTACATTCTGACCAAAGTTGACAATACTAAAATTCAGCCATACATTCAGCTTGGAAGAATTTATGATGAGAAAAACAAACCCCGTCTTGCAAAAGAAAATTTCTGCAAAGCTATTAATATAAACTTTAAAGACCCTTCAGCAAACTATTATTACGGTGAATTTTTCTATAAACGCAGAGAATACAAAAAAGCACTGTATCATTATAATATTGCTTACAATAACGGTTATAAAAATAAATACACCTTAAATTTAAGACTTGCAACAATTTATGAAAAATTTGCAGATTTAAGTAACGCAAAAAAGTTTTATGATGTATCATATTCTATGAAGCCCTCAACTGAGCTTCAAAAAAAAATCCGCTCACTCAGTGATGCGGAATACCGAAAATCCGGATATTACAGGGAGTAAGAGATGAAAAAAATAATAATAATTTTAGCGGTAATGCTGATTGCAAATTTGGCATGCTCTGCAGATGAGCTTACAACAGCTTTGACTGCAAAACGCGAAATAAAAACCCAACCGCTTATAATGAATACAAAACCCGAAGCAAATGATTATATTGAAGTAAATTTACCCGAAGAAATTTTGCCTCCGGTATTTAAACCATATCAGCCTTCTAAAAATGAAGTGGTATTCAGTTATACAAAAAATCTTATTAATGCCATCAACCCGACAGCACTTACAAACAAAACAGGAAGCTATCTCCCCGGTGCTCGCGGAATTAATCAACTCGTTATATATACTCCAAATTACGGCATTAGAACAAATACCAATGAATTTGGGGCAGAAGCCGTTGTTGAAGGCAATACCGTAACCGAACTTTCGGGAGCAGATTCATTTATTCCAAAAGACGGACTTGTAATAAGCGGTCATGGCAGAGCTAAAACCTGGATGAATTCGGTTATTAAAGTCGGTACAAAAATTTATATTGATAAAGAATCTAATCTTATTTATACATATACAACTTCCGAAAGTTATATTTTCGAATCTGAAAAGAAAATATCGGAAGCGGAACAAATGCTTGAATACTACCGTTCTTCAAGTCCCGACTATAACTGGAAATTGCCTTACAGCTATATAAGCGATGCAAAAAATTATGTAAAAAGAGCCAAAAAAACTCCTGAAGATGTTCAAAAATATTCCCAACTTGCAATAGAAGCTTCAAATGATGCTCTAAAGAGCGTTTTGCCATACAAAAACGGAGAACTTAAAGGCATCTGGCTCCGCCCGACAGAAAAAACCGAAGCTGATATTAAAGCTTCATTAGACAGACTAAAATCTGCAGGTATTGATAATATTTTCTTAGAAACTTATTATCACGGGAAAACAATTTTCCCGAGCAAAACTATGGAAGCATACGGTTTTATACCTCAGTACGAACAGTTTGTCGGAATTGACCCGTTGGAGATTTGGATTAGAGAAGCTCACAAGCGCGGTATGAAAGTTCACACCTGGTTTGAAACCTTCTATGCAGGAAATCAAAACCCTGACACTAATCCTCAAAGCATACTTGCAATGAACCCATCCTGGGGAAATAAAACCCAAAAAGATGCTGATTTACTGACGCCTTCACGTTCAACATCAGAACATAACGGATATTTTCTTGACCCTGCAAATCCTTATGTACAAGATTTTTTAGTAAAACTTCTGGAAGAAATTATAACACGTTACAAACCTGACGGTATAAATCTTGACTACATCCGCTACCCGAATTGCATAAGTTCTAATGAAAGCGCAAATTGGGGATATACGGAATTTGCAAGAAACGATTTCTTTATGATTTACGGCGTTGATCCGATTACTTTGAAAAAAACAGATCCCTTATGGCAGGATTGGAACAATTACCGCAGAGAACAAATTACTAATATGGTTAAAAAAGCGGGTCAAATCGGCAAAAGAACAAACACTTATATAAGTGCTGTAATTTTTCCCGACCGACAATCTGCGCTTACCTCTAAGCATCAGGATTGGAAAATATGGTCAACAAGAGGTTATTTAAACGGCTTAACTCCATTATTCTTAACCTGTGATTCAAAAACAGCAAACAAAATGATGACAGATGTTATAAACGCAAAATCAGGCAGTACTGATTTTTATGCAGGTTTGTTCGTAACCTTTATGGGCGGCTCTGACGAGGATTTAATCAGACAAATCCATGAAGCAAGAAAAGTTAACGCAAACGGTGTAATCCTGTTTGATTATGCACACCTTAACAATAAATATATTAATACCCTGTCAAAAAGCGTATTCGCGTCACATTCACCAATAAAACAAAATAACAATAATGCAGCAGAACAACAATGCGAAAGACGCAAAGGCTGGTGGGTATTTGGTAAGGAATAGGATTTCTGAAGCTTTACAAAACAAAAATGCCGTAATGTTTATTACGGCGCTTGTTTTTATGGCAGGTATTCTAAGTTTCTTTAACGACAACGGGATTTTTTGTGCAGGAATTTTAACCGTTCTCGCGCTGTTTATAATAATAAAAAATTATATGCCGATAAAATATATACTTTTTTGGATTTTTATATTTTATTTCGGATTTTTTAACTCATATTTTAGAATTCATTCAACAGATAAACTGGTAAGTCTTGCAGGACAACAAAAAGTTACACTGAAAGGTCAGATTGTATCTATCCCGAATTCTAACGACAAACTCAAAACCAAATTCTTTTTCAAAACTGATAATGGCAAAACACTTGTTACTGTTGCATCTGATGATGAGGACTTTTCCGAATTTCAAATCGGTGATTTTTATGAAATAACAGGCAGTTTAAGAACGCCTTTTAAATCAGGAAATCCATCGCAGTTTGATTACGGTAAATATTTAAGAAACTTTGATACATTCACCGTATTTTATGCAGATAAAACAAACTGTAAACAGCTTGATGAGAAATTAACTTTCAAATGGAACTTTCTGCAAAATTTAAATATCCTGCGAGATAAAATTGTCGGTGTACACAGCAAGTATCTGAAATCACCAAACCTTGAAATCTTAGGCGGAATTGTTTTCGGTGACGATGCTGTTGCTCCGCCCGATTATATCAAAGCTTCTTTTGTAAACTCGGGATTACTGCATATACTTGCCGCATCGGGAATGAACGTAGCATTTATATACGGTTTTTGGGTATTTTTTATGCGCAGAGTACGCATGCCTTTCAAACTGACGGTTTTGACGGGTATGGGAATTGTACTGATTTATACATTTATGACAGGACTCGGTGCATCTGTTATCCGAGCCGCACTTATGCTTTTGCTTGTTCTTGCAGGAAAACTAATTGATAGAGATGCGCACAGTGTATCGCTTCTGGCACTTGTTGCAATGCTTATGCTGATTTATAATCCCGCATTCATCAATAACGTAGGATTTCAGCTTTCTTTTATCGTAACTTTCGGTATATTAACCACAGCAAACATTATTTTTGAAAGGTTTAAGGACAGCAAAATTCCGAATTGGCTGACGGGCGCAATACTTATCCCTGTTGTTGCACAAATCTGGGTTGCTCCCATTCAAATGTTTTATTTCAACACTTTCAGCACTTATTCGGTACTTGCAAATGTGGGCAGTATGCCGTTTTTAAGTATTGTCAGTTTTGGAGGATTTATAAGTTCTATACTTGCAATATTCACACCGTTTACCGACAAAATTTGTATGGTGCTTGACTTTGTATTGAATTACGTACTTCACTGTATTGTATTTATTTCAAACTTTTTCTCCACCCTTTCACATTCACTTTTAACAACAACTCATCCGAACATTTTACAAATTTGCATATATTACACAATTATTTTGTTAATAACACTTTCCATAAAAACAACTTTCAGCAAAAAGATTACGGCGATTTGCGTTTCCGGTCTTATAATACTTGCACTTACACTTGTAAATGTTCCGTCAAAAGATTTGCAAATTATTACATTTGATGTTCAAAATGCAGACTGTTTTCTTATAAAAACCCCTGCAAACAAATATTTTGTAATCGACACAGGCAGAGCAAGCTATAGAGGAAGCAAAGCTCAGGCAAATTCCATTATTATAAAATACCTGAAAGACAGAGGGATTAAGAATATTGAAGGAATGATAATCACTCACTTTGATAACGATCACTCGGGCGGTGCTGTTGATATTATGAAAAACCTTAACGTAAAACAGGTTTATATTAATTCGTTCAAAGATAAATCAATGACATCAATTGAGATTTATAAAACATTGCGTGAAAAAGAAATTTCTGCCCAAATCCCAAAAGGTATAATATATCAAGAACCCGATTTAACAATGAAAACATTCATTGCAAATTCAAAAGAGGATAACGAAAAATCAATAATTACTCTTTTAAGTTACAAAGATTTTGATATGTTATTTACGGGAGATGCAGGAATTGAAGCGTATGAACAAATTAAATCCAAACTTCCGCGCGATATTGAGGTTTTAAAAGTCGCGCACCACGGCGGAAATAATGTGGTAAATTCTAAAATGCTTGAAGCAATGAATACAAAAGTATCAATAATTTCAACAGGCCCAAACGCATTTGGACATCCGACTGCGGGAACTCTTGATGTGTTGAGAAATACGGATATTTACAGAACTGACCGCCACAATTCAATAAAAATTAACTCGGACGGAAAATCATACAAAGTCTACACTTACGATCCGTCTAAACATAAATACAATCTATCAAAGAGCTTTTCTATCCTCTAGAGCAGTTTCAATTTCATCAATAACAAGTTTAGCCGCAGCAATTCTATCTTCTGCGCTTGTGATAGGTCTACCGACAACCATAAAATCAACACCTGATAAAATTGCATCTCTCGGCGTATCAACTCTTACCTGATCATTAACAGAGGACCAGGTAGGACGGGTTGCGGGGCACAGGATAAGAAAATCATCACCTATTTCTTTTCTAATTCTTTTAGCTTCTTCTGCGCTTGCAATAACCCCGTCAAGCCCTGATTCTTTTGCGACTTTTGCAAGTTGTATAACAAAATCTTCAATATTTTTATCAACACAAAGTTCTGTAGTCAAAGTTTTCTGTCCAAAACTTGATAAAAGCGTAACTCCTAAAATTGTCGGCGCATCCAGCCCGTATGATTTTGCAGTCGCCCGCGATGCTTTTACAACAGCAGAAGTCATTTTAGACCCGCCCTGAATATGAACATTAAAGAAATTCACATTGTTTTTAACAAGGCTGATACAAGCTTTCTGAACAGTATGCGGAATATCATGAAACTTACAGTCGTAATAGCATCTTGCACCGTGCTCCTGCAACAGTCTGAAAGCATCAAAGCCGTAATTAACAATTAACGGTAAACCAACTTTAAAATATCCCACATAATCTTTTAATTCTTTAACGAGGTCTTCAGCCTCTTTCAAATTATCCACATCCAACGCAAGGATAATTCTGTCTTTTGCTGTATTCGGTTTTTCAATCATGGAAAAATCTTAGCACTCTGGCAGAATAAAATCAAGCCTTGACA
Organism: uncultured Candidatus Melainabacteria bacterium; assembly: GCA_949841365.1. GTDB lineage: Bacteria > Cyanobacteriota > Vampirovibrionia > Gastranaerophilales > Gastranaerophilaceae > Stercorousia. The sequence goes on from CATKZI010000005.1 coordinate 61,351, forward strand.
AAATATTAAAAATCTTAAATAATAAAATTGGAGGTATTTATTATGAAAAAGCTTGGAATTGCCCCCCCCCCGAAAAGCCGAGCAGAGGCACGAATGTAAGTGAGAGACGAACAAGCATAAGCGGAAACCGCGTTTTTCGATTTGCTTGTGAGCGGTGCCATTTATCGCGAGGCGGAGTCTTAGCATTCACACTTGCAGAAGTTTTAATAACTTTAGGAATTATAGGTGTTGTTGCTTCAATAACTTTACCCGCATTAATTAACAACTTCAAAAATCAACAATATGTAAATCAATTAAAAAAATCATATTCGGAGATTGGCAATACTTTCAAATTTATGATGGCAAAAGAAGAAGTTGAAAGTTTAGATGAAACTGAATTTTTCAGAAATTTTCCGGGTGAGACTCAAAATTCATCAAGAGTTCCCGAATACTTAGACACTGCTCTGGGACAATATTTTAATGTTGTAAAAAACTGTCATAAACACGACACAACTTGCAATTCAATTAAATATAAAAGCTTACACAATGCCCCTCTTACAAACGACCTTAACGATTACAATTTCTACACAGCAGGCGGACAAATTATTTACATGGGTGAATTCAGACGTTCCAGACTGCCCGATCAATATAATAAAGATGCTCAACTGGCAGGCTGTCCTGCTATAATAGGAGTTATCAACATTGACGTAAACGGCGAAAAAGGTCCCAATAAATATGGCAGAGATTACTTTTCATATCGATTGTGCGTTAACGGAAAGCTTCTTGCAGAAGGCAGTAAAGAACTAGCAATGACAGCAGGTGACAATTATACCGGCTACTGGTGGAAAACAAGTTATTCCTGCAGTGGAAATAATAAAGGTATAGGCCACGGCTGTGCCGGACGTGTTATGGAAAATGGCTGGAAGATGGATTATTAATCATTCTCTTCAACCTGAGGCAATTCTTTTGTATAAGTACAGCCCAGTTTTTCAAGTTTTGTAATCTGATTGATTATATTGCCTGTTCCGTTAAGCTTTTTCAACGATGTATCAAGGTTATCACGAATTTTTAAAAGCTCTGACAAAAGTGATGCAAACTTATCATGAACACTTGTACAAAGTCTTGCCATTTCCAATACATTTTTATTCTGGCGGTCTACAACGTGGAATGAATTGATAATTTTCAAAGCCGCAAGCAATGTCGAAGGCGATACAGGCATTACTTTATTTTTCCAGGCAAAATCCCACAATGCGCATTCGTCGCAAAACATCATCGAATAACAGCTTTCAATAGGTATAAACATCAAAACATAATCAGGCGATGCATCCTCAACCGAATAATCACGTTTTGCAAGCCCCGTAATATGCGCTTTTGTAGAATCTATAAACTGCTTATAATGGATTTGTTTTTCCGTTTCATCTTCGGCATTTACAAACCCGTCCCAAGCAGAAAAAGAAGTCTTACTGTCAATAAATATGCATTTTCCCTCAGGTAAAAATACGGTAGCATCAGGTCTGCCCTCAGCTGTTCCCATCTGAATTTTATATTCCTCATCTTTGCGAAGCCCAGATGCTTCCAAAACTCTTTCAAGAACAATTTCACCCCACCTGCCTGAAGTTCTGTTATCGGATTTCATAACATTTACAAGAGAATTTGCATCGTGCGAAATTTTATTGCCTGTTTCAAGGAAATTTTTAATATTCATATCAAATTTTGTAAAATGTTCAGTTTCTGTTTTAAAGTTTTCCTCTGCGCGCTTTTCAAAATCCTCAATACGCTCTTTAAAACGTTTGAAAAATTCCTCTAACTTTTCCTTATTATGCTCGGAAAGCTCTGACGAACTTTCTTTAAAAATTCTGTTTGCAGTGTTTTCAAAATACAGCTTCATCTGCTCTAAGAGCATATCTTGCGAAGCTTTATTATTTTTATTAATAACTTTGAACGGAACAAATACGCACAAAGCACCGATTAAAAAACCAACCAAAAATATTAAAATTTGCATACACATTTTCTCCCTTTAAAAGAATTATACCACAAGCGTATTAATTCAAAAATATTAGGAAATTTGAAAATCAACCATGCGGTCACAAATTCTAAAAGCATGGTGTAGAGCATGGTTGAGCTACTTTATCAATCCAAAGATGTAAGACAAATTCTCAAACCATTATTTTACCAATATCAATCGAGGCATGGATGAAAACAACCCTCTAAAAGTTGTAGTATACAAAGTGTAGAGGGAACTAATTGAGGGAGATATAAAATGAGAGAATTTAAAAGAAAATCCAGAATACTTTTAATTGATGATAACGCAGATCACTTAAGAGGTGTAAAAGAATTAATTACACTTGAAAGCAGTTACGACGTAGTAGGTGCTACAACAAGTGTAAATATGGGTATAAGCCTTGCTAAAAAATATCGCCCCGACATTATCCTAATGGACATTAATATGCCCGAAAAAGACGGCTTACAAGCTATTCAAGAACTTGAAAAATTAGACTTAGGTGTAAAAGTAATTGCATTAAGCGGTTATGATGATGCAGATTTAATCTTTAGAGCAATGAAACTTGGTGCTAAAGGTTATGTTTTAAAGACTATGGCATCAGCTCAATTAATCTATGCAATTGACGAAGTTGCATCAGGAAAAATCTATCTTCCTACAGCCCTTACATCAAGATTTTTCGAATATTTTCAACGTTCCTTCAAAGAAGAAACTCAAACTTCAAACGAAGAAAACCTTCTTACCTATTTGACAGCAAGAGAAGAAGAAGTTCTGGAATTATTAACACAAGGTAATAACTACAAAGGTATTGCAGGAAAATTATTTATCTCGGAAACTACAGTTAAAACACACGTAAACAATATTTTCCAAAAATTACAGGTAAATGACAGAACACAAGCTGTACTTTATGCTCTAAACAACGGTTTTGCAAACAGAAAAGCAATCCGCGCATAAGATGTTATAAGAATTTGCAGAGGTTCGGTAATTTTTGCCGAACCTCTCTTGTTAGAGGATTTGATGAACAATTTAATTTCAGAACAATCAAGATGCATAGCACACGAAATAAGAAACCATATTTCGATTTGCGAACTTTATACAAGAATTATCAAAAAAAATCTTGAAAACGAAGGCATCGAAAACGACTCAATTGATAATGCAATAAAATGTATTACAAAATCACTAAAGATTATGAACAATTCTCTTTTGGATTTAAAATCATTGAACAATTTTTCACCGGAGATTTGTGATATACAGGCTGTAGTGCAAGAGGGAATAAATCTTTCAACTGTTTACATCGGCGATAAAGACATAAAAATCAATCTTGAAGCAAAAGATACTGCCCCTGTATACATTGATGAAAACAAATTCCTTGCCTGTTTGGTTAATATTATAAAAAATGCCATAGAAGCAATTCAAGAAAAAGGCTGTATTAATATTCAACTTAAAATACAGGATAAAGTTGTCATAAAAATCTCTAATAACGGTGAACAAATCAAAAATCCGCAAGAAATATTTAATGTCGGATTTACCACCAAACAAACAGGAAGCGGCCTCGGGCTTCACATTTGCGCCAATAACCTGCAAGCACAAAATGCCGAATTAAAATTAACACAATCTACCCCTGAAATTACAGAGTTTGAAATAACTTTACCTGTTTACAAAAATTAATAAAATAGTCAAATTTTTAAATTTTCCTGTTTTTATATTTATAATAGGGAAAAATTATGGACTTTTTTAATTCATTATCTCAAGTCGCCAAAAACAAAGGCAACTTCAAGAAATGGGAAGAAAATCAAAAGAACGAACAGGCTCAGCGCGAGGAGTTATATAAACGCCGTCAATATTCCGATGCAGAAATAGCAAAAGCCAAAGCATTGGGCGAAAACATTATTGACGTTGTAGATATTATGGATAACCACTCCGAAAGCGTTGCAGAAAATGTTGAAACAGCAACAGAACCTATTGTTGCTTTTGCACCGTTTGCATCCATTCTCGGTTCAGGTTGGTTAATGGCTAAATTTGTCCACCAGCCCAATTCAAAGAAAATCCACGCAATCAGAGAACAAATAGAAAATGATGAAGCTGCAAAAGATTTATGCAGACGAATAACAGAATTTAACGAAAAAAATGCTAAAAATCTTTATTTTTCCGAATGGGAACTAACAAATAAAAACAGCATAAAACGAATTAAAAGTTCCGAATTAAGAGCCGAAGCTATGAAATTTTATAATAAATTTCAAAAAGACACGGCAAAATTCAGAAAAGCACAAAAATTAGGTTGGATAGGCGCAATAGGTCTTACTTTAGCTTCATTTATCGGCGCTAATATTTATGCCGCAAAATTACAGGTTGACAGTTCGAAAATTGCCCGCTATCAGGCAAGAGAATCTCTAAAAGATCCTAAAGCTTTCGTAAACTATACACCGGAACAAATTGCAAAAGCTAAAGAAGAAATTGCAAAACATCCCGAATTATTAAAAGAAAAGAAAAAAGAAAAACTTAAAACAGGAATGTTCAAAAGTATCATTAATGTTTTAAAAGACAGAAAAGCATATAAAAACTCAATCAAAAATGATACAGATGAATCCAAAATTGTCACAAGAGAATTATCTCCTGAGGAATTAAAACGAGCAAAACAAGATCAGGAAGTAATTCAAAGAACAGTCAGATTAATCAACAACGAAGCCGAAAAATACTCTCAAAATATGGAAGTAGCAGCAGAAGTTCTGGTTAACGGAACACCGTTTTTAGGCGCGGCAGTCGGCGGAGTTATAGGCTGGGTTTTAAACAAAACAGGTGCAATTACAAAATTTGTCGATAATAATGTTGCCAAAAACGGTTCAGAAAAGACAAAAGAACTTTATGCCGACCTCAAAAAAGGGCAGGAAAGCGGTGCTACCTACCACCACAAATGGAACAAATTCAGAGAATCATTCCTGAAAGATTTACGCGGCATTGAAGAAAATGCAGGCGAAAAAGTAATAAAATCTACAAAACGCAAACCGACTGATATTATAAAAAATACAAAAAGATGGTTTACAACAGTTCTTGCACATCAAAAAGGCAGAAACTGGATGATTGCAGGTATAGGCTCAATTGTAACAGGTATTGCAGGTATGATGATTGGTTTGAAACTTACCAAATCAGCATCAAGAGCAGGCAGATATACTGCAAAACGTGAATTGGAAAAAGACCCGAGAAACTTTATCGGCTACACAGAAGAAGATTATAATGAAGTTTCTGATGCTAAACCGAAGAAAAAAGGGGTTTCAAAACTCAAAGAAACAGTAATGTTCCTTCCGACAGTTCTGAAACAGTATTTTGCTTACGAAAAATACAAAAAAACAGAATACAAAGAAAAACAGGTGTTAAACGAACAGCTTCACAAACAGGAAGTAAGCGCAGAACAGCTTAGAGAAGCTAAAAACCTACAGCGCAAACTGTTTAATACATTTGAAAAAGTTGACGATAACTCTCAAACATATTCAGAATCAATGGAAGCAGCGATTGATATCGCACAACCGTTTGTAGTATATGGCGGTATTTTAACGGCAGCATCACCGTTTATCTGGGCAGGAGTTCAGATGAAACGCGGCAAACTTTCTGCTGCAAAAGTATTGAATAAAGTTACAACATTCTTTAGCAAATCTAGCGAAAGATTGAAATCAAAATGGTTTAAAAAATACCTTAAAAATGTTGCAGATAACGTAGCTCCGACAGTTCAAAAAACAAATGTTGAAAGCAAACCCGTTGCAAGAATTCTTCAAGGCGTTGATTTACAAAAAGACAGCATCCATACAATTTTCACAAAAACTATTGCCAACTTAAAATCCACAACAGGCGATTTAAGAAACATGTCCGAACGCGAACAATTTGATGCAATATGGAAATTACGTGAAAGCCTAGTTAGCACTATCAGAACACAAGATAAAGAATTAGCCATAAAAATAGGTAAAATATTTGACGGTCTTTTAGGTTGGACAAATAATCCTAATGTCAGAGCTGATGCATTGGATATTATTGTAAATCCGTCATCAATCAAAGCAATGGGCAAAGAAAGATACGAAGAAGCATATCAATTCTTAAAACGAGCAATCCAAAACGGATTTGAATTTGAACAAATTGATAAATTCTATTTAGGTATTCAAAATATGTTTAAAGATGCCGAACCTCAAAAAATAAGAGGTTTATATGCCGAATTACGCACACTAAGCCCCGAAGCTGAACAAGCACTTACCCCTGAAACAATTGAAAAATTAATCAATAATTTAGAAAAGATCAAGAGTGAAGATTACAGGTATGCAATTGAAAATGCTATTGATGAAACAATGTCACACGAAAACGTTGTCAAGGTGTTAGAAGCTATTAGTGCAGCAAAAGCTAAACTAAAAGCCGTACCAAACTTGGTTAATGAAAACCCGAAAGCAAAAGAAATGCTTGATATGTTAAATTCAATGGTTGAAATACCTCTATCTCCAAAACAAATATCATCATTGAATAAGCTTGGAATTAGACCTCCTGAAACTCTTAATCCCGAAACAATTCTTGCAATATTTAAACAACAAACAGCAAAGGCTAAAGGGTTGAAAATTAAAGAAGCATTTGATATGCTTCCTGAAAGAATGCGCGACCCGAAACAGGCACTAAGTTCATTAAGAGCCCGAATCGAAAAAATGTCCGATGATGATTTTGCTCAATTTGCAGAAGATTTACATTTCAGCAGTATGGATAGAAAAACAGCATTAGAAATTATTCCAAAACTTGAAAAAATGCTTAATAACATTCCAAAAGAAGAAATGACAGCAATTTGGAACAAAATTGTACAGGAATTCAATGCACATCCCGATGAATTCATCAAACTTGTAAAATCAGGTAAAATCGGTCAAATCTTTATGACACCGGGCTTGAAAAAAGCATTAAAAATTGCAGGTATTTCTTTTACAACATTTACACTTGCTATGACTTACGCAATTGAATCTTGGCTTGCAGATATTAAACTTAAAGCAGGCAGACTTGGTGTAATGAAAGCAATGGAAGGTTTGAATGACCCGAGATATTATGCAGATATTGAACCCGCGCAACAACAAACTGCACAAACCTCAAACCTTATGGCAAAAATTACTCCAAAAACTCCTGAATTGAAATAGATTCAATACCGTCAATTTTTTGGAAAGTCTTGTACATTGTCTGAATAGGTTTTTTGCCGACAACATCAAGGATTACGTTAATTTTAGTCAGATTGTCGTCCTGTTTATTGAGTTTTTTTGAAATCTCTCTTAAGTGCGTATAATTTTCAACCAGATAATTATAGATATCATCAGATTCTTCACTTAAACAAGAAATATTAACTTTCAAACGTTTTGTATTTTTTGTGCTTGATATAAGAACATTTCTTTCAAAAACTCTCACTGAAACAAGAGTAAGTATTGATAAAACAGTCCCTAAAATTGCAACAAAATATAACCCTGATCCGCAAGCCATACCGATACTTGCCGCAATCCATAACGTAGCCGCGGTTGTAAGCCCAAATATTGATACGCCGTGACGAAATACGGTACCTGCACCGATAAAACCGATACCTGTAACAACCTGAGCCGCAATACGCGCCGTATCTCTTACACCTGTTGCTTGAGAAACAATTACGTTATCACCATCGGCAAAAGTCGGGAAACCATAAATAGAAATTATCGTGAATATACAAGCACCTAAACAAACAAGAATGTTTGTTCTCAAACCTGCATATTTATTAGTCATTTCGCGTTCCAAACCGATTGCAAAACCTAACAATAACGCTGAAAGTATTCTTATAAAAATGTCGATATACTCCATCTATCTCACCTTACTTTTCGGATCCAACACATCTCTAATTGTATCACCTATCAAATTAAAGGCAAGAACCGCAACAAAAATTAAAAATCCGGGTGTCAAAAGCCATGGTCTGTAAATTATATTTGTATATTCCTGCGCCTCTTTAAGCATATTTCCCCAGCTTGCATCAGGCTGTTGAATACCTAAACCCAAAAAGCTTAAGCCCGATTCCGACAGAATATAAGAAGGCACTGATAACGTCATTGCAACAATTACAAAACTCGTTGTTTGAGGCAGGATATGTTTTATGATTATGCGAAGTCGCGAAGCGCCGATTGACTTTGCAGCCTGAACATATTCCTGATTTTTGACAGATAAAACCATACCGCGAACAACTCGCGCAAACCCTGCCCAGCCGATAAGCGCAAGGATTATAACAATAAGCATAAATCTTTGAACACTGGTCATACCCGATGGCAAAATTGAGGCAAGGATTATCAAAAGATAAAAACTCGGTATGGACATAACGGCTTCTGCAAACCTCATCATAATCATATCGGTTTTACCGCCAAAATATCCCGCAATACCGCCGTACAAAAGCCCTATCGGGAACAATACAAACAAGGCAAGAAATCCGATTGTCATAGAAATTCGCCCGCCAAAAAGCAATCTTGAAAAGACATCACGCCCGTTGATATCAGTTCCAAGCAAGAATAAACGTCCGTCAGAATCTGTTGTAACCAAATGCCGTTTCATCGGTATAAAACCCAAAAACTTATAAGGCTGACCTTTTGCAAAGAATTTTACATAATGTTTTTGACTTCTATCAAGCGTATAGATAATTTTCAAATCCGTTTCATCAAATTCACGCTTGTAATTATATGTATAAGGTTTTGAAAACTTACCGTTTTCATCAATCGTAAAAATCTTTGAAGGCGGAACATAAGCCATTGTCCTGTCCGAAAAATCTTTTGTATAAGGCGCTATAAAATCCGCAAAAAAGAGCGCAAGATAGATTATCCCCAAGACAATCAAGGCAATTCGTGCAAATTTATCTTTCCACAATTGTTTTAACATGCCTGACCTCCTCTAATCCTCGGATCAGTCATAATAAGGAGAATATCAGCGATTAAATTGCCTAAAATAAGCATTACCGCCCCCATCATCAATGATGCCATAACAAGGTTTATGTCTGATTTTAAAACTGCTTCCAAAATCAAACGTCCCAAACCGGGGTATTGAAAAACGTATTCTGTCAATGCAGCACCGCTTAAAAGCCCCGCAAATTCAAATCCCAAAAGAGTTATAAGAGGATTAACCGCATTTCTCAAAGCATGTTTAAAAATAACCTTAAATTCGCTCAGCCCCTTTGCTCTGGCAAACTTAACATAATCGCTGTCAAGAACATCAAGCAAATTTCCTCTCATCTGTCTTTGCAATCCCGCAAGAGAAAGCGTAAACAAAACAGTTACCGGTAATACAAGGTGATGTGCAATATCACCGAATTTTTGCCAGAAATTCATCTCTAAAAAGTTAGAACTTGTCAAACCGCCGACGGGAAACCAACCCGTTTTAACCGCAAAAATCAACAATAATACTGCAAAGAAAAATGAAGGTATTGCCATTCCGATACTTGTAAAAACGGTTAAAATTCTGTCAAAAGGAGTTTTCCAATACACCGCAGACAAAATCCCGAGAGGAATACCGACAATCCATGCCAGAAAAATTACGATTGTAGTCAAAAGCAGTGTGTTTGGAATACGCTCTTTTAACTTAGTACTAACCTTTTCACCGTTTGAAGTTACGCCCAAATCGCCCTTAATAAATGACTTTGCCCATTTACCGTACTGAACAATAATAGGTTTATCTAACCCCAAACGCTGTGTTTCTGCCTGCAAAGTTTCTTTTGAAACCGACGGGTTTAACCTCAATTCTGCCAAAGGATCAACAGGCGACAAGCGGATTATAAAAAAGCTTATCAACGACACTATAATAAGCAGCGGTATTGTCTGTAATATTCGTTTTAATATGTATAACAAGATTTGCATTATTCTATAAAAATCTCCTCAATATTATGCGTAACCCCGCCCAAAGTGGTCGGATATATGTTTTTGAACTTGTCACGTATTGCGACAATTCTGATAGGCGAATAAATATAAATTAAAGGTTTTTCATCATACACTATCGCCTGATATTCATCATAATATTTCTTTCTGTCCTCAAATTTCGTTGCCAGCGCCCCTTGTGTATAAAGATAATCTATACGGTTTTCAAACCCGTAGCGGCGGCTATTCTCATCACCTTCAAGTCGTTGATTAAATATATGCAAAGTTCCGTCAGAAAGCCAGACGTTTTTTCCGCCATTCGGTTCAAGAGGTGAACCCGTAAACCCCATTATAACCATATCCCAATCAAGCGTTGACATAAGTTTATTGACAAGTGAATTAAATTCAATCGGTTTAAAATTAACCTTCATGCCCAAATCCTCAAGGTCTTGTTTTACCATAACCCCGATTGCTTCACGTTCTGTGTTTCCCGCATTTGTATAAAGGTCAAATTCAACATGATTTCCGAAACGGTCTAACAAATGTCCTGCTTTATCCCAATAAAATCCTGACTTTTTCAATAATTCGCGGGATTTATTAGTATCCTTATCATAAGGTTTCAAATTTTTGTTCAAGAAAATGGAATTTAAAGTTTCAGGCGTAAATAAAGGATATGCAAGCCCGTTTGCAATATTAAATACCATATTTTTTCTGTCTATTGCATAATCCACTGCCTGTCTGAAATTTTTATCCTGAAACCAGAGTTGTTTTTTAGGGTCTACGTAATATTTTCCCTTGTCATTTTTACGGTTGTTCATGTTCATTGAAATATACATTGTACCCGTATCAGGACCGATATTGTAAACCGTAAAATCAGAGTGTTTTTCCATCTCCTTAAAACGCGCAACATTAGCTCCCTGTAAACTTATTTCATCAAGCTCTCCCCCCTCGAATTTCAAAACCTGATTGTTTATATCACCAACGATTAAGTAAACAAGTTTTTCAAGGTAAGGGAGTTTTTGCCCGTCTTTGTTTATAACGTAATAATTTGGATTTTTTTCAAACACAACACGCTGAGCAGGAACGTACTCTTTTAACTTAAATGCGCCCGAGGTTACAAATTCCTCAGGTCTTGTATTTGTAGATAAAAAGCCGTCAAAATATGCTTTACCGCGGTTTACAGCAGGTTCAAAAACATGTTTTGGCGCAATCGGTGAGGATAACATTCTCAAAAACGGCGCAAAAGGTTTTGGCGTAACAAATTTCACCGTATAATCATCAATTTTTGTGACAGATGGTAATTTCCCGTCAATAATTATCGAATCACGTGTTGAAGTGTTTCCAAACCCGCCAAGAATAATTTTATTCCACGTAAACACAACATCATCAGCCGTAATCGGTTTACCATCCGACCATTTAATCCCGTGACGAAGGTTTACAATATATTCACAACCGTTAACGGTGAATGATTTTGCAAGTTTCGGAATAGTTTCGCCCGTAACGGGGTTTGTCGTCACAAGCCCGTCATACATAATCTCTGACATTGTAGACGAAATATTATCTTTTGAATTAAACGGATTGAAAGTTTTCGGACCTTCGCCAATTGTGGATGAAACAAACTGCCCGCCGAATTTCCCGACAGGAACTTGCGACTGCAGGTAATCAACACCGTTAACGGTAACATTTTTTTCAATTCTGTAATCTGCAAAAACGAGTTCCTCTTTCGGTCTCAATTGAGGTGTATTTTCAGAAAAAATATCACGTCTTATACAAGCCTTACAAAGCCCAAAAATAAGTACCAAAACTATGATAACATACATAACCCGTTTCATAGTTTTAGCATAACATAAATAAAATATTTAAGGACTAGCCAAGTGAATAAATATTAGTTTTTAATAATCCATTTCCCAGCCGTTATCTTGCAGTACCTTGAAACACATAGCTGCATCTGCTCCCATTAAAGAATTTCCTGAAGCTTGACACCTTGCTAAATCTGCTTTTGATTCAGATTCAGCTTTCTGAGTTTCACATGCTTCATCATCTCTTGCACAATTAATATCAGTATAAGCCCTTAATGAACCATCATTAAATAAACCTAATACAAATACATCCCTGCCCAAAATATTAGGAGCAGACTTGCCGTTTGTATCAAATGTAACATAAGTTAAAAAATCACCAGCATTCGCAAAAGCAACTGAATAATAACAAATACCTGCTCCGCTAGCTATAACATGGCATGTCGTACCTGTACTATAACCGGCAGAACCGCCTAAAAGATTTTTTGTTACAGAACCGCCGACGCAACTATCCATAGCTGCGCCACCTCCGGGATTACAAGTTTTAACAATTTTCATCTGATTTCTTATCAATGCATCAAGATCTTGATAACCTGAAATACCAGCTTCACGTAAATTTACTGCATTACGTTCCGTAATAGCAGATTCTGTTGCTTGTTGAAATTCATTATAAATCTTATGCAGCTGTGTCACATAAACTTTGCGCTGATGATTTTTAGTAAGTGTAGGCAAAGTCATTGCTGACACTACTCCAATAATACCAAGAGTAACCAAAACTTCTGCCAAAGTAAATGCTGTTTTTAATACTTTCATATTTAAACTCCTTTTAGAATATTATAATCACATTTTAATAAAAAATCAACCGAAAAATTAATTTTTCCTTAAGGAATTCAAATATTGTATAATTTGTTTTATAATTTTAGAGTAGGAGAGAAAAGGAGAAAAAATATGTTAAAACCATTAGGCGACAGAATTGTTATTAAAGTTATTGAAGATACTGAACAAACTTCAGGCGGAATTTTTATTCCCGACAGCGCTAAAGAAAAACCTCAAAAAGGTGAAGTAGTAGCAGTAGGTGAAGGTAAAATGAACGACAAAGGCGAAAGAGAGCCAATGGATGTTAAAGCAGGGGATGTAGTTCTTTATGCTAAATACGCAGGTACAGATATTAAAATGGACGGCGTAGAATATAAAATTCTATCAGTTAAAGATGCATTAGCAATTATTCAATAAGGAGACAAAATAAATGGCAAAACGTATAGTATTTGACGAAGAAGCAAGAAAATCGCTTCTTAAAGGTATTGATGCGGTAGCAGATGCCGTAAAAGTTACACTCGGACCAAAAGGCAGAAACGTAATCTTGGAAAAGAAATACGGTGCTCCTCAAATCGTTAACGACGGTGTTACAATCGCAAAAGAAATTGAACTTAAAGACGGACTTGAAAACGCAGGTGCACAACTTCTAAAAGAAGTTTCATCAAAAACAAACGATGTTGCAGGTGACGGTACAACAACAGCTTCTGTTCTTGCTCAAGCAATCGTCAGAGAAGGTTTAAAAAACTTGACAGCAGGAGCTAATCCTATGTCAATGAAACGCGGTATCGACAAAGCTGTTGAAATCGCTGTTAAAAATATTAAAGATTTATCAAGACCTGTTAATACAAAAGAAGAAATCGCTCAAGTAGCAGGGATTTCAGCAGGCAATAACAAAGAAATCGGCGAACTTATCGCGGAAGCAATGGAAAAAGTCGGTCACGACGGTGTTATCACTGTTGAAGAAAGCAAATCTTTCGGTACAAACTTAAAAGTTGTTGAAGGTATGCAGTTCGACAAAGGTTACTTATCACCATACTTTGTTACAGACGCTGAAAGAATGGAAGCTGTATTGGAAGACGCTTATGTATTCTGCTGTAACAAAAAAATCAACCTAATCTCAGATATGGTTCCGTTACTTGAACAAGTTGCACGAGACGGTCGTTCTTTACTTCTTATCGCAGAAGATATTGAAGGCGAAGCTTTAGCAACACTTGTTGTTAACACAATGAGAAAAGTTTTGAGAGCAGTTGCAGTAAAAGCTCCGGGATTTGGCGACAGAAGAAAAGCTATGCTTGAAGATATCGCAATTCTTACAGGCGGTGAAATGTTCACAGAAGAACTCGGCATCAAACTTGAAAACGTTACAACTCAAATGTTAGGTAGAGCAAAACGCGTTACCGTAACAAAAGATGAAACAACAATCGTTGTTGGAGAAGACACAAGAAACGCTGTTCAAGACAGAGTTCGTTTAATCAGAAAACAAATTGAAGCTTCTGATTCTGAATACGACAGAGAAAAACTTCAAGAACGTGTTGCTAAACTTTCTGGCGGTGTTGCCGTAATCGAAGTTGGTGCAGCAAGTGAAGTTGAACTTAAAGAAAGAAAATTAAGAATTGAAGACGCTCTAAACGCTACACGTGCAGCTAACGAAGAAGGTATTGTTCCGGGGGGTGGAGTTGCACTTGTTAGAGTTAAACAAGAACTTTCAAAACAAATCAACTCTATAAACTTCTCATCAGATGATGAAAAAATCGGTTTCAAAATTCTAACTTCAGCACTTGACGTACCTTTAAGAGCAATCGCAAGAAACGCAGGCGCTAAAGCTGATGTTGTAATCGACACAGTATTAAGCCACGATGGAGCTTACGGTTATGATGCATTGAACGACGAATACGTTGATATGTTTAAATCAGGTATCGTAGACCCTGCAAAAGTAACTCGTTCAGCATTAATCAATGCCGCATCAGTAGGTTCAATGCTATTGACTACAGAAGCTGCTGTTGTTGATATTCCTGAAGAAAAACCTGAAGTTCCTGCAATGCCGGGAATGGGCGGTATGGGTGGAATGATGTAATCATCATTTCTAAATAAATAAAAAAAGACGGGAAATATTTCCCGTCTTTTTTATTTGTTCTATTATTTAATTCTACAAATTTTACAAAAATTCTTAGCAATTATTCTTATAAGATTTTTAACAATTCTTAACATTCTTATTGACTTTTTGTGATAATCATTTAAGATATAAATATAAATCAAATTTTCACAAAAAAGAAATGGAAAAAACTCATGAATTATGAAAAAATTATTTTAGAATTACTTTCAAGAGTTAAAGATTTGGAAGATGAAGTTAGAATCATCAAAGAAAAAACTTTAACTTTACCGACAAATGAGCCTACGCCAATATTATTAAAATCGTACAAAAAAACAACTGACGAAATGATTATGTTATGCTATAAATTTGGCAAAAAAGCATTTGAAAACTCATCAACTCACATTGTTAAATATGCAAAAGAAGTAGCAATTTCTACAAATATGAACACAAGTTCTGCTTTTATGTATATTTATGTTGTAAAAAGCTTGCTCGAAGGAAACGTTTTCAAAAGAGCAATTAACAGCAAAGCTTTAGATACATATCTTGAATTAATTAGCGAAGAATACGGAAAAAACGGTTTAACAAAAGCTCTTAATGCCACTAAACAACATATCGAATACCGTAAAAAATTCAACCACCCAATTGATTCAATCATAAAAATTTATAATAAATATAATAAGTAATACACTTATTCTTCTCTATTAGACCATGAACCGACCTTCTACAAACACCACATAAACAAGGCGGGAAATATTTCCCGCCTTGTTTGTAACTTGACAATCTATAAAAAATAAGAAATAATAGTTTCGGAGGTATATATTATTATGAAAAAGCTCAGAATCGCCCCCCCCCCAAGTGCTACGCACGTAGCCATGCCGAACAATATTGGTTAAGATTTTTAAAACATTGTCCGAAGTTAGGCTTGACCCGCCACATTGGGGATTGGAGAAATTTTAATGGTGGTTTCACATTAGCTGAGGTTCTTATAACATTAGGTATTATAGGAGTCGTTGCATCTTTAACCATCCCCCAATTAATAGCTAATCATCAAAAAAAAGTTACAGTGGCAAAGTTAAAAAAAGCTTATTCACTTGCATCCCAAATTATAGAAAATGATGAAATTTCAGTATGGGAATGGAATAACTGGGATAATGCCGAAACGATATTACGAGAACATTTTGTCCCCAAATTACAAGTAACACAGGTTTATCCGCCTGTCTCAGCATACAAACCCATGTGCGGAAACACTAAACAATATACCTGGCTTGGCGGTATTGGTATTGCTTCACCTTTTATTAACAGCACAGCTTCTATAAGACTAAATGACGGGACCTGTTTAGGTTTAAACCCAAATGACAATACACAATGGCAAGGTCTGAACAATTACAATTTCTTTATTGATATAAACGGTCCTCAAAAACCAAATATAGCAGGAATTGATCTTTTTATATTTTATATCAATTCTAAAGGCCAGTTACGCCCATATGGAGATAATTTTACTGATGAAGAAATAAATACACCATCAACTAAATCTTGCGCCTATAAAAGAGGGATCAGAGACTTTGGCGGACGCAGTTGTGCAGCAAAAATAATTCGAGATGGCTGGGAAATAAAAGAGGATTACCCGTGGCGAAATAATTAAAGAACACTCAAATATCTTTCACCGGTATCAGGTAAAATTGCGACAATAACTTTTCCCTCATACTTGTTGGAATATTCAATTGCAGCATACAATGCCGCACCTGATGAAATTCCGCAAAGAATTCCTTCTTGTGTTGCGGTTTTACGGGCAGTATCAATCGCATCATCATTTGATACGGTAAAAATCTCATCAATTACATTCTTATCAAAGTTTTCCGGAACAAAATTTGCACCGATACCTTGAATTTTATGCGGTCCTGCCTGTCCCTTTGAAAGCAACGGAGATGATAAAGGTTCAACTGCAACTGCTTTAATATTTGGATTTTTCGCTTTTAAAACACGCGAAATACCCGAAATTGTTCCGCCCGTTCCGACACCTGCAATTACAATATCAACTTTGCCGTCTGTACACTGCCATATTTCTTCGGCAGTAAACAGGTGAGATGCAGGATTTGCGGGATTTGAAAACTGCTGCGGGATAAAGGAATTTTCAATTTCTTTGTGAAGTTCATTTGCTTTATCAACAGCACCCTGCATACCTTTTGAACCTTCAGTCAAAACGAGTTCCGCACCGTAAGCCTTCAAAAGCTTTCTACGCTCCTCACTCATTGTCTCAGGCATAGTTAAAATCATACGATAACCTCTGACGGCACAAACCATCGCAAGTCCTATACCTGTATTTCCGCTTGTAGGTTCGATTATAACTGTATCTTTGTTAATAAGACCCTTTTTTTCGGCATCCTCAATCATATTAAGAGCAGGTCGGTCTTTCACTGAACCTGCGGGATTAAAACTTTCAACTTTCGCCAAAACAACTGATTTGCCGCCATTAAGTTTGTTTATTTTTACTAACGGAGTGTTTCCGATTAAATCCAATATATTTTCTGCAACTTTCATATTTTAATATTAAAAAAGGGTTGATAAAAAATCAACCCTTTATAAGAACTATTTTACTTCTGCCGGAGGAGGACATTCACATTCCGGGCGAGGTCCAAATTCACCTCTGTGCGGATGTTTTTTAAATTCTTTATCGAATTTTTTGCGTCCTTCTTCTTTCATTTTTTTCAATTCTTTCAACTGAGATTTTGTAAGAAGTGCTTCAAAGTTTTTCATATTTTCCATACGTAATCTGTGCATTTCATTTCTTAAAGCTCCGATTTCGCGTTTTAGTTGTTCAATTTTTTCATTTTGTGCTTGAACTGCAATTCTTGAACGTTTTACGGCTTCAATTTCAGCGCGTTTTTCTTTCATTTTATCCATCAGAGGTTTCATTTTTTCAAACCCCTGTTCACGAAGTTCTTTTGCTTTTGCTTTTTGTTCATCCGTAAGTTTCAAACGCTGTTCAAATTCAGCCTGACGTTGTTTAAAGTCAGGACCTTTTTGAGGCGGTCTGTGGCAGTTACATTTTGCAGGCGGATTTACGGGAGTTTGTTTAACTTCCTCTGCCAATACTGCACTAGTTGAAGCTACAATAAGAGCACAAGCCACAATCAAAGTTTTTTTCATAAGTTACATCCTTTCTATAATAAATCTTGTAATTTTTCTGCTAACTCTTTTTTTGCGTTGTATAATCTTGATTTTACTGTTCCGAGCGGACATTTTAGTTTTTCTGCCGTTTCCTCGTATGTGCAACCGTAAATTTCACAGTACATAACAACTTCTTTGAACTTTGGTTTTAGAGAATTAATCGCGCTTATAATTCTTTTTTGCCTGTTGTTACTGATTAGAGTAAGTTCGGGCGTTTGTTTTTTATCTTTAATTGTTGTCAAAATTTCATCATCTTCTGCATTTCTATTTTTATATTGTGCTGATTTCAGATAATCTTTTGATACATTTTTTGCAATTGTACTTATCCAGCTCTTAAATGAGCCTTGCTCTTTGTATTTGTCTTTGTTTTTCCAAACTTTAACAAACACTTCTTGTTCAAGATCTTCATTTGTTTCTTTTGTAATCAGTCTTATAATATTTCTTACGTTGTTTTGGTTATTTTTTACTATCTCTTTAAAATCCACTATTCCACCATTAACAAACCGTATGAATCTACGGGAAGTCCTAAGTCTTCTGCACTTAACGTATTTCCGTATTTAATAACATCGGAAATATCCGTATTAAAATTTACTACACCCATTGTTGCTGTACTAAGCAAAATTGTAAGCATTGCACAGGCAATTTTTAACTTTGCCGTATTCTTGCGTTTGTTTATATAATACGGTTTTACTTCTTTCAACAGTTCTGAAACTTTATCCATAACTTCCTGTTCTTTTCTGCAATCTTCACAGGTTTCGATATGTTTTTTTAAAGTTTCTTCATCGCTGAAAGTAAATAATCCTTCATATTTACTGCATTTCTTATTCATTTTTTTTAACCTCTGTACTATTATAACGAATGGAAAATAAAAAAGTTCATTTTTTTATTATACACTAGCAAAAAAAAATTTGTTTGTTTGTTATATAAAGCGGAAAACCATGTCATTTAACAGTTTTATAAAAAATATATGCTCAAAATTGGGCAATAATAGCAAACCATTATATCCGATATTAGCCATTTCATGCGCAAACGGAATATTCCGCCCGACATTTACAATGATGAAAAAAGGCGAAAATCCTGAAAGTAAGAAGTATGCCGCATTAAGAGAAGGGATTACGGAAGTCGTTGCAATGCCGACTTATTTTGTAACAGGTATTTTAGGGGCAAAATTAGGTGAAAAAATTGCCGTAAAAGCACATGAAGCAGATATTGCCAAAAGAATTAAAGCGGGAGAGGTAATCTCAGAAACTGTTAAGCAGGAGATGAAAGCTTCGGCAATTAAAAAAGGGCAAGCAGGTTTGGGCTTGATTGCAATCTGTTTTGCTGCAGGTGTTGTAATTCCTGCCTTATGCTCAGTTGTTGTTACCCCTATCATGAAACATTTGGGCAAAAAAAATCAACAAAAACCTTTAGATATCAAAGAAAATGCAGTAACTCCACCTGCAATAATACGCCCGACAACTCCAATTGCTCGTCCTACATTTAACAATTGGGCTTCCGGTATGAAAGTAGGTGGCGTATGATTTCAGCAATTTCAAGAGTAATTACAAACCCTACAGTTGTTAATATTGCACAAAATGCTGATGCGACAGTTACCTGCAAGACAACAGTAAACGCAATCGGCAGACCCGGATTTATTCTTATTGATAATCATATTGATAAAGAAACTAAAAAATTTGCTTCGGTAAAAGAATTTTTATATCAGGCAACCTGCTTAGCCGTTTATATGGCGGTAATTGTTCCGATATTTAAAAAAGGCGGATTTAAACTTGCAAAAGAAAAAATCTATAAAAATACTCAGGGCTTTGAACATTTTAAAAACTTCAAAGAATACTCCGCCTACAAAAAAATTGCAGACCTTGCCACAAAAAAAGAAAGACTAAGTGCACTTAACAGCTCTAAAACAAAATTCAGCGATGTATTAACAAAAGAATTGAAAAAAGATAAACCAAATCATTTCGGTGACATAAAAGGCGCGGTTGAATTAAGCAACATTACAGGTTCTGTTGTCGGACTTGCAATCATTGCTCCTCAGGTAAGTCAGGCACTTATACACCCTGCGATGCGACTTATCGGGCTTGAAAAACCTGAAAAAGTTGAAATTAAAGACGAGCATGAAGCCAAACAAGAAGAAAAAGATGATGATGACTAAATAACACAGGATATTAAAAAAAGGACTCTTACAAGAGTCCTTTTAAGTATTCAACAGAACGAGCAGTTAAGAGTTCTGCTTTTAATTTTTTGTTTTTACGCTCTTTTTTAGGCATCTCAACTGGTGCGATAATTCCCCAATTTGAATTTATCGGCTGAAATTTTTCATGATTTTCGTCGCTTATATATTGAGTTAAAGCTCCAAGAATAGTTTCTTTCGGCAAAATTAAAAGCGGTTCGCCATTTATAAGTCTTGCCATATTTATCCCAGCAAGCAGCCCCGTCGCAATAGATTCGGTATAACCTTCCGTACCTGTTAACTGACCTGCAAAGAAAAGATTTTCACGTTTGCGGGTTTGAAGTGATGCTTTCAAAACTTTCGGAGAATTTATAAACGTATTTCTATGCATAACACCGTAACGCACTATATTAACATTTTCAAGCCCGGGAATTGACTGCAATAATTCTTTCTGGCTTCCCCATTTCAAGTTTGTCTGAAACCCTACAAGATTAAATAATGTCTTTGCAGAATTATCCTGTCGAAGCTGTACTACGGCATAATTTTCTTCACCTGTACGCTTATCCACTAAACCGACAGGTTTCATAGGCCCAAAACGCAATGTATCCACCCCGCGGGAAGCAAGAACTTCTATCGGCAGACAGCTTTCAAAAAATTTAGCGTTTTTTTCAAACTCTTTCAGTTCAATTTTAGGTGCGTTAACCAAAATACCGTAAAACTTCTCATACTGTTCTTTATTCATCGGGCAGTTTATATAAGAAGCTTCACCTTTATCATAACGGCTTGCCCAAAAAGCTTTATCAAAATCTATACTGTCTTTTTCAACAATCGGAGCAATAGCATCAAAAAAGTGCAAGTGCTCACTCTCTGTAAACTCTCTTATTGAATCTGCCAGACTGTCAGATGTCAATGGGCCTGATGCCATTATCGTATACCCGTCAGGAATTTCCGTAACTTCTTCCTTTATTACGATAATATTCGGGTTATTCTGAATTTTATCCGTAACAGTCTGAGAAAAGACTTCCCTGTCAATCGCAAGTGCATTTCCCGCAGGGACAGAACACTCTCTGGCAATCTGAATTAACTCACCGCCTAAAATTTCCATCTCTTTTTTCAACAAGCCGGATGCGTTTGAGCAATCTCCTGCCCCGAGACTGTTTGAACATACAAATTCTGCAAATTTTTCCGTTTTATGCGCCCCGGTTGATTTTTCAGGACGCATCTCATACAATTTAACTTTTATTCCGCGTTTGGCAAGCTGTAAAGCTGCTTCGCTTCCCGCAAGCCCCGCTCCGATTACATTTACTTCCATACAAATAAGTTTATCAGTTCAAAAAACATAGTCAAATCTTAAGTTTTGTAAATAAATTATTACATTCGTAGTAAATTACTTGCAATTATTGCTCGGATTAAGTATAATAAATACACTTAATACATTTATCTTAATTTTTCTTAAAATCTTGTCGGAAAAAAGCAATAAGTGTAAATAAGATGTTTTTAAATATGTGTGTAGTTATGAAATTTTTAAAGTAGGGACATGTCAGTAAAAGCAATAAACCAATCACCGAATGCTGTCAAAAATCAGCAGACACCATACGGCAGACAACAATCGTTTACAGGAAGTTTCAATCCAGTAGTTACTCTAATGGATGCTATTGATAAAGGCGGATTTGCTGCGTCTTTTATTGCACAAGACGGTATTGGTATGGTTGCTCCCCGTATTTATGAAGGTCTGAATCGTAACAGACCTAAAGACGAAAACGGCAAAAAAACAGGTCCTTTGAACTGGGAATTTGCAAGACGTGAAGGCATAAGAGAAATTCTCAGCGGTCCAAGCGCTTTCTTAATCCCGCTTGGAATACTCAGCGTTGTTAAGAAAACATCAGGTCCTGCAAATAACGTTCACGTTAACCATATTGAAGCATTAGGAGCTGATTTAGCAACATACGCAGAAAAAAATAAAGCTCAACTCAGTAACCCGAAAGCGTTCAAAAAAGGTTACTACACTCAAGTCTTTGAAAATGTATTATCAAACTCTACAGATAACAACCTTTCTGCAGATAAATTAAAACAAACAGCACAAGAGTTCGCTCAAAAACTCGTTGATGCCGAAGAAAAACACAAAAGCAAAGACAAAAAAGGTGCAAAAAAACTTTTAGCAGAAATTACAGAAGAATACTCCAAACTTCGTAAATCTACAGTTTCATCCTCAAGTGATGAACTGAGTGCTGTTATTAAAGTTAACGGACAAAACAAAACTGTCGGAACAAACATCAGACGTTTAACACAAAGTTTAACAGACTACACAAACGATGCGCTTAAACATGTTCCTCAAACATCTGAAAATATAGCAGAAGCAGTTAAAAAATTCACCACTCACAGAGCAGGTACAAGAGTTCTTACAAATCTTGGCATGTGGGGAGCTGTTGTCGGCTTCTATACATTAATTCCAAAACTTTACAATATGGGTATCAAACATGACCCCGGTTTAAAAGGCTTGGAAGGAAACAACGAAACAGAAAACAAACAGCAAAAAGACCCGACATTTACAGGGCTGGCATCTACCGCAGGTAAAACAGCTATGGAAGGCGGTAAAATAAGTAAACTCCTCGGCAACTTTGAATTTAACGGAGCTTCTATGTCTATACCCGCAATGTTAACTTTGTTATTCGGGTTTACGTTACCTCCGCGTTACTTAAACGCAAAAAGTGACAAAGAAAAGAAAGAAATTGTTGTCCGCGATATTACAAGTTTCGGAGCAATCCTTTTTGCGGCAAAAGCTTTATCTCGTGCGTTCTCAACAGGATTTGCAAAACTTTCGGGTCTTGCATTGAACATTACACCTGATGACCATAAAAAAGGATTTTTCCATAAACTAAAAAATTACTTCACTGCAGGAAACGGTATAGAAGTACTTTCAAGTGAACAAATAGTAACTAAATACAGTGATTTGGCAGGTTACAAAGACGGTATAAACGGATTCTTTGATTTCTTACAAAATAACGGCGGAAACGTTAAAAAAGTATTACATATTGATAAAACCGTTCAGGAACAATCTGAAGCTATTATGAAAAAATACGGCAACAAATCGCTGAAAGATGCAACTGTAGATGAAATTAAAGAAGCTTTCAAAAAAGCAAAAGGCTCAGAAGCTCTTGAAAAAATCTATACAATATTCCAAGCAAAAGATAATAAATTCATAAACCGTGCTAAAACATTTAACAGTGCATTCGGCTTTGCTTCAACACTTGTTCTTGTACCTGCGTTTATGATGTGGCTTGCAAGATACTGTGAAAGAATGACTAAAAAAGCAGTTGAAAAAGAAATGGCATTAAAAGCAAAAGATACACAACCTGCTCCTCAACCAATCCCGATTGCTACTGATAAACCAACTATGGCAGGATTTTTAAACAATTAATTCATAACTACAAAAAGGCGACTCATTTGAGCCGCCTTTTTTCTTATTCTTCAATTAATGCATTAATATCAGCAACCATTGCGTCAGGGTCAAATCCGTGAACTTTAGCACCTGCTTCCAAATTTTCAAAATGAGCAGCTGCGCATCCGATACAACCCAAACCATATTTTTGGAATACTGCAATACTTTCAGGGCATTGTTGAACAATATCCATGATATTCATATCCTTAGTAATCTTAGCCATAATCCTTCTCCTTTTCTTTGACTTAATTGCAAAATTCATTAAACTACTATTAGTATATCCCAGTGGTGGGTGGAGCGGCACGCTCCTTAATAAAATTATACAATAAAAATAGAAGGATATGTAGTTATGGAATTTATCAAAAATTTATTCAAAGATGAAGACAAAGCAATAGGTCTTTGCAGTTTCAAAAAAAACGAGCAAAAAATCTATACTTTTACACCACAATATAGTGCAATAGAACTCATCTACAGCACTAATACAAAAAATAATTTCTTATTATCCTAAGCAGTATAAATTCAGCCCATGAATACCGTCACCACGATGTTCTGGACAATTTGGGTTTGCATTTTCAAATGCAAAACTATTTTTTACAAAATTATTATCTGTATAATTTGTATTTACTTGAAACGGATTAGTTGCTCCTTGTGCAGGATTAATTCCAAAAAGTTTTCCAATCGGCATAATTTTACCCCTAAAATTTCCCTATATTATATATAAGTATTTCATTCCCAAAAAATTGCCAAAATACAGGAAAATATTAAGTAATATTAAGCAAGAAAATCTAAATGATTTGCTTTTGTTTCTGAGCCAAAGACTTTCGGGTGGTTTAAATTATGTTCTGACTGCGCAAACAAATTTTCGTATTGTTTACGGTCTGTAAACATACTAATCGGATTTATACGATAAAAACTATTAGACTGTATTGCTTTAACACTATTCATATATAAATAAAAACCTGAAATTTTTCTCAATTTCAGGTTTTAGAAAATTTGTAACAATTTTAATATTACTGGTCACTCTCGTGATGTTCGTTATCTTTCATAAGTTTTTCAAAGTCTGACGGTTTAATGCTTTGAACAAACTTTTTAAACTCTTGAGCTTCTTCTTCATCTTTAGCAGAATCAGTCGAAACAGATCCGTTTGAAATGACATTTGCAGTCACAAAAATCGGAGCGTCAACCCTTATTGCCACAGCAATTGCATCTGACGGACGGGAATCAATTTCAATAACTTCATCCTTATCATTTGTCAAAAACAAAGTAGCGTAATAAGTGTCTTTTTCCACATCATTAATCTCAATTTTATTAAGTTTATAGCCTGTTTTTTCAATAATATTAATAATCAAATCATGTGTCATCGGACGAGTTACCGAGAGATTTTCGATTTTTCTGATAATCGCGCTTGCTTCCGCTGACCCAATCCAAATCGGAAGTGCTTTTCTATTATCTTTATCATGTAAAACAACAATCGGCGAACCTGTTCTTGTATCAAGGGCAATACCCATAACTTTCATTTCAATCATAGTGATAAACCTTTCTAACAACAATTTTAACCTAACAAAAGAAAGTGGTCAACAGATATTTACTAAAAAAATATTTTATGTTATTATAAAAATATACTCATGCGGAGTAATGGCCGAGTGGCTGAAGGCGGCACCCTGCTAAGGTGTTATGTGGAGCAATCTGCATCTAGGGTTCAAATCCCTATTACTCCGTTTTTAAGTCCACAAACTGAGAATCAGTGAAGATACGAATTTGAAAAACCGCCCACAGTGGGCGGTTTTTGCTATGCTTATTTTTTAAGAGAATTTTTCTCATCATATTTTCGCAACTTTTCAAACTTTTCCTGCCCAAATTCTCTTTTTCATTTTTTCGAGGTGCAGATTGGATATTAATATTAAAAATTTTTATATTTTAAATTAATGAATTTCTATTTGATATTTTTTCTCAAATCACAAGTTTTATTTTTTTCATTCCAATAATAATTAAATTTATTACAGTTTTCTCTGTTAATAATAAATTCAACTTGAGCTGTTTTTATAATTTCGCCTTCTTTGCATACAGAATTATCTATACACATCAGATTATCATTTATAGCTATAACATCAGGTAAAACTTTGGCACTCAATATTAACATTACCCATAGAACAATATAAATTATAAATTTTAATCTTTTTGTTTTAATAAATACTAAAAATGTATATACTAATAAAATTAGATTTAAAGCTATATAAAAATTTATTTGAAACGAATATTTATACAATATAAAAAAGTCATAAATTAAACTTATTAAGAACAACACTATAAACAAAAAGCACAACCACTTTATTAAAAATAATATTATTCTGCATAACTTTTTTAATATCATTAAAAACATAATTTTATTATACTACAAATTTATATATGCTCTTTAGGTAAACCTTCTGGTATAGGAATAATAT
Organism: uncultured Candidatus Melainabacteria bacterium; assembly: GCA_949841365.1. Taxonomy (GTDB): domain Bacteria; phylum Cyanobacteriota; class Vampirovibrionia; order Gastranaerophilales; family Gastranaerophilaceae; genus Stercorousia. Next base: position 87,107 of record CATKZI010000005.1, read on the forward strand.
CTTCAGGTCGTTTATCCGGATTTTCTCGTCCCAACTTACGTCCCATTTCGTTTATTTCTAAATCATATACACTATGTTCAAATGCATCTTTTATTTTATAACCTTTTATTAATATTTCCTTAGGAAAGTCTGTAAATTCTCTAAGGTAGCCAAGTATAGTCGCGACAAACTCTCCGACATCACCTAACTGGGCTGCTTCACAATTTGCTTTAGTATGATAATATTCTGCTGAATAATCAACATAATGCCCAACCTCTTTTCCAACAGCTATAAGTTCATCAAGATTATGCTTAAAAATTGATATTGTTTGCACTGCTTGGGATATAATATCATATAATTCAAAGACATTCTTTTCAATCAATTCATCTAATTCTTGTATAAATATTTCAATATTGTTATTACTATAATTCATTATATCTCTTAATATATCTTCTATATCACTAATACTATCTTCTGATTCAGAAATTAAATTTTCTATTTCATTACAAGCATTATTACATTCTAAAGCCCAAGTTGATAACTTCGTAATACAATCGCATGGTTCTTCATCATCATTAGGTGTTTGTGGTTTTGATTCATCCTCCTCAATAACCTCCACCGTACACCTACAATTCGGATGCGGACGTTCAGGGACTTCATCATAAAAATCAAAAACTTGACCGTCTAATGATTTACAAACTTCGCAGGTATGTTCTCCGTTTTCAGAATGCCAAACGTATTTGTTATAACTGATTCCGCCTTTTAATACTGTATTCTCTATATCTGCTTTCTCGGCATTTGATTCCAAATTATTCTCATTTAAGGCATTGTAACGATATAAAGATTTACCAATATTTTGTAAGTTTGAGAATTGTTTTAGTATTTTATTTTTATCTTTGTTGTTGAATACCGGATTTGAATGATTTTTCAATAAATTCTCCTGACTTTTTGATAAATCATTTAAAATTGTTTCTAAATTTTTACCGTTTTGTAAAGCTTGCAAAACTTTGTTTTTTAAATTTGCCATTTATATTTCCCCTTTCTGATAAAAAAAAAAGAGTAAGGTAGAAATCCTTTAATTATCTTACCTTACTCGTTTTTTATATTTAATTGTATATTTTATTATATCATTTACTCTCGAAATCCGTCAATGTTTAAAATTTATTTGAATAACTTTTCAAATCTTTCCATTGCTTCGATTGTGTTTTCTTTAGAGCCGAAGGAAGTTAACCTGAAGTAGCCTTCGCCGTTTTTGCCGAATCCGGCACCCGGAGTTCCCACAACTTGAGCATTTTCAAGTAAATAATCAAAGAAATCCCAAGATGACATATTGTTCGGGCATTTCAACCAGATATAAGGTGAGTGTTTTCCACCGACATGCCATATACCAAGACGGGTCAAGGTTTCTGAGATTAATTTTGCATTTTCCTTATAATAAGCAATATTTTCTTTAATTTCTTTTTGACCAAGTTCCGTGAACACAGCTTCCGCACCGCGCTGGATAATATAAGGTACACCGTTGAACTTTGTTGTCTGGCGTCTTAACCAATATTTATTAAGTGCACCAAGTGCATTCGGAACAATTGTATAACCGCATCTTGTTCCTGTAAATCCTGCAGTTTTTGACAATGAACAGAATTCTATCGCACAATTTTTTGCACCTTCAATTTCATAAATACTGCGTGGGAGATTTTCATCAGAAATAAAGCTTTCATAAGCTGCATCAAAAAGGATTACTGCATTATTAGAAAGCGCATAATCAACCCATTTTTTCAATTGTTCTTTGTTATAAACAGCACCTGTAGGGTTGTTTGGTGAACAAATGTAAATCAAATCAACTTTTACGTTATTGTCAGGCAACGGTAAAAATTCATTTTCACCGTTTGCATCAACAAAAATAACTTTTCTGCCTGCCATAATATTTGTATCGACATAAACAGGATAAACAGGATCGGGAACTAACACTGTATTATCTTTTGAGAACAAGTCCAGAATATTTCCCAAATCGCTTTTAGCACCGTCAGAAATAAATATTTCATCAAGTTCCAAAGAAACACCGCGTTTTGCATAGTAACCCTGTACGGCAGAACTTACAAACTTATAACCCTGTTCAGGACCGTAACCTCTGAATGTTTCCTGCACGCCCATCTCGTCAACCGCTTTGTGCATAGCATCTGTAACACATTTACACAAAGGCAGAGTAACATCACCGATACCCAATCTTATGATTTTTTTATCGGGATTATTTTCGGTAAACTCTTTAACTTTCTTTGCAATAGTTGAGAACAAATAGCTTTGTTCCAAATTAGAATAATTTTCATTTATCTTCATGTCGCACTCTCCTATGCAAAGATTTTACCATAAAATAGTTATTTCTGCGAAATGTAGCTCAAAACACCGTTGATAAATGTAAGCGGATGAACAGGGCAACCCGGAATATACAAATCAATCGGATATTTATCCAAAAATTCTCTGTTTAATTCTGTACTGTTTTGGAAAACTCCGCCTGATATTGCACACGCTCCGCAAAGAATTACTAGTTTTGGGTTCGGAACTGATTTGTAGCAATCCTCTAGTGCATAAGCCATATTTTTTGTAATCGGACCTGTGATTACGATACCGTCAGCGTGTCTTGGGGAAGCCACAAAGTCGATACCAAATCTGCCCATATCAAAGTTAACGTTTGAGCAGGCATTCAATTCCATTTCACAGCCGTTACAGCCACCTGCCGAAACCTGACGAAGCTTCAAAGAACGTCCGAACATTTTAACGATTTCTTTTTTAACTTCAACTGCTGATTTTACGTAATCCTCATAATTTGATTGAGGAGTAACGATTAATTTTTCTCTGTCGGTTGATGTTAATTTATAACCGTTGGTGAATTCAACGCCTTGAGATTGGCAAGCACCGCAGAATGTACATTTGCCCATATCAATTGAATTTGCTTTTAATGCACCTGTCGGGCATACACTTTCATCACAATTAAGCCCTTCTTTCAATACGGGAAAACCTCTGAATTGTTCTCTCATCGGAGCATTTTTAATATCTTTTATAAATTGATTTCCTTGAAAAATTCTTGATTTTAATGTATCAAACATAGTTTTTATTCCTTATAAATCATTTCCGCAATATGATAAATTGTGGCTTTTGTTACACAGCGGGAAGTCTGAAACGCCGTTGTTTCTAACGGCAAGCGCAAGACCGTACCAGTTGTTGAATGACGGGTCTTTAATCTTGTATCTGCTTAAATTTCCGTTGCTGTCGGTCATTGCGATATGGACAACTTCACCTCTCCAGCCTTCAACAATTGAGATTGCAAAAGCATCTTTTGCCATTTCACCGCCTTGTACAATAATCGGTTCGTCTTTAATTTGTTCCAATTTTGCAAAACATTTTCTGATAATTGAGAATGACTGCAAAATTTCTTTGTATCTCAATTTAAAGCGGGAATTAACATCATTTGTGGCTTTGAAAGCTTTTTTATGAATGCCCAATTCCTCATTCCATTTGTCAGGAAAATCAAAGCGGGAATCGACATCAACACCGCAAGCTCGTCCTGCCATACCGATTAAGCCTGCTTCTTGCGCGCGTTCTGTACTTACCGTACCTGTTTTTTCCAATCTTGACATAACGGTTGAATTTTTAAGCATTGTATTTGTCATACGTTCAACATCTTTTTCAACTTTTGCAAAAGTTTTCAATGCTCTGTCGATTTTTTCTTGAGAAATATCGTAATTTACACCGCCGACAGTAACCATACCGCGTCCGAAACGGCTTCCCGAAAATTCAAGCATTGTGTTAATAACAAGCGTTCTTGTCGCACCAAATACCGATGCGCCCATAAGATATGCGATATCGCCTGCGATTGCGCCCAAATCGCCGATATGAATTGCGGCTCTTTCCATTTCCAAACATGCTTTTCGGATTAACTGAGCCTTATCGGAAATTTGAATACCTTTTAAAGTTTCCATAATTTGAGAATAAGCTGTATTATATGCAATAACGCTGTCTCCGCAAATTGATTCGGCAAGCTGATTTGACGGGCATTTAACCATCATATCCTCAACCCCTCTGTGCTGATAACCAAGCATTATTTCTAAATGGTAAACGGTTTCGCCATTGCACATAAATCTAAAATGTCCCGGTTCAATTACACCCGCGTGGATTGGACCTACCGCAACCTGATGGACTTCATCGCCTGTCATTTCAAAGAATTCGTAATTGTCCTGATTTTTTCTAACAGGTTTCAACCAAGGGTGGTTGAGCGGTTTAATCCCGAACTGTTCGAAAAATTCTCTTTCATAAATATGGAAAGCGGGAATCGCATTTGTTATACATTCGTAAGATTTTTCATCTGCCTCAAATACAGCTGATGAAACAAGAAGTTCGGGAGCGTTTTCCAAAACAACAAACAATCTTACCCTGCCTTCGCCCCAATCTTTGCCGAAAAACGCAATCGGGCGTTTGTTTTCTTTTATAATTTCTTCTCTCAATTCACCGATTTTCAAAACGGGAATATCAGATAAGTTTACTTTTGAGTTATTTTTTAATACTAACATTTAAAATCCTCCAACTGCCAGTTTTATAATGTTATTTAAAAACGGCGGAATGTATACACCCAATACAAATACAATCAAAAGCATTACAAATTGAGGAATATACATACAAACACTTACCTTGTGTCTGTTTTCGTCAATAACTTTTGCCTTATCATCACTTACGTTTCCGAAAGCTGTCTTGATAACAACTTTACCTAAACCGTAAAGAACAATTGTCAAAAGGATTACAAACAAAGCACAAAGTACAAACTTATGTTCAATAATCATTTGTTTTATCATCAAAAATTCACTGATAAATAACACTGATGTCGGGAACGCACAAATTGCCAAAAACGAGCAGACCCATAACCAGCCTGTCTTACCGTCAGCTTTAATAAGACCGTTTACAGACTTAATTCTTTTTGTACCGTAAAGTTCCAAAACATTACCTGAAGTTAAGAAAAATGATGCCTTAGCAAGCGAGTGACCTATTAAATGTAAGATTACCGCATAAAAAGCAACGCCGCCCAAAGCTGTTCCAATTGCTAAAATACCCATATTTTCAATTGATGAATAAGCAAGCATTCTTTTGTAATTTTTGATATGGTAAACAAATACCGCAGTCACAAACAATGACAAAAATCCCATTACAAAAAGCATTAATCTTGCATAATCCGCGCATCCCGCAATCTCTAAAATTTTAAATACTCTGACAATTACAAGAAAAGCAGAATTCAAAAGACAAGCTGAAAGCAATGCCGAAATCGGCGACGGAGCTTCTGAGTGAGCATCGGGAAGCCAAAAATGAATTGGAGCTAATCCCATTTTTGCACCAAAGCCAAACAACATAAATACAAATGCAATTTTCAACCAGTTCAAATCAAATTGTGAAGCGTGGCTGTAAAGTTCCGCAAAACTCAATGAATTTACCGCACCTGTTGAAATGTTTAACAAAATAATTCCGACAAACGCGAGTGCAATACCGATTGAGCAAATAAATACATATTTCCAAGCAGCTTCAATTGAATGTTTTGTTTTGTTAAAATAAATCAAATATGCGCTTGATAAAGTTGTAGCTTCAACCAAAACCCAAGCCAAACCTAAATCCGTACTCAACAAAGTTCCTGTCATTGAAAGCACAAATATCAAAATCATAAATGAATAATGACTGATTTTTTTATCGGGAAATTCAAAGTTTTTGACATAACCTGCGTTATAAACAGCCACCATCAAGAATACTAGTGACAATACAATTAAAAAGATTAAATTTGTATTATCAACCGCAAAGTAAGGTATTGATTTTTCGCCGTATCCTAATGTTAATAATACTGTAATTACAAAATGTACAACTGCATACAAACTTACCAAAAACGTATTAAATTTTCTGTTTTTGATTAAAAGTGTCAATATACATGCAATTATCGGAAATATTAAAAGTGTACTAATCATTGTTTTCATAATCCTTTAAATCTGATAAATTAGAAACTTCAAGGTCATTAAATTCCTTGTTAATAACGTTGACGAACAAGCCCAAAATATAAACGGCAATAAATACGTCAAGCAAAACACCCATATTTACCAATACAGGCATTTCTTTTGCAACGGAAAGCGACAATAAAAATATACCGTTTTCCATTGTAATAAACTCGATTACGTTAGAAATAATTTTATGTTTAATCGTAATCAGCCACAAACTTATAATAATTGTTGCAACAGAAACACCAAAGAACATCGGTGAAATAAGTTTCATTGAAGAAACAAAATATTCAGACACCAAAAATCCTGCCAATAAAATTACGCTTGAAATTACCAAACAGTAAAAATGCGGAATATTCGCTGCAACATCACGGTTTGAGTGAGTTTTCTTCAAAACTCTGTACAAAAACCAAGGTATAACAATTGCTTTGACAACTAAAGTTTCAACAGTTAAAAATGCGAAATTAAATTTGTCAATATGTTCCATACCACAGCAGCAGATTAGAAAAAGTAAAATTCCTTGTGCAATTAACAATCTGATATGCGCAACAATTCTGCTGGTTGCGGATAAATATAACATTGTAAGTCCGAAAAGTATTAGAAATCCGTTTACCATTCTCTAGCCTCCAAACATCCTTGCAACAACAAGCGCAAGAACTACTAACGCAAATGAACTCATCAAAAATACAAATTCAAATACATGTGACATTCTAAATCTTGCCATTGCAGATTCAACAGTTCCGATAATAACAGAGATTATAAACATTACGAAAAGATAAGCTAAAACCGCCATCCATTCCGTTAACCCCTGAGGGATTACGATAAACGCAATCAAAGAAGACAATAAAAGCATCTTAATGCTGTTAGCCCAAGTAAAGAATGCCAAATCGCTTCCCGAATTGTCCAAAATCATAACCTCATGTATCATAGTCAACTCAAGGTGAGTTGCAGGGTCATCAACAGGAACTCTCGAACCTTCAATCAAAATCATAATAAATAATACAACAACCGCGAAAATTTGGATTAATACCCCGTAATTTCCCGCACTTGCCAAAATATTTTGCAAACTGTCAAAAGTAAAGTTTCCGCTCAATGCCATAATTGAAGCAATCAACATAAAAAATGCAGGTTCAACTATAGTTGTAAAACAAGCTTCACGAGATGCGCCCATTCCTTCAAACGAACTTCCCGTATCCATTGCAGAAATTAATGAAACAAATTTGCCCAAACTTAATGTATAAGCAAAGATTATCAGCCCTGCAGAAACATTAATCAATGCACTTCCGCAAGCTAAAGGTACAAACATTGACGCAAACAATACTGACGCAATCTGCACAACAGGCGCAATTTTGAATACTGTCGATGTTGTCTTGCTTATTACAAAATCTTTTTTCATCAGCTTGATAAAATCATGCAAAGGCTGAAATATCGAAGCGCCTTTTCTACCACCCCAAAAAGCTTTTGTTTTCTTTATCACACCCGCCATTAAAAACGGAACAATTAAAAGTATTATCAAATTTATAATCATATTAATAAGCTCCCGATTATTACAATTACAAGGAATATCAAACCGTATTTGATATATGACTGAATATTACCGCTTTGAATTCCTTCAAATTTAGATAAGAACCACTCGTCAGATTTCAAAATCGGTTCAATTACATAAGCTTCTTCAATATCTTCTACATGCAAACTAAAGTGAGCACTTTGAGGGAATAATTTTCTCGGTTTTTCTACATCAAACACCTTCTTGAACAAAGGATTTAACATTGACAAGAAAGGACTTGCGTAAGATGATGCCGTATATTGCATGTGGTTATTTGCTCTGTTATAACCGCATCCCCAAGTTTCGTGCATTTCAATTTTGCCGTTTGTAAGTTTAACTTTAACCAACACAAGCACTCCGACAAATACCAAGAATGCCAATGCATACAATGTAATCACACCCACAACAGAAAGCGTAGGCAATATATTATATTGCATAACAGGTGTCAAAACACTTACGGGTCTTAACAGCAACACAAATACAAATATCGGCAAAACCCCGATAGCCAACGAAGCCAACGCTAAAAATCCCATCGGTAAAATCATTGAAAGTTCACAATCGCGTGTAACTTTTTGAGCCGAAGCACTTCTCGGCATTCCAAGGAAAATAATGCTGAATGCCTTTGAAAAACAAAGCACTGCCATAGTTCCGACTAACGCCAAACCTGCAATAGCAAACAAAATTAATATTACCGTTGAAAAATTATGAATTGATAAACCCTTGAACATTCCCAGATATATTAAAAATTCACTTATAAATCCGTTGAAAGGCGGAAGTCCGCAAATCGCAATTGAACCTATAAGAAATAATACCGCAGTTTTAGGCATTGACTTAATCAAACCGCCCAAAAGTTCAATGTTTCTGGTATGAGTTTTTATATATACACTTCCCGCACCCATAAACAAAAGTTCTTTGAATAATGAGTGGTTCAATACATGGAGAATTCCGCCTGCAAACCCTAGCATTGCAATAACTGGATGATTATATGCAAGTCCGAGCATTCCGACGCCGATACCCATTCCGATAATCCCGATGTTTTCAATACTGTGATAAGCAAGAAGTCTTTTTAAATCATGCTGTGATATAGCATATAAAACGCCATATAAAGCCGAAATTACGGAAATTATCAAAACTGCAAAAGCAATTGATTTTGACGGAGTTCCGATTAAAGATAAAGTTCTTAAAATTCCGTAAATACCTGTCTTAATCATAACACCCGACATAATTGCACTGACATGAGAAGGTGCTGCAGGGTGAGCATCAGGCAACCAGTTATGGAACGGTACAAAACCTGCCTTTGTTCCAAAACCGATAAACAACAATATAAATATCATATTTGCAAAATGAACATTTTCACCTAAAACAGCTTTGAAAGAATTGAAATCAAAACTTCCTGCCTTAATTGATAAAAGTGCAAATGCAATCATTATAAAAAGAACCGAAATATGCATAAATACTAAGTATTTTATTCCGGCTTTTAAAACATCTTTCTTTTCGTTTTCAAAAATCACAAGGAAAAATGAACTCAACGACATTATTTCCCAACAGATTAGAAACATAAACGCATTTTGGCAAGTAACAACTGCCTGCATTGATGCAAAAAGCATCGGCAAAAATACTAAATGCGCATTAATATTCTTACCTTTTTCAACATAAGGTCTTAAATATCCGATTGCATATACAGCCGTAACTAAACTCATCACGGAAATTACTGCAATAAAAAATGCTGAAAGCGGGTCAATAACAAAGTTTACAGCCCCGAATAATGAATTGAAATTAAAAGTTTGAACTAAATTTTCACCGCCGAATAAAACTTTAACAGCAGGCACAAGAGCAAACCCTGAAGCTATAGCTGTAAACACAGACAGTGCAATAGTTTTAAACTTATTAGAAAATTTTCCTGCGATAAATCCGCAGAGCAATAGAATGATTAAACTTGTGAAAAAGCTATTCATATATAATCTCTTCCCTTAGCTTGTGTAAATAACAATTCAGTTTTAAATCTAACAAACAGGATTGTCAAGTGTAAATTTTACAATTAATAAAAATATAGTTCTAGAGTAGTCGCATCAATAGTTTTGCCCGTGTGCCAATCGGCGGTCGACGATAGGCACACGATTACATAAGATTATTCTATGGTAGAAGATGTTAGAATAAAATTTTCACAAAGATTGCAAAACCTGAGAATAGAACGAAACCTTTCTCAAGAAAAGCTTGCATTGCTTTGCGGAATTGACAGAACCCATATAGGACGTATTGAAAGACTTGAAAGAACACCAAGTCTTGTTATATTGCAAAAAATTGCAGACGGATTAGGAATGTCCTTAACTGAACTGTTAACATTCAATTGATTATAATTTAGATACTTTATCTCTTAAATCCAATAAGTGAATATGTAAATCTCTTAAATTTTTATTCATCTCGTTTAGTTGTTTTTGGGATATAGGTTTTCTATTACCGCTGTATTTAGTATCTACAGTGTAATTGCTAAATTCAAGTATTCCTTCAAATGCTCCTACCAAGCCAATATAATTTTCTTTAAAATTTTTCACTTGCTCATTCAATATTTCTAAACATACATCCATAATTTTCTCCTCATTATGTGCCAATTGGCGGTCGACTATTGTCACATAATGACATACAGTTAATTTTATGTCAAGTGAAGTAAATATAAAATTTGCAAAAAGGCTTAAAGCATTAAGACTTGAGAGAACTTTATCTCAAGAGGAACTTGCTTCACTTTGCGGAATTGACAGAACATATATAGGTCGGCTAGAAAGACTGGAACGCAATCCGAGTTTAGAAATATTACAAAAAATAGCTGATGGACTTGGTATTGAATTAACAGAATTATTAAAATTTTGACATTATAAAGGAAATTTTTTCTATGAGGGCAATGCCCTCTAAAAAAAATTTCCCCCTTGCATTTTTAATTTCACGATATAAAATATCAAGCGGAAAACCCCATTATTTTTTAGAGGAGATGAAAAATGACAATTACTCAAAATCTTGATACAAAAGATTGTATCAATCCAACTGATGTCGCTCACGAGCTGACCGAACAGGTTATGCCCGCTAAAGCGAATTTTAGAAAATCAAAAACATTCGTACTTGCTATCGCTGCAGGTGCTCTAATTGCTTTCGGTGCGCAGGTTTCACTTACTGTTATGACAGGAACGGAACAGGTTAGCTGGGGGCTTGCAAAACTCGTCGGAGCAATGACTTTCGCTACAGGTTTGATGATGGTAGTTTTGACAGGTGCAGAACTTTTCACAGGTAATGTTATGATGTCTTTTGCGGTTATCGAAAAGAAAACAAGCCTTGCAAAACTATTAAGAAACTGGACTATCGTTTATCTCGGAAACCTTGTCGGTTCAATAATTTTAGCTACATTAATATATTTTTCGGGATGCTCACATAATTCTCATGAAGCATTAGGCGTTATGGGCTTAACAACAGCTTATACAAAAGCTTCATTACCATTGGTTGAAGCATTCACCAGAGGTATTTTATGTAACTGGTTAGTATGTCTTGCAATCTGGATGGCTTCATCATCAAGACACGTTATCGGTAAAATCTTTGCAATATTTTTCCCGATTATGACATTCGTTGCTTCAGGATATGAACACAGTATTGCAAATATGTATTTCTTAACTAACGGTTTGTTCTTAAAAAATACACCTGCAGTTGTTGCAGCATCAGGATTGACTGCTGATCAGCTTTCTGTATTAAACTTAAAAACTTGTATTTTAGGAAACCTAATCCCTGTAACATTGGGTAACATGGTAGGTGCATTAGTTTTCGTAGTACTATTATTCTGGACAGCTTATTTAAGAGATGATCACAACGATTAAGAGAATACTGTTAATATTATTGCTAATTTCTTCTTCTGCGTATGCAGAAGAAGAAATTTTGCTGGAAAAAACACCTCTTTTTGAAAGCGGTGCAACTGTCGAAGATGCGATTGAAGCTCCTTTAGACAGTTCTGTTCACCACCATACAAAGTTCTATGATGAGCTTTATAAAAATGCTCATAACGTTTATAACCTTCAAATTGAAAACACAAACGTTCCGTCTTGTCTTTTAAAAGAGCCTTTAACACACACATTTGAAAAAGGACCGATTGAAAGCGTTCACCTTTGGGGTGTTGTTCAAATGAACAACAGTACAAATTTTGATGAAGGCGATACCGACAACAATTTTAGAGTAGGTCTTATAAATGCTCTTATTGACGGAAAATTCAAAGGCGGTAAGGAGGATTTCAGGATTATGCTTGATCCGACGCCAACTCATGCCAGAGGATTTTTCCAACAGTTTATACAAGATTTATACGTGGAAACACACAGGATACCGCATCATACGGTTTTGGTCGGTAATTCACGTCCCGGTGTCGGAATTGAGGGAGCGCAATCTCCTTATACATTACCTCTGGTAAGCCGTTCTCAAATTTCAAGAAACCTCGCAAATGTGAGAAAATTCGGGATAAGAGTTCGCGGAGATTATTCACTTGTTGATTACGATTTTGGCGGATACAGTTCAGATACATACTTTAGAGAATTTTTCCCCGGTGCGGAATTTGACGGCTGGGTAAACTTTAAACCACTTGGCAAAACCAACGGAAAATACGGAAAACTTGTCACAGGGGGCGGTATTGTATCAGGTAAAAAACATTCCACAGATTATTTTGTAGCAGGCGCTTATGTCGGCTACGAATACAAAAAGTTATGGATGCGCGCGGAATACGCAAATTCTGACGGATCAAACGGTGGAGACGGGCTTACCAATAAAAAACGTCAGGGCTGGTATGCAACAATAGGCTATCATATTACCAAAAAGCTTGAAGCTATATTACGTTACGACGAATTTGACCCCGACAAAACTATCAGTAATAACAATAAACGAGAATATACAGCAGGAATTAATTATTACGTAAAAGGACAAGCCCTGAAGCTTATCCTCAATTACGTATTCTGTCAAAATCAAGCGTCGCCCGACAGTCATAGAATTATCGTCGGAACGCAGATTGCATTATGATATAACTTTAATCCAGCCTTCGGGAGCTTCAATTCTGCCCATTTGGATTCCTGTTAATGTGTCATAAAGTTTTTTGGTAATTTCGCCCATTGAATCCATTCCGAAAACAATTTCTTCATCACCGTTAACAACTCTGCCAACAGGTGAAAGAACAGCAGCTGTTCCGCAAAGTGCACATTCTTTGAATTCTTTTACTTCCGTGAACGGAATTTCTCTTTCTTCCGCTTTCAATCCCAAATAGTGTTCTGCAACATACATCAAAGAACGTCTTGTAATTGAAGGCAAGATAGAATCTGATTTCGGAGTAACAACTTTATTATCTTTAGTTACAAAAATAATATTAGCTCCACCTGTTTCTTCGACTTTGGTTCTTGTTTTAGAATCAAGATACATATTTTCGTTAAAGCCTTTGTTATGAGCGTCAACAATCGGGTGAAGGCTCATTGCGTAGTTCAAACCTGCTTTGATATGACCTGTACCGCGCGGAGCAGCTCTGTCAAAATCGGGAACTCTCAATGAAATCGGCTTCACACCGCCTTTAAAATAAGGCCCTACAGGTGTTGCAAAAATTCTGAATTGGAATTCCTCCGCGGGCTTAACCCCGATTACGGCATTTGAACCGAACATATAAGGTCTTAAGTACAACGATGCACCCGAACCGTATGGAGGAACAAAATCCAAATTAGCTTTTACGACTTTTTCAACCGCATCAATAAATCTGTCTTGCGGGAAAACTGCCATCTCAAGTCTTTCGCAGGTATCTGCCATTCTTTGAGCATTTAAATCAGGTCTGAAACAAACTACTTTTCCGTCAACCGTTCTGTATGCTTTCATGCCTTCAAAACAAGTCTGCGCATACTGCAAAACTCCTGCGCTTTCGTGAAGTGTAACGGTTTCATCAGTTGTTAAAACGCCGTCGTCCCATTTGCCGTCTTTAAAATTTGAAACATATCTGTAATCGGTTTTTACATAACCAAAACCCAAACTGCTCCAATCAATATCTTTTTTAGCACTAATCATACTTAATCCCTCCGCACTCATTTATATCATGCAAAAATCGGGAAAGCAACTTTTTACATCTTGTGCAATTTGTTCTTTAGTCAGACGGTATCTCTTATAAAGTTCTTCTAACGGAACTCTGTCGGTAAATTCTTTTTTAGCACCGTAGTTAAGAACTTTCATATCGGAATTTCCGTAAAATCTTGTAATTTTTTCGCCGAAACCGCCGTCAAGTTCGCCGTCCTCAAGAGTGATAACGACATCATGGTTTGCTTTCAGATTTTCCAATAATTCTTCGTCGATACCTGTCATAAAGCGCGGATTAATAAGTGTTGCATTAATTCCGAGTTCTTTTTTAACCTGTCTGCCAAGTTCAAAGAAATTACCAAGCGCAAGAATTGCAACTTTTTCACCCTGTTCAACAACTTTGAATTTATTCAAAACAGAGTAATCCGTATTATCCTTAACTCCAGTTGATACAAGCGGTGTCATAGGAACTCTTATTGCAACGGGGTGTTCGGTTTGAGCAAGCGACCAATCCAACATTGCAAGATATTCTTCCTTGTTGGTCGGCGCAAGATAAACCATATTCGGAATATTTGACACTAACGGAATATCAAATGTGCACAAATGAGTTGCATCAGCACCAGAAATTCCGCCCCAGTAAACAAGCATTGTAACGGGCGAATTGTTCAGACACAAATCCTGCGACATCTGATCATAAGTTCTTTGAATAAACGAACTCATAACGGCAAAAATCGGTTTTGCACCGCATTTTGCAAGCGCTGATGAGTATGCAACAGCATGTTCTTCTGCAATACCTACATCTGTATATTGTCTTCCAAGAGTGTTTCTGAATTCCTTATCAAACCCGAATACCCCCGGAGTTCCCGCATTAATCGCAATAACCGTTTTATCATCTTTTGTTTTGTCTAAAATATATTGACGTGTAAGAGATGTGTAATTTTCAACAAATTCAACTGGTTCTTTGTTTTCATCCAATGCTCCGGGCATAATCCAGTGGAAAGCTTCTTTGTTCTGTTCGGCAACTTCAAGCCCGCATCCTTTAACTGTTCTGATATGAACAACTACAGGGTGATTTGAATCTTTAACTTTTTCAAAAGTTTCAACAAGCTTTTCAACACTGTTGCCTTCATTTACATAATAATAATCAAAGCCTAAAGATTTAAAGAAATTACATTCAGCTTTTCCGTCGGTTTCTCTCAAAAGTTTCAAGTTATCATACAGTCCGCCGTGGTTTTCCGCAATAGACATATCATTATCGTTAACAATAATAATTATATTGCTGTCCATAGAAGCAGCATTATCCAAACCTTCCAAAGCCTCGCCGCCACTGAGTGAACCGTCACCAATAAGCGCAAGTACATTACCATTTTCACCTTTCAAATCTCTTGCTTTTGCAACACCGCATGCAAGCGATACAGAAGTTGAAGTGTGACCGACTTTGAACAAATCGTGTTCGCTTTCCTCAGGTGCAGTGTAGCCTGTATAAACATTATATTTATCAGGATTTGTAAAACCTTCTTTACGCCCTGTCAAAATCTTATGCGGATAACATTGATGTGAAACATCAAATACAAATTTATCAACAGGTGAATTGAATACATAATGCATTGCAATTGTTGCTTCCACAATACCCAAATTCGGCCCCATGTGTCCGCCTGTTGTATTAACCTTTTTTATAATAAGTTCTCTCATCTCATCTGCGAGAGTATTCATTTCGTCAAACGATAATTTTTTCAAATCATCAGGGTTGTTAATTCTGTCTAAAATCATGTTCTCTCCTTTCGTATACAACATTTTAACCTTGAGAGCAACTATCAGTCAAGAGGTTAAATATTTTTCGGAAAAGTCAGAATAAAACCAGTACCCTCTCCGATTTTACTTTCAACGGAAACCTTTCCGCCGTGAAGCTCGGTAATATTTTTAACTATTGCAAGTCCCAAACCCGTTCCGCCGTTTTTTCGGCTTCCGGATTTATCAATACGGTAAAACTTTTCAAAAATACGTTCAAGATGATATTTTTCAATACCGACACCGTAATCTTTCACTTTTATAAAAATATTTTTGTCATCTTGGTCGAGAATGACATCAACTTTTTCCGAGCGCGAATATTTTTGTGCGTTGCTCAAAAGATTTACAACAGCTTGAAACAAAAGCCTTTCATCTCCATATAACTCTAATAAATTATTTGCAAAAATATTTATATCAATATTTTCAAAACAATTTACAGCATCTTTTATAATATCGTTCAAGACAACCCGTTTAAAATCTTTACTTTCATTTAACTTTTCTTCTTCAAGTTCCGCGAGGCTCAAAATATCGTTGACCAAAACATTTATAAACTTTACCTGAAACTGTATCATATCAAAGCATTCTTTGCTTTGAGCATCTGAAACGGCATCTTTTTCTTTAATAAGTTCAACTGCCGTATTAATTACGGTTATCGGAGTTTTAATCTCATGCGAAATATTATTGATAAAATCAGTTTTATATTGTTCCAGCTTTTTGAGTTTATCAATCTGATTTTTTAATCTTTTGGTCATTTTCTTTATTGCAAGGGTTAAGTCCTGCAAAATAGGAACAGATGAAACCTCAATTTTTGTATCTAAATCTCCGTTTGCAATTTTTATAACACTTCCTTCCAAAGAGTCAAACGGAACACGAATTTTTTGAAAGAAATAAATTAAAGATATCAAAAATATCGCAAGACAGCAGGCAAAAAGCAGTAAAATTCTATTTTGCGCCGTTGTTATGCTTTTCAAAACATCATCTTCTGAAATGCTTAATTCAAGATAATAAGTTTCGCCGTTTATATTATATTCTTTTAAAACCCCTATCATTTTATCTTTTACAGAAGCCGTATATAAATCTATTGAAGTATCCTCATACCCTTTAGAAGACGCTATCAAATTTTTATTTTTGTCAAAAATTTGGAATTTTACATCTTCACCTGCAAAATCCTCGCAATATTCTCTCAAAACACCATAATTTTTCTCTTTCAAGTAAGGCATAATAGCCCACTCTATCTGCTTTTGAAAAATTTTCAACTCAGCTTTTTCTTCTTCCATATAAGAAGCATCAAATTGGATTATGTTATAAAAGGACAACACCGTAAATACAACAATTATCCCCAAAAACCACAAAAGTCTGTATATCCAAAATTTATCTCTTTTATTCATTATAATCCCTTCAATTTATATCCTATACCGCGGACCGTTTCAAGTTTCTTGCCTAAATCACCGAGCTTTCTCCGTAAATTCAGTATCTGAACATCAACGGCTCTTTCAGAAACCTCAAACCCGTCGTCACCTCGCAAATATGCTAAAAGCTGACTGCGGGAAAATACTCTGTCTATATTCTTTATAAATAACTGCATCAATTCAAATTCAAAATTAGTAAGTTTTACTTCAACCCCGTCCAAATAAACCGTTCTTGATATATTATCAAGTTCCAAACCCTCATATTTTATAACTTTTTCATCATAGCGTGAAAGGTTTGCCTCTATACGCGCAAGCAAAATTTTATTATTAAACGGCTTCACAACATAATCCACAGCTCCGCATTCAAAACCTTTCAAAATATCTTCTTCAAGTTTTCGCGCCGTTATCATAATTACAGGAATATGTTTAAATCTGATATCGTTTTTCAATTTTCTGCAAAATGTAAAACCGTCCATTTCAGGAAGCATTACGTCTAACAAAATCAAATCGGGACAATCAGAATTAACCATCTCTAAAGCCTTTACACCGTCAAAAGCTTTTTGAATGTTATAATAACCGCCTGATATCAAAAGCATCTCAATCAGTCTGTTTAAATGCGGTTCATCTTCAACTATTAAAATCTTACTCTTTTTCATCTATCAACCTTGTATAAACCATATTATCATCAATTTCTATAAGCTTGCAATACTGCCCGTCAGAAAAATTCTTTGTAACCACATGATAAATTCCGTCCCGAAATTCTTCCCTGTTGGCATGATAATGCCCCGACAATACCGCAATAACATTTTTATGTTTCTTTAAAAGTTCCAGATATTTTTCGCCCTGATAAATTTCATGCCCTTTTGCTTTTACTTCCAAAAACGGGAAATGCTGTAATATCACAACTCGTTTTGATTTGTTTTTTAAAAGCACCTTATCAAGCCAATCAAGTTCACTATCTCTAAAATATCCGTTTGCTCCAGGGATAACCTCTTTTGTTCCGTCCATTGCAACAAAAAGAATATCACCTTTTTTAAAGGTATAATTCGATTTGTCACTGTGATAAGCTCCAAGCGTTTTTCTCACCGTTTTCATATAAGTATTTTTATCAAGCTGCTGCTTGAAAACATCATGATTACCAAGCAAAACATATACGGGCTTATTTATTTTTTTAACTTTAGACAAAAATAATTCTAAATCTTCCTTATGCGGTCTGTCGATATTGTCACCCGTAAAAACTACAAAATCCAAATTCGGCATATCATTGATACTTTTAACAAACTCATCAAGATTATGACCGTTTTCTTGTGTCGTATGCACATCTGTGACCTGAATAAATCTGATTTCCTTTGCTTTTACGGGTAAAGATAACAAAAACAAACACAAAATTATAAAAGCTATTCTTTTCATAATAAAAAAGAATAGCTCTTTATTGTTAATTTTTTGTTAGCATTATTTTAATTTTCTCAAAGAAGAAATAAAGTTGTTATGTTCAACATCACCATCAACTTTCGTCATAAATATTTGAGCGCCCTGTTCATTTTCCAATTCAGGCAACTGAGACAATTCAGCTTCATAATAGTGAGCATCGTTTCTGGTTGTCATCGGCATTCTGTTTGCAAGACTGTTAAGCGAAATATTTCTCAATGCGCCTGCAAAACCTTTATTTTTACTGCTGAATTTTGTATAAATTCTCAATGCCGCATCACCGTTTTCAAGGTTGTATTTTCCTGCAATATAAGCACTCAACTGCGGTGCTGATGATTTTATCTGCATTTTTTCAATTATATTATCTTTTAATTCCAATACCCCTGAAATTCTGTCAAAATTACCGTCAGGTACATTTACCAAATCAGAAAATATTGAAGGGCTGATAGTTGCAATCGGATTTCTGAATAATGAAGCAAATTTCAGGACATATTCAACCAAACCTACTTTTTGAATAGTACCGTTCAATACCAAAAATTTAATTGAACCGTTCAGCTTCATACTGTCATCTGTATTAAGTTCAATAAGCCCGCTTGCCTTGCCCGTAATCTCTTTTTTCAACTGCAAAATAGTTGATGCCATCAAATCAGAATTAACATCTTTTATACCAAGACGAACAGCATATTTATGTTTTTTCAAATCACAGTTGATTTTTGCGGACGAATGACCTTCCGCAATTTCAAATTTGTTTGAATAAATATTTAGAATACTGTTTTTATCAAGCGTCAAAGTTGCTTTCATATCATTGAAATTAATGTCCTGATAATGACCTTTTAAAATATGCAATACACAATCTTCAACGATAAAGTTTCCTATATCAAATGTCGGAGTATCATCGTCATCATCTTTTGCTTCTCCCGATGGAGCTAAATCCATTTTTTCGCTTGTTATTGCTTCAGAACTTTGATTATTTGCAGATGCCATAAATTTTTCAACATCAACATCATCAACTGTTAAATTAATATTTTTAACCACAATTGGGAATTTAAGTTCATTAATCAAACTTCCGTCAAAATCATAAGCGGAGCGTCTGTATCTTCCGTCAGCAGCCAAATTTAAAAGTCCGTTATCGGTATTCATTTCACCATGTTTTAAGAAAATTCTCTGTGAAGGTATACGCACTTCATCCATAGTAAGTCTGCCGTCAAGATAAGGATATTTGCCTGCGTTTATATACTGCATTTTACCTGCGATTTTACCGCCTTTAAAGAGTTTTTGCCCCATAAATACATTCAAAAATTCACTCGGCAAAGGTCTTGGAATTTCAAATCCCATATCTTTAACATCAGGAATTTCTTTTGAACAGTCGATATTTCCCGCAAGTTTCAATACAGGCTGAATTTTAGCTCGTTTTTCTTTATCAGGATTATCTGGTGCAATATAATAATCAATTGATTTTATATTAAACATCAAATCCTCAAAATGCATATCAGCTTTAAGCATTCTGCGATAATTTGCAGGAGTTAAGGAAGCGCCATCCAATAAAATATCCTGCCCGCTTTTAAGCCCGAATAACCATTTTAAATCAATTTTGTTATTAACAGATTTGATATCAAGTCTTGTTTTTGTAGAACCGCCTGTCAATTCAACAGGAATTCCGAGAATTTTCGACATATAATTCTGTGCAAAATCATTTGTCACAACTGCACGTGCAACAACATTCGTATCAATTGATTTGAGGTAATCTTTTACAGAGCCTTCCATTGTAATTTTGTTTTCTGCGCGGTTATTATAATTCCCCTCAAAATCAGAAAGAGTAATTTCATCTTTAGTCATCACAATCTTACCTTTTTCGAGGCGGACGGGAATATCTGCAATCGGAACTATTTTACCCGTAAAGTTATTGAGGTTAACAACGCCGTTCAAGTCATTGTTTGAAAGTTTTATATTAAAGTTGAAACTGCCTTTTAAATCTTTGAAATATGCAAGAGGTTCATTCAGATTGTTTTCCACAATGCCTGAATTAATCAAAGCCAAAACATCGTCCATATCGATTTTGTCAGAGAAAAGCTCAATATTGAATTTGCTGTTTTTATCAGATTTACCGCTGAAAAATATTTTTGATTTGTTAAATACCAAATAACATTTATCAACCCATAATGCTTTGTCTTTTATATATACGGTATTTCTGTCTGCGATATTAAAATGAACTTTATCAGAGCCTTTTTTGATATCGGAAGTGATATTAAAATGCACGAAACGAAGTTCTTTTTGAGTATTGTCGATACTTATGTCATCAGCCTTCAAAGAAACATAAGTTGAAGGTTCAACCTTGTACAAGAACAATGATTTTTTTACATATAACAGTGAATCATAAAAATCGAAATTCCAATCGGATTTTTGCTGTTCGGTTTGTTCGCCCTGCGCAAGCGTAGAAAGTCCATTTATATCTACAAAAATATAATCTGCACCGAGTTTTTTGACGATAATATTTTTATCAAAAATTTCTTTAAACGAAATTGCGGTGTTGAAATTGTCGACTTGCAAGAGATTTACACCATTGTTCATAAGCGACAAAGCGTCAACTTTAAATTCCAAATCTGGTGACAAAGAAGTTTTTAAAACAGGATTTTTTATTTGCAAATCCAATCCCATAGTATCATGTAGCGTTTTTTCCACAAAACTGATTGTTTTTGGGTTTGACACAGCCCATGGCAAAACATTCAAATAGAGAGCGAACGGTACATAACCCAACGCAACTGCTCCCGCTATAATTCCAATTGTAAATCTTTTTGATAACTTCATAATGAAATTATATCACGATTTTATGCTATTATAATATTATGAAAAGATTTTTTACATTAATTGCAATAATATTACTGTTAAATTCGGCTGTTTTAGCAAATGATGTCAAAGTTTTCAGCGAAAAAAATAAATTCGGGCTGCAGGACACTGACGGAACTCAAATTACTCCCGCACAGTATTCTAAACTTATAAGACTTGGTGATAATGGCTGGATTGCACAGAAAAAAAGCAAATACGGACTTCTTAACAGTAAAGGCGAAATCCTCGTACCATTAAAATACAGGCATGTTGACCGCTTAACTTCAAAATTTGTAAAACTCGGTAACGACAACGACTTTGCGGTTTATGATGAATTCGGAAATACAATAGTTCAGCCCGAATATTCATCTGTAAGTATGCTGTTTGGCGGAATGTTTCTGACAAAAAAAGATTACAAATACGGCATTGTAGACAAAAACGGCAGAGTAATTCTTGAAAACAAATTTGACGATATTTATATGCCAAAACCAAACGTTATGCGTATCCAATACAACGGACAGTGGTACGAAATAGAACAAATCAGCAATTCAGAATTTCAATTACCTAATGACATAAAAACCGTAAAAGACAATGATAACTTTAAAGTTACGGCTTTTATAAAAGACCCCGTAACTGCATCAGGATATTCCGCAGTTACATTCACTGACTATTTTATAAAAGTATTCTCATCAATCTCGCCGTCACATGAGGAAACTATTGATGAATTAATGCTTTCACAGGGTGCGGATACTGTTTCAATATTAATGAAAATGACCTGGCTTCCCAAATATCCTTGGACATTTATCAAAAATTATTATCACAATATAAGGACTCCGAATAACGGACCGCTTACCAATATTAAATATGAATTAAAACAAAAAATGCAATAACCTGACAAACGTCAGGTTATTTTTTATCTTAGGAAAAGCCGGCAAAGTTAATTTATGTTTTGTCAAGAAGCAATTTATGTGCCGGCAAAAATTCTTAATTGTGATACTTAATATTATATTTCAGATTATTTTTATTGCAATAGTTTGCAATCTCATCTGTTGTTTTTTCGAAATAATCAGAAGTCTTTTTAACGTAGATTGCATCATACAGCGGGATTAAGTCTTTATGCTCCTGCTTAATAAAATTAAACATCTTTGTTTTAAAACTGCTTCTTAAATCCAGCTTATCGAAACAATATTCATCGACATAGTCTTTTGTTGCTTCAACAATTTTTTCAAAAACAGTTATACCCGGAATTATCGGGGAAATATAACAAACTGTTTTTATCCCTTCCGATTTTAAAACTTTAAGTGTTTCAATTCTTTGAGCAATACTTGAAGAATTCGGTTCAAGTTTTACTTTCAAATCCTCATCAAGCATACTAATTGAAACACCGACATCAATATGTTTCATCTGCTTGAACAAATCAATATCTCTCAAAACCAAATCCGATTTTGTAACAATGCTTATCAGCGCTTCGGATTTAATAAGCTGTTCAAGGACTTTTCTTGTCACACCAAACTCTTTTTCAAAATTGTTATAAGGATCGGTAACAGTACTTATCTGTACTTTTTTACCCTTAATCTTGAAAATATTTATTTTTTTATTGGTGCATTTAACATCAATAAAATCGCCCCAGCTTTCCGTGTGCTTACTAAAACTGGACATATAAGAAGCATAGCAGTATAAACACTTATGAGGACACCCTACATACGGGTTTATTACATAATCAAGGCTTTTGAGTTTTGTTTTGTTTAAGTAGTCTTTAACCCTTGTATAGTCTTGAGCAATCATATCAGTATAATATAGGTAAAAAGAGTCATGTCAATAGCATTGACTTTTTAATTCTCAAACGCGATATCTTCCTCAATAATCCTTGGCGGCTGCGATATAACAAGCATTTCAAGGTATTTATCATTGTTTTCTTTAATTTGTTTTGCAATATTTTCTATTTCGCTTTCGTGATTGAAAAAGTGCTTCACAGCATACTTTGTGACAATCATGCCTTTTGAAGGGTGTTTTTCAAATTTATACAAATCATATTCGAAATATTTCTTAGCATTTTCACATCCGTTTACGAGAAAACTTATTGCTGACTTGTCAGATTTTTTATTTTCAATAAGCTTCAAAAGCATGCTGTTTTCTGTATTTTCAACCGTTTTGTCAAAATTTTGCGCATATTTAATCGGATTAGTTTCATCAGGATAATAATAAACACCAATCATTTTTGTCCAATTTTGGGAATTTTCTGATTCTTTATAATACTCGTTTCCGTAGCCGTTTGTTGCAGGCGCAAGAGCACTGAATTTCAACTTATAAACTTCATTATCAAAATGAATTTCTTCAGACAAACATATAATTTGCGAGCATAACAATGCACACAGTATAATTAAAAATTTCTTCATACCAAAATTAAAACTTGTTTCAAAAAAATTTTAAACTGATAAATCGGGTAATATTATACAAACTCAAGATTTCTGACTTCAAAAGCTGAAACTAAAGATTTAGCATCTTCAGAGACACCTTTGCATTTTAGCATGCACTCAGGATTGTGTGCTGATGATAAAACCATCATTTTTAAACCGTCAAAAATATTCATTGATGTAACATCTAACTCTATATTTTTCATACAAGCAATAACGAAATTATTTAACAAAAATTAAATATTTTGTATAAAATTAGTCTGTTTATAGGATAATAAAATTATGGGAAATTCAGAAATTAAATTAGCTGCGTTTGACGTAGACGGGGTATTAACAGACGGAAGTCTTACTTTTGATGAGTTCGGGCACGAATATAAAACATTCAATGCCAAAGACGGTCAAGGGATTGTAAACCTTAACAAAGCGGGAATTATTACAGCAATAATTACGGCACGCAATAACGGAACTGTTGAACACAGAGCGAAAAATCTTAATATAACAGAATTACATCAGGGTTCAAAAAATAAAATTGCAACATTAGAAGAAATCCTGAAAAAATATAATTTTACTTTTGAAAATGTTGCATATATGGGAGATGATCTTCCTGATATATGCGTTTTGGAAAAAGTTAACTTGAAAGGCTGTCCCGCAGATGCAGTTGATGAAGTTAAAAATATTGCAAACTTTATTTCATCAAAAAACGGCGGACGTGGAGCAGTAAGAGAGTTTTGCGACTATATACTGGAGAATAAATAATGTTTGAAATTAAAACACAGGCTTTTTTTGCCGCAGCGCATCACCTGTTAAATTACGACGGAGAATGCGAAAATCAGCATGGACACAATTGGATGGTAGAAGCTTTTGTAAAAGGCGATACACTTGACAAGAGTAATATCTTAATCGACTACAAAGTCTTGAAAAAAGAATTAAACGCTGTTTTGGATATGCTTGATCATAAAGATATTAACGAGCTTCCCGAGTTCAAAGGTGAAAGTCCGTCAAGCGAAATGATAGCATATTTCATTTACACTAAGCTTAAGGAAAGAATTGTTCAGCTGAGCAAAGTAAATGTTTGGGAAACTCAAACGTCATGTTGTTCATATTATGAGGAAGCGTAATGGGCTTTATTCAAGCAATATTAATGGGGATAGTTCAGGGATTGAGCGAGTTTTTACCGATATCAAGTTCTGCTCACCTTGTGTTTACATCAAATTTTTATAAAGTTTTTAAAGGAATTGAGATAGTTCAAACATCTAATGAAGAAGTATTTTTCGATATTATGGTGCATTTGGGCACATTGATTGCGGTTTTAATCTTTTTCAGAAAAGATATTATGAACATTTTAAAAGCAATGTATAATGCTTTTAAAACAAAAGACTGGTCTGATCATGAAGCCAAACTGGGCTTATTCATAATTGCGGGCACATTTATTACAGTTGCGATGGCTCTTCCGATAAACAATATTGCGGAAAAACTCGTTTATTCACCAGCAATTGTCGGAATTTTACTGTTCATTACAGGTTTTGCACTTATTTACAGTGAATACAAATCTAAGAAAATCGAAGCAAAAAAATCCGAAGTTGATTTAAAAACTTCGATATTTATCGGTATAGCACAAGGGCTAGCCTCATTACCGGGTTTTTCACGCTCGGGGTGGACAATTGCTACGGGTCTGTTTTTAGGTTTAGATAGAGTAACCTCGGCAAGATATTCATTCTTGTTAAGTATTCCGATTATTTTAGGAGCTTCCATGGTCTATCCGCTTTTGGAAATTGATATTCAGGAAGCCGTAAAATACAACTGGACTGCAATTATAACAGGTACAATCGTTTCTGCCGTAACAGGATACATTTGTATCAAATATTTTATGAAATTTATTTCTAAATTTTCATTAAAGATATTCGGCTACTACTGTATCATTGCAGGAATCGCAACAGCAGTATTTTTCAGTTTATGTAAATAAATGTAAAAATACTAACAAAAAAATATATTCAGGGGTCTTAATATACTGACATTCATGTGTGTGTGGAGTAAAAATGATTTTAGCGGTTAATAACCATAACAATAAAATAAATTTTTCTGCAGAGGATAAAAAGAAAAAATCGTTGGAATACAACCACGATACACTTTTGAACAACAATTTTGCCACACGCACAAAAATCGGAATAGACAAACTCACAAACGCATTAACCGTATACCCCGCTAAAGGCTTGAAAGGGAGCAAAAACGCTAATTTCTACGAATTTCTGACAATGGGAACAGTCCCGTATATAATCGGCAGTATCACAATGATGTCAGTCTTTAACTCCGCAAACAAACATTTTGCACCTTTTGCAAAAACAAAAGCTTCCGCATTAGGTCAAAAAATGGCACTTGGAGTTCTTTTCTACGGCTTATTAAAAAGCGCATCAAAATCATTAGTCAGCAAACCCGTTCAAATGATAACAGGAATTGACACAGAACGCCCTTATGCCAAGGTTATTTATGAACTTCCTGATGATATTAACGACACAGACATCACAAGTATTGAACATCATAAAGTATTTGAAAGTGTAGAATTCCCGCGTTGGGATTTACTTTACGGCGACGAGGCTAAAGGGCAGAAAAGAAATTACCGTTACGACAAAATCGCTAAAAAACTCGGAATGGGAGAAAACTTAAACGATTCCGATCAGGAAGTAAAACCGAGAATAAAAGAGATTGTAATAAAAACCAATTTAGCCAAAAATATTTCATCATACCTATGGGCTGCGACAGGCGTTGGTATTGCATTCCAAAAGCCATGGGAAAACTTCTTTAACGTAATGACTTTCAAATTCTGGAAAGGCAAAGAATTCAAAAAATGTCTGCAGTCTTTCGGACATAACTTTGTTGAAAGTGTAAAAGATTTTTGGAAAGGTGAAGGTAAAGGCTTCTCCAAACATGCCGGCAAAGCTTTAGTTGGAGCTGCAGCATTAACCACAGTTTTAGGTGTTATTAACGCAGTTTCTCATAAGTCAACAAACACCAAAAATACTGTTAACAAGAATGAGGGGTATGTAGTATCATGAGTACAAATTTAATCCAAAACTACATATCTAAACCACAGCAGCCGACTGTTAAACCAAAACCAGATTTTGATATTCAACAAGAATTGAATAACAGAACATTCATAAAACCATTAAAAGGTAAAGGCAAACTGCTAAGCGGAAATATTCTCTATGCACCCGTTGATACATTCAGAGATATTACTTACAGTTTTAAAGCCTTGGGTCATGCCGCAAAAGGTAAAGCCAATGACCATGAACTCGGCAAACTTAACGATTTGGGAATGATGGCTGGCGGTCTTTCAATTGCAGGCTACTTATTCACCAAAAAGACCACACCGTTGACAAAAGGTATGGAATTTGTCGGTTTGGGTTCATTTTTTGCGTCAATGGCAATTTGGCCAAAAATTGCAATCCAACTTCCCGCTTACCTTATCCATGGTGTAAATGTTCAAAAACAATATCAAGACAGTTTCGGCAGAAGAAAACCGTTCTATCAAGATCCACAATTTATCCCCTGGGATTTATATTCTGATAAAGAAATTGACAAAATCGGCGACAGATTAGGTGTTCCTAAAAACATTCCTAACAGACGCGATTTTATTCAAGAAAAAATGAGAAAACTTGCGGTTCAAAACAATACTCTCTGGATGCTTACAGCAGGTTTTGCAACTCCTATTATGAGCGCATTGATTTGTAATCAGGCAGAACCCTATCTTTTGAGATATCAAAATAATCAAAAGAATAAAAAGGCTGACCAAATTTTAACCAACCTCAATGAACACGCAAAAAAATACCAAACTAATCCTGCACAAAACAGAATAGCAGAAATCATTAAAAAACATGGAAATCAGCCTATCAATGACGAATTAATTGAAACTATTACAAACGCTCTTACTGCAGACATTGATTCTGTTACATCGGAAAGTTTTGGAAAAGATTTACAAGCAATACTTTCAAACGGCAGATATTCGGTAAGTGATACAACAGCAAAAAATGTTACTGCTAACTTACAAGCTCAATTTGCAGGTAAAGGTTTTACAAAAGAATTTTTAGAAGCAGTTCTTCCAAAAGAAGCTGAAATGATTCAATTCTTTAAAGATAACGGCTTTACCGGAAACAGTTTCCAACAGGTAGAACATACAGAAATCAGTAATAAAATTGTTGAAGAAATCGTAAAACGTGCAAATATATTCAATCAGGCACACCCTGACGATGCTGAAGATATAGGTTATATAAGAGAACTTATCAGTGCAAACAGAACTGAAGAACATCCTATTGCCAAAGCACTAAGTGAAGTTAGAGCATCATTACTTGATGAAACAGCTCAAAGCAAATTGAAAAAACTTGCAGGAATACTTGATAATTTTAGAGCAAAAAATCTTGCGCTTGATGAATATGCACTTATAAAAGTAGGTTCAGCACCCGAAACAGTAATTGCAAATTACTGGAATAATGTTTCACAAGAACTTATGAAATCTTTAGGCTTCACAACTTCCGAAATTGAAAAAGTAAGATTTAACAGAAATCTTATGGGTGAACTGTTGAGAGGAAAATTAGAACAAATTGCTTCCGATAAATCAGCTTATGACAGAGTAATGGGCATTCTTGTTGAAAAAGTCGGAGCTCTAAACAGTCAAATAAAACCAAATGATCTTGCATCACATATGCTTACAGATACAGGCTCGCAAACTACATATGAAAAAGAAGTTCAAACACAGTTTAATCATTTTGCTCAACAACTTAGAGAAAACGGTTTTGTAAGAGCAGCTCAATCAATAATCGGAAACGGACAAAATGAAAACGGAAGTTACATACGTATTCAAAAAGCTTTTGTTGAAGACAGATTACTTGGAGTAAAAAGTTCATTTAACAGACTTATCAGCACACTTGATTTATACAGACGTATTGCAACTGATCCAAACAAATTAACACATATCAACCCTGATTTACCTCTTGTAAGAGAAGTTAAAGAAGAACTTATTGAACTTTGCAAAATCGTAATGCTTGAAGGTCACTCATCAGACCATGCTACAAAATTCTATATGCTGAGAAATCCTAACCCTTCAACCGATACAAGCCCATTAGAAGTTGCAGGCGGAAAAGTTAAAAACAAATATTTGGGACATGCAGTTGAAGGTACTGCTGATATATCAACCGACAAATATTTCTATCAAAATGCAATGAAATTTATGTTTATGGATGATATTCACCCCGATACAAGAGCTATCCTTGAAAGAAACGTTTCTATAAGAGATGAATTCACAAGATACAGACAACTGATTATTGAAAAACTCGGCGGAGATAAATATTTTGCCAAACCGCGTCATTTAATCAGCGGAAAAAATCAGACAGGTTCTGATATTAAATTCTTGCTTACAGGTATTGCTCCTGACGAATTTTTCTTTAAAGCAGGCCAGCAGGCATTTAACACTAAGAAATGGCTGAAAATGTTCGGCGGTTTCGGGGCAGGATTATTAGGAGTAACAGTATTAGCTCAATTCTTCTTAGGCAGATTAAAAACTCCAAGGCAGGTAAAAAATGATTAGTGCAATAAATTTACTTCAAATAAGAACTCAGCCCACATTTAAACAAGCTGTTCAAACTCCACAAACACAACCTGCACAGACAAATTCAGGTTTACTGAATGCATATTTAAATAATATGGCAATGATTAATACTCCTGCTGTCAAAAAATCAGAAACCTCAGCTCCTGTCGATTATCACAATGATTTGAAAACACTTTTCAGAACAAATCAGGCAAAAATTCTTGCAATTATCCCGAGAACCTTTAACGCAAAAGATTTAAACGGCAACGAATATATTGACGGAAACGAACAACACGGAACTTTCTTAAACGCAATCGAAAGACTTGATGAAGTTAAAGCTCAAGGATTTAACACATTACACATCTTGCCAATTCACGAACCCGGTAAACTGAAAGCAATGGGAACGGCAGGTTCTTTGTATTCACCGAAAGATATGCTCGGAATTGACCCGAAATTAATTGACCCGAAAGACCCGAGAAGTGATAAAGAACAGTTTAAAGCCTTTATTGACGAATGCCACAAACGCGGGATAAAAGTAATGCTTGATATGCCAAGCTGTGCATCTTACGATATGTTTTTAGAACACCCCGAATGGATGGCAATGGAACGCGACGGACTTGCAAAAACTCCTCAAGGCTGGAACGATATCAGAATGTTTCAACCTTGGGAAGATGAAGGTAAAAGAACATTAAACCCGAAACTTCTTGAACTCCATAAAGAATATGTAGATATGTGTATTGATTTAGGTATTGACGGAATAAGAGCAGACGTTGCCAGAGCGAAACCCGTTGAATTTTGGGATATTATAATTCCTTATTCAAGAATGCGCGACCCCGAATTTGGCTGGCTCGGTGAAACTTATACATATGAAGATGCTTCACCTCAGGCAAACATGCCTTATGACAGACCACAAGACTCGCTTCGTGCAGGTTTTGATACAATTTACGGACAATATCACATTTTCCATGAATGGCCTGATGCAACTACTTTTATGGATTACGTGAAAGAACAGCTTGATATGTCATACAAACTCCCGAAAGGTAAAGCTTTAATCGGTTCATTTGCAACACACGATGACATTTCACCGATGTACCATGGCGGTGCAGACTATTGTAATCTTACAATGGGCTTGCAGGCAACACTTCCGATGTTAAGTCCTTACATCGTTGACGGTTATCAATCAGGTGACAAATACCTGTATTCTTATGAGGGCAAACAAAACCCCGTAACTAATACTGATAACCATGAAATGACAGTCCACAGAGGCAGACTGGATATCTTTAACCTTTCAAGAAAACCGGGCGGTGATCAGCCCGAAATCGGCAAATTTATGACAAGCGCATTTGCTCTCAAAGACAAATATGCAGATGTTATAAATAAAGGAACATTTATACCGCTTGATAAAAAAGGCGACAAAAACGACCAAATCATAGCTTATGCAAGACACTTGAACGGAAAAACACTTCTCGTTGTAGCAAACAAAAATGTTAACAGAAATGTTTCCTGCACAGTTAACGTTCCAACATTAAAAGCAAATCAAGAACTTAAAAACCTTCTTCCGTCATACGGAAAGAAAAGTGCATTACAGGCAAGAGATAATCAACTTGCCGTAAACCTCGGACCTGCAAGAGTTCACGTATTTGAAATAGACACCCCGAAAATCGAAAATTATTCAAGAAAAATATATAAACAAAATTTATAGGCACATTAAATTAAACACAGTTCAAAGGAGATGATTAACATCTCCTTTGATTTTTAAATATGTTTGCAGTAAAATATATAGGCGAGATAAAACTTTTGACGGCTATATAAAAAATTAATACCAAAACCTACAAAGAGGGCAAAAAGAATGTTACAAGAATTTATAAGTTCAAAAATACACAGGGCAACAGTTACTGATGCAAACTTAAATTATGTAGGCTCAATCACAATTGACGAAACATTAATGAAAGCATCAAAAATTAAAGAATGGCAAAAAGTCGATATCTTAGACATTGATAACGGCGAAAGATTTCATACATACGTAATAAAAGGCGAACCTGATTCAGGTAAAATCTGCCTTAACGGAGCTGCTGCAAGAAAAGTTCAACCGGGCGATAAAGTAATTATTATTGCATACGGGCTCTATAATCCTGAAGAAATGGATAATTACAAACCGACTATTGTAATAGTTGATGAAAATAATAAGATTACAAAATAAGCTCCAAATGGAGCTTATTTTTTATCTGTAATTTGTAAACTGCAAAGGATAATCATATTTTTCTTCGTTTGAGCGTAAAAACTGAATTATTGCCTGCAAATCATCCTTATCTTTACCCGAAACTCTTACCTGATCACCCTGAATTGAAGCTTGAACTTTCTTTTTGCTTTCTTTAATATCTGCAACAATTTTTTTAGCAAGTTCTTGATTTAACCCTTTTCTTAGCTTAAATATCTGACGAACTTTACCGCCGAGTGCATTTTCTACAGGTTGAGCATCCAAAATTCTTATACTCAAATTTCTCTTAACAAGTTTGGACTGCATAATGTCGTAAATATTTTTCAATTTCATCTCATCACTAGTCGTAACGGTAATCATTTTATCAGCTTCCAACTCAACCGATGAACCTGAATCTTTCAAGTCGAAACGAGATGCAACATCACGTTTAACCTGATCAATCGCATTCACAAGCTCCTGCCTGTCAAATTCTGACACAATATCAAAACTACAATCTTTTGCCATATATCCTCCTTTTTTTCAATTATACATAAAAAAGTGCAAGATGTAAAACACTTGCACTAAGATTGGTTATTATGGTTTAGGTTTATTATACACACACTACTTTACGGATTTTGAACCGGATTTTTCTTAAATAAATTTTTAAATCTTTGCCACAATGACGGTTTTTGAGGAGCTGGAGGAGTTTTAGTAAACAACCCTTTTACATAATTCCAAACACCGCCTGATTTTTTGATACCTTTACGAACAACAGGAATAAAGCCCAAAAGCAAACAAGCACCTATTCCAAGCATAGCTTTTTTAAATGTGCTTTTTCCCTCTTCATTTTTCTTATTCATCAACTGAACTTTATCATTATCAAGCTGAGGTCTCATTTGAACACCGCCAAGATAAGATGTACTACCGATACCTCCAACGGCCATACCGCCAAACGGCATACCCATCATCGGATTCATAGTATAGTTTGCTAAATCTTGATACATAACAGGTGTATCAAAGTCACCGCCTATCATAACGATTTCTCCAAATTATTAACCTAACCTTACATGTATATAAAGTATTTTGTTATGAAAGAATTGACTTTTTGTAAAGAAATGTAAAAAAGAGAGACGATTATTATATCGCCTCTCTTTTAAAAATCGTTATTGTCAGCTTATTTAGAAGCTTTTTGAGCTGTTTCAAAAACTACTGAAAATGCTTCAGCATCTCTAACAGCTAAGTCAGCAAGCATTTTTCTGTTTACTGTGATGTTAGCTTTTTTGCAAGCGTTAACGAATTTAGAATAGCTCATTCCGCGTTCTCTAACAGCTGCGTTAATTCTAACAATCCATAAACGACGCATATTACGTTTGTTAGTACGTCTGTCTCTGTAAGCATATTTTAAAGCTTTCATAACAGCGCAGTTAGCAACTTTGAAAATTCTGCTTCTTGCACCGATAAAGCCTTTAGCTAATTTTAATATTTTTTTATGTCTTTTGCGTAATACATTACCACGTTTTACTCTCATTTACTGCCTCCTATCTCGCATACTTTCTGTAAGGTAACTCTTTAGATATCAATTTGAAATGTGAATCAGAAATTGATACTGTTTGGAAAATTCTGCGTTTTCTAGAAGCAGATTTGTGTTGAAGTAAGTGGCCTATACCTGCTTGTCTTCTAACAATTTTGCCTGTTGCTGTAACTTTGTAGCGTTTTGCAGCAGACTTGTGTGTTTTCATTTTTGGCATTTCGTCCTCTTTCTGTGCTAAGCACGGTTAGTGTCGTTAAGAAAGTTTTTGGCATACCAAAGCCATAAAACTTCTGCATAATAATTATATTATGCAAAATATTGATTTGCAAGCATTTTGTAAATTATATTAATAAAGTTTCTGAACAACGGGCAGATTTACACCTCCGCAGAATGCGCGTTCGGTTAGCCTTACACCCAAACAAGCCTGATGACGTTTAAATTGAAATCTGTGAATTTTTCTGATAACTTCATCCACAATTGAGCGTTCAAACGGGATTTCATCTGCTGACATATTTTGTTCCAAATACATTTCAATAATTTTATCCAAAACGTCATATTCAGGCAGTCTGTCACTGTCTTTCTGGTTAGGATGAAGTTCTGCCGAAGGTGCTTTATCAATAATTTCCTGCGGAATAATTTCACCATCACGGTTAATATAATTTGAAAGTTTATAAACATTTGTCTTTGTCAAATCGCAAATCAAATTGTAACCGCCTGCAAGATCGCCATAGAGAGTGCCAAATCCCATTGCACTTTCAGACTTGTTGCCCGTAGATAAAAGAAGCATATTTTCTCTGTTTGAATAGAACATTAAAATCAAAGCTCTTAAACGCGCTTGAAGATTTTCTTCTGCAAGGTCATGAAGTCTGTCGCGTCCGTCTATAAACTTATCAAACAATGGCGTAATAGGTTCTGTCACAGTTTGCATACCCAAATTTTCTGCTAATTTCAAACTGTCTTTCACACTACCTTCAGATGAAAACATACTCGGCATCAAAATCCCCAGTACATTTTCAGCACCGAGAGCTTTTACGGCAAGCGCTGCGGTTAATGCACTGTCAATTCCGCCTGATAGCCCGAGAACAACTTTTTTAAACCCTGTATTTTCGCAATACTCTTTTAATGCAAAAGTTGTAACAGCAAGAACCTGCTTTTCCATCGGTTCATCAACAAATTCAATTCTGCGTGAAAAATCAACCGTATCAATATCCTCTTGGCAGAGAGGCATTTGCATAACAAGTTCATTATCAGCATTTTTAGCAAAACTTGCGCCGGCATAAACATTTTGATCAGCCAAACCCAAAGCATTTACATATACAAAATTTGTATAAGCTTCAATACTTTCAACGAAATCAGCGTACGTATTCATTGCAAAATATCTGTTTTTTGCAAGAACATACAAATCACATTCAATATCTTCAATAAACGTATCGGATACAAAAACTCTTTGTCCGCAAATATCGTAAAATCCGTCCTCGGAGATTTCAACTTCACCGTTTTTGATTAAAACGTCCCCGATTAGAATATTTTGAGGAAAGTTTTTTTCTGCAACATGCTGATAAAACTCACTCTGACAAATTCTGCATTTTTCATCAAGGATTAAATCCTTTCCGCCCAAATCCTCAATATTTGCCTGCGGAAAAATTACCAAATCACCTTTAACATTTTTTATTATATTTTCAAAATTAAATTCAAAATCGCCTGTTTTTAATTTTATCTGTGCCAGTGTAATACGCATTTTATCCTCATTTCAATTTCAAATAATTAACCTTTTCCCAGCTTAAATCAAGATATTTAACCTTTGTTTCAACATCTTTGACCTGCGGGAGAATTGACGGAATTCTTTCAATTCTTTTATAAACATTTTCATCAAGTTTACCTACTCTAATATTTACGGTTTTAATTTTTACAAAAATATCGTTCGGGTTTCTGAAATCAACAAATTCAACCTGTTCTTTTGAATAAGTTTCAACATATTTAACAATTTTTTGAATTTCTTTAATCTTTTCCAAATCCCATTTTCTGTAATCATCACCTTTATTGCCGTAGGTGAGAACAAGAATTGTTTTATAAGATTTGTCCAGAGGCAAGAATTCTCTGCCGATTAAAGTACCGTCTGTTGTAAAAAACGCAACGGGCGGAGATTTTATATCAGGAGAAATTGTAATAACAGGCGTGCGCTCTCTTATAATAATCTGAATTCTTGCAGGGAAAGCATAACGTCTTATATAAACATTTTCAATCGGCGCTAACTGCATCAATTCTTTTTTAATAGAATTCGTACGCGCCATATATAACGGAAGATGCGGGACATTACTGTTTTTAAGCATTGTCATAATTTTGACAGACGGTACAATCTTGTTGTTGATAATCTGAACGGAATTTCCGTCAGCTTTGTTAAACGCATTACTATCCATATACCAGCCGTCAGCCTTGAGAACGTATACCATTCCCAAAATCAAACCGACAGATATAAAAAACCGCATAACAGCTCTGAAACGTTCCTGTTTCATTCTGCCTTTGCGCACAACTCTTTCACGGCGTTTTTTATGTACTAAATGTTTGCCGTCCTGTTGTTGTTCTTCTTCATTTATCTGTTCGTTTTCGTCCATTATTTATTTAATCCTGCACTGTTTAAGATTAATTGTACCAAATTATCGTAATCAATACCCATAGCATTTGCTTGAGCCGGCAAATCGCTTGTTTCTGTCATACCCGGGCTTGTATTGATTTCCAATACATAAGGAATATCGCCGACAATGTGGAAATCAACCCTTGAAACTCCCGAGCATCCCGCAATTTCGAATGCTTTAAGCGCAATTTCTTTAACTCTTTTAGTCATTTCATCAGAAATTTCAGCAGGCAGAACAAATTCAGTCATACCCTTTGTATATTTGCACTCATAATCGTACCATTCATGTTTAGGGCGCATCTCAAGAATTTCTGTTACCTGCCTGTCTGCACCGTCGCCTATTACACCGACAGTTGCCGCGATACCGACAAGATATTCTTCAATCAAAACATCATCGTTATATTTAATCGCATCTTCATAAGCTTTTTCAAGCTCATCGGGCGTATTAACCTTTGTCATACCAAAGCTTGAGCCTTCACAAACAGGTTTTGTAATCAACGGATAGTTCAAATTTTTAGTCATTTCTCTGACATCGTCGCCTTTTCTGACAAAAACAGATTTAATCAACGGAATATCTTTGCAGGTAGAAAGAATTCGTTTTGTGTATTCTTTGTTCATGCAAACAGAACTTGCCATAACTCCGCATCCTGTATACGGGATTTTTAAGATTTCCAAAAGACCTTGAATACAGCCGTCCTCACCATATTTGCCGTGAAGTGCGTTATAAGCGATATCAAACCCTTTTAATTTCTGTGCGATATTTTCATCAACGACAACCAACTCTGCATTTTTATATCCAAGTCTTTTCAAAGCTTCATAACAACCTTTGCCCGAACGCATAGAAACTTCTGCTTCTGATGACATTCCGCCTGCGAGTACCGCAATTTTTGCATTTTTATCTATCATAACTCTACTCCCAAAAACCTTATTTCAGGTTTTAATTCAATATCAAATTTCTCTTTTACTCTTTTTCTCATTTCGCGCATAAGATTTATAACGTCAGTTGATGTTCCGTCATTATGGTTGACAATAAAGTTTGCGTGGTTTTCCCAAACCTTAACACCGCCGACTTCAAGCCCTTTCACGCCGCATTCGTCTAAAAGCCTGCCCGCCGAATTTTCCTCGGGGTTTTTGAATATGCTTCCGCAATTAGGCAAAGCTAAAGACGGCTGATGAGATTTTCGAAACGCAAGATTTTCATCCATTTTCTCTTTTACACCCTCGCGCGGAGTTAATTCAAATTCAGCTTCAAGAACAACATAATTTTTCTTTTGACAAATTGAAGTTCTGTAACCAAATCCCAAATCAGTCAAGGTTAAAAGCCCTTGTTCGGGGCAATAAACTTTTGCCGATTTCAAAACATCTGCAACACACTGCCCGTTTGCGCCCGCATTCATATAAACTTCACCACCGACAGAACCGGGAAAACCAATCATAAATTCCAACCCTGATAAACCTTTTTGAGCAACGGTTTGCGCAAGTTTCGGGCCTTTTACACCCGCTCCTGCCGTAATTTTGCCGCCTTCAATAATAATTTCATTCAATCCTAAAGTTGAAATTACCACCCCGTCAAATCCGTCAGATGAAACAAGCGTATTTGAAAGATTTCCGGCAACAAAAGCCTGAGGGTATTCTTTTAAGCTTTGAACAAACTCATCAACGGTTTCGGGAAAAATCATTTTAGCGATTTTCCCGCCAATTTTAAAAGATGTAAGTTTTTTTATTTCAAAATTTTCCTCAACGAGCAACTTCGATTACCTCATCTTTTACTGACAAAAGTTCTTTGCCCAGATTTGTAATTGTACCTGCGCCTAAGCCTATTACAACATCGTTTTCATCCAATTTTGGATACAATTTTTTCGCAACATCTTTGATTGATCCTGAAATATACTCACAGTCAACATGAGATGACAATTCTTTTACGAAGTTTTCGGAATTAATGCCCTCGATTTCATCCTCAGAAGCTGAGTAAACATCTGTGACATAGACTTTGTCCACACCACCAAATGCATCCAAAAACTCATTCCACAAATTTTTCAATCTTGTGTATCTGTGAGGCTGAAATACTGCAACAATATGTTTTCCGCTCATTCCTTCCGCTGATGAAAGAGTTGCCTTAATTTCAGTCGGATGATGTGCGTAATCATCATACACAGTCACACCGTCAAATTCGCAAACCTTCTGGAAACGTCTGCCCATACCCGAGAAAGTTGCAAAATGCGGTTTAACTTTTCTTATATCAACACCTGCCTGATGCAAGCTTGCAAGAACTGACAAAGCGTTATAAACATTGTGTTTTCCGCGCAAAATAATCGTCAAATCTGTTAAAAAATTATTTTTATAATAAATATCAAATGTAGTGCAATCAGACTTAAACTCAATATTTTTTGCAGTGTAATCGGCATCATCCAAACCGAATGTAATAGCTTTATGACTATGCAAGCTCATTGCACCTTTACAATCTTTGTTTACAAGCAAAACCGCATCATCTGCCATATTTGAAATAAATTTTTCAAAAGTTTCAAGAATAGACTTCAACCCATCCTTATAAAAATCGAGATGATCGGCTTCCAAATTGTTTACAACACAAATATTCGGAGAATATTTTACAATAGTACCATCGCTTTCATCTAATTCGGCACAGAAAAATTTTCCGTCCTGAGAATGAGCATTCAAGCCGATATCAGGCAAAAGACCGCCGACAACGTACGAAGGCATCAAGCCTGCTTTTTCCAAAACGTAAGAACAAAGTCCGCTTGTAGTAGTTTTGCCGTGAGTTCCCGAAAAACCTAAAAAGAATTTGCCCCAACTTGAAATTTCCGCCAAAATATCTGAACGGTGGTAAACCTTCAATCCCAATTCTCTTGCTCGAACCATTTCAGGGTTGTTTTCCCTGATTGCCGTGCTCGCAACCACAATCGCATCTGAAGGAACATTTTCAGCCTTTTGACCGATATAAACAGTTGCACCTAATTTTCTTAATTTATCAATATATTTGCTGTCTACTATATCAGAGCCTGAAACTTCACAGCCGTTTTCAAGCAAATATTTTGCCAAACCGCTCATTCCTACTCCGCCTATTGCTATAAAATAATATTTCTTATTCAAAATAATACCCTCTCTCCTTTTACTATTATAATACATAAATCGGGAGTGGATAGAAATTTTACTATTTGTAAATAAAAAAGCGGGAAATTCCCGCTTTTATTTAACTACTATATTAACTAATTTTTTGGGTACAACAATCGTTTTCACAATCGTTTTACCTTCTGTCAGTTCCTTAACTTTCGGACTTGATAGAGCAAGCTCTTTAAGCTCATCCTGATTTAATGCTTCATCAGCCTCAATCTTATCTTTTACTTTACCGTTAATCTGAACAATTAAAGTAATCGAACTTGCTTTTGCAAGGTTTTCATCCCAAACAGGCCAATCTTGAGCGTGAATTGAACCCTCTCCGCCCAATTCTGTCCAAGCTTCCTCACACAAGTGAACCGCTACAGGTGACATTAATTTGATTAACGTTACAATAGCAAAGCTCAAAACAGCCTTATCCTCATCGTTCAAATCAGATTTTTTGCCTTGCCAATCATATATAGCATTAACAAGTTCACGATATTTAGAGATTACAGTGTTGAACTGGAAGTCATTTGAAATATCGTTAGTAATACCTTTGATTGCCATGTGAACAACACGAACCAAATCATCATTTTCTTTTGTTAATGTTGTCGGCAATGCGTAAGCAACTTTGATATTCTCAGCATTTGATGAGATTAATCTCCAAACTCTGTTCAAGAATTTGTAGCATCCTTCAACACCAGCATCTGACCAGTCAAAATCTCTTGCCGGAGGTGAATCTGACAGGATAAACAATCTTGCTGTATCCGCCCCGTAGTTTTCAAAGATTTCATCAGGGTCAACGGTGTTACCTTTAGATTTTGACATTTTTGCACCATCTTTAAGAACCATACCTTGTGTCAAAAGATTTTTGAACGGTTCGTCAAAATCAAGCAAGCCTAAATCTCTCAAAGCTTTTGTAAAAAATCTTGAATATAACAAGTGTAAAATTGCATGTTCAATACCGCCTACATACTGATCAACAGGAAGCCAATGGTTAATCAAGTCTTTATCAAACGGCATTTTATCATTTTTAGGATCAGCGTATCTCATATAATACCAGCTTGAGCATACAAATGTATCCATTGTATCAGTTTCACGTCTTGCTTTTCCGCCGCAGCATGGGCAAGTTGTTTCAGCAAAAGTTTTTGAAGTTGTAATCGGAGATTTGCCGACTACAGAAAAATCAACGTCTTTCGGTAATAATACAGGCAATTGATCTTCAGGTACAGGCTGAATACCGCATTTTTCACAGTAAACAACAGGGATTGGAGCACCCCAGTAGCGCTGGCGTGAAATTAACCAATCTCTCAATCTGTATTGTGTTTTAAACTCGCCAAAACCTTCATCAACAGCTTTTTGAGTAATCGCTTTTTTAGCTTCGGTATTTTTCATTCCGTTAAACTCATTGGAATTTACCAGAATACCTTCTTCTGTATAAGCCTTTTCTTTGCAGTCTGACGGATTTTCAGGATTTTGAATAACAACTTTCATAGGTAAGTTATATTTTTTAGCAAAATCAAAATCTCGTTCATCATGTGTCGGAACTGCCATCACAGCACCCGTTCCGTATTCGGCAAGCGCATAATCCGCAGTCCAGAGCGGGAATTTTTCGCCCGTAAACGGATTTATACAGTGAGTTCCGAGCGGAACCCCGGTTTTTACTCTGTCATTTGAAAGTCTTTCAATTTCGGTCATTTTACGCGCATTAGCACGATAAGCTTCAACCGCTTCTTTATTTTCAGGAGTTGTCAAAGCTTCAATATCTTTGTATTCAGGTGCTACAACAAGGTATGTAATACCGTGAACAGTGTCGGGTCTTGTTGTATAAACAGGAACTTCAAGGTCTTTTTCAACAACTTTAAATCTGAAAATTGCACCTTCTGATTTTCCAATCCAGTTAGCCTGCATAGTTTTTACATTGTCGCCCCAACCGGGAAGTTTATCCAAATCTTTCAAGAGTTCTTCTGCGTATTCGGTAATTTTAAAGAACCATTGAGATAAATATTTTTTCTCAACCACACTGTCGCATCTCCAGCATTTGCCGTCGATTACCTGTTCATTTGCAAGAACTGTTCCGCATTCGTTACACCAGTTTACGGAAGCGTCTTTTTTATAAGCAAGACCTTTTTTATATAATTGTAAAAACAGCCATTGAGTCCATTTATAATAATCAGGCAGACAAGTTGTAACTTCTCTGTCCCAATCATATGAAAGACCAAGCATTTTTAACTGTTTTGTCATATATGCAATATTTTCCAAAGTCCATTTTTCAGGTTCAGCGCCATGCTTCATTGCGGCGTTTTCGGCAGGAAGTCCGAAACTATCCCAACCCATCGGATGAAGTACGTTAAATCCGTTCATCTTTTTAAAACGTGCAATAACGTCTGTAATAGTGTAGTTTCTTACATGCCCCATATGCAATTTACCTGACGGGTATGGAAGCATTGAAAGAGCATAATATTTAGGTTTATCGCTCTCATTCGGTGTTTTAAACGTTCCGTTTTCTTCCCAAATTTTCTGCCATTTCTTTTCTATTTCCTGTGGAAAATATGCATTTTTCATCTTTTTCTCTCCTAATCTGTTAGGATAATAGCATAAAAAAAATTTTTTATATATAATAAAATCATGAAAAAGATATCCTTAATTTTAATTTTAGCTTTATTATTATCTGTTCAAATTCCGTCTGAAGCAGGATTTCTGACTGAACAAAAAGTAAAAATCGAACAACAAAAACTTAACAAAGCCAGAAATGCTGAAATTAAAGCACTTTTCGGCGAAATGATTAAACAGGCAAACAAACATTGTCTTGTCGGGCTTCAATCTGTTTATTCAAAAGATTTTGTTAATTCGGATGGATTTAATTATGACATTTATATGAAAATGGTTGAAGATACCTGGGAAACTTATCCCGATATCACATATTCAACTCAAATAAACAATATTGAATTCACAGATAATTATGCAAGAGTTTTGGTGACAGAAACAGCTGTTTCTGCTCCTAAAGAACAAATCGGTGATTTTGAAACTGTCGGAGAACTTTATTCCACAGCAAAATGCATTTATCATTTGCAAAAACATGGCGAAATTTGGCTGATTGAATCGGAAGATGTTTTAGAAGAAACTTCAACCCTAAAATACGGCGGTGCAAGATATGTTAATGTGGAATTAGATACACCAAAACAAATAGGTGCAGGAAAATATTACACAACAACATTGAAAATAGATGTTCCTAAAGGTGTTGATGCTGTTGCATCTATAAGCAGAGAAAAAATAGTATATCCGCAGACAAAAACCGAAGACAATTTCAGACGTGTATCAAATGACAATATTTTAGAACGCGTATTTATGTCAAACCAAGAAAATGTGAACGAATATGCTATTGCATCAGTCGGTCTTGCTCAAGCTCAAGAGCAGGGTGAAAACATTAATATACACATGAGAGGACTTGCATTTATTATGACAAGAGTAAATGTTGTTCCGGAAAACAAATTTGTTAAATTAAAGACGGGAACGAACATAAGTGAGTGACTGACCAATATAGATAAAATAATTCCAAAACCGTCAAAGAGGGCAAAAAATGAACAAAGCAAGTAAATTTATATATTTCGCAGTATGTTATGTATTTTTTATTTTCACTGATTTATACCTGTCAAACGTAATGGTAGAAAATCTCAGAAACGGATTTCACATGTCAAATGCCGTATTTTCACTTAATTACGTAAAAAATACGGGAGCAGCTTTCAGCATATTACAAGATTCAAGAGAATTACTCATAATTCTTTCAATGATAGCACTGGTTTTGCTGGCATTACATGTAATCAATCACCTTAAATCAATTTCTTTGAAAACTTGTTTTTTCATTGCATTGTTATCTGCAGGTATTGCGGGGAATCTTCACGAAAGAATTGCTTACGGCTTTGTACGTGACTATTTTCAACTAAATTTTATAAACTTCCCTGTATTTAATATTTCTGATATCTTTATAAATATTGGTGTAATCGCACTGATTGTAATGATTTTAATCAAAAAGACCAAATAGATGATTATTTTTATTGATGAAAACGACGAAAACAAAAGATTGGACAGTTATTTGGCAGAAATAACTCCCGATTTGTCACGTTCCAAAATTCAAAACTTCATCAAATCAGGTGCGGTAAAAATTAACGATACAATCAAAAAACCGTCGTATTCTCTCAAAGAAAATGACAAAATAGAATTTGAAATTCCCGAACAGGAAACATTGACAATCCCACCTCAAAACATTCCGCTTGATATTGTTTATGAGGATGAAAATATGCTTGTCGTAAATAAACCCTCAGGAATGCTTACCCACCCGACAACAATCGAGCGCGAAAACACTCTTGTAAACGCACTTTTATACAAATACGGTGAGAATTTATCAGATATTAACGGCGAATTTCGCAGAGGAATTTTACATCGACTTGACCGCAACACATCAGGACTTTTGATGATTGCGAAAAACAATGATGCACATGAATTTCTAGCTAACCAAATAAAAGAGCACACTTTGACAAAAAAATACCGTGCAATAGTTAAAGGTGCAATTAAAGAGGATGAATTTGAAATTAATCTTCCAATAGGCAGAAACCCTAATCAACCTCACAAAATGATGGTTAGAGAGGACGGCAAGCAAAGCTTGACCAACATAAGGGTTTTGAAACGATTTAAAGAACACACCTATATTGAATTAACTCTTATCACTGGCAGAACCCACCAAATCCGTGTTCACATGAGCTATTTAAAACACCCTATTTACAATGATACTCTCTATGGAGCAGGTCAGGGAAAAGTTAAAACGCAAGAACAAGTTTTACAATCTTATTATTTAAGCTTTACAAAACCGTTTGGAAATGAAATAATAAATTTGGAAATTGAACCCGACGAAAAAATCAATAAAGTTTTGAGATATTTAAGAGGATAAAAATGCAAGCATTTTCTATATTATCGGCACTATGCGCAGGTTATTTGGTATTAATGAATTATCACAACAATGTGACAATAAATTTATTAAGCCCAAAATTTGCATCACTGACAAACCTTTCAATACATACGATAAACTTTGATTTTGCGATTTATACATTAATAATATTTTTCTTGGGAATATTTTCTGTCATATTTTTCTTTGCTCCGCTGTATTCTTCACTAAAAGAAAAATATAACGCATACAAACGCGAACTTGAAAAAGGCGCAATTTCAAATTCTAACGGCGAAGCAAAAATCAAAGTTTTGGAAAACAAAATTACAGTGCTTGAAAAAGCACTTGATGAGGCATTAAAGAACAGATAACAGAAAAGAGGCTTTCGCCTCTTTTTTTAAGCTTCTTGTTTTGCTTCTTTTTGCTGATTAATAAGGTTTTGAAGTTTTTCTTTAATTTCGTCGCCTTTTTTCTGCATATCAGAAACAACATCGTCTGCTTTTGATTGAATTTCTTTTACTGTTTCATCTGCACGTTTTAAAGCATCTTTTGCACCGTCTGCAATCATTTGGCGAGTTTCTTCACCTGATTTAGGTGCTAATAAAACGCCTGCGATAGCACCAATTGCTCCGCCTACTATAAAACCTGCTAAAAATTTACCTGCTGACATAATAGATTTCTCCTTTTTTCATTTTCATTTTAACGTTTAGTCCGGAATAAACAATCCCACTAAACGGCTATTTTTTAAACATATTATAAGCTGTTGTAAAACCTTTAATCAAACCGCCGAACAAAGTGCCCGAAATCATTTTGGTTTTATCAAAAAATCCGCCGACTGCAGTTTTGAAATCGCCTACACCTTTGTCGGTATTTTTAACTATTTCATTTATTGAGCTTAATGTCTGATTAAGTTCATTCAATGTCGGTTTCAATTCTGTATTAACAATAATTGAAGTTTGATTTAAGTTTTTAGCTAATGTTGAAAGGTCAAATAAAAGTTTAACCAAAAAGCCTGCGACAACAATAACAACAATACCTGTTGCCCAAGCAAGAAAAGTTAACCCTTGATTTAACGCGATTTGTGACATCTCCATTTTCGACTCCTAGTAATTGTAATCGTCCATTCCTTCAAGCTCTTTTGCTTTAAGAAGTTTTTTTGATTTTACCATATTATTAAATTTTCTCA
This sequence comes from uncultured Candidatus Melainabacteria bacterium, assembly GCA_949841365.1. Taxonomy (GTDB): domain Bacteria; phylum Cyanobacteriota; class Vampirovibrionia; order Gastranaerophilales; family Gastranaerophilaceae; genus Stercorousia. Next base: position 131,742 of record CATKZI010000005.1, read on the forward strand.
ATTGTCTTTCTAACTTATATCTCATCAAATCAACATTTTCAAGAGCCTGTTTTTTAGCTTCTTTTATAGCGGGAGAATGTTTTTCGTATAATTCGCACGCTGTTTCTTTAATCTGGCGTCTTGATTCTTCACCTGATTTCGGAGCAAATAAAACACCTGCCACAAGTCCGCCTACAACACCTGCAAGCAAGCCCATACCGAACATTAATGATTTGTTTTTACTCATTTTTTTACCCTTTCCGCCAACCTTGGTCAGACTTTTTATATTTTGGTCAGTCGCTCACTTACGTTCGCTCCCGTTTTTACCTTTCAATAGTACAAATTTATTCTATCATATTTTTTAAAAGATTACAAGCTAAACAGCTAATTCAAGCGCCAAATCACGCATTACAGCTATAAGCTTATAAATCTTTGATGCTTTTTTCATCTTTATTTTAAACACTATCAGCATCGCATATATTGAAATCATAAATAAAGTCTTAAAAATAACCTGTTCTTTTTTCTTTCTTATAAACTCAAAAATACAAGCAAAAGACTTGTTAAATTCGGAGACCTTGCATCTTGCATACTGCAGAGCAGTTTGAGCAAGCGGATTAAAAGCACCTGCGCACTGGTTATAATAACGCACTTTTTTATCTGCCTTAACTATCAATAAAATTAAATTCAAGGCAATTATTAATTCTGCTATAAAAACTATTGCTATTAATATATACATTTTATTGTTTTTATACTAATATAAATTACAGATTAGGGGAATACGTCTAAAGGACTATTTATGAGATTTTATATAGCGTTAATCATAGCAAAACTGGCTTATTTAGCCATAAAATTGAGAAATAAATCGTCAGGAACTTCATTTGTCGGAATGCTGACATTGAAAATTTGTCCTGATTTTTTAAAACACTGCAGAAAATATATCAAAAAAGATGTCGCAACGGTTACGGGAACTAACGGAAAATCGACAACATCAGGGCTTATGGCACATATTTTAGAAGTCAACGGGCAAAAAGTTATCCATAACCTTGAAGGTGCAAATATGCTTACAGGGGTTGCAAATATGTTTGCCATAGCACCTCACAGAAAATATGATTATGCCGTAATAGAAAGTGATGAGGCATATCTCACAAAGCTTTATGATTACTTAAAATCGGATTATCTTGTCGTTACAAACCTTTTCCGCGACCAATTAGACAGATACGGTGAATTGAATACAACGGCAGAATTTATTAAAAACGCAATCTACAAAAATCCAGATTTAAAACTTATTTTAAACGCTGATGATCCGCTTGTTGCGACATTTGACAGAACCAAATACGCTGTTTACTACGGTTTTGAAAACGTTAAATGCTCGACAAAATCAAATGCGCCGTCAGAAGTTTTCAACTGCTCTTGCGGACACCCATTAGAGTATTCAAAACAATTCTTTGCACAACAGGGACACTATTTCTGCCCCAAATGCGGTTACAAACGCCCCGAATGCGACTACCCCGCAGATGTTGAAGTATTTGAGGATTATTCAATAATCACATTAAAAGGTAACGAATTTAAGGTTAACCTTACAGGGCTTTATAATGCTTACAATGCGCTTGCTTCAATTGCTTTCGGCTACGAACTCGGGTTAAACGCAGAACAAATTCAAAAAGCCCTCGACAGTTACCACAGCATTTTCGGCAGAACGGAAAAAAGGATTATTAACGGCAACCCCGCGTTAATTCAACTTATAAAAAACCCTACAGGTGCAAGCGAAGTTTTGAAAACAGTTGATTTGAATTCAAATATCGTAATTGCAATCAATGACAATTACGCTGACGGACGCGACATAAGCTGGCTTTGGGACAGTGATTTTGAACAATTGAAAGATGCCAAAAAACTTGTAATCACATCAGGTATCCGCGCAAACGATATGGCAACTCGTTTAAAATATGCAGGAATACCACAGAAAAAAATTATAATAGAACCAAATATTAAAAAAGCAATAGAAAAAGCTACAAAAGATGGTAAAACAACTATATTGCCGTCATATACAGCGCTTTTAAGTATAAAGGAGAAATAAAATGCTACTTGGTGTAAATATAGATCATATCGCAACTTTAAGAAACGCAAGAGGAGGAATTGAGCCGAGCGTTATTAAAGGTGCAGAAATTGCCGAAGCAAACGGCGCAACTTCAATTACAACACATTTAAGAGAGGACAGACGACATATTAAAGATGAAGATGTTTACACTCTAATAAGCACCATAAAAACAAAACTAAACCTTGAAATGGCAATGGCTGACGATATTCAGAAAATTGCACTTGAGATAAAACCGCACTCAATCTGTCTTGTGCCAGAAAAACGTCAGGAAGTCACTACAGAAGGCGGACTTGATGTTGCAGGACAATTAGACAAAGTAACCGAATTTATTAAACCGCTTTTAGATGCAGGAATTATAGTAAGCTTATTTATCGATCCTGATGAGGAGCAGGTAAAAGCTTCAGCCAAAACAGGTGCACAATTTATTGAAATGCACACGGGAACGTATTCCGAATGCTTCGGTTATGAGGACGAAGAAGCTGAATTTCAAAAGCTTAAAAAATCAGCAGAACTTGCTCAAAGCCTAGGCTTGAAAGTTAATGCAGGACACGGGCTGAATTATGAAAACGTTCACAGAATGCACGAAATTGAAGGCTTAAATGAGCTTAACATAGGACACAGCATAATTTCTCGTGCCGTATTTACGGGTCTGCCTGAAGCAGTAAGCAAAATGAGGGATTTAATAAAATGAGAAGCAAACAAGAAATTATTGAAGAAATGGCACAGGTAGTCGAACAAATGCGTCTTGACGATATCGAGGATAACCCTGATATTATAGACGAAACTTTTGACTGCGATTGCTGCGGTGAAACCAAATGCCTTGCAGGTTCTATCGAATACGAAGGTTACAGACTTTGTAACGACTGCGTTTTGCTTGCTGAAACAGGATTTGCTCTCGGCAAAATTAAATCAGTAACAGAACTTATTGAGGCAATTGAAGATAAACATCTTGAGCAGCTTGCAAAATTTGTTAAAGATGAAGAAAACAGGAATAACAACTAAATGGATAAAAAAATTTCAGATAAAGTTATAAACAGACTGACACTTTATCATTGCATCTTGTCGGATTTTATCGACAAGAATATTGAACATATTTCAAGCAAACAAATCGCCGAACTGCTTCATATTGACGATTCTCAGGTGAGAAAAGATATCAATGTGCTTAATAATTCAGGCAAATCTCGTATCGGCTACATTGTTAAAGAGTTAAAAATCTCAATTGAAAAAACTTTAGGTTTCAAAAAAACAAAAAAAGCCTTGATAGTCGGAGCAGGAAACCTTGGAACCGCAATTGCAAACTACGGAAACTTCACCGATTACGGACTAAAAATCCTTGCAATTTTTGACAATGATAAAAACAAAATCGGCAAAATAATCAACGGTATGGAAATTCAAAATATGTACGAACTTGCCGCAACTGCTTCAAAAGATGAAATTGATATTGCAATCCTTACAGTTCCGGGCAAATTTGCGCAAAGTACAGCTGATTTTCTTGTAAACGCACACATAAAATATATCTGGAACTTCACCCCGACAGTACTGTCCGTTCCCGACAACGTTCAGGTTTGGAACGAAAATTTAATGGGAAACTTCCTGCAATTTACTTACAGCATTTAATTCATATAAATAACGAAGCCCTTCAAGGGTCAAGGTCGGGTTAATAAAATCAAACGGACGTTTCAGGTAATTTGCAATCAATCCCGAATATCCGCCTGTTGCAACTAAGACAGCTTTTTCACCTAATTCTTTTTCACATTGCTCGACAAGTCCATCTATCATACACGCAGTTCCTCTGATTACGCCTGATAAAATCGCATCGTTTGTGTTATGACCTATTGCGGAATTAGAAATCGTAACATCTGTTTGCGGTAATTTTGATGTGAACTTATTCAACGCCTTCATCTGTGACATAATACCAAGAGAAATTACCCCGCCGATAAATTCACCTTTGTTATTTACAATATCAAAAGTTGTTGCTGTTCCAAAATCCACAACAATTACGGGATGGTTATACAAAACATAAGCGCCTGCTGCATTTGCAATTCTATCTGCACCTGCTTCTTCGGGATTATCAAGACAAATCTTTACACCTGTATTAATATTTGTTGAAAGAACAATCGCATCAAGTTTAAAAACATTGTCAACTGCTGACTTAAACTTTTTTGTAAGTTCTTCAACAACAGACGAAATTATGCACCCGTCAACACTATAATTTTTAAACAGGGATTTCAAAAGCACTTCATATTCTTCCAAAGACAAATCTTTGTCGGAAGCCAAACGAAACTCCTCAACAAGAGCACTCTCGTCAAAAATCCCTAATGTAATACTTGTATTTCCAATATCTGCTGTTAACAACATTTGTAGACTAATCCTCTTGAATTAGTCTACATTAAACAAAATCTTTTTGCAAAATATCAGGCAGGATTAAAGCAGGATCCACCTTCGTTCAATGCTGGTGGAGATACATAACCTGTTGCACCACCATAAGCCAGTGTAAATTGTTCATCAAATTTGGGTTTCTTTTGAGTATCTAATGCCAAAAAAGCACCATGTTTTTTTGTACTGACTTCGCTTTTTGCTGCAGGATTAAATTCTACTGCCATGATTTATACTCCTTATAATTATATATCTATCTCTTATATATATATAAAGAATATAATTTCCACATAATTGCCTAAAACCTCAAAAGTTGTTACAAAACTTAATCATTTCAAAATATTCTTTTCAAGCGCAATAGCAGTTTTAGTTTTTGCAAGTCCGCCTTGAGAACTTTCTTTCAATAACGGCGACATTAATTGACCTGTCTGCTCCATAGCGTCAACTACCTCATCTATTGGAATTTTTGAGATAATATCTGCCATAGCAAGCTCTGACGCAGTAACAGCATGAATTGCCAAAAACGGGTTGCGTTTTACACAAGGGATTTCCACTAATCCGCATACAGGATCACAGGTTAAGCCCAAAATATTTTTCAAGGCAAGCGCAACCGCATTTATAATTTGTTTAACAGACCCGCCGCGCATTTGAGTTAAAGCAGCTGTTGCCATAGCCGAAGCTACTCCGCATTCTGCCTGACAACCGCCGACTGCACCTGCAAGTGCCATTTTGTTTGCAACTAATCTGCCTACTTCTCCCGCTGTAATAAGCGCATTAATCTGGTCATTTTCAGATATATTATTATCTTCTGCAAACCCAATCAAAACTGCTGGAACAATACCGCAAGAACCTGCAGTCGGGCAGGCAACAATTCTGCCCATACGGAGATTTTGTTCGCTTGTTGCAAGTGCATATTTCATCATTTTTTGTGCAGTATCACCAAGAATAGATTTAGCAGAAGTTTTTTGCAATTTATCGCAATCATCCCCGCTCATTCCGCTTGGTGAAGGCTCTGTACAGTTTAATCCTGTTTTTATAGCATCTTTCATTGCATCCAAACTTTTTTTAGCTTGCAATCTCACATGATATTCACTGTATTCACCCTGCGTTGCCTCATTGTCCAGTGCAATTTCATAAATCATTTTATTTTTTTCTTTGCAGGCATAATATAATTGCCTGAATGTATTTATGTTGTCCATTAACTTTCCAACTTCCTGATATACCTTACAATATACATATCTTTCAAATCACTCAGAGAATTTAAGCAATTTTTTGTCAAATCACCATCAATACAAATACACATTGAAGCATCTTTACCTTTACCGCTTCTATCACAATGAAGGGTCGCAATATTAACATTATCGGCTTGAATCATGCCTGTAACTTTTGAAATAACACCCGGTTTATCATCATAAACAAGCAAAATTGTATTATATTTTCCGTTTAAATTTACAGAAAAATTATTTATTTTCGTCAACAAGATTTCTCCAGCACCAACAGAATCTCCCGATACTGTAAAATTCAAACCGCCTTCAAAAATAAAATCAACTGCATTCGGATGCCTGTTAAAGTCCTGTAAATATTCAAAATCATATTCAATTTCTTGTGCTTCCGGAGTTTCAAATATGTTTTTAATTCTCTCATCATCAACAGCAAACCCAAGAACGCCTGCAAGCAAGCCTTTATCAGTACCATGCCCTTTTCCTGTCAAAGCGTATGAATTATAAAGTTTAAAAGTAATTTTATCCGGTTTTGCATTATAAACATTTCTTGCCAAAAGTCCAAGCCTTACAGCACCTGCCGTGTGAGAACTGGAAGGGCCTGCCATAACGGGAGAAATTATATCTATTATTGAAGCTTGTCTCATTTTTACCACCTGTAAATATTATAACACAGACTATTGTAAATAATTTGTAAATTTTAGGCAAAAATTTTCAGTTTTATGTTTTTATATAGATGTAGGAAAGGTGTGTTTATATGTTTAGTCCGGAATTTATGAAGTATTTAATTAATTATCAAAAATCAGAGTTTACTCCTGAAGAAACAAAACATGAAATCAAATTTAAAGATAACAATTCAGGTAAACTTGCCGAGATTTTAGCTGTTATTAATAAGTAGTATATGCAAACTTTGTTTGCATAAAAAAAACGCCACCAGATGGTAGCGTTGGAATTCTTGTTTCATAATTCCTCGTAATAGTGTGAAGTGTAGTGTGCAATAAAACGTTTTTCGTGATTCCTCGTTTTATGCTTTCCTCGTGTCATATATATAAACAATTTTTGATATATAAAATTGCTATACTAAGGTAATATTATGCATTTTTGTTACAAAAGTTAATATAAAATTATGATATTATACGATTATGAAAATATTGATTTCAAATGATGACGGAATTGCAGCCAATGGTATAAGATGTTTATCTGAAGCACTGGCTGAGCAACATGAGGTTTACGTAATAGCACCTGACAGAGAAAGAAGTGCCGCAGGACATTCTTTAACCTTACATACACCAATAAGGGTTGAGGAAGTTGAAGCTTATGGAAATGTAAAAAGAGCTTGGGTAACAACAGGTACACCGGGTGACTGTATTAAAATAGGTATTAATGCAATTTTATCACCTGAGGAACAGCCTGATATAATCATTTCTGGTATCAACCATGGTCCGAATTTAGGTGCTGATATTTTGTATTCGGGAACGGTTAGCTGTGCGATGGAAGGCGCAATGTTGGGATTTCCAAGTATTGCAATGTCATTGGCAAGCATGCATTATGAGATGGACAGCTTTAGATTTGCCGCAAAATTTGTAACTGCACTTTTACCAAAACTTTCACAATTCAACTTTCCTAAAAAAAGTTTATTAAATATCAATGTTCCTGCACTTGACGAAGAAGATATTGCCGGTGTTGCAATTACAGAACTCGGCAAGAAAATGTTTACAGACAATTATGAAAAAAGAGTTGACCCGCGCGGAAAAGTATATTACTGGATGGCCGGCGAGCTTATTACAGAACCTGTTGATGCAAACACAGATATTGCAGCGGTTAGAAACAATAAAATTTCAATTACACCCGTAACTTATGAAATGACAAACGAAAATACAATGTCTGATTTAGAAAAAGTGCTTTGCAACAACGATTTATGCAATTGGTTCTGAGTGCTATATAAATATTTTACTCCGTAATAATCCTTGCAGGATAGTTGTTTCTGAGCAAGTCATTTACGACACTTTGAGCCTTTTCGCGAGAAGAATAAGAACCTACTTGAATTGTATACGCACCGCCGATACTTCTTACAAACGGAGAAATATTCAAACCTGCTTCCGCAATTATACCTTTTGCAACTTCTGCCTGCTCTTTTGTCTGATAATATCCGACAACAACTTTTGATGTAACGGGAGCTGCGGTTTCTGTCGGTTTTGGAGTTGCTTCTTTTTCAGGAAGCTTTATTTCTTCTTCCTCTTTTACAGCTTCGGAACTTTTCTTTTCAGGAATAACAACTTTTTCATCCAACTCGGGAGCAAAAGTATTATCTCCGTTATCTTCCATTTGTAAAAGTTTTAATCTTTCATCAACAACAGATTTTTCGTCATCTTCTTGAGAAACTTTTGCGTTATCTTCCCCGATAGAAACATCAATTTCGGGTGAAATTTGTTTTGCTATGCCTAAGAATAACAACAACAAAATAAAAAATGCCGATACAAAAATCGCAATTCCTTCATTAGGATTTTTTGTAACTTTTTTCTGGTAATCTTTATAGCTTATGTGATTTGATTTTTTTAAATCTTCCTGCATTATACACCTCTAACCTTTGTTGATGCCATAATTATATCATTAATTTCTTCCGCATAGTTATTCATAATTTCCTGCGCTAAACCTTTGATATCAGTTATACCCAATTCGCTTGTAAGTCCGCTTGCCTTGACAGGCGCACCGTCAGACAAAATATTAATTCCCGTATGAATTAAAACAGACGTTGCAGATTTTGTCGCGATTGATACTGTTAACTTTTTGCCTTCAAAAAACAAATCATCACCGTTTCTGGTAATTTTAAACCCGCGTTTTTCCAAAGCTTCTTTTATAATACAAATTAAAAGCCTTTGTCTGAAAACGCCCTCAACAAGACCTACATTAAACTGTTCTGATATAAAACTAAGCATTGATTTGCTATAAATCGGTTCATCATTGATAACATCTTCAATATCAACCATTTCGGTTAATTTAACTTCACATTCACCAATAAAAGCAACCGTTGCATCTCCTTGAATTTTAAAATTTTTATAAATCCAATGAGGGCACAACTGCCAGCCTTCATATTTAATTTCGTTATCAATTAATAAAGTTTTCAAAACAATTCCTCTATAAGTTTTTCCGCATGATTAACAATAAGTGCATTTTTTAACCTTATACAAGATTCGCATTTCCCGCAATGTCTTTCCCCGCCTGCATAACAGCTTTTAACAAGATTTAAGGGAATATCATTTTCCAATGCAAGTTTTACTATATCATTTTTATCGTAATTTATCAAGGGTGCAACAACTTTGGGCTGCTTACGTGTTGAAAATTCAAATTCTGCATTTACTCTTTCGATAAATTCTTTTGTATTATCAGGGAAAGTTTGAGCTTCCTCTTTATTTGCCCCAATCAGAATATAATCATACCCCTCTGCATCGGCAAAACTTCCTGCGATATTAAGGAAAAGTCCGTTACGATTGGGAACCCAAACATTTTTTGCGGAATTTTCATCAATTTTATCAGGCAATTTATCGTCTGAAACTAGAGCAGTATGCGTAATATTTTTAAGCCATTCTAGTTTAATTACTTTATGCTCAATCCCGTAATATTCACAAATTTTTGCTGAAGCTTCAACTTCATCTTTTACAGATTTCTGCCCGTAATCAAAAGTCAAAGCAAGCGAAACATTATATCCGCCAAGCCCTAAACTAACAAGACTGTCCAGCCCGCCTGACAGCAAAATAATCCCTTTACTCATCGTCTTCATACTCCGAAATCATTGAAACAGCTTCCATTTTTAGGCTATCTGAAAAATCAGGGCTGTTTGCAACTTCATCCAAAATCTCGCGTCCGATAAGATTATAAAGCGCAATCAGAGCATTTTTCTTAACTTCCTCATCCTCATCTTCAATAAGACATGTCTTAATTGTTTCTACAGAGCGAGGATTTTCACTTTCCATAATAGCTTCAATAGCATTAATCCTAATCTGCGGAGATTCATCAACAAGCGAATTTTTCAACGCATTAAAAACCCGTTCGTTATCATCAAGTCTGAGTTTTCCCAGAGCTTCAATAACACGTTCTTTTAAAAACGTAAATTTACTCCAGATACCTTTTTGAGTTTCCAAAATACTTACCAAAGGATCGACTGCTCTTAAATCACCAAGCATTCCAAGTGCAGAAGCGCAGGATTCTCTTAAATAAACCGATTTTTCATCTTCATCTTTTACAACAGCAATCAATGGGGCAACTGCGTATCTGTCACCGATTTTACCCAATGCATCCGCACAGGCAAGACGAACCTTATAATTTTCATCTTTATCGTTCAAACAATATAAAAGCGAAGTAACAGCAGATGTATCTTTAAGATTCGCAATAGCTTTGGCACACATTACACGTACATTAATAAATTCATCTTCTTTTAATAAAAGCAAATCCAAAAGCCTGCCTAAAATTGCCTTATCTCTAATCCTATCAGAGCATTGAATTACACACATTAAAATATCGGGGCTTTTAGAAACTTCAAGGAAATAGCCATAAATTTCAACAAGATTATCATGCTCGTAAACTTCATCAAGAGCTTGAATTTTTTTAATGACAGCATTTACATCGTTTGTGTCATATAAATTACATTCTTTTGCAATTGTTTCTAAATAATCTCTTTCCACTCTGTCACCCCGCTAAAAATATACTATAAATATCTTTTTTTTTCAACAAAAAAGACACCCGAAGGTGTCTTTTTTATTATGCTTTTTGTGAATTTTCCGTTTTTTGCTGTTTCTTTTTGAGATACATATCGCAAAGTTTGTTTGCAGGTTTTGTAACTGCAACCGGTACAAAATATCTGTATACAAATCCAAATACAATCATTGTGCGAAGAGGCGACATACCTTTTACTTTTTTAAGAAGTATATCTGCATCTTTTGAGCTTAGTGATTTGTAATAAGAATGTTTCTTAACAAGTTTATCAACTTTAGGCATTGATTTTAGTTCTGCATTTGAATTTTTAAGATCTTTATTAACTCTTATAACATCTGCTTTTTCTTTTTTGAATTTTTCATAAAAATCTTTATCATTCAAAAGATGCCCAGCAAATCTTGCAGTTACATTATCCCACCAGCCTTTGATATATTTATCAAGAGCATAAGCACCTGCGGTAGATACTACAAGCGTCAAGCCCTGATTAACAGCTAATGTATTTCTTCTGTCTTTATCCAAATCTTTATTAGCAAGAGTTCTCTGCATATAAAGTCCGCTTGTTACGACAGAACCTACAGTCATACAATGTTGGAATAAGTTATCAGTATTTTTTAACTTATCTGCAAGCCAATTCAGCGGTTTCCAGTTAACAAATCTTGAAGTAACATGCTCTGCTACTTTATCGGTAAAACCATCATACGCTTTTTCTAAAGGTGCAAATAATTTTGACCCTTCCGATGCTGCTTTTGCAACCTGCTCTGGACCTTTAAATGAAGGTTTATACTGTCTGTTATTGTTATAAGGAGTAATCATTAAACTCATTATTGAACACCTCCTTTAACATTTTTAAAGACATCTTTGTCAATAAAATCCATTTTTGGCGCTTCCGCTATCTGTTCCTGCTGTTGAGCTGGTTTCTTTTTCTTTTCCAAACCGAAAACATATTTCAAAATCGGCGGAATTAAAGCAATTGTTAACATTGCTCTCGGGACACCGATAACCCAATCAGGAATATTTTTAACAAGAACATTAAGTGCATCACGTTTTTTAGTTAATGCTTTTAATTCTTTTCTTGCTTCTTCGGTAATTGTTTTAGCCTCTTTTTGAAGATTTAATTTTGCAATTTTTTCATCCATTTCTTTAAATTTACCGCGTGCAAATTTCTTCTGATCAAATACTTTTTTAATTGATTCATCAAAAGGACTTGTTACTGCAGTTGAAACTGCAAAACCGATAATCCCTGACGCCATAGCATGACCTGATGCGTAAATTTTGTCTTCTTTGTCCTTCTTTCCGGGCAATGCCATAATAGTTGCAGGTCTCATAATACCTGCTAAAACAAGAGCTATAAGAGCTGATGTGGAAATATTATGTTCGTAAGAATATTTTGCAAATTTACCGAACCATCCGCTTGAGAGAATTTTATCCAAAAAAGTTGCGGCAGATTTACTCTTTCCCGTAAAGCTGCCGCAATAATTCGCATTATATCCTCTGTCACACACATTCGCACCACTCTTCTCTCTATGATTTGAGAGTTCCGAACGGAGCCCTGATGTACCCTGCTTGAGGGTAATATCACGTTGTACTGAGTTAATTTTCATTTTTTCACCAAATAAATATGTCTTCTACATTCATTTTAAAACAAAGGAAAAAATTTTTTGCCAGTTAATTCAAGAAAGTTTACAATTATTTTTTAAAAAATAACGCAAATTAGCAAAGCGACTGAAAAAATAAATTTTTCAGTCGCTTAACAATTAGTGTAAAATAAACACTTACATATCTAACGCCAAATCCAATGTAGGAGCTTTTGCAACTATTGCACTTGATGAAATTATATCAACACCGGTTGATGCAATAGCATTAACTGTGTTCAAGCTTACATTTCCGCTTGCTTCAACAATCGCACGATGATTAATATATTCTACAGCTTCTTTCATTGTTTCTGTTGGCATGTTATCAAGCATGATAATATCTGCTCCGACTTCAACCGCTTCTTTAACTTGTTCAAAAGTATCACATTCAACTTCAATTTTATGTGTGAAAGAAATTGCTTTTCTTAATTTTTGAACAGCATTTGTAATTGAGCCTGCAAGTCTTATATGATTGTCTTTAATCATTGCACAATCAGACAAATTAAATCTGTGCAAAGCTCCACCGCCAATTTTAACAGAATATTTTTCAAACGAACGGAAATTTGGAGTTGTTTTTCTTGTATCAACGACTTTTGCGCCGTATGGTTTTACTGCTTCCTGATATTTGCGGGTTTCCGTTGCAATACCTGACATTCTTTGGATGTAATTCAATGCAACACGTTCGCCCATAAGCAAATATTTTGCAGGACCTTCCAAATCCGCAATTTTATCTCCTTGTTGAATTTTATCACCATCTTTAAAATAAAACTTTATTTTAACATCTGCGCTGAGAATTTCAAAAACAGTTTTAAAGACTTCGCAACCGCAAAGAATACCATCGTTTCTTGTATTCAATTCTGCTTTTAAATACTCGCTTCCGTCAGTAAGATTTTCGGTTGTAATATCGCCAAAACCGATATCTTCCTGCAATGCTGATTTAACATGTTCTTTTATATAAAAATTACTTAACAAGTTCCATCTCCTCTTTTACTATTACGCTATGTATACATTCCTCGTTTGTTTTCGGATAATCAGTTCTGAAATGTGCTCCGCGGGATTCTTTTCTGTTCAATGCACAATGAACAATCAACTGTGCAACAGTAAGCATATTTCTGTATTCATATTCATCTCTGTTCAAACATTTTACATCACGCGGGAAATCGGCTTTCATACGATATATAAGTTCATTTGCCGTTTCAAGAGATTTTTTATCCCTCAAAATTCCGACGTAATCCCACATTATATTTTGCAATTCGGATTTCAATGATTGAATATCTAATTCTTCCATAACAATATCTTCATTGCTGTATTTATCAATAATTGATTTAATCTCTTCATCAATTTGTTTTGGAGTTTTAAGCTCAATTGATTTTAAATATTCTGCAACAGAATACGCGCAAACAACACATTCCAACAATGAATTACTTGCAAGTCTGTTTCCGCCATGCAAACCTGTAGATGCTGCTTCACCGATTGCATAAAGCCCATTGATTGAAGTTTCACCTTTAAGATTTGTTCTTATACCGCCCATAAAGTAGTGTGATGCCGGCGCTACGGGAATATAATCCTTTGCGATATCAATTCCGTGTTCAAGGCATTTTTTTGAAATTGTAGGAAAACGTTTTGCAAGTTTTTTGCTATCAATACAAGAGGCGTTTAAATAAACACAATCTGTATGATTTTCCTGCATTTCATTGTAATTTGCACGTGTAACAATATCTCGCGGAGCAAGTTCTTTTCTTTCATCATACTTACTCATAAATTCAACACCGTCAGAATCACAAAGCTTCGCGCCTTCGCCTCTGACAGCTTCCGAGATTAAAAATCTGTTTTCATCGCCGTCAATTGCAAGTGCTGTCGGATGAAACTGAACAAATTCCATATCCTGCATAACCGCACCGGCATTATATGCAAGGGCAATTCCGTCACCCGTTGCACCGACAGGGTTTGTTGTATACTTATACAACTGGCCGATACCGCCTGTTGCAAGAATTATCGCAGATGAATATACAGTTTCGTAATCACCTGTTTCATTATTAAATACAATTACACCCTTGCATTCGGCCGAACTTACAAGAAGTTCTACAGCATCCGTTTGTTCATAAATTTCGATATTTTCGTTTTCTGAAACTTTACGGCACAAAGCCTGTTCAATCATTTTACCTGTTGCATCTCCGCCCGAGTGAAGAATTCTCCTTACGCTATGAGCTGCTTCTTTTGTATAACAAAGATTATTATTTTCATCCCTGTCAAATTCAACACCAAATTTTAATAAATCTTTGACAACAGCATCGGAATTTTCAGAGATAAACTTAACTGTATTAAATTCACTCAGCCCTGCGCCTGCTTTAATTGTATCTGATATATGCGATGGAACACTGTCGGATTTGTTATCTTTCATCACAGCGACCATACCGCCCTGGGCGTATCTTGAATTGCTTTCACCAAGTCTTGATTTTGTAATTAATAAAAGCCCGTCAGGAAGCTTTACCTGCTGTTCTATCTTTAATGCGGCATATAATCCTGCAATACCGCTTCCTATTATTACTGTTGAATATTTTGAGTACTTCATTTCTTTCACCACCGGGCGGCTTATACTATGACTTATCTTATATTATTGTCATTTGCACTAACGCCTACCTTGTTATTTTATCAATAAATATAATAATCCAAAAGAAAAATAATAGCAAAAAATATTTTTACGTGTTTTAATAACAAAAAAAGGAGAAAATAACATGCAGGTAAACTTAAATTGTAATCAGCCGAGACCCCAATTCGGAATGGCATTCAGACGTCCGTCAACATCTGAAATGGGCGTATTTACAGATACCATTATAGGCAATGCAGGAGAATATTCAGCTCAAATACTTCGCAAAGGGCTTAGACAATTTGATGCAGAACAGGCTAAATTATCAAGATTTGATACAAGATTTAATGCCAACGAACAATCAATAGAAATCATTGAAAATGCAACAGGCAAAGTTATAGACAAATATGGTCATTTCCCATACCAAACAGGTTTAGATGTTTTCGGAGACATTCAATACCCCGGTAGAAAATTCTTTGCAAGCATTTTCAATCCGAAAAGACTTTTACCTAAAGAATTTCATCTGGCAGGCGAAAAAGCAAAACAGCTGGAAACAGAAGCCATTAAAAAAGAAAATCTTACACAAAACCTCTTTTAAAGAGGTTTTTTTAATATCAATACAAATTTATTAACTGATAATATTATCTGACATTCTCCATACAAAAGGGATTAATTCGATTGAAATTAATTTTATAAGTATTGTAAGGAGAAAATATTATGACTATAAATATATTACTCGTTGAAGATCAAAAACTTATAAGAGTCGGATTAATTTCACTTTTTGAAGGTGATATAAAAATAACAGCAGAGGCAGAGAGCGGAAAAGAAGCAGTTGAAAAATACCGTACAAATAAACCTGATGTTGTATTGATGGACATAGGACTCCCTGATATTTCAGGGATTGAAGCTGCAAAAAGAATACTTGAAATCGATAACAAAGCAAAAATTATAATCTTAACTTCTCATCTGAGTGAACAGGAAGTTTTAGACGCACTTCATGCAGGAGCATGCGCTTATGCAATGAAAGATATTGGCACAGATATATTACAGATGGTTATAAAAACTGTTCATGAGGGTGCAATGTGGCTTGACCCGCAGGTTGTTCCCGTTTTGCGCGAGAAAAACTGCGGAGTAATTCCTCCGCGCCAAATGTCGAGAGCAATGTTTAAAGAACAGCACGCAAACCTTACACAGCGTGAATACGAAGTTCTAAAGCTTGTGGTTGACGGACTTTCAAACAATGAAATTGCACAGGAATTGACGATTTCCGAACACACAGCAAAAGCCCATGTCTGCAATATCATACAAAAACTTGTGGTTGATGATAGAACTCAGGCGGCTGTGAAAGCATTAAAAGAGGGGCTTGTATAACTTGACAAAAGCTTGAAAATAATAAATAATAAACTCGGAGGTATTTATTATGAAAAAGCTCAGAACAGCCCCCCCCCCTTCGAGCCGAGCAGAGGCACGAATGTAAGCGACAGACGAACAATCATAAACGGAAACCGCGTTTTTCGTTTTGATTGTGAGCGGTGCTGTTTATTGCGAGGCGCAGTCGTAGCCTTCACACTTGCTGAGGCTTTAATTACATTAGGTATTATAGGTATCGTTGCTGCATTAACTATTCCAAACCTGATTACAAATCATAAAAGTCAGGTTTTACAGTCACAGTTTAAAAAAACATACAATGAATTATCGCAGATTAATCAAAAATTCATTTATGACTATGGGATGAACATGTGCGAATATGACTGGATGCTTGTAGAAAGCGGAATGACAGTTACAAACGCCTCAAAAGAATTTGCAAAAAAATTCGGAGAATATTTTGTTACCAAAAATAAAAATATAGGATGGGAAAAAATTATCGCAAACGTTAAAACACTAACCGGCAGTTCTGTAAATTTAGGAATGTTTGATGACGGTTATAATTACGATTTTATGAAGCGCACATATTTTTTTGAATATGGCTCTCCTACGGGAAAATGTCCGGTAATTAGTGTTGACATAAACGGCATATCAAAAAAGCCAAATCAGCTGGGCATTGATATCTTTTCATTCCGCCCGACACTTGACGGCAGAATAATCCCAGTCGGAAATCCTAACAATGTTAGCGATAATAAAAACGGAAACCAGTCAAACTTAATTATATGTTCCCAAACGGACAATTCCAATATGAACGGTTTCGGATGTGCATTTTGGGCATCAATAGATAAACACCCGCAAGATAATACAAAGTCTTATTGGAAAGATTTTATCAAATAAAAAAAGAGGCTTTACGCCTCTTTTTTGTGCTCCATTTTGTCTGCGATTTTTTCTTTTACGTCATGTGCTTTTTCTTTAATTTTTTCAGCACCTTTTTTAATATCCTGCTTAAGTTCGCAGGCTTCGTTTTTAATTTTTTCTTTCATTGTTTCTTTTTCCATAATTATTCTCCTTCCAAATACATTATTCTTTGTTTTTGGTAAAATTTAATCAGAAGAAAGTTTTATATGTTATAATACTTTATGGGAAGGATTTTTTGGCAATAATGGATGAAAGAACAGCAAAAAACTATTCACTTATAATGAGAAATATTTTTGATTACCTGCCTTCAAGGATTTTGATTATTTTAAATTCCATAATCATAATCCCTATTTTTGCACACATCCTTGACACCAAACAAATGAGCATATTCTTAATCGCAACACAGATGTTGAATATAATGCTCACCTGCACTTTTGATTGGATTACAAAAGCTGTATTAAGATTTCATGAAAAATACAGATTTCAAGGGATGATTGATGCGCTGTTTTCAACCGTTTTTTGGATTTCCATAATAGCTTATGCCTTAATTTTCATCTCATATTTTATATTTAAAGATGTTATTTCTGCAAAATTCGCTATAAACAATTTAACTTTCTTACTTACAATATTTCTTGTTATTCCTTGCAGTATAAGACAGTTTTTATATCAAATATTAAGAATAAGAAATCAGGCAAAACTTTATACATTAAGCATTTTGCTGTATCAATTCAGTTTTATAGCTCTATTCTTATGCATATATCAATTACTGCCTAACGCTTCTGCCATTCTGATAGCAATGAATATTGCAATATTTGCAATAGATATTTATATTATACGCTCCATTAAATTCAATTATAAACTTAGCGTATCTATAGACAAAGCTATTGCATTTGAAGTTTTAAAATATGCACTGCCACTGATTTTTACAAATACATGTTACTGGTATGTATTAAATATTGCAAAATTTTTATTTCAACAAGAACAGGATTACCTAAATACGGCAATTGCAGGAACAGCCTGGATACTTTCAAGCAGTATAACTCCGTTTATGACCGTGTTTATGTTTGCATCATTCCCAATTATAGTAAAAAAATTCGAATTAAAAAAGAGATTTAAACAGTATTACACAAATATGCTTCAGCTTTATTGCTTTATTTTTATACCAATGGTAAGCATTTTTTGTTTTTATTCAAAAGAAATCACTGCCATTGTACTCCCCGAAAAATATGCACCCGTTGCATATATACTGCCATTCTTTGCATTAGCGGGGTTTTTACATGAGCTTATGAAACTTATCAACATAAAATACCATTTAAAAATTAAAACTTATGTTGAAATGCTCATTGCCGGCTTTATTGCAATTTCTGCATATTTCTTAAATATAGGATTAATCGGCAAATATGCCGTAATAGGTGCAGGTATTGCACTGTTTGCAACTGAACTTGCTTTGATATTGGTTAATATTTTTACAGGTGATAAAAACCTTGATTACATAAATTATAAAAATCTTTCAAAAACATTTATATGCGTATGCTTATTAGGTTTGGCAAGTTTTTGGGTTCTAAACGGTTTAAACTGCAGCAGTTTAGTAAAAGTAATACTTTACAGTTGTCTATACGTTTTAACTTGTACAGTTCTTAGAAAACGTATCTTGTCTTAATTTTAAAGTTTTTCTTATCGTCCAAAAATGCTTTGTTCATTTTTTCAAAGTTTTCCTGTTCAAGCTTTGTTGGGTTATATCTTGCCCAAACTGCATAACGAACAGTTATTTTTGGAACTTGAGATGCATTTACAAGTTTATAATTTACATCTACGAGATTGTTGTCTTTTGCAAATTTTTTAAGATCTTTAATATTTTTTGTAAAATCATCCTTTAATATACCGATTGTATTTTCATCCAGCCAATATAAAGAAACTCTGTGATAACCGGCATCAGTATAAATTTTATTAAACATCACAGTATATTTATCAAGCTTATCTTTATCCTGAATTAAAGAATAAACCTCTGCATTAATAATATCATTAATTTCTTTATATTGATGTTCAAATATTACTTGTTTGAATATGGCAACTTCTCTTGGTTCTTCCATCAAGAACAGTTTATTGAGTGTCTTTTGTGCAAAGTTATTCAATTTTTCAACGTCTTTAACATTACCGCGTTCTTCAAGCTCTTTTACCGTTGAAAGCAAAACATTATACATAGTCTTAATTTTGCCATCTCTAAGAAGTCGCAAATAAAGATTAGGATGTTCTTGAATTAAAAGCAGGTTCGTACAAATATTTGAATATTCATTCAAAAGCTGAATATCTCTGTTTTGCATATTTTTCAGAACAGTTTGTGAAATATCATCCATTGTTTCTTTATCAAGCAAAGGTGATGCAATATCTGCTGTCTGCATAATACGTTTAAGCATTTTTACAGGTCTGTCTTTCATTACCTGAATATTTGAAATTTCCTGCAAATGTCTTTTGTATGAAATCATTCTGTAATACAGATATTTTTCATCATCATTTATATAAGATAAATTTTTAAGGAATTTTTTAGATTTGTTCCCCGTAAAAGTTGAAGAAGCAAAAAATCTCCTTGCCAACTGCATTCTCTCACCCAAGAAAGATTCCGGCACAATCTCTACAAGAACATCTTTATCATTGTATTTTATTGTAATAAAGAATTCGGGAATTATTGAAATTGACCTTACATATCTTGGCATAGTCTTGTTGTACGATACGACATCACTGTAAAGCATTATCGGCTCATAATTTTCAATAAGAATCTCATAAGGTCTCATAACATACGGCAAATCCATCTCTGAACCGTCATCAACAGTTTTCATCGTATGATTTATATATTCTTTACCGCTTACGGCATTTGCCAAATTCTCTGAAATAGCTTTAATATTTGTTTTACGCTGTCTTGCTGTTTCTCCCAAAATTTCCAATTGAGATTTGTCAACATAGAATTTCTTATCTTCCGTTAAGTTTACATAATAATTAAACAAATATTGAAATGAATTCATTTTCTCAACTACAGATTGAGCAATCTCTTTTGAATTTGTTCCGTCAAAAACGTATTCGCCAAGATTCAAACCGACAGAATAATCCAAATCATTCGGAATTAAGTTGTTATTCAAAAATCCCGACCCGTAAGCGTTTTCAAAAATATATTCATACTCAAGCCCGTCATTGACAGAATACTTGCGGGCAAAATTTAAACCTTTATCAATTCCTCTGATTGTTTCGGCAATTTTGACGTAACTTCCCGTATAAGTATACGGATTAACCCAATTAAACGTAACAACACGTTTAAAAACTATAAACAAACCCAATAGCAAAACAATTGCACAAATAATAATCTTCTTCATAACATAATTATATATACCCGAAAATTTCATGTCAACTTGAAAGCATAAAATTTTTTATTTAAAATATTGACCATGTCTGAACAATTTTCAAGAACTGAAATGCTTATAGGCAGTGAGAATTTAGCAAAACTTGCAAATTCGCATGTTGCGGTTTTCGGCGTCGGCGGTGTCGGCGGCTATGCGATTGAAGCATTGGTCAGAAGCGGAATAGGAAAAATTGATATTATTGACAACGATAAAGTATCAATAAGCAACCTTAACCGTCAAATTATAGCCCTGCACAGCACAATAGGCAAATATAAAGTTGATGTTGCAAAAGAAAGAATTTCAGATATCAATCCAAACATAACCGTAAACGCATACAAAGTTTTTTACACACCTGAAACTTCTGACCAATTTGATTTTACTAAATATGATTACATTGTAGATGCAATTGATACGGTATCAGGCAAAATTGAGCTTATAATACAGGCAAACCAAGCTCAAACCCCTATAATCTCATCAATGGGAGCGGGAAACAAAATGAACCCTGCCGATTTTGAAGTTTCAGATATTTACAAAACCTCAGTCTGTCCTCTGGCAAAAGTTATGAGGCAGGAACTGAAAAAACGCGGGATAAAAAAGCTTAAAGTCGTATATTCAAAAGAACCTCCCATAAAACAAGAAGGCAGAAGAATTCCCGCAAGCAATGCCTTTGTTCCGTCAACAGTAGGATTAATTATTGCAAGTGAGGTTATAAAAGATTTGATAAAATAATGAAAATATGATATTTTGAAAAAAGAGGATAGTATGAGAGAGAAATTAACTAAATTTATAAAAAACAAATGGACACAAAGATTTATATTATTTGTCATTATATTTAATTCAATAATTCTCGGAATGATGACAAGTAACGCACTAATGGCAAAATACGGGAATTTAATGAACCACCTTTGCAATATATGTGTTTGGATATTCACAGTCGAACTTGCCATAAAATTATATGTTTACAAAAAATCATTTTTTAAAGACGGTTGGAATATATTCGATTTCTTTATCGTAGCTGTATCGTGGGTTCCGACAGGCGGAGTATTCTCGTCTTTCCGAGTATTCAGAATTTTGAGAACTCTCAGAGCACTAAGACTTATCACACAGCTTGAAAAATTACGCGTAATTGTTCAAGCAATTATTGATTCTATACCTAACGTAAGCTGGGCATGCGTTTTATTGCTTATAATATTTTATATTTTCGCAATAATGGGTACTACATTATTTGCGACAGATTTCCCTGAAGCTTTCGGAACACTCGGAAAAAGTCTGTTTACAATGTTTCAGCTGACAACACTTGAAGCCTGGCCCGATATAGCACGTGATGTTATGGTAAAATATCCGTTTGCATGGACTTATTTCGTATCTTTTATTCTTATTTCATCTTTTATCGTAATGAATGTGATTGTCGGTGTAGTAGTCAATGCAATCAGTGAAATAAGCGAAGATGTTAAAAAAGAAAAACTAAAGAAAGCCCTAAAAGACAGTGATTTAGAGCTTGAACTTTTTAATCTTAAAGAACAAATCCAAAAAGTTGAGAATTTAATCGAACTTAAAAAATTATAAGTTTTCGTTTAACTTTGAAATTCTTTTTATCCTCAATCATTGAGTTATAAAGCTGTTCAAAAACTTCGTTTCTTTCTGACGATGCCCACAGCTTATAGCCCAATGAACCTGCAGGGGCTTTATCAATAAGTTTAACGGTTATTTCCGCAATATTATTATCTTTTGCAAACTTTCTCAAGTCTTTTATTGTTCTTGTATAATCATCGGCTAAAATACCTATTGTATTTTTGTCAAGCAAATAACATGTAATTTCATGGTAGCCTGCATCTTGATAAATTTTGTTGAACATTTGAATATATTGAGCAATTTTTTCTTTATGCTGAACCTGAGAAACTAAAGATTTGTTTATTACAGCAAGCACTTTATCATACTTATCATAAAAAACATTCATTTTGTAATCAATTAACTTTTCTTCATCCTCAAACCCTGCAAGTCTTTCCAGTTCATTCTGCCTGAAATCTTTTAACACTTTTATAGTATTTTTATCAAGCTTGCCTCTTTGCTCAAGTTCCGCATTAATATCAGATATAGTGTTTAAAAAGGTATCAAGTTCACCGTTTCTTTTAAAAGTACTGTATAACTTATATGTTTTAGTTGAACGTGCAAGCATATCACAAGCATTTATATATTCATTTAAAAGTTGAATTTCTCTATTGCTTAAATTATCATTTACAAATCCTGATATCTCATTGTAAATTTTATCGCCAATCATTGGAGAAATCATGTCAGCAGTCTGCATTATACGTTTAAGCTGCTTGACCGGTTTATCATCAGTAATACCGGCATTAAAAACATCTTGAAGATATGTTTTAAAAGTCAACATTCTATATGAAAAATATTTTTCATCCTCAACTAAATATGGTCGTGTACTAATAAATTTTGCAGAAGAATTGTTGATATATACTGAAGATGCAAAAAAGTTTCTTGCAAGCTGAACTTTTTTGCCAAGAGCGATTTCCGGAACAATTTCAACCGTAGTAACATTATCTTCTGATTTCAAATCGAAATAGAATTCGGGAATTATTGAAATTTCTCTTTGATATTTAGGCATTGATGCATTATAAGAAACCAAATCACTTAAAACATGAAGCATAACATAGTTTCTCAACAAAACCTCATTAGATTTCATAACATAAGGGAGTGAAATTTCTTTTTCCATACCATCTTCTTCATAATCAACTGTTCTGGTATAAGCTACATAATTGTCCCCTCCCCGAACAATTTCTTCCAGTGCAGACGCAATTCCTTCGATATTTTTCTCTTTAACACGTGCAAATTTCGATAAAAGAAGTAAAGGGTTATCGCCAATATAAGCCTCTTTATCTTCAGGGCTGTCTATATAATTAGAAAAAGAATATTGAAAAGCAGTAATTTTCGCAATCAAAGACCTTGCAATATCCTGTCCGTTTTTACCATCATACTCATACTCGCCGAGATAAATCCCAATTGCAGTATCCAAATCGTTAGGTATAGGATTATTTTTCAAAAATCCAGATCCGTAAGCATTTATATATAAATATTCAAAATTTTGTCCTGCAGCTTTAGCATCAGAACGAACAACTTTTAAAGTTTTATCCAAATATTTTACGGCTTTTGCAATATGTTGAAAACCGCTTGTTTCAATATACGGGTTTGTATAAACAAATAAAACAGCTCTTTCGGTATAAATATATACCACAATTGCAATAAATAAAATAATTAAAAGTAAAAATCTTTTTTTCATAAGCTCTCCTTGGTTATAAAAAAAAGCCACTGAATACTACAATGGCTCTTTTTACTACGCGTGGAGGGATTCGAACCCCCGACCTTTTGGTTCGTAGCCAAACACTCTATCCAACTGAGCTACACACGCTCGGGTTTCTATTTACATTTTTCATTCTACTGCAAAAAAAAAATTTTTCAAGTTTTTTATACATAAATCAAAACGGCAATATAATTAATGTTTTTAAAAATCACTATGCTATTGTTGGTTTGAGGTGAAACAATGGAAAAATTAACAGAACAAGAAACAATCATACTGCAGCAAATTGTACATGGCTGCAATAACGTACAAATCAGTAAATCAACATATATCAGCATTCATACGGTTAAAGCGCATATAAGCTCTATTTTTAAAAAATTAGGTGCGAAAAACAGAGCAAATGCAGTATATATTGCACTCAAAAATAAAATAGTAAATGAATAAAATCGTTACAATTTGATAGTACCGTCAAAAAGTTATATAATAATAATTAATGAGAAAATTATTTTTATTGTTAATATTATTAATTTCATTTGTATTTGCATTTGCTCCAAAAACTTATGCAGACGATTTGTACAAATTTACAAATGCGAATTTTGATACTTCAAATTCAATAATTGTTTTATCAGCACAAGACACTGCAGAAAACTTTCTTAATCAAAATATTAAGCTTGTTAAAATGGAAAACAAAGCATATTTTGATATTGAGAACGCAGTTACTACATTTCCAAAACAAAATTGGATTTTTAATTCAGGACCGATTAAAGAAATAAAAATCAGTCAATTTTCCGTAAACCCCTGCAAAATCAGAACCGTAATATATTATGATAATGAATTTAATCCTGACAATATTAAATTTTTAAGAATTAAAAATAATATTATTATTAAACTTAAAAACGGTACAATAGGAAATAACGACTATTTTAACAACACATACAGAGATGAACATTCTTCATCAAGCGATTTTTATGAATATCTTACAATTACAACTCCTGCACAAACTTCAACCGATAATATTGCAGGACAAATCCATGATGCATTTAACATTGAACAAACTTTTACAAAAAAAGAACTTAAACTTAATACAAAATATTATTTGAATAATATTTCTATCAGACAAAACGGTATTTTAATCAACGGTTTCGGCTCTGTTACAATAGAACGTCCTATGATACTGCAAAATCCGTCACGAATTGTGTACGACTTGCCAAACACGCTTGTTGATACAAATTTACGAAACAAAGAATTCAGGATAAATGAAACCGAATCCGTAAAAATCGGACAATTTTCCGTTAATAAAGCAAGAATTGTAATTACGACAGATGCTGTCGGAGATTATATTCCGATATACTCCGAAGATAATCAATCATTAATCCTTGCAAACTACAAAAAAACAAATAATACAACACTTTACACGCATTCAAGCAATGCTATAGATTATATTAAAGAAAAAGAAAATTCACAAACAGAAAGCATGGTGTTAAAATTTGATTCACCAATCGTTCATGGCTTAGACAGATACAACGACAAATTAATTATTTATCTTTATAATGTATCCAAATACAATGATGCAAACTTTAAAGAAGCATTTAAAAATACATTCTTTGAAGATGCCATAATTGATTTAATGCCCAAAATTGGCTTAAAACTTACAATACCGTTTGAACAGGATGCCATGGTAAGTTCATACCTCGGGGCAGACGGAAGAAGTTTAAAAATAAAAATTAAACAGGTTAAGAAAAAACAAGAACCGTCAATCGTTTTAAATCCCGTAAACCCGAAAACATCAACAGGCAAAAGGAGTGTCGTAATTGACGCAGGTCATGGCGGGACTGATGCAGGTGCAATTGGCGGAGGCATCAGAGAAAAAGATATAACCCTTGATGTTGCAAAACGAGTTGAAAAACTGCTTAAACAAAAAGGGTATGACGTAAAAATGACACGTACCGACGACACTTATGTTTCACTGCAAGACAGAGTTGAAATCAGTGAAGAATACGGCCCTGACATTTTTGTAAGCATACACGTAAATTCCAGTGTAAAACCTGAAATTACAGGGGTTGAAACACACTATTATCATCAAGAAAGCATGGAACTTGCTCAAGTTGTCCACGCATCTTTTGCCAGTGCTGTTCAATCACCAAACCGCGGATTGTTTAAATCTAAATTTTATGTTATAAATCATACAACATCACCCGCAATTTTGATTGAAATAGGATTTATTTCAAACGCAAACGAGAGAGCACAGCTTGTGGGCGAAAAAAGGAAACAGGCAACAGCCAAAGCAATAGCAGATGGAATACAAGAATATTTTAAAAGATAACCCGATAGCTTTTTTTGACTCAGGAGTAGGCGGTCTTACGGTTTTTGAAAAAGTAAAAAAACTGTTACCGCAGGAAAATTACCTGTATTTTGGCGATACAAAAAACATGCCATACGGAGAAAAAACAGAAGAACAATTAATTCAATTTGCCGATAATATTTTCAGATTTTTTGAAAAGAAAAAAGCAAAAGCTGTTGTAATTGCCTGCAATACCAGTTCTGCAGTTGCATACGAAAAGCTAAAAGATAACTATAACTTTAAAATTTATCCTATTATTCAATCCGTATGCTCAACACTTGCAAAACTTGATGTAAAAAAACTATGCGTAATCGCAACACCTGCTACAATCAAATCTCATACGTATTCAAAAGAGATTGCCAAATATAACCCCAATATGCAGGTTATAGAAATTCCCGCACCAAACTGGGTAAGAATAGTTGAAGAACATAGAATTAATCAGCCTCAAAGCATTGAACAGGTCAAAGAAATTTTGGAAATTGCGCAAAGTTATTCACCTGACAAAATAGTTCTTGCCTGCACTCATTATCCGTATTTGATGAATGTTTTAAAAAAATTCATGCCTGAGGACAAATTTATCGACCCGTCAGTTTATTTTGCACAAAACATCAAAAATGACCTGTCAATTTTAAATGACAAATTTGAGTATGAAAAATTTTATGTCAGTGCAGACCCTGAAAATTTCAAAACCGCATCACAATTATTTTACCAACTTAAAGAACTTCCTGAATTAATTGCTGATATGAATTAACAACAGTGATTTTATCACTTATTTTCTCAGGTGAAATATCCAATGCTGTAGAGTTTTCTTTTACTGCATACACAGGGATTCCGCGTTTTATACATTCAAATACGGGAGTTGACCCCAATGCATCATAAGGCATTACAAGATAATCCAAATCATCTATACTTATTTCTCCGTTTTCGGACAACATAGGAGCTTGACTCAATCCTAACAAAATACACGGCAAAAATGTCGGTGTAATATACTCAGATGCAGATTTTCCGTCAACAGGCTCAGGATAAATTTGATAATCTCGAAAAGCCGGTGAATGCGCACAAGGAACTTTCAATTCCTTTGAAATATAATGCGACAAAACAGCTTCTACTCCGCCGACGGGATCAGTCCCAAGTCCGTTTGCATAATCTTCATTATCCCCTTCAGGATCTTCAAACAAACAAACAAGCGCAATAGCATTACATCCTTTTGTCAGAAGTTTTTTGGAAGCCTCAAGCATTGTTTCAGGATTTTTAACGCTTCCGGTAGAAATTCCGCTCTCATCAATATTAAATTCAACACCGATTTCTTCATCGGTAACAATATAATCCTGAATATTCACGCCATAAACACATTTAACAGCATTCACCGTATTAAGATGAACATTCAAAACATCATCAGGAATTGCCTTATCAAAAACAATACCGATTTTATTGTTTTCAGACGGTGTCAACTTCAAGTTTCCCTTAAAAAATTCATCAAGAGAATATCCTTCAACATAAAACATATTTTCGGTAATCCCCGAAAATCCGCCTGCGTTAACAACATTCGGGTTAACTATAAGTTTTGACTTCTTTGCAAATTTTCTTGCATAAGACGAAGCATCACCCGCAAATCCGCCAATTGTTGCCCCGACACCCGTCGGAACTATAAATGCACCCAGTTTTTCCATACATATATAATACAACAAAAAAGCGGTTTTAATAACCGCTTTAAAATTATTATTGTGAAACTCCGCCGTAGGAGAAATCGCCTTTGATATTTGTTTGAAGAAGTTTTGTCCAAGAACTTTCAAATGTATTGATTTCGTTCAAACGAGTTTCCAAGTTGTTCTTTTCAAGTTCAAGTTCTTGTTCCCAAGAATTTAAGTTAGCAAGTGTCAACTCATGTTCCTGTTCGCATTGCTCTGTCAAAAGCTCGTATGTTTCAGGATCACTTTCATAATAGTTGTAATAAATATCATTCATCTGATCATTATATTTAGCCTGAGATTCGGCAGTCTGTTTTGATGAATTCAACAAATCCATCATATTAGTAGAAAGTTGATCGTTAATCAAAGATTTTTGTTTTGTGTAAAGTAACAATGTTTCGTGAATATTTGAAATTGCCATCTCTCTCGTCCTCTTCTTGTTATCTGTACATATATAAACAATTTGAAAAAGCTTCAATTTCAGCAAGGGTTTATTTTGTTACATTTGTTTACAATTACACTTTGCATACTGCCATGTTTGTATTACAATAATATCGGTTACACTAGTCTGATAGGCTTTGCCCTAGTCCGATAAGGATGAGACAGTTTAGCCCGTAGTACAATAAGTTAAAACAAAGGAGAAAACCGATGCCAGTAGCATCTATGATTGAACTTTTAGAAGCAGGTGTACACTTCGGACACCAAACACAAAGATGGAACCCTAAAATGAAACCGTATATTTACGGTGCAAGAAACGGTATTTACGTATTAGACTTGCGCAAAACAACTGATTTGCTCGATAAAGCTTATGACGTTGTAAGAGAATACGCAAGCAAAGGTAAAAATATCTTGTTCGTAGGAACTAAAAAACAAGCAGCTGAAGTTGTTGCTGAAGAAGCTGTAAGATCAGGCGCTTATTACATCAACAGAAGATGGTTAGGCGGTATGTTAACAAACTTTGAAACTATCAGAGGTCGCGTTAACAAACTTAGAGAATTGGAAGACTTCATCAACTCAGGACATGCTGAAAAATTACCTAAAAAAGAAATCGCTAAATTAAACAGAGAATTAGGTAAATTGAGCAAAACTTTAGGCGGTATTAAAGAAATGAGAGGATTACCCGATTTAATCTTTATCGTTGACCAGAAAAAAGAAGATATCGCAATTCTTGAAGCTAACAAACTTAATATCCCTGTAATCTGCTTGGCTGATACAAACGCTGATCCTGACGGAATTGATTACATCATCCCCGGTAATGATGATGCTATCCGTTCTATCAAATTGATTACATCTAAATTAGCTGACGCAGTTTTGGAAGGTAAACAATTAAGAGAAGCTAACGCTAATGCAAGAAAAGTTGAAGCTATTAAAGCTGAAGACGCAGGCGTTACTGTTGAAGAAAAAACTGAAGTAGTTGCAGAATAAAATTCCAAAAAGGAGAAAATTTAATGAATATTACAGCTCAAATGGTAAAAGAACTCCGTGATAAAACAGGCGCAGGCATGATGGATGCTAAAAAAGCTCTTGTTGAAACTGACGGCGATATGGAAAAAGCAATGGACGTACTTCGTCAAAAAGGTATGGCTTCTGCAGATAAAAAAATGGGCAGAATTGCAGCTGAAGGTTTAGTTGCAACAGCTATCCTTGATAACGCAGGTGCTATGGTTGAAGTTAACTGTGAAACAGACTTCGTTGCTAAAAACGAAGAATTTAAAGAATTAACATCAGGTCTTGCAGAAGTTGTTGCATCAACAAACCCTGCAGATGTTGATGCTTTATTAAATTCAACTTGCCCTAAATGCGGAAAAGTTATTTCTGAAGTTATTAAAGAAAAAATCGCTTCTATCGGCGAAAAAATCACTTTCAGAAGATTTGTTCGCTACGAAGGTGCTACAGCTTCTTACGTTCACAACGGTAAAATCGGCGTTTTAGTTCAAGCTGATAAAAAAGATGATGAATTGTTAAACGACATTTGTTTACACATCGCATCATCAGCTCCTGAATTCATCACAAGAGCAGAAATCCCTCAATCTGTAATTGATCACGAAACAGAAATCGAAATGGGTAAAGAAGATTTGTTGAAAAAACCTGAACAAATCAGAGCAAAAATTGTTGAAGGCAGAGTAAACAAACTTATGGCAGGTAAAGTTCTTTTAGAACAACCGTTCATCAAAAACCCTGACGTAACTGTAGGACAATTGATTGAAGGCAAATTGACAGTAAAAGCTTTCACAAGATATATGCTTGGTGAAGGTCTTGAAAAACGTCAAGAAAACTTCGCTGATGA
The DNA here is from genome assembly GCA_949841365.1 of uncultured Candidatus Melainabacteria bacterium. Taxonomy (GTDB): domain Bacteria; phylum Cyanobacteriota; class Vampirovibrionia; order Gastranaerophilales; family Gastranaerophilaceae; genus Stercorousia. The sequence continues at coordinate 161,635 of CATKZI010000005.1, forward strand.
AGTAATGAGCCAAATCAAAGGATAAGTGCTTCGCACAAATAAAAAAAGACCGATTTTAAAATCGGTCTTTTTTTATTTAGTAACAAATTTTATTTTGTTCGGGTTTTAATTCCACAGAGGGTTGAAATCCTCAAAAAATCTGTTATCATTAAAACATACAAAACTGGAAAAATTGCTCCAAAATTGGTAGCAGGGTAAAAAAGAAAAAGGAATTAATATGAACGATTTAAAAGTTAAAGAAATTTCACGTTTTATGGAAAATAATATTCAGAAAACAAAACTTATTATCTCACAAAACGGTAAGGATACTGAAATTATTCTTTCAGGCGACGGTAAAATTAAGACCGCTGTTGAAGTCTAACAGCGGTCTTTTCAACTATTTTTTTAAGTAATTTATATTACTGTTTCTTTTCTCTGATTGTATCATCAATTTGCGAGGAATATTAAAGTTGCTTCCGTTATCAAACGAATTCAATTTAATACCCGGAAAATCTTTCATTGTCTGAGGGATTTCGTTATCATAAATTACCATATCTGATTTATTTACAATAGCAGAGATGCCGTTAGAAGAATCTACACCTTGAAATCTTTCGCCGATAGAATTATCAACAGCTTCCGGTTCAATCACAAAATCCAGTAATATTTTTGCATTTTTAGGTATACCGCCTTGTGCACCGCCTTCAATTACTTCTATAAATTTTGCGGGATAATTGCCTGTAATATCAAAAACTTCATTGTGAACATTTTGGTATTTTACAGGAACAAACACAAAACCGTTACCTGCTGTCTGAATTTGACCAAGTACATAAAAACCTTCATGAAGCATTGTTTCTTTATTAAGTCTTACATTGGACAAAATTTTAATTAACAATGTTTGAGGCGGATTTGAGAACGAAAAATCCTGTAATGTTTGAACAGGTGTTGTTTTCGCATTAGCAGGTACTGCTGTAAGTCCTATCAATAATGCAAATATCGCTAATATCTTTTTCATATTAAGATTCTCCAATTATTACAATAGGATAATAACATAATTTTGTTATTCCGTCAATTCCTCATATTCATAGTTAGGCAAATCTTCAACATCTTTCACTTTGAAATTTAAAAGGAAAATCTGTTCTTCTGCAATCTCTATTTCGTGTCCTTTTTCCACATAAGAAAGCGGAGAACTTTCATATAAAGAAACAGCACCTGATTTCAGACGATTATCTTGTTCGTTTTTAACAGCTCCCTCAATGGCACTATATCCCATAGAAAGACCTTTAACAAAGTGGTTACCAACGCTGAGTGCTGCACTTTTTGCCATTTGTCCTTTATTTAACTTAGTTGTATATTTTGCAGGATAATAACCTTTTAATTCAATTACTTTACCGTCAGTTTTCAGCACTTCGGGTACAAAGGTAAACATGGCATTACGTTTTAAACGTTTAGGATTTTTTATATCAACTATTTTACCTTTAAGAATATCATTTTCTTTCAATGTTGTATTTTCATCAAGCACAAGTTCATCCAAAACTTTAACCGAATAAACTTTTGGCGGATTTGCAGTTGAGAAATTTTCCAGAGCCTGAACATGAATTGTTTTTGCCATAACAGGCTGTGCCAATAAACATAAAATTAAAACTAATCTTTTCATAATAACAACTTTAAATTATATTTTACCATTTGTCAATATTGGTTTTAAATACTGTCCGGTATAGGATTTTTTGCATTTTGCGACTTCCTGAGGTGTTCCCTGCGCTACAATCTGTCCTCCGCCGATACCGCCTTCGGGGCCTAAATCAATTATATGGTCAGCAATTTTGATAAAATCAAGATTGTGTTCAATGACCAAAATTGTATTTCCCTGATCGGCAAGCTGTTGGAGAATTTTTATAAGTTTATCCAAATCGTACCAATGAAGTCCGACAGACGGTTCATCAAGCAAATAAAGGGTTTTGCCCGTTGACCGTTTATTCAATTCCGATGCGAGCTTAATTCTCTGCGCTTCACCGCCTGACAAAGTTGTCGCGCTTTGCCCCAATTTCATATAATCCAAACCCACATCATTAAGTGTTTGCAGACGAGACTTAATGGCAGGAATACTGTCAAAGAATTCCAAAGCCTCTTTAACACTCATATCAAGGACATCAGCAATAGTTTTGCCTTTATATTTGACCTCTAAAGTTTCGCGGTTATAACGTTTCCCTTTGCAGACGTCACATTTTACATAAACATCTGATAAAAAGTTCATTTCAATTTTCAAAACGCCGTCGCCTTTACAAGCCTCGCAACGCCCGCCTTTAACGTTAAAGCTGAACCTTCCCGGTTTGTAACCTCTTAATTTTGCTTCATTTGTTTTGGCAAATAATTCTCTGATATGAGTAAACAAATCTGTGTACGTTGCGGGGTTTGAACGCGGAGTCCTGCCGATTGGCGACTGATCAATATCGATAATTTTATCGATATGTTCAAATCCCGTAATCTCATCAACACCTTGCGGTTTCGGACGGTTTTTACGAAGCTTATGAATTGCATATTCATAAATCAAATCCTGCATCAAAGACGATTTTCCCGAACCTGAAACCCCTGTAAGGCATACGATTTTACCCAACGGAATATCAACATCAATATTTTTCAAATTATTGATATGAGCATTTTTTACCCGTAAGAATTCGCCATTACCCTCGCGAACCTTTTCAGGTATAGGAATATATTTTTCTCCACTTAAATATTTACCCGTAATTGAGCCTTTAGCTTTAATAATATCATCAACCGAACCGCATCCGATAACTTTACCGCCGTTTATACCCGCCTTTGGTCCGATATCTACAATATAATCGGCATTTCTTATTGTATCCTCATCGTGTTCTACAACAATCAGCGTATTTCCAAGATTTCTAAGCTTAATAAGCGTCTTAATCAATCTATCATTATCTCTCTGGTGTAAACCGATTGAAGGTTCATCCAACACATACAAAACCCCTGACAACCCGCTTCCGATTTGTGTTGCAAGTCTTATACGCTGAGCTTCACCACCAGACAATGTTCCGGCACGACGCGCAAGATCAAGATAGCTTAAACCAACATCTTTCAAAAATCTCAAACGAGCCCTGATTTCGTCCAAAATCTGTTTGGCAATCTGCATCTGAAATTCATTTAATTCCAAATACAAATCCTCAATAAACTGCAATTCATCATCAACAGACATTTGAGTAAATTCAAAAATATTTTTACCCTTAATCCTTACAGCAAGCGGAAAAGGTTTCAATCTTGCGCCACCGCAAGCAGGACAAGGAGTCATTGTCATATATTTTTCAATTTCTTCACGCCAATATTCACCGCCTGATTCATTATAACGTTTTTCCAAAAACGGAATTACGCCCAGATATCTGTGGTATTTGTCCTCATAACGATGTGTACCGAAACGCATCACATGGAATTTTACCAAATCATCATGCCCGTAAAGAATTATCTTTTGCTGTTCGTCAGACAACTGTTCAAAAGGTTTATCCATATCAATCTTAAAATGCGAACAAACAGATTTTAAAACATCCTCGTAATATTGTGTAGAAGTCTTTGACCAAGGATAAATTGCCCCGTCTTTTAATGACTTTGTTCTATCAGGTACAACCAAATCAGGATCAACAATAAAATCCGCACCCAAACCTGCACATCTTTCACACGCTCCGTAAGGTGCATTAAAAGAGAAAATCCTCGGTGCAAGTTCCTCAAAACTCAAATTACATTTAGGACACGCAAGTTTCTCACTATATATTATCTCTTGAGCTCCGACAACATCAACAACCGCAACACCATCAGCCTTTTTCAATGCGATTTGAACACTGTCTGCAATACGCGATTGAGCACTTTCTTTTACAACAATTCTATCTATAACCGCAAAAATATCATGCTTTTTTGTCTTGGCAAGCTTAATCTCATCTTCATCAAGATTAAAAATTTCGCCGTCAACTTTAACCCGCACAAACCCTTCCTGACGTAATTCCTCAAAAGTTGATGAAAATTCACCCTTTTTTCCGCGCGCAATCGGCGCAAGAATTTGAATTTTTGTACCTTCCCCGAGTTTTAAAATGCTGTTTACAATTTCATCAATCGTCTGCGGTTTAATCTCATCTCCGCAATTCGGGCAATACGGAGTTCCGACACGCGCATATAAAAGTCTTAAATAATCATAAATTTCTGTCACCGTACCGACAGTAGAACGAGGATTGTTGCTTGTAGATTTCTGGTCAATAGAAATTGCAGGCGAAAGTCCGTCAATATATTCAACATTCGGCTTATCCATCTGCCCCAAAAATTGCCTTGCATAAGTGGAAAGACTCTCAATATATCGTCTTTGACCTTCAGCAAAAATTGTATCAAATGCAAGTGAAGATTTACCCGACCCTGATACCCCTGTAAAAACAATTAATTCATTTTTCGGCAGCTTTAAAGAAACATCTTTAAGGTTATGTTCCTTTGCCCCTCTTATCGTAATCGTGTCTAGCATAATTATATTATTACACAAAATTATTTAGTCAACAAATAGCTTTCTTCAATTAGTGCTTTCAAAATATCTTTCGGAGTACTTTTAATATCTGCCTTAATCCAGTGAGTTTTGTTCATGTGCCATGCCGGAGTTATAAACGAATATTCATCCCGCAAAATCGCAGAATTAACAGGGGTACATTTTAAATTAACACACAACTTATCATCAAGATAAAAAATTAAAGCAAACCATTTATTATTAGATTTGTGACGAATAACCGCGTATTGTTCGTAAGTTTTGTCTTTAAAGGGATAAGTTTCAACTGCACCGTCAAAAGCTAAGCAAAGTTTCACTAAATCATTTTTATTCATATAAATATTTTACAAAAAAAATAATTGTGGTAAAATAAATTTGTAAATATGTCGATGTGATGGAATGGTAGACATGCATGCTTGAGGTGCATGTGGCGAGAGCTGTGGGGGTTCAAGTCCCCCCGTCGACATTTATTTCATTTAGAGCTTCAATATGAGGCTCTATTTCAGTATTCAAGAACTTTTTGCGGGTTCCATACATATAAAAATTTTTAAGTTATAATAATTATGGAGGTAAATTATGCTAATTCA
>CATKZI010000006.1 GCA_949841365.1 uncultured Candidatus Melainabacteria bacterium
TATGCGTGTCGCTGGTTTTGTGGAACTTTGTCCACACAAAGTTCCCGCTGCCCGCGCAGGGCATAATAAGGTAGGTTAGCTTTTAGTTGCCGATAATATTTATTATGCTTTTATAAATTTTAATGCTATAATATCTATATGGAAAAAGGTTTATTTATAACATTTGAAGGCGCGGACGGATGCGGAAAAACAACCCAAATGAAACTGCTTGCCGAATATTTACAAAAACAGGGACATGATATAGTACTTACACGCGAACCGGGCGGAAAGGGTTTAGGCGAAAAAGTCAGAGAAATTCTTTTAAATTATGACGGTGAAGTTTCTGACCGATGCGAATCTTTTTTATTTCTTGCCGACCGCGCTCAAAATATTGATATTATAGTTAATCCTGCTGTTGAAGCAGGAAAAATAGTTCTTTGCGACAGACACACTGACTCTACTGTTGCATATCAGGGATACGGCAGAGGACTGGATTTAGACAGAATAAATTTATTAAACAACATAGCAGTAAACGGCAGAAAACCTGATTTAACATTTGTATTTGATATTGATACGGAAACCTCTATGAAGCGTGTAGGTAAAGAAAAAGACCGCATGGAAAATGCGGGAATTGAATTTCATAACCGCGTAAGAGAAGGTTATCTGAAAATAGCACAACAAGAGCCCGAAAGAATTAAAGTTATTGATGCATCAAAATCAATTGAAGAAATTCATAAAGAAGTTTTAAACAAAATAGCAAAAAAATTTTTTTAGGGATTTTAAAGCCTCTAAAAAAGAGGTAAAGCAATGGTAAATTACGATGCACAAATAGGGCAAATGCCCGTTCCGTACACTACAATAAGCCCGTCAGGTTCTCGCAAAAGAAAAATCGGAGCAACACTTGCAGGCGCAATGATTGGCATGAACGCTTATTATATTCCGGTTGCAAAAGATTCATTTGTGAACAGAGCATTTGATTTAACAAAAAAAGAAGCTGATGAACAAATCGCAACACTAAAATCTATAGCAGAAGAAGTTTCAAACGGAAATGTTTCAACAGAAAGCAAAATGATTTTACAAGATATGGGAATTGCTGAAGATGTCAGTGCAATTACAAATAAATGTACAGCATTGGATAAATCTGTTTCAGACCCGACTGCAGTAAAAGCATTAAAACAAAATTTCAGCCGAAATTTTGCAAGCTACAAGAAAAATGCAGCATTAATGGACAACATTTGCGCAAAAGCATACAAAGGCGTCAGACAAAATAAATTCAAATGGGGCGCAGGTATCGGCGCTGGCATAGGACTTGCACTCGGCTTAATGACAAGTAGAGATTAGATTACGAGAATTAATATCAATAACATTAAAATCCTTAAAGCTTGAAACAATCTTCACGTTTTGAGGATTTTTTGCATTCTCTCTTGCAAGCAATGCCCCGACAATTGCTTCCAGTTGTGACATCGGCATCATATTAGCAGGTAAATCCAATCCCCATTCATATCTTAAAGTCTGCTGTAAAAACTTGCAATCGGCAGGAGAACGTTCTTTATAACAAGAGTTCAAATTCATACTCTGACGGGTTAAATAAAGCTCAAACCTGTTAACTTCAATACCTTTTTCAACCAATGATTTAAAATATTCACACCCGCGGGTAGAATACCTCTGTGTCCAACCTTCACGATTGGGCATCAAAGGATTTGTTGCAACAAGCTGATAAGGTTTACCGAGGATTCTCCATTTACCGTTAAGCATTGTTCTATCCCAAACCAAAGACACGCAAATCTTTGAATATTTAAGCATCGGATAATTATCGAAAAAAAACATAACATCATTCATTGTGTAAAGTTTATCAACAAGAATTAAGTTATTATCTTCGTCCAAAACCGCAACTCCGCTGTCCATACCCGAAGATGCAGATAATGCCAAACCTATATAATAATTCATCTTTACTCCATTAATTGTGTCATAATTAAAGGTTCATCATCAGTTGCTAAAACCGTATGTTCAAAGTGTGCGGAAGGTTTTCCGTCTTTTGTGCTTACAGTCCACTCATCATCTGCAACCACAACTTCATCACATCCTAGATTTAACATCGGTTCAATCGCAATGACGTAACCCTGTTTAATTAATGTATTATCGCCGACTTTGTAATTAAATAAAAACGGATCTTCATGCATCTCATGTCCGACACCATGTCCGCCGTATTGGCGAACAATACCCATTTTTTCGCGAACTGCAACAGCTTCAACAGCACCTGAAATATCATCAAGAACATTTCCCGCTCTCATTTGCGAAATTCCCGCAAACAAAGCTTCTTCGGTAGTTTTTAATAATCTTTGAACCTCATCCGATACTTTACCGACAGGATAAGTCCAAGCACTGTCGCCAACCATTCCCGCATAAGTCGCACCGACATCAATGCTTATGATATCGCCTTCTTTAACGGTTACATTTTCATGCGGAATTCCGTGGACAACCTGCTCGTTAATTGATGCACAAATACATCCCGGGAAACCATGATAACCTAAGAAAGTAGGAATAGCACGCTCGCTTTTAATAACCTGCATTGCAATATCATCAAGTTCTTTAGTGCTTATACCGGGCTCTATAACTTCTCTCATTTTTTTATGAACAAGAGCTACAATGTGCCCTGCATGGCGCATTCTTTTAATTTCATCACGCGATTTTCTATGTATCATTTTATTACCTGCAATAATCTTTCCCAAACTTCATCAATTGTACCGTTTGCGTCAATTGATTTAAAAACACCTTTATTAGTATAGTACTCAATTAACGGAGCAGTTTCGTGCTCATAAGTATCAAATCTTGATTGGGCGATTTCTCTTGTATCATCTTTACGTTGAGTTAATTCACCGCCGCATTTATCGCAAATTCCTTCAACTTTAGGAGCTTTAAATGCAAGGTTGTAAATTTCACCGCATTTTGAGCAGGAACGGCGATTGACAATTCTTTCAACAAGAATACTTGTATCAATATCAAAATAAATTGCCATAAATCTGACCTGAGTTGAGCCGTTAATTTCGTCATTAATTTTTGTCAACTGTTCAGCTTGTTCAAGGCTTCTTGGGAAACCGTCCAAGATATAACCGTTTTTGCAATCATCTTGAGACAATCTGTTTTTGATAATTCTTGACACAAGTTCAACAGGAACAAGATTACCTTTATCAATAAATTTTTTAGCTTCAATACCTGCAGGAGTTTCTGCTTTAATTTCAGCTCTTAAAAGCGACCCTGTATCAACATGCGGTAAGTTCATGTATTCGGCTAATTTAGTTGTCTGAGTGCCTTTTCCGCAAGCAGGAGGTCCTAAAAAAATCAATTCGGTTTTCATATTTTGTCTCTTTTCTTCGTTAATAAAATTATTTACCATATTAACGACATCAATACTTTTTGTTTCGTTCATAATATCCTCTTATACAACAATTTTACATCAAGAATAATTAAATTCAATAAAAAAAGCTCCTAAGAGCTTTTTTTAAGTATCAATGTTTGTTGCAAAGACCGCGTTAGATTCAATGAAGTTTCTGCGCGGGTCGACTTTGTCGCCCATCAAAATATCAAACAGCTGATCACATAACATTGCATCTTCAATATTAACTTTCAACAATGTTCTTGTTGCAGGGTCCATAGTTGTTTCCCACAACTGTTGAGGCATCATTTCACCTAACCCTTTGAAACGTTGGATTGTCATGCCTTTTTGACCTCTGTCGTCAATAATTTTTTGAAGTTTTTCAAACGAATTAATTTCATACTGTTCGGTATCCGTTTCAAGGATTAAGTTTTCTTCTTCCTCAATCAAATAATCTCTGATAAGAGGATAAGCTGTTTTTAATCGTTTGTATTCCGAACTCTTGATAATATTTTGATTAATAATTACATGTTCTTCTTCGTTCAAGTTCAATTGAATTGAATATTTTGCATTTTCTGCATTATATTTTAAAGAACAAACATAGCTTGAAGCTTCTGAAATATTGTAATTTTTAGCGTGGTCTTGCAAATAGTGATTTAAGTAATCAACTATTTCGTTCATTTTAGCCTGATCTTCAAAGTTTTCAGGTGTAATACCAGAACGTACCAAACCTCTTAAAACTACAGCAGGATACAAGTTCAAAATAGGATTGTTGTAAGAATTATAGAATGTTGACATGTTTTTGATTAATTCTAATAATTCATCGCCTGTTTTTGTTCTTGATTTTGTTTTATCAGAAAGGCTCAAATTCTTAATACCGCGTTCTTTAAGCATTTTATCAAGAGCATGCTCATCATATAAGTATTCAATATTTTTACCTGAAGTAATTTTGAATAACGGCGGTTGAGCAATGTATACAAAACCGTTTTCGATTAACGGTCTTGCATATCTGAAGAAAAATGTTAATAATAACGTTCTGATGTGTGCACCATCAACGTCGGCATCGGTCATGATAATAATTTTGTGGTAACGAAGTTTTTCCAAATCAACTTCATCAGGATTTCTGCTGATATTAATACCGAATGCCTGAACCATTGATTGAATTTCGTTGTTGCCGTATATTTTGTCCAATCTTGCTTTTTCAACGTTAAGAATTTTACCTCTCAACGGCAAAATTGCCTGAAACATTCTGTTTCTGCCTTGTTTTGCAGAACCGCCCGCAGAATCACCCTCAACGATATAGATTTCGCACTTTTCAGGCTCTCTGTTTGAACAATCGGCAAGCTTACCGGGCAATGTAGAATTTTCAAGAACAGATTTTCTTCTTGTTAATTCTCTTGCTTTTCTTGCGGCTTCTCTTGCACGTTGTGCCTGCAATGTCTTTTCGATAATAATTTTAGCAATTTTCGGGTTAAACTCTAACCACTCTTGAAGCTTATCGCGGACAGCATCCTGAGTTGCGCCCATTGCCTCTGCGTTTCCGAGTTTTTCTTTAGTTTGTCCTTCAAATTCGGGATTAGAAATCTTAACGCTGACAATAGCTGTCAAACCTTCTCTGACATCATCACCTGAAAGGTTTTGGTCGCTGTCTTTTAAGATATTATTTTTTCTTGCGTAATCGTTAAATACACGAGTTAAAGAATTTCTGAAACCTGTCAAATGAGTTCCGCCAGAATGAGTGTTAATGTTGTTAGCAAAAGATAAAACGCTTTCGCTGTAAGCATCTGTGTATTGCATAGCAACTTCAATCTGCATACCGTCAACAACTTTATCAATATAAATCGGTTTGTCATGCAAAACATTTTTATTCTGGTTCAAAAATTCGACATAACTTCCGATACCGCCTGCGTAATGAAATTCTTGAGATTCATTAGTATTGCCGTCAATAAATACAATTCTTAAACCTTTATTCAAAAATGCCATTTCGCGCAAACGGTTAGCAATAACATCTCTATCTATAACCGTTGTTTCGGTAAAGATTTCCGGATCGGGCCAGAATGTTGTTTTTGTACCTGTTTTATCTGTAGCTTCACCTTTTTCAACAGGAGAAAGCGGTTCACCTCTCATATATTCCTGACGCCAAACAAAACCTTGACGTGAAACTTCAACGCGATATTTTTCGGAAAGCGCGTTTACAACAGAAGCACCTACCCCGTGCAAACCGCCTGAAACTTTATAACCGCCGTCGCCGAATTTTCCGCCCGCGTGAAGCACAGTATGAACAATTTCCAAAGCTGATTTACCTGTTTCGGGTTTAATATCAACGGGAATACCACGTCCGTTATCTTCAACCGTTACACTGTTATCTTTATTTACGGTTACATAAATATCTGTACAAAACCCTGCAAGTGATTCGTCAATAGAGTTATCAACGATTTCATAAATACAATGGTGCAAACCTCTTTGGGAAGTTGAACCGATATACATACCGGGACGCATTCTTACAGCTTCCAAACCTTCCAAAACCCTGATATTGCTGGCATCATATGATTGCGAAGTTTTGGTTTCGATTGCTTCATCGTTATTTTGAAGTTCGACAACTTCAATCTTTTCAACAGGCTGAGCCTGATTATTTTGTTCATTGGTCACTTGAGTGTCCGGCATATTCTTTTCTCCCCTTTTAGTCATATTCCCTTGACATTATTGTAACACAAACACATTTTTTTTGCTAATTTATGACAAAAAGTTAACCGTTTGTCGAATTAAAATTATTAAATTTCGATTTATACTCCGAATGAAAAAAGGAGAATTTATATGTCAAAAAACTTATTAAAATCAATCAAAAAAATTACCGAAGAAGCAGGTACAAACAGTATTACTATTTTTACAAACCACTTAAAAATAGACGGTAATATATTTTTACCCGAAGGCAGATGTGAAGAATGCCACGACGATTTTATTACACTTGAAAACGCGCTTGTATGCAGATTATCAGATTACTGCACCTGCAACGGTGATGACTGCAAATGCAACGACTATGTCTGCTTTAAATACGATTGGCTAAATATTGCAATTGATGAAATAGTAGCTTACAGTATTGTTCAATAATAAAAAAAGACCCTTTCGGGTCTTTTTTATTTTACTGTTCTTGATAATGCAACAATTACAATCGGATCCCACTTTGTACCGGCTTCCGACTCCATAATTCCGACCGCCTTTTCAACAGACATTGCTTTTCTGTATGGTCTGTCGGATGTCATAGCAGCATAAGCATCTGCAACCGCAATAATTCTTGAACCGAACGGAATTGATTGTCCTTTTAAGCCTTCGGGAGCACCCGATCCGTCATATCTTTCTTTTTGATATGTAATATACGGAACAACTTCTGATAAGAAGTTAATATTCATCAATAGGTGAACACCAAGATTTGAATGCTCTTGAATTTTTTTCAAATCCTCGGGAGAAAGTTTTCCGTTTGTCGCAAAAATTTCTTCAGGAAGCGCAATTTTACCGATATTTTGAAGCAATCCTGCGTAATATATCAAATCTGTAGTTTTTTCATTCAAACCTAATTGTTTGCAAATCTGTCTTGCAAGGTTTGCGGTATTTTGAGAATGTGAAACTTTATAACCGCCTTTGGTATCAACAGCATGTGCAAGATGTTCCACAAAACTTTGCTGATAATCACACAAGTCACCAATTAATGCTGTTAATTCAGCTCTTATATGCTGCAAGTCAGACGCCAATGAAGTTTCATCTTCAATAAGTTTATTTGTTTCGTCAATAGTTTGCTGCAATGTCATTGAAGTTGCAAAAAGAACTGCCATGCTCTCAACAAGCTGCAAATATTCTTCATTAACTGCTTTTTCGGTTTCAAGAACAATTGCACCTACAGATTTAACATTACAGTGCATAGGAACTGCAATAACATCCTCAAACACAGTTTCGCGTGAAACAAATGCTTTTTTCGCAGTTTCCAAACCGCATCCGTTTGAAGTTGTACCTACAAGCTCCAAGTTATTATTCTTTTCCAAATAAATATGGCAAGCTCCAATTTCCAACATTTGCTTAATTGAATGCGCAATCGATGTATAAATTGCCTGTTCTTCGCTTGAATCAAAACTCAAAACACACAAAGTATTTTGTAATGAATATATAGAAATCAATTCTTTTAATTGATTTATCAAACCTGCTTTTTTATCTTTTGAACTGTTACCTATTTTTCTTGCCAAATCTTCAGAAATAAGATTTTCAGCCATAAAATCGCCTAAGTTCAGGGCAAAAAGTTCTTCAATAGGGTCTTGATCAATTAAATATTCAGACTGCGAAAACAGTGAGACACCATTATTTTTCTCTTCTTTTTTCATGAAATTTTCCTTACATACATGCCTTCATATTCTCTTACGGCACGACATGGAAAAAACTTTAATAAATTTTACAAAAGTTCATACTTTAGTATGAATAAGATCAAACTTTTGTATAAGAGGCTATTACCAACCTGTAAAAAACAAATCGGATATCCGGCTAATTGCAGAACATCCGATTATTACGTTAAATATAATCATTAAATCTTTTTCATACTTCCAGCTATTCTTAATTCCAATGGAGTCTTTGGACTCCTTTTCTTTTGTTAATATCCGACAGCCCAATTAAAAGAAGCGGTTTTTTGCGGAGTTGATACAACCGGAACTATAGAATCAACAGCCTGAACTTCAATAACTTTTTCAGCTTTTGAGAGCATGCTGTACTGACCCATTTTGCTGTCAACGTTATTAAATGATTTTAATCTGTCTAAATTATTTTGCAATTCTGCATTTTCATCGTTCAAAGTAGTAATTTGACGGCTCAATTTATTAAGAGCAAGTTCGTTTGACATCGCAAAATAGTAGCTTACAAATGCGAAAAGCACTGCAACACCTAATAAAGCACATAGAGTTTTATTAACTTTTCTGATTGCCATAGCTTTTTGCGAAATCTCCTTCTGAAAATAACCTTCAATAACCTGAGTTTCTATCGGATTGTTAACATAACCTGTCTGTGTAATACTTTCTTCTATTCTTACTCTAGCCGTATTCAAATTTTCTTACCCCTTAATACACCTTGCCACCCGAAGTTTTGCACTTCTTGACGGCGGATTTATCCTTATCTCCTCATCACTCGCCATTATCGGTTTCTTGTTTACAAGTTCCAGCTTTGGAGGCGGACAGTGGCAAATCATCTGTGATTTATCGCAATGACACCTCTGCGAGTGGTATTTGAATAAGTGTTTCACTAACCTGTCTTCTAACGAATGAAAACTTATTACACTTATTATAGCACCAAAGTCTAACAAATCCAACACATCATTCAGAGTATTTTTTACATTTGTTAACTCTTGATTTACTTCAATGCGAATTGCCTGAAAAACGCGTGTAGCAGGGTGAATTGAGGATTTTACATGAGGTGTGCAATTTACGATTAAATCCGCTAATTCCGTTGTTGTTTCAAGCTTTTTGAGCTTTCTTACATCAACTATTTTTTTTGCAATTCTTTTGGAAAATCTTTCTTCTCCGTATTCTGAAAAAATCCTTACCAAATCCTCTTCTGAGTATGTATTTACGACATCATAAGCCGAAAATTCGGCATCTTGATTAAATCTCATATCCAAAGGAGCTTCTTTCGAAAAAGAAAACCCTCGTTCGCCTTTGTGAAACTGATGATAAGATGCACCAAGGTCAAAAAGCACACCTCCGGTGATTTTTTCGATACCGAGTTCGTGCAGGACTTTCTTAATATTTGTATATGAACTTTTCACGATTGTTAAATTTTTGTAATCTTTTAATCGTTCCGATGAAGCTTTTATCGCATCCTCATCCACATCAAAAGCAATGAGTTTTCCGTCAGGCTGAATACGGCTTAATATAAGCCCGCTGTGTCCGCCGCCCCCAAGTGTACAGTCGACATAAATCTTTCCTGATTGACACTCCAACGCATCAACGGCTTCGTTTTTCATTACCGTATAATGAGTAAATTCTTCCATACGGAAATTGTAACATAAAAACATCAATGCCTGTAAAGTTTATCCAAAACCCAATGTAGCTACGTGCGTAGCACAAAAAAAGCCCTTTAAAGGGCTTTTTTATTTAATTGCATCTTTAACACGTTTCAATGATTTGTCTTTACCGAGGATTGCAAGCGTTGCTGTCATATCAGCTCCGCAAAGTCTGCCTGTTACAGCAGCTCTTATTGCCCACATTGTAACTTTTGGCTTGATGCCTTTTTCTTTGTATGCACCGCGGAACGCTTCAAGTTTTTCGTGCAGATTTTCTTCTGTCCACTCCCAATCTGCCGATTGTTCAACAAAAGTTTTCAAAACATCTTGAGAAATCTCAGTATCCAATGTTTCCTTTGCTTTTTCGTCCAATTCAACACCTTCGCCAAAGAAATAAGGAACGGCATCGGTAATATCAGATAACAACGTCAATGGTTCATAAGTTATTTCAACCATACGTGTATATTGTTCATCTGTCAATTCCGTCAAATCATATTTTGTCAAATACGGTTTTAATCTTTCTTTCAATTCAGGGATAGAAAGCATTTTGATATAATGACTGTTCATCCAGTTCAATTTATCGTATTCAAAAATTGAATTTGATGATGAAATTTCACCAATTCTGAAATCTTTTGCAATTTCATCAACTGTTTTAATTTCTTCTCCGTCAGAAGGTGACCAGCCCAACAATGCAACAAAGTTAATCAACGCATCTGTTAAATAACCTTTTTCAACGAATTCAGAAACCGCAGTTGCACCATGACGTTTTGAAAGTTTGCTTCTGTCAGGTGCTAAAATCATACCAAGGTGTCCAAATCTCGGAACTTTTGCGCCCAAAGCTTCAAAGATTAAAATTTGTTTGAATGTATTTGAAATATGGTCTTCACCTCTGATAACGTGAGAAATCTTCATAAGCATATCGTCAATTACAACTGCGTAGTTATATGTCGGAGCGCCGTTTGATTTCATGATTACGAAGTCGCCCAGCAAGTCAGTATCAACGTGAAGTTCACCTTTTACCAAATCATCAAATGTTAACATAGAAGTTTCGTGGAAAGCTTTTTGAGCTTTTGCAATATTAAATCTGATAGCAGGTTTTCTACCTTCAGCTCTGAGTTTTGCTTTTTCTTCTTCTGTCAAATTTTCGCATTTTCTTGTATAAACATAAGGTTTTTTATTAGCTCTTGCTTCTTCTTTTTCCTGTTCCAATTCTTCTGGAGTACAGAAACATTCATAAGCAAAACCTTTGTCCAAAAGTTCTTGAACATATTTAGGATAAATATCAAATCTTTCGGACTGTGTATATGGTCCATAAGGTCCGCCTACATCAGGACCTTCATCCCAATTCAAGCCCAATGCTTTCAAGCTGTCAAAAATATTGTCAATATACTCTTGACTTGTTCTGTCAGCATCTGTATCTTCAATTCTTAAAACGAATTTTCCGTTATTTTTCTTTGCAAATAAGTAGTTAAACAAAGCAGTTCTAGCTGTTCCTACGTGTAAATTTCCGCTTGGTGACGGAGCAATTCTAACTCTGACTTCTTCTGTCATCTTTATATCCTTCCTATTTTTTGCAACAAAAGAATATCACGCGCACAATAAATTTTCAACCCTTTATACGATTTGACTAACATCTATAATGTTTTAAAATATAAATATGAAGAGAGCAATTCTGTTATTACTGACAATAATTCTGCTGTCCCCCGCATCATATTCGGCAAACAAAAAAATGATGCCGACAGTTTCTGACGGTGAAAATTTGCTCCCTAACATATTTATTTATGCGATACCCGATGATGATACAAAAGAGTTTAATGAAAACCTTGTTGAATATAAAGAACAGGAAGCAAATCAAGACGGTGAAATTATAATGCTTGAGGAAGAAAACGTAACCCTCGGTGCAACAACTTTAAAAGGCTATGCACAGTTCATTGAAGATGATGCGGTAATTCACCTTAAAGACAATGATAACAATTATGTTTTAAATATAAAAACACCACAAAAAATCGTGGCAGAAAAAGGATTAAATCTCGCGCACACACCGCAGAAACGAATTCAACAATACCGTGATGACGAATACCTCATAGCCCCAAATTCAATTAAATCTACGGGAAAAGCAGGAAACTTTACATTCGGTGCAACATACGGAACAGAAGTAGATAGTATAGCTATGCTTGAAACAGAAACAGGTCTGTTTACCAAATACGAAAAAAACAGATTTGCAGTAAGTTCATCCGTAAAAAAATCACTAAATACAACATACGGGCTCGATTACAATACAATCTCAATTGCACCCGAATTAAAATTAAATGATTATATGTCACTCAAAAACGTATTAAGTGCCGACGTTACAAGAAACAGAAACTCTACCAAATTCGTATTTACTCTGAATCCGTTCGGAAAAAAAGATCGTGACAGGGTAGAACTTGAACTTGGCGCTAAACAGACGGTTTATATGGATACTGACTTCACAAAAACCGAATTCAGTTTCTCAACAAACTTTAAATTGTAAACTTGTTGTCTTACTGTTTTATTTCGTTTATAATTTTGATGTGAGGTTTTATGGCTGAAAATAAGGAAGAAATTGCAGTATCTAAATCTAAAACAGGCTTTTATTATTCGTTTTTGACGATTGTCCTTTTGTTTTGCCTTATTCAGATAGGTTTTGGAGCAATTTTAAATATCTCTAAAACAATTTCTTACCGAGGAAAAATTTCTGTTTTAACAAAAATCAGAGATCATGCAGAAGCTCAAAACCACGATTTGAAAGAAGATATCAAACAATTCTCTTCAACACAGAGCTTGGAAGGAATTGCCAGAAACAACCTGAAAATGGCAGGCGAAGATGAAGTTTTGATTTTGATTAATAACAATCAGCCTCAAGCTCCTGCAAAGAAAAAACTTAAACACAAGAAACGTAAAAAATAACGGAAGTGCAAATGCAAGAAACTATTGAATATATTAAACAGGCTTTTGAATTAAAATCACAGCAATGCTACAAACAGGCTATTGAAATGCTTTATAAAGCATTGGAACTTGAAAGCGACAATATCGAAATATTATTTCAACTCGGCGAGTTATACTTCCTGCTGAACAATTTTGCACGCTCACAACAGTATCTTGAAAAAGTCCTTCTACAAAATGAAAATCACGTTGAAACTCTTGAAATTTTAGAAAAAATCTATGTTTATTCAAACGAACTTTCTAAGGCATTTTCAATTGCAGAGCGAATTTTTAACATTCAAAAAAATCAAAAAAGCATCTTAAAACTTATTGAAATTTCATCAAAACGCGGAGATTTGGATAAGGTGAGAGAATTTGAAAATTCAGATGATGACAAAATTATTTATGAAATCGCAAAAGCTTATTATAATAATAAAAAGTTTGATGAAGCTAAAACAAAACTTGAACAGGCACATTCAATAAATCCTGATAATGAAGATGTTCAGGTTCTTTTAGGTAAAATTTATTTTGACAGAAGCGAATTTGATAAATCAAGAGAAATATTTAATAAGTTTTCAAAAACCTCAGAAAATCACGAGATTTTAAATTATCTTGGATTGTTTGCGCTCGAAGATTTAAACTTTATAGAAGCAATAAAATTTTTCTCTAAAGCATCTAATTTAGATAAACAAAACGCTAAATACTGCTACAATCTCGGAAATGCATATTTCTATAACGGTTGGATTGACGAAGCCGTAAAAGCTTATCAAAAAGCAATCTGTATGGAACCGGATAACAACGGTTACAGATATTCGCTTGCATATCTTTATTTCGAACAAAAAATTTTTGATAAAGCACAAAGAGAAATAGATTATATTCTTGAACAAAATGCAGAATATGCGCCTGCTCATGTTTTAAACGCACTTTTGAAATTTGAAAACAAAGATTTTCTCGGAGCAAAAACAGAACTTGAACAAAACCTCAAAAACGGTAATGACGACAATTTTACACTTGTGTCGCTTGCAAAAGTTTATACGGAACTTTCAATGTTTGAAAAAGCTGAAAGCATATTAAATACAGTTCTTGAAAGAAATCCGCAGAGTTTAAATTACAGGTGTCAACTCAGCAGTAATTATATTGCTCAAAAAAATTATGAAAAAGCACTTGAGATAATAAATAACGTTATTTCGGAAAACGAAAATTATATTTGGGCTTACGCGCTCGGAGCAAAAGCTTCTTTGGGCTTAAATGATTTAGACAAAGCAAAAGATTATGCACAAAAATCAATTTCTTTGGATATGAACTTTTCTGACGGATATTATTATCTTGCAACGGTAAGATTTGAGGAAAAAGATTTTGAAGAAGCCGTAGAATGTATGAAACGTGCAATTATGTACGATATAAATAATGCTTCTTATTACGCAGAAATGAGCAAAATCTATAAAGCCCAAGAAGATTACAAAACAGCTCTTGAATATGTTAAAGAAGCAGAAAGCATTTCAGGCAGTGAAGAATATCGAATTATGTATAAAGAACTTGCAGTTTTGACAAGAAAAAATATATAATTATACTATTATTACAGATGTAATAAATAGTAAAAATGGAGAGATTAGTGGATATTAAGAAGATAGCAAGTATAAGCGCAATAGTTATTGCAATAGGCATTCCGACATTTGCCGCAAAAAAAGACGAACAACTTATTGAAATGCCAAAAACTTATCCCGCAAAATATACAGCCGAATATGTAAAACAAATTACTCCGTTATATAAAACAACAGGCAAAGATGAAATTATTTATGTTGCACTGGATATGCTGAAAGGTACAAACGGAGAATTTTCAAGAAATGCACTATTAGGCAATAACTTATCGGGACGCCCCGTTAAAATAGAATTTAGGGATTTGGGAACAATTAACCCTGATTATGCACAGTTTGATGCATTGGGCTGGAAAAAGAATAAACAGTTATTCGTATTTATTAACCCACGCCATAAAGATGCACCCCCCGGAGCGCTTGCCGCACTTCTTTCACACGAAGCACTTCATCAGGACGAATACAACTCAATAGCGGAAGAAACTTATGCTTGGACGATGGAAGCTTCCGTATGGTACGAAATTGTAAAACTTTATCCTGAAAGCAACGATGAACTCCACCCGCTTGTTGTCAGAGAAAACATGCTTAAAAAACTTTTTGAACGCGGAAATTACTCAAACAAATATATCAAAAAGACCGTAATTTCGAACGAAGGTTATAAAAATCTTCCTTCAACTTCACCCGGTTTTGAGGACATATAAATTATTCTCTTAAACTACTTACAAAGTATATTGATTATAAAAAATCCTTGATGTTAAATATTCGTATGAAGAGAAGTCAGGTATTAATTTTCATATTGGCAGCAGCAGCACTTTTTGCGCTTAACCTGTTTTTTACAGGTTCTAATCCGGAAATTTCCGAAGAACCCGATATGATTGACCATGACCATATTTCTTCTCAGCGTTTGTTTGATAATACATGGAAAATTATCCGTGACAACTACTATGATGCGGAATTAAACACCCAAGCCTGGGGCAGATGGAAAGAACATTATCATGGAAAAATCAAAACCGATGATGATGCCAAAGTTGCCATTGATACAATGCTTGCAAGCCTTAATGACCCATATTCAAGGTATATGAACAAGGCAGAATATTTAGACCAAAACAACTCACTGAATTCAAAAATTACGGGCATAGGCGTCAATATCTCCTCAAACGCAGGAAAAATTCATATTGTAAACGTTATGGAAGGCACACCGGCACAGTTTGCAAACCTTCTGCCTAAAGATATAATTCTGTCAATTGACGGTAAAGAAGTTAACGGACTTGCACTGTCTGAAGTAGCCGACCTTGTCAGAGGTCCTGAAAACAGTTTTGTAAATATTACAATTTTACGTAACAAAGATAAATTAACCAAACGTGTCATGCGCAAAGAAATCAAGATAAAAACCGTAAAAAGCGCAGTCGTAGACAAGAATATAGGCTATATACAAATTACAAGCTTTGTCGGCTCAACTACTCCTAACGAGTTTTTGGAAGCCTTAGAAAAAACCAAAGATACAGAAGGCTTAATCCTTGATTTGCGCGGAAACACCGGCGGTCTTTTACCGAATGCCGTATTTATTGCAAACTTGTTTATTCCTCACGGCAATATCGTAAGTATAGTCGGCAGAAACGGTTACAAATACGATATCAACGCACAAGATACCGAATTAAGTATTGATAAGCCGACAATTGTACTGGTTGACGGCGGCTCTGCAAGCGCAAGTGAAATACTTTCGGGCGCGCTAAAAGATTACAATAAAGCAAAACTTTTGGGCACAAAAACCTACGGTAAAGGCATGGTTCAAAAAATTATTCCGATGCCGAACGAAACAGGTTTGAATTTAACAATAGCAAAATACTTAACCCCGAAAGGTACAGACATTAACAAAAAAGGTATAAATCCCGACATTAAAGTCGAATTCAGCATCAAAGACGTTAAAAACAATAATGATGCTCAATTACAAACTGCAAAAAATATTCTGTCACAGATGCTTTTAAGCAAAAAGTAGCTATCTCTTAAATATATTTTTATCTTTTAAATCTTTTTTATTAACCACTAATCCGCATTTTGAGCATGCCAGAACCTCACCCGTACTGTCGACTGGCAAAAAAACATGCTCACAGCATTCTTCCTCAACCTCATCTTGTGCGAACGGATCAAAATCAGATTTTCGGGTATATTTTTTACCTTTAATATACTTAGTTATAAGCTCAAACAGATACATTTTTTAAAGTACAAACCCCTCAGGCAAAAGCTCATCAATTGTATGAACACGAATTCCGTCGTTACATAGTGTTATAACATCAAGCCCTTCATCAGATTTGAACTCTGCAAGAACCTGCCTGCACGCTCCGCAAGGAGTGCAATTCTGCATATTTGGCGAATATATTGCAACAGCTCTGATTTTTCTTTCGCCGTTTGCAATCGCAGTACCTACAGCGTTTCGTTCAGCACATATTGTTAAACCGTAACTTGCGTTTTCAAAATTGCACCCTGTATAAGTTTTCCCGCTTTGCGCAAGTACACAAGCTCCTACAGGGAATTTTGAATATGGTGCATAAGCACATTTTGAGACTTCTTCCGCCGATTTTATCAATTCTTCATAGTTCATAAGTCTAATTTAAACCTTTTTATCCAAAAATCCATCCATTAATTATATGAATTATGCTATAATAAATTTATGAAGATTTTGGTTAAATTATTTATTATATTTTGTTTTTTAATAGCACCGGCATACGCTCATGACATTTTGGTGCTCCCTGCAGATTTAATGCAAATAAAAGAAAATTACTACAGCTTTGACGAACCGTCGGAAATAATTGCAAATGATATAATAAAAGAATTTAACAAAACAAACGGCAAACTAAAATCATTTGATTTGTATGATATAAAAGCAAAATTCAATAACAATACCCTGTTAAAGAATTCATTAGCCAAATATAAAAACAATACAATCGATTACGAAGCATTCAAAACTATAGGAAAAGATTTCGGCTGTAATTACATTTTGCTTGTAAACAGTTCCGTAATGACTAACAAGAATTCTCTAAGACGCAACCTCTGGGAAGTATTGGAAGTTGCAACAGCATTTGACATATCATATCCGTTCAGATTGGAAAACTCTGTTGTATTGTTAGACAGTGCAAATGAACTTGTAATATGGAGCAATAACTATTCAAGCAAACTTGGGACAAACAGTAACGAGTTTTCCGCCAAAAATATTGCACAGGCAAATGCCGAGTATGAAAAAATAAAATTATACTCAAAAACCGTAATTGCACCGTCAGTATCTCAAAATATCATGCTGAGATTTTTCCCGAAATCAATCCGTCCGCTTCAAACTGAAATTAACAGTCAAGGCGGAGCTTTAAAATTTGAACGCACAATCCCCGAAAAACCAAACCTTAAACCAAGAGAAGATTTTTACGGTGACACGCTCTTCGGAATTTAAACATTCTACTGCATTTGATTATTAATTGTATCCCTGCGTTTATCAACGTTATTAAGCTGATTTTGCTGTAAAAGATTATCATTTTCTTTCATCTTTTGTTGAAGTGACTGCACACTGTTTTGATTTTGAATGTTATCTTTTTTCATTTGTTCATCAGGTTTATTAATCATCTGCTTCATTTCAACCTGAGAAGGAGTATTTGCAGAAATTTCATCAAGCTGTTGAAATCTTTCGCGCGCATCAAAAAAAGCAATAAGTCCTATTATAAATATTGATAAAAATATAAATGTTTTTTTCATAAAATTTCACCTTTCGGCATCAGTTTAACCCGTATTATAAAAAAATAAATTAATCACTTGCATAAAATTCCGCGAAATGATAAAATATCCTCAGGAGGAATATTATGGCAAGATTAATCAGACCAAGCTGGGCAATAAGATGCGTTCAATCAGGATGCAAAACTTTATTTGAAGTAGCACAAGTGGAAGACGGCAAACAACAGGAAGTTGTATGCCCAAACTGTGGTGAACACTACGTTTATCCGATTTATGATGAAGAAAATAAAGATTAATGGACAAACGTTACAATCAGTTTAGTGCACATTTAAAACAAAAATTCGGCGTTAAGGTTTATAAAATAACACTTGACGCCGGTTTTTCGTGTCCAAACCGCGACGGAACAATTTCAACAGGCGGATGCATTTTTTGCGATGACGGCGGGAGTTTTTCTCAGGCACATTCAAACCTTCTTTCTATCGAAGAACAGGTTAATGTCGGTGCTAAGACTTTAAAAGAAAGATTTAAAGCAGAAAAATTCATGTCATATTTTCAGGCATTTTCAAACACTTATAAACCTGTTAATGAGCTTGAAAAAATTTACAATTCGGCACTAAATCATCCGGATATCGTCGGAATTTCAATCGGCACACGCCCTGATTGCGTCGATGATGAAAAATTAAAACTAATATCAGGCTACAAAGACGATTACTATACTTGGATTGAATACGGTTTGCAGTCAATTCATAATAAGACTTTACAAAAAATCAACCGCGGGCACGATTACGATTGTTTTTTAAGAGCTTATGAAAAAACAAAAGAAGCAGGCTTAAATGTCTGTGTTCACGTAATTTTCGGAATGTGGGAAACTCATGATGAAATTATGCAGACAGCACAAGAACTTGCAAAACTGGAAGTTGACGGTGTAAAAATTCACATGCTCTGCGCACTTGAAAACACAAGGTTTGCTCAAATGTATCAAGCAGGTGAAATTGATTTTATGAGTGAAGACGAATATGTAAAAACTGTATGCGACTTTTTGGAATATCTTCCGCCTCAAACAACAATACATCGTCTTGCAGGAAACGGTTTTTCAAAAACTCTGATTGCTCCGCAGTGGTTAAACAAAAAATTTGACTGCTTAAACAAAATCGACAGAGAATTTATTAACAGAAATTCACATCAGTCAAGTAAATTCATTTACAAACAATCTGCATTGTGCAATAATAATTAATGTAACATTTTTTTACAAAAAAGTGGTTAGGGTAGCAAAAATTTTTTTGACACTTGTTTGGTTAATTGGAAAATTGGAGAATAATATGTTAACAATACAGCCTAAAGTTTTAAACAATTATCGTCCTGCATTCAAAGCATCTGAAGAAGTTGATGAAACTCCAATAAACCTTGCTGATTTGAATGAAGATACATACGAATCAATGCGTGATGAACTTGAAGACCGACGCGATGAATTCAAAGAACTTGCAGATGATAAAGAATTAAATCTTCCAAAACCGATTAACAAAGTCTTAAAAGGCGGTGCTGTCGTAACAACAGGGCTTTTAGGCGGTATGGCAACAGGATGGGGTACTAAAAAATCTCTGGCAGGGTTAAATAAACTCGGCAAAACTAAAGCTATGCAAGGCGTCAAAAAACAAATTATAGATTGCAAAGTCGATACAGTCAAAACAGCAAAGAGCCTTAAAACAAAATTCTTAGAATCAAACTTATATACAAAAATCTCAAATGCAATAACAAACGGTTGGAGAAAATTTGGTGAAACCAAAATCGGTAAACCTATTGCTAAATTCTTAACTTCAGTTGGTTCAGGCATTAAAAATATATACAAAAAAATTGCATCAGGTATTAAACACGCCTGGGATAAAATCCGCGGTGTAAAAAAAGAAACCTGGGAAAAAGCAACTGTTAATACAGTAGGCGTATCAGGCGGTATTGCATCAGGTGTTACGGCATTAAAAGAAAAAGACGGAGACAAAGATTAAATATGACAGTCTCTTTTAACACCATAGCATTTACAGGCACAGAACGTTCTCAAAAACAAAAAGATGCCGAAAAAAAAGTTGTAACAGGCGGTGGTGCTGTTGCGGCAACTGCTTCTGCAGCAAACCTTAAAGCAACAAAATCAGGTATTGATATGTTTGCATCAACAGGAAGAATTTCAAGAGGAATGAGTACTGTTACAAATACCGCTAAAGCTGCAAAAAATGTCGCAAAACAGTCAACCGGCTTGTGGACAAAAGTTTGTCAAAATGCGCGTTGGGCAAAAGACGCAATCCTGAACTGGGGCAAAAATGTCAGAAAAATGAAGTTTATCAAACCACTTTTTGAAAGCAAATTGTTCAGAGGTTGTGCAGGTTTCTTAGGCTATGGTTTCGGCGTAATCACTCTAATTGCCGGTCTTGCTGATATTACAAAAGTTGCATCTGATGCTGTCGAAAAATTTGATAAATAATGTTTATGCTAAACTAAAGCTATGCAAGATTTTATTTTGAGAGAAATTAAAGACGCCTGTATTCAAACAGAGCTTAACCGTATCGGTTTTGACAAATCTTATGTTGGGCGTGCGGCTGAAAAATATGATTATAAAAACATAAAGATTTATGATTTAACTCCCGCTCAAGCAAACATTTTAAAACAAACCGCAATTTCTGTCGGCTGTGACTGTGCAACACACAGAGAAGTAATTACAGGAAAAGCTCAAAGCTCAAACTGCATTCTGGGCGGAAGTGTTTCTGAAATAAAAAAAGTTGCAGAAAAACTAAAGTTTCAGCCGTTTGGACTAAAAAATCTTGGAGAAAAATTACTGCAAAAAAACTCATCCGCAGACACCAAAATTGTTGGAATATTAAATATCACAGACAACTCATTTTCCGACGGCGGGCTTTATAACGACTTTGAAAAAGCCAAAGAACACCTTCTTGAAATGATTTCAGACGGAGCAGACGTAATTGATATCGGGGCTGAAAGCACAAAACCTTATTCTTCACATGTTTCGGCAGATGAACAACTCAAAAAACTCTTGCCGATTATCGATTTTGCGAAAGATAAAACAACAATCAGTATAGACACCCGTTCGGCAATTGTCGCGGAAGAATGCTTAAAAGCAGGAGCACATATTATAAATGACGTTTCTGGATTTGATTATGATGAAAAAATGACAGATGTAATCTCAAAATACAACTGTCCCGTAATCATTCAGCATTCCAAAGGAACACCAGAAAACATGCAGGACAGCCCGCAATATAATGATGTTATAGAAGAAATTTTTCTTGCACTTCGTGAAAAAATTAAATTTGCCAAATCAAAAAGCATTGAAAATATTATCATTGATCCGGGTATAGGCTTTGGTAAAACCCGCGAAAATAACTTTGAAATAATCAGACGTATTGAAGAATTTAAAAGTCTTGGATATCCTGTAATGCTCGGGCTTTCCCGCAAAAGTTTTTTACAAACACAAGACGATACATATACAGCTATATTTAACGCACTTGCAATTGAAAGAAACGTTGACTACATCAGAGTTCACAATGTTAAAATGCACAAAAATCTCCTTGATTTGATGGAAATGTTTATGGTAAAATGAACCCATAGATAAGGAGAAAAAAATGGAAGACTTGAGAGATAAATATGAAGTAGTTATCGGTTTGGAAGTTCACGCACAATTGAAAACCAAATCAAAAATTTTCGCACCTGACGGATGTGAATTCGGTCACGAACCAAACTCGCAAACATCACCGATTACATTGGGTATGCCGGGTGTTTTGCCCGTATTAAACAAAGAAGTTGTTAATATGGGTATCTTAACAGGTTTGGCATTAAACTGTGAAATCCCCGAAAGATGCAAATTTGACAGAAAACAATATTTTTATCCTGATCTTCCGAAAGGTTATCAAATTTCTCAATACGATGAACCGATTTGCGTAAACGGCTATTTAGATGTTAAAGGCAAAAGAATTGGTATTACTCGCGCACACCTTGAAGAAGATGCGGGAAAACTTGTTCACGCAGGCGCAGACGGACTTGCAGGTTCAAGCTATTCACTTGTTGACTTAAACCGCGCAGGAACTCCGCTTCTTGAAATTGTATCAGAACCTGATATGCGTTCATCTGAAGAAGCAAGAAACTATATGGAAGAATTGCGCAACATCGTCCGCTATATCGGCGTTTGCGACGGAAACCTCGAAGAAGGTTCAATGAGATGTGACGCAAACATTTCTATTATGCCGAAAGGTTCTAAAGAATTCGGTACACGTGCTGAAATCAAAAACGTAAACAGCTTCTCAGCTTTGCAAAGAGCAATCGAATATGAAATCGACAGACAAATCGAAATCGTTGAAGAAGGCGGACAAGTAGTTCAGGAAACAAGATTATGGGATGACAATTCTCGTGAAACACGCTCAATGAGAGGTAAAGAAGATGCTCACGATTACAGATATTTCCCTGAACCTGATTTGATGCCTTTAAAAATTTCAAGAGAGTGGGTTCAAGAAATTAAAGATAAAATGCCCGAACTTCCTCAAGCAAAACGTGAACGCTATATGTCATTAGGCTTAAGCGAATATGATGCATCTGTTATCGTTGAACAAATGGGATTGGCATTATTCTTTGACGAAGTACTAAAAACAGGCGCTTCTGCTAAAATCGCCATAAACTTCATTATGGGTGAAATTGCAGCTTACTTGAAAGAAGAAAAACTTGAAATCACTGAAACAAAATTAACTCCTGAAAACTTGGCAGAATTGATTTCATTGATTGAAAAGAATACAATTTCAAACAACATCGGTAAACAAATTATTATCGATATGATGAAAGATGGCGAAAAAGCATCAGCAATTGTTGAAAAACGCGGATTAAGCCAAATTTCTGACGAAGGCGCAATTAAAGAAATCTGTCAAAAAGTAGTTGACGCTAACCCTGATCAGGTTGAAAAATACAAAGGCGGAAAAGTTCAATTGTTAGGTTTCTTTGTTGGTCAGGTAATGAAAGAAACTAAAGGCAGAGCTAACCCGAAAGCAGTTAACGATTTAATGAAGGAAATATTAGATTAATGTTTAACAAACAAAAATCAAGCATGGAAACAGAAATTTTCGAGCAATCTAATGTGCTCGAAAATTTGCTTAAAACACACGTAAACGACAACAATTACATACTTTTTGATATTCCTTCAGATATTCAAAAAGTTGTAATAGTTGCAAGCGGTTCATCATACCATTGCGCGCGCTATGCAGCAGATTTATTCGGAAACATTGCACAAATAGAAGCGCGCGCAATTTATTCAAGTGAATTCCTTCTAAAATCAGCAGTTCCGCATGAAAGTGATATTTTATATGTTTTCATAACTCAATCAGGCGAGACTTCTGATACAAATTCCGCTCTGCGCAAAGCCAAAGAGCTTGGAATGCGAACTCTTTGCATCACCAATAAAAAAGGGTCTACAATCTGGGAAGCATCAGATTTCAAAATTGACTGCTGTGCAGGCGAAGAAAAAAGTATTGCAGCAACAAAATCTTTAACAACCCAAATGCTTTGCTGTACTTTACTGGTTTTAAAATATTCCGCACACAAAGGAATAGATATCACACACTACATAGAGCAGTTAAAAACACTTTCTGAAAATATTGAAAAAACTTATGAACTTCACGCACAAATAAAAGAAGTTGCAAAGTTTTTATCTAAATTCAAAAATATCGTAATCACTGCTGACGGAATTTCATACGCTATTGCAAAAGAAGCGTCATTAAAGATTAAAGAAACCTCTTATATCAATGTTTATTCAAATATTTTGGGTGAATTTATGCATGGACATGTTGCAATCCTAAATAATAAACCTGCATTTATTCATATTTCAATAAATGAATTAAGCTATACTGCAATAAAAAATTTGAATAAAATTGAAGAGGATTACAACCCGCCTATATGCATAATAGGCTGTTCTAATGAAAAAATCAAAGCAAAACATCATATTAATCTTAATTGTGAAAGCGATATCGTAAAATCATTCTGTATCGTGGTTATTTCGCAGCTTCTTGCACTTGAAACTGCAAAAGCACTTGGCAAAAATGTCGACAAACCTCACGGTTTAAATAAAGTTGTTAAATAGGAGGAACTTATATGTTAAAACTAATTTCTAAGAATTGCCCCCCCCCCGCAAGTGCGAAGTAGCATTTACATTGGCTGAAGTACTTATCACTTTAGGAATTATCGGTATTGTTGCTACACTCACAATGCCTCAATTATTAGGTAATTTTGAGAAAAAAAGAAATGTCACTACATTAAAAAAAGCTTACAGTGATTTGCACCAATACGTAAAAGCTTTTGATTATGAAAATGATTGCGATGCAAATTTTTCAAACTGTGCACCAAATGACGGCGAATTTGTTTATAAATTCGCAAGATTTTTACAAGACAAACAAAATTTTAAAGACAGTTCAAAACCAGAAATAAACAATTGGTTTTATTTTAAAAATCCCGGTCAAGACAATTGTAGCGTACTGGCTACAAAATCACCAATTACGGAAGAAAATACATCAAGACAATACTATCTTATCTCTCCCACCGGAAACTATGCTTATGTAATAACATTATATATGTATGACAATTACTACACAGTAAAAGGGATTAAAGATGATGTATACCGTGCAAGAATTTTTATAATTACAGATACAAAAAGTGTAAAACCTACGAGCGGATGCAATGCAAGTAAATCACTATATGGTAAAAATGTTTTTGAAGCTTACATAACTCAATTTAATTACGTAATACCAAATGGTTCACATTTGTGTACAGGCTGGCAATATTATTGCAGTCCACTACAAGAAAATGACTGCACTAAAGAAAGCGGAAACTATACACGATGCTTACAAAAAATCATTGAAGACGGTTGGGAAATTAAATACAGCTATTAAAAAAGACCTCTTATGAGGTCTTTTTAAAATTGTTTCAAAAATCTTTCGTCATTATTAAAGAATAATCGGATGTCATCTACCGCGTATTTGAGCATGGCAAGACGCTCAACACCCATTCCGAAAGCAAATCCCGAATAAACATCAGGGTCAATTCCAACCCCTCTTAAAACATTCGGGTCAACCATTCCTGCGCCTAAAATTTCTAACCAGCCTGTACCTGAACAAATTTTACATCCTTTGCCTTCGCACATAATACATTGAACATCAATTTCTGCAGAAGGTTCTGTAAACGGGAAAAAGCTGTTTCTAAATCTTGTAGGTCTGCTTGCGCCAAAATATATTCTGATAAATTCGTTTAAAACACCTTTCAAATCACCAAAAGTTACGCCTTTATCAACATACAAGCCTTCAATCTGATGGAAGAAGTTGTTTTTACGAGCATTAATATTTTCGTTTCTGTATACTCTGCCGGGTGCAATAACTCTGATAGGCGGATTTTTGCCTTCCATAGCGTGAATTTGAGCACCTGATGTCTGGCTTCTTAACACAACATTTGAAGCAAGTTCAGTATAGAAAGTATCCTGAACGTCACGTGCAGGGTGGTCTTTTGGAACATTCAACGCATCAAAGTTATAATATTCTGTTTCAACTTCTGGCGAATGCTCTTTTGGCACAACAGAAAATCCCAAGCTTTGGAAAATAGATACGATTTCATTTGTAGTTGAAGTCAAAAGATGTTCTCTGCCTTGAGGAGTATATTTTCCTGGCAGTGTAATATCAATTCTTTCCTGTTTTAATTTCTCGTCTAATTCTTTTTTATAAAATTCGTCATGCTTTGCTCTCAATGCACTTTCAAGTTTTTGTGTAATTTCATTGGCAAGTGCACCGACTACTCTTTTATCCTCATCAGACAAGTTTTTAAGATTTTTCTTAATCTCATTAAACTCACCTTTACGGCTTAAATATTTACCTCTGATTTCTTCCAATTCAGCAATTGAAGAAACTTTTTCAAGGTCGCATGACGCATTTTCATATATTCTCTCTAACTGTTCTTTCATTATATCCTCTGCACTTTTCTCTCGTAACCCACAGTTGTCATATCGCCATGACCCGGGAATACTTTAATATTACCATCCAATTTAAAAATTTTATTATTGATACTGTCAACAAGTTTTTCATAGTTCCCGCCGAACAAATCAGTTCTGCCGACACTTTGCTTAAACAATGTATCGCCTGAAAATAAATTATCCTCAATCAAGTAACACACACCGCCTTCAGTATGTCCCGGAGTGTGAATTACTTTAATTTTAAGGTTTCCGACATTGATAACATCACCATCTTTAATGTATTTGTCATACGTTGGCGGAACAACATCAGGAAGCCCGAACAATCCGGTAAATTCATTGATATTATCAGAAATTACTAAATCATCTTTACAAATCACAGCTTCAGCACCCAAAGCCTGCTTCAATGATGTTAATCCCATAATATGGTCAAAATGTCCGTGAGTTAAAAGAATATATTCTACATCATAATCTTTTGCAGCTTCTATCAATTCAGGGATATTTGATGAAGCATCAATCAAAACAGCCTTTTGGGATGCCTCATCGGCAACCAAATACATGTTATTTTCTAATTGTCCTGCAATAAATTGTTTAATTATCATTTTTTCGCCCTGTAAAACTACCAATTTGAAATTTCCCCATTTATCTTTGAAGCTACTTTACCAATTCAAAAATATCTTTGCAAGTTTTGAATAATTCTTCTGCATCCTTAAGCGCGACCATATTCGGTCCGTCGCATTTTGCTTTATCAGGATCAGGGTGAATTTCAAAGAATAATACATTTGCACCAACCGCCATTGCAGCTTTTGCCAAAATTGGTACAAACCTTCTATCGCCGCCTGAACATGTTCCCTGCGCCCCGGGCAATTGAACACTGTGTGTAGCATCAAATACAACAGGATATCCAAAACTTTGCATTATAGATATACCTCTAAAATCAACAACAAGATTGTTATACCCGAAGCTTGTACCTCTGTCAGTCAACAATATATTACTGTTACCGCTATCTTCAACTTTTTTTACCAAAGGCCCCATCTGCTCGGGAGCAAGAAACTGCCCTTTTTTGATATTAACTATTTTACCAGTTTTTGCTGCAGCTACAAGCAAATCAGTCTGTCGGCATAAAAATGCGGGGATTTGTAAAATATCAGCGACCTTACTTACAGGCTCTGCTTGATCGGGCGTATGAATATCAGTTACGATAGGTAAATCATACTTATCCTTAATTGCTTGAAGCATTTCAAGCCCTTTTTCCATACCGGGTCCTCTAAATGAAGTTATAGAGGAACGGTTTGCCTTGTCAAAAGATGACTTGAATACAAAATTGATATCAAGTTTTTTTGTAATTTCTTTAAGCCCTTGAGCAGTTTCCTCAAGGATTTCCATACTTTCAATAGCGCAAGGACCTGCCAAAATTGTAAGCTTATCCCCGCCGATTTCAAAATCTCTCAATTTAATTCTTTTCATAACTTGATTATATTTAAAATATGAATGAATTTCAAGCATAAAAAAACACCTCTAATAGAGGTGCTTTTCGTATTATTAAAAAGAATTAAACTAACAATTCTTTAACTTCAGCAGCAAAGTTTTTAGGGTCAAGTTTAATACCGGGTCCCATTGTTGTTGAAAGGTATACTGATTTAACAAATGTACCTTTTGCTGAAGATGGTTTTGATCTCAAAACTGCATCTGCAAGAGTTGCAAAGTTTTTCAACAAATCTTCTTCAGTAAATTCAACTTTACCTACAGGACAGTGAATCATACCTTGTTTGTCAGCTCTGTATTCAACTTTACCTGCTTTAGCATCTGTAACAGCTTTAGCAACATCCATAGTTACTGTTCCAGTTTTTGGGTTAGGCATCAAGCCTTTAGGTCCTAATACACGACCCAATTTACCCAACATACCCATACAGTCAGGTGTAGCGATTAATGTATCAAATTCAAACCAACCGCCTGAAATTTTATCGATAATTTCTTCAGCACCTGCAAAATCAGCACCAGCTTCTTTTGCTTCAGTAGCTTTAGCACCTTTAGCGATAACACAAACTCTGACAGTTTTACCCAAACCTGCAGGTAATACAACTGTAGATCTGATTTGTTGGTCAGCTTGACGAACGTCGATACCTAATCTCATGTGGCATTCAACTGTTTCGTTAAATTTAGAAAGCTCTTTAGAGATTTCTTTTAATTTTTTAATAGAGTCAACTGCAGTTGCAGGTTGAACGAATTCAGCCAACATTTCCTGCATTTTCTTTTGTTTTTTAGTTAATTTTGACATTTTTTAAATTCCTTTCGTGGTAATAGCGGGTTTTACCCCTTCCATCAATTATTCTGCTTTTACTGTAACACCCATAGCTCTGCAAGAACCTTTAATCATGTTCACTGCTGCTTCCATTGATGTTGCATTTAAGTCGTTCATTTTAATTTTAGCGATTTCTTCAAGTTGAGCTTGAGTAATTTCACCAACTTTATCCTTGTTAGGTACTGCTGAACCTTTAGGCAAGTTTAAAGCTTTTTTAATTAAAACAGGTGCCGGAGGTGATTTTACAATGAATGAAAAACTTCTGTCTTCGTAAACATCAATAACAACCGGAATAATATATCCAGCTTGAGATTCTGTTTTAGCATTGAATTGCTTACAAAAATCCATGATGTTAACACCGTGTTGACCTAATGCCGGACCAACCGGTGGTGATGGGTTTGCTTTACCGGCTTCAATTTGAAGCTTGATTTTTCCTACTACTTTTTTAGCCATTTTTTTCTCCTTTTGTGGTACAAACGGGGGCGTCCCTTCCACAGTTTATGTATCATCTTGCTCGCTCGCCCTAAACGGGTCTACAGTTGCCGTCTCAGATGACTTTGTCACCAAGCCGTCAAGCCTTCGCCCTCGGCTCGCTCGCGCTATAATTTGTTGATTTGTTTATATTCGTGCTACGCACGTAGCCCTGCCGAACAATATCGGTTACAGCTTGTTGATTTGCTTATATTCTAATTCAACCGGAGTTTCACGTCCGAAAATTGAAACATTTGCACGAAGTTTTGATTTATCAGGATAAACTTCGATAATATCCGCGATAAAGTCTGCGAACGGACCTGATGTAATTCTGACTTTGTCGCCTGCTTTAACGTCAAGTTCAATTTTTTGTGAAGTTGAAGTTGAGCGGTTAATAATCTTTTTAATTTCGCTGTCGCGTGCAGGAATAGGACGTTTTGCAGAGCCTACAAATTTTGTAACGCCTGAAGTGTGTCTTACAACATACCAGCTGTCTTCATCCATAATCATTTCAACTAAAACATATCCCGGGAATATTTTTTCTTCACGTTCTTGTTTCTTACCGCCTTTTAATTGAGTAACTGTTTTTTGAGGAACTTCAATTCTGAAGATTTTATCCGCCATATTCATATACTCAATACGTTTTTCAAGGTTTACTTTTACTTTGTTTTCGTAACCTGAGTAGGTATGAACAATATACCAGCGTTTCTGGCTTTTTTTAGCTTTTTCTTTTTCAGCATCAGCTTGAGCTTGTTCTTCAGCTTCTTGTGCTTCTAAAGCTTTGTCTTCATTCAACTGTTCTTCCATTGATTTTTCTTTTTTAGTCATAAGCCACCTTTTCTTTGAACTATTTAATAAGTCCCAGTAAACCTTTAAAAATTATATCCATTAAATAGACTGCAACTGTAAATACAAAAACGATTGCGATTACAAAAACCGTTTCGGCAACGACCTGACGTCTTTCAGGCCAACTTATCTTACCCCATTCGGTTCTTACGCCTCTGAAGTATGTTTTTACTGAATTTGTAGATTTTTCTAACCATGCGGGTGTATTGTTTTCAGCACCTATCATTTTTGTTTCCTTTATATTTTTTAAAATCGCGCCCTGAAGGACTCGAACCCTCGACATCCGGTTTTGGAGACCGACGTTCTACCAACTGAACTAAGGACGCAAGTTGGGGAATTATCCCCGCTTGTCTTGCTCGCTCGCGTTTAACGGGTCTACGGCTCTGCTTGTCTTTGCCATTGCAAAGCCAACACCAGCCTTCGCCCTCAGCTCGCTCGCGCTATTTAGTTTCCTTATGATTTGTATGTTTTTTGCAAGTCGGGCAGTATTTGCTCAACTCAAGTCTTTCTTTAATATTTTTTTTGTTTTTTGTTGTAGTGTAGTTTCTTTCTTTGCATTCTTCACATGCAAGAACTACCATTCTGTCATTTTTTCCTTTGATACCCATTGTTTTATTCCTTATTTTATTATAAATACTTTTTCTCTAAAAAAGAATGTGATTTCCTCACATTCTTTTTTATCGGCTTATACATATATAATAAATCAAACAAAATAAATTGCAAACAAATACCAAAAAGACTACTCGGTAGAGCAGTCTTTTTTTACAAAACTTTACGGAATGCTTACTCCATTCTATAGTCAGAGTATTGTTGAGCTCTTTCTGAGGAATAAGATGTTGGAACATCGTAACTTCCAAATGAATCTGAACGAAGTTTTTCCATATAAACCTGACCGTTTTTAACAATTTGTTGTTGTTGGGTCAAATTCTTTTCAAGATTTGTAAGAACCTGTTCTGCATATAATTCAGCGCCTTCTTTGGTTCTCATAGCATCTTCTGTTGCTTGAGCTCTGATATTTTCAGCTTCTTCCATAGCTTTGCGCTTAATTTCTTCGCATTCTTGCTGAACTTGAGTTCTAATTCTGATACCTTCTCTTTCAAGAGCTTTAATAAAATCAGCTTCAGAAAGTTTTCTGTCAGCTTCTGCTTGGGCATCACTAATAATTTTTTCTGCTTTTTGCTGAGCTTCCTGCTGATATTCGTCTTTGCGTCTTAAAAACGCTCTTGCTTCCTGAACTTCTACAGGTAGAGAAGCATAAATTCTATCTATTAA
Source organism: uncultured Candidatus Melainabacteria bacterium (assembly GCA_949841365.1). Classification (GTDB taxonomy): domain Bacteria; phylum Cyanobacteriota; class Vampirovibrionia; order Gastranaerophilales; family Gastranaerophilaceae; genus Stercorousia. The sequence continues at coordinate 30,511 of CATKZI010000006.1, forward strand.
CGTTTCAATTTCTTTTGTTTTAACAACGGTAAATTTGCGTGGAACAATCGGAAAACCTTCCTCCAAAGAAATCTCCAGCATTCTTAATAAATCGTATACACCGTTTTGCTGCATAATTATCCCTTTCTAATAATAACATTCTACATAAGCGCAAATTAATTGTCAAATAATTTGTTACGATTTTGCAAATAATCGTTTACAGGCTCGGGGACAAACTTTGAAATATCTCCATTGTTAAGAAAAATTTCTTTTATCGTACTTGATGAAATAAAGTTGTATTTTGGTTTTGTTGTCAAAAATACTGTTTTTATTTCACTTGCAAGTGCGCTGTTTGCCTGCGATAACTGCATTTCATACTCAAAATCAGATACCGCGCGAAGTCCTCTGATTAAAACTTTCGCACCTTTTTGTTTTGCATAATTTATAGTTAATCCCTCAAAAAAATCAACTTCAACATTAGGCAAATCCTTAACACTTTCTCTGATTAATCTTACCCTGTCCTCTACGGGCAAAAACCCGTGCTTTTCGGAATTTCTTGCAACAGCAATAATTACTTTATCAAAAATTTCTGTCGCAGTATGTAAAATATCAAGATGTCCTTTTGTAACGGGGTCAAAACTTCCCGGATAAATTGCTATTGTCATTAAAAACTTTCCTCATCTGACGGAAACAATCCGTTTTTAACATCATAATCAAACTTTTTGGCACAATCTAAAATCAAAGATTTCATATCGCCGTATTTTCTTGCAAACTTCGGAGTAAAGTCGGAATACTTACCGAACACATCATCAGATACAAGAACCTGTGCGGTGCAATGTTTTCCCGCACCACAAGAAATTGTCGGAATATCAATATTCTCCGTAATATATTTTGCGGTTTCGGCAGGAACCATCTCCAGCAATATTGCAAATGCACCGGCATCACGCATCTCTTTTGCCTGTTTCAAAAGTTCTTGTGCCGCTTTTTCGGTTTTACCCTGAATTTTATATCCGCCTAAAGTATTTATAAATTGTGGAGTAAATCCCAAATGAGAAACTACGGGAATTCCGGATTGAGTAAGTCTTTTTACAACTTCTGCAATATAATCGCCAAAACCTTCAATTTTTACGGCATTTGCACCGCATCTTATCATTTCTCCGCAATTTTTAACCGCATCTGAAATATTAGTATGGTAACTTAAAAAAGGCATGTCCGTGATTACAAAAGCTCGTTCAACTCCCTTTGCCACAGCCCGCGTAAATATTGCCATTTCATCCGCTCCGACGGCATGGGTTGTTTCATACCCCAGAGCCACCATTGCAAGACTGTCACCGATTAAAATTACGTCAATTCCCGCTTCATCAAGATACTTTGCTGTTGAATAGTCATAAGCTGTCAGTACCGAAAACTTTTCATTGTTATCTTTGCATTTTTGGAGCGTATTTACGGTAACTTTTTTAACCATTACAACATTCCTGTTTTTCAGCTTCTTTATGGAAAAATTTTCTGTCAGCTTTGTGTTCTTTTCTGTACCAGTAGTAAATTGCTCTTGCAACTCGATTTGAACTGTGTCTTACAAGCCCTTCTTTGCTATCTTCAATAAGCTTTTTCGAGAATAATTTTACTCCGAGTTTTTTCAAGTTTTCATAATCCAATCTTACAGGATATGAACCTGACATTTGATATTTTTTAGCCAAATTTGAAGGCAAGAAATCGTTTACAAGGACTGTATCTATAATATTTCTGCTTTCGGCATGCTTCATCAAAGCATTTACGTGGTCTGAAACATTGTAACCGTCAGTTTCACCCGGCTGTGTCATAATATTACATACATAAATCTTTTTAGCATTTGATTTTGCAATTTCATGGGAAATTTCTTTAATCAAAAGGTTTGGAATTACACTTGTATACAAACTTCCGGGGCCTAAAATAATTAATTCCGCATCTCTAATCGCAGAGATTACATCATCCAAAGCCTTACAATCTTTTGGCTCCGTAAACAATCTTTTAATTCTGCCATGTGCTTCGGGAATATTTGATTCACCGTGAATTATTCTGCCGTCTTCCATTTCGGCACCGAGTTTCATATCGTCAAGAGTTGACGGTAAAACTCGTCCGCGAATTGAAAGTACATTTGAACTTTCTTTTACTGCACGAACCATATCACCTGTGATTGAGCATAAAGCAGTTAAAAATAAGTTTCCAAAACTGTGTCCTTCAAGCCCTTCACCTGTTTTGAAACGGTACTGGAACAATTTTGTAACCAAATCCTCGTCATCTGCAAGTGCCGCAATACAATTTCTTATATCACCGGGAGGTAAAACACCCATTTCTTCACGTAATCTGCCCGAGCTTCCGCCGTCATCACCCACGGTTACGACAGCAGTGATATTATTTGTAATATGTTTAATACCTTTTAACAACATTGAAAGCCCTGTACCGCCGCCGACTGCAACAACTTTAGGACCTCTGTTCAGTTTTCGTCTTCTATATAAATTTTCCAACAAAGATTGATTATCACTTCCGTCAATAATTGAAAGGTTTGTTTTCTGCCAGCCTTTAAAGAAAACACCTGCCCCAACCATTACGAATGCAAATGCAATCCATTCGGTTGACAAATTCATCGCAACTTTGCGGATAAATTCCATTGTATAAAATACAGGTTTAATATCAAACAAAATGAGAACACCGAGTGTCATCATTACAGCACCTAAAAATATAAGTGCAAACCATCTTTTTACCTGAAGCCCGGGCATAAGCCATTTAGCTTCCTGAGGCATTTTCATATTTTTTCTAAAATCTTTCATTGTTTACTCCACCCAGCCTGACAGACAAGCATTTTTATAATTTACGGGGACAGGGGTGATTATTTCCCTTGCCTGTTTAATCAATTCCAAAGAATTTGACAATCTGTTTGTAAAGTGAATTGTATCAGCTTTAACAACAGTTTTTCCGCCTTCTATATTGGATACTTGTGATGTTGCAAGCAATTGTTTCAATCTTTGAATTTCCATTTCCGTATTTTCATTATCACGCGCAACTGTATTTACAGTACCGTCAACATTATACATTTTTTCAAGACAAACTTCCTGCGCAATCGGAATATTTAATAACTCGCCTGTTTTTTCGGTAATTTCACCTGTTGCGCCGTAATATACAAGCCATTTTGAACATTTTTGAACAGCTTTTGCAACAGAGCATGCAAAAGAAAAATCTTCGGCACATTTTTTATACATAGCGCCATGAGGACGAACATGCTCAATTTCCATATTAAAAGTTTTTGCAAATGACATCAAAGCCCCAACCTGATAAACAACAAGAGCTTCAATCTCATCCTCAGACAAATCCATTTCACGATATCCGAAACCTTGAATATCATCAAATCCGATATGAGCACCTACCACAACATTTTTTTCTTTCGCTCTCAATAAAGCATTTCTAATAGTTAACGGATCGCCAGCATGAAATCCGCATGAAATATTAACTGAACTTGCATAATCCAATAAATCAAATTCCGAATTATTTTTGTAGAAACCAAAGCTTTGAGCCAAATCTATGTTAAAATCAATATTTTTTATCTGCATAAATAATTTCCTTCTAATGAAATAATTATACTCAGAAAATATTTTATTACTATAATCTTTACATAATATTAATCACTATTTTAATAATTCATTTTGCCTTCTGTAATAACCCTGTATGCACAACTGTGACCGCTTTTATTTTTGCCGCATGTATCACCTCGCCTTAACCCGAGTCTTGAGGCCTCCGAATCAGAAACATAAGGTAATATTTTCCCCGACTTATCATTCATTAAATAAAGAAAAAACACATCACGTCCGACTTTGTTCGGTTTCTTCCAGCCGTTGACATCTATAACAAAAGACATAGAAGGAGTGCCGTAAAAAGTTGCTCCTTTTTGAACACCAAAATGAATACCGATTAATGTTCCGTCCTGTAACATAATTGGGTATGAAGAAACAAACAAAGGCCATCCGTATATACCACTTCCATCTGTACCATCTAAACTTTTATAATGGATTGTTCTAAGAAATTTTGTACCGTCACAAAAAGATGCATCTATACTATATCCTACAGAAGAAAGTCGATAGCATCTTGCTTGTAAATGTTTTACATAATTAGCAACTATATATTCGCTTGCAGAATTATCATCAGACTGATGAATTGTATATGCCCATGTATCCGGAGCTCCCTCTTCTTGAATTATTGTATTTGTCACCTGCTGCAAAACAGAATAATTCTTTTTTAACCCTTCAACATAACCTTTGTTTTGAATGTTTGTAATTATAGCGGGCATAGTCAACGCCGAAACAACACCGACAATACCTAATGTAATAAGTACCTCAGCAAGGGTAAAAGCCAAGCGTGCCACTTGACCCGCCACACGGGTCTCGAACAAACTTTCAAGAGACGGAGATTTACCTAGAGTGCCCCCCCCCCGCAAAAATGAAATAATATTTCAAATTTATTCATAATTCAGCTCCTGTTCAAAGTAATAAAAAAAGTCCTATATAAAATAGGACTTTTTTAAGAAACTATTTTGCTTGTAATTTGTTTACAGCAAGAGTTAATCTTGATTTTTTTCTTGCAGCAGTGTTTTTGTGTAAAACACCTTTTGATACAGCTTTGTCACATAATTGGTAAGCTTTTGACATTGCTGCATTTAAAGCTTCTTTATCATCAGCTTTTGCAAGTTCTAATACTTTCTTAACCGCAGTTTTAATAGATGTTTTGAAAGCTACGTTTCTGACTCTGTTTCTTTCAGCGATTAATACTCTTTTTTTAGCAGATTTAATATTTGCCATTTTGTTATCACCTTTCTTTTTAGCCTGATTAATGACTTCAGGCACATTTGAGGATGTGAGTAATCTCATTTTATACAAAAAATCAGAAATTGCAATAGTTTTCGCCGATTCTTGTCAAAACCTTTAACTTTTGTAACAGTATTCGTCAGAATTAGTTCTTAAGGATTATATTTTTTACCCGCTTGTGGTATAAATATTATATAAAAAAGAATTATAGTTATATAATAATTCTAAGAAGGAGGAATAAATGTCAGTAGGACAATTCGTATTTATGTTACACAGCCACCTTCCTTACTATAGAAAAGCCGGCATGTGGCCTTTCGGGGAAGAAAACCTTTATGAATGTATGGCAGAAACTTACATTCCGTTATTAAACGCAATTTCAGAGCTTTACGATGAAGGTATTAAGGCTAAGTTAACAGTCGGTATTACCCCAATTTTGGCTGAACAGCTAAACGATGAACACCTTAAACACGGGTTTGTCGAATATCTTGATTCCAGAATTGCTAAAGTTTCTAAAGATTTGGAAAGATATCCGGATGAAAAAGTTCCTCACTCTCAACATTTGAAATATCTTGCTAAATATTATTTTGACTGGTTTACAAATATCAAAGACTGCTTTATTAACAAATACGGCATGGATTTGATTGCAGCTTTCAAAAAATATCAAGATTTAGGATGTATCGAAATCACAACATCAGGTGCAACTCACGGATTTTCTCCGCTTTTGGCTACTGATGCAAACTTGAATGCTCAATTCAAAGTGGGTTCTGATACAACAAAAAGATTATTCGGTAAAAAAGCATGCGGATGCTGGTTACCTGAATGCGCATACAGACAAGGTTACGAATATGTTGGCAAAGACGGTCAAAAGCACTGGAGACCTGCAATTGAAGTAACTCTTCAAAATAACGATATTGAATACTTCTTTACAGAATCTCACGTAATCGAAGGCGGAAATTCTATCGGAAACAGACGTGTAATCGGTGTTTACGGAAACATCGAATACATTCCGCTTCCCGAACGCCCTGCAACAGGTTATGACACATATTCAGCTTACTGGCTTCCTGATGCTCAAGTAGCAGTTATGGGAAGAAACGAAAGAGCAGGATATCAGGTTTGGTCTGCAGCTGACGGTTACCCGGGCGACGGATGTTTTAGAGAATTCCACAGAAAAGACGCAAACTCAGGTATGCACTACTGGAGAATTACTTCATCTAAAACAGATTTAGGCGACAAAATGCTTTACGATCCTGTTTTAGCTTTAAATAAAATTAACGAAAACTCAGACCACTACACAACTTTAATTTACCACATGCTTAATGATTACAAAAAAGCTACAGGCAAAGAAGGTTTGGTAATGGTATCATTTGATACCGAATTATTCGGACACTGGTGGTTTGAAGGTGTTGAATTTATTAAACAGGTTATTAAAAAATTCAATACTTATATTCCTGAAGTTGAAAGAATGACAGCAGGTGAATATGTTCATTCTCATCCTCCAAAAGAAGCTATTCAAATTCCTGAAAGCTCTTGGGGACAAGGCGGACATTTCTATGTATGGAACAACCACTTAACAGAATGGATGTGGCCAATTATCCATGCCTGCGAAAAACGCATGAGTGCAATTGCGGATAAATATTCGGAAATTCCTGAAGATAAATTGTTACACAGAGCACTTAATCAATTAGCAAGAGAAAATCTGTTATTGCAAAGTTCTGATTGGCCGTTCCTAATCACAACATGGCAAGCTAAAGATTATGCAACAGACAGATTCAGAGAACATGTTGAAAGATTTGAAAAAATCGCGGATATGATTGAAGCAGGTTCTATTGATGACAGTGCGTTAAAAGAAATAGAAAGCATTGACAACTGTTTCCCTGTAATTGATTACAGAGTATACCAATCAATAGAAGAAGGAGTTATTCCTCAACAATCTGCAAAACTTGCACCATTATATAACTGATAATAAAAGAGCGGTTTATATAAAAACCGCTCTTTTTTCAAAAAAGTTCTTGCATTTTTTTTTTTAGCATATATAATAAAGAAGTGACCAATATGGGAGCGTAGCTCAGTTTGGTTAGAGCGCATGCCTGTCACGCATGAGGTCGCGAGTTCGAGCCTCGTCGTTCCCGAATTAAAAAGCGGTGGGTTTTCCTACCGCTTTTTAATTTGAAAATGTTTCTGAGGCGAGAACATTTAAGTTCGAGCGAGGAGCGAGCGGAGTGCGAAGGCTTGACGGCAAAATGGCAAAGCCATTGTAGACGGCAACCGTAGACACATTTAACGCGAGCGACTCAAGACAGCCTCGTCGTTCCCGCCATTATTAGAGGGTTTTAAACCCTCTTTTTTAATGCTAAAAATTATCAATAAAAATCAATCATTAACTTGATTTATTATCTGCCTCAAAAATGTATATTTAAAATGTAAAACAATAGTGAGGTATTTTATTATGAAATGGATTATTATTTTACTTGTAGTGGCAGCAGGAGTTTGGGCTTACTTAAATGTTGATTTTGCAAACCTCGGGGCAGATGCTCAAAGTAAACTCAGAGAAGAAAAAACAATGAAAGTATTCTTTGATGCTGACAAACAAAACAAAGATGAAACTCAACAAACTATTCAAGAAAATTTCTAAAAAGAAAAGACCGATTTTATATCGGTCTTTTTTAATATTATTCCTATCCTAAATGTTTTTCCTATTATTTTCTAAGTTTTCCTAATTCTTTCCTATTGATTTTCTAACTAAGCGATGAAGTTTGTTCCAAACCTGCTTGCTCCGTGGAAGAACGATTGCTTCATCATATCCACTAATGTTTTCTTAATAACGTGTTTTCCGTTTAAATCTACTGCATTAAGTGCGTCTGATGTTTGTTTGTATGTATCTGTTACAGTGTTTGAAAATAATAAAGTTGATGCCATTTTCTTTTTCTCTCTCTTATCTCTTACTCTTATATAAAAAATTTTTATAAAAAATTATTGACTTTTTATATTCAATTTATATAAATTTTGTTACATTACTTCACAATTACTAAAGATTTTAACTTTAACTGCCGTTATTTTAGAGGTATAAGAAAGGAGAATTATAATGGCAGATTCAATGAGTGTAGGGAGCGCTACAACACCAAAAGTTGATACTACGAAGTGGAAAAAACTTACTCCGCAAGAGATTATAAAAGAAGAAAGCAAGGGCGAAGAAATACCTGCTGAGATTATTGCGTGGGCACAGCAAATGGCAGCTATTGCAAAAATCCCCGATAATGTGACCTATGAGCAGGTTGACGGAGATGTAGGACTTGATGCACTTGCAAAACTTGGAATTGATGAAGAAAATCCTGTTGGTGTACAGAGTGACAATGCTTTGCCGCCTGACAAAACAGAAGAACCCGGAGCTGTTAAAGATGTTGCTCAAGATGCAGAGGTTGGAGACGAAAATGATGAAAACATCTTTATGAATCCACCCGTACCCGGACAAGCATCAGATAAAAAACCTGCTGAAGGTGAAGAGGTTGATGAACCTGATAAAGAACTCGGACTTGCCGATACGAAAATTACAACTGACCCTGAAGAAATCAGAAAACGTAAAGAAAGAAAAGGATTACCTCAATGAGGCAATAGCTGATTTTATATCAGCAGACTTATAAATATAATTACCCGCCACTAAAGAATTTGCACCGTAAGACGTGCAAATTCTTGCTGTTTCTGCATTTATTCCGCCGTCAACCTGAATAATAAGATTATCTTGCGCTTTTGCTTTTATCGCAGGAATTTTTTCCGCGCAATCCTGCATAAATTTCTGTCCGCCAAATCCCGGTTCTACAGTCATTACAAGAACCATATCCAAATTTTCAAGATATGGAAAAACAACTTCTGCAGGAGTTTTAGGCTTGATAGACATGCCTGCTTTTATACCAAAAGATTTTATCAGTCTTATAACAGCATTTACGTCACTTACCGCCTCAAAATGAAAAGTAATAATGTCTGCCCCAGCATGCGCAAAAGCTTCAATATATTTTTCGGGATTTTCAATCATTAAATGAACATCCAAAGGCATATCGGTAACTTTTCTGATTGATGCCACAACAGGTACACCGATTGTAATATTAGGCACAAAATGTCCGTCCATAACATCAATATGCAGCCAATCGGCAGTTTCGACAGCTTTTATATCACGTTCCAAATTTGCAAAGTCAGCAGAAAGAATTGACGGTGAGATTATCATTTTAAAGCCCCCAAAATTTGACATGCTTCATAAGCGGCATGCTGTTCGGCTTCTTTTTTTGATTTTCCAATACCGAATGCCACAACTTTGTTTTGATAAGATACAGAAACCTTAAATGTTCTATTATGCGCAGGGCCTGTTTCTTCAACCAATTTATATACAGGAGTTTGTTTATCAACAGACTGAGTAAATTCCTGCAATAAAGCCTTTGCGTTATATTTTTCAAAATTAGCATCCACTGCTTCAATATATGGAGTTAAAACTTTTTCCAAAAAAGGTTTTAACTGTTCTAATTTACCGTCAAGATAAAACGCACCCAAAACAGCTTCAAATGCGCAGGCACAAACTGATTCAATTTTTGCAAGTCCCTGTTTTTCCTCATGTTTTGCAAGTATAATCAACTCACACAACCCGATTTCCTGCGCAATCTTAAAAAGTGTATTATCCGAAACAACAATTGAGCGAATTTTTGATAATTCACCTTCTGCATACTGCGGATATTTTTTATAAAGGATTTCCGATGTAACAAGTTTTAAAACTGCATCACCCAAAAATTCAAAACGTTCATAGTTTTTATCATAAGGAAGATTATTTTCCTGAGTGTAAGAAGGATGCGTCAAAGCGCATTCAAATAAATCGGAATTATTGATTGTTATTCCGTAAATTTCCTCCAACTTTTTCATTTAAAATAATCCTTTAAAAAATTCAACTATATCATTTGAAAAAACAAAATATTTACAGAAATAATACATTACGGGAATTGTAAAAACAAAACTGTCTGTTCTGTCCAAAAATCCGCCATGACCCGGAAGTGAATTTCCCGAATCTTTAACCCCTGCATCGCGTTTGATTAATGATTCACATAAATCACCGATTTGGGCAAATATTGTACATAAAAGTCCTGCAATTGCTGATAAATACCATTCTGTCCCAAGTACACATCCGACAACAACTGCGCCGAAAACTGCACAAATCATTCCGCCTACAGAACCTTCAATAGTTTTATTAGGGCTCACAACAGGAGCAAGCTTATGTTTTCCAAACTTTGTTCCAGCATAGTAACATCCTACATCAGTTAAAAGAACCGCTGTAAACATCATTACAACAAAGCCCAATCCATCATTATATTGCACAGAGTGCATTTCTCTCAATAATTGTAATTGAAGCGGGAAATAAGCACAATAAACAAAGCCCAAAATCGTAGTTGCGACATTTGCAATGTATGGCTGTCGCCCTCTGAACAAAACCCACAAGAAAGCTGCGAATGAACACGCAGTCAAAGCACCTGCAACAAAATCGGTTCTGCCGAAATAAGTTATCAAAGCAAGAATAGCCCCTGATATAAGGATAATTTTAAGGCTCGGATAAAAACCTTTGTGTTCAAGAATTTTCACATATTCTTTTGAAGCAAAAAATATAACCAATGCCAGTAATAACAAAAGCGGTATACCACCGAGCATAATACAGCCCATGGTAATCGTTCCCATTATAAATCCTGTCAGCATTCTTGTTGCGTTTTTATTCAAGCCTATATCCATTATACGGTCATAACCTCTTTTTCTTTATCTGTAACGTCTTTATCGATAATACCTGTATATTTATCAGTCAATTTTTGAATTTTATCTTGATTATCTTTTACAGCATCTTCAGGAAGATTTTCTGCTTTTTCAAGTTTTTTCAAATCATCAACCATATCACGGCGAACATTTCTGATAGCAATTTTTGCATCTTCGCCTAATTTTTTAACTTCCTTAGCAGTTTCACGTCTTCTTTCTTCTGTCAAAGGCGGGAACGGAAGTCTGATACAAATACCGTCACTGTTTGGAGTAATACCGATTTCAGCTTTGATAATAGCTTTTTCAATATCTTTCAAAATAGTTTTGTCATAAGGTGTAATAACAAGAGTTGTACCGTCTTGAACAGTAACCTGTGACATTTGTCTTAAAGGTGTCGGAGCACCGTAATATTCAACAATAACTTTATCCAAAATCATAGGATTAGCTCTGCCCGAACGGATTGAACCAAATTCTCTGTGGAGCTGGTTAATTGCTTTTTCCATTTTTTCTTCGCCAAATAAAAATAATTCATCTAATGCTTCAGACATTTTTATCTCCTTAATTAATATATGTACCAATTTCTTTACCTTGCAGAATATCTGTAATTGCATCTTCTGCCTCAAAGTCAAATACGACGATTGGAATATTATTTTGTTTACACAAAGTACATGCCGAAGTGTCCATGACCTTCAAACCGTTAATAATAATATCGTCATATTTAATTCTGTCTAATTTTTTCGCATCGGGATTAGTTTTCGGATCATCCGTATAAACCCCGTCAACTCCGTTTTTCGCCATAAGCATGGCTTCTGCGTTGATTTCAGAAGCTCTCAATGCAGCTGCCGTATCAGTTGTAAAGAACGGGTTTCCTGTCCCTGCCGCAAAAATAACAACTCTGCCTTTTTCAAGATGTCTGATTGCTCTGTGTCTGATATAAGGTTCGGCAATCTGGTTCATTGCAATTGCACTTTGAACTCTGCATGGTATTTTCATTTGATTTAATGCACTTTGCAAAGCAATTGCATTCATAACGGTTGCAAGCATTCCGACATAATCACCTGAAGCTTGATCCATGCCAAGTTTTGCACTGTTTTTCATGCCTCTGAATATGTTTCCGCCTCCGACAACAACAGCAACTTCAGCACCGAGTTCACGAGCTTTTTGAATCTCGCCCGCAATCATTTTCACAGGGTTTTGGTCGATACCAAACTGTTGCTCTCCCAATAAAGCTTCACCGCTAATCTTTAACAAAATTCTTTTATATTTCATAGGATACCTTCTCTTTGCATTAATAATATCTTAAACCGTCCATTAAAGCAACAGGGCATTTTATTAAGTTTTGTTAACTTTTAAAATCCTCGTGTATCAATAGTTTTTGGGATTTGTATATATTTTATAGATAAATTTTAGCACTTTTTTACATAAAAAAGTTTTTATTAAAATATAGACGATTTTCAAAAAACAAAAGAAAAGGAGAATATACATGGCACGAGTATTGATTTCTATGCCCGAAGAATTTTTGCAAAGAATTGACCAGGTTGCGGATGGTGAAAATCGTTCACGCAGTGAACTAATCAGAGAGGCACTGCGAACCTACATTTACAAACAAAAAGTCAGGGAATCCACAGCATCCGCAAGAAATGCAGAATTATTGGAATCACTTTTAGAATAGACCGCATAAGCGGTCTATTTTTGTAATTTAACTGCGCTGCAGCAAGTACCTGAAAGCATTCTGCCATCAAGCAGATTTGAAGACCCTAAAAAACCTTGAGCAGATTCCAAACCATAGTTTTTTGAGCATTCACAAGTTTTACCATTTGCAGAAGTATTAAAAGTACCGTCTGCTCCCAATGGTTTTGCCCAATCCTCGTTAAGCATAACAGCGAAAACGTCACGTCCTACGACATTTGGACCTTTTTTCCCCGATTTGTTATCAATACAGAAATCCTCTCCGATTTCTTCTTTTACAATGTTATAAATATTAGAAATCTCACTGTATTTCTTTTTCCACATGGCGGTCAACTGCCTGTCTTGCATATCATTTATAAGAGTTGTTAATGTTATAGAAGCAACGATACCGATAATACCTAATGTAATTAAAACCTCTGCTAAAGTGAAGCCTGGAGTGCCCCCCCCCCGAAAACTCGATTAAATTTGTTTTCCATATCACCCTCCTGCAAATATTATAACAAAAAACCGCCTTTTTTCAAGGCGGTTTTTGATATTTTTCATTTGCGAGTCTTACTCATTCGCCTTAAACAGCATTCCGAACTTTGCTTCTGTGCTCCACACATTAGCAAAGTTGCTCCAGCCTCGGCTCACTCGCGCTATTTAAGTCTTACGCTTACTGAAGTTCCTTTTTTAGAAATTTCAACTTTGTCTTCTCTAGCTAACCAGCCAAGACCTAAGTCTGCAAAGTTACCTTTAAGATCTAATTCTTTTTTCATTTTAGAGAAAGTAGCTTCCCCGTTATTGCTCAAATAATCATATATTTGACCAGCTGAAAATCCGATTTGTTCTTGTAATTCTTGCATAATTTACCTCCATATGATATCTCTTTTGTGTACAAATACATAATAGACGAACGGGTAAATATTTGCAATAGTTCATTAGGATGAGGACAAATTTTTTTTATTGTTATGGTAAAATATCGGTAAGGAGTATGAATGTTAATTTCAACGGATTTATCGACAAATAAGACAGAGTTTTTAATAGAAAAATATACAGAGCTTTTAAATTCGGGCGTTGATGCGTCAGAAATTCTTGTACTTGTCCAAAGCGGAAAACAAAAGTTTATTGATAAAACACTTGAAAAACTTAACATTAATTGCATTGAAAAGTTACAGGTTCATACGTTTTTCTCACTTGTTTATAACACTATTAACGATAATTGGGCACTGTTGGAAAATATTAACCCGTTTGATAATCCTACAATTTTGCCGAACCTTGCGGGGTTGGAAATTTCTCAATTTATTTTAAAAGACATTCTGAAAGATATTCAATTTAAGGGTTACAACTCAAAAAAATCACTGCTTCATCAAATTTTCAGAAGATATTCACTTATTGTTCAAAACAACCTGACAGATGAAGATGTTGAATGGCGTTCGCGCGTTTTGGGTGAAAGTTTTGCGGATGATGCAAAAAAAGCCTTAAAAGAATTATTAAAAAGGACTTTGCAATTACGTGACTTTGACTATTTAAGACAAGGACTTGTTTTTAATTACGTCTACAAAAATTCGGATTACTTCAAAAAAATAAAATATTTGTTTCTTGATGACGGAGATGAAATTACTCCGATTTGTTTTGATTTTATTGAATATCTTACTCCTCAATTGAAAGATGTTTTTGTTTGTTTTGACGAAAAAGGTGCAAGCCGTGCAGGCTATTTGAGCGCAGACAGAACTGCTGTTTGGAAATTTGAGGAACTCTTTAAACAAAAAGCACAGAGTTTTCCAAGCAATAACCATGACGCAGAAACATTGTTTTCCAATATTATTAAAGGAAAATCTGAACCGCTGGAACATTTTTCGACACAGTCGCCGTCAAAAAGAGCTTCTATGATTGACGGAGCAATAAAACAGATTAACGAACTTTTTACAAAAAATATTCAACCGTCGGAGATTTCAATTATTACCCCGATAGTTGATGACATGCTCAAATTTTCACTGAAAGAAAATTTGCATTGCAATCTTGTATACCTGTCAGGCAACGAAAAACTTATTCAAAACAGGTTAGTAAAATCAATTTTAACAATTTTGAAACCGCAAAAAAACGAATTTGACATGCGCGTTGTTTTATCGGAATTTTTGGGAATTCCCGTCAAATACTGCAAAGAAATTTTAGATGCGGGAGAATTTATTGAGCACGAATTTGCATTGAGCGAATACACGGAAAAATACGAAAAATTCCGAACAATTTTGAAAAACCTTGCACAAAGTGAAGCAAAACTTTCCGAAAAAGTTTGCGATATATTCTACGAACTTGCCGAATTTTACGAGATAAATCCTGTAGAACTCAACAAATTTAACTTTTTTGTAAAACAGCTTCAGGAATTTGAAAACATTTTCGGTGACGACTTTAAAAATCGTCAAAACGATATTATTACACAGATTGAAAACTCAATTATTTCAGAAAATCCGTATTCAACATTGGAAATTTCCGAAAATGACTTAATTATTTCTACTCCGCAAAAGATTATTGATAACAAAATCAGAACAAAATATCAGTTGTGGCTTGATATTTCGAGCGACGAATGGATTAAAAGCGACACAGGGCCTTTATATAACGCATGGGTTTTCCAGCGCGGATGGGCAAAAGACGAGTACACAATTGATGATAACATTGAGCTTTCCAAAGAAAAAACCGCCCGAATTTTGAGAAAACTTACTCTCTGTGCCTCAGAACATATTTATACATTCTCAAGCCTCTTTGACGGAAACGGGGTGGAAAATTTTGGCGGAATAGAGGAATATATAATAGTCACAAAAGTTCAAAAACCGGACGAAAAACTTCAATTCAACATAACTCCGCGCGATGACCAAAAACCCGTTCTGGATTATAAATCAGGCAAAATGGCGATTTCGGCAGTCCCCGGAGCAGGCAAAACAACAATACTTCTTGCACTGATTGTGAAACTTCTTGATAACGGCATAAACCCCGAAAACATATTTGTAATGACATATATGGAATCTGCTGCAAGAAATTTCCGCGACAGAATTAAAACTATTCGCTCCAACACAGCTCAATTACCGAATATAAGTACAATTCACGGGCTTGCATTAAGAATTTTAAAAGAAAACGGTAATTTTGAGCGTCTCGGACTTTCATCAGATTTTGAAATTTGCGACGATACACAGCGTTCAAGGATTATCAAAGGAATTGCACTGAAATTAAAACTCAAAACAAAAGAAACTGACGAATTTGACAGAGGAATTTCGGTATTTAAGATAGGCAGCGGGCACTTCCAATCCACAACCGATAAAAAACTCGCCAATTTCCAAAAATTCTTTGAAGAATACCAAACTGTTTTAAAAGAAGCAAACCTGATTGACTACGATGACATGCTCA
Organism: uncultured Candidatus Melainabacteria bacterium; assembly: GCA_949841365.1. Taxonomy (GTDB): domain Bacteria; phylum Cyanobacteriota; class Vampirovibrionia; order Gastranaerophilales; family Gastranaerophilaceae; genus Stercorousia. The sequence continues at coordinate 46,161 of CATKZI010000006.1, forward strand.
TTTCATCTGTCAAACTTTTGGAAGAAAATCCCGATATCCTAAAATATTATCAAGATATTTGCCAATATATAATTGAAGATGAAGCGCAGGATTCTTCATCGATTCAGCAGAGATTAATAAATCTGTTGAGTGCAAAGCACGGAAACCTAATCCGTTGCGGAGATATAAATCAGGCTATCACAACAACTTTCTCAAACGCCGATGTGGAAGGTTTCCGAAAATTCATAATCGAAAGCAACAACGTAAGCATGAACCGTTCACAACGCTGCACAAAAGATGTTTGGACACTTGCAAACGAACTTGTAAAATGGCGAAAAGAAGCGTTTTTTGAAATTTATATGAACCCCGTTGAAGGCAGAAACCCTGTTTCTGACAATGCAATTCACGCAGAAATTTTTGAAAAACCGCTTGAGGAAAGAAATTACATTTTAAAAGAAATTAAGCAGGCTCTGAAAAAAGACCCGAAATGCACAATTGGCATACTTTTGAGAAGTAATTATCAGGTCGGACAATGGTTGAATTTTATCAACAACAGTGGGCTGAGATGTATTACAAGAAGTGAAAGTCTGGAACAAAAAACAATTTTCAGAACAATATACGCTGTTATGCAGATGATTTTGCACCCGTTTGACAACAATTGCATAGCTGATAATTACGAAATTCTTGCCGAAATGGGATTTTACAAACAGCGCTTGGGGCTCGAAATCAGAAAATACGAAACACCCTTTATCCAAACCGATTGCGACAATATTGAAAACATTCATCTCGCACAATTTTACTGGGATTTAACCTACTGGCTTTCTTTCCCGCATCTTGCAGGTGAGGAACTTGCGATAAAAATCGGACTTCATTACTTCAATTCAGAAATTGAAAAATCAAATGTATATCTGATTTCAACTCTTATAAAACGTTTGAGCTTGAATTACAAAGATTTTCCGACCTTGTTGGAACGACTTGGCGAACTTGCCAAAAAGCCTTCATTAAGCGGATTTAAGTTTTTCTCGGAAGTTGATGAAAGCGACAAAGAATTTCTTGCCGGAAAAGTTCAGGTAATGACAATGCACAAATCTAAAGGTGACGAATTTGATTATGTGTTTATCCCTGAAATGTCCGAAAAAAACCTGACTCTTGATATAAATCAACTGAAACTCAAAGGTGCAGATTTCACGGAAACCTTAAAACGTCTAAATCCTGACTACAAGCCAAAAACAGAATTACAACTAAAAGAGGAACAAATTGCTGAATACCTTAGACTTTTATATGTTGCAATCACACGTGCAAAAAAACAGCTTTATTTTACAACCAGCCGTAAAATAAAATCTTTTGATAAAATTCTGGAACAAGAGCCGAACACAATTTTTGGAGAACTTTTACATGACAAGCTTTTCACCTAATATGCTTAAAACTTTTGAAACCTGCCCGCAGAAATATTGGTTCAAATATGTCCAAAAAATTTCTATGCCGCAAAAAGCTTCATACTTTGAAAAAGGGAAAAAAGTTCACGCACTTGCAAACTATTATCTTCGAGGTGACGATATTTCAAAACTCGAAACAGCATTGAATACAGATGAACGCATTGTTTGGGAAAATTTGAAACAGAACGAATTTTTCCAAAAGAGTTATGTAAATTCCGAATATAATCTTTCCTGCAAAGTCGGAGAATACTGGATTGGTGGGCGATTGGATGCTTTAGTTAAAGATGAAAATTTTTATTATATTTTGGATTACAAGACAGGACAAATCCCTAAAAATCCGGAATACGATTATCAAACAATGGTTTATTTATTATGCGCATCTAAAAAATTCGGCAAAAATATAAAGTTTGTCTATATTGATCTTAAAAACAACCAAAACTGCGTGATTGATTTTGACAAGGACTATGAAAAGCCAATCCTTGAAATTTGTGACAAAATAAAGAATACCCAAACGTCAGTTGAGCGTTCCAAGAAATGTGATTTTTGCGAGTACAGAAAAATTTGTATATAAAAAAGCACCCGCATATTGCGAGTGCTTTTAAAAGTTTATACAAAATCAACTCTCCCCCCTTCTTTTTGATACTTAATCAAAAAGCGGGGTCCCTGTGCGTAGCACTATTTGATTTCAACAGTTGCGCCAGCAGCTTCAAGTTGTTTTTTGATAGCTTCAGCGTCTTCTTTTTTAACGCCTTCTTTAACTGCTTTAGGAGCACCATCAACTAAATCTTTAGCTTCTTTCAAGCCAAGACCTGTGATAGCACGAACTTCTTTCAATACAGCGATTTTGTTAGCGCCAGCTGAAGCCAAGATTACGTTAACTTCAGATGCTTCTTCTGTTGCTGCTTCACCAGCTGCTGCAGGAGCTGCTGCTACAGCTACAGGAGCTGCTGCTGATACGCCGAATTTTTCTTCCATAGCTTTTACTAATTCAGCTGCTTCTAACAAAGTTAATTTTTCAATTGATTCTAAAATTGTTTCTACGTTACTCATTATTTTTCTCCTTTTAAGTTAATTGTGTACGATTAAGATTTTTGATCTCTAACTGCTGCCATAGCTCTTGTAAGTTGTGCCATAACTGCGTTAACTGATCCAACGATACCTGAAGCAGGTGAATTGATAGAGCCAAGAATTTTCGCAATAAGTTCTTCTTTTGAAGGAAGTTTTGATAATGCTTCTGCTTCTTGTGCTGATAACAATTTACCATCCAAAGCACCGCCAAGGATTGCTCCTTTTTTGCTGTCTTTAATAAATTTTGCAACTGCTTTTGCAGGACTTACCTGATCTTCAAAACCAAACGCAATAGCGATAGGACCTGTTAAAGATTCGGCAAGAACTTCAAAATCAGTACCCTTGAAAGCGATTTTAGCCAAAGTATTTTTAGTTACCATGTAATCACCGCCGTCTTTTTGCAAAGCACGTCTCAAATTAGTGATTTCTTCTACAGAGTAACCTTTATATTCAGTTAAAATAGCTACTTGGGCTTTTTCTGCTTTTGCTTTTATAGCATCTATTTTTTCAGATTTAAAAGCTTTTGTTGCCATGTTTAGCTCCTTTACTGTTTGTACGACCCGTAAAAAATACAAAAAAGATTTTGCATCTTTACATAATTAGACCGCAAAATCAAACAAATCAATATTTATATTTCGACTGTTCAACCTCGGTTAGCTGGTCTTTTAAAGGGATTTTCAAAACCTGAGTTCCGCCACCCCTGCTAACTGTCTGCGGTATAATTTAATAATATATGAAAAATATTAAAATGCAAGAGTTTGGTTAACCTTTCTTAACCAATGCAAATACATCGCACTCGCCGTCGATGTTATAAGAACCTTTTAAGAATAATGTGTACATCTGTTCTTTATTCAATTTATAACGCAAATTGAAATTTCCCAAACATAACGCTTCATTTTTATGGCGTAATGTCAATAATTTTTCTAAGACTGGATAAACTTCACCTTTAAAATTAGATTTGGAACTGAATACATCAACTGCAACATAGCTAAACAATGCCCATTTGTCTTTTTTCATATTTGCTCTAATTTTATTTATTGACATATCAACAAAATTTAAAAGGTTATCAACCCTCGTAAATCCATCAAGTAAAATAAGCATTTTATCTCCCGTTTTAGCGAATTTACATCCGCTTAACGACTTTATTGCAGAATAAAAAATCTTGAATGCTTCATCTTCTTTATCCTTTGCACTGCCTTGTTCGTAATCTACATACATATTTTTAACTTCAAACTTAACCAGTATTGCGACATTATTACACTGCTTAATTCTATCTTCAGCTTCTTTTTGCAATTCCTCATTAAATTTTTTCTCATCTTCTCTAAGACAAGCTTTTATTGAAGCTTCAATCTGTTCTATTGCACGATATATATAGAATTTTGACTTTGTAATAAAAAATACGGTTAATAATGCAAGAATATCAAAAAGAAGCAGTGAACCGTCGATATAAACTCCGCCGATTTCAATATCTTCCTGATAAAAAAGTCTTACAAAGTCTGATATACTCTCAGCCAAAGGTCTTGCAAATTCAAAAGCAGAGCAGTTGATTAAGTCCAAAAACCAATATGTTGCAGTTAAAAATACAACTATCATAAGTGTAATTTGAAGTACGAACATCAAATTTAACGTACCTTCAAATAATTTAATTAAACCTTTATATACTTTCAGCATATTTACCTCAAAGCAATATTATCTATCAATCTAACCGTGCCGATTTTTAACGCTATGAACACTATTGTATTATCATCAGCCATTGCTTTATCTTCCAAATCATCAGCATCTCTGAATTCCAAGTATTCAAGAGAATGTTTTTCATTAAGATATGAATATGCAGTTTCGGTCAATGCTTTTACATCCGTAATTCCCTTATTATAACAAGCTTTAATATTAAATAAAATTTTGCTTAGAACAAGTGCTTCAACTTTATCCGCTTCAGACAAATATTTATTTCTTGATGATAGTGCAAGTCCGCTTTCCTCTCTAACTATCGGGCAAGGGATAATTTCAACGGGAATATTCAAATCTTTAACCATTTTTTTGAGAACTATTAATTGTTGTCTGTCTTTTTCGCCGAAAAATGCAAAATCAGGCTGAACAATATTAAATAATTTATTTACAACTGTACAAACCCCGTCAAAATGACCGACGCGAGATTTTCCGCAAAGTTTATCCACATAAAAATAAGGCGGTATAACATAGGTCAGAAAATCATTCGACATAATATGTCCTTCGCCATACATTTCTTTTGGTGACGGTGCAAAAACAATATCAACACCGGCATCGGCACAAAGCTTTTCGTCAGCTTCCAGAGTTCTGGGATATTTATCCAAATCCTCGCCGGGACAGAATTGTATAGGGTTTACAAAAACAGAAACAACTGTTTTATCACATTTTGCAACAGATTTTTCTATCAAACTTTTGTGACCGTCATGCAATGCACCCATTGTCGGCACAAGTCCTACAGTCAATCCCTCTTTTTTCCATTCTCTAATCTTTTCTCTAACTTCAGCTATTGTATGAATAAGCATAATTCCCTCTTTCTTAAGAAATTATATCACAACATTGTAAATTTGTCTTTACATATCGGCAAAAAATTATTTGCTGTTTTTTTATAAATAGTGTATTATTAGTGAGGTATGTGTATGAAATATATTCTTCCGCAAAAATCAAATTTAGAACAAATAAAGGTTAGTGATATCAATTCATCGCTGCCTGATTTGAAAAATATAAAAGAATCAAAAGCGGTTACAATCGGAAAATGGCTTACAAACGTTATAAAAACTAACAAAGCCGTAAAGCCGAATACTCTGCTACCGACAAAGCCTGACCTCGCATATCTTTTAGGCGTGAGCATCGGAACAATCCAAAACGCTTTGAGATATATTGAAGATTTAGGTTTTGTAGAATCAAAACAATGTATCGGCACAATAGTAAAAGATCCGAATTGCGGAAGTTTTAGAAAACTTACATCAAAACGTGAACTTGCAATCTGTGCAATTAAAAAGTACATAATTGATAATAATTTTAAAACAGGCGACAACCTTCCATCATCAAGAATTATTTCAAAAACAATCGGCTGTTCCGCAAACACAACAAGACTTGCGCTTGAAAGCCTCGGAACATTAAATATTCTTGAACATAAGTTCAAAAATTCAAACGAAACAGGATGGAAAGTAATTTCGACAGATTTTACGGTTGATGAAGTTCAAGACAGCACTCTTGTTAAAAAAGTAGAAAACGATTTAAAAAACTATATAACACAAAATCTTAAAACAGGCGACAAAATTCCTGCACATGCGGAACTTTCAAAAGAATTATCGGTAAGCATTAAGACAATTCATGATGCATTGAAAGTTCTAATTGATGAAGGTATTTTGCTTGCAAGACGCGGACGCTACGGAACAACAGTCTTGAGAATGCCTTATGAGGCAAAGGCTTCAGAAAAACCTGAAACCTCTATTTTTGCATCAGCTCCCGAAACCGCTTTTTATTATTATGAAAAAACCCAAAACCACATCAAAAAAATGATTGCCGAAAATTATGAAATAGGTTCAAAACTTCCGTCAATCACTGAACTTTCAAAAGAATTAGATTTAAGTCCCAACACAATCCGCAAAGCATTTCATAATCTGGCAAATGAGGGTTATCTTGCATTTTCACGCGGACGCTACGGCGGAACATTTGTAATTGATATTCCCGAAACCGATGAACAGGCATTCAAATGGCTTGCAGTAAACCCGAAATATGCAGAGGTTTATAAAAATTAAGGACATAAACTTTCCCAGTCGGGTTCATCTTCTTCCTCACCGGGTTCAACTATATGATCTCCGCTTTCAAGCATAACTTTTAAAGTCCATTTCAATTGTTCTTTATAGCTTGCGCGTGCCTTTTCAGCTGTTTTTGCACAAAACAGAAAACTAGGAATTTCTTTTATTTCAACATAATGATAAAGATTACCGTCAAAATCAGTGTCAGTACCTTCTATTAATGTCCATTCAAGGTTTAAATAGTAATCTAAATCTTTCATCTAACCTTCCAAAGAGTTTTCGTTCAACGGCTGAGTAATCATAATACCTTCACCACCGATAACTTCGGCTTTACTTCCGTTTATATAAAGATAAACGGGTTTTGACGTATTTCTTTTTGCAGTTTTAATAATCTGATTTAATCTTTTATAAATGCTTTCAGTACCGCCGCCCTGTTCAAAGTCAGCATTCAGGTTTATTATAACTTTGTCAGCAGTTTCGTTTATTGAAATAATTCTTGTAGCGGCAGGAATTTCTGTATAGACACCCTTTGATTTTTCATTTGGTTTAGGTCCTGAAATCAAAGCCTGTATTGCAAATTTAATTTTTGAACCGTCAACATCTTTATCATATTCTCGATTAACTGCTTTGTAAACTTCTTCTTTATTATCATTTTGACCGATAAAATACACATTGATATAAGTTTTTTCAACAGGCGGTTCGGGTTTTTGAGTATTTTCTTCAGGTGTTTCCGTTTTTGGCAGTAACGGACCTGAAATATTGTCATCATTATGATAGAACATTCTTAACACAAGAAAACAACATACGGCAACCATTATTACCGCTGTCACAACCAAAAATACTCTTTCGTCTTTACGCATAATTTATTCCTTATCTTTCAGAACAGTTACCCTGCCGTCAATTGTAATCTTTTTATCCTCAATTTTTACATTTTGGATATTAATTTTTGCATCTTTATTTTCTAATATTTTTGCAGAAAAATCAAGCGGGTTTATGTAATTTAATAATTTAGAAAATTTATTTATGTCTAAAGTTGTGTTACTTCCCGCAAAAGTTGTATCCGCAAGCATTATTTTACCGTTATCAACACGCAAGCTCGCGCATAGTGCAATCTCTTTTGATTTTCTGACAAACGGAATATTGTATTTAATACCATAATACATTTTATTATTTTTCAGTCTGACATAAGTTGAATTAACTTCAAAAATCCCTCCTGCAAGAGAATTTACGTCATCAATAAGACGTTTATAATCAGATGATGCCATAGTCTTGTTCAAATCATCCTCGCTGATTGTAACCTTCAAAGACATAGGCATATCTTCTTTTACGATGACGTCGCCTTTTTTGTTATCAACAAGATAGTTAAAATCGCATAGGGTTTTAACATCAAATGATGTTATATAAACTCCCTGTACATCAACATCTTTACCTTTAATTTCAATTGATTTGAATTTACCATTTTTTAAATCACGCACACTAAATGACTGTAAATCTGTCTTTATAGAACCGCTTTCAATATTTTTTTTGATAGCTTTTTTAAGTAAAGCAGAACCGATTTTTTCCGCAAGAAAATTCTGCCCCGTAACTGAGCTGAAAAATCTGGAAACACCTGATGAAAGTCCGTATGGAGCGGGGCATTGCAGATCACACTGTGCGTATACAACAGAAGTTAATAACATCAATATTAAAATTATCTTTTTCATAAAAACACTTTCTTAACTTTTATCTTATTTCCATCAGTTTTGGCAATTGCAGCAATATTGCCGTCAAAAGTCAATACAATATTACCACTATACCCGCAATTTTCAATAGGCATACCATGACGGATTTTCTCAAGCTGTTCCGCATCAACCTCAACTTTCGGTAAATCAAGCATTTCAAGAGGGTTTATAATATCAGATAAAACATCAATTCCATCAAGCTGAACACTATTTTCTACCCTAAATTTTCCTGCCTGAGTGCGAACAAGTTTTACAAGATGCGCCCCGACTCCGAGATTTTGTCCCAAATCGTGCGCAATCGAACGGATATATGTGCCTTTTGAACATTTAATTAAAACTTCAGCCTGCTGTAAATTTTCATCAAAACTTTTCAGTTCTATTTTTTCAATTGTAACTTTTCGAGGTTGAATTTCAACATCCTTTCCCTCGCGCGCATATTCGTAAAGTTTTTTACCATTAACCTTAATCGCTGAATAGATAGGCGGTAATTGTTCAATATCACCCTCAAATGGCTTCAAATCAATGTCGTTTTCCGTAATCTTTCTGTCTGATATAAAAGTTTTTTCGCCCTCAATATCATAAGTAGTAGTTGAAGCTCCAAATTGCACCGTTGCAAGATACTCTTTATCATCTGCAAAATACTCAATCAAACGTGTCGCTTTGCCGATACAAACAGGCAAAACGCCCTCGGCAAACGGGTCTAACGTTCCCGTATGTCCGATTTGTTTGATTTTTGTAACACGTCTCAAAACCGCAACAACATCATGGGACGTCATTCCGACAGGTTTATAGATATTGAGCAGACCGAACATTAAATTTCTCCGCGGGAAATCTTATCAATAAGTTCGCTTACTCTTGAACCTTTTTCCAAAGAATCGGTATAAACAAATTTCAACTCAGGAGTTAAACGTAAACGGATACGTTTTCCGACTTCGTAACGAATTTTCGGAGTGCTTTTTTCAATTACATCTTTTGTCTTTTCAACCTGTTCTTCAGAACCTAAAACACTGTATATAACTTTTGCAAAAGAATTATCATGCGAAACTTCTATATCCAAAACCGATACAACCCCTGCAAGTCCGCGGATTTCTTTTCTCAAGATATCAGAAATATCTCTCATTAATTCTTTTCTTACACGTTCGTTTCTTAAAGTCATAATTATCTCCTTGTATAGAGATTATAACATAAAATTTATATTACACAATTAACTACTTCTGCAATGGAAATAAATTATCAAATAAGTCTTTTAGTACTTCAAAAAGACTTGGTCTTTGAACATGAAATCCAATAAACTCATCTTTAATAATATCTTTTCCGTTTTTATTTGATATTATTACTGTTTTTGGCGGGATTTTTCTTGATGTAAATGAAGTTTTTTGGGGTAAATATGATATTGGAAGCATTAGAGTGATTTTCTTTCAACCTCCTCGGTAGTCGATACTTCAATAATATCGCCGACTTCAATATCATTCCATTTTGCAAATGAAATACCGCACTCAAAACCTTGTGCAACTTCTTTGACATCATCTTTGAAACGTTTCAACTGGTCAATTGCTCCGCGGAAGATTTCTTTTCCGTCGCGATAAAGCACGGCATCTTTGCTTCTTACAATCTTACCTTCTGTTACATAACAGCCTGCAATTTTTGTAGTTTTACCAACTGTAAATACCTGGCGGATTTCAGCCTTACCAAGTTCAACCTCTTTAATTTCCGGTTCAAGAAGTGAAAGCATTGTTTTTTCAATATCTTCAAGAATTTGATAAATAATATCATATTTCTTGATTGTAACTCCTTCTCTTTCAGCAGCAACAAATGCATTTGAATCTTCTTTTACCGTAAAGCCCAAAATCAAAGCGTTTGATGCTGATGCAAGCATTACATCGGCTTCTGAGATATCGCCTACACCTACGTGAATAATCTTAGTCTTAATTTCATCGGATTCAACCTGAGCGATAGCCTGAGAAACAGCCTCTGCAGAACCGTTTGTATTAGCTTTGATGATTAAGTTCAATTGCGGAATATCATCTTCACCCGCAGCAGCTTCACGGCGAACATGGGCAGGAAGCATAGCATCAAGACGTTTATCACGTTCTTTTTCTTTACGTTCTTGAATAATCGCTTTCATTTCTTTTTCGTTTTTAACTACTTCAAAATAATCGCCTGCCTGAGGAACTTCGGACAAACCTAAAATTTCAACAGGAGTAGAAGGCTCTGCCTTTTGAATTCTTTCACCGCTATCGGAAAGCAGTGCTCTTACACGTCCGCATGCTGTTCCTACAACAATACAGTTGCCTGCACGAAGCGTACCGTTTTGAACCAATAATGTTGCAACAGGACCTTTACCTTTATCAAGGTTTGCTTCGATTACAACACCTGAAGCTTCTGCTTTCGGGTTAGCTTTCAAGTCTTGAACATCGGCTACAAGCAAAATGTATTCCAACAATTCATCAATACCTGTACCTTGCAGAGCTGAAACTTTAACGGTAATTGTATCTCCGCCCCATTCTTCCGGTACAAGTCCGTGTTCCGTTAATTGCTGTAAAATTTTATCGGGATTTGCACCTGCTTTATCAATTTTGTTAACAGCAACAATAATTGGGATTTCTGCTGCTTTTGCGTGATTAATCGCTTCAATTGTCTGAGGCATAATACCATCATCTGCCGCAACAACAAGAATTGCAATATCAGTTGCTTTAGCACCTCTGGCACGCATTTCGGTAAATGCTTCGTGACCGGGGGTATCCAGGAACACGATTTTCTTATTATCAGTATTATCCAAAAATACTGTGTAAGCACCGATAGATTGTGTAATACCGCCGACTTCGGTTGCTACGATTTTGTGTTTTGAAGCGCGAATACTGTCTAACAGAGTTGTTTTACCATGGTCAACGTGACCCATAATTGATACAACAGGAGCACGTTTTTTAAGTAATTTTTTATCAACTTCAGTTAATTTTTTAACTTTTTCTTCTTTTTCAAGTTCTTCTTCCATGAATGCTTCTAAATCTTCATCAAGAACTTCAAGTTCATATTCGGCGCAAATCTTTTTAATTACGTCAACATCAATAAGCTGGTTGACAGTTGCCATAATTCCCTGAAACATCAAGAATTTTACGATTTCGGCAGGTGTTTTTTGAATTTTTTCGGAAAGCTCACTGATAGTCATTGCTCTGTTTACGACAATTTGAGTAACTTGAGCTGTTTCTTCCTCTTTATGCGAACGTTTTTTGTGCTTTTGAGCAGCCGCTTTTTCTAAAGAAATTCTTTCCTGTTCTTCTTTTTTAGAGTTAAAATCTTTCCCTTTTTTCTTGTTATCGGTACGTTTTCTGCCGGGTCCTTTGTTTTCATAAATATCCTGAGAAATAATTGTTCTCTGGATAGGTTTTCTTTCTCCTGACGGTTTTTCAAACGGTTTTTTAGGAGCACCCTCTTTGCCGCCTTCTCTTGGAGGACGAGCAGGTCTTTCTCCTCTCGGAGGTCTGTCACCGCGCGGAGCTCTATCCGGACGTGGCGGGAATTTTTTCTCTCCTGCTGCAGGTTTTTGAGGAGCACGTCTTACAATTTCCAATCTGCTTGTAGCTTGAGGTTTTGGTTTAATAATCTCAACTTTTGGTGCAGTTGGGTTTTTAGCTTCTTCAACAGGTTTTTCTTCAATTTTTGGAGTTTCTGCAACTGTTGCAGGTTCAGGAGCTTTTGCTTTTTTAACAACAAAAGCTTTTGGTTTTTTAGCTTCTTTAACTCCGCCGGATGCGATAAATTCTTTCAGCCTTTTAGCCTGCTCCATTGTAACAGTGCTTGAATGAGTTTTGCCGGTTACACCGATTTGTGCAAATTTTTCTACGGCTTCTTTGCTGGGAAGCCCAAGTTCTTTTGCTAATTCATTTATTCTAATTGTTTCAAAACTCATTTATTAATTTTCCTTTCAAATCTTGCGGTACAGAGGTTTTAAGAATTCTTGAAATTTTATTTTTCTTAAATGCGTTCTCTATACAAGCATTATTATAGCAGAGATATACGGATCTGCCAAATTTTTTACTATCGGGGTTTACAACAAGCTCTCCGTGTACGTTTGTGATTTTTATCATTTCGTTTCTGTCTTTAATTTTACCACATCCGACACACTTGCGTTCAACCATTAATTTACCTCAGCCAATTTTTCCAACTTTAATTTTTGGTCGTGTTCAATAAGCAAGTTTAAAAGCTCATCCAAATCGCCGTCAATAACCGTATTAACGTTGAGGTTATGGTTAATTCTGTGATCGGTTAAACGACCTTGCGGGAAATTATACGTTCTGATACGTTCACTTCTGTCACCTGTTCCGACTTGAGAACGGCGCAAATCCGTGATTTCCTGCATTTGTTTTTGAACTTCCATATCATAAAGTTTTGCTTTCAAAATCTGCAAAGCGCGTTCTTTGTTTTGAAGCTGAGAACGTTCCTCTGTACAGAAAATCATAATTCCTGTAGGTTTGTGGAACACCCTTGCCGCAGTTTCAACTTTGTTAACGTTTTGACCGCCTGCACCGCCTGAACGAGCTGTTGTAATTTCAACATCATTCATATTAAGTTCGACTTCAACATCGTCAACTTCGGGCATTACAGCAACCGTTGCAGTTGATGTGTGAACTCTGCCTTGAGATTCTGTAGCGGGAACTCTTTGAACGCGGTGAACACCTGATTCGTATTTCAATTTTGAATAAATGCTGTCACCTTTCATAGAAATAATAATTTCCGACACACCGCCAGCTTCACATTCTGTTTTACTCAACACCTGCGTCTGCCAGCCTTGTTTATCTGCAAATCTCATATACATACGTGCTAAATCGCCAGCAAAAATGTTTGCTTCATCACCGCCTGCTCCACCGCGAATTTCAAGCATAATATCTTTATCATCCATCGGGTCGCGAGGTAATAAAAGGACTTTCATTCTTTCTTCATATTCGGGGAGTTTTGCCTCATTTTCAGCCATTTCGGCTTTCAAAAATGATTTCATTTCTTCATCGGATTCTGCGTGAATCATTTCTTTAGCTTCTTCAATAGCATCAGTAGCCTTTTTCCAAGCATAGTAAAGTTCAACGGTTTCTTCCATTGATTTTCTTTGTTTTGACAAATCCCTGAATTTGTTATAATCCTGAATAACTGCAGGATCTGACAGTGTAATTCCTAATTCATTATATTTCTTCTCAATTTGAAGAATTTTATCTAACATATCTTTCATAACTCAATTATATCAAGAACAAAAATTTTTTCAAAGGGGTAATGTATATCTGGTAAATATACAGACTTTAAATGATTGCAATAATCACTATTTTGAATATAATAGACAAATAAGGAGAAAAAAAAATGTTACATTATTTTTTATGCTCATATATAGTTACTGCAGCAGGACTTTTAGGAGCTTATTTACTGGGAGAACACACACATGACGGAAGCGGACTTTCCTGCGTGTTTATTGTATTGGTACTTGCTATACTGGAAGTCAGTTTATCATTTGATAATGCCGTAGTTAACGCTATGAAGCTTGAAAAAATGAGTGATGTGTGGCGTCACAGATTTTTAACCTGGGGGATAATTATTGCGGTATTCGGGATGAGATTTTTGTTCCCGATACTCGTTGTTTCAATATTTGCAAAATTAAGTATGGCAGAAGTTGCAAATATAGCATTACATAATGTTGATAAATACGCATACTACTTACACCAAACACATGCCCCGATTGTCACTTTCGGCGGAATATTTTTGATTATGCTGTTTCTTAATTACTTTTTCAATCATAAAAAAGAAGTTCACTGGATTAAACCTCTTGAAAATTGGTTATCACATTTAGACCATATAAAAGGAATAGAAGTTGTAATATCTTTGTTTATGCTTTTAATAACTCAAAACTTTGTTCCTGACGAACAAAAACTTCATGTGATAATTTCAGGTATTGCAGGTATAATAACTTATTTAATGATTGACGGTTTTACTCATTACCTTGAAAGACATGAACAGCAAAGATTGGCACAATGTACAGAAGGTGCAGCCTGTGCAGGTTTTGTAAGTTTTTTATATCTTGAACTTATTGATGCATCATTCTCACTTGACGGAGTTTTGGGAGCTTTCGCTTTATCAAAAGATATTATTATAATTTCAATAGGTCTTGCAATCGGTGCAATGTTTGTACGTTCTTTGACAATTATGCTTGTTGAAAAGAAAACTCTAAACAAATTTTTATACCTTGAACACGGTGCACACTGGGCAATCGGAGCTTTGGCCGTTTTAATGTTAGTATCAACGGTTAAAGAAATCCCTGAAGTAGTAACAGGCGGTATCGGGCTTGGTTTTATTGTTTTAGCTTTTATTTCATCAGTTGTTCACAACAAAAAAATGGAAAGGCTCTTGGCAAAAGATGCTTAAACTTCCGCTAGTCACATTTGTAGTAACTTCATACAACTACGAAAAATATATTCTCAAAACCATTGAGAGTATAAAAGCTCAAACCTACAAAAATACTGAAATAATTGTAGTTGATGACTACTCTACAGACAATTCATACAAATTATTGGAACAAGTCAGCGATATCAAACTAATTAAAAACGAACAAAATCTCGGACAGCTCGCATCAATGCTAAAAGGTTTAGAGCTTGCACAGGGACAGTTTATAAGCTTTATTGACAGTGATGATGTTTTAATGCCTGATTATGCACAAAATCATATAAGGGCTCATTTGCAAACTTCTGTTGCTTTTACATCTTGCCAAATTATTGAGATTGGTGAAAATGACGAAATTCATACAATGAATTCAATCTCATCTCCGCAAGAACTTTTAGAAAGCGAAAACCCTGATTTTACAATAGTTAAAAAGCGTTTTGGCGGTTGGCACTGGTCGCCGAATTCATCTGCAATGTTCAGAAAAGCATCAATTGAACTTATGCTGAACTATAAAAATACAAATGCTTGGAGAATTTGTCCCGACAAATTTTTGTTTAACTTTGCACATTTAATTGGCGGTTCTGCAATAATTAACAAACCCCTAATCGGCTACAGACGCCATAATAATAATGCCGGAAACTGTATGCATGTAACGGGGAATAAAAGATTACACAGCGACCAAACAACATTAATAAATATTCAAAACAACCTCAAAATCCGCCCTGAAACAATTAAATTTTTATGGCAGGAAAGAAAAAATTTAGGGTATAGAAATACCCTAAATTTAATCATCAAAATGTTTTACTAAACTGAGTTCGGACTTTTGCTCCAATGTCTGATTGACGGGTGGAGCGGCTACGTTCCCTCTACCAAAATTGGACTTTAGTTCCGAAACCCAATGTGGCGGGTGGAGCGGCTACGCTCCTAAAACTTCCAACTGTTTAAGTATTCTTCCTGTTCTGCAGTTAATGTATCAATTTCAATACCCATTGATTTCAATTTCAATTCGGCAATTTTAACATCAACTTCATGAGGAAGTGTATGAAGTTTGTTTTCTAGTTTTCCTTGATTTTTAACAATATATTCCATACCGAGAGCCTGATTGGCAAAACTCATATCCATAACGCTTGCAGGGTGTCCTTCTGCTGCGCCGAGGTTTACAAGTCTGCCTTCTGCAAGTACATAAATTGATTTACCGTTATTTAATTTATATTCCTGTAATGACGGTCTGATTTGTTTAATCTCTGTAGTATAAGCTCTTAAATCACCGACATTAACTTCCCAATCAAAGTGACCTGCGTTAGCAACAAATGCACCGTCTTTCATAGATAATAAATGCTGAACATCAACAACATGTTTGTCACCTGTAACTGTCAAGAAAATATCGCCTTCCAATGCAGCTTTTGCAATCGGCATAACTCTGTAACCTTCCATAACAGCTTCTAAAGCTTTTAATGGGTCAACTTCGCATACAATAACGTTTGCACCGAGAGCTTTTGCTCTTAATGCGCAACCTTTACCGCACCAGCCGTAACCTGAAATTACAACAGTTTTACCTGCTATTAAGATATTTGCCGCACGTAAAATACCGTCAATAGAGCTTTGACCTGTACCGTATCTGTTATCGTAAAGGTGTTTTGTCAAACTTGTATTAACTCCGACAGCAGGGAACATCAATTTACCTTCGCGTTCCATTGCCTGAAGTCTGATAATGCCTGTAGTTGTTTCTTCGGTTGAACCGATCACGTTTGATGCGATTTCGGGGTAATGGTCATGAAGCATTGAAACTAAATCACATCCGTCCTCAATAATTAAGTCAGGTTTGTGAGCAATTGCTTCTTGAATATGAGATTTGTATGTTTCAACACTTTCACCTGCAATTGCATAAACAGGGATATCATAATATTTTACAAGAGCTGCAGCAACATCATCTTGAGTTGAAAGAGGGTTTGATGCAACCAAAACCGCATCAGCACCGCCTGATTTCATAACTACACATAATGCAGCAGTTTCTTTTGTAACGTGTGAGCAGGCAGACAATTTTAAACCTTTAAACGGCTGTTCTTTAATAAATCTTTCCTGAATTTTTCTCAAAACAGGCATATCTTTAAACGCCCATTCTATCTGATTTTTACCTTGTTCTGCAAGGCTTATATCTTTAATATCGCATTTCATTTCTGTCATCAGCATTTATATTTCTCCTTTACAAAACGGATTATATCAAAAACATATCCTTATAATCCTTCTTTGTAAAAATTTGTTAATAATATTATATATTATAACAAAATTTTTCCTTTAGTTGAGTTATAACTGGAGAAGGTAAGGAGTTGTCCACGTGAAAATCAGTCTAAATTTAAACCGGTCGAAAACAAATAATAACGTACAATTTGAAGGCTATAAGCCGGTTAAATCCAATACAGGTTCAAGAGAATTCGAGTTTAACTATGTTTATGATGAAGATAAAAAAGACTGTTATTTAGAAATCTTCTTACTTGACAAAGATGCTGACGGCAACTGGTTTGTTACAGGTAAAAAAGACCCGTACGGCAACATAAAACCTCTGGAAAACACAAAGCATGAAGCTGAAGTATTACTTGAAAAAGGCAAAGCTACAAAAATTAATCTTGCTAAAGAATACGGAATCAGACCTGACCAGCCCTTCGCTTACCACTACAAACTTGTTCCGAAAGGACAAAAGAACGGAACTCCCGAATACAAAATCGACCCCGGAAATATAATCAATGATAAAGCTTCAAGCAACCGAGCTCACGAGATTTATAACTTTGTAACAGACAAACTTTCAACATCTACAAAAGCGGGAGCAATGAAACTTATTGTGCCCGACTTTAACAATGTAAGCTGGGTTTATGACGAAAACAACAAAATAGTACCTAACAAAGATATTGAACGTGCAAGAAAAACAAACAAAAACACCGCAAATAAAATCGGCGGTTCTCTTGCAGGTATTGAAAAAGACCTTGATAACGGCAAACTCGACAATTTCACAAGAATTATTACAACCCCTCTATTTACCGACGACAGCCTTTCAGCCCATGCCTATTGGAACAAAAACAACTTTCAAATGGCACAAAGTTTAGGCAATATTAACAACTACGCTTCACTTCAAAGAAAACTGTTTGCCAAAGGTATCAACCTTGTATCAGACGGCGCTTATGTAAACGAAGGTCTTGAAGGCGTTCACTTCAAACATATTCTTCAGTGGGGTGAAAAATCACCTTACTTTAACTGGTTCAAAATTTCAGGACTTCAAGACAGCCCTTTGAATATGGGTGTATTCGGCAAAAGACTTGAACATGTAACTCACAGAATTGTTAACCCGAAATACGATATTAAACAATCTCCTGACGGAACAATTAGAATTAATCCAAACAAAAACTATAAATCAAATCAGCCGACATATATTCAAATTTATGACGACAGACTTGTTGATGCCACAAACCTTAGCGACAAACAATTAATCAGAGCTTACAACAAACTTGTTAAAAATAATCTTGAAATCAACAATCACAATGACACTGTTATTCCTTACAGCTTCCGTATTAATAATGAAACATACAAAAACAACGTAGAACATTTAATCGAATATAACAAAAGCGTTCCGAAAGAAAAACAATTAAAACTATATAGCGGTGAAGGTACTCGTGCGGTTTCTCAATTTGAATACTTCGGACTTGACGGCAAACACGAAAGCGGATTTGAAACCTGGGATGCAAACCCAGATATCGCAAAATTAAGTTTTGTTCAATCACATTCGGAAACTCAATCTTTGAAAAATATTAAAGACCCTGAAAAACGCGCAGAAATGAAAAAACTTCTAATTCAAAAAAATATGGAAGTTCAAGACTATGCAATTTCTTCAGCAAAATTCTGGACAAAGAAAACAAATCAGATTTTAACATTGAATGTCGCACAACATCTTCAAAATGTTGACGGAAAAAGTGCTAATGAAATTTACAACACAATTAAATCACTCTCTGACGGTAAAGTTTTACCTAAAAATCTTGATGTTAACGAACAAATCGTAAAAAATGTTTTAAGAAACAGATATAACCTTGCAAAATCAACTACTGACAGCAACTACAAAAACGCAATTTTACAGGGTTTGATGGATGTTCCTTTAGATTCAATTGAAGTCGGTGATGATATCGTATCAGTTCTTGCATCACCTTATATGACAAAAAGAGCAACAAAATATTCGCAAATCGGTGCTTCAAGATATGACATGTATAAAGACGGCAACAAACACCTGACAGATGAATACAAAAAAGCATACAAAATGACTGATGACTTATACAAAAATGAAATGTCACAATTTGCCGTAAAAATTTTAGACGATGTAGAAAAATCACTGCCAAAAGATAAAAAATTTCATGACGACAAAGGCAATACTACCGAATTCGGTAAATACGCAATCCCGCTTTTAACAGCAGAAATCGCTAAATTTGCTATAATTAAAGGGGTTTCTCCTGACGCAAAACTCACATACAACCAAACAACAGGTGAAATCTCATATAAATATAATGAACTAAAAAATACCTCATTAATGGAAATGGGTATCATTGCTGACAGTCCTGAGGATGAAGCTGTTTCACTTGTAAAACACCTAAGACACAATATTAATAATATTAAAGATACTGAAGATCTTAAAAAAGCATTAAAACAAACAATTAAAGGCACAAGCGCAGAAAGTTTCAAACTCGCAGAAATGATTGTAAGCCGTGCCCAAGGCGGTCTTGACTGGAGAATTGACGCAACAAAAGACATTGCAGATATTGAATCTTTGAGAAACGGTAAAACAAACTTTGAATTTACCTGGAACCAAATTATTAAATTTTGGACAAAATTCAGCGAAAACGTAAAACAATACCACCCTGATGCATATATCGCAGCTGAAATTACAGATGAAGATGATATATTCAATAAAGGCGGCGGCAGTACTGCAAGATTTTCATCTTCTAAAGAAGCTGTTAAAAAACTTATTAATGAAGCAGGTTTTACAACAACAGCAAACTACACATATTTATCATCAGGAATTAACGAAATTTTCGGTAAACTATTCGATTTTGACGGCGAAAACAGCCCCGACAAAGGTTTAGAAAAAGGCGGAAAAGTTACAGATCAACTTGCAGGCTTCTTAACTTCAGGTCCGCTTGAATCAATAATCTATTCATACATATTTGCCGGTAACCACGATAAATGCCGCGCATTAGACGGTTATGCAATGGATATGGATATGGTTTATGCCGACTTGACCGACAAAGGCAATTATAACTTGCGCCAAAGAGCATACAAAATACTTAATGCAGTTCCGTATGGAACAGAGCCGAATGCAGACTCAGTTAACGGAGCTGATATGAGTAGAATCAGCCCGCTTGCTATCGCAAGATGCGAATCAATTTCAAGCGGTATGGGCAAAGCTATTAACCATATCGGACTTGATCAAGGAAGAATTGATTATGTTTACGGCTTAATGTTAAAATCATTAAAAAACATTTCAAACAGCAAACATCTTGGTAAAGTTTTCGAAGCTGAAGGATTTGGTACAAAAGATTATCCTACAGCACTTAATATTGTTTTGGATGAAATGGCATATATTGCAGACAGTGAAGGTGACGGCAGATTAACAGATGAAGAAAGACAAAAACTCAAAAAACTTTCACTTGAAAAAATCATTGACCCTGCAATGTCAAAACTTTTGGGACATACAAAATTTTTAACAGCACTGACAGGAAACCCGACACTTTATGCAGGTGATGAATACGGTGCAACAGGTTTTGAACATACAACCAAAAATATTACCGTACAAAACCGTAACATTATCCACGAAGAATGGGCAGATCCTGACAGCCCGGAATATCTTGACTTTGTAAAAAGATTTAAAGATTATATGGATTACCAATACAACCTTCGTACACGTCCTGAATTAGAGCCGTTGAATAACGGTACTCCATTTGTACTCAACAAACAAAAAGCAAAATTAAACGAAAAAGAAGTTGAAGTTTCTGCACTTCTCAGACAAAGTCCTGACGGAAGAATGACAGTAACGGTATTCAATACGGAAGGTTTGACCCATAAATATGATGAATATTACTCTCCATCCGAAATTAAATTAAAATACATCGACCTTAACGGCGGTTCTGCCGATAAAGAAATGCAAAACGGCGGTTTGAAATCAGGCTTGGAATTCAAAGATGCTGTTACAGGCAAATCATATTGGGTAAATGATAAAAACCAGATTACAGGTCCTGACCAACAAGCAATAACAATTAATGACAGCGTGATGACTCTTTATCTTGTAAAAAAAGAACCGACATTCACAGGCAGACGCGTAATGTATAACCCGCAATACAATTTTGTATCAAGCCCTTATGCTCAAAAACAGGAAATTGTTTCAGGGTCAAAATTATCACTTGCAAATGTATAATATTCCATGTTAATATCTTTAACGGAGGTATATTAATATGTTAATGAAAAAAGCTCAAAACTGCCCCCCCCCCGCAAGCTTCGCATTATAAGCGCGTTTACACTTGCTGAAGTCCTTATTACTTTAGGGATTATCGGTGTTGTTGCAGCAATGACCATTCCTAATATAGTTGCAAATTATCAAAAAAAAGTTACTGTTGAACAATTAAAAGCTGCATATAATATTTTTTCTAATGCAATTGCACAAGCTGAAGAAGATTATTTATCTCCTATCATTGTCCCTAGCGACATAGGAAACTACACAACTAAAATGTCTGCATTGTATTTTGAGCCATATATAAAAGGTATAAGTCCATACCCTAAAAAAGTGATTATAGTAAAATGTCCTGATAAAAAAACAAGAGCTCTGGGGTTTTCAGGAGGGAGTTACGAAGATCCGAAATGTTTGGCAAATGGAATCTGTTATAAAATGTATCGCCATGCTACAGGTTATATAACTTTATATATAGATTTAAACGGTCCAAAAGGTCCAAACATTATGGGTAGAGATAATTTTATATTTGACATGACAGCTCCTTACTCCACAAAATGTGTTTATGGCGGTGGATATCATTGCATAGTCGCACCGCATCCATATGTTGAAGGAAGTTGGTCAGCATTCGGCAGAACAATAGATGGGAATTGTAGCAAAAATTCTGACGGGAGCACCTGCGCATCAAAAATAATCCTTGACGGCTGGCAGATTGCTCCGGATTACCCATGGTAAAATATCATCAAAACTTTTCGGCAGGGCGAAAAAACGATTATCCGTGGTAATTAAACCGCAAATCTGAAATGAACCAAATCTCCGTCTTGAACAATGTAATCTTTGCCCTCGAGACGCGTTACACCTTTATCTTTGCAGGCTGTATATGAGCCGTTTTTAACAAATTCCTCATAAGGTGTAATTTCAGCTCTGATAAATCCTTTTTCAAAATCAGTATGGATTACACCTGCAGCCTGCGGTGCTTTTGCACCGGCAGGTATAGTCCATGCGTGGACCTCTTTTTCACCCGCAGTGATAAATGTTCTCAAATTCAAAAGTTTGTATACGGATTTAATCATTCTGTTAATTCCGCTATCGTCAATTCCAAGCTCTGATAAATATTCTTTAGCTTCATCTGCACCAAGTTCGGCAAGTTCTTCTTCAATTTTCGCAGAAATTAAAACAACTTCGGCATTATGTTTTGACGCGTATTCTTTAACCTGTTGAGTGTATGCATTTCCGTCTTTCAAATCATACTCGGATACATTTGCCGCATAAATAACGGGTTTAGTTGACATCAGGTTAAGCTGTTTTACAACAGGGATTTCATCCTCGTCAAAATAATCTTTCACATTAATAAATGAGGCATTTTCAAGAAGTTTTTGCATTTTTTCCAAAACAGAAAGCAACAGAAGCGCATTTTTATCTCCCGATTTTGCGGTTTTTGAAACTTTTGCGATTTGTTTTTCGACAGATGCCATATCCGCAAGTGCAAGTTCTGTATTAATAACTTCAATATCATCAAGCGGATTTACTTTACCTGCAACGTGAATGGTATTCGGATCGTCAAAACATCTTACAACCTGAATAATAGCATCAACTTCTCTGATATTGTGCAAGAATTGGTTTCCCAAGCCTTCACCTTTGCTTGCGCCCTTAACAAGACCTGCAATGTCGACAAATTCAATTGCTGTCGGAATAATCACATCTGTTTTACAAAGTTTTGCAAGTATATCAAGTCTTTCATCAGGCACATTAACAACGCCGACATTAGGTTCTATCGTACAAAACGGGTAATTTGCACTCTGCGCGTTTTTTGCACTTGTTAAAGCATTAAATAAAGTTGATTTTCCGACATTCGGAAGTCCTACTATTCCTGTTCTAAGCATATTTATATTTCCTTTACTACATTTGCAGACAAGCATTCTTTTTCATAATGAAGTCTGTCCGTTAATTCGTTAATCCTTCCCATAACCTCTTTAAACATAGGTATCGGTAAACTTTGTTTTCCATCAGACAAGGCATTTTCAGGGTCATGGTGAACCTCAATCATTACACCGTCTGCCCCGACAATCAATCCCGCTTTTGCCATAGGTTCAATCAAATATCTCTGACCTGTACCGTGGCTCGGGTCAACAATTATCGGAAGATGTGAGTATTTTTTAATAACGGGAATTGAAGCAATATCCATAACGTTGCGCGTAAATGCACTGTCAAAACTTCTGATACCGCGTTCACAAAGGATTACATTATGATTTCCGTTATACATAATGTGTTCCGCCGCAAGAAGAAATTCTCTGATTGTACTTGCCAAACCGCGTTTTAATATTACAGGCTTATTACATTTGCCAACAGCGTGAAGAAGCTTAAAGTTTTGAACATTTCTTGCACCGATTTGCAAAACATCAATATAGTCACACATCAAATCCAAATCTGATGCGTCCATAACCTCAGATACAGTAAGCAAGCCTGTTTCGTCAGCAGCATTTCTCATATATTTGAGAGCTTTTTCGCCGTAACCCTGAAAATCATAAGGAGAAGTTCTGGGCTTAAACGCACCGCCTCTTAAGAATTGGCATCCCATTTCTTTTGCGGCATAAGCTACTTTCAACAAACCGTCATAATCTTCTTCGATTGAACATGGTCCAACCATTGCAACCGGCTTATTATTCCCGCCGATTTTCACACCGTTAGAAAACTCAATTACCGTATCTTCAGATTTTAAATCGCGGGAAGCAAGTCTGAACGGTTCTCTTATAACCTTAACTTCTTTTACACCGTCAAATGCAGCAATTCTTCCGGGAGTAACTGTTGTTTTATCGCCGAGTGCATCGATAACAGTATGTACCTCTCCGCGGTTAAATCTTATTTCAAATCCGTTTGATTTTAAAAATTCTATTACTCTTTGAACTTGAGCTTCTGAAGCCTTTGGCTCCATAATTATAATCATACTTATCTCCTTGTACAAGAAGCATAACACAAACCTGCAGGTTAAGCAATTTTGCTCATCATATCAAGTGCAGGGAAATATTTCGGAAGAATTTGAAGGCAGTCTTCTGCAGATTTGCGAGCCATTTCAAAATCGCCTTTATTATAATAAATATATGCAAGCAGATAATGCAGTTCGGGATCATGCCAGAAATAACTTTTGGCTTTTTCCAGAAAAAACAATGCTTGGGGTTCAAGTTTATTATTATATAGAACACGTCCGATAAACTTATAAACCTCCGGATTTATCGTAAACATAAAGTCACAGTAGCGTATAACCTTTTCAACATATTCACCCTTAAAATGCTGTATCAAAATATTCAAATCTATTTCAAGAAAATTTCTAATCTGGAAATAAGTAGGATATTCTCTTACATCTCCCTTTATCAGGGAAATCATAAACAATGCCCAACTTGCACGGGTATCCTGCTCTTTTATAAGTTGAAAATTTTTCGCTGCTTCTTCCAAATCTTCATTAATCAAACAGTTATATGCATTTTCAAGAATATTTTTCATATCAATATCTGTTGTTGTTATTACCGTTAAAATCCAAATCAGACATCATTGAATTCATCATCATAGCCTGCATAAAACGCGGGTCTATATTTTCACCGTTCTGCGCTTTTGTCATAAGAATGGGGAGCACATTCATCATACTGTTATTATTGTTGTTATTGTTTCCGAGAAGCATACTCATTTCAGCCATTCGCGGATCTTGATATTGCGCGAATTGAGCATAAGGATTATCTTGCTGAACCGTAAGGTTAAGTCCTGCGTCTTTAAGAGTTTTAACAGCCTGAAGAATTTCTTCATCGCTTACCATTGCAATTTTTTCGGTTTCTTCAACATATGATTGATTATTATGTTTAGTATCAAATTCTTTAATTTTTTCAATATCTTTATGTTCCAAATCTTCTTTTTTATTAATTGTTTCTTTAATATTATTCAATTCTTTTTGCTTAACTTCACCGTTAAGTTGAGGGGACAAACCGTTACCGTAAGGTGAATTAATAAATTTATCCAATTCATCTTGTTCTTCTGTATTTTCTGCCTGACATTTAGGTCCGCCCGTCAAACAGTCTCTGCCTTTTTCCGCATAATCATATAAATATGAATTAGGGTTAAGGGCAAGAACTTTTTCATAAGCTTCAACAGCTTCGTTCTGCATATCAACATGAGTATAAGCCATTGCCATGTAATAATATGCAACCGCATTTGACGGTTGTTTTTTTACAAGAGAAAACAACTCTTGCAAACATCCCGAATAGTTTCCTGCATTGTATTTAGAAACTGCACTTTTTATATTCGCATTCGGATAATAAATTGTATCTTTATCCAATCCTGACACTGTTTTTTGTTCTTGTTCCTGTTCCTGTTTTTGTGCTTCAAGACGTTTCGCACGTTTTGAGTTATCTGCACTATATGCACAAAGTGAGTTTAAAACTAATGTAAATGCTATTAAAAAAACTATTTTTTTCATATCCTGTTCCTTATTAATTATTATTTTAATTAAGTCAAGTATATAATTATTCTTTGAAAAATTCATAATATAAATATATGATTTATCTTACCTGACAATATAATAAAACAAATTTATACAAAGCCTAATGTCGCGGGTGGAGCGGCACGCTCCATTTGCATCCGCAATAATGCTGTCTGTATAAATTCAACTCTTTAGAAATTCTATTTGTTTTCAAAAAACCGTCTTTCTTCTTAAAATCAACAGCCAAATATTCTATTCCCGTTTCCGATGCAATTTTTTCACCTATTGAGGTAAGTTTTGAAAAGTTTTTATGCGGACTTATAACAATTGATGTTGTAAATTTATCAACGCCGATTGACTTTGCGAACTCCGCAGTTTTTCTTAATCTCAATTCAAAACATTTATCACATCTTAAACCTTTTTCAGGCTCATTTTCAAACCCTTTGACAAAATTATAGTAATCATCGGGGTTATATTCACCCTCAACAAGCTCACATCCAAAATGTTCACATAAAATTTTCTGAGCCTCAAGACGTCTTTGATATTCCTCACAAGGGTAAATATTAGGATTATAAAAATACACACAAACCTGATATCCCATATCATTTAAATAAGATATGGGATATCCCGAACATATTGCACAGCAGGCATGCAAAACTATCTTTTCGCCCATTGCACGTAATCCTTATATGGCTTAATTCCAACGTAAGCATTGTTATTAATCATAGTTGTCGGAGTTCCGTTGATACCTCTTTTATAGGCATCGTCAATTTCCGCTTTAATCTGTTTTGAAGTTTCGACACTGTTTGCATCTTCTTGCAGTTTTTCGATATCAAAATCTTTTTTCTCAATAAGTTTTAATATTTCGGCTTCTGTTTTTGGTTTATTTTGGAAAAGAATATCATTCATTTCCCAGAATTTTCCCTGTTTTTCAGCCGCAATTGCATATTTTGCGTCAATACAAGAACCTTGATGGAAGGGGGATTGCAAGTAAGCATTACAATCCGTATCAAGCGGAAGATTTTTATGAATAATCTTAATTCCTTTAACTTCTTTAGCCAGTTTATGCATCATAATATTGTGCGCATAACATATCGGGCACTGGTAATCCGAATAAACATATACAATTTTTTTCGCATCTTTATCACCGAGAATATTGCCTTTTACGGCATATTTATTATGTTTGGCTTTTACAAATTCTTTAAATTGAAGTTGTTTTTTAACCTGCGGAGCAAATTTAAACGAAGTTGCAGTATAAGTCAAAAAGCCCATTGCAGCAACCATAACCGCAACAAATGCTATAAAATATTTTTTAATCTTAATTGCATCCATAAAATCTGCAAAACTTTGTTTTATAGCACTGATAAAATGTCCTTCAGATGCAATCCAACCTATAGAAAGGTTCAAAATATATGTAAATGCGCAGAGAATACAGAGTTTTTTAATCTCAAATAAACTTACACATAATAAAATCATAGAAATCGTAAATGAAATTAATCCAAGCGCACCGATATATGAAAACGGATTTTTAAACACTTCTAAAAATTTCAACAACTTGATGTTTTTGAGTTTATCAACAAACAACATCAACAGAATAAATGCATATAAGAACATTCCCCAGTATGCTAAAGGAATTCCCAAGAACTGCGATTCGGTTGTTTTTGCAATATTATCACAATCTATAAAATCGTTTACCGAACAGAAACTTGGCAGTGCATAAGGATTAAAGTTTGCATTGTAATAAATAACCGCAAGTTTAATTGTTGTAATAATTCCTATTAACGCCAAAACAGTTATTAAAATCTTTTTCTTCATCTCTTTCTTCTCCTATTTATATTAATAATACAATTTTCAAGTCCATAAATCAATAGCACAAAGATGAATAAATATATCCGTCAATAGTATAATAAAAATTACAGTCTTGAATTATTTTCTAATTTAAGTTATAATAAGAAATATATCTTGCGAGGAAAAAATTTTGCGAAACAATATCTTTACTCTATTTTTGAATAAAGTATTAAATGTACCGTTTTGGGTTAAACAAGTTATGTATCTCAAACTTTCGGACGAGATGCGTGAATATGCTTGCGAAGATTTTTTAAGAAACAGTGATCGTAACAATATTTTTTCAACATTTGTACCGACAATAACTTTCAAAGGCAAAACAGAACTCGCAGAAAGAAAATGCGGATTTGACAATAACACTTATAACTTTTTAAGATTTTGCGCAGAAAATTTAAGCATGCTTGAAATCTCCGTTAATACCTTCCTTTCTATGGAAGAAATTGCAAAATATTACCAGCTTTGTCTTGAACAAAACTTTATAAAAAATCCTAATTCGCCCGAAATTCATGCAATGGCAGGATATATCTCAGGGAAATTCAGAATTGGCGAGTACTTTAAACAAAAAGGAATTCTTGATATTGACCAATTAAGACAGGCAATATTAAAATACGAAAGTTCAAATGATAAGAAATTCGGGGAAATACTTGTAGAACTCGGTTACGTTACCGAAAATGACTTGAAGGCAATATTATTACTTAAAGAAGAATCTAAGAAAAGATTTATTCTTGATCATAGTGTTATGCCAAAATCAGAAACAACATTCTCTGATGACGGACAAAAATATCAAGATGAGATTAAAACTTTAAAAGATGAAAATCTGAAACTTAAGCAAAAATTGCTTAAATTATTGGAGTTGGTAAAGAAAAATGCTCAATCCTGAAATTCTGGTTAAATATGAGAGAGACGGACTTATTGAACAGGAACACAGAGGATTTATTGTTCTTGCAGATAAAGAGCACGCATTTGATTTTACGGGCGACAGTAAGGGATATCCGTTTTATCTGCGCTCCTGTGC
Source organism: uncultured Candidatus Melainabacteria bacterium (assembly GCA_949841365.1). Lineage (GTDB taxonomy): Bacteria > Cyanobacteriota > Vampirovibrionia > Gastranaerophilales > Gastranaerophilaceae > Stercorousia. The sequence continues at coordinate 74,346 of CATKZI010000006.1, forward strand.
AAAACCTTTGCAGGCAAGTTTAATTGTCGACTACAATCTTGATTTGACGGAAGATGAAATCGCCATTTGCTGTGCTTCACATGCAGGTGAAGATATTCATGTTAATCTTGCAAAACAAATTTTAAATAAGTTTGATTTGAATGAATGTATGCTTAAATGCGGACTGCACAAACCGCTTTCTAAAACAAAGCAAAAAGAAATGTTTCTCAAAGGCGAAGCTGAGAATGTCCTGCAAAACAACTGTTCGGGCAAACACGTTATGATGCTTGCTCTGTGCAAAGTAAACGGCTGGGATTTAACAGATTACGACCAGCCCGAACACCCACTTCAAATCGCAATAAAAAATAAAATCTATGAGCTTTGCAAAGTTCCCAAAGAATATCCGATAACCAAAGACGGCTGCGGAGTTCCGATAATGTCAATGCCTTTGGAAAACATGCTTTACGGATATTTGAACGTATTTTGCAATCCGAAATACGAAAAAATCAAAAACGCATTTTTAAACCACCCCTACATCATAGGCGGAGAGGACAGAACAGATTCATTTATTATGCAAAACTCAAACGGACTGATTGCAAAAGTCGGTGCAGGCGGACTCTGCATTGTAGTAAACACACAAGAAAAACAGGCATTTGTCGTAAAAATTTCCGACTGCGATATGAAAGCACGCGAACTTGTAGTATGCCAAGTCCTGAAAAACCTCAAATGGGCAGATATTGAATTGGACAAGACAATAAAAACCCTTCACGGTGATGTTGTTGGTAAAATTTTCGTTACTCCTTAACTGCTTTTGTAATTTTCACAACATTATTTTCGACTTTTACCTCAAGCAAATCCTCCTCAGGATTAACATCAATAAGCTCCAGTAAAGTCTTTGGCATAAACAAAGCCCATCCGCTTCCCGATCGGGATAATTTTTTCTTCATCCTTATTTCTCCATGATTTTGTAGATATAAACACTTTACAAAATCATTCAATTAAGTTATACTTTAATATTATAAGTATTATATAAGGATAAAATCATGAAAAAATCAGGGTTTACTCTAGCTGAAGTATTGATAACACTTGGAATTATCGGTATTGTTGCGGCAATAACCCTACCAAATTTCATTGTTAAATATCAAAATCATGTAACAATTAGCCGTTTAAAAAAATGTTATAACCAATTGTCGCAATCTGCCTTATATGCAATACAAGACACCATAAATTATTCAGATTTACTTGGTTATTCGGACGGAGCTCAACCGGGATTTTGGTATAAAATATTTTCAGACAAAATGCAAATAACAAAAACTTGCATTAATAAAGCCGGCTGTTGGAATAATTCGACAAAATGTTTAAATGACAAAGCACCGGCATATTATAGGGGCAATATAGGTATTGGAAATGATATAATAATCTTTAATACAACAGATAATTATACATACAATCTTGACGGGTATTCAATCGCAGATACAAAAAATCTATTTGGCGTAAATTCTAAATATAATTCATTAATTATATTTGTAGATATCAATGGGAAAAATAAACCTAATATTATAGGAAAAGATATTTTTGTATTTGTCTTTAGCGATAAAGGTTTTGTACCAGCAGGACATGACCAAACCGATAATATTGTAAACAATAACTGCAGTAGTTCTGGAAACGGCTATTTTTGTCTTGAAAAAATAATAAGGAACAGTTGGGAAATTAAGTATTAAAAATTCTGTCTCCGGCATCACCCATGCCTGGAACAATATAACCTTTTTCGTTTAAACCTTCATCAACCGATGCCGTGATAATTTCAACATCGGGGAAGTTTTTGTGAATATTTTCAATCCCCTGAGGTGCTGCGATTATACAAAGACATTTTATATTTTCAAGCGGAATACCTTTATCGGCATATAATCTTATAGCCTCAAGGAGAGAATTTCCCGTTGCAAGCATCGGATCTGTAATATAAATATAAAATTTTTCGGGATTTGGCGCATCCATAGGAACTTTATTGTAATACCAAACAGGTTTTAAAGTTTCCTCATCTCTGTACATTCCGATATGACGAATGCAGGCTTGCGGAAGAATATCTATTGCTTCATCGGTAAAAATTAATCCTGCACGCAAAATCGGAGAGATAATCAAATTAATATCAGGATCAACAGTTTTTGCCTTGAAGGTTTTCAAAGGAGTTGTTACATCACGTTCTACAAGCGGAAGGTTTTTTGCAGCTTCATACAAAAGACATCTTGTAATCTTTCTTGTCGCAATTCTAACCCCTTGGCTGTCGGTGTTTTTATCGCGCATTGTACATAAATTCAATAACACTACAGGATTATTTATAACTCTTACATTGTTCATTTTTCTCTCCTCTTTATCATATTATCAAACATATTCATATTGCTTTGAATATCTTCTACACCTTTACTCATATCATTAATATCTGCTTCATTTGCAAAAAACGACATTCTGCCCATAATTGAATCAATTTTATCAAACATTTCGTTCAAAAGACTTAAAGAATCGTGCAATCTTTTTGGGGATTCAACTGCGATAATTTTTTTAGAAGCAATACTTTCTTTTGTAGGCGGATAAACTTCTAAAGACTTTGACCCGCCCATTCCGTTGAATTCAACCGTTGCAATTGAACCTTTAGGCAGTGTAACATCTTTAGCAGTAATAACAATTTTTAAATAAACATCATTTGAAATAATTTTGATTTTATCCACATACCCGACCTGAACTCCCATAAATTTAACGGGTGAACCTGCAATAATTCCGTCAATATCAGGCATAAACAATTGATAAGTCACAAGTTCCTTAGCCTTGTTATGGCGATGAATTCTCACACCCGTAACAACCAAACACAAAATAAAAAACCATATTATAAATTCTAAACGGATATATTTATGAATATCATTAAATTTTTCCATAAACCGATTATAACACATAATTACTACTTGCGAAAAATTTTTTTGTATTATATGATAAAAAGAAAAAGAATGAGGTAAAAATTTTATGATGGATCAAATAATAAGAGTTGCTTGGGATTTAAACGAAAATACCGAAAACAGATACCAACTTGTTTACGAAATCGCAGAACTCGCAAAAAAATTAGTAGATGAAAACCAAGCTAAAAAAGCTCACGATGATTTCAATTTTGAAGAAAATTTTGACACATCTTACAAAAAAGAAAATCCTGTCGAACACGCTATTATGGTTAAAGCTGCAGAAGCAGACGACGACCGTTTGGTAGGTTAGTGCTACGCACGTAGCCACTTGGACTACGGACAGATTTTACCAAAAGTTAGAGGCAACTCTAACTTTTTGATTAGGGAGTTTAATATGAAAAACACAATCGCATTTTTAAACGAAAAAACTGACAATTTCAAACCTGAAATCGGGATTATTTTAGGTTCGGGACTTGGTGAACTTGCTGATGAATACTGCGATTATGCCGTACCGTATAACGAAATTCCCGGTTTTATCAAATCTACCGTAAAAGGGCACAAAGGCAGACTTGTTTTTGCAGAAATCAACGGCAAAAAAGCAGTTATGATGCAAGGCAGAAACCATTATTACGAAGGTCATTCAATGCAGGAAATCACATATCCCGTAAAGGTTATGAAAGCATTGGGCGTAAAAACTCTTATATTGACTAACGCAGCAGGAGCAGTTAATGAAAGTTTCTCGCCTTCAGACTTGATGATTATCACAGACCACATAAATCATACAGGTTCAAATCCTCTTATCGGAGCTAATGACGAAACTATGGGCGAAAGATTTCCCGATATGACGGAAGTTTACAGAAAATACCTCATTGAACTTGCAGAAAAATGCGCGCAAAAACTCGGCATAGATATCCAAAAAGGTGTATACTGGGCAAATTCAGGTCCGTCATACGAAACACCTGCCGAAATTAATATGATAAGAACACTTGGCGCAGATGCTGTCGGCATGTCAACAGTTCCCGAAGCAATCGTTGCAAACTGGTGCGGTTTAAATATCTTAGGAATTAGCTGTATAACAAATTCGGCAAGCTCTATAACAGGAGAAAAATTGTCACATGAAGAAGTTATTGATGCTGCAAACAATGCTAAAACTAAATTCAAATCATTAATTTTAGAAATTGTTCGTAATATTTCTTAACCATGGGGTTGTCAAAAATTTTTGTTTGATTAAAAATGAACGACGGGAAGGACTAAAAAGATGTTAGTAGGAAAATTAACATACGATACTGTCAAACAACGACAAAAGGAGAAATTATCTCCAAATCATGTTCCTTCCGAGTTCATGTCTTTAAAAAATAATCTAAATATCGAGAGACCTTTAAAAAGTAATTCACAGAATTCAACTTTTAAAGGTCTTTCTTTTAAGGGAGACAATAAGAAAAAAGACGATAAAATGAAACCCGTTCTTGCTACACTGGGTGTTCTTGCAGGAACAGGTCTTGCATTAAGACTCGCTCCCGCTTATAAAAAAGTCGGCGAATACAGCATTTCGGAATTTAACAAATTTATAAAAGAAAAATCCGGTATTGAACATTCAATCGTTGACGGTTTGTTAAATCACGTTAAGAAATCAGATTTGACAAAGAAAATGGTTAAAATTGAAGGTGATAAAATCATCTTCAGTAAAAAAACAGTTCCGCAGTTAATCTGGGACGGACTTGTTTATCCGTTCAAAATTCTACCGGCAGACATTTTAAACGGCACAGTCGGTTTAATCGGGAAAATTAAACCTTTCAAAAAATGGGCTGATAAAACTTTAGAAACTCCTTTTTTCAAAAGTATCAGACAGCGTTCAAAAGTAGATGCTCAGGTTAACGCTTTGCGCGGACTTTTTGAAACTGCAAAAGATTTGAAAGGCAAACCTGCAGACAATGTTGCATCAAAAATGTTCCAACAGTCCGTAAAAATGTTTGACCCGAAAACAGGAAACTACGATACAAAACATGAACGTTCATTAAACAGACTGGTTTCAGGTTTACCACCTGCAATTTTCCTTGCAAACGATGCATATAACCTATCACGTATGATGGACGATGATAAAAAAGCCGCAACACATGAACAAAAAACAAGATTTAGACAAGAAGCTGCAAGAATTGGTTTCAACGCATATATAACCTTAATCACTCTTGGTGCACTTCAAAAATATATTAACAACTCGGCAATGGGTATTATGTTAATGACAGGAGCTACAACTCTTACTACAGAAGCATTCTCAAGATTGATTAACGGCAAACACATTACAAGATTAACCCCTGAAGAAGCTCGTGCGGAAAACGCAAAAAACAATGCTCCCGAAGCAAAAATCGAACCTCAAAAGCCAACGTTTAAAGCATCAGAAAATAAAGAAGAAAAAGAAAAACATCAAAAACCGCTTCTTTCATTCGGAACAATAATGAAGGCATCAGCAGCAATTATCGCAGGCGGTTTTGCAGTAAAAGGACTCAGAAAAATCGACGTTATAGAAAAACAATGGAAAGCATTCTCAGGCTTCTTTAAAAAACAATACAAAAATATGACAGAAACTGCACACTATACAGTTTCTAAAAAAGAACTCGATAAAATTACACAAGTATTAGAACAAAATCATTTTACGGAACTTGCATCAAAATATAAAAAAGTGGCACAAACAGCAACAAACGGTGAAACTATCAGCTTAGGCGCAAAAGATAAAAAGATTAAACCGCTTGTAAACTTTATAATTGCTCCGTTCAAATTTGCCTGGAACACAGTAACACTTCCATACAACTTAGTAATGAAAGTTGTTAATGTATTTGTTAAAAAGCCGAAAACATTGAGTTTTGCAATAAATGATAAAGGTACTTTAGAAACCATAATGAATAATTTTGCAAAAGAACGCAATATTTCGACAACCGAACTTAAAAAATTTATCAAAGATGTTCAAGCCAAGAAAATCGCTAAAGATGCTAAATTAACAGATGCTCAACAAGGTTTGATGAACAGAATTTCAGACGTATCATCACTGGCAAAAAGTATTGAAAACATAGGTAAAGAAGCATCTAAGAAAAATCTTTCACCCGAAAAATTTCAATCATACGTAAGAGATAATATCTTGAAAGCCTTCAACGTTGATACAATGTCAAACATTTCCAACAGCGAACTTTCAAACCTTGCAAAAACAGCAGCATCAATCGCAACAATCTGGTTCTTGATGACAGATAACTACAATATGGTAATGTTAAAATCAAACGGTAATGATGTTGAAGGTGCAAAAACAAAATTCACCGAAAGATTTGTACAGGAAGGTTCAAGATTATTCTATCAAACATTATTGATTGACCTGTTCAACAGCACATTCAGAAGCCAATACAACAAATCACTGTTCGGAATGAGCTGGATTACATTAACAAACACAACAATGGGTGAATGGCTTACAAGAAAATCAGTAGGAGTACCGGTAGGAACACATTCACGCGATGAATTAATAAAACTTGAAGAACAGCAGGAAAATGCAAAAGGCTTCAAAAAATCTTACTACAACTTTATGAAACGCCTTACAGGCAAACGCTCAATCAAATCATACGAAATAAAAAACAACGAGTCGAAACCTGCAGAAACTGTACAAACAATCAATTTCACAAATAACAGCCCGTTGAATAAAATGATTAAAAATTAGCGTACCTTGTTTTCCTCGCCTTTAATAAGTCTTTGAATATTTGAACGGTGAAGCCAGATAATATACAAAGCACCCAGTGCGCAGTACGCAATGTATGCAACAGGAGCTTTAAATGCCCACATTAAAAACGGCGAAATTGCAAGTGCTACAATTGAGCCGACAGAAACGTATCTTGTAAAGAAAGTTACCACTGACCAGATAAGTGCGATAATCAAACCAACCTGCCAGTTTAAAGCTAAGATAGTTCCGACACCTGATGCAACAGATTTTCCGCCGGTAAATTTAAGGAATATTGATTTACTGTGTCCTAAAATTACCGCAACCGCCGCCAATACAGGAAGCAAACCGACACCTGTAAAAGTTTTTGCAAACATTGCTGCCAAAACAACAGGAAGTGCACCTTTGAAAGCATCCAACAATAATGTTATAAAGAACCATTTTTTGCCCATAACACGTTTAACATTTGTCGCACCTGTAGAGCCTGAACCAATAGTTCTTATATCCTGCCCTGTGAATGCTTTTACAATAATGTATCCTGTAGGGATTGAGCCGATAATATATGCGCTTAATACAACGGCAAACAGTTCAAAAATCTTTTCCATTTCTCTCTCCTTTTTATGGAAAGAATTATAACAGACATATTGTAATAATTCAATAATCTATTATAATAATAGTAATGAAAAAGATATTATCAGTTTTGCTAATCTTGAATATACTATGTGCTCCGGTTCTTGCCGAATACGACTTTTCGGATGAGGCGCAGGCTGAATTTGACAGAAATAATAAAATTCAGATAAAAGATAATTTTTCAAAAGCAAAACAGAAAAAAGAACAGGTTGAAGAACGGACCAACTATGAGCCGTCACCGCTTTTATACGAACCGACACCTCATCAAAGGCCGCTTCTTTATGGTTCTATAGTCACTGTACCTGCAGGTACAAGTTTCAGCGTAACTTTTGATTCGGGGATAAGTTCGGGAAGTTTGGAAAAAGACGACAGATTAACTGTGCGCCTAACCAATGATTTTATTTATAACGGAAAATTAATCGCACCTGCAGGAAGCCTTGTTTACGGTTCGGCATCAGATGCAAAAAATGCAGGATATGCCTACGGCAATGCTGAAATTGAATTAAATTTTAATGAGATTTTAACTCCTGACGGTAATATGCTAAAAATATCTACTGAAAATATTTATATGAAAACCAAAAGCGAACGTGCAGTAAAAATGACACGTGACGTTGTAATAGGTGCTTTGGGCAGTATGCTTATCGGTGCAGCATTCACGGCACTCGGCGGCGGAAACAGCGAGGATTGGGTTCGGAATATGGCAATTTACGGCGGAATGGGAGCTGCTGCAGGCGGTGTAAGAGGTGCAATGCAGCGCGGTCAGGAAGTAAATATCCCTGACGGTACGACAATTCAGGTAAAATTAACGCATCCGTTGGATGTCGCGGGGTTTTAAGTTATACTTAGCTTGAACTCTATACATCATATCAAAAGTAAAAATTCCGTGTTGCAGAGCTTTTACAACTGCATAGGTTCTATCATCAACACAAAGTTTATCAAAAATATCTTTAATGTTCTTTTTGAACATTCCTTTTGAAACATTAATTATTTTTGCGCCATCGGAATTTGTGTATCCGAACGAGATAATTGATAAACATTCCGTCTCTCTTTCCGTTAATACACAATTTTCTGACAAAACATAATTTAACTTTATGCTTTTCGCTTCTGACATGAGAAAATAATATCAATGAAATAAAAGCAAGTCTATTAGCCAATCGGCTACTTTTTATAAATGTGAATTTTGCATTTTTCACAAAAATATGCTATATTACTTCTATGAAGTTAAATAAAAGATTAGTTACATTAGGTTTAATATTATTAGTATTATCGGTAGCTGTAAGGTTTGTTTGGGCGGGATTAAGACAAATTAAAGTTGATGATTTCCACCCTGCAGCAGTAATTTTTGTAGTGGACAGTTCAGCATCAAACCAAAAACGCCTGCCTGAGCAGAAAAAAGTTTTAAGACAGATTTGCAACTTGCTTGATCCTGAAGATCAGATAAAAATATTGAGAGTTTCAGAGGATGCTTACCTTATCTATGAAGGCACACCAATGAACGGAAGCGGGATTACAAAATCAATGGACGCTTTTACTCAATACGATTCAAAGGATTACGGAACCGCATACGGTGTGGGGTTAAAAAAAGCTTTTTCTCACGCATTGACAATGAAAAAAGACGGATATGTTCCCGCAATCGTTGTTATCGGCGATTTGGAAAACGAAGGCGCTGTTGAAAAACAGATTAACTGGGAAACTCTGCCTTCTAATGTCCAAAACGTAAAAAAATATGCGCCCGATATTTCTATGATGTTTTTGGATGCGCATCCTGCGAAATTGGATTTGGCAAAAGAAAAACTTACACCTGTTCTTGGCGAAGCTCATTTAATAGTTTCTCCCGAACAGAATATCGATAAATCAATCAGAAGATTTCTTCATGCGTTAGGAAGGTAAAAAATGACGATTACAATTTCAACATCACAAGGCGAAAAAACTTTTAACAAAGATGTAATAAATATCGGTACAAACCCAAACTGTGACGTAGTTTTGAATTTGGGCTACGACATTTTGCTCACCCTACAGTATGCTAACGGCAAATGCACTATTGTAAATAATTTTCAAAGCGACAAAGTACTTTTTAAAGGTCAGCCGATAAAAAAAGTTGAAGTAACAAATGTTTGCAAACTTATGTTTGCCGAAACTGACGAGTTTGTAAGTTTAAAAGTTACTGCAAACGCACCTGCAGTTAAAACCATTACTTCAATAGGTAATGAGGATTTAACAGAAGAAGATATTAAAGGCTTATACGGCAAAGACGTTAATGCCGTTACAAAGGTTAAGCTCGAAAAACAGAAAGAGGATTTGGAAAGCGCACGTGTTTCTATAACAAAACAGGTTGCGTTCCATATTAACGACTTGAAACAAAAGCTTTCAAACAACTCAAAAACAAGCATATTTTTACATATTGCGATGTTTTTCAGCTCAATGGTCTGCGCATTCGGAGTTTCAAATTACCTTATGGGATTGAATATCAAAGAATCCGCAAACTTCCTGCATTTGCCGACAAATATTAAAGTTTGGGCAATTTACACAATATTGATTTACGGAATTTGCTTATTGTTAAAACAGGGAGTTTACCTGTATCTCCAAAGCAATGTGCAGAAAGAAATGTCACGCTCGGCAAAACTCGGGCAAAGCTTTATGCTTATTTTCTCATTGATTTTTGTGCTCGGAATTTATGTTGTAAACCTCGTTTATTATATGAATTTGAATGACTTTATGACATTTGCAATATTTATTTCATTCTTTTTCTCAGGGATTATGGCTGTTCTTGCAATATCTTGCGGATATTTCAAATGCAACACAACAGAATGGACTATATTACTTGACAAATACGAGTACAGAGAAGATTTTGAAAGCGTTATAAAATCTTACAGACAATGGATTGAAAGATATATAAACAGTTTGAGCAATTCAAAAATTCAGTATATTAAAGACAAAATGTTTAATTTGCAGTTAAAATCTGTCGGCGAAATGGTTGTCGGAATTTTAACAGCACCATTTTTGGCTTACGGTGTTTCAAACACTTTAGCAATGTGTTTCCCTGAAGCTGCTGGCTGGGTAAGAATTTCGGGATTAAGAATAAGCCCTGTATTTTTAACTCTTGCAACTTTCTTGATTATTTTTGCGTTCTTTTCATTTGTAAACGCATTTTTATGCACTAAAAAAATTCAAGGTTCGCAGGTAATCAAACAGGACGGATTTTCTGACTATCAACACCACGGTGTAACAATTTACGGGCTTGAGGGTGTAAGACGTTTGGAAAGCGAAAGACGCCGTTCTCTGGCAATCGCTTGCGCAATTATATTTATTGAATTTGCAATGAACATTTCATATTTTATGACCGAAATCGGCGGTGATATGCAGGGAATGTTTTTAAGTTTAGTTGCGGCACTTGTTCCGACAGCACTTTTGATTGCCGAAACAATGATGTTAAGTCAGACAAAATTTGATATTTACGCGTGTGACGAACTGTTAGCAAAAGTAGATAAAGATTAATTATGGATTTTTTAAAAGTTGCGGTAGTAGTTTTATTTGTGGTTCTGACCATCTTGACTATAAAAATACATCCTGAAATACATCAGCCGATGTTAATTGAGGATGCGGATTTTCAACTTGTCAGAATAAGCGACACCATCCAAAATACACCGGTTACTGTTGCGCAAACTCAACCTAAAATAGTTACACAGCCTGTATCGCAACCCGTTGAAGTAAAAGTTCGGGAAGTCGCTCCGCAACCTCAACCTGTTGAAACAAAACCAATCAAAATTAAATTCCCTAAAAAAGAAGTTCCCGTCGAAACTCAAACTCCGCAAGAGTCGCAGATGGAACTTTTACAGAAACTTTTGAATACTGATATTGAAGATACAAAGGCACTACAAGAAAACGCACAAAAACTTGCCCAAACAATACAAAAACCTCAGCAGGTTCAAAAGCCCGCATCTCAAAACCCTTATATGACAGAGCAGGAAGAACTTATCGCCTGGGGAAAATGGAGAAGTAACATTCATAATCAAATTATGAAAGATTCTGACATCGGTTATGCTCCTTATGGTGTTGTTTTTACTTTTAACTTCCTTGTAGATAAATACGGAAATGTTTCTAACATAAAAGTTGAAGCTATACCCTCACAATATATGGATATAGCCCGCAACGGCGTTAAACCGGCAATTTCACGCTTACAGAAAAAAGCTATATTGAATTTCCCGAGAGGTACACGCCGAACTTCAACAGTTGTAAACGGTTCATTCGCTATTGGAGTTCAAAACGTATTCTCAACTCCTGACCAATTTAGAGATATTGAAAGGGTGGTACATTAATGAACAAAATTGTTATTATTTCACTCATTACAATTGCGGTATTAATCTGCGCAACAGCTGCAACACTTGTGTTAAAACCTCAGATGCACAAAACAATCCAAATGGAACAAATAATCTTTAAGAGGGTAAAATAATGCTTAAAATTATTTTTATTACACTGTTTGCACTTCTTGAAATTCCGTTTTTTATCAAGTTTTTAAAAGCACACAGAGAATGCGAGCTTACCCGCGAAGTTGCAATTTTAATTATTATGGCAATTATTGCACTTATTATTTTCGGAATTTTTATGATAGGATAAACTTATGTACAGATGTAAAGAATGTAATGCCGAATACAAAATAAAACCCGATTACTGCGACTGCGGTAATGATACTTTTGATTATATCGAAGAAAAACAACCCATTACGCTTGAACAAAAAGCTGAAATTGTTTCAAGAATTTTCTTTGCATTATGTCTTCTTATTGCAATCGGTGTCTGGTTTATTCCAATGAGTAAAAAAACTCCCGAGCATAAACAGATAACAAAAACCAAACCGATTACAAATATTCCGAATATAAATAAAATTTGGAACGATACCCCGATATATCAACCGAAACCCGAACCAAGAACAGAACCTATAATACTGACTCCGACAGAGCCTGTTCAAAAAAAAAATCTAGTTCCGCCCAAGGTTATTACGCCTAAACAAGCTCCCGTTATAAAACCTGTTGAGCCAGTTAAACCTGCGCCTGTCGTAAAACCTGTTGTAAAAACCGAACCGATAATAAAATTAGAACCCGCTAAACCTGTTTACAACCCAAACAGCCCCGCTATGATTGATTATAAAACCAAACTCAGAGCTAAACTGTTTTCAAAATTTGCAGTAGGAAGCATTCAAGGTTCTGGTTCTTGTTCAATAAGTTTTGCCGTAGATAAATCAGGCAAACTTATAAACCGCAAATTCATCAAAGAATCCGATAACAAAAGTCTAAACGATACAGTTTATTATATGCTTATGAGTGTACCTTATTTTACAGCCCCGCCTGCAGAGTACAACGGAAGTGCCATAAATATGACGTTCTCAATAAATAATGGCAACTATGCCATAACTATAAACTGAAGCGTGACGCTTCACCCGCCACCTGAGTATTGGATAGATTTACAAAATCATAGTGAAAAATTAAAATTCAAAATAATCGTCAACTCCTCATTAAAGAAGTTTTCAGGAAACGGTTTGAAAGGCGATGCTGACTTAATCGCTTCTCCCGCATTGTTATCAAGTTCTTTGATTTTTGACGATTTTAATATTCTGCATTTTTTAACCGTTCCGTCTTTATTCAACGTCAAAGCCATTTGAACAAGCAAATCTTTCTGACCTTTTGCTAAAATATCAATATGTTTTCTCGGCGGAACTTTCCAGGCTTTTTTAACTTTTCCCTGCACTTCATTCACATAAGGCGCATAGTTAACATATTTGCCGTCAGGTGAAAATACAAAAGATTCCTTGTCTGATACAAAAATCTGTACGGCATGAAGTTTGCCCGACGGGTAATCATAAATTATTCTGCATTTTTGAAGCTCAGGACGGCGGAAAGTAACATATTTAAGCTCATTTGTATCAGAATTATAAACCAGTTCCGCACCGTAATTTTTCACATATAAATAAGCATTGTTCTGTGTTCCGTCATTAGGAATAAGAGTGTAATCGTGATAATATTTCGGATATTTATCCGTTCTCACATACGGTTTAATTCTGTTAAAAATTATAGCAAGAGTTTCATTCACTTTTTCATAACTTGATGTTTGAGCAGGAGTCAAAAACTGCGGTTCAACCTTAACATAAGAAGCCGCAAAAGCCTGCGAAACAGACATAAACACTATAAAACATAAAATTAAAAACTTTTTCATAATAAACCCTAATAAAATATTAACATAAACATGAAGAAATGTAAAACTTCTGCCCAAAACCTTAAAGTTTTCTCCAAATCATGCCGATATAAAAAATATGATTGACATTTAAAAAAAAATTATTAAATTGAAATCAGAAAGGATGTATGTATGCCGTCAATCAATTCTATATCACATATCCCGACATTCATGATGACATCAAATGATGGGCCTTTAAAGCAGTCCACAATAGAGCGTCTGCTTGCACTGGGTATAGATCCGACGACAGTTACAACCGAAGCACAGGCACAGAACTTAATAGCGCAGGCGGAGGCTGCGAAGAACGAGAACAACAATCCTGAACAAGAAGAAGGAGGAAAGCAACAGGAGAAACATAAGGCTGAGCTAATACAACAAAATATTTATAATACGATGGATATGATATCCACAAGCAACAAGTTAATTTTAGGGCTATAAGCCAAAAAATAGAAAAGGCGGAATTTATTTCCGTCTTTTAGTTTTTATTTTTGCTTTTCACGAATAACAAGCTCATAACCAAGAAAGTCAAGAATTTCCTGAACCGTTTCAAATCTTACGCGCTTTCTGCGAAATTGATTTGACAGACCACTATCCTTTGGAACATCAAAACCATTCTCACGCAAAAGACTAGCTAACTTTCTCATTGAAAGTCCTCTTTTAAGCAAACAAATTCCAACTTCTTCCCTAATATTCATCATACAAATATTGTAATTTATGTTTATTAAGCTTGACAATTTTATAAATCAATGACATTATATAGATGTCATTGATTTATAATAGGAGTTATTGCTTAACATGAATATAGATGAAACTTCCGACGATATTATTTTGCCGGATACATATTGGGGAGAATTACAATATATTATAGCCTGCCTAAAAGATATCTTGCACAACAAATCTGAGCGCAAAATCCTTTTTACAAGACTTATAAGGCAAATTAAAATTCACCATAAATGGATGAAAGTTAAATAATCACTATTTATTTTCTTTTATCACCCTGCAAGGGTTTCCTACAGCAACCGTATTCGCAGGTATAGACTTTGTCACAACACTGCCCGCACCGATTACGACATTATCACCTATCGTAACATTCGGCAAAACAGTCACACCGCCACCAATCCAGACATTATTACCGACTTTTATCGGTTTTGCAAATTCAAGACCGCTGTTTCTTGTCTCAAAATCCAGAGGATGACCAGCAGTATAAAACCCGCAATTCGGAGCAATAAACACATTATCGCCAAAAGTTATTTTGGCACAATCAAGCATTACACAATTGTGGTTTACATAAAAATTCTCGCCGATTTCAATATTATAACCGTAATCGCACCGGAAATTCTGCTCAATCAAAAAGTTATCACCTGTTTTACCCAAAATTTGTTTCATAAGATTTTTTCTCTCATCAACCAATTCAGGTGACAATAAATTATACTGATGACACAGATATTTGCATCTTTCGCGCTCTGTTATAAGTTCCTCATCAGCGGCATTATACATCTGCCCGCTCAACATTTTTTCCTTTTCGCTCATAGAAATATATTACCACAAATCCCCCTCACGGGGAGTAAAATTCTGTGAAAATTTTTCTAAAAATAAAAGTGAAATGAGGATTTACATGAAAAAAACAATTATTTTAACTATTGCAATATTTTGCCTTTTCAATAATGCAACAGCAGAAGAACTCGTAAAACAACAATCCAAATACCCCGATTATGGTTATATGTATCTTGGGCCTGATAAATTTGAAAAAATGAACAGAAAAATTTTCAATTTTAATCTGGGCTTAAACAAATACGCAATCCGCCCCGTTCACATTCTATGGTCATCTATAATGCCCGAATACGGTATTGACAGAATTCAAAGCGCATACAGAAACATTGAATATCCAAAAAGATTAGTAAGCAGTTTAATCCAAAAAGACTTCAAGACCTCAGGCACTGAAACCGTAAGATTTTTAACAAATACAACCCTTGGTTTAGGAGGATTGTATGACCCTGCCAAAAGTCTTTTTCACATAGAGCCGACAACTGAGGATATGGAACAGGCTTTGACAAAATGCAAATGTAATTCAGGGCCTTATATTGTTTTGCCGGTAATGAACGGAACTACAACCCGCGCAATTGCAGGAAAACTTCTTGACACTTCGCTAAACCCCACAACCTATGTCGGAACTCCAGTTCTTGCAATGGTTAAGGCAGGTTTGACCGTCAACAGAACCTCATATATGCAGCCTTTGATTAAAATGATTGAATCCACTTACGCAGATCCTTATGAAATCGCAAGAAAAATGTACGGACTTGACAATTATATAAAATGCGAAAACCTTGACCGAAAAGAAACTCTTGAAAAAGGTTTTCAAAATCTTGAACCGATTAATGATTTACCGCCTGACGTAAATCCCGAACTTGTCCTTGATACCCGCGAACCAAAAGAAGAAATTTTGACTGTCGCTGAAATTATGAAAGGCGGCGCAAATATTGACAATATCATCCTGAAAAATTACGGCACAAACAACAACGCAAAACTTCTTGCAGATAAAGTTTTATTCGATTACAACCCTCAAAATCCTGTCGTAGATTCAATGAGAACTGCATTATTTGACCTTCCGGATATTGATGATTCTATATGGAATGAACTTTCAATATGGAACAGAAGTTTTTCCAAAAAGATTAAAACCTCATCTGTAAGCATTACGCCCGACAAAGAAAATTACAAGTTCCGCTACATAATGCAAAAGGATAAAAATTCCCCGCTTGCAATAATCTATCCCTCAATCGGCGAAGGTGTTCAATCTCATCACGCGGTTGTAATGGCAAAAATGTTTTACGACGAAGGTTATTCTGTCATAATTCAGGGAAGCCATTTTCAATGGGAATTTGTCAAAAGCATGCCTGACAGCTATCACCCCGGAGTTCCTACACAAGATATAAAATATTTGAAAAACGTAACCGCAAAAATCATTGATAAACTCGAAACAAAATATGAATGTAAATTCCCGCAAAAAACCGTTATGGGGACATCTATGGGCGCAATGGCAGCACTTTTTCTTGCGAATAGCGAATATAAAGACGATACATTAGGCATTACAAAATACATTTCAGTCTGCCCACCGATTGAACTTACCTATGCAATGGAACAATTTGACAGAAACAGCGAAGAATGGAGCAAGAACCCGAACAATCTGAAAAACCGTGTTGCCGAAACCGCATCAAAAATTGTTCAACTTGTGAATATGAAAGACGAGAAAAAAGATTTTACAATCGGCAAACTCCCGTTCACTGAAGATGAAGGTAAACTTATAACAGGATTTGTAATGCATCAGAAGCTTTCCGATTTAGTTTTTACGCTTGAAAAAACTCCGAAAAACAAAGCTGCGGGCATTTACGAAACCTTAAATAATATGAATTACAGAGATTATATGGAAAAATATATTTTGAGCGACAATTATAACATGGATGATTTGACTGATGACACAAGCCTTTTGTCACTCGCAAACTTCTTACAAAACAGTGATAATTACAAAATTTACCATTCTGTAGACGATTATCTTGTAAACCAAACCCAATTAAAAAAATTAAAAGTCTGCTCAGGCAAAAAAACAGTCCTTTTTAGCAATGGCGCACACTTAGGGTTTATGTATACTCCCGAATTTCTTGAAGATTTGAGAAAAGAAATTGCACTTACTGAAAAAACTGCGCTTCATGATATAATAAAACCATGACAAAAGTTTTATGCTTTGGTGACAGCAACACATACGGCTATATTCCCTCAACAGGCGGACGATACGACAAAAATATCCGCTGGACGGGAATTTTATCAAATTATTTTGAAATAATTGAAGCGGGCGCAAATAACAGAAATGCATTCTCTGACAGTCCAAAGCTTTTAATCGAGTATATGAAAACCAACCCTGACATCGTAATTTTGGCAATCGGAATAAATGATACACAAAAATTTTTCAACACCGATATTAAAGACGCAATTGAAAAACTCATTAATATTGCATTACCGACGCCTATAATTCTTGTCGCACCTTCAATTCTTGGTGAAAACATTCTAAAACATCCGATTTTTTCCACAATGTTTGATGAAACTTCTATCGAAAAATCTAAAAAATTACCCGACATCTATTCACAAATTGCCCAAAATAAAGGCTGTAAATTTCTAAATCTCAATACCCTTATACAGCCGTCCGAAATTGACGGGCTTCACTATGAACCAGAACAGCACAAAATCATTGCAGAAAAAATTTATGAATTACTTCTAAACCCATAACCTTTTGAAATTGTTCTGCCAATTGATTTTATTATTCGTTCGGCCTCATCTCTGTCGCTTAATGAACTTTTATCAGGATAAATCTCATATTTTGAACTGAATTTTTCCGTTGTAACATTAGGCATCACAACATTTGCCCCGCTTTGAAGTGCAATTATTCTGCCATTTGGATTTAATGTTTCCATAGCTGTTGTTGCAGGTATATTAACATTTTTGAGAAGAACTCTAGTAAGCGCCATGACTTTTAAAGCAAGTGTAAAATTACCGTTTTCACAATCTTTCAGAGGTGTTTCGGGATGCGCAATAAACGGACCAATACCAATCATATCCGCACCTATTTCTTTAAAAAACAAAATATCATCAGCAAGAGATTCTATAGTCTGCTCGGGCAAACCCACAAGACAACCCGTCCCAACCTCATAACCTAAGGTTTTCAAATCTTTCAAACATCTTACGCGGTTGTCAAAATCCATATTTGGGTGCATCTTCTTATAAAGTTCCCTGTCAGTGGTTTCAATACGGATTAAGTATCTGTCAGCACCACAATCCTTGAACGCCTTGTAATCCTCAAAACTTCTTTCCCCAATACTCAAAGTCAAGGCACAGTCAAATTCCTTAATCCCTTTTATAATCTTACACATCACATCACGGGAATAAAATTCGTCCTCACCCGATTGAAGAACTATAGTTTTATAGCCCAATTCAACTGCCTTTTCAGCACAAGAAATAACATCATCAGGTTCAATTCTATATCTGTCAATATTTTTATTCGGGGAACGAAGCCCGCAATATTTACACATGCATTTGCATATATTTGAAAACTCAATCAGCCCTCTCAAATGCACTTCATCGCCGACATTTTCTCTGCGCACCTTATCTGCAAGCTCAAAAAGCCAGTCATTTTGACTATCGTCTTTTAGAATATTAATAATTTCTTGTTTTGAAAAGTTCATAACACTTCCTACTAAAAAAGACCCCTTAACGAGGTCTTTTTTATAAATTCTGGGATGGAAGGACTCGAACCTCCGAATGTCTGGACCAAAACCAGATGCCTTACCACTTGGCGACATCCCAATACGGTTACATCCTTATTATAGGTGCTCAATCTTATTTGTCAATATTTATAAACGGACTTTTTTCATCCGCATAGACAAATTCTGCATCAATAATTCGTTCAAACACAGGCAGTACAAGAATTTCACTTTCAAAATGTCCGATATCAAATACAACAATCGGACTTTCTAATGCTGTATGGAATTTCAAATCACCCGTAACAAACGCATCTGCTCCGTTGTCATATGCCTCTTGTATAAATTCAGAGCCTGACCCTGCACAAAAAGCTATCTTTTTAAACATTATCACACCATGATTATTCACGTAACGAAGATTTGGCGAAATCTTTTTTAACTTTTTAAGCAAATCCTGCAAAGAAATTTCAGCATCAACATACCGAACAAATTCCTGCGCTTCAGAAATTTTAAAACCAAGAGTTTCAATAAGTGTGTCTGTCGTTCCGCCATGCGCCTTATCAAGATTTGTATGAGCACAGTAAACATCAATATCGCGCCATTGTAAAGGTACATAAAATAACGGATGATGAGAAATTATCAGATTACAATTCTGCTCTTTTGCCTGACGGACAATGTCATTTGTTACCGTCAAACACAGCATAATTTTCTTAATTTCTGTTTGCGAGGTTTCAACAAGCCAACCCGAGCAATCCCATTTTTCCTGAGTTTCAAGAGGCGCAAAAGCTTCAATCTTTTTGACAATCTTACTCTTTTCCATAAATTTCCTCAAAAATTTTGTAAGCAATTGTCATTTTGTCTGCTCTTTCAAGTTTTTTCATTCCGCCGTTTTTATCTAAAATCGTAACTTCGTTATAATCACTTGAAAAGCCTATGTCTTTGCGGGAAATATCATTTGCAATTAAGTAATCACAGCCTTTCTTTGCAATTTTTTCTTTGGCATGCTCAATTAAATTTTCACTTTCTGCACAAAAACCTACAACAATCTGCTTCTCTTTTTTAGCAGAAATTTCTTTCAAAATATCAGGATTTTTCACTAACGTAAGATTAATTTCATCGTCATCAGTTTTTTTCATTTTCTGTGGAGCAGTTTCTTTTACTCTGTAATCAGCTACCGCCGCCGCCATAATAACACAATCGGCATTACAAAATTCTTTTTCAACAGCGGATTTCATATCCAGTGCAGATTTCACCTTAACAATATTATATTTTTTAGAAACATCTTTTGTCGTAATCAATGTAACATCCGCACCTAAATTTTTTGCCACATCAGCAAGTGCAACACCCATTTTGCCTGACGAATAATTTGAAATATATCGGACAGGATCAATATCCTCAATTGTTCCGCCTGATGTTATTACAATTTTTTTACCTGTAAGAGGTTTATAATTTAAAAGTTCAACAGTTTTGTCAAATATCTTATCAATCTTGCATAATCTGCCTTTTCCCAAATATCCGCAAGCAAGATATCCGCTTTCAGGCTCAAGAATTGTATATGAGAGTTTGCGCAAATTCTCCTGTATAATCGGATTTTCCCACATATTACAATTCATTGCGGGCGCAATAATCACAGGTTTTGTAAACGCGCAGGCAATTGAAGTCAGCAAATTATCTGCCACACCTGTTGCAATTTTTGAAATCGTATTGGCTGTAGCAGGTGCAATAACCATAATATCGGCTTTATCCGCAAAACTTATATGTTCGGGATTATAATTTTTTATGTCAAATTCTTCTACCGCGACATTATTCTTACTCAAAGTCTGCAAAGTAAGTTTGGTCACAAAATTCAAGGCATTCGGCGTGCAAACAACTTGAACATCAGCGTTTGCGCGTTTGTACATTCTTATAAGCTCACAAATCTTGTAAGATGCAATTCCACCCGTAATCCCGAGCAGTATTGTTTTTCCGCTAAGCATTTTTAATCTCCGCTTCAAGTTCTGCAATTGCTCTTTCTAAATCATCGTTGATAATTGTTTTATCAAAGCTTTTAGCACGTTCAAGCTCAACTTTAACTTCATTCAAGCGTTTTTGAATAGTTGCCTCATCTTCAGTATGGCGACCGCGCAAACGTGCTTCCAAAGCCTCTAATGACGGTGGAGCAATAAAAATCAATACGGCTTCTGGCATTTGTTTTTTAACCTGCAAAGCGCCCTTTGTATCAATTTCAAGAATAATATCTTTGCCGTCCGCAAGACATTGATTAATATATTTTTTCTTAGTCCCGTAACGGTTTCCTGCAAATTCTGCCCATTCTAAAAATTTATCATTATCTATACAATTTTGAAATTCCTCTTTAGACAGAAAGAAATAATTTACGCCGTCCGCTTCACCCGGACGAGGTGCTCTTGTTGTGCAGGAAATCGATAGCATAAAACTGGGATTTCTATCCATAAATCCTTTTAGTACTGTGCCTTTACCTACACCTGATGAACCTGATATTACGTATAATTTCTTGTTCACTTATGCACGCTTCCTCATTTTTTCGTAAACATACAATATTGTGCAAATCACAACACAGATTACTGTAGAAATCATCCAGAAACCGATTGCACCGTTCCAGCCGAATTTGTCAACAACAAAACCCGTACCGCTGGCAGAAAGTGCAGCACCTACATATCCGAATACACCGGTAAACCCGATTGATGCTGATGCAACTTTTTTAGAGCTGCTTTCTACTGCACAAAGTCCGCCGATTAACATCTGAGGTCCTGCCGTAAACACACCAATCATTGCGGCATATACGTAATCAAGGATTTCAAAAACAGGTTTTCCTGACGGATTTGTTGCAAATAAATACAAACTTACAATCAACATAATCAAAAAAATTATATTAACGGGAGTTCTGTTGCCTTTGAATAATTTATCGGAAACAACACCTGCCATAATTGCCCCTGCAGAACCTACAAGCGCCAAAGTACTTAATTTCGCACTCGCAATGGTTAAAGCATTTCCTTTAACTTCTACAAGATATTTAACAAGCCAATCTTCTGTACCAAATCTAATAATATAAACAAATATATAAGCTATAGCTAACATCCAAATAATCGGGTTGCATAAAATATGTTCTTTGAAAATTTGGAAATATGATCTGTCATCTTTTTCTTCATCGGGCTCTTCACATTTAACAGGTTCTTCTCTGAATTTTTCAACATCAGGAAGTCCCAAAGTCTGCGGTTTATCTCTCAATCTGTCGAATAACCAGAAACCTGTAACAATACAAATAATTGCTGGTACATAAAATGCAGCCATCCAACCAAATTTTTCAATTACAAATCCTGATAAAGCAACTGCCGCAAATACACCAATCTGATGAGATGTTGACCAGATTGACCATTTTGTACCACGTTCTGAATTTGAGAACCAGTATGACAAACTTTTAGCAACAGGAGGAAATCCGCAAGATTGAAACCATCCGTTAGCACCCCAGAAAAATGCCATTACCCACAACAAAACAGTTGCAGACGGAAGTCCGAAGAATGAAACATGTCCGGGAGTTATAAACAAAGCACTCAATGCAAAACAGATATTACAAATTGCAGACAAAATTAATGCTGTAGGCAAAAAT
Source organism: uncultured Candidatus Melainabacteria bacterium (assembly GCA_949841365.1). Classification (GTDB taxonomy): domain Bacteria; phylum Cyanobacteriota; class Vampirovibrionia; order Gastranaerophilales; family Gastranaerophilaceae; genus Stercorousia. The sequence continues at coordinate 96,681 of CATKZI010000006.1, forward strand.
GTTCTTACATTGGCTTTATCGGCTATAACACCGTTAATAAATTTACCGATACCGTAAGTTACATATAAAGTTGAGCCTAAAAGACCAAGTTCAGTATTTGAAAGGTTCAAAGCCTCACCCATTGAAGGCAATGCTACCGCAATATTTTTACGACAGATATGGAAAACTACATAAGCAATAAAACTTGAATAAAAAATTCGCCATCTAAAATGAGCATAAGTCTTTTTAACTTCATCTTCACTCATAGTAACAGGTTTAGCCTGCGGTTCTTTAAAAAATTCAATAAATTTATTTGTCATTACTTCCCTGCCTTAATTATTTGAACATTTCTTGTTTCAGTAATTTCATGACGAGCTTCTTTGATAATTTCACGTTTATCCTCATCAAGTCTACATCCGCCAACCAATCTGTCAATAAATCCCGTATTAAGCTTAACAGCCTTTTCAAAAGCACCAACTTCTTCAAGGACATCTTTAATCTGGTGCAAATCGTACCCGAACGACTGTTTTGAATTATAAACAAGAGTTTCGCCCGACTGAGAAATAATCGGTTCGCCGCCCTGTTCAAAATAAAGCTTAAACACGGATTTCAAATCCTGCAATTCTGATTGTAAAGTAGTCACAGTCTGCTGAATTCTCAAAAATCTTTCAAAAAGATATTCTACATTATCAAGCTGTTTAACTTCCCAATCATATTTTTGCAAATAAAGTTTTTTTAATTTCGGATAAGCAAGTGCAAGCCCCATAGTATCAGCCATTGCTCTGTGATGATTTTTCAGCTCTACCTTGAATTTCGTAGTCAAAGCTTCCAAACCATGTGAGAACAAATCAGGATAAACTTCTTTAAACATTTGCTGTGAATCAATTCTCGGGTTATTTAATTCTTTGCCTGTAACTCTCAAAGAAGCCTCATTCAAAAAAGAATAATCAAAAATACAATTGTGAGCTACAATCGGATAATCTCCGATAAATTCAAGAATTTTCGGCATAGCTTCACTTTCTGTCGGAGCATCCTCAACCATTTCAGGAGTAATTCCGTGAATTGCAATACTTGACTTTCTGATATGCTGCTCGGGGTTAATAAGTGTTTGAAACTCGTCTTTAATCTTGCCGTTCTCTAATCTGACAGCGGCAAACTCAACCATCTTTTCTTTTGTATAATCCAATCCCGTAGTCTCTGTATCGAGAACAATTTCAATTACTTTTTTTCTTGCCATTTTCTTATCCTATAGAACTCTGTTAAGATAATAGCACAAAAAAAATTTCTGTGTTAGAATAAAAACGTAAAAAAAGGAGATATGTGATGGCAATTGATATTAATGATTCAAGTTTTGAACAAGAAGTTTTGAACTGCGAACAACCTGTGGTTGTAGATTTTTGGGCACCATGGTGCGGACCTTGCAGAAAATTAGGACCTATTTTGGACGAAGTTGCAAATGAATTTTCAGACAAAGTTAAATTTGTAAAAGTTAACACGGATGAAAATCTAAAAACTGCTCAAGATTATTCAATCAGCGGGCTTCCAAGTCTTTTGGTTTTCAAAAACGGAAAAGCTTTGGAAAGATTAGTAGGTTTAATGCCAAAATCAACAATAATTTCTAATATAGAAAAACATTTGTAAGTTTACATTTATTAACAAATACTGTAATTTATTAAAGAAAAATCCTTTATTTACCGATAAAAAATACAAAGGGTAAAAAAGGATTTTTCTATGCAAATAAGCGGTATGCCAAATAAATTTGAAATATTCCAAGATTTTTACTACATGATGAATGGAGTACAAATCTCTTACAGTGAAGCATTACGCCTTTTTGCTCAAATGGATGCTGATACAATTGCAGACTTTGAAAAATATTACCAAGATGAAACAGGCTATGAAATCATTGTTTCAGGCGGTTTTAATCTTGACCCTGATTTAGGAGCTCCAAAAGAAAACGGAACTAAAACTGTTAAAAGAAAACAAGTACAAGCTGACGGTTCAATTAAATGGGTAGATACAACAGTAAAAACATGGACTATGAGCAGAACTCTTGCTGACGGTACTGTTGTTGACGGTTTTAGACCACAAACTACACAAAACGCTATTAATACAAAATATACCCTTGATGCATACGCAAAGGAAAATGGTTTAGTGCTTGACCCTCAATGGGCAGTGTATTCTGCTGAAGAAATTTTGCAGATGGTAGACGAAGGTGTAAATGTTCCTCAAGATGTAGTAGATATTGCAAACACAATCATGCAGTCAACAGCTTCTGCAGACCAAGCTGTAGAAGGCGAAGAAGGTCAAGAAGATACTACTTTATCTTTCCTTGAATTAATCCCTGTTGCAGAAAAGAAAATTGAAAAATGTGACAAAAACAACGAAAAAATTGAAAAAGAAATCCAAGACCTTTTACCCGAACAACAAAAAAGAAAAAGAAACATCGACGACCAGATGAAAGAACAAAGACGTTCTCTTAAAGAATACGAAGCTTTCGTAAGAGAATGGAACCATATTCAAACAAAAATCAATAACGGTGAAGCTCTTTCAACATCAGAAGCAAGACGTTATGCTGATTTGATGGGAATGTTTGAAGACAAAAAATCAGGCAATGACAAAGGTTTTTCATTAGACAAACGCGAAATCGCAAAATCAATGAATGACATCAACATCCTAGCTATTTTAGGCGAAAAACTTGCTGATGAAACTATCGAAATCGGTGATACTTTAGCTGATTACACTTCACAAGCTAACTACAAAACAACTCGCAATCAAGCTCAAGGCGAAATCGGTTTCTTAAGAGCAATCGTTGCAATGGCTCAAGGTAAAGCTCTTGCAAAAGAAGCAAACATAATAGGTAACGATACAAAAGATTTTACAGACGAAACTCAACATTCAGTAAATGATATCGCATCAGTTCTTGATATCGGCGATATGATTGCAGGTAAAGACGAAGTTCTCGGCACTCAAGAAGTTAAACCTGAAGCAACAGGCAGTGATGAAGCAGTTCAAGACGGTCAATCTCAACCTGTTGAAACAACTGATTCTGCTCAAGGCGAAGAAAAGAACCCTGAAGTTACAGAACAAGAAGATTTCGTTATTAACGACAAAAACGTTAAAGAACTCATCAAAGAAGCTGCTGACATCAATGTTGATTTGGCAAAACAAACAATCAGCGCAGTTAAATCAATCAAAGTAGCAAAAGATGACAGAAAATTCGCTCAAATTGCAGGTGTTAAAGTAACTAAACTTGTTAAAGAATTCCAAAAACAAGAAGAAGAACGTCAAGCAAGAATTCAAACAATGGAACAAGAAAATAAAGAAGCAAACCAAGAACTTGAAAACTTGACAGGCAAATCAGCAGACGAACTTAACGAAGAACAACCTACAGAAAAACCTGAAAAAGAAGAAGGCGAACAAGAAACTGATAAAACAGACAAAGAAAAAGTTACAGAATTAAGACAAAAAATCGCATCAAACAACGAAGAAATTGAAAATATTAAAGCTGAATCTGAAGCTTCAAAAGGTGAATTCGCAAACGCAACAGCAAAAGAAAGCGAAATCATTTCAGAAGCAATTCCTGCTGAAGCTGAAGCTTTGAAAAAAGATACAGAATACAAAGAAGAAATTATCCCTGCAGCAAAAGAAAGATTAGACTTCACAGATGCAAGCGGTGAAACACTTTCAAAAATCGGTGTTTACCGTATTGAATTAGGTATGATGCAAATTATGGCTTGGCAGTTTGAAAAAGGTCTTAAAAATGTTGCATTGGGTACAATCAGCACAGGAATCGGTCTTGCAGCTCAAGTTGTAGGCGATACTCCGCTTGATACAATCGCAGAAAAAGCAACTGATAAAGCAGTAAAAGAAGAAGATGGCGCAATTAATGATTTAACAACATTGGAAGCTGAAATAATCTCAGTAACAGGCGAAGACGCAACTCAAGTTCCTGTAGAAGAAGATACAGAAAACGAAGAAGATGTTGAAGGTGCTGAAAACAATGAAGAAACAACACCTGTTGAAGGTGAAGAAGGCGAAGTTCCTGAAGTTGTTGAAGAAACAGTAACAGAAACTGAAAAGACTACAGAAGCAGTTAGTGTTGAGCCAACTGCTGTTGAAGAACCAACAACAGAAAATCCGACAGAAACGACAACTCCTGCAGAAACTCCTGCAGAAGAACCAACTGTTGAAGAGCCTGTAGTAGAAGAGCCCACTGCTGAAAATACAGAATCTACAGAAAGTTCAGATGGACCTAAAGAAGAAGAAAAAGAACAATCTCCAGAAGCAATGGCTGATAATGCAGAAAAACAAGAAAAACAAATAACAAAACAAACAGACAAACAGGAAGATGTTGTTAAAGCCGGAGCTAGAACCGCTAAAGATGCAGGCAAAGAATCTAAAAAAATTGAAAAAGATGAAAAGAAAGATGCAAAACAACTTGAAAAAGAAGCAAAAAGATTAGAAAAACAAATTAAAAAAGAAGAAGAAGAAGCTATTAAATTAACTCAAGAATCTCAAAAAGCAGTAGCAAAACAACAAGAAATTTTAGTTGAATACGAAGCTCTAACTGCTGAAAACGAAAAAATGGCTGCAGAAGATGAAGCTAAACAAATGAGTGCACCTAAACAACCTGCTCCACAACAAAAAGATGGAGAACAAGGCGGTGCTTTAGCTTCAAATAGTTTCTCAATTATAAGTACATCTGACGGCACAGATAATCAAAGCAAATTAGCTCAAAATGACATGAGAATTAACGAATTAGGCGTTGAATTCAAAAGTCAAGACAGAATTGTAGTAAGAAACAGAGCAAAAATTGTAAACATTCAGGAATCTGTAAAAACTAAAACTGCAAAATTTGAAAAAAAATTAAAACTTAAAGACAAAAAAATTAAAGAAACCGAAAAGAAAGAAAAAGAAAAACAAAAGAAATTAAACAAAATTTTCGGTGCAATCGGTATTGCTGAAAACATTTTCTCAATTACTTCAACAACAGGTTTAGTATTAATTCAGGTTGGTACTCCAATGGAAGCTTCAGGTACTGCATTGATTACTGCTGGTACTATCCAAATTTCAATAGGTACAGCCTTATTAAGCAACCCGTTTACTGCAGCCGCAGGTGCAGCATTAGTTTCAGCAGGTACAGCACAAGTTACAACAGGAACATCATTAGAAACAAGTGGTATCACTTTACAAACTGTCGGCGGAGTATTAAAAGTTGTCGGTCTTGTTGGAAGTGCAGCCTGCGGTGTTACTAAAGGTATCATAAATATTGCTAACGGCAACTTGGCTGCAGGTTTGATGGCAATCGGAGCTACAGCAGTATCAGTAGCAACAAGTTTCGCAGGCGGCGGAGCTGCTGCAGGAAGTGCATTAAACTATGTATCAGAAGGTTTGAGCATCGTTTCTTCATCAGCAGAACTTGTTAATAACGTAAGAGCAGTTCAAGGCAAAGAAGCTAATGGTGTAATGAGCAAAATTTCAACAATTGCAGGTGTTGGTTCTGCAGCAACAGGAGCAGCATCAAGCTTAGGCAATATGGGCGGACAAAACACATTAGGTAAAATCGCTACAATTACAAGCGCAGTCGGAACTGCATTATCTTCAACAAGCCAGATTATGACTGAATTTGGCGGTGACGAAAAAACTGCAAATCTTTTAGGTACAATTGGTGGAGGCTTGCAAACATTAGGTTCTATCGGTCAATTAGCAAATAAAAACAATAATACAGAAAACAAAGACGAAAAAGAAACAAAAGATGAAACTAATGTTGATGATAAAGTTAACGAAACAATTGACAATGATAAAAATTTAACACCGGAACAAAAAGCTGAAGCTAAAGCTGCTGTTGATAAATTTAAAAATGATCCTGAATTTAGAGCTCAAGTAGAAGGAACAAGAGATTCTTTAATCGATCAAAAACTTAATGAAATGGGCTTAAGCGACAAACAAAAAGCTCAAGTAAAACAAAAACTTCAACAATCAGGCAACTACAGTAAACCTCAAGAAACACAACAACCAGCTCAACCGGAAACAACTACACCTGCAACTACACAACCGGCAACAGAAACTGACGAAGGTGCACCTAAAACTCCGACAACTAATGAAAAACCGGCAGATGAAACTGAATTAAGAACAGGTGACTTATCTGAAGAGCAAGTTGCAGAAGCTACAGAAACATTGAGAAGCGACGACCCTGCTGCAGAATCCGAGGATGAACTTCCAACATTCACAGAAGAAGAATTAGCTGCTATGGAAAATCCTGATTCAAATTCTAATACAACAGATACACAACCGGAAACTCCTGAACAAAAAGAACAAAGAGAAGCTGATTTCAGAAAGAAAAACATTGAAGAAAACGGTGCATCAGAAGAATTTGCAGATCTTGATGACGACCTTCTTGAAGATTTCAGACAAGAAGCAATGGGACAAGGCGATGATGAAGCTGTTGCTAAATATGAAGAAGAACAAACAAAACGTGCTGAATTCAAAAAAACTAAAGCAAAAGAAGCTAAAACTAAAAAAATTGAACAAATCCTTGACATCACAGGTCAGGTTGCAAATACTGCAATGTCAGTTGCAGGAATGTTCATGGCACAAAATCAAGAAGGCGAAATCAAAAAGAAACACGCAGCTCCCGGTAAATTAACTAAACGCACTAAAGAAATCATGAGAAAAAATGCTCAATACCGTCAAAGACGTGTTCAAGCTTTGGCTAGAGCTCAAAGATATTACGCTTAATTACTTGACTTCCAAATCATCCAGAGCAAGCACAATTGTTTCACCGGGTTTTAATAACACCTTAAAACCACCGCGCTGAGTTACCGGAACACTGTCTATTTTAATAGGCAACACCATATTGTCAGCAGTAAGTTTCGGCACAGAAACTATTGTATCCGAATTTTGTCTGAAATTAAGATTACCCATAACAATTATGCTTTTTCCGTTATAGCTTATGGCATAAGCAAATACCGCAGGATTAGAAGACTTTAACGGCACAAATTTACCGTTATTAATCATTGTTACAAATCCGCGTTTCATTCGGTTTGCCACAATAAAAGTTTTTAAAAGTTCATCATTCTTTGCACCGGGAGCTCGAGAAAAATTGAATATATCAATCTTTCCGCGGTGAACAAAATAATAATCATCATCGGTAAAAGTTCTGAATGCTTCTTTATTAGCCCACAAATAAATATAATTATCACCTGTGTCGAAACCGTCTACAAAATAAGAGTTTACAGGTAAAGTGGCATTAAGCCAAATTATCATTTCAGAAAATTTTGTACCGTTAAGCAAAACGGGGCTCATTTCATCATGTGTTGTGAAACTTCCGATTACGGCTTTTGGAGATGAATAACCGTTTAAATTTGCACGTGTAGTTTGAACAAGGTTAGTTAACTCTTTTCCTGTTTTAAAATTTTTCAAATTGAAATAACTTCCATAATAGCCGTCAAATCCCGCTTCAAGAAGTTTATTGTATGGTGTAAATACAGCATTTGCGCTAACAGGCTCTGTCCAGCTTTCGGAAGCTTCCGCAAGCCACAAGAATTGCGGATCTTTCATTCGAGAATAATCAATCAAATCTTTCCAGAATTTTGCGGGTTTATTTGTTGCAACATCAGCTCTAATTCCGTCCGCACCGATATTTACGGCCATATCCACAAACTCTTTATAAAGAGTATAAACATCATTATTTACGGCAATTTCACTTCCCGCATCGAATAATCTTACATCCGTCCAATCAGCAGGAACAACAGATTGTCCTGTTTTATCTTTTAAAAAGAGTTCGGGACGCTGCATATACAAATCATAAGAACCGCATGACGGCAAATCTATAATTACGCGAAGATTTCTCTTATGCGCTTCATCAATAAATTTTATTGCCTGAGATTTAAGAGATAAAGCAGTATCTTTGCTTCCGAGCTGAGGATTTAAAGAATTAAAACTCAAAGCGGCATATAATGAACCTGCAGTACCCAGAGCTTTAGTTTTTCCGACAGGGGTAATCGGTAAAACATGGAGTGTATTAATACCCTTTTGTCTTAATTCATCAAGTTTTGGGATTGCGTTAAGAAAAGTTCCGTTTTCTTCGCCTTCGTCAAAATCAATAATACCGTTTTTATTAATATCCTGAGCACCAAATGTTCTTAAATTTATTTCATAAATCACGGCAGAATTATTCAAGAAAATCCTTCTTAAATCATTTACCCATACATCAGCGCTAAATGCACATTGTGCGGTTAATGCGGTTAAAATTACAGCAGTAAAGATTTTGTTTTTCAATCCCATAATACCCCTCCAATATTATGCTAGCAAATAAAATAACTTTTTGCAAATTATAAAATTTTTATATATAATTATGGTATATGAAAAAGTATTCTATCGGAATTGATTTAGGCGGAACAAAAATTCTTATTGCACTGGTAGAGCGCGAAAGCGGTAAAGTTATTGAGTGTATAAAAAAGAAAACAAAAAAAGATAAAGGTCCTAAAAATATAACAAAAAAAATGATTGAGGGAATAAAAGAACTCAATATTGATTTTTCTGAAATTCAATCAATCGGTATAGGTTCTGCGGGGCAGATAGACAGAGAACACGGAATTATTCTTGCAGCACCTAACTTAGATTGTTATGACCTTAATCTTAAAAAGATTTTAACCGAACATTTTAATTTACCTGTGTATGTCGGTAACGATGTTGAAGTTGCGGCTCTTGGCGAACAAAAGTTCGGAGCGGGAAAAGGCTGTAATGATTTTGTATGTATATTTGTCGGAACAGGTGTCGGCTCTGCTATCGTCAAAGACGGGAAAATAATTCGCGGAGCAACAGGAACTGCGGGTGAAATCGGACACATGATAGTTGATTTAAACGGCAGACAGTGTGCCTGCGGAGGACACGGATGCCTGGAAGCTTACGCATCACGCTCGGCAATCGAAACAAGAATTGAGGGGGCATTAAAAAAAGGTAGAAAATCTTGTATCTTAGAATATTTAGAAACAGGTAAATCAATAACATCAAGCATGATTCAAAAATCAATTGAAAGAGAAGATGAACTCGTTTTGCAATATGTAACCGAAGCTTCAGAATACCTGTCAGGCGGAATTGCAAGCATAATAAACTTTATAAACCCTGAGCTTGTAATACTCGGTGGTGGTTTGATTGAAGCGGTTGATTATTTCTACGAAAAAACAATTAAAAAAGCCCGTACAAAGTCATTACCGATTCCTGCAGAAAAAATAAGATTCAGCAAGGCAAAACTCGGAGATTACTCTGGTGTAATCGGAGCGGCATTCTTAGAATAATCCGCTTGTAAAATTTCTAACATAGTGTATAATATATATATGGATTTCTTCAAAAATTTAAAAGATATTTATAAAAAAGTTTCAGAAGTTGAAAACACTATATATAGCGGCAAACAAGACTATCTGGAAATTTATGAACGAAATCTCCAGCTAGAAAAAGAAATTGAAGAACGTACACGAGAATTAAATATCGCAAACAAAAGAATGCTTACACTACAGCACATCTGGGATATGATGAATGCTTCACGACCTTTGCAGAGCGTTCTTGAAACAATAGTAAACAGTATTCAGGGTGAACTCGGATATCTGCACTGCAATATCATAAAAAAATGCGAGGATGAAAACGGAGTTTATCTTACAGTACTTGCCCAATCAAACGATACATCAATCAAACGCGTAGATAAACTTATTAAAGGTCCTATCCAAACACGCAAACTTGTTTATAATGACAACAGTATTTACGCAAAAACTGCAAAATCAAAACAAATTGAACTTACTCTTGATATCGGCGGAACATTAAAATCAGTAATCCCCGAAATTCCTGATGATGTATTGAAAGAAGTAGTTGACGGAAGCCCGAGCAAAGCAATAATTAATATTCCATTGTTTGCCAGAGGTACGCATTTCGGGTGGTTTAACGTATTTTCGTCACGAAAAGAACTCACAGCAGGCGAAACCGACTTTTTAAATATGTTTGCCCAACAGATTGAAATGGCAATAACTATTGCGGGTTTGTTCGAGGAAGTTAAGGCTCAAGCTGTCACAGACGGACTTACCGGACTTTATAACCGAAGATATTTTGAGGAATATTTGAAAAAAGAAGTTACGCGTGCACTCCGTCAAAAACAACCGTTCAGCATAATCGGACTTGACTTAGACCACCTTAAACAAATTAATGACAAATTCGGACATGCTTACGGTGATTTGGCAATTAAAACAGTTGCTGAAGTCTTAAAAAGAAACGCGCGTTCAATTGATACCGCTGCACGTATGGGCGGTGAGGAGTTTAATGTAATTCTCCCCGGAGTTGACTCAAAGGGTGCAATGATTGCCGCAGAAAGAATTCGCAAGGCACTTGAAAGCGAAAAGCTGGATACAATCAAACGTATCACAGCAAGTATCGGGGTTGCAACTTTCTTGGAACATTCTGATAATATTGAGGATATTTTAGAACTTACCGATCAGGCAATGTATCAGTCAAAACGCAACGGCAGAAACAGAGTTACGCTTGCTAAACCGATATCCGAAACTAGTTGGCAGGAAATTGCTATTAATACGTTTATGGATATTCTAAACAAGCATAATAAACAAATCGGAAATGAAATTTCTGAAAATATTAAAAGCAAGCTTCAAACAGAAGTTCCGAAAGAAGCACTGTATACAGTTGCCGATATGCTTACACAAACCTACAATCCGCTTCATCAAAACGGGGTTGTAAAATCTAAAGTTCTGCTTGCAGTAAGCCTTGCAAAACGTTTTGACCTGCCAAAAGACGAAATTGACAAACTTAAAATTGCAATACTTCTTTATGATATCGGAAACCTTATGTTACCGCAGGAACTTCTGCAAAAAACAACACCGTTAACAGATGCGGAAAGACAGCAAATTAAAGAACACCCACTTATTGCGGCAAGAGAAATTCTCAAACCGATAAGCGCAGTTCAAGATATTATTCCGATTATTGAACACCACCACGAAAACTGGGACGGAAGCGGATACCCGTCACAAATCGCACGAGAAGAAATCCCGATGACATCACAAATCATCTTGATTGTAGATGCTTATTATGCTTTAATAGAACCGAGAACTTACAGAGCGGAACTCACTCCAAAACAAGCCGTAGAAGTTATCAAACAAGATGCGGGCAAAAAATGGAATTCGGCTCTTGTTCAGGAATTTGTTACTATTATTGATATTGATGCATAATGAAAGAAAAAGAATTTATCCAAATAATTAAATCAACCCTGAATTCCGAATATATAGGAGATGATTGTGCTTACCTCAAAAGTCTGGGAATTGTAATAACTCAAGACAGTCTGGTCGAAGATGTGCATTTTAAGATGGATTATATGACACCTTATCAGCTCGGGTATAAGTCCGTAATGGTTAATATAAGCGACATTTGTGCATCAGGGGCAAAACCTGAATATCTTACAATTTCACTTTCACTGCCCAAACATATTGACAAAGATTTTATCAAAAATTTTTATGAAGGAGCAAAAGAAGCCTGCCAAGATGTTGAAATTGTCGGCGGAGACTTGACAGGAAGTGACAAAATTTTTGTATCCGTAACAGCAATCGGTTCAACCAAAGGCAGAAAGATTTCATCACGATCCAACGCAAAAGAAGGCTATAAAGTAATTGTTTCAGGCGAACACGGCAACAGCGCGAAAGGTTTAGAACTTCTTTTAAACGGGAAAACAGAACCTGACAAATTCATAAATGCACATATCATGCCTGTTGCTCAAAGAGAATTTTCAAAACAAATTGCCTCTAACGCGGATTATGATTATGCAATGATGGACACATCCGACGGACTGGCAGATGCCTTAATGCAAATTGCAAAAGCAAGCGGAGTAACAATTTCCGTTGATACATCAAAAATCCCGCATGACCCTTCGGTTGATATGGAGACAGTTTTATATGGCGGAGAGGATTACGGACTTGTTGCAGTTGTTCCCGACAGCGGTAATTTCACCTGCATTGGCGAAGTTACAAGCGGAAAAACTGGTATTATAATCGACGGGATATTCTATTCCGACATAGACGACAAATTATACAAACATTTTGAGGAAAATAAATGAAAATTAACGCAATAATTCCCGCAGGCGGAACATCATCAAGATTTGGAAATACAAACAAACTGCTTAAAAAAATTAACGACAAAGAGGTTATCAGATACACCGTTGAAGCCTTTGATGCTTCTAATGTCGACGAAATCATAATCTGCGCAAACATTTCAATTATGGATGAATTAAAAAAGATTTTTGCAGACATAAAAAAAGTAAAAATTATAGAAGGCGGTCAAACCCGTCAAGCATCAGTCTATAACGGGCTTAAAGCTTCCGTTTGCGATTACGTTCTAATCCATGACGGAGCACGTCCGATGATTACAACAGACTTGATTAACAGTGCAATAGATATGGTTAAAGATAAAAAAGCTCTTACTGTTGCTACAAAAACAATTGATACAATAAAAGAAGTTGTTGACGGAAAAATTATCAGAACAATAGACCGCTCAAAACTCTACAATACACAAACCCCGCAGGCATTTGAATATAATTTGATAATGAATGCACATCAAAAACTTATAGGACAAAACTTTACCGATGATGCGGGAATGCTTGAGGAACTCGGATATGATGTTTATATCCTCAACGGTAGCTACAAAAACATCAAAATCACTACCCAAAATGATATTGATATAGCAAAAATATATTTATAATAAAAAGGGACTTTGAATTTTCCAAAGTCCTTTTCCTACTTTCTACCTAACCATAATAGTGCTCACTTCTTCCTTTTACCACTATGAGGAATCAATTTAAGAGATATAAAATTTTTCTTATGCTTTAGGATTTCTAACTAAAACATCTTCAACGGACAAGTTGTTTCTTTCAATTGCAAGAGCTAACTCTTGATAAGTTTGTCCTGTTACTTTAACTTTACCGTTTTGAGTATTTATTTCAATTGAATAACCTGTGAATTCGCCGTTATCATCAGTTTCAATTTTCAAAGCTGAAGCCAATTGAGGAACATCATCTAATTTCAATGCATCTTTCAATTTATTAGCGATTTCATTTTTCTTTTCAGTTATTACTTCCTGTTTTCTTTCATTAACTTTAGTTTCGTTTTCAGATTTCTTGTTATCAATAGCTTCTTTAGCACCTGTTTTGTTAGCTGCTTCTTTTTCTACAATTTTGTCATATATTGCCATTAAGTTTTTTGAACAAATACCATCAGAAATATTACAATCACCTAATTCTTTAGTAATATTAGTTACATATTGATCAATTTCATCGTCTATACCAAGTGCTTCTGCACGTGTTTGAAGTGCATTCAATAACATTGGAACATATTTTTTCTTTTGTCCATGTCCCAGATCATCAAGTAATCTTCTAATCATTCCTTGGTCTCCGGAGCCATAGTTTTTATCCCAATAAGAAATTACTTCAACAATATTTGATTCAGTTAAGCCCGGAACTGTAGCTTCAATTACATCATTCTTGGTACCACATCCATCAATTGCATCAAAAATAGTTGCACAGAATTGACGGCATTCAGATTTAGACGGAGCCTCGCCTATTTTAGTAGATCTTCCTGTTTCAGGATCAATATTTTCATAATCTGTACCTGTCAAATCTGCAGTATCAGAACTTGAAGAGCTTGATGAATCAGATGAAGAACTTGAAGATGAACCTGATGATGCAGATGAACCGTTACCTGCTTCATTTACTTCAGCTCTGATTTTATCAGCAGCTTCGCTGACTTTTTTCTGAAGATCTTGAACTTCTTTTTGCATATCAATTACTTCATCTTGTGTCGGATTTTTAGCTTTTAATTGTTGTTCAATTTTAGATTTCAAAGCTTTAACTTCTTCAAGAAGTCCTTTTAATTCAGCTTTTTGAGCATTTGTTAAATTATCTGATTTGATAATATTTGACAAACTGCTTTCCATAGAGTTCAATGCACCTGCAATGCCTTGGATTGCCTGTTGGATTTGCATTTGCTGAACCATATTTGCACCCCATTGAAAAGCACTCATTTGACCTTGTTGTGTTAAAAACGGATTAGTTGTACCATTTGACAAATTCATACCAATCAACATAGGATTCCAGTTGCTGATATGGTTTGGATCTGTAAAGTTTTGTGCCAAATCATACATAAATTGAGGACGACCCATCGGATAAGTTACGTATTGGGTAGCTTCACCAAAGTTTCTTGTTGTTCCGTTAGGAAGTGACCAGAATGTATCTAAATTAACTGGAAATTTAGTTACTCCGTATCCCGGAACTATAGTATCATTTAAAACTCCTGGTCCATAAATTGAGCCAAACATCTTGTTATCCCCTTAAGTTATTCCCCGTATTTATATAAAGTATTTTTGTTTTTAAAAATTGCCTGAAACGTTAAATTTTAGTTAACATTTCGTAATACTTCAACAATATTTTCTTTCTTTAATGCGGGGTTAATCTCTTTAATAGAGATTATTGAGGACGTATCTACTTTTTCTTTAAAAACTTTTTCTAACAATTCTCTATCATAATCATAAAGAATTGAACCGTGTTGTAAAATATACCCTTCACGGCGAAATTGCGCAGAACCTATCAATTTTCTGCCTTGATAACACAAATCTGCACCTGTTGAAACAAGCATACAAAAATTTCCGTGAGCTTTCGGTTTACCACCAAAATCAAGTTCGATATCAAGTTTTTTAAAAGCATCAATTAAAATTTGCGAGATTTCTTTGTAGGAAGAAACAACATTTTCACCGTTTTTTAAATAAGATACGGGACAGACAAAACTGTATGTAATTTCGACATGATGTAAAAGTGCACGTCCTCCTGTTAAACGACGTACAATATCAATATTATTTTCTTTCAAGAAATTTTCATCAATAAAATCATTTTTTTGGTTTCGTCCTAAAGAAACACAGGCAGGCGACCAGCCATAAAGCCTGAAAACTGCATCCGAACTTTGCTTTGCAATAGCGTTTTCCAGCAAATCACAATCAATTTGCATATTTTCGACACCTGTTTTTATTTCGTAAGGAATAAATTTCATTTTTCTTCGCGTTTCTTTAAATCTTGTTCAAACTGTGCAAAAACTTCGTTACCTACAAACTGTTCTAAAGATGCGCGTTTTGCAAAAAATTCCGAACGGGCTTTCATCTGATTATCAAGAGCTGTTCTGTAGTATGCATCTGTAATCAGTATAACCTCTCTTGACATATTTTGAGCATACTCGTAATTTTTTTTGCGTTCTGCAACAATTTTATCAAGCATTTTAAGTTTTTTGCGGGAAGTCATATAATTATAATAAAGGTCAACAGTTCTCTGCTGTAAATCTTCAATTTTTCTGACCAATATAATCATATCCGCATCGGTAACTTTAGTATATTTATAGTTTAAAGCCTTTGTATCCTGTGACATAATCCCGAGGACATTGCTTCCGATTAAAGAACCCGCCGCAACAACAGGGTTTCCCATAGTTGCACCCGCAAGAGTTGACATACTTGCAATCGTCGTAAGCACTTTTTTAACAGATTTTTCATCGGGCTTATCTTCGTCAGGATTTGCAAGCTTATAAAGTGCGAAATTTATCGTATCACTTTGTGACGCAGCCCCTTGCCACAATATAGATAAATCTCCGACCATATCTTCCTGATCAAGTTCCAAATCCGCAGACACTTCTCTTGATATCTGCTTAATGCTTAAATCAGCAAAGGTTAAATCATTAACATCAAACTGCTGTGCCTCTTTTTTTACGTATTCCTGATGCAGAACATTTTGAGCTTTTGCTTCAAAATATTCTTTTTCGGGTTCTTCTGACAAACCGGTGCGATAAGCGTGTTCTTTTGGAGTTTGTAAATCCTCATAGTTGACGGCAAACACAGGTAAAGCAAATAATATTAAACTTATAGTCAATAATTTTTTCATTTGCCCCCCTTTTCGCCTACAAGAGTTGAGTTGTAATTGAATTGGTACAAATTCAATTTATCAACAACTTTTTTACCCGCAAGCCTTTGAAGTTCAAGATGATATTTTTTTGCATTTTCCAAATAATAAAATTCTTCCACCCGCATATTGTCATATAAAGATGAAGAAATTGAAATTTCCATCAAATCTTCATCATCAAGTGCCTTAGCGTAATTTTTATTATAAAGAAGCAATTTTTGTCGCGTTTCTTTTAACTGTGAAAGCGAACTTTTGTAATTATAATATGCAGTAATAATTTTATCCTGCAAATTTTCAACAAGTCCTGCAAGTTCAATTAATTCGGTATCGGTCAAAGGAATTTCTGTCGGCATATTTTTTCTGTTAATAAGATTTTGTGCCAATCTGCCCGCAGCAAACGCACCCGATTGAACCGCATAATCCGCACCGATTAAAGACGGTGCAAAAGACGCTCCCGCAACAACTGCCGACAATGTCTTTGCCATAAGAGATGAATGAATTCTGCGTTGGCTTTCAGGGGTTGCAAGTTTTTTCAGAGCAAATCCGATAACCTGATTATTTTCAACAGTCCCTTTCCAAAGATTTTCAATATCTTCCAAATCTTTTTCTTTCTGGCGGTTGATAAGTTCTGTCAACACCTGTTCATCATTAATAAGCAAAGATTGCTTTTGATTAATCTTAGTTTGCGGAAGCTGAATTGACTGTGTTTCCACCCCGCGAAGCATAATTTCGTCTGCAAAAACAGGCATTGCACAAAATATTAATAAACCAACCAAATACTTTTTCATAACAACTTTATATCACAATCACAATAATAAATCCAATGATTGATAAAGTTCTACATCAAACGGATGTTCATCAAATTTCGAAAAAAAACTATGATTAGACTAATGAACACTAAAAAATATAACACTCTGAATAATTTTTATGAAAAAGCAAATGCCCTGCGACTTGATAACTTATATAAAGAGGCAGTGCAGAATTATCTTAACGCGATTTTGATAGACAGAAATAACGCAGAAAGTTATTTCGGGCTTGGAGTTTGCTATAAAAACTTAAAACAGTATTCAAAAGCAATCAAATATCTTGATATGGCAACGCAAATAAAAGAAGATTACTACGATGCATTTTTTGAACTCGGCATCTGCCATCAGCTTGAAGGAGAAAATTGCGGGGCTATCAAAAATTTCATCCGTGCAATACAAATTAACCCCGAAAACCCTAATGCGATTTTACAGCTTGGAATTTCTCACGAATTGTGCGAAGAATACGATTTAGCATTAATGATTTATCAAAAATTAATAGAAAATTCTCCGGGATTTTTGAAAGCTTACGAACAAAAATCAACACTTTTAATGAAGCTTAACAGATATAGAGATGCTTTGGAAATATTAAATCTGCTGATTAAACGCAATCCCGAATATTACAAAGCTTATGCGGGTCTTGGTGTATGTTTTGAAAAACTCGGCAAATTTTCAACCGCACAAAGATATTACAGAAAATTTCTTACCCTAAAACCGTTCTCGTCACAGACTGAATTTGTAAAAGACAGATTTAAAGAACTTGTGAACAGAAAATTTGATAACAAACATCTGAAAATATTGTAGATTTAAAATTTTCGTGCTAACATAAGAGCGTGTAGCAAGTAAAAGAGGTAAAATTATATGCAGGCGCGCAGAGCAGCAAGAGAATTAGCATTCATCCTGTTTTCACAGTTTGAAAAAAATATAACAAATTATACAAGAGAAAATTTACAAGATATTATTCTTAAATCAGTAAGAATTTTGACAAGCAGTGCAAGTGACGAACTTAAAATTGCATTGGGTTCATTGATTGCAATGAGAGATCAAATTGATAATTACGAAGCTGATTCGGAAGTTAACCTAAACCGTCCGATAGGTGTTGCCAATATTCCCGTACCAATTCCGATGACATCAGATATGACAGGCAGAATTAACGAAATGATTGACATTGCGGAAAAATCACTTCTTGCATTGGAAATTGCAGAATTTACAACATTGGATTCACAACATGATGTTAAAAATTATGCTATCCAAATTGCAGAATTTTTCCAAAAAAATCATAAAGAAGTTGACGACACAATCCAAAAATATGCTAAAAACTGGGATCTGGGCAGATTGGTCAAAATGGACAAAGATATTTTACGTATCGCAATCGTTGAACTTTTATATATCAAAGACGCTCCAATGAAAGTTGTTGTTGACGAAGCTTTGGAACTTGCTAAAAAATATTCGACAGATGACAGTGCATCATTCATTAACGGAATTTTGGCAAAAGTTATCGTTGACTATGGTATTCAATAGTTATGTTCGGATTTTTTAAAGACAAATTTAATAACCTGAAAAATACAGCTCAGGCGCTTGTCGGAAATGTTGTTAATGTCGTCGAAAATGAAGCTGAATTTTCCGATTTTGTTCTTGATGATATGGAAGACACCCTTATCAGTGCTGATTTGGGCGTAAATTACGCATCAGAACTTGTTGATAATCTTAGGGGGCAGTCAAAAATTAAACCCTCTGAAGTGAAAGAATACCTTCGCACGGAATTTTTAAAAACCTTAAAATCTGCAGGCGACAACAAGTTAAATTATAAAGACGGACTGAATATCTATTTTATAACAGGTGTTAACGGCGCGGGAAAAACGACATTAATTGGGAAACTTGCATACAAATTCAAATGTGAAGGCAAACGTGTTCTAATCGTCTGCGGAGATACTTTCCGCGCTGCAGCTGAGGAACAACTCGACATTTGGTCAAAACGTGCAGGAGCTGATATTGTCCGCAGAGATAAAGCAGACCCCGCATCTGTTGTTTTTGAAGCAATTGAAAAAGCCCAAAAAGAAAATTATGACGTACTTTTGGTCGACACCGCAGGACGTTTGCAAAACAAATTCAACCTTATGGAAGAATTAAAAAAGATTAAATCGGTAATTGACAAAAAAGCACCTGAAGCTTTGCGCGAATGTATTCTGGTACTTGATGCAAATACAGGTCAAAACGGACTTCAGCAGGCAAAAGTTTTCACAGAAGCCGTAAATCTTACATCAGTTGCCCTCACAAAACTTGACGGTTCTGCAAAGGGTGCAATAGTTTTAGCCGTTGCACGCGATATGAAATTACCCGTAAAACTTGTCGGAATAGGCGAGAAAATGGAAGATTTGAAAGAATTTAATTCGGAAGAATTTATAGAGGCGCTTTTTGAATAGAACAACAAAACTCGGAAATAAAATAGAACTTATCGGAGAAGGCAAAACTCTTATTATCGGAGTTTTTCACGGCGACGAACCTCAGGGAAAATTTTTAATTGAAAAATATATGAAAACCAACGGCTTGATGTTCATACCATGCCTGAACCCTGACGGAATACAGTTGGGCAGAAGGACAAACGCAAACGGTGTTGATTTAAACAGAAATTTTCCGACAAAAAATTGGGGTGAAGATACATCTCTTGCAGGTGACAACCCTTCTGATTATTTTGGCGGAGCATCTGCAGGCAGTGAGATTGAAACTCAATTTGTTATTGATGTAATCGAAAAATACAAACCCGAACTTATAATTACGCTTCATGCACCTTACAAAGTCGTCAACTACGACGGTCCTGCGCGTGAAATTGCCGAAAAGATTTCAGAGATTATAAAATATCCTGTTGAAGCAAGCATCGGCTATCCGACCCCCGGAAGTTTCGGAACTTATGCAGGCGTAGAAAGACAAATTCCAACAATAACATTAGAATTAGACGAAACCTGCCCGATTGAAAATTTAATAGAACCCGTTCACAAAATTTTTGATTTATTTTTGTGTTAAAATTTAAACAAAAGAGGGATTTTTTATATGAAATTACACAATTCTTATTCAAACACAATTGAGGAGTTCACTCCAATTCAAGATAACAAAGTTAAAATGTACGTTTGCGGTCCGACTGTTTACGATTTTGCGCATTTGGGACACGCAAGATGCTATATAACTTGGGATGTTTTATACAGATATTTGAAATTCAAAGGTTATGACGTGACTTATTGCCGTAACGTAACCGATGTTGACGATAAAATTCTCAAAAAAGCCGAAAAAGAAGGGAAAACTCCCGAAGAAGTTTCACAATACTGGTATAAACAATTTGCAAATTCTATGCAGGCGCTAAACACTCTAAAACCCGACATTGAACCTTTTGCAACCAAAACATTAGGCGAAATGATTGCTATTGTAAAAGATTTGATTAACAAAGGATATGCTTACGAAGCAAACGGTGATGTATATTTCAGGGTTAAAAAATTTGATAAATACGGATATCTTTCAAAACAACCTATCGACCAGCTTGAAAGCGGTGCAAGAATTGAAGTAGGCGATATGAAAGAAGATCCGCTTGATTTTGCTCTATGGAAAAAAGACGAAAAATTCGGCTACAAATCGCCTTGGGGTGTTGGAAGACCGGGCTGGCACATTGAGTGTTCAGCAATGAGCAGAAAGTATTTAGGCAAAACCATAGATATTCACGCAGGCGGTGCGGATTTGATTTTCCCTCACCACGAAAATGAAATCGCACAATCTGAATGTGCAAACGGATGCAAATTCGTAAACTACTGGCTTCACAACGGTTTTGTAACTATCAATAAAGAAAAAATGTCAAAATCTTTAGGCAATTTCTTAACTATTGACGAACTTTTGAAAAAATATGACAGCAATACAATAAGATTTTTCATTCTTACAAACCACTACAGAATGCCTGTAGAGTTCTCGGATGATGCGCTGACATCTGCTCAAGCAGGCGTAAAACGTATGCTGAATGCAAAACAAACAAAGGTAAATGAAGATTTGGACATAACTCAAACTGAAGAATATAAACAGTTTGTAGAAGCAATGGATGACGATTTAAACACATCAAAAGCTCTTGCGGTTCTTTTTGAACTTACCAACAAAGCTAACAAAGACGACAAAGACGCTTTTACAATTTTGTATAAACTGGCAACAACTCTCGGCTTCACATTTGAAAAACCGACATTAAGCGAAGAAGAACTTTCAAATGCCGTAAAACACGTTTCTGAAAAACTCGGTAAAGATTTTAGTTCAATGGAAGAAATCATTGCATACAGAAAAGAAGCCCGCGATGCCAAAAACTGGGATATCGCAGACAAAATCAGAGTTGCATTTGACGAAGTTGATATTGTGCTTAAAGATTCAAAAGAAGGTACAACTTGGGAAGTAAAATAAAAATATACCTTTTAACACTGGCAATATGCACAACGCTTCCCGTATACAGCCAGATACTTCCGCAGATTCCGCAAACAACATTGGAAATTGCGCAATCTGTTGCTGTAACTGAACAAAAACCGTCATCGCAAGTCGTTCGCGTCGGTATCGGAACAACAAATTTCGGAACTTATCAATACAACGATATCACAATTTTCGGCACAGGTGATACTCAGATTTATGATAACAGAATGTTGATTGCCAATATTCCTGCTAACCAAAACATCAGAATTACATACAAAGACGGAATGTTCACAATCACAGCACCGCAGTACACAGAAACTGTATCAGGGCCTGTTCAAATCACAAGCAATTACGGGCTTTTGGGCGTAACGGGATTAAAACGCGCAGGAAAACAGGCGCTTTATCATGGAGCTTTTGAACTTATAAAAAATAATAACAATACGTTCAATCTTGTTAATATGATTGAGGTTGAGGAATATTTAAAAGGCGTTGTACCAAACGAAATGCCTGTCCACTTTGGGCTTGAAGCATTAAAAGCACAAAGTGTTGCGGCAAGAAACTACGTTCTTTCTCCGCGTACAAAAGCATCACCGAATTATGATGTTGTAGACAGTGTTGCAAGTCAGGTATATTTTGGCGCAAACACGGAAAAACCGCTTTCAAATCAGGCAGTAGCCGAAACCGAAGGGGTTGTTGCAATTTACAATTGGGATTTAATCCTTGCGCAATATTCATCAACTGCCGGCGGATATACCGAAAGCTATTCACATGCTTTTTCAGACCCTGTAACAAAAGCCTTTCCGTCACCTGAAAAACCTTACCTAAAGGCAAAACCCGACATTATAGGTCAAGAACCGTTAAACAGTGAGGAAAAAGCAAGCGCATATTACAAGTCAAAACCGACAGCTTACGATATTCGCTCACCTTATTTCAGATGGGAGCGCGAATGGACTGCTGATGAATTAAAAAATGCGTTAGAATTAACACTTCCTGCGCAATCTGCTACAGGATTTGTAAAGCCTGCATTCAAAAAAGGCGAAAAGCTTGATGATTTAGTCGAAATTAAGGTTTTAAAACGCGGAGATTCGGGCAAAATTGTTGAGATGGAAATTGTAACCCGTTCACAAACCTATAAAGTTTTCAAAGAACTTGTAATCCGTCGTTTAATGACCAACAACGGTAAAGCATTGCCTTCTGCAAATGTTGTATTTGAAAATGAGCAGGACGAAAACGGTAATCTCTTATCAGTAAAAGCATACGGCGGCGGTTTTGGACACGGTGTGGGTTTAAGCCAATACGGTGCAGGATTTATGGGCTCGGAACTCCATAAATCTTACGACAAAATCCTTCAACACTATTACACAGGAATTACGCTTGCGACAAAACCGATAATTCTATCAACAAATTCTGCGCAAATCTCTGCAGAACAAAGTTTTTATGCCCCCAAAAAACACGCAAAAGTAATTATTGATAACAAATTTGGAGTAAGTAAACTAATTGTAGATATCAATGGCAGAGAACAATTATTTGAAATGCCGAAAGACTTTTTAGGTTTTAAACGCAATGTAGAAATTGATATTTCAAAATATATTAAAGTTGGAAGAAACACAGTTAAATTCAGCTCTCCTGATTTAGAAACGAGCGCATTTAACAAAGGTTTAAGATTATATGTGGAGTTAATCAAAAGAAATGACAACGAATGGGAATAGTATGAGCGTTTTGCGCGCTGCGTGGGTAATAGCAGTCGTAACAATTGTAAGCAAATTGATAGGATTCGTTCGCGACATAATTATTGCAAACTACTACGGCGCATCAATGGTATCAGACGCTTACTATTACGCCTATCAAATCCCGTCACTTTCTTTAATCCTTTTAGGCGGTGTAGGAGGACCTTTCCACAGCGCAACCGTTGCTGTATTTTCAAAACTCATACCTAACCTGCAAGAAAAACCCTCAGAATGCGTTAATAAATTATATTCAACATTTATGACCGCGACAACGATATTTTTTGTTTTGTTGTCAGGCGTAATGTTTGTGTTTGCAAAACCGATAATGGGACTAATTATCTCAAGCGGTTCGGCTGAAATGATTTCACTCGCTGCAGAACACTTAAAAATTATGACACCGCTTCTTGTAATCGGCGGAATTGTCGGAATTTATTACGGCATTTTGATTATCTATAAGCAATTTATGCTCCCGAACCTGTCGCCAATCATAATGAGCGCGGCAATAATCGGGATTGTAATGGCAGTTCCATCTGATCAAAAGGGCTATGCACTAGCCTGGGCAACCACAATCGGTGCAATTTTACAGCTTATAATCCAGTATCCGAATGTAAGAAAACTCGGATTTTTATGGAAACCCAATTTTGATTTTGTAAATAATCCAAATTTTAAAGAGATTACAGAACTTTTATTTCCTGCTGTTTTAAGTTCAACTGTCGGACAAATCCATATTTACGTCGATATGTTTTTTACATCGTCAATCTCGGAAGGTGCATGGACTGCAATCGGTTATGCAAACAGAGTTTTTCAGTTCCCTGTCGGAATTTTGGTAACAGCATTTTTAGTACCACTTTTTCCGATTTTTTCAAGACTTGTTGCAGATAAAGACTTAGACGGAATTAAATCATATTTTAACAAAGGTGTCGGAGTTCTGTTTTTTGTAGGAATTCCTATTATTATCGGAATTTTGACAGTCGGCTATGATGCCGTAAAACTTGTGTTTGAACGCGGAGCATTTGACCAGACTGCAACATTTATGGTAACTGAAGCTTTGTGGTTTTTATCTGTTTCAATTCTGCCGTATGTATTCAGAGACAGCATAACAAGGGTTTATTACTCGTTCAATGACTCGAAAACTCCGTTTGTAGTGGCTTTTTCATCAATCGTATTAAAATATTTATTGAACGTAATTTTTATAAGCAAAATGGGAATGGGTATCGGAGGAATTACGCTCTCTACCTCACTTGTAACCCTTTTCAATGCAGTCGTTCTCGGGGCTTTGATTTACAAAAAAGTCAGAATGGATTATAAAAGTTTATTTACAAACCTGTTTAAAATGTGTATTGCAGGCGCAATTACGTTGGGAATTTGTTTTGTATCAGCATTTGCATTTGACAAATTTATAGAGCTTCCGAAATACGTATTTGAATTGTGTAAAATCAGCACTGTCGCAGTTGTTTGTTTTGTGGTATACACAGCGCTCAACCTGCTGTTTAGAATGGAATATGCAACAGAGTTGAAAAACAGAATATTGACAAAAATCTAAAAATCAGAAATAATAAGGCAGGAGGTATTTGTATTATGAAAAAGCTTAGAATCGCCCCTCCCCCGAAGGTTTCACATTAGCAGAAGTTTTAATTACTTTAGGGATAATTGGTATTGTTGCGGCACTAACTATGCCTACACTTATATCAAGTCATAAAAATAAAGTTACTGTTTCAAAGCTTAAAAAAGCATATTCAACATTAAGTCAGGCATTTCAGATGTCAGAAAGTGTAAACGGTTCTTCAGCTGATTGGGAAGCACCGGATACTATAGGAGCTCAAGCATACTATGAAAAATACTGGAAGCCATATTTCAACAACCCAACCAGATGCAATACATACAGAGAATGCGGGTATCCTAAAATTGTGGCATTTCACCATTTAAATGGTGTTGTGGCTTCTATCGGCACTAATGCCGACCCAAATTCTTTAATTGAATTTTATCTTCCTGATGGAACTTTATATATGATATATACAACATTTGGTGGTGATAACGGCAAATTTTACGTTATTTATGTAGATATAAATGGCGGAAAAGGTCCGAATGTATTTGGGAAGGATCTTTTCAAATTCAGATATATACTAGGAAAAGGCATATACGCTGACGGTCATTATACTACGTCTTCCGGTGCTACCGCTTCTACAAGTGAAATAGAACAAAATTGCAGCAATAGCGGCTTAGGTACATACTGCGCAGCTCGAATTATGAACGACGGCTGGAAAATAAAATATTAAGACAAATTAAAATTCAAAAGCTCAATAATATCAATTTCAAGTGCGCTTGAAATTCGCTGTAATGTGGAAAGCTTTGGATCAATCATTCCACATTCAATCCTGCTTATCGATCTGGTAGTCAAACCTGTCTTTAAAGCTAAGTCAAGCTGTGACATTTTACGCTTGCCTCTCTCAAATTTAATTTTATAACCCAACTTTAAAAAATCATCCTGCTGCATTTTTTAATTTTATATTATTGACAATCATATTTCGATATATTAAAATACATTTATTAGACATAAAATATATTTTTAAGAAAGGAAGTAGCATGGCTGGGAAATCCGCATTTACTTTAGCCGAGGTTTTAATAACATTAGGTATTATCGGAGTTGTTGCGGCACTTACTATGCCATCTTTAATTGCAAGTCACCGCGCAAAAGTTTTGGAAACTCAGTTTAAAAAACGCTACAGTGAACTAAACCAAGCACTTGCTATGCTTCAGAAAGATAATATTACCATATATGGTAATTATAAAACGCAAGATATCGCAAAAGTTTTAGTAACTTCATTCAAAGATGCAAAACTCGGAAATCCGCAAGATTATTACAACAATTATAAAAATCACAGCAAGGGAGATGCTTTTAATATACGTTCCTTAGACGACGGACTGATTATTGTTAATCCTGAATTTTTTATTTTTGTAAACAATGATCAACCAAACAACTCAATTGAACTGTTTATTGACATAAACGGAGATAAAAAACCGAACATTTTCGGATATGATCTTTTTGAGTTCAGTCTTCAAGAGGGTGATAATTTAACAACCATTTATCCAAACAACACCTATTTCTGCAACGACACAAATAACAATATTGGAAACGGTGTTTCCTGCAGTTATTTTGCATTAACCGACAAAGATTATTTTAAAAAATTAAAATAGTAATTTTTGATGTAGAATATTTGTATGGATAAAGAAAAAATAGCGGAAGTATTAAATAATGACGGCGTAATCGCATTTGTCACAGACACTGTATGGGGTTTGGGGTGTTTGCCTCAATCCGAAAAAGCTGTAAAAAAAATCTATGAAATAAAAAAACGCGAAGCGCAAAAGCCTTTGATTTTGATGTCAAATGAAGTTTATCACTTGCTTGAATACGTTAAACCAATCCCCGAAATCGGATGCCGTTTGATAAAAAAACATTTTCCGGGAGCTTTGACAATCGTTACCGAAAAAAGCGAAAAAACACCGTATTACATAACTTCAAACATGGAAACCGTCGGGATACGCGTTCCCGATAATGAAATTTTCAAACAGATTTGCGAAGCTGCAGAAGGTCACGTTCTTGCAACAACAAGTGCAAACCTTTCGCATCAGCCTTCAGCAAAAACTTACGAGCAGGCAATAGACAATATGCAAGGACTTGCTGATTTCATAATCCCTGATTACGGTCACACCTGCAAAGGTTTGGAATCAACTGTCGCAGGAGTTATGGGTAATGAGTTACGCATTTTCAGACAGGGTGCGATTATCTTATAACCACATTTTCAACATACTCACTCAAAATATTTTTAATCTCCTTAAACTCCGCATTTGAATATGTTGTTTCGTTCATCATATTCTCATCAAGCGTTTTTGACGGAACAAATTTTTGCAGATAATATTTTTTCGCACCTTTAATAAGTTCACCAATCTGCCTAAAATCCTCATAATTAAGCTGAGATTTTACAACCGTCGTTCTAAACTCATAATCAACTCCGCTGTTCATAATCAACGAAATGCTTTTTAAGATTTTATCAGGGTTATATTTGGCTATTTCAAAATATTTATCAATAGGAGCTTTAATATCCATTGCAACATAATCAATATACGGTAAAGCTTTTTCCAAAACATCAGGAAATGAACCGTTTGTATCAAGTTTTACTAAAAACCCCATATTTTTAATCCGTCTGATAAACTCAATCAAATCCTTTTGCAGACAGGGTTCACCGCCTGTAATCACAACTCCGTCAAGCTTTCCTTTACGTGTTTCAAGGAATTCGAAAAAGCCGTCAACAGTATATGACGGCTCATTTTTTAATACTATCAGCTCGGGATTATGACAATATCCGCATCTGAAATTACAGCCTTGAGTAAAAACAATTGCACTGATTTTATCAGGGAAATCAAGCAGAGAAGTTTTTTGAACTCCGCCTATTTGCATTGACATTCTCCAATTTTAAACTCGGTTCTGTCTTTAAACTCTTTTTTCTTACCTTTATTCCACTGCTGAACAGGTCTTATATAACCTACAACTCGGGAATAAACTTCACATTCCGTTCCGCATTCGGGACAGGTAAAATGTTCGCCTGCAATGTAACCGTGGTTCGGGCAGGTGCTAAAAGTCGGTGAGAATGTAAAATAAGGCAGATGATAACCGTTGCAAATCTTTTTCACAAGATTTTTCATTGTTTCAATACTTTGGATTCTTTCACCCGCATAAATATGAACAACTGTTCCGCCCGTATATTTAGTCTGCAAATCGTCTTGATGATCAAGAACTTCAAAAATATCGTCAGTATAATTTACAGGTAGCTGAGTTGAATTTGTATAGTACGGATATTTCTGCTTATCAAGTTTTGCCAATCTGTAAGAAGTTCCTTCGCCCGGAGTTGCTTCAAGATTGTAGTTGTTGCCTGTTTCTTTCTGGAACTCAGTAATTTTTGCTCTCATAAAGTCCATAACTTCAAGCGCAAACTGTTTTCCTCTAAAGCTTCCGATACCATCTCTCAAAAGGTTCAAACAAGCTTCGTTCATACCAATAAGCCCGATTGTTGAGAAATGATTTTTCCAGTAAACTCCAAAACGCGATTTGATATCTCTTAAATAGAATTTTGTATAAGGATATAGATTTTTGTCTGTCAAATCCTCAAGAAGTGCACGCTTAATCTCCAAACTTTCTTTTGCAAGTTCCATTTTTTCGGCAAGTTTTTGCAGGAACTCTCCTTTAGTTTCGGAAGTTTCGGCAATCTTCGGAAGGTTAATTGTTACAACACCGACAGAACCTGTCAGAGGATTTGAGCCGAATAATCCGCCGCCTCTGTATTCCAATTCCCTGTTATCAATTCTCAATCTACAGCACATAGAACGCGCATCTTCAGGTGACATATCGGAATTAATAAAGTTTGAGAAGTATGGAATACCGTATTTAGCAGACATTTCCCATAAACCTTCGATATTTTTATTATCCCAGTCAAAATCTTTCGTAATATTATAAGTCGGTATAGGGAATGTAAACACTCTGCCCGAATTATCACCTTCCATCATAACTTCAAAGAACGCTTTATTCAGCATATCCATTTCGTTTTGAAACTCTTTATAAGTTTCTTCCATATATTCTCCGCCAATTATAACAGACTGATCCGCATAGTAAGACGGCACTGTCAAGTCCATTGTAATATTGGTAAACGGAGTTTGGAAACCTACACGTGTCGGCACATTCATGTTAAATACAAATTCTTGTATTGCCTGTTTTACCTGTGCATAATCCAAATTATCATATTTGATAAACGGAGCAAGAAGTGTATCAAAATTTGAGAAAGCCTGAGCTCCCGCAGCTTCTCCCTGCATTGTATACATAAAGTTTACAACCTGCCCCAGAGCAGTTCTGAAATGTTTTGCAGGTGCACTTTCAACTTTGCCTTTAACACCCGTAAAACCTTCTGTTAATAAATCTTTTAAATCCCAGCCGACACAATACACGGAAATAATGTTTAAGTCATGAATATGAATATCCCCGTTAACGTGAGCATTTTTAATATCAGCAGGATAAATCTTATTCAGCCAGTATTGTTTGCTGATTTCAGATGCAATGTAATTGTTCAGCCCCTGAATTGAATAAGACATATTTGAATTTTCGTTCACCTTCCAGTCAAGCTGTTTCAAATAATTATCAACAAGACTAATGTTTGCATCTTTATCGGATGCCAGAGGATTGGACATAAAGTTTAGTTTAGCTGTGTCCAAATTGACAACTTTGTTGTCATGTAAAATTGTGTTTTTCATAATAAAAAATCTCCCAGATTTCCGTGGTAACATTAACTCTCATAAGCATTCCGACTTTCTTAACTTAAGATCACGGCTGCGGTCCAGTGTGGGAATTTCACCCATGCTTTCCTTATGAAAGTTCTATTATTTTATAATTTTTATTTATATTTGTCAATTATTTGTTAAAGTTTGAAAAATATTCCAAATTTAATTTAGTTGCATTATTTCTCCAGAAACTATCGACGATTTCACTCGATTTAAATTGTAGTTTCATCAAACATTGTGCAATTTCTTGTTTGACCATATCGGAGCCTTTATGTTTTATGCAGTAACGTGCTAATGCATCAATTTTTTCAGCCTCTTTTTCCGATGCAGTACTTACAATATGACGCATGTAATCAGCCTGCAAATTTATAATTTGTTTATGCTTCAATGGTTTAAATTGAGAAGTTTTCTGTAAATAAGATTCTTCTCCTTTAATATTATAAGCAATAATTTTATCAATATTACTATCATTCATTATAAGAAAATCCTGAATACTTACAGGTAAAGAAACACCATCTACCGGAGGATGAGCATGTAGCAAAATTAAAGGCTCAGATACCTTTGGCAAATTTATGGCACATTCTTGAGCACTACCTGAAAATTCACATAAATATCGACCTGATTTTTTATCAAGAAATATTACAATTTCATGCGGATTTTCACATTTTAACGCCTCCAAACATTTTGCTTTATAAATATCAGGACAAAATGCATCACAAACCTGCGTCATTTTGAGTGGATTTGTAAGATTGTTATTGGCTATTTTAAATAAACTTTTAGTGTTTCCTAACTTTTTTATAAACATATTTATCCTAAGGTTGAAATTGTTCCATCTGATTTTAAAATTCTGTCAACATCTTTAATTGTAAACTGATAAGCTGTCCCAACAGCCTGTTTCTGATTGTGAAAGGCAAACTTACAAGCATCTCGAACAGAACTCCATGGATTAGTACCGCATTTTGCCATTCCAAAAGCTGCCTGCGGTATATCTTTCATAAGCGTCATAATATCAACTGACTGTCCTGTTAATTTACCGGCTTCTGAAACAGCAGAGAAAAACTGCATTTGAGCTTTCATTGCAGTAGCATTTTCAGCAGACATTTGAAGTCCATGTTTTTCTAATATAGCATTCAAGTTTGCTTGAACATCCGAAAATTTTCTTATATTTTGTGTTTTACCAAAAATTTCTGACTGAATATCTGTAGCAATTTTGTCTACAAGGTGATCTGTTCTCCAGCCTTTATGAGGACATTGTTTTACAAAATATTCAGCTACACCTTTTGAATTTCCGACAAAATAATTTGAAAAGAAACTGATATCCTCTTTTATCTGTGCACCGGTTCTGGTAACACAACTACCTGTATCAATAAATTCAGGAATTAATTTACCATTTTTGCCTTGTGTAATAAAGAAGTTGCCTGTATGCGGATCACCATGCATAATACTTTGTCCGCCTTTTTTCATAAACATAAATTGTTCATCAAAAGCTTTTAATAATGAAGTTGGAAGTTCTTTTGCAACTTTTTCGGGATTTGCAAGCCATGGATTTTCGGCAATTTCTTTAGCATACTTTGATGCAAATTCCGTAGGATTAGTTTTGTAATCTTTTAAGATTTCCATAAGCTTATTCATTTGAATACCATTTGCTTTATTCATTACAATACAACTTCCATCTTTAGCAATATCGGTAATTCTCGCGACCTTAAATCTCTTTGCCCCTTTTGCAAGAAACTGATTATTTGCCAATTCATCAGCAAAATTTAATTCCTTACCCCAATCTTG
Source organism: uncultured Candidatus Melainabacteria bacterium (assembly GCA_949841365.1). GTDB lineage: Bacteria > Cyanobacteriota > Vampirovibrionia > Gastranaerophilales > Gastranaerophilaceae > Stercorousia. The sequence continues at coordinate 127,694 of CATKZI010000006.1, forward strand.
ATAAAGTGTCCTTAATTGTCCTTTTACTTTTGCAAATTCAGCAGGAGAATCCGAAAATTCACGCAACATACGTGTAAGTAATTTTTCCTCCATTACTAATTGTTCTTTATTAACTCCGTTTTTAATCATTTTTACGACTGCTTCCGTACCATCAGGACGTTTTACAAGATAAGTTTCTCCAATACTTGCAACACCTAACTGTTTTTGAACAAGAATATTTTGTTCGGGAAAGGCTTTTGTTATCAACTCTTGCGCCTGCTCAACTGTTCTGGTAGGAAAACATCCGCTTTTTGTATTTTTCAAAGCCTTAGCTACCTGAGACCCTAATTTTTGCTCAATTTGAGACATCATTGCCGGATTTCCGGAAATAATCTGTGCAGCCTTTGTAGGTCCAACACCCAAAGTTTCAATAGCTAACTGTATAAATTGTTCATCGTTGAGTTTAATAGCTTTTTCACCCTCTTTGGCAGGACCAACTCCGCGCATTCGTGAATATTTATCCAAATCTTCCATAAATTTAGCATCTTGTCTTAAATTTTGAACAGCCTGAACCCCTTTTTCATTCAATCTTACTTCAGCTTGTTCAATCATACCTGTAGATTTATCTGCAAGTGGTTTCATTCTAATTTTTACGGCTTCTTTTGCATGATTAACCCCTTCCCTTAATCGTCTGCCTATTGCTGTATGATTAGCCAATAATTCCTTTGTTTCCCGTGTTACATATTTTGTACCTTTAGATGTTGCACGACAAAAACGCACAGCATAAGCTGATAACTTTTCTAAAACCATATTTTTCTCCTAAATTATTCCCCGTACTTTTATAAAAAATTTTTGATTAAAACTATTGCTATGGGCGCACGGATGCTATGTTATGTTATGTTATAAGGGATTATACAAGGGTTTTAAACTTTGTAAATTTTTATTACAATACTGTTACATTTACAATAATTTTATTTTGTTATAAAATCAAATTATAGAAAGAGGTATAAATAATGCAGGTATCATTAAACTGGTTAAACGAATTTGTAGACATATCAGATATAGACGTAAAACAAATCGCTCACGAGCTTACTATGAGCGGACTTGAAGTTGAAGAAATTGAAGAAGTAAAACCAAAATTTACTAATATTCAAACAGTTAAAATCGAAAAAATCGATAATCACCCGAATTCTGACAGACTTCACCTTGTAACCGTTAATACAAAAGACGGATTAAAAACCGTTGTCTGCGGTGCGCAAAATATTGCGGAAGGTCAAATTATTCCTTACGCACAAGTCGGCTCGCAAGTTTTGGACAGAAAAACAGGCGAAATGTTTACACTGACACCTGCAGTAATCCGCGGGGTTGAATCTCAAGGTATGCTTTGTTCAGCTGATGAACTCGGAGTATCAGAGCGCGGTTATCAAGAAGAAGATGGTATTTTAATCCTTAATAGAATTTTCCCTGATGTTAAAATTGGTGAAAATGTTGAAAACGTTCTCGGTTTTGACAAAGACTATGTATTGCATGTTGCACCAACCGCAAACAGAGGCGACCAAATGTCTGTTATCGGCGTTGCAAGAGAATTGAGCGCAATTTTTGATAGACCGCTGAAATTCTCACCGCTTGAATGCACAAGAGATTTATCCACAGACTGCTTTAAAGTTGAAATTATTGACGAAGATGTCTGCAAATATTATTCATTAGGTATTTTAAAAGACTTAAAAATTAAGCCGTCACCGGATTGGATGCAAAAAAGACTTGTAGCATCAGGTGTTCGCGCAATTAATAACGTAGTTGACATAACAAATTACGTAATGCTTGAATACGGCACACCTTTCCACGCGTTTGATTTGGACAAACTTAACGGCTACTTATGCGTTAGACGTGCTAAAGAAGGCGAAAAAATCGTTACTCTTGATGAAGTTGAAAGAACTTTAACAACAGACAGCATTCTTATCGCCTCAAAAGATGAAGGCGTTTGCCTTGCAGGGGTTTTCGGCGGTGCAAATTCCGAAATCGACAACAATACAAAAAATATTGCACTTGAATGCGCATACTTCACTCCGCAAAGCAACAGAAAAAGTTCAAGAAGTGTCGGCTACAAAAGTGAAGCCTGCTCCAGATTTGAGCGCGGAATTGATATAGAAGCAATCAAACCTGCCTTGATGCGCGCAATGCAATTGCTTGTAGAACTTGCTGATGCAAAAATCGAAGGCGTAGTTGAAACAGGCAATAATAAACTTGACCCTATTGAAATCACATTAAGATATTCCCAAATCAAAAGAATTTTAGGATGTGAAATCGCTCCCGACAAATGTATTTCTATCTTAGAAAACTTAGGTTTCACAAAACTCGGCGGAAATGATTCAGCCGCAAAATTCTTAGTACCATCCTTCAGAAGCGGTGACGTTACACGCGAAATTGACTTAATAGAAGAAGTTTCAAGAATTAACGGCTATGACAAAATCACTCCGACCCTGCCAAGCAAAAGCGAAACCGCAACAATTTCATTAGAAGAAAAAATTATCAAAAAAGTTAACAAACTTATGCTCGCATCAGGTTTAGACGAAATTATAACAAATTCGTTAATCGGCAAACCAATGCTTGATAAATTCTTAGTACCGTTTGACGAAACAAAAGCCGTAAAAGTTTTGAACTCGGCAAGCGAAGAATGCACAATGCTTAGAGAAAATATGTCAGGTTCAATTTTGAACTGTTTGAAATACAACTACGACAACGGGCAGAAAAACTTTTGGGCATACGAAATCGGCACAACATACAATAAAATAGCAGAAAGCAACGAAAAATCAGCAGGCGTAGCTGAAAGACGTGTTCTTGCAGGCGTTTTGACAGGCGATATTGAAAATTCAAAATGGCAGGTTAAAACCCAAACAGATTTCTATACTCTAAAAGGAATTATGGAAAATCTGTTCAATGAACTTGATGTAACTAAAAGAATTAAACTGACTGCTTGTACTGATATTGATTATTATCATCCATACAGAAGCGCAAAGGTTAATATCTTAGGCAAAAACCTCACTTGTATCGGATATTTCGGACAAATCCACCCGATACTTAAAGACAAAATGAAAATCAAAGGTCAGGATGTATTTATGTTTGAACTTGATTTGGATGCGTTAATCGAAATCATCAAAGAACACACTCCAAGATACAAAAAACTTCCGCAATTCCCGGAAGTTCGCCGAGATCTTGCGTTTGTAATCAATGATGACGTAACATTTGATGATATTCAAAGAGTTATTAAAGGAGCTGTTCAGCAAAATATTTTCAAAGGAAGCGAAATTTTTGACGTTTATCAGGGCGAAAACATCGAAAAAGGCTTCAAAAGTCTTGCATTCCGTATAAAAATGCAGGATGAAAATGCTACATTAACAGATGAAGTTATTGAACGTCAAATGTCAAATGTTCGTGCAAAACTTCAAAAAACATACGCAGAAATTTCATTCAGGGAGTGATATGAAAAAACTATTACTTATACTTGCAATAATATTATTGATACCTGTAAAAGCTTTGTGTGCCAATGTTGTTCCTCAATATGTAAGCATTGAGCAGACAACAACACTGGGGCTTTATCAGGCTCCGAATGAAATTGTGCTTTACAAAGAACCCAGTGAAAGTTCGACAATATTGCACAGTATAAGTTGGATAGGAAATCAAATTTTCCCTGAAGAAGTCAAACCTGAACAACTTTTTGTAGTATATTTGCCAAACAAAAACTTCGGATTACTTGCCGTAACCGACGAAACTGATGATTGGGTAGAAGTAATTTACAATAATAAAACAGGTTCAAAAGGTTGGATAAAAAAAGACGACCCGTACAGATTTATGACCTGGATTATGTTTTATAACATGTATGGAAAAAAATACGGTTTGACATTGCTAAAAGAAGCACCTGCAGAGGCAAAAGATATTAGAAGCGCAACAGATGACAAAGCTCAAATTATCGGTACAATCAATATGCCGCAAAAAATAAACTTGACCGCAATCAAAGGGAACTGGGCACTTGTAAGTGTTCTTGATATCGACAGAACCCCAAAAACAGGCTATGTCAGATGGCGCTCTAATAATGGGGTGAAATATTATTTCCCTGCAATGAAATAGTGCTACGTAGCCCTGTGAAAAACGAACAATATTGTTTACATTCCGAAAAAAACTCTCGACAAAGAGTTTTGTTTGTTATAGCATAATTTTACGAATATAAATAGAAAAGGAGAATTAAAATGCAGGTTATATTAAAAAAAGACGTACAAAACCTTGGTGAAGCAGGCGATATCGTTTCTGTAAAAGACGGTTATGCAAGAAACTTCCTTCTTCCACAATCAGTTGCTGAAGTTGCTACAAAAGGCGCTTTGGAAAACAGAGAAAAGAATTTAGCAAGAATTAAAGCTAAACAAGAAAAATTACACGCTGAAGCTTTAGAAATCGCTCGCAAAATCGAAGAATTCGGCAAACTTGAACTTTCTGCAAAAGCTGGTGAATCAGGTAAATTGTTCGGTACAATTACTACTAAAAAATTAACTGAAGAATTATCAGCTAAAGCAGGTATCGAAGTTGATAGAAAAAATGTTTCTTTAAACGCTCCTATCAACAAAATCGGCGAATACACAATGTTAATCAAATTAACTTCTAAAGTTAAATGCGAATTAGCTGTTGTAGTTACTGCTTCAGAAGTTTTGAAAGAAGCTGTTGAAGAAGAAGTTGAAACAGTTGAAGAATAGGTGATTGATGGCATCTGAGTTGACGCTGGAATGTTTAGCTATAGGCTCATTACCTTGCAACAGCTTGGATAAAGCAATGGAAATTGTAGAAAAAGATTTTTACGACATTCCGTTTTGGCCACAATTGACAAATATAAGTAAAAAAGAAGACATGATTGCCCAATTTTCGGACGATATGTCTTCTTTTTGTTCTGTAAGTTTTCCGAAATTTATAGAACTGATAAAGAAAATAAAACCAAAATATGCAAAAGGTCAAATTACAGGTCCGCATACTTTATCATTCAGGATTAAATCGGATAATCTTGCCGATACTCTGGCTCAAAAAGCAATATGGCAGATTAATCAAATAAAGTGCGCAAGCCCTAGCACAATCCCAATAATTTTTATTGACGAACCGTCACTTGCAACACCAAATGGCGAAAATTCGACAAAAATGATTAAATTCGTATCTGATAAAATAAAAGAAAACGGAGCTTTAAGCGGAGTTCACTGCTGTGCTGAGTGCAATTGGAATATTGCAATTGATGCGGGAGCGGATATAATAAGTTTTGATGCATACAGATACAAACCCTGCGCCGAATTTAAAAGATTTCTGATGCGTGGCGGAAAACTTGCATGGGGAGTTATTCCAACCAAAGATACTAAAGCTATCGAAGATGCAAATCTTGATAAAATGATTGAAATTTTTGAAAATGGTGTAAAAAATTTGACCAAAATGGGAATTGATGAGAAAATTATTATAGAAAATTCACTCATAACCCCCTCTTGCGGAGCGGGTTCACTGAGTGAAAAACTGGCTGAAAAAGCCATGGATTTGACAAAACAGTTATCAGAAAACAGAAAGGCATTATGGCATTTAAACTTGCAATAACAGGAAAGAGCGGCAGCGGAAAAACAACAATTGTAAAAGCTTTTTTAAATATTTTTCGAGAATATTTCCCCGAAAAATCTATCCTGCTATTTGATAACGATTTGACAAGCGAACTGGGACACAGCTTTGGTCTTGATATACGTAACACAATTTACGGTATCAGAAGCGGAAAGCACGAATATAAAACAGGTATCCCCGAGGGAATGTCCAAACAAGAATATGTTGAATGGGCAATGGAGGATATTGTTGTTTCATTGGACGAAAATATAGATATTATTGTTTCCTGGTTTGTGGGTTCAAAAGACTGCCGATGCCCGATTACAGGACAAATTAACGATGCAGTGTTAAAACTCATTGACCGCTATGATATAGTAATATTTGACTGCGAATTTGATTTAAAATACTTAAATCAGCTTGTAGATACGGACATTGACACAACTTTAATCGTTGCAAATCCAACAGATGAAAGTGCACATCTTGCAAAACGTATAGAAGAATTCAGTGCAAAATATGCTGCGGGCAATCAGCTTGGTGTTATAATCAATAAAGTTGAAAATAACGATTTGGAATCTGTTTACGAAATACTGAAACGCTATGATTTAGACGTATTGGGTGTTATACCTACAGATAAGGAAATTAAAGACAAATCATCAAAAATCGTTCAGGAAGCTATCAAGCAGTTTTATTTCAGGCTAAATTTGCCACAGGTGAGGGAATAATGACAACAATTTTGGACGGGAAAAAATTAAGAGATAAAATTTTTGAGAACTTAAAATCAAAACTTGACAAAATGCCTGTCAAGCCGACACTTGCAGTAATTCTTGCCGGCGACGACCCGTCAAGCAGAATTTATGTAAATAACAAGAAAAAATGTGCCGAAAAACTCGGGATTAATTCAATTGTAATAGAATATCCGTCTGATGTTACAGAACAGGAACTTATTGAAAAAATTCAAGAACTAAACGCTGATGAAAAAATAACCGCAATCCTTGTACAGCTTCCGTTGCCTGAGCATATTAACAAGTCAAATGTAATAAACACAATCTTGCCCCAAAAAGATGTTGACGGACTTACAACAGCAAATTCCGGAAAACTTTTTGCAGGCGAAAAACCTTACGTCTATCCCTGCACTCCAAAAGGGATTTTATTGCTTCTTGATGAATACAACATTGAACTTGACGGAAAACATGCAGTTGTCATAGGGCGCTCAAATTTAGTCGGCAAACCTGTTGCGCAGATGCTTTTGAATAGAAATGCGACAGTTACAATGTGTCACAGCCACACCAAAAATCTTGCAGACATAATAAAAACTGCTGATATTGTAGTGTCAGCAGTGGGAAAAAATGTTGTAGGGGAAAAAAATATAATAAAAAATAATTGTGTTATCGTTGATGTGGGAATTTTTAGAGATGAGTCGGGAAAAGTTCGCGGCGATGTTGAAAAAGTTTCACCTGCGTACCTTTCGCCTGTGCCGGGCGGTGTAGGCCCGATGACCATAGCATCTTTGATGCTTAATACAGTTGAGTTGTTTTTGTTTGACAAAACTTTGTAAAAGTCTATGCAATACCCAATGTGTCGGGTGGAGCGGCACGCTCCCTACCCACCGATTAGGTTCAAGCTGCAAGCAGATTTGATGTTATTGTTAACAAGGTTTTTCAAACTCGAAATCTCGTTTTCCATCAAACTTATCTGCGAATCCAGTGAATCCTGTCGGGTTTCAAGATATGATTCCTGTTGTTGAAGCATTTGATATGTCGGGTCATTATCTACATCAACATCCATATCCTCAAGTTCTTGTGCTCTATAGCCCATTTGCTTTGTAATATAGTTTGCTCTGCTCATTACAAGCGTTTGTTCAAATTGCAGTTGGCTTTTCTGCAATGTAAATAAATTCTTTTGTGCATCAATCGCTAAAAAAGTCATCTCATCTCTCCTTATGTTTGTTATGCTCTCTTACACATATAAAGTATTTTAAAAACCTCCAATTTCACAAGTTTGATTTTTCGTTACATTTGTTTACATAATAAATATTATCGGTAACTAAAAGCTAACCAACCTTATTATGCCCTGCGCGGGCAGCGGGAACTTTGTGTGGACAAAGTTCCACAAAACCAGCGACACGCAAC
>CATKZI010000007.1 GCA_949841365.1 uncultured Candidatus Melainabacteria bacterium
ATTTTTAGGGATGCTTCCTTTTATTTTGTAATATTTTACTTTAGAACAGTCAGAACTTAAAGAATATACTCTGTAGATATAAAAAGAATCGCTATGTCCTTGTGAAAATTCAACTTCATTTATGGATACCTCAAATGGTTTATTAATACTTCCTGTTGTTGTTTTTACTTCTATATATATTTCTTTTTCTTCTTTGTTAGGTAAAATCTCATAAGATAAAATATCATAGCCTAAACCATCACCTTTATCTTTAGAATCCCAATTAACTTTCTCTGATAAATCTTCTCTTCCCAAATCATTCAATTTTTGTTTTTCAATCGCCAGAATGATTTGTTCCCCTGCATCACCAGCAATTTTCTTGTTTTTGTTACTTTTAACGTAATCTCTTTTTATTGGTCTATATTTTCTAGGTTGAGATGATTTCTTTTTGATGGAAACTTCCGGAGGTTGTGTTTCTACAACGATATCTGTAATGTTGGTTGGGATTTCGAAACTAACATCATCTTTATCATATTCAATTTTGTCGTCAGATATTTTACTTATATCGATACCGTCTACATTATCCTCTGCAACCAATTCATCAATCATAAACGGATTATCAGAAGAATTTTGAAACGGGATCTCTCTTTCTATAAAGATTACACCACGACGTTCTTCTTCAAAAAGTTTTTCTAAACCGATTCCAGCAGGCCAATTATCTGGCAATACATCTACATCAAAAAAACCTGCATAATATGAATTTGTTGACGTTTTAAGAATGTATATGGTTAGATTTTCTGTTACGTTTGAAAAATTCGGGTCATTTTCAAAGTCAGGTTCTGGAAAGTTGTTATCTGGTGACCATGCCGGATGCTTGTGCTTTAAATTTTGTCTTGATATTTTGTAATTTTTTCTATTATGCCTTGGTTCAAATTCAATTTCCTGATGAATATTTCTATTCCCTAATACTGATACATCAATGACAAAAGATGGTCTATCGTCACCTACATATGTAGACGGAACTGTCCTACCTCCTGTAGAAAATTCGGCAAATTCTTCTGTTGTAATACCAGTAGCATCAATATATGTCTGTCCTCCTCCTGTTTCAGGCTTATCAATATCGTACATTTTTTTAAAATCAGAAGGATTTAATTTTCTATATAAAATTGCTTTAATATATTCCATGACTATACCTACTACTTGTATAGTTCAATTATATATTCCTGAATTTTATTAGGCAATTCGCTTTGATTGCTCCTAAATCTTTTATAATCTATTGTGGATACTTTTGTTTTTCCAAATTGGTTAAGGAAATCAACTAATTCATTTATGGATAAGAGACCATCTTCGCTATAACTAATTAAGAAACACGGACAATTCATATCTGTAATAACTTTTTTAAAAGAATCTCTTATTCGAGTCTTTGTACAAAATTTTGAATGTTGATCCCACCAATCTCTTAAACCACTTTTCCCTTGTGCTATTGGATTATCACCTCTGGCAATAGTTTCTAATATATGATAATTTGCAGCATACTGGCGCTTTGTATATGGAGGATCAATATAGCATAAATCTGCTTTAATATTTTTTGCAACATCTTCTGCGAAACCTTGCATAACCTTATTATTTGTAGATCCTATATTACAAAATTCTTGCTGTTCTAAAAAAATATCCTCAATAGAATTTTTTGTAAATTTAGATAAAAAATACCCATATGTTCCAGATATATTAGCGACCTTATTCACTGCCATTATTAAAGTATGCTTTAATACTGCTTCTTCGTTTGAATCAATTTTTTTATTTTGAATCCAGTTCTCAAGTTCTCGTCTAATGGCATCTATTTTTTTTGCATTTTTAGATACAAAATATTTTCTTGGCGAATATCCATTGTTTGGAATTCCCTCTGGGGAAAATTCATTATAGAAATATCCTTCTATTCCTTCTAAGTTGTTTAAATATGCAAGAATAGATTCATACATACTCATACCAGCTATTTTTAATGATATCAAGCCCTTGAATTCAGGGCTTTTGCTATTTAATAAATTTGTAATCAAATGACATTTGCTATATGTCATCATATCGGACGCAATAACATTATAACCATTTTTCCTGTATTCTAGTGATACCATACCAGTCCCAGCCATAATATCTGCTACTGTTCCGGATTTACCAATAATGTCTTTAGTCTTTCCAATTATATAATCTAATAATTTTGATTTATTTCCTATATATCTATACATTTCAATACTTCATATGATTAATTGCACCTAAATTAGGCAATTTATTTATTTCTGTTTTTATTATTTCAATATCATTATCAGTTAAATTATAAAGTTTATAAATTAAATTTTCTATCTGAAAATCAATATCTCTTGAATAATTATTTATAATTTTCTTTGTCAAATTTGCTATTTCTAAACATATATCCATGTTTGTATTATCAATTTGTCGTATAGGTAAGCAAAATACTACTTCTTTTGTAAAATATGGATGAGATTTCCATTCATTTTCACCAAAAAGTTTTAAATAATAATAATACATTACTCTTGAATTTAAAACACCTAAATAATATTCAAGAGGGATATTATTTTCTTTTATATAATTACAGGAATAAACTGTTTGAGAAATATATGTACTATCATAATCTATACAAGCATTTATTCCCAAACCAGTTTTTCTAATTAAAATTTTAGGAGGCATATAAATATCTTTACTTTTATAATCAATACCTTTTTTATTTTTAATTATATACTTATTACCTTTCAGGTAATAACGTTGTATATTTTCACCAACATAGATCTTTGTATAATTATCCTCTTTTGAAGTACTAATAACAGATTCAATATTATTTTTACTAAATTGAAAAATCTTTGAACAATTTTTACAAATTTTACTTCCTGCATTAATTTGTTTTTTTGAAACACCTTGTGCTATTCCACAATATGGACATTCGACAACTAGACCTTGTTTGGATATTTCTACTCCTCTATTAAATTTAAAAATCGAATTCCAATCAATTTTATTTTGTTCAATTTTTCTTATTAATAATTCTTCTTGTTCTTGCGTATCAATATCAAAATTATAATTTAAGTTATTACAAAACCTATCTTGTTTTACAAAGTGCGCAACTTCTATATAATGTCTATAAATATCAATATTATTACTAAGATAATCTTTTCTTGCATTAGTCGCAAGCCTAAAACATTTAGTTTTTGTTAATTTTGTTGGTTTACATTTTTTTGTGATTATAATGGTAGTTGCCCTATGGACACCTTCAAAAATTTTTTCTCCCAAACGAGCAATAACTTTTATTGATGATTTTTCTAGAAGTAATTTTCTTAAATTACTTTTTTCATCCGAAAACACTGAATCTGGAAGAATAAAAGCACAATATCCATCATCTGCAACAATATTAAGACACAATTCTATAAACAATTCATAGCTGTCATATTGTCCTTTACTTAGTGTAAATCCATGCTCTAATAAAATATTTTTATCATAAATTCTATTAGAACTCCAAGGGGGATTTGAAATAATAAGGTTAGGACTATCAAACTTTAATTTCCAAAAATATTCTGTAGATATTTGATTTGTAGGCAAAATAGAATCAAAAGAATCAAATATAAAATGTCTACCAGAATATAATTTTTTATTATTGTTAATAACATTCTTATCTACATCTACACCAATAAAATCTATGTTAAATTTTCTATTATTAATTCTATTTATAGAATTTAAAAGAGCATTTTCGCCACATGAAGGATCTAATACAATAAATTTCTCCTTCTTTACAAAAGATTTATCATTTTTGATTTCATTTATTACTATTTTAGAAACAAAATCTGCTAATTCTGGAGGGGTATACACGACTCCATAACCTGATTCTTCTATTAAGTTTTTATAATTATCTTTTGTTTTACTAGCTAATTGTTGTACCAATCTTCATACCTCTTTTATATATTATCTCAAAAATATAGAATTTTAAATCGATGGAATATAGTCATTTTATTATATTTTTTGTTGTTTTGTCCAATTTGTAAAATTTATACATTTGAGATTTTCTTATATATTAACATTAACTCTGAAGTTAAAAATTTGGAACCTAATTACATATAAATATGTTGTTTTGTGTATTAATTTTCAACCTAAATTTACTTTCTAGAACTAATAAGAAATGAAGTCGAGTTTAATATAATTAACTGGTTTTATTCAAAATAACTTTATCTCGAATAGAATTGCCATATAAGAATAAATTATGTCAAGTTCTTTTATATTTATTAAATGCTTTACAAGCGTCTAGAAAATCGTCTTCTTGTATATCTTGGTCTTAATTGATACTGTACAAGTCTTTGAGTTTGCATATTTTTCAGTTTCCTATACAGTTCAGGAATTTCCCGGGTTAAATTATTTAAATAATTTAAAATTGCATCATTTTGTACATTATATATAAATGTACTACGCGTCATTCTCACAATAATTGCTTTATTATCAACAATAACGGGTAACACACAAAATAAAAACTGTCTAATATCATTTTGTGGTATATTTTCTTCAATTCCTAAAAAGTCAAACAAAATTGGAACATTTGAATTGCGCCACATTTTCGGTATTGCACTTTGTGGATTATGACACAAAAATAGAGCAGGTTCTGCGGGTTTGCCTATAAGTTCAAAAGTTCCATTTTGAAATTTCGGATAATCATTTTTTAATCTAGTTCCGTCAATAACCCATAACATATTTTTATAAAAATTTTCTCTAAAAATTTTTTCCTCAGGTTTTATTGCGGAATGTTGAAATTCTATAACTAGATTGCTATCTGTACATATATCTGCAATATGTTTTTCTCCGGTTGCGTCATCAGTAAATATTTTTTCTTGCCATTCTGGCGCAAAATAATTTTTCCAATTTCGATGCCAAATAGTCTCATTTTCCCACCAAGCATCACAATTATGTTTTGTTTTATGTGCCCAATGATTAATTTTATAGTTTCCACATTTTGCTATAACAGTACTTCCGCACACCGGACAAATACCAACTTGTCCTTTTGCGGCTTCGACTTTTTCGTTATTTACCAATGCATATTTCATTATTAGTTCCTTATAATATTTACATTATTATAATAACCAATGTTTATGTCAAATACGGACACAGCACATTTTAAGATATAAATTCATCTTTACTACTTTCTTCTACTTTTGATACATCAATTGTGTTAAAGGTGGATTTTATGAAGTTAAGAATCATATCTGATATACATTGCGATATTAATTCAGGGAAAAATACAAGTTTTGATTTTGCACCGGATGATTTTGTAATTTGTTGCGGAGATATTTCAGGAGATAGAATTACAACCGAAAAATGGATAAATAATAATCTGAAACAAGGGATTGTTGTCGATGGAAATCATTTAGGCTACACTCACTTTACTTATGCCAAAGAAGAATCATTAAATTTATCTATAAAATATCTTCAAAACAAATTCTTAGGACCTGTACATTTTTTAGAAAATCAGAGCATTGTTATTGATAACATTTGTTTTATAGGCTGTATTTTATTTACTGATTTTAATTTATATGGAAACTCTGACGGTTGTAGGTTTATTGCACAAAAATATTTGAATGATTTTAGAAATGTAAAATTGTACGAAAAAGGAAAATTAAAAACAATTTCCACAGAAGATCAATTGGCGCTTCATAAGAAAAGCATTAATTTTATTGAAAAAACTTGTCAAAAATACAAAGATAAAAAAATAGTTGTCGTAACTCACCATGCACCAAGTTTAAAAAGCATTTCTGAAGAATATAAAAACGATTTATTATGTGCCGCATTTGCGAGCAATCTAGAATACTTGTTTGAAAGATATCCAAACATAAAATTGTGGTGTCACGGCCACGTTCACAATTCAGTTGATTACAAGCTCGGAAATGCAAGAGTTATTGCTAATTCTTTGGGTTACGGAAATGAAAACAAAGATTTTGATAGCAAAGGCATTCTGATAGATACTGGGGACTTATAATTCTTATATATGAATAATCGAATATATAGAATTAAGTAACTCCTCAAAATTACAAATACATTCTTTCCAAATCATTACAGTCAGGTGATGCTCCAAATATTTTCGCATACTTGCCATAAACTTTTTGCGGTAAAGAATGTTATACATTCTGCGGGCTTCTTTGACTTCCTCGGGTTGTTGACGTCGTTGCGACAACTTTGATTTTAGTGGTTTTTGAGTGATAAAAACATTGTCATTATAGCAGTACAAGCATATCGAAACATCGTTCATAAAAATCCTGACCTGCGGGATTTGAGGCTCGGAGTCAAAATGTTCAACTAATTCCTGATACTGTTTATCATAAATTTTTGCTCGAATATATTGATAAAAAGTTTCTGTTGTCGTGTTTCCTATATTTGCAATTTTTGCGGTTTGAGAAGCCGGTATTCCAAAGCAGAAGCATTTATAAATAATCTCGATTTGTTCGGCTGTCGCAAGATTGTAAACCTTCGGCAGCCGATTAAGATTTCTGCGGACTTTTGGCTCTTCTTCTCTGCAATCCGGCATAAAATATTTAGGGAATATTCCCATCATCCCTTCTATTTGGTACTTTTTGCGTTTGGAATGAAACGCAGAATATGAAACTTTTAGCTTGGGATTCTTTAGCGGAATTATTTCTAAAAAGCTACGAAGTTCTCTGCAATTCATACCTTCTGTGAGTTTAAAAAGTTTCAAGTATCTATATATAAATTCTTTGCCTCTGTCTGAAGCCACAACATATAGACGTTCTTCCTCTTTATTATGAAAAAGCTTTTTGACTTCCTTATCCATTGCACGACGTTCGGAATCTTCTAAAAAATCATATAGTTTAAGCGACGAGCGTTTAATTAAATATTTCCCCTCTAAATCAGGTTCTTTATTCGGTTTAACAACATAATTCCCTTTAAGGCAGTTTCTTTTAACAGTTTCTTCCTGAATGTTCAGTAGTCGAGCAACTTCGGGCATTGTTAGCCAAATATCTGAATCGCCGCTTTGGCTTGTGGGAACTGGTTTATTCACACACTTTTTAAAATTTGTATATAGATATTCTGTATTTGATATCTTTTTAATTTGGTTTAAAGACTCTAAATCATTAAGCGCTTTTTGAATTGTTTTTTCATTTTCTTCAAGCATTGGCAAAATGTCAGACAGAGTAAATTTATTGAGTCCCTTTGCTATTTTAAGAATTTTCATTTGTAAGTTCAATTTCTTCTGCGTCAGCATCGTCATTTTTTAACACCTCCTTCAAAGTTATTTCGTCAATTTCTTTTATTCCGTTTGATTTTGCGACCTGTTCCGCTTTACTGATAGTTTTTACCAATTGCCTGAATCGATTTGTGCGAGTGTATAAAAGTTTTTTGGCGCAATCCGTAAACGGAACTTCTGATAATTGGTCGATTATTGAAGTTATATCCTGTTTTGAGAATGGCTCAAATTTTATTATTTCCAATAATCTGTCATATAAATGTTTGTGCCGTTGGAGCCTTTTATTTGCCGTACCCATTCCGACTAAAACAATAGGGATATTCGTTTTATCGTGAATGTCCCTTAAAGTTTCAACCGCCCGAGAATCAATCGTCAAATAGTCCGTTTCATCTACAATAATGGTTCTTGGAGTCTTGATTAATTGAACTACCACTTGATTGAAGATATCCGAGAACTTGTTATAAGGAATTTCGCCTAACTCTTCAACCATCTCTTCTAATAACCACCTAGCAGACATGAGATTGGCACTCCTGATTAGTATTGCATCATTTTGTGCCGCCCACCAAGTAATTGCGTAAGTTTTACCAAGACTGGGTTCGCCATAAACAAGTCCCATTCCGGGAACTCCGTCTTCTCTTTCACGCAGGCGGTTCATCATCGAGATTAGTTGTTTTACATTCTTTGTTTTTACGAAAACCTTTTTCATTACTGCTCCTTTCCGTATATTTCTTTGTATTCGTCTGATTTTATGTAGTTAGTTAGCCAAGTTCTGTCCTCTTGGCAGATACAACCATTCTGCATATGCCATTCATAACGCTCGTATGCACTTTTAAATATCGGCCTTGCAACAATTGAAGTTTTAACTTTGGGCTCAAAATTCTGTTGCGGCTTCGGTTCTGTTTTTTGTTCAGGTTGAACCGTTATTTCTTTAATCGGCTTGGGTTCAGGCAAGCGGATATTTTGCATTAATTCTTTTTCAAGATAATCCATATCCTCTAAATTGAAATGCTCACGAACCGCCTTAATCGTTTTTCTGCGGAGCTTTTGTTGCTTTTCAATCTTTTGTTTGTAATCTTCAATGTCTTTAATATCGCCAATTTGATAAGCAAGCGGATGAGTTTCGGTTATTCGGTTTGCTTTACAGATAAATTCGCCCTTCATTGAATAAACTTTTATGTACGATAAATCAAACAGGCTGTACTTTATGACAGTTTTCTCTTTAATTCCGTAGAGTGCCTCGTCAAAGTAATCCGCTTTCAAAAACCTTATTCCGTTTCTGCCGATACTCTTAATCTCTTGTGCCATCATCAAATCGTCAAGCAAGTTTTCGTCAATATTTTGTTTCTCGATTCCGTTTAAAACCTCTTGAATTGTTTTATCTCTATCATTAGGACAAGGTTGGGAATGTTTAAATTCAAGCCATTTTCCAATCATTTTAAGAGCCTGCTCTATTGTCGGGGTAAAACTGTATTTCTCGTGGATATTTTTGTGCAACTTTTCGTTTCGCATAAGGTAAGCGGGTTTATTTTCAATGCTTGTCCCGATGTAGCTTGGAATCAGCTTTTCAAAACTTTCCTGAAAATCCAAAAAGAAACGCTCGATGACTTTGGCTCGAGCGTTGTATGGAGTGGCATAGACAGGTTTTATTCCGAGTTTGTTGTAAACACCTGTAAATCCGAGTTCTTCAAACTTTTTATCGCCATTAAAGAATTTGCTTTTGAAGGCTCTACCGTTATCTTGGTAAACATATTCTGGGATATGATCCATTTTTAAAATTGCATTACGGAGGGCAGACGCGATATTTTGCGTACATTCTTCAAGCATAATGTCGTAGCCGACAAGTCCGCCTGATTTCCAATCTAAGAAACCAAGCAGAGTCGCTCGGCAAGGTTTACCTGTGAACGGATTTATTACTTGGAAGTTGAGCGTATGCCCGTCTGCCACAAGCACTTGCCCTGCTTTTAAAAGTGCTGCGTTTCTGACTATAAAGGGACTTACTTTATCCTTTAGTGCTTTTTCGCCATCTCGTGCGAGTGTCCATTTGTCAAAATTATTATCCCGAAACCATTCGGCATATCTTCTAAATGTAATATCTTTTGGTAAAATTTCTTGCCCGCGTTCCTTTAGAATATGTTTTGTAAGTGAAATAGCTTTGCCTATTGAAAACGCACTAGGGGACAGCAAAATCTGTATAAATATTTTAATCTGTTCTTCATTTAAGGTTGTTCTGTATTCTTTCCTTGTTGAATATTTATACTGCCCGACTAACGCTGTCCAATCTTTGTTGTAATCCAATAATGCACGCCAGCGATAAAGTGAGCCGATTGAGACTTTACCTAAGATTTTGAAAATCTCTTCTTGGAACATTCCTGTATTATATAATTGCAGGAATTCTTTATCTGGAATATTCCCGTTGGTTTTAAGCTTATCCCTTTTATATTCTTTCCTAAAATCAAGCCAAACATAAATCAGGTCATATTTTGCAAGTGCAATTTTTCTTTGGTTTTCGGATATGAGTTTTTCTTGTTTAATATTGAAATTAGATAATTCAATAACCTCGTTATCACACGTTTTATAATCATCATAATATTCCTGAAAATACTTAAGCTGAAGCTCTTCTTCAAGCGTTGATAGTTTAATTTTGTATGTTTTGCCGCCTCTAATATTTTCAACTTTGTATTCATATTTATTCTGATTAAGAGCAAGCCGAACAGCTCGACGAGTAATGTTTTTCAATTTCGCGAGTGTTTCAACATCAATCCAAATATCATTATTATTAATGTCTGCCATACCGTATCCTTATTTATTATTACAGCTACTGTATGTTAGACTGATTTCTCTCAAATTGGAAGTGTCTGAGGGGGGAAATGTGTTGTTTTGTGTCCCATTATATCTGAATTTTAAGCAGAAATTTTTATAAAACACCCATAAAACTATTTTAAAACGCAATTTAAACAAGGTTTGAATTCAATATTTTGGAAAAATCTGCTATTTTCTCTCAATTCTGCTTCCAGCTTTGAGGGGTAAAATTAATCCGATATTTTTTACACATAGTTTTAGAAAAGTCATCTTTAAGTTTTGGAATTTGTTTCGATAAAATCTTTATTAAATAAAGTCAGGGAAGCGATTTCCCACTAAAAAAATTCCTTCCGACTTAGGGATAAATATCGTAGAATTATGCGAAACAATTAAAATTCTAAAAGGCACAAGTTGCGGGGTTCTTCCAAGTTTAGTATAATTTTTGAATAGCAAATTGCACAAAATGTCCGTTTTTGCACTCGGCTGTAACTCAAATATAATAGGGAAACTCGGCAATTTTATAAAATTTTATGGAAAAATACCGGACATTTTCGTCCTAATAACCGGACATTTCGGACTTTTCAAACCCCCGACTCTCAGACTTGGGGAAGCGGGTAAAACTCAAACACCAAGCCAAACACGGCGATTAAATATCTCAAAAACCAATTTCAAAAGTGTCCGAAAAACCATAACAGCTTAAAGAGGTTAAAAAGAATTCAAAATACAATACTTCTCAAAAGTATGAGAGAAGTTTTGATAAACTTGATACTTATATTAAAAAGTCTTCGTTACAGCTTAAAGATCCGAAACTTTTTACGTTCTCAACAGTTACTCCTGTTGATGCGAACAAGTATAAAGCTAAATTAGAGCAGGATGAAAAAATTTATAAATCTGTAATTGAACCTGCTATTAATAAAAAGTTAAATTCGGTAAACATTGATCGGCTGTTGATTTTTATAGAGTTTATAGGGTTGCAGAACGTTTAATAAGAGCAAATAATCTGGAATATACAAATTGGAGATTTGCAATCAGAAAAAGTCATGATGAGATTAATGCAGCATCAGGTGCTAATAATTTTGTTGAAATAAATACAGCTTTGTATGATTCGCTTTATAATAATGAAGATGCTCTGGCTTTTGTAATGGCACATGAATTATCGCATCTTTTGCTCGGACATTCTCAAAGAACTGCTGAAATTAACAAGAAACTTAACGATATTGTTAATGCTCAAAAAGTCGTAAATGATAATTCGGCGGCTTATAATTTGGCAAATTCTACAGCTTCTATGGTATATATAAAAAAATATTATAATGAGCTTAAAATGATGGAATTTATGGCAGATGCGGAAGCTTGTACCCTTATTATCAAAGCCGGTTATTCACCTTCGAAAGCTATGGAAGCTCTTAATTTTTTGGATATAGCTCCTCAAATAAAATATTTTATTGCAACTCATCCTCTGGCTAAAGAAAGACTGGAGAGTGCAAATCAGAATATTTATTATGCAAATCCGAATTGGGTAGAAGAAGGAAAATTAAATATTTATAATAGTCCTGTATTGACCTGTAAAAAATCTTCGGACAGGGTTTCAATAGTTATAAATAAAGTAGAAAATTTTAATAAAATATATGAGCCTGAAAATATTGTTCAACGTCTTTCCAGAATTGCTTATGCATCTTATATTAAAGGAAATATGAATGATGCAAGTAAATATTTTAAGAAGCTTGCAGACGCAACAGATGACTATAGGGCATATCTGTATTTATCTTATACAGAAGAACAATTATTTAAGCAGACAAATGCTAAAAAGCATGAAAAACTCGCTGTTAAAAGTATCTTAAAAGCAAAAGAATTAAACCCGAATGAACTGAATGTACAAAAACAGCTTAAAGATCTTGATTTATAGATTTGCTTTTGTTATTACGAACGAGAAAAATACCCAAATGGCTAATTTATTTTTGACAAGTATTTGGTAAAATATACTAATGATATTGATAGAAAAAGGTTTAGTACCACATTCGTATAAAATAAATATTTTTGGAATTAGAATACGATTTCGAAACAAATTTGAAATGAAAAATAATAAAGTTATTATTGTTTCAAAGAATGGTAAAGAGTCTGTTAAAACGCCAAAAGGTTTAAAGGTTAAGTTTCTCGGTGAAAATTCACTGGTGAAAATTTATTCGCCATGCCCAAAATTCAAAAACTGTCAAATAACATGCTATGATAATGCATTTGTATCCATAGGTTCTTCTAACAGAGAAATTTCTAATTTAACAGTAAACATTTTTTCAAAAAATGGTAAGTTAATATTGGGTAATAATCTTAAAATTCGGGGGGGGGGCATTTTCATAGGTGATAAAGAAAATCTTTCAGTATCGATAGGCGACAATTGCTTGTTTGCTAAAACAGTAAGTATAAGAACTGCTGATTATCATGTTATTTATGATAAAGATACAAAACAGCCTTTAAATGAACCTGCAAATGTCTCTATTGGTAATCATTGCTGGTTATGTGATGAAGCAGTTATTTGCAAAGGTGTTTCTTTGCCTGATGATACTATTGTAGGTGCAAGATCTTATGTAACTAAATCATTTGAAAAACCAAATACTATTATTGCGGGAATACCGGCAAAAGTTATTAAAGATGCAAATACAACCTGGTCGGAAATGTCTTATGAGCAGTATCTGGCATCAATCTCTTAGATTTTTTGCGTAATCGGTATATTCTTTTATAAAATCAATAATTTCTAAAGCAAGTTCTTTTCTGATATCGACAGGTGCATTTTTCAAGTATTCCATAGCATGAGATACTTTAATGTTTTTGTCATACCATCTGCGCATAATGTAATTATATTGATCATCTAAAGACATTTCAATATTGAAATCAATATCTTTAAGTCTGTCAATAATAAAATCTGCACAGCGAACTTGAATATATTCTTCTGCTTTTTCTAAACTTGCAACAGCTCTGCTGACTGTCGGATCTATATCATACCAACGTTTTTTCATATGTTAATAATACAAATTTTTTGCCATTCTGTCAACATTTGTTATATAATATTATTATGAAAAAGGTTATTTCTTGGGTATTGTTATTAATATTTTTGGGTTCTAACTGTTATGCCGATGTTTTACAAGGTCATGCCGAAAAAGTTGAACAGTATGAACAAAGACTTCAACAGGAGCTTTTTACGGGCAAGGTTGAAAATCTTGAACGCAAAGATGTTATTAATATGACAGTTTCTCAAGTATTGGACAGCAGCATAAATATTGAGGGCGATGAATTTTTTGCAGAAGTAACCGATGAGGTTAAAGGTGATAAGGGGGTAATTTTACCTAAAGGTACTGTTGCTCATGGCAGAATTACTCAGACGGTTGACCCAAAGCGTCTTGGACGTTCGGGATGGATAGAACTGGATTTTGATTATCTTATTACGCCCGATGGACGCGAGATTCCGATTGAAGGTAAAATGTCTACAAAGCTACATCCTGTTGCGGAAGCTTCAAAAATTGTAGCACAGGATGTAGGATATACGCTTGTCGGTGGTGCTGTCGGAGGATTTGCTGCTTTAAATTGGCTCGGGCTTGAAGCTGCTGTCGTATCGCAAGGTTATACGCTTGCAGGCGGGGCTGCTGTCGGCGGCGCAATCGGGCTTGGTATGGCATTAATCAGAAAAGGGCATGATGTTTTAATCGCACCCGGAGATCAAATTCGAGTTAAAATTAATACAACTGTTCCATTGCCTGTGTATAAAGAGGAAGCTTTAAAACAGCATGAAATGTTTTATCCGGGATTGGATATTCAAATCAGTGACATTAAGCATGAAACAGATCCTTTTGGTGAGGTCAATACAATAACTTTAACAGTTATGATTTCGAATATGTCCGATAAAACATTTTCAGGGCTTGATATGGCATTGGTAAATGATTACAACTCAGTTTTTCGCCCGTCAATTTTCGGGGATACAAAATTGATGTTTAAACAAATTCGCCCCGGAGATAAATTTGCAGGCAGGGTTTCTTTTGCAGTAGATAATATAAATCGAAGTTTCTGGCTTACATTCTACGACAGGCGCAAAGGAACTGCTTTGACCAAGATTTCTATTGACAATGCTTACAGAAATGTTTCAAACAAAACCAAAAAGAGAAATCAAAAAATTAAAAAGAAAAAAACAAATTTTAAAAAAGAAGAAGATCTGTTTGATATGCGATAATTGTAACATTTTCGTCATATCAAGCTTGAAATAATCTGTTTATATGTTACAATGTTAGTAATAAAAAGAAAGTAGAGGAAAATATGGTGTGCGGTAAGTTAGAAATTGATATTTTAAATTCATTCTGGAACTTAACTAAAGAAGATGAAGACAAAGATGTTTCAATCCAAGACATCGTTGATGACTTATCTGCTAACGGTATTGAAAGAGCGTACACAACAATTAAAACCGTTATGGACAGATTGACCGTAAAATCAATTCTTGTTCGTTATAAGGTTGGTAAAAAATTCTTCTATAAGGCTGCAATGTCTAAAGAAGAAATGGCTGAGGAAGCTGTAAAAACTGTTGCTGAACAATTTTTTAACGGCAGTTATATTGAGTTAATCAGATTTGCTGAGAGTAAATCTCAAATTTTAGTATGAAAAATGATAGAGCATTAGTTGCCGATTTAATCAGGCAAGTTTTAATTTCTCGTATGTGTGTAAGGGAAGCCGTTTTAAATTTTCCGCGTGATACTGATGATAAAAGTATTCAGGCGGTTTATCATGCGCTTGTTCATTATGAAGCTGATGAGGATTTGAGAAGGCGTGATGAGTTATACCGTGAGGAACAGGACGATTATCTTGAGTTTCTTGCCGATCTTATGGAACGCGGTGAGGATATTCCTGAAAATATCATACAGAACTATGAAAATTATCATGCTTGTGCTAATATTCCACATGAAAAAAACTCAAAAGGTTTTTTGAAAAGTTTTTTTAGATTTTTAAATATTAGGGAGAAATAAATGAAAAAATTATTTGTATTAATTGTAGTTTTATTGTTTGCAACATCGGTAACATTTGCAAAAACTTCGCAATCGCTCGATGTTCTGCCTTTGATGTCATCTCAGTCAGCTCAGCAAAACAGGCTTTGGGTCGGAACTTTCCAACTTGCTTGGAATGATTTGATGGACGGAATAGTTAATGGTCCTGTTAAATTCACAGGCGGAACTCCTGCACTTGTTAAAGCTTTGAATAAACAAACTTTTAAAGCTGAGGATTTGTCTGAAAGTTCATATTATAAAACTTACGGAGAAACTTCTCCCGAATTAAAAGTTGAAATTGAAACAGCTATTAAAGAAAAATTTAATGAAACAAGTGATATTTTAGACGGTATGGACTGGTCTAAAGGTGAAGGGAAATACACTGTTTATGCAATGCTTAAAAAGGATTTTAAATTCATGACGGCATTTGATAAATTAAAGCCTGCAAGATTTGCTCGTTCCCTTTCAAAAGTAAACTTTTTTGGTATAGGCAATAACAGCGAAAAAATTCTTGATGATATGGTTCGTGTTCTTTTCTATAACTCCTCTAATGATTTTGCCGTTGCAATTTTGACAGAAGGTAATGATGTTTTATATCTTTACAGAACAAGCGACAACAAATCTTTTGATAAATTATACGCTGATATGCAGAATAAAGAATCTGAATATATGGGAAACAGAGAGTTTGCATCAAAAGATGAATTGAAAATTCCTGATATTAATCTGTATAAGATGAAATCTTTTGATGAACTTTGCGGACACAGAATAAAAGGAACTGATTTTGAGATTGATCAGGCTATAGAAACTGTTGATTTCAAAATGAATAACGAAGGTGTTAAATTGAAATCAGAAGCTCTTATTATGACTAAGATGACAGCTTTATTGCCGACAGAGGTTTCAAAACCAAGGAAGTTTTTCTTTGATGATACTTTTGTAATGTTCTTGCAGGAAGCTGATAAAGAACAACCGTATTTCGCATTAAGAGTTTATGATGTATCAATGATAAATAAGACAGGAAAATAATGGCTAAAGTTAAATCAAAATGGGTTTGTACGGAATGCGGGTATGAAACTGCAGGATATCTTGGAAAATGCCCCGAATGCGGAGCGTGGGGAACTTTGACTGAAGAGGTACAGTATACCGCTTCTAAACAGGCTCAGGATGAATTTATTAATACTGAAAAACCCGAACTATTGAAAGATATTCATATTGGAGAAGAAGTCAGAGTATCTACAAATATCTCGGAATTTGACAGAATTCTCGGCGGCGGTTTGGTTCAAGGCTCACTCGTTTTGATTGCAGGCGATCCTGGTATAGGCAAATCTACAATACTTTTGCAGACCAGCGGTGAACTTTGTAAGAATAACAAAAAAGTCTTGTATATCTCGGCGGAAGAAAGTGCAAGCCAGTTGAAGTTAAGGGCTGAACGCCTTTCTATTAATGCCGATAATTTATATATTTATCCGCAGACTTCAATGGAAAGTATTAAAGCTCAAATTGAAGCTATTTCACCGGATATTGTAGTAATTGACAGTATTCAGGCTGTATATTCTCAAAATGTCGCAAGCTCGGCTGGCAGTGTGTCGCAAATTCGCGAATGTACAAACCTTTTGATGCATATTGCAAAATCCAAAAATATAACAACTGTTGTAATCGGGCATGTGACTAAAGAGGGTAATATTGCAGGGCCTAAGGTTCTTGAACACATGGTTGATACGGTTATTTATTTTGAGGGCGATAAATATAAATCATACAGAATGCTTCGAGCTATGAAAAATCGTTTCGGAAACACATCAGAAGTTGGGATTTTTGAGATGTGCACAACAGGCTTGAAATGTGTGACAAACCCTAATGAATTATTCTTGAATGAGCGTTCTCAGGTAGCAGTCCCGGGGAGTGCAATTGTCGTAACCAATGAGGGTACACGCCCTTTGTTAGTGGAAATTCAGGCACTTGTCGGAACAACTCCTTATCCGACACCGCGCAGAGTCGCAAACGGTGTTGACACAAGCAGGGTTTTGCAAATTCTTGCTGTATTGGAAAAAAGAGTAGGATTAAACCTCTCAAAACAAGATGTTTATGTAAACGTTATGGGCGGAATTGATGTCTCGGAACCCTCTGCGGATTTAGGTATTGCGCTCGCCGTTGCAACATGTGCACGCGATGTTGTAGTAGATCCGCAAACCGTAATTATCGGTGAAATCGGCTTGTCAGGTGAAATTCATCCTGTGAACAATATTGAAAAACGTTTGAATGAAGCTGTAATGTCAGGGTTTAAAAAGGCTATAATACCTTATGCAAACAGAATTGAGTACGATAAAATAGAAATTGTACCCGTAAAACGTTTGATGGATGCAATTTCAGCTTGTATTTCTGCGAAATAATTATTTGTCTTTTATTATAAATGGTCTTACAAATGCCCAGGTTCCGTATAATGATGCCAGAAGTCCGCTTGCTGTTAAAGTTTTGCTTGTCTTTGGATGTTTATTGAATACTCCGCCGAGAGTAACAAGTGTTGTTCCGAGCATAACTCCTAAATAACCTTTAAATATCGTTCTGGGAACAATAACAGTATCATTCATGTCTGCAGAATTCTTTGTATAGGTATGAAGTTTATCCAAAAAAGATTGCTTTTTCGGCTGCGGTGTTGTTATACTGAAATTCCCGACTTTATCTATCATATGTGCTTAAAAATCCCTAAAGAAAATTTTTTGCCAGTTTTATTTTTTTTAACAAATACTTGAAGACTCTGAAAAAATATTTTATAATGGTAATGTACGTATATGCATTTTGTTTTTTGATTATTTATATGGGGAGTATTGTTATGAAAAAAGCATTTACTTTGGCTGAAGTATTGGTCACATTGGGTATTATTGGTGTTGTATCTGCATTGACTTTACCTACGCTTGTTAAAAATCATCAACGTCAGGTTTACGTAACTCAGTTACAGAAAGTTGTTAATGAACTTTCGCAGGCAACAGAGCGGGCAATTCAAGAAGCTAATGCTATAACTATGTCTGAAACACCTTACAGATCTACTAATAATCGTGCTGCACAACAATTTTTGAGTAAATATTTAAAAGTTGTTCAGACTTGTACAACTGACAGAGCACCTTGTATGGCAAGTGAATACAAGCAATTAAACGGTTCAGCTTTTGACAGCTGGGCTATGGGAGTTAGTGCAACTTCTCCCTGTGTTTCATTGGCAAATGGGGCTGCTGTTTGCATGAGCGGTGGATTTGAAATGGATGAATATAGTAATGGCACATATGACTTGCATGATTATGTGAGAATTTATATTGATGTAAACGGTCCGCAAGCACCGAATATTTTGGGCAGGGACTTTTTCTATGCTGAATTATACAGTGATGGTAAAATTGCAGAAGGGTATGAGATAGACCCGACCTGGCACGGTGAGGAATGTGGTGTTGCTGATGCTGTATATGGTTCAGGATGTTTATCAAAAATCATGTCTGACGGTTGGAAGATGGATTACTAATCAAATTTAACTATTTTTTAATATTTCAAAAAAACTAATCTGCTTGATTAGTTTTTTTGTTTGTTATATAAATAAACTGTTAAAGTTTTTACAAAAGAAAGAAGGGAAAACTTATGGTAAAAGTAGCTATTAACGGATTCGGAAGAATCGGTAGAAACACATTAAGAGCAGCTATCAGAGAAGGTATTTTCGATGAAATCGATTACGTTGCAATCAACGACCCTGGTTTGAAACCTGAAGATGCTGCAAGAATTTTTAAATATGACTCTGTAATGGGTAAATTCTGCGGCGAAGTTGAAGCTTACGAAGAAGGTATCATCGTAAACGGTAAAAAAATTAAATTCTTCGCTGAAAAAGATCCTGCAAATCTTCCTTGGAAAGATTTGGGTGTAGAAGTTGTTGTTGAATCAACAGGTTTCTTCACTGACGGTGAAAAAGCTAAAGCTCACATCGCAGCTGGTGCTAAAAAAGTTATCATTTCAGCTCCTGCTACAAATGAAGATATTACAATTGTTTTAGGCGTAAACGATAAAGAATACGATCCTGCAAAACACAACGTAATTTCTATGGCTTCTTGTACAACAAACTGTTTAGCTCCTGTAGCTAAAGTTATCGATGAAAAATTCGGTATCGTTAAAGGTTTGATGACAACTGTTCACTCTTATACTGGCGACCAAAGAATCTTAGACGCAGGTCACAAAGATCCACGTCGTGCTCGTGCAGGTGCTTTGAACATCGTTCCTACAAAAACTGGTGCTGCTAAAGCTGTAGCTCTTGTATTACCTCAATTGAAAGGTAAATTGGACGGTTTCGCAATGAGAGTTCCTACTCCTGACGTATCTTTAGTTGACGTTGTATTTGAACTTTCTAAAGATGTAACAGTTGAAGAAGTTAATGCAGCATTAAAAGAAGGTGCTGACGGACACGTTCTTTGCTATACTGAAGAACCGTTAGTATCATCTGATTATGTTGGTACTTCTCAATCATCTACTGTTGATGCTTTATTAACTCGTGTAATGGGCGGAAACCAAGTTAAAATCATTTCTTGGTACGACAACGAAATGGGTTACTCAACTCGTTTAGCTGAAACTACAAGAATGGTTGCTTCTAAATTATAATTTTTAGAAGAATAGATTTTAAAAGCGGGCTTTTGTTTGACGAAGTCCGCTTTTTTTATTATAATTTATGTATGAAAAAGTTTTTTATTCTTTCTGTTATGATTTTGTCTGTTTGTACTGTTTTTGCATCAGAAAATACTTTAGTTCCCAAGGCGCAGCTGTCTGAGATTAAAAGTGCTGTATTTGCAAATGCTTTAAGGACTGTCAAAAAATGCAATAAACCTGTTATTAATGAAATAAATGTTGTGTCTGTATTAAGCAGTTTAAAGAAAAATGATGAAGGAAAAGCTATATTTGGAGAGTGGGTTGAAGAATGGACTGTAGATGCATGTGGAACAGAGGTTATCGTTCCTGTAGAATTTAAACAGCAATTTTCAGCATATAGCGGAAGTAAAAATAGAAAATATTCTAATTCTTATTTGAAATATAAAATTAGAGAACCACGTGTGAAATAATTATTTTAAACTTTCCAGATATTGTTTGTTAGCATTTAATGTGTTTTCTGTAGCAACTATTGAATATGTCGGTTTGTTTGAGAATACATAATTTGCTGTGTTATATATGTCATCAACAGTTATTTTATCTATTTCATCAAATAATTGATTATCTTTAAAAGTCCCGTATGGAGAGTTTACACCCAATATCAAATTGATGTTTTTATCGCCCGGGGTGTGGTTGTCATTTAGTATTGCGTTTTTAAAACTTAATTTTGCGTTGTTTAGTTCTTCTTCCGTAACTTTTTCGGTTTTAATTTTATCTATATGTCGTTTGAAACCTTCAATTGATTTTTGAACATTATCAAAACTTTGTTCGCCTGTTTCTTTGTTTTCTGTGGTTGTGCCGATTCTTAGACTTATCACACCGGTATTGTCATTGCTTTGGTATCGTGATTTTACGTGATATGCAAGTTTTTCTTTTTCTCGCAAATCCATAAATAAGCGTGATGATGGGTTTCCGCCAAGAATTATGTTTAATAGCTTCAAAGATGCTGTATCTTTTAAATTGCCGTTAATTTTGAATTTGTATGCTTGAATAATTTCTGCCTGATTTTTATAATCGGTGTCTGTCAGAACCTTAGTTTGTTCTGTTGGGTTGAAATTTTCTATCAATTTTGAGGGATTAAATTCTTTGACTTTAGGAAGTTGTGCAATATTTGAAAAAATTTCGTTTTTAAGTTCCGGTTTTCTTTCAAAAGGTGCAGAAACAACTACTATACCTTTTCCGTTTTGGATAAGTTGATTATATAGTGTTTTTACGTCATCCAATGATAGAGTTTGTAAATCATCAAGGATTTCTTGCTTTGTATAACCGTCAACAGTACCCGAATATAGTTCTGCGTCTAGCTTGTCATATGCGGATTTTTCCGAAGTCAAAATGTTATCTCTGATTTTGCTTTTAGCTTGTTCAAAGTCTGTTTGAGTAAATCTCGGATTGTTAATTATATCTTTTAAATTGTTAAAACTTTTAGTAACGGTATCAGTATCGCAACCTAACGCACAGGTTATTGAACGTTCAGATGCGGATAGCCCTTTCATAATGCCATCTTCGGCTAAATCTGCATCAAATTCTTCTTGAGTTTTGCTGATTGTACCTTCATTTAATAATTGTTGAAGTACAATTGATGCAGATGGTTTGATTATGATATCATTGTCTGTACATATTTTATAAAGAAGCTCTACATTATTGGTTTTTGAATTTTGAGTAATGACTCTGTAATTATTTTGAGTGTTATATTCTTTTACTGCTTCTGTAGTAATTGCTTCTTTCTGTGCGCCTGTAAATGATACATTTGTGTAATTCTGTTTGATTTTATCCTCAGTAATATTAGCAGGATGAACAACAGTAACAGAAGCTTTGTTTACATCAAGATATTTTTTTGCAGTGTTGACCAAATCCTCAGCAGTCATTGAATTTACAATTTGCTCAAAGTCGGTTAAATACGAATTGTTATTTTCTAAGATAGCAGTTCCGATTGCATCATTTGTTGCAAAAGAGTCTTCTAAATCATTAGCAAAACTTTTCAGCATCATTTTTTTTATAATCTGCATTTCTTTTTCTGTCGGGGGATTATTTGCAATATTACCTATTTCTGTAAACATTGTTTTTAAGACTTTTTCTGAATTCTCGTCAGTGCTTTCTGACATAAACATCAAAACTCTGCCATCTTTCGGGTTTGAACTGATTTTTTCCTGTTGTGCAATGGATTCGGAGTTAAATTGTTTAACTTTTGTATTAATTCTTGAACTTGGAGAATTTGCGAGAAGTGCTCCAAGTGCACTTGCATAAATTCTGTCTTTTGTATTGTTTGAGGATGGACCGTTAAATCCTATAATCATTGATGTTGCAGTCGCTTTATCAGAAATTAAATCCTCTCTGACAGCATTGTCGATGGGTTTGAATGTTTCAAAATGCTGTTGAGTTTTTGGTTGCTTTTTTGATGTAAAATATTTTGAAATAATTTGCATTGTTTCATCAGGTTTTACATCACCTGTGATTACAGTAACCATATTGGCGGGGTAATAGTTGTTATTATAATAGTTTACGACATCTTCACGGGTAAGATTTGTGATATTATCTGTAGTTCCGCCAATCATATCAACTGATGAACTTTTTATGCCGTAAAGGTTTTTAAGCATTTTATTTATCGCAAGATTTTCGGGATTTGAGGTAATCATGTTAATCTCTGAATTCACAATCCCTTTTTCTTTTTCAAGTTTTTCAACTGCGAATAAAGGTGTTTCAAGCATTGAGGCATGAAGTTTGATTTTATTTTCCAAATCGCCTTCGTTTAACAGGTTAGAACTTATGTAATAATTGGTTTCGGCAAAGCCTGTTGAGGCGTTTGTTGAAGCCCCCATTTTATCAACCTGTTTAAAGAAATCACCTTCTTGTAAACCTTCAGAACCGTTGAATAAATTATGTTCGATATAGTGGCTTATACCGCGAATATTGTCAGGTTCATTCATTGAACCTGTGTTGACATAGGTTCTTAAAACAGTTTCACCTTCTTGTGGAACAATAATTACTTTTTGACCGTTTGCAAGTTTGTAACAATGAGCTTTTGTATCATACGGGAAATTTATTTCTCCGGTCTTTGAATAGCTCATAGGAGTTTTAACGGCAAAATCGGGTTTTATGTCCTGCAATTCTTTAATCTGCGGGTTCGTTGCATTGTTTGCTTTAAAAGACGGTTTGTTTTGCGCTGTATTATAATTATTTACACTATTAATAGAATTTATTCTAACCACATTAATATAAAAACATAAACAAACAAAAAATTGCGTTTTATTTGAAAATTGTTTGATTTCTATCAGGACCAACGCTCACAATTGAGATTGGAACTTCAAGAATTTCCTCTAGTCTTTCAAGATATTTTCTTGCATTTTCCGGAAGTTTATTGTATTCTGTAATGCCTGTAATATCTTGCCCCCAACCTTTGTGAGTTTCGTAAACAGGTTCTAAATACTTGTGGATAAATACATTTGTTGGATAGCTTGTATAAATTTTACCGTCGCGTGTATCTTTGTATGCTGTGCAGATTTTAATTTCATCAAATGTATCAAATACGTCAATTTTTGTAAGAGCAATTGATGTCAGACCGCCGACGAGCACTGCATATTTCATCGTAACTGCATCAAACCATCCGCAGCGTCGCGGTCTGCCTGTAGTTACACCAAATTCGTGTCCGATTGTCTGAATTTTGTTTCCTGTTTCGTCTGTCAATTCGGTTACAAACGGACCTTCACCGACACGTGTTACGTAAGCTTTTGCAACCCCGATAACTTCATCAATCATACAAGGCCCGTAGCCGGAACCTGTTGAAGCACCGCCGCCGATTGGGTTTGATGAAGTTACGAAAGGATATGTTCCGTAATCAATATCAAGCATTACGCCCTGTGCACCTTCAAACAATACAGCTTTTTTCTCGCGTTTCGCATCTTCAAGAGTTTTTTGCCAGTCAAAGCAAACATAAGGTTTGAAAATTTCTGCATATTTTTTGCAAAGTGTCGTAACTTCTTCTTTTGTATATGTTTTTAATCCGTAAACTTCTTTTAGTGTTTTATTTTTGATTGGAAGGATTATATCTAATTTTTCAGAAAGGGCTTCATCAGAATATAAATCTTCTATTTTTAAGCCGATACGAGCCATTTTGTCAGTATAAGTTGGCCCGATACCTTTTTTTGTTGTGCCGATTTTGCCTTTGCCTGCAGTGCTTTCAGAATAACCGTCAACTTCTGTATGCCATGGCATTGTAATTGATGCAAGCGGGTTGATTTTTAAGCCTGAAACATCAATTCTTTCTTCTATTAAACCTTTGATTTCCTGTTCGAAAGATTCTGGCAAAATAACCGTTCCCGCGCCGATAAAGCAGGTTTTACCTTTGTAGAGAATACCTGATGGGATAAGATGAAATTTAAAAGTTTTGTCATGAGCAACAACAGTATGTCCTGCGTTACATCCACCCTGATATCTTATAATTAAATCAGCATCTTGTGCTAATAAATCCGTAATTTTAGCTTTACCTTCATCGCCCCATTGAGCGCCGACAACTACTCTGTTCATATCCCGTCCTTTCTTTACTTGTTTATTTTAGCATAAACATTTTAGAAAGTTCAGGTAAAACTTCAAACACATCACCTACAAATCCGACGTCAGAAATTTCAAATATCGGAGCGTTCGGGTCTTTGTTGATTGCAATAATTTTGTCGCTGTCACACATGCCGACCGTATGCTGAATTGCTCCTGAAATCCCGCAGGCAATATAAAGTTTTGGTGTAACGGTTTTACCCGTCTGTCCGATTTGAATATCCTGCGATGCTAGTCCCATATCAACTGCTCCACGGCTTGCGCCGAGACTTGCGCCTATATTTTTTGCGAATTCTTTTAAAAGCTCAAATCCTGCTTCGTTTTTCATTCCCTTACCGCCTGCAACGATGATTTGCGCGCTGTCAAGGTCGTTAATTGTCACATTGATGCGTTTTACAAATTCAATAAACTCAACTTTTCTTTTTATATCGTCTATTTCAGGCTTTTTATATATAAATTCCGTGTTTTTAACGGTATTTTCAGCTAATGGCTTGAAAACTTTCGGTCTTACAGTAGCCATTTGTGGTTTTGTTCTGCATAATATTGTTGCCATAAGTTTTCCGCCAAAAGTCGGACGTGTTGCGGCAAGCTGTCCTTTTTCGTTAATGTCAAGGTCAATACAGTCTGCGGTCAATCCGGTATGAAGTGCGGATGAAATCCGCGGTGCTAAATCTCGTCCTTGAGTTGTTGCACCAATCAATATTATATCAGGCTGAACTTCTTTTATAATATCAATTGCAACTTTTGAATAAAATTCTGTTGCATAATGTGTAAATCTGTTATCTTCTGCGATATAAACTTTATCAAATCCCGAATTTACAAATGCTTCTTTGTATAATTCAGCAAGCCCCTGTTTACAGATTAAAAGAGCCGAAACTTTTGCATTATCAAGTTTTTTTGAAAGTTCCTGCGCTTTACAGGCAAGTTCAAAGAGAACCGTATGGACATAATTTTCTTGCGTAACTTCTGCATACAATAGAATTTCAGCCATTTAATCCTCCGAATTCTTTTATTTTATCTGCAATACAATTAATGTCCTCGCAAAAACTGCATTCTCCGCGTTTATTTTCGGGACGGAACGCTCTGCTTACATAGGTGGGCGAACCTTTAATCCCCACTTCATCAGGTGTTAATCCTATATCTTCCATTGAATAAACCGTAATATCTGCATTTTTAGCTTTTTTAATACCGTTAATTGTCGGACGTGTCGGTTCGTCAAATCCTTTTAATACACAGATAAGCGCAGGCAATTGAACTTTTACGGTTTCTATGCCATCTTCAAGTTCGCGTTCAGCATAAATACTTTGTCCGTCAAATCTGTCCAATTTTCTCACATAAGTAACCTGTGGTATTCCTAATTGTCCTGCAATGCTTGGACCGGTTTGCGCTGTATCGCCGTCAACAGCAAATTGTCCGCATATTATCAAATCAAAATCAGGCATTTTAGATTTGATAGCTGAAGCTATAGTTTTGCCTGTTGCATAAGTATCTGCACCTGCAAATTTTTTATCGGAAATCAAAACTCCCTTGTCGCATCCGACAGCTATTGCCTTTCTTAGCATTTCTGATGCTTGTTGAGGTCCCATTGAGAGTACGGTAATTTCAGCGTCTTTAAATTTTAGCGCTTCCTCAATAGCGTATACATCAAAAGGGTTGATGACGCTTTCGACACCTTCCCTTTGAATTGTATTATTTTCTGTCCACTTGATATCTGTTGTATCAGGAACTTGTTTTATACAAACTAATATTTTCATTTTTTCACCACTGGGCGGCTTATTCATAAGCCTGCTAAACATTGATTGTTTTTTTAAAACGCCTACTGTATGATTTTACCAACCTGATATATTTACTTTTTAGGTTGTACCTTTTGTCTGGCTTGAGTTTCAAGTAATGCGTTATATGCAAGCATGTATACCGAACATTTTTTTACACTCGGCACATACCAAGCACAACTTTCAAGTGTACAAACCTTATCAATTTCAGAGCCTGCTGACATAAGCGGGCAGTATGGAATATCTTTTGCCATATTAATTTCTCCTTGCCTGTTTTAGTAAATTGCAATTTTCGTCGCGTTTTCTTTCCTGATCTTTATAGATTCTTGTTCTGTTGATTACTTCATCAAAATCTATTTTGTGAGCATCGAAATCAGGACCGTCAACGCAGGCAAATTTAGTTTCTCCGCCAACCGTAACTCGGCATGCCCCGCACATACCTGTTCCGTCAACCATGATAGGGTTCATACTTGCTTCAGTATAAATGCCTTTATCGCGAGTTAAATCCGCCACTGCTCTCATCATTGGCATTGGTCCGACGGCTATTGCATAATCAACTTTTTCTGTATCAATAATTCTTTGCAGAACTTGGGTTACAAAGCCTTTTTCACCTAAAGTTCCGTCATCAGTTGTGATAAACAGTTCTGTGCAGGCATCTTTCATTTTATCCTGCCAGAAAATTAAATCTTTGGTTCTTGCGCCCATAATCATATAAACTTTGTTACCTGCTTCTTTGAAAGCTTTTGCTATCAAATAGCATGGTGCAGCTCCGTATCCGCCTGCAAGGCAAACAACTGTGCCGTATTTTTTTATATGGGTAGGTTTTCCTAATGGTCCTACGATATCATGAATTTCATCGCCTTCATTAAGTGCTGCAAGTTTTTTTGTTGAATAACCGACTGCCATAAATACAAGAGTTAATTCACCTTTTTCTTTGTCAACATCAGCAATTGTTAAAGGTACTCTTTCGCTGTTTTCGTCTGCTCTGAATATGATAAATTGTCCCGCTTTTGCGTTTCTTACAACGTAAGGTGCATCAATAGTTATTTCATATTGGTTAGGACAAATTTCTTTTTTGGATAATATTTTATAGCCCATAATTTCCCCTTCTCACAATTAATTATACTATAAAAACAATTCGCCGTAAAGTTTTCCGTTTTCAAACTTTGTGATTTTAATAGTTTGTATAGTGTTTGCAAGAGTTTGGTCTTTACTGTTCAAAGTTACTGTAAGGTAATTTTTTGTAACACCCTTCATAAAACCGTTTTTGTCAGGATGTTTTTCAACCAGTAATTCGGTGGTTTTGCCGATATTTTTGCTGATAAATTCTTGATATTTGAAGGCTGATAGGGCTTTTACTATTTCAGCCCGCTGTTGACGAATATTCTCGGGAACCTGATTTTCAGCCTTTGCTCCGACAGTACCTTCTCTTATTGAATACGGGAATGTGTGAATTTGAGTTAAACCGGATTTTCTTAAATTATTTACGGTAATATCAAAATCCTCGGTTGTTTCATCTGCAAAGCCTGTAATAATGTCGCTTCCCAAAAACGGCAGGTCAAACATTGAATTGATTTTTTCAATTTGGGCAAGATAATCCTCAACTTTATAAAATCTGTTCATTGATTTCAAAGTTTTATTGCATGCAGACTGCAAAGAAAGATGAAAATGTGGACAGAAATTTTTTGACTTTTGTAAGAATTCAAGCATTTCATCGGTTATTTCAAGCGGGTTTAAAGAGCCTAATCTGTAACGAATGTCAGTTCGCTTTTCGATTTCTTTCAAGAGGTCTAAAAGCTCCATTCCGAAATC
Organism: uncultured Candidatus Melainabacteria bacterium; assembly: GCA_949841365.1. Lineage (GTDB taxonomy): Bacteria > Cyanobacteriota > Vampirovibrionia > Gastranaerophilales > Gastranaerophilaceae > Stercorousia. The sequence goes on from CATKZI010000007.1 coordinate 27,822, forward strand.
TTTTCCCCACTGACCGATGTGTATTCCTGTCAATACAACTTCTTTAAACCCGTGTTTTGAAAAGTTATTAATCTGTTCGATAATGAAATCGATATCTGCGCTTCTGCTTTTCCCTCGAGCAAAAGGAATTATACAATATGAACATCTGTTGTCGCATCCATCTTGAATTTTCAGGCTTGCGCGGGTTTTTGTCATATCCTCAAGAACAACTTTATTAAAATCTTTTAATGTCATAATATCTGAAGTCTGGCATTTAATGTCGTTTGAAAGGACTTTTGACATATCAAGTTTTTCGTCATTTCCGATTACAAAGTCTATAAAATCATTTTCAAGAAGTTTTTCTTTCTCAATTTGAGCAACACAGCCTGTCAAAACATTTATAATGTTTGAATTTTTGTGTTTGGCGTTACGGAGAAGATACATTGCTTCATTGTCGCTTTTATGAGTTACAGAGCAGGAATTCAAAATATAAATGTCTGCATTTTCTATACTTTTAACTTCTTCATATCCGTTTTTATTTAAATTTTCTTTTATAATTGAGCCTTCAAATTGATTTGATTTACAGCCCATTGAGTGAATGTAATACTTTTTCATTCCTGCATGATATAAGAAACATTAAACCTTGTAAATATTCTTAACAAAAATTTTTGTAACTAGCAAAAAATTTTACTTTTGGGTTTTGATAAAGTATAATAAATTTGTGAAAGGTGTGTGTATATGCAAGTATCTTCAATAGGTCCAAATTTCCAAGGCAGACGTGATAATGTTGATGCCTTAATTGGTATGGATGATAATACTATTCGTCAATTAGCTTATATGAAAACTTCAGCTAAAATTGACCACGATAAAAATCGTAAAATTACAAATGCATTATTTTATAATGCTCCATTGGCTGCCGGTTTAGGTACAGCTTTGTTAACCAAAAGCGGTAATACAAAATTATTTTCAAAAGAATTGACAGGAACTGCAGGCAGAATGGCTAAAGGTTTGAAAGTTGCAGCTTATTGGACTGCAGGTCTTTTAGCGATTGATTTACTTGGTGCTGCTAAAAATAAACTGGCTCAAAAATCACCTGAGGTGAGAAAATTTGATAAAGAACATCCGTTACTTTCGTTAGGTACAATGCTTGCAGCAGGTATTGGCGCAATTGCTTTGGTTGGTAAGGGCGCAAGTGCATTATCAAAAGTTAACGCTCCTAAATTTATGCAAAAAGCAACAACCGGAGTTGCTGATTTCTTGAATGAAAGCAAAATTATGGTTAAAGCTAAAAACGGATATAAAAATCTTTTGGCAAAAACACCGTCAGCTTTAAAAGAAATTGGTGCAACAGCTCTTGATTGGGCTCCAACTGCATTGTTATTCGGCGGTTTGTTCCACTCTATAGCAAGTGCAAACGCTGAAAATAGAGAATTCGCTAAAAATTATACAGAACTTAAAGAAAAACAAATGAATGTTTCTCGCGTAAGAGTTCGTGAACTTGCTATGCAAAATGATTTCTTGATGCAAGATGCTCAAAATAAAGAAGATGTTGAAATTCTGAATGATAATTTAGCAGGTCTTCCTCAAGAAGTTGTTGATAAAGTTGAAGATTTAGCTTAATAAAAAAAAGACGCTTTTAAAAAGCGTCTTTTTTTATATAAAAATCGGGAGTTGTTATACTCCCGATTTCTTTTGTTATTTAACCAGTTCACCAACTGCTTTGAACATTGCCATACGTCTTGCAGCATCTTCTTCTGCTTTTGTGTATAGCGCTTCAGCAGCTTCAGGGTTAGTTTTAAGTAATGACTTATAACGTCCTTCTGATCTGATGAAGTCTTGGTAGCTGATTTTTGTATCTTTAGCATCCCAAGTGAACGGTTGTTCATTTGCAGGGTTGTATCTGTAAAGCGGGAAGTATCCTGCTTCAACTGCACGTTTTTGTTCTGTCTGTGTTTTAGACATATCAATGCCGTGAGCGATACAAGGAGCGTATGCAAAGATGATTGACGGTCCGTTGTAAGCTTCAGCTTCTTGGAATGCTTTAAGAGTTTGCCCTCTGTCTGCACCCAATGCAACTGATGCAACGTAAACATAGCCGTAAGACATGCTCATCAAGCCCATGTTTTTCTTGTATGTCGGTTTACCGCCTGTAGCAAATTTTGCAACAGCACCTGTAGGTGTTGATTTAGAAGCTTGACCGCCTGTATTTGAGTAAACTTCTGTATCAAGTACGAGGATATTAACGTTTTTGTTTTGAGCAAGAACGTGGTCAATACCGCCGTAACCGATATCGTTAGCCCAACCGTCACCACCGATAATCCAGATTGATTTATCAGTGAAGTAGTCTTGAAGTTCACGAACTTTTGCTAAATCAGCACATCCGCAGTCTGCGTATTTTGCGATAACTTCTTTAGCTTTGTTTTGAGCTGCAACAGCTTCTTCTGTTTTTGAATTGTCGAAGTGAGCCATAGCACCTTCAAGAGCTTCTTTCAAGTCAGCAGGAGTTTTTTCGTTAGAAACAACTTTTTCAACGAATGTTTTCAAAGTATCTCTGTTAGAATCAACTGCTAATCTCATACCGAAACCGAATTCTGCGTTGTCTTCGAATAATGAGTTAGCCCATGCCGGACCTCTGCCTTCTTTAGTTTTTGTATAAGGAATTGTCGGGAATGTACCTGAGTAGATTGATGAACAACCTGTTGCGTTAGCAACGATAGCATTTTCGCCGAACAATTGTGATACAAGTTTAACGTATGGAGTTTCACCACAACCTGCACAAGCGCCTGAGAATTCGAATAACGGTTTTCTCAACATTGCACCTTTAATTGTTTTTGTAGTGTTTTTACCCATTACGTTATCAGGTAATTCGTTGAAGAATTTTTCGTTTTCAACTTCACAAGCTTCAACTTCATCTTCGATAGTTGACCAAGTTATAGCGTGTTTTGATTTATCAGGATTTTTTAATGTAGGACATTGATCTAAGCAAACACCGCATCCTGTGCAATCCTGACAATAAACTTGAACTTTGAATTCTTCATCTGCAAGAGCAGGACGAGCCGGAATAGTTTTGAAAGATTTTGGAGCATCTTTCAAGTTTTCTTTTTCGATAAGCTTAGTTCTGATTGCAGCGTGTGGACATGCTGATGCACAGATACCGCATTGTAAGCAGTTTTCAGGATGCCAGTGAGGAACACGAGGTGCGATACCGCGTTTTTCCAAACAAGCTGTACCTGTTGGGATTACACCGTCATTTGACATAGCTGATACAGGAATGTCGTCGCCTTTTTGTCTCATTGAAGGTTCAATGATTTTTTTAGCGAATTCAGATGCATCATCAGGTAATAATTTAACATCATCAACACAGCCTACGCCGTCTAATGTTGCGGGAACAGGAACTTCTTCAGTTGCGTTAACTGCAGCATCAATCAAAGCAAGGTTCATGTTAACAACATCGTCGCCTTTTTTCTTGAAGGTTTTAGTTGTCATAGCTTTCATGCCTTCAAGAGCTTGTTCAAACGGAATAATTCCAGATACTTTGAAGTAAGCAACCATCATAACTGTGTTTGCACCTTTACCTCTAAGTCCCGGTTGTTCTTTGATAAGTTTTTCAGCATCTACGTTGTAGAATTTGATTTTCTTATCCATGATAGTTTTTTGCATATCACGTGTTAAGTGAGCAAAAGCTTCTTCTTTTGTGTATGGTGAGTTAAGAAGGAATGTTCCGCCTTCTTTAATACCTTTCAACAAGTCATATCTGCCAACGTAAGCATGAGCTGAGCATGATACAAAATCCGGTGCTGTGATAAGGTAAGTTGATTTAATGTGTTCATCGCCGAATCTCAAGTGAGAAACAGTTACACCGAAAGATTTTTTAGAGTCATAAGCAAAGTATGCTTGAGCGTCTTTATCAGTGTATTGACCGATGATTTTAATTGAGTTTTTGTTAGCACCAACTGTACCGTCAGAGCCTAAGCCCCAGAACATACAGTTTGTAGTACCTTTAGGTTCTGTAACGATGTGTTCTTCAATTTTTAAAGATTTGTTTGTTACGTCATCTTCGATACCAACTGTAAATCCGTGGAAACCGTTGTTTTCAGAGTGTTTGTAAATAGCAAGAACCATTGACGGAGTAAATTCTTTAGAAGATAAACCGTAACGTCCGCCGATAACTCTAACGTCTTTACCTGCAACAGCAGCTGTAACGTCCATGAATAAAGGTTCACCGATTGAACCGGGTTCTTTAGTTCTGTCAAGAACTGCGATACGTTTAACAGAAGCAGGAAGTGCTTCGTTGAAGCGTTTTACATCGAACGGTCTGTAAAGTCTTACTTTAACCAAACCGTATTTAGTACCTCTGTTAGCGTTCAAGTAGTTGATAGTTTCTTCGATAGTTTCGCAAGAAGAACCGATAGCAACGATAACGTCAGTTGCATCAGGAGCACCTACGTAATCGAACGGATGATATTGTCTGCCTGTAACTTTAGCAACTTTATCCATGTATTCTTGAACGATATCAGGAACTGCATCATAGTATTTGTTAACTGTTTCACGTCCTTGGAAGTAAACGTCAGTGTTTTGAGCACCAACTTTACAAATAGGAGCTTCAGGTCTCAATGCACGATTTCTGAATTCTTCAATATATTTAGGTTCAACAAGTTTTGCGATATCTTCGTAAGAAATTTCTTCGATTTTGTGAATTTCGTGAGAAGTTCTGAAACCGTCGAAGAATTGCATAAACGGAACTTTAGCTTTATATGTAGCTAAGTGAGCTACTAAAGCCATATCCATTTCTTCTTGAACAGAGTTTGCAGCTAACATTGCATAACCTGTGTTACGGCAACCCATAACGTCTGTATGGTCACCAAAGATTGCCAATGATTGAGCAGCCAATGCACGAGCTGTTACGTGGATTACGTGCGGAAGCATTTCGCCTGCAACTTTGTGCATAACAGGAATCATCAACAATAAGCCTTGAGAAGCTGTATAAGTAGAAGTTAAAGAACCTGCAGCCAAAGAACCATGAACTGCACCTGCAGCACCTGCTTCTGATTGCATTTCTGCAACTCTTACCTGTTTTCCCCAGATATTTTTCTTACCTTGAGAAGCCCATTCATCAATCCATTCACCCATTGTAGATGAAGGAGTGATAGGGTAAATTGCGGACACTTCGCTTAATGCGTACGCTACATGCGCCGCTGCGTAGTTGCCGTCAACTGTTATAGTTTTTCCAGCCATATTTAACTAACCTCCTTATTTAATAAGCTTAAATATAACAATAAAATTTTATTACAAACATGTTATTAATACCATATTAACTTATGTTACAATTTCTTTCCAAAGAGTAAAATTTACAGATTGAGCGTTGTTAAATATTTGAAGTGTAGAAAAGGTGTAATTATGAATATACAAGCTTTAACCCCAAAATTTTTTCGTAATGATATCATTACGCGTTCAAACCAAAACGGTTTGAACGTAAACAATGCTTCTTATCCGAATTTGAGACCTCTTGAAAAAGATACGGTTTCTTTCGGTGCGAAAACAAAATTTATAGTTGATGCTGCGGAAGCTGTTGAAGATGTTGCTAAGAAAAAAGTTGCTGGAGAATGGAATTATGAAACTCCAATTACTCGTCAAGGTATAATTGATCTTTTGGATAGTTTTGAAAAACCGTTTAGTAAATTCTTACGTGACTTGAAAGCTGAAATGAAACATCTTGTTGCAACAGACTCTAAACCTAATAACCCGATTATGCCAGGTCTTGCTGGTATAAAAGGTAGAATTAAAAGTGTTGAAGGAGTAGAGGTAAAATCAAATTCAAGAAAACTATTTACAATTGAACAAATTGCTCAAATGGGTGATGTTGCCGGTGCAAGAATTGTAATGCGGGATGCTTCTCCTGAAAATACTGCACTTGTTTTTGATGCTATTGGTAATATGGTTAAGAAAGGTGCTAAAATAAAAGAAGTTGAAAATTATCGTTCAACTCCAAAAAATAGTTATGTTTCACAAAGTACTTTAGATGAATTTGAAGCTTTATGTCAAAAATTTGGGCAATATCCTGAAATAAAGAATAAATCGTTACCAAATTCTTATACGGCTGTTCATGTTACGTTTGAATTACCTGATGGAAAATTAGTTGAACTTCAAATTATGGGTCGAGATATGGAAAATGTCAAGGAAGTTGAAGATTTATTTTATAAATGGAGATGTGAAAAAGACTTTGCTCCAAAATACAGACCAATTCAAACTATATTTGAAAGAATTATGCCGACATTGGATGATTTTCAAAATACTACGTTAGCAAGATATATTAAAGATTCTTATGAACACGCATTAGAAATTCCAGCGATGCCTGCAAAACGTAAACCAAATTATGATAAAGATTATTTCTTGCCGTTTCCGTATTCGTTACCGCAAGAATTGAGCTATAAAAACTTACACAGAATGATGGAAGAATGCAACGGAAGAGCTAAAAAGAAATAATCGCAACATTTTCTATGTGATAAGTGTGGCAAAACATATCAAAGGGCTGTATGGATTCAACTGTACAGCCTTTTTCAACTAAATATTTTAAGTCGCGGGCAAGTGTTGCAGGGTTGCAGCTTACATAGATAATTTTTTGTTTTGTATGAGAGAGTGTTTCATCCAACGCTTCTGTTGTACAGCCCTTTCTTGGCGGGTCTAAAATTGTAATATCAAATTTGCGTTTAATTGATTTGAGATATTTTGTAGTGTCTTGAGCATATAATTCGACATTGTTTATTCCGTTTTCGAGTAAAACTTCTTTAGCCTTCTCTATAGAAGCTTTATTTTCTTCCACGCTTACGACTTTTTCACACACATCTGAAACAACAATTCCAATAGTTGCAATTCCAGCATAAGCGTCCAATACCGTCGGGCTATCAAGCTTTGAAATTTCATCTTTAACATATCGGAAAATATTTTCTGCACTTTTGGGATTAACTTGAAAGAATGTATCTGCACCGATTTTGAATGTTTTATCAAGGATTTTTTCTTCAACAAAATTTTGTCCGCAGATGCATTCTGTTTTTGAGCCCAAAATTACGTTTGTTTTTTTAGAATTGAAGTTTATACAAACTCCGGTAACTTTTTCAAAGTTTTCAAAAATTGCTTTTGCAAAATTATTAAGGCGTTCGAACGTTTTGGTGGCATTAACAACCAATGTAACCAAGCATTTCCCGTTGTCTGCCGAACTTCTGATTACAATGTGTCGTAAATCGCCTGTGTGTTTCTTTTCGTAAAATCCCGTAATCTCAAATTTGGGCGCGTTTTCTCTGATAAATTCAATAATATCATCACAAATTTCAGGTTGTATCGGGCAGTATTTTATATTAACTATTTCATGAGATTGGGGTTTAAAATAGCCTGCGACAATCCTTCCCTCTTTCTTCTGCGATACGGGGTATTGAATTTTGTGTCTGTAATTTTTGATTTGAGGGCTTGCAATCGGATCATTAACTGATGTATCAATGTGCCCGATTGTTTTCATTGCATCTTCTACAATTTGTTTTTTTAGTTTTAACTGATAATCGTAATCAATAAACTGCATCTGGCATGCTCCGCAAACCTTTTGCATCGGACAGAATGGCTCTGTACGATATTGAGACGGAGTTATAACTTCTGTAACTTTTGCAGTTGCGTAGTTTTTATTAACCTTGGTAATTTTTATTTTGACTTCATCTTTCGGGCAGGCATTTTCAACAAATACAACTTGCCCGTCAACTTTTGCAATGCCGGTTCCAAGGTTTGAAAATTTCTCTATTGTTACTATTAATTCATCATTTTCGTGCATAAGTATATTATATATAAAATTATGTAAATTAGTGTAACATTATTCCAAAAAGTCTAATTTGTTGGCATTTTAAATGTTTTATATATATAAGCTATATAGAGAGAGATGTATGAGCGGAAAAGATAGAATACCGTTAAATAATATTACGAGAAGGACAGCCAGACCTGAGCCTGCTGTCAGTACTGCATATCGAAAAATTCCGCCTGTTATTATAGCGCCGTTTCCTAAAAAGAGTAGTAACAGGTCTAATGGAGCAGCATCTAATTTAGGTTGTATACCGCTTACAGATCGAAGCAGAAATGGTGTGGTTAAAAAAAGATTGAATATTAATAGTAATTATGAATGTGAAGTACTTGCTTGCAGTCACAGTAACTTTAATAAAGTTCAGCCAGAGCTAGTCAGCTCTTTAAAATATATGTTACAAGCAGCAGAAGAACAAGGCTGTACACTTTTAATAAGTGATGTAACAAGAACAATTAAAACGCAAGAAAATTGCCGCAATAAAAAGGGTGCTATAGTAGCTAAAGGTGGAGAATCTGCACACAACTACGGAGCTGCAGTCGATATTGTTTTGTATAAAAATGGCAAAGTTGTAAATTTTGAATCTGATGAATATAAAAATTTTGCTCAAAGAGTATTAAGATTGAGCGGTAATAAACTTGAATGGGGTGGAGAATGGTCGAAAAAAGGTGAAAAACACCATTTTGAACTTCGTAATTGGGAAGCTTCCTATAAAAATAGTTTTAATTGTGTCGGTTAATATTCTATGTAAATGTTTGTAACAAATAGGCAATTATTGAATTAATATATACTTTATATAAATAAGGGGATATTATGGGATATTGCATGCCGATTATGAATTTTAATTTTATGCAGCCGATGCCGTTTTTCGGTTTTAATTTCATGTCGCAAATGCCCATGATGCCATCTTTATTCGGTATGTTTAATCCGATGCCGTTTAACTTTAATGTCAATCCATGGGCTATGATGGGCTGGCAGCCTTCTTATAATTATGTACCTTCTGTACCTAATTTCAGCATGTTTAATCAACCTGCTAATTTATTCAGTGCACAACCTGTTAATTATTTTAATAATTGTAATTTCTATTCTGTGGCAGGAAATAATAATAAAACAAAAATTAATTCTGATAATACAACAGTTAAAACTAATACAATTTCCAATAATACATCTCCTCTTAATTTATCTGATTCAGAATTGACGGCTTATGGGTTTGATACTGCAGAAAAACGTACAGGTTTCAGACAGTTAAAACCCCAAATGCAAAGAGCAGTTATTGAATTAAGTGATTATGCTAAATCTCAAGGTATTAAAATTACTTATGGTTCAAAAAGAAGTATTTTCAGGACAAGAGCAGAACAGGAAGCTATCTATAGAAGTGCCCGCCCCGGTTATGCTGCAAAGCCCGGAAGTTCAAGACACGAAAGCGGTGAAGCTGTTGATATTACAATACCGGGTGCTAATAAAAACAGTAAAAATGACCCGCAATATAGAAAATTAGCCGAAAAATGGCAAAGTATGGGTTACACTTGGGGTGGCAATTGGAACCATTGTGAACCGTGGCATTTTGATTTACGTCCGAAAAGCGGATGTTAAAATAAAAAAAAGAGGTCTAAATGACCTCTTTTTTATGGTGGGCGTTAGAAGACTCGAACTTCTGACATCCTCCTTGTAAGGGAGGCGCTCTACCAACTGAGCTAAACGCCCTCAGCAAAATTAATCATATACAAAACAAAATTTAATGTCAACAGTTTCTTTGAACTTTTTTTTATTATTTTCGTTATAATTTATGTAAGGAGGTTAATTATGAAAAAATTTCTTTTATTACAAATGGTTTTATGTCTTGCCTGCCCTGCTTTTGCGGTTCAGTATACTATTAAAGGATATAATACAAGGCCTTCTGTAAGACAGGCTGATTCAGAAATTTTGCGTGAGTTTTTAAACGGTGCTTCTATTGCATCGGGCAGAATGTATCTGTCACCTTCAATCAGAACTTTAAATCCTGCACTTTCATATTTAGATCCTTATATTGTAAGTATTGAGGGTAAAAATTATATTCTTGTAAAAGACTGCAAGGATGGTAAGTGGTCTGTTGAGAATATTCTCGGGTATGATGATTCAAGAGGTAATTTGTTTGGAGCTTTGAAAAAACTTGAAAGTGACGGAGATGTATCAAAAATTACTATTGACGAATTGAAAAAAGCGGGAATAAGATTTGCGCTTCTTAACTCTGACGGGTCTGCAGAACTTGATAACAGAACTCTTGATTACAATTTGGATAATGTTTTTTATATAGATATGAAAAATTTAAGAACAGCATTAGGTAACAAGAATCAGGAGGGAACTTTCGGATATTTTTACGTAATTATAAATGAAAACGGCAAAAAACGGGCAGTTCCCGGACGCGTGACTTTTGAGGAAAAACAAGAATTACAAAAGTATATTAAATAGATTCTTGTGAAGTTTGTTCTTCAATACGTTTTTCATATTCTTCGCGGGCTTTGACCTTAATTTCATGTTTTGTCCCGTGGTGTACTTCTTCGCGTTTGTAGCGTTGGTCTACCCACCATTTGGCAAATTTATATGAAAGGCGTTTTTTATAAGCTTCGGGATCTTCTTTTTTGGATACTTTTGGTTCTGCCATTTTTTTTATTCTGTCGGGACGTTGTTTTGTAACCTCAACTTCCACAGCAGGCTGGTCAAGAGTTTCCAATGTTTCCAGATTTAATCTGGGTGAAGGCGGAATGTAGCGGTAATCTGTGAAATCCGCTTCGTTAACGGCATAGCTTTCGGGGCTTACATAATTATCAAATGCAAAAGCCTGCGGTGTAATTAATATTAGAGTTAATAGTAAAAATCTTTTCATTTTGTCCTTTCCTAGTAGTGCGGGCAACGGGATGAGATGCTGTTACCGTGGCTGTCCATGCCGCCTGTGGGCAATAGAGCGAAACTCTCTGCGGTTCTGTTGATAATCGGGCACCATTCTATAAAATATTTGCCGTCGTATGATTGATAATATTTTTCAAAAAACATTGCTTTTTCTTTGCCGAATTTTTTAAAGTTATTAAACAGGTATGTATAAAATTCGGGTGTATATGCTCTTGTTCTTGCCGGATGTGCAATCGACATAACTCCGCTGTTTAATGTTGTTACAAACTCTGCGGTTTCCTCAAATGATGAAAACGGTTCAAGCATTTTACCGATTGAGGGATGTGATGATGTGTATATGTCTTTTGCTGTTTGAATTTTTTCTAACACTTCTTCGGGTATAAGCGGAAGCGAACAGCCTGCGTATAATTCCAACGCTCTTTTGTAGCATATTACAAATGAATCTGTGCCAAACAGATATTTATGTTTAAAAAACGGTTTTTCATAAGTGAAATCTGCATTTGGAAAAAAGTGATTTAAAAGAATTTTTCCGCATGTATATTTTTTCATAGGATGAGCAACTTCATCCTGACCTTTTAAAATCATAGGATGGCATAAAGAAGCTTCTTCAAGTGTGAAATTATATTCGGGAAGCGCTTCATTAAGTCTTTTAATTGTATCTTTTGCAAGTTGTAATTTAAGCTCGCGTTTTTTATCAAGAAATTCATTTAGTTTTTTATCATTCGGATCTATACCGTAAACAAGCAAATGTATCGGCAATGGTTTGGGCTGTTTGGGAAAATTAATTGCAACGGTTGAAATCTCAACTCCGAGTGCCAAATCCACGTTATCAGGACATATTTCAAGAGCCTTTTTGCAGCCATCAATTGTGTCATGGTCTGTGATTGCGACAAGTTTATTTTCTGATTTTTCAAGAAGTTCATCAATCGTCATTATCCCGTCAGAATATTCTGTGTGAATGTGTAAATTTGCACAAAAATCACCTGACTCAACATATCTGAAATCGTGGCTGTCCATAATTTCAGGGTTTTGTCTTTCGCCTGCTTTATATGAGATTTCTTTTAAACCTTTTACTTTTTCAATAAAATCTTTTTCACTCAAAATTCCCATACTTTTATTTTACACCAAAATTGAAACAATTTTACACTTCATTCGTCAAGAAATTTAGTGGAGGGATTTACATGACAGAGAAGTATTTAGTAGAAGATTTATACAGTGACTTAAAGCAGGATTATAATGAAACGGCAGAATACATTGATGATGATTTGGAAGAACCTAAAACTTTTAATTCAATCTCGAATGACGATGATATTTTGCAGATGTATTTGAAAGATATAGGAAAGGTGAAACTTCTTAATTCAAAAGAGGAAAAAGCACTGGGTAAGCAAATTAAGGAAGGCAGAGCGACAGATGCTGAGATTGCAAAACGAAAACTTGTTCAGGCAAATTTGCGGCTTGTTGTAAGTATTGCCAAAAAATATATCGGACAGGGTGTTTTATTTATGGATTTGGTACAGGAAGGCTCTCTGGGGCTTATTAAGGCGGCTGAAAAATTTGATTACTCTAAAAATTTTAAATTTTCGACTTATGCGACCTGGTGGATTAAGCAGACTATTATAAGGGCAATTTCTAACAATTCGCGTACAATAAGGATTCCTGTTCACATGACGGATAAAATCAGAAAGTACAAAAGGGCTTATACGACATTGTCGTTTGAACTCGGCAGAGAACCTACAGATATAGAAGTTGCACAAAGGCTTGAAATAACGCCTAAACAGCTTTTGACAATAAAAAAGTCAATCATAAAAGAACCGATAAGCTTGGAAACTCCTGTAACAGAGGATTTGAATGTCGGGGATTATGTAGAGGATAAGTCTTACCGCTCGCCTGAGGCACAGACTGGGAATAATGTTTTAAAAGGAAGTGTTGAGGATTTACTTGCATCTTTATCGGAAAGAGAAAGAAAAATTATTAACTGTCGGTTCGGTATCGGCGGTGAGATGCCGAAAACTCTTGAACAAGTCGGTGAATTAATGGGGTATTCAAAAGAGAGAATTCGCCAACTTGAAGATTCTGCCCTGACTAAAATAAGAGAGAGAAAAGAGTTACAGCATTTCAGAGATTTTATTGAGGATTGAAGCGCACTTAGTGCGCTTTTTTTTATTGCATTATCAATGATTTTGCAAATTCGACGGATTGTTCGTTGATTTCACCCCCTGCAAGTTCGGCAAGTGCTTTTATGCGGTTATCTCCCGTGAGAACATATACTTCGACTTTTGTTTCATCGGTTTGAGATTTTCTGACATAAAAGTGCTTGTCTGCTTTTGAGGCAATTATTGCCTGATGGGTGATTAAAATTATCTGATGATATTTTGAAAGTTCTACAATTTCATCAGCCACGCTTTGAGAGGCTTTGCCTGAAATTCCCGTATCAATTTCGTCAAAGATTACTGTGTTGATGTCGTCGCTCTGGGCAAAAATTGATTTTATTGCAAGCATTACGCGGGAAATTTCACCGCCTGATGCAACTTTTGCAAGCGGTTTCAAATCTTCCGAGATATTTGTTGAGATTAAAAATTCAACATCATCACAGCCGTCAGAACTTAATTCTTTTGGCTGAACGGAAATTTCAAACCTTGCTTTCGGAAGTTCAAGCTTTGCAAGCTTATCTTGAATAAGTGTTGAAAGAACTTCCGCATAATTTTTTCTCTGTTCTGAAATTTCTGACGCGCGTTTTTCTAAATCTTGTTTGGCATGGGAAATTTTTGCTTCCAATTCATCAATATTTTGGGTTGAGAACTCAATTGCGTTAAGCTCTTTTGAAAGATTTTCAAAAGTTTCCATAACTGCTTGAAGTGTTCCGCCGTATTTGCGTTTAAGTTTATCCAACAAGTATAGGCGTTCTTGAATATCATTGAGCCTTTGAGTGTCATTATCGAGGTTTTGACTGTAATCTCTAAGTTCAGAGCCTGCAGTGCGCAGGTTTTCTATTGCATCAATAAGATTTTGTTCGAGTTCCTCAAGACTGCTGTCGTATGATACGGCTTTTGAGATGTTTTGTTTAATCTTAGTCAAAGCTTCCATAATAGAGCCGTCGTCGCCGTTGATTGCCCAGTAAGAACTTCCCGTTAATTCTTTAAGTTTTTCTGCATTTTCAAGAACTTCAAGTTCGCGGTTTAAATCCTCGTCTTCAGTTTCTGATGTAATATTTGCACTGTCGATTTCATTAATCTGGAACTGCAAAAATTCCAATTGGCTTTCTGTCATATCGGATGCTGTTTTTAAGTTTTCAAGCTGTGATAAAAGGTTTTGATATTCTTTGAATTTTTCTTTATATTCCAGAAGTTTATCACCATAGCAGGTGTAATTATCCAGTAAAGTTATATGATACTTGGGCTGCATAAATGCATAAGTCTGATGTTGCGAGTGAATATCAAGAAAATAATTTTTCAGCTGTTTTATAAATTCTTGATTCACAAGAGTACCGTTTACGCGTGAACGGACGCCGTTTTGTGTAATCTCTTTTGTTAAAACGATTTCTGAGCCGAAGTTATCAATGCCGTTTTCTTCAAAAAGATGTGATAAATCATGTTTCGTATTCTCGATTACAAGTTCGATTACGGCTTTTTCTTTATCATGTTTTATTACATCTTTGGAAACTCTCGGTGCAAAAGCTATATCAACAGCGTTAATCAGGATACTTTTACCGGCACCTGTTTCACCCGTAATAACGTTCAAACCGTCATGAAAATTAGCGGTTAATTCGTCAATAAGTATGTAATCTTTTATCCTCAGCTGTTTTATCATATCTATAGCATAAAACAAGATTAATTTTTGGGCAATATATATACATTATTTTAACTATTTTATTTTATTATTAATTATGTTATTCTAATTATATGAAAAGCACTAATCAACATTTGAAACCATTATCGTTAAAAGTTAACAAAAATCTTGAAATCGGCGGTTGTGATGTCGTTGAACTCGCTGAAAAATACGGAACGCCTTTATATGTTTTAGATGAGCATACTATCAGAAGCATTTGCAGAGATTATAAAGAAGCTTTTAAAGCTTATGATAAAGTAAATATGATGTATGCTTCAAAGGCTCTTTGCACAATGGCAACTTCAAAATTGATTGCGTCGGAAGGTTTTGGGTTTGATGTTGTATCTGCGGGTGAAATCTATACCGTTTATAAATCTGGCGCGGATATGTCAAAAGTTTTATTTAACGGTAATAATAAATCTTATGATGAGCTTTCTCTTGCAATAGAACTTGGTGTCGGCAGAATTTCTGCGGATAATTTCTTTGAGCTTGCATTGTTGAATGAAGCTGCAAAAGCTCAAAACAAAACTGTTGATATTTTGTTGAGAATTACTCCCGGAATTGAATGCCACACTCATGAATATATCCAAACAGGGCATTTGGATTCAAAATTCGGGTTCGATTTAACCCAAATTGATGAAGCTGTTGAATTGATTAAAAATGATTATGCAAATTTGAATCTTCACGGGCTTCATGCTCATATAGGTTCGCAAATTTTTGAAACTTCAATCTATGGTGACGAAATTGAAATTCTTGTAAAAGAGATTGCGCGCCTAAACCGTAAATATTTTTCCGAAACCCAGGTGGCGGGTCAAGCGGCTACGCTTGCTGAAATTAATATCGGTGGTGGTATCGGTGTTAAATATACAGAAAGCGATTGTCCGCCTTCTGTTTATGATGTTGCGGAAATTATCATAAAAAGACTAAACGAATGTATTGAAAAATATAATATTGAACCGCCTGCTTTGTTTATTGAACCCGGCAGAAGTATTATTTCAACAGCGGGTGTAACTTTATACACTGTCGGAAGCTCAAAACAAGTTCCGAACGGCAGAAAGTATGTTGCAGTTGACGGCGGTATGTCCGATAACGTCAGACCTTCTATGTATCAAGCAGAATACACTGCTCAAGTCGCAAACAAACCCGAAGCTGAAAATCTTGAAAAGGTTACAATTGCAGGACGTTTTTGCGAATCCGGCGATATATTGATTAAAGATGTTGAGCTTCCTGAATTGGAAGAAGGCGATATTTTATGTGTTTATAATACGGGTGCTTATAACTATTCAATGGCATCAAACTACAATCGCGTGCCAAAACCTGCTATGGTACTTGTAAATAATTCAAAATCCTGTATTATAGTTAATAGAGAAACTTTGGACGATTTAATTTTACATGATAGGCTGAACTGATGATAAATGAGATTTTTGCATACTTAACAAATTATATTAGTAATCTGGAAATGGCTTTTAATTGGTCGGATTTTATCCAGATAGCTTTTCTTACCTGTGTTTTGTTATTTTTCTACAGAAAGTTTATCAAAAATACATCATCCGAAAAATTTGTAAAAGGGCTTTTAATCCTCATTTGTGTATGGGTTTTCAGTGAAGTTCTTTTAAGAATAAATTTGAATATTATCGGAATGTTCTTGAAAGCTGTTGTAACTCTGGTTTCACTTAGTTTAATCGTAATATTCCAGCCAGAATTAAGACGCTTTTTAGGATTTCTCGGACAGGCTGATTTCGTAACTAAGGTATTTAATACTCATAGTGCTAAACCTAAAACAAGAAAAATTGATGTGGTAAAAGAACTTATTGAAAGCGTTAAATATCTTTCAAAATCTCATACAGGCGCGTTGATTGTTTTTCAAAGTGATTTGAGCAATACATATTATGATGTTGGCACAAAGCTTAATGCTGATTTGTCAACAGAACTTTTATTGACAATTTTCCACGTAAATACTCCGCTTCATGACGGTGCGGTTGTTATTAATGGGGATAAAATTATTTCTGCAGGTGTTTTATTACCGCTTACGGAAGATCCTAAACTAAGTTGGAAATACGGAACACGTCACAGAGCCGCAATCGGTATGACCGAAACAAGCGATGCTGCATGTCTTGTAGTTTCCGAAGAAACAGGTGATGTTTCTATTGCTCTTGACGGTAACCTTAAAAAATACGAAGATTTGGTGACTTTAAAAACCGATTTGGAAAATATTTTAGGACTTAAAGAGCCTGATGATGCTAACAAAAAAACAATATTTAAAATAAATAATTTTATGACTATTAAGAAAAGTGCGGAGTAAATTTTGGAGAGAAAATTAACAAAAAAAGAGTTGTTATTTAATTTTTTGAGAAAGGTATTTTTTCTCACTCTCGGCCCGTTTATTGCAGCGTTTGCTCTTGAAGTTTTCTTAGTGCCGAATAATATTATTGACGGCGGAATCGTCGGTGTTTCTATTATTTTAAGCTACCTTACAAAAATAAATCTGGGTTTGTTGATTTTTGTTATTAATATTCCATTTTTCTTTCTTGCATTTAACAAAATTGGAAAGAAATTTGTTATTCAAACATTTTATGCAATCGGTATGCTTTCCTTGGCTGTTAATTTTTTAACGGTTCATCATTTACCGACAACTCATGATTTACTACTGGCAACTGTATTCGGCGGAATTGTTCTCGGTACGGGGGTTGGGCTTGTTCTTAAAAATGAGGGTTCGCTTGATGGTACTGAAATTATGTCATTGGTTTTATCTAAAAAATTCGGGTTTTCTGTCGGCGAATGGATTATGACATTTAATATATTTATCTACGGTGCATCAGGACTTGTGTTCGGTTGGAACAAAGCAATGTATGCGGTTTTGACATATTTTATTGCATTCAAAGTTATTGATATTGTTCTTGAAGGTTTAAATTCTTCTAAATCAATCCGTATTATAAGCGATAAATCTTATGAAATCGGTCAGGAGCTCCTTACAAGTTTGAATATCGGTGTAACCTATCTGAAAGGCGTCGGAGCTTATTCCGGAGCGGAAAAAACAATTGTATTCTGCGTTGTATCCCGTCTTGAAATGGCTAAGATGAAAGAAATTATAAAAAATATTGATCCGCATGCATTTATTTCAGTTGTAGATGTACACGAAGCTTACGGCGGTAGAACAAAAGGAAGTATTGACAAAATTTAACAATATGGACATAAGTATTTAATTATAGTAAAATTTAGAAAAAGGACGAAAAAATGGCAAAAAATATTGATACAGTTCCAATAGAAGTAAGTATTTTGACTGCAGACCATGATATTAAAGGTGTGGTTCATGTTTCAAAATACACTAATACAAACAGAGAGCTTACTGATTTGTTAAACGATAGAGAACGCAGATTTTTAGCGGTTACTAACGCAGAAATTTATCCGCGCAATTCAAACCAAGCTCCAAGAAAGTATAATTTCTTAGAAATTCATATGGATTATGTCTTGATGGTTCATCCGTCATCTCAGGCAGTATTCCAAGAATCAGGAAGAACACAGGAAGATATTTCAAGGTTCAGAGAACTGAGATTGAAATTAAACCAAACAAAACCATTTTAAAAAAGAGCCTTTTAAAGGCTCTTTTTATTTTTGGAATTTTGCTAACAGATTTGAGTTTCCTGTACTTGTAATATCAAGTTTTTGTGTGGGTTGATTAGCAGGTTTTTGTTCTTCTGCTTTTGGAGCTTCTTCATGTGCTCCGTTCTTTTTCAAATCCATTTTCTTTTCAACTTTTTTAGCAAGCGGTGTTGCAATTAGAGGAACGATTACACGTTTACCGATAATTGTTGCGGCTGCGATGTCTGCTACGAACTTGAACAGGTCTAAACCGTCTTTTTTAACTTGTTCGTATGCTTTATCGTATTTAATTTTCTTACCTGCCGTACCTGTTGCTGCATCTTCCATACGCATTCTGGAAATTGTATTTGCTTTGCTTACAGGATTAAATGATTTTTTGAATAATTTTTCAAATATCGGACCTGAATATTTTCTCATCGCAAAGAACATTGCGATTTGTGCTGCAATCATTAATACACCGTTTGTTAAGTCTAATGCGGCAACGAATTTTCTTTTCTTTTCGGGGATTTTATCGTTGTGTAAACTCTGTGTTACATACATTGCACATCCGATACCGTCTTTTAAAATGATAGATGTAACGGTTGCCATTGCTAAGGCTTTTTCAGGATCTTTTTCAAATTTTTTACCAAGCCATGTTGCTGGTTTTGCATTTGTTGCTTTTGCAATTCCTTTACCGATTGAAGTTCCGATTGATTGAAGTCCGCTCATTATTTGTTACCTCCAATCTTATTATTTGGCTGGTTGTCAGTTTTCTTTCCTGCAAGTTTCGGGAAGAAAATATCCATAAATCTCGGATATACCCAGTTAAGTGCTGTACAAGTTATAGGCAGAGTAATCAGGACACCTACGCCTATTTTTGTGAATTGGTTCCAGCTCTTGTAGTTGTTTTCTACAAGCTTTTTGTAGCCTTTTGATATATCGTGATAAATCTTTTTAGTTATACCGGCTAAGTTGTGGTCAAATGTATCTGTGTCACGAAGTACAGATTTTATGATGCCGTCTGTGTCATCAAAGTTGCATTGTCTTGCCACTCTTTCTATTGCGGCTTTTATTGCATTAGTGTCAGCTGTTTTAGGATCACTGATTTTTGCAGCTGTAAGTTCTACAATTCTGTCGGCAAGAACTTTGTTTCTGTCGAGTAATGCTTGACGATAACTTGCTCTTGAGAATGTTCCGTTACACATTTCTCTAATTGAGTCAATACGGACTAATGTTCTTTGAACTCTGCTGTAGCGTAAATCTTCAGGACGATCGAGAATTTCTTGCAGCAACTTCTTGACATCTTCGTTTGTTTCTTTATTCAGTAGTTCTTGAACTTTACTTGTTACCTGTTCTTTTTGAATACCGCTGAAAATGTCTCGTAAATGTCTTTCGTTATCCATTAAGATTTGGGCTCTGTCAAGATGTTTTGCTATTGCTTCCGGAGATTTTTGCAGAGCTTTTGCATCTTTAATGTATTCGTCTATTTGTTTGTTAACAAGTTCGGCAGTAGTCTTAGAATCTAAGACACGTTCGCCGATATGAATTTTACCGTCAGCTTGGAATTTTCTTGCTACTTCTTTAACTTGTGCTTCTTGTCTTGCTTTTACTCTTGCATCAAAATCTTCGGTGTAAGCTTGACGTTTTTTCTTAGCATCAGAACTGAACAATGCGCTTATCCAAGAAGGTTTTTTCTTACCTTCGGCTGCCATTTCTTTTTTGATGTTTGATTGAATATATGTTTTTGTATTAATTTCTTGTTGATCCAAGTTTAATCTTGTATGTTTAGAAATTTCAGGGTTATTAAATACAAAATCCAGACCTTTGTCTATGTATTTTTGAACGCTTGCCTGGAATAAGATTGCAAGAACGGCTGAAATCGGCTGTCTCATTGCTGTATATAATTTTGTGTTTTTATTTTCTTCTTTTTGTTCGGGGGTTGCATTTTTAGGTGCTTTTACAAACGGGTTGAATCCGATAAATATCGGAGCAACAAGCCCTGTACCTAACGCTGTAATTAAAATACCACCTATTTCACCTTTTAACCATTCCAAGCTTTTCATGCGTTTTATAGCTTTAGCATGGTGTAAACCGTTAGTTATTTTCTCGGTATAAGAACCGGTGAAATTTGGTGAAGCTTTTTTCGCACTCGGTTTAATTCCGGTACGATTTTGACTGTAACTGTTAATACTTCTTACTATTGCCATTTTAATACCTACACTATGAACCTTCTATATATATAGAGGTGCGAACAAAATAAAAATTGCTAATTTTTTATTAATTATTAAGTTTTGTGAACTTAATAACTGTCCAACTACCCTTTCTCTCCAAACGTGTAATAGTAAGAGTACCCAACATATCCTCAAAAGTTTTGTTTTTAATATAAGAGAAAACTAAAAACAATAACGGTTCTTTATCATACAGATTTTTATCCATCGTTATTTTCGCCAAATCATCGGGCGAATAAAAAGATACACTGTCTAATAATACCATTACGACGCTTTGATCTGGTTTCAGAATATCAAAAACATATTTTTTTAGCAAGTCGTCAAAATATTTGTTTTCCATGTTTGAGAAAATATTTTTGTAAATTTCTTTCCCGCTTTTGTAAACCTCATTATAATCAGTGTTTTCAGACATATAATGAGGGAAATTCCCTTTGTGAATTTCGACAACTTTATAGTTTGAAAAATCAAAATATTTTTCAAATCTGTTTTGCGGATAATATTCAAGCATGACAATGTCATCTTTTTTCAGCTCCATGTTTTTGAGCATGTCCATTGGAATTTTGTTTCCTTCCGAACGACGCATTTTGGGAGCAGAATAAGGATGTATAAGAATATAACCGACAGAAATTAAACAATAAAATATTATGATTGTGTTTTTTAATATTTTGTTATTAACGGATGAAAGTCCCGAGCATGCCAGATATATTAATATCGGATAAATTTCTATTGAATATTTTGTTATAAACACGAGTTTCCCGCTCATTGATGCAATTACAAGTACTGTTATAAATGCCGTCGCGAGCAAAAATAATTTATCTCGGGATTTGATAATTAATATAATTGCGATAAGCGCCGGTACAATCATAAAAAACGCAAGTTTTGGCATGTATAAAAAATTGTCTGGTGCATTGGTAAGGTTTGTAAGGACAGGTGAAAAATAATCCGTAAACAAAAATCCTATTTTTGATATTGAAAAATGCCCCCACCATTGTGAAAATGACTGGGTTGTCATAATTTTATAAGCTAACGGTGCTGTCAAAACCGAGCATAGTGCAAGCGTTCCCCAGATATACGGCGCGGATTTTTTGTTATTTATACTTATGTAAATCAAATTGAAGAAAACAAACACAAAACCTATAGTATGTGTAAATAAAATCAAAAAATTAAATAATACGCACAGTATAATATTCTTTTTATCTGGATTTTTGACAAGTCTCAAGGTGAAAAGCATGCAAAGTGCCGAGAATAAAAATAGTACCGAATACAGCCGTACTTCTTGCGAGTAATAGATAAGAAATGAGCTTATTGCAGTAAAACCTGCGCAAAACAATCCTGTCTGTTCATTTTTTTCTTTACCGAGAAAATACATTGCGGGGATTGCAAGAATTCCTGCAAAAACCGAAGTTAATCTCAATACTAAATCACTTTGTCCGAAAAGTGTCATGAAAAATTTCAGATATAAATAGTAAAATGGCATGTGGCACTGAGATTTAACAGCATCCCAGAAGCCGTTTTGTGTTGAAGCTATCATCCAGCTTATGTATTCGTCGTTCCAGAGCCCGTCAGGCTTATCTATACAAATTAATCTTAAGATTAAGCCTAAAATAACTATTGCGATTATCCCTAAAGTTTTTTTCATGATTGTCAAAATCCCCCTTTGATTATATAATAAATATATGAAATTAGTTATTCAAATACCTTGTTATAATGAGGAGCAGGCATTGCCAGTTACTTTGGGAGCTTTGCCTGACAGTATAGAAGGGATAGATGAAATTGAGATTTTGATTATAAATGACGGTTCAACAGATAAAACCGTTGATGTTGCAAAATCTTTAGATGTGAAATCTTTTGTTAACATGCCTCATAATTGCGGGCTTGCAAAAGCATTCGTTGCAGGTTTGCATAAGGCTTTGGAAATGGGTGCTGATATTATTGTTAATACTGATGCCGATAATCAGTATTGTGCTGATGATATTGAAAAACTTGTTAAGCCGATTTTGTCGGGAGAAGCAGATATTGTTATCGGTGCACGACCTGTGACCAGTATTGAACATTTTTCTCCGTTGAAAAAGTTTTTGCAAAAACTAGGCTCAAGTGTTATGCGTCTTGTCAGTTCAACTGAGGTTGAGGATGCGCCTAGCGGATTTAGGGCTTTTTCAAGAAATGCGGCTTTGCAGATGAATGTATTTGATAATTATACTTATACAATGGAAACTATTATTCAGGCTAAGGCTAAAGGGTTAATTTTGAAATCTGTTCCAATTCGTGTAAATGCTGATTTAAGAAAGTCAAAACTTGTAAAAAATATGTTTGATTATATTGTTCGTTCGGTATTCACAATGCTTAGAATGTTCATTATTTACAGACCTTTCAGATTTTTTGCAATAATTGCAGGGATATTTTTGCTTTTGGGAACGATATTAGGTTTAAGATTCTTATATTATTATATATTTACAAGCGGTTCGGGGCATATTCAATCTTTGATATTATCTGCAATTCTTATAATCACAGGGGTTCAGATAGCTGTTATTGCCGTTATGTCCGAATTGTTTTCTATTAATCGTAAACTGTTAGAGGATATTCAAAGACGGCTTAAAGACTTGAAATAAATTTGGGCAGGTTGTAAAATATAAAAGAAAAATAAGGATTATTATGATAAAAACTGATATTATATCAAATGTAAAAGAATTTTTTGCTTCTTCAATGGCGCATAAAGCTTTGGCATTTTGCGGATTTACTTTTTTAATGACTGCGATAATTGCATCACAAAACTTCTTTTTCCAAAACATTATTGAAAACGGAGTAAGCAAACGTGATATTATTGCTCAAAAAACATTAACAGTTGAGGATGTTAAAAGAACGGAACAGCACAGAAAAGAGCTGGCTCAAAAAGTAGAACCTGTTTTAGCACCGGCAGAAGATGATTTTATTAAAACTAATTTACAAACCTTGCAGACCTCGGTTTTTCAGATAAGAAAGAAAAATGTACCCGAATCTGAAAAAAAACAGGAAATAGAGGTGCTTTTTGACCTTTCCGGAAACCAAAAACGTGATTTCATTGTGAATTTTCTGTTAAAAGCCGATGACAACAGCTTGCATGAAGCTTTTGACAAATCAACTTTAACCTTGTCAAATATTTTGCGTACGGGAATTACCGAGCGCGATTATGAAAAAGATAATATTGAAAGAATTATCCTGAACAATCTTGTTGCTAATGTTTCAAAACGACAGATTTCGGTTATTACGGCTATTTTAGAACAGGTAATTGTGCCTAATCTTGTTGTTGATGAATTTGCAACGGAAATTGCTAAGAAAAATGCTCAAACTTCAATAAAACCTTATGAAGTAGTTTTTCAAAAAGGCGACAAAATATTATTTGAGGGTGAGCCTGTTACCAGATTAAAACGTGATGCATTGCGTCAGGCAGGTTATAATGTATATGAACTTAACGGTTACGGGCTTATTGCTGTTTATATAATCGTATTTATCGGAACGCTTTTGTTCTTGTGTTATATGAAATATTTTGAAAAAGAATTTCTTGAACCTAGATATATGGCAATATCTGCGTTTTTGTCTTTATTGCTTGCATTAATCGCAGTTTTGCTTCCGACAGGAGCTTCGCCTTATATATTGCCAATTCCTGCATTTTTGATTTTAATGGCAATTTTTACAAAGCCGAGAATTGCTTTTGTTGCATCAATTGTACTTCTTGCAATTATGGCTGTCGGTTATCAGTATAATATTCAATATGTTGTTGCTTTCGCTCTTTTGAGTTTGTTTTCAATAATTTCTATTTCTCAAATAAGATATGCGGAACGTGTTGATGTTATTAAAACAGGTTTACATATAGGGCTTGCGGGGCTGGTACTTGTTTTAAGTATTTACATCTTGGAAAAATGTCTTATTGATGTAAGTAATGTGCTTATTATAAAAAATTGTACATATATTCTGCTTAACGGTATTGTAAGCTCTATTATCGCATCAGGTTCTTTGCCGTTGTTTGAAAGTATGTTCAAAATAATTACTCCGTACGGGCTTGCAGAACTAGGCGATCATAACCAAAAACTTTTAAAACGTTTGCAGATGGATGCTCCGGGAACTTACCACCACAGTTTAATGGTATCAAATCTTTGTGAAGCTGCTGCAGAAGCTATCGGCGCAGATCCGATTTTAGCAAGAGTAGGGGCGCTTTATCACGATATTGGAAAACTTGAACGTCCGTTATTCTTTGTAGAAAACCAATCTTATTTTATGATTGAAAATCCGCACAACAAATTTAACCCGCGAATAAGTAAAATGATTATTACAGCTCACACAACTGACGGGCTTAAAATCGCTAAGAAAAATAATCTTCCGCCTGTAATTCAAAACTTTATTACACAGCACCATGGTGAAGGTTTGGCTAGTTATTTCTATAATCAGGCTATTAAAGAAGAGGGAATGGAAAATGTAAAAGAGGAACAGTTCAGATATGCAGGACCAAAACCGAATATGAAAGAAACTGCAATTCTTATGATTGCAGATGCTGTTGAATCTGCTGTCAGATCTTTGAAAAATCCAACACCTGAAGAAATTGAAGCAATGATTAATAAAATTATTGTAGAAAGATTGAACGACGGTCAGTTATCTGACTGCCCGCTGACTTTGAAAGATTTGAAAGTTATTGCGGAAACTTTCTCAAGAATTTTGAGAGGTATGCAGCATAACAGAATTAAGTATCAGGAAAATTTACCGGAAGAAGTTGAAAAAGATAAGATTAATATGCCTATTTTAGATGCTGATTTGGAAAATAAAATTAAACAGCTTGAAGGTAAAGAGGATAAAAATGAATAATATATTTAGCGAGAATATCTATGAAGGCTGGGAAGTTGATGAAAAAAAGTTTATAGATATTGCAAAGAAAATATTGGATTTTTATCTGTCAGAAGTCTTGGAGCAATCTTGTCTGAACGGTTTTGAATATGATACGATTTCATTTGATTTTCTGTACTGCGACAGCAAAAAAACTCACGAAATTAACAGAGAATACAGAGAAAAGGATTATCCTGCCGATATAATTACTTTTGCGATTTTTGCTGATAGTGAGGAAAAGTTCATTTTTGATGGTGAAATCAATCTTGGAGAAGTAATTATTGCTCTTGATAAAGTTATTGAGGAAGCAGAGAAAAAAGGTGTTACCAAAGAACATGAGCTGGCGTTTTTGATAAGTCACGGGATTTTGCATCTATTAGGATTTGACCACCAGACAGAGGAAGATTATAATTTTATTATAGAATTACAGAATAGGGCTTTGGAGTATGTCAAAATTTAAACAGCAGGGATTTTCAAATACTTTTAAAAATGCACGTAAGGGAATGCGTATTGTTTTTAAATCTGAAGTTAATATAAGAGTTCATTTTTGTATTGCAATGGCAGTAATTGCTATGGCGTTTGTGTTGGATTTCAGTGTTGAGCGTATGTGTATACTTCTTTTAACCATTGCGTTTGTAATAGTGACCGAAATGCTGAATTCGGCAGTTGAGTTTGCTCTGGATGCTGTTTTTCATAACAAGTATTCTAAACTAGTCGGAATGGCAAAAGATATCTCGGCAGGTGCCGTAATGTTTGCATCTGTAATTGCTGTTGTAATCGGGGTAATTCTTTTCGGATCAGCGTTTTTGAATTTGCTGTAAAGATAATTCTTCTATAATTTCGGCAATCTCATCAGAAACATCATCTATGCCTGTTATGTTTTCTTTTACGGCATGGGCAAATTCTGCTTTTTTAAATTCATGCAAGCCTCTGTGTCTGTAAAATTCTTCCAAAAATTCTACTTTTGAAGCCTGTGCTTCTAACCCCTCAATTGGTGCAAGTGATATGTTTTGGGTTGTATAGTTTAGAGTTTTTATCAGCAGTGAATTTGGAAGCAAATCTTCAAATTCTCCGCTTTTTACAAGGTGAATTTTATCAAACTCTCTTAATCTGGGTTTTATTTCTCGCAAATTTTCTTGAGCGTCATTATCAAGAAGCACAAAAATAGGGATTTTTAGGCATTCGGCATAGTTGTAAAAATATTTTACCACCTGATTTTTTCCGCCTGCAGAAATTATATAAATCCCGTTTTTGTTCAGGTCATATCCGCAGATTTTTGCAAATTCGGGTAATAGTATTTCTTCTGTTATACCTTCACAAAGGATTATTTTTTTTACGGGAAAACAATTTGTTTCTTTATGACCTTCGGCAAGTGATTTCAAAAATTGAAGATTTAACGGAATATCATTCGGCAAAAGTTTCAAAATTCCTTTGTAATTTATTTTGTTTTTTAAAAGAATATTTGTTTTTTCATCAATTTTAAATACGGAATTTTCGTAATTATAAAGTTGTTTATTAATATCTAAATCCTTATTTTCAGGTAATAAGTAATTTATAATTTGTTCTGCAATGTTTTTAATTTCCTCATAATCCATATTATCGAGTTCTGATTTCTTGAATTTAGGCTCTATAAGATTATTCAAAATTATATCTTTAAACACCCGTAGGTACTTAATCTCAGGCTCTTTAAAACGCGTCAGCCTGTCGATTGATATTATTAATTGTTCTTTTGTTAATTGTTTAATCTTCATATTTCTTAATTAAATTAGCAAATTTTCAACTGTTTATTTTTTTATTATAATAATAGTGGAGTGGAATTGTGTATTTAACAGGTGTAAATAACATTCAATACAATAATTATACCACAGTTGGCGCAGTTAAGGCTACAGGTGAAAATAAATGCCATGCCGTCAATACTTCTCATGTTTCCAATCCGCAATCCGTTTATTTCACATCTGCTCCTGCTTCTTTAAGAACTCAACTTTCGTCTGCGGACGAGAAAAATAAATATAATGAGCTTTTAAAAACAGTTTCAAAAGATACTAAAAAACAGTTGAATGTTCTTTTGAAAAACGGTGTTTTGCTGAATTCAGCTTCTAATGACAATTCCACAACCCTTGATAATTTGTATAAAATAGCAACAACTCCGCGAGCTCAGGGATTAAGCAACAGTGATATTTTGGCTCAAACAGTTGCAATTCTTGCAGACCCCCATGTAATAACACAGCAGTTCGGAAATATTCCGACTCAATATAAGTCACAGGTTGCTATGTTAAATCAGAGTGCTCCAGGTGAGGAAAATGTAGAACACTCGGGTACTTGCGTTGCATCAAGTATTGAATTTAATCTGGCTCAAAAACATCCTGCTGAATTTGCAAGATTTGCACAAGGTTTAAGTTCGCCTGAAATGTCTGTTAATAAAACAATTAAGATGAATAATCTTGCAGACAATACTCTTGATGCTATATGGCTTTTAAACGCGTTTGAAGTACCATACAAGGCTGATAATTTTGATGAAGCGCATTTGACATTTGCGCCTGATAAAAATGCAATCGTCAGGGCGCATATTCAAACTGTTGATAAAGACAGGTTAGAACGTTCATCTGTTGATGTTTTAATGCAGTCTACATTTATGCAGATAGGCTCTCAACAGTCTTATGATACTTTAACAGATAAGCGCGCAGGCAAATTTAATCAAAATGATAAAGGATTGATTGAGTTTGAAAAAACATTTACAGAATCGGTCGTTGAGGACAAAAATAAGATTTCCGTAACATATCAGACAGTTGATGAGAATGCAAAGCTTGTCGGATACGAAACTGATTTTAATACAATGAAAAAACAGATTATTGACTCATTGAAAATGGGTGAAAATGTTATAATCGGCTATACTCAGGTTGATAATAACAATACGATTATAAACGGTCATGAAATAACAATTACGGATGTTAAAACCGACAAAAACGGCAAATTAATATTTATATGTAATGATACGGATGATAATTTAGCCAAACAGATTGAATATTCGGAAGATTATCTGCTTCCGAAAATCCACCATGCGGGTCTGCCGCAGGCAGTAATCGGAGATGATGTTAATGTTGTCGAAAACTGGGTGGAAGGTTTGAAAACTTATAAAGAATTGAAAAAAAGGGCTTAATGTTCGTTAACATTAAGCTTTTTTTTAGCAAAAAAATTTTTGAGGACATTTAATATAGCAAAGGTGGAAAAAGTATGAATTTATTAATAAACGCAACGCAAAAAACAGGCACAGTGCCACAAATTGCTCCTAAAACAAACAATAATACATCACCGATTTTACAGCCGCAAAAACCTGATACTTTTGAAAAACAGCAGGTTGAAGCGGATATTTTCTATATTGCGGACTTGCATGGAAAAATGACTAATATGGAAAGGATTTGTTCTATTTCAAAACAGTTTGATGGAATGAAATCTAACGGTGCAAAATTAAAACTTGCATCCGGCGATATTTTGTTAGGGTCAAGTCCGGTTAAAAATAAGGTTGCAAGCCATTTCTTAAACTGGATAGGAGTTACGGCAAACGCTCTCGGCAACCACGAAATGGATGCAACTCCGGATGCTCTTGCAACAACATTATCAGATGCTAAATATAACCTTCTTGCCGCTAACGTTACAGTTAAACCTGACAGCCCTATGGCAGGAAAAATTCAAAAATCAAAAATTGAAGAATATAACGGTGAAAAATTCGGTATTATAGGTACTGCACCTTCCGATGCTCTGGAAAGAGTCGGAACAAGAGAATCGCTTCAAGATATTACTATTGATGATATTGATACTACAATTAAAAAAGTTCAGGAAGAAGTTAATAACCTGAAGGCTCAAGGAATTAATAAAATTATTGTACTTTCACATATCGGAAAAGATATGGATAAACGTCTTGCTCAAGAAACTGACGGTATTGATATTATTTTAGGCGGTCATACTCATGACTTGTATAAAGGCGTAAAAGAAGGCGACAATCTTCTTTATTCTAAATCCGGAGAACCGGTTCTGCTTACTCAAATCGGCAAAGACGGCGAGTTTGCAGGAGTTTTGAAAACTGTATTCGATAAAGACGGAAAACTTATAAAAGCTCAAAATAACGTAATGCGCTCAGGTGTTTATACACGAACACTGCCTTTTAAAACCGCGGTAGAATCTATTATCGGCAAACCTGAAATTTTAGCAGAAATAAAAACAGCACCACCTGCTCCTAAAAACAGATTATTAGAAAACAATCCCCATGGTAACGTAATTGTAGATGCAATGCGTCATGAACTTGGAACAGATGTTGCGATTTTAAATGCAGGTAATATCAGAGGTTATTTCCCAGAAGGTAAAATTGATTCGAGAAGAATAAGTGATATTACACCTTTTGAAGATAAAATGATGATTTGTGAATTGTCTGAAAAACAAATTGTTGATGCTATAAAAGTCGGTGCAAAATCTTTTGAAAAATCAGATTATAAACCGGGTATCCTGCTTGTTTCAGGACTTGAATATACGGTAACGGATAAAGGTGAATTAAAGGATTTGCAATATGTAAATAAAGACGGTTCAAAATCAAAAATTGATGTAAATAATCCGAGTGAAACCAGAAAATTTACCGTAGCCTGTGATGATTTCTTTGCATACGGCGGAGATAATTATTTACCTGTAAATTCAAACCCTGATTACGTTGTGAAAAAATTCGACGTAGATAAAAATGTTTATACGGCAAACTATATTAAAAACCTTCCACAGCCTTTAGAAATCAAAGAAGACGACAGAATTAAAATAATTAAAGGTTAATAACCGAATTGTTCATGTGCATTCAGATATTCTTTAACCGAGTTAAGTGATGATTGCACAATACGAGTTACACGTGACGGTGACAAGCCGACCTGTGTTGCAATATCTTTAACCTGCATATTTCTGTAAAAACGGTATTCAACAACAGTTCTTTCTTTAGCAGGAAGTTTTGCAATTGCTGCTCTTATCATACGACCCATTTCAGTAATTTCAGCTTGTTCATCAGGCTGAGCATGCCCATCTTTTAAGAAATCAAACGGAGAATCATTATCACTTGCAGCGGCAGCCAACCCGTCAATACTCAAGATAGTTTCGTAAACAGCTTCACGAACTTTAGCTTTTTGCATATCCATGCCTTCTACTGCTTCTTCGTCGTCGTATTCATCATCAGCTTTATGTTTTAAAGAGTACCATTTATATCTTATTCTTAATTCGTTTCTGATAGCCCATCTTACAGCTGTTGCAACATAGGCAGCATTATATTTCTCCAATTGTTCCGGAGTTTTATTTTTAATCAAAACCTGTACAGCTAAAATCCCGATAGACACAAGTTCTTCGTAGTCTACCATGTGTGATGGTATTCTTCTGTGTTCTACTTTAGCTACTCTCTGTACTAAATCTATATATTCTTGTAATTTGTTTTTATTCTGCATAACCATGATTATAAATATATTCTAGCATAGATTTTATTTTATATTACCTTTATTTGTAGTATTTTTCAAGTTGTATACAAAAAGTAAAATTTCTGCTATAGCTTTGTACAATTCCGGCGGAATTTGCTGGTTTAAATCTACCATTTTGTATAACGCTCTGGCAACGGGGGCGTTCTCTATGACAGGGATTCCATGCTCTTTTGCAATACCTATAATTTTTTTTGCAATAAGTTCCGTACCTTTTGCGATGAGCATTGGAGAAGCCATTTCTTCCGCTTTATATTTTAGGGCGCATGCTATGTGTGTCGGGTTTGTGACAACAAAATCCGCGTCGGGTACTGCGTCCATCATACCTCTTTGAAGCATCTGCATACGGCGTTGACGAAGTGCAGCTTTAACGTTTGGATCGCCTTCTGTGTTTTTATATTCGTCTTTAATTTCTTTAAAAGACATTTTTTGATCTTTCAAAAATTTCCATTTTGTAACCCCGTAATCTGCAGCGGCTATGATTAAAAAGGCGATACATGCTTTGAAAATAAAGTCTGTAATAAGTTTGCCAAACTCAATCATAACGGCGAAGTTATTGTCGATTGCTGCAAGCATCAGTATTGTTTCAATGTGCGACATGTATACGCTGTAACCGATAAAGCCCAATAAAACTACTTTAACAATATTTTTGAAAAGTTCAAATAAAGTCTTGATAGACATTATGTTTTTAAAATATTTTGTCGGGTTAAGTTTATCAAGTTTTGGAACAAGCGGCGCTGTAGCAACGAGCGGACCAACTTGAATAAAATCTGCCATAATTGCAACAAACCAGGCAATAAATAATATCGGACCTATAATAAGTGCCGTACACTTTATCGTTACCGTTAAAATGTATGTCAGCCCTACATCTGAGAGGTGACCGTTAGGGATTTGTTCATATAGGAGCGTATAAAGCTGAATAATTTGATCCCAAATAAAAGGTGCAAGTCCAAAAATTACGGTAAATAATATAAGCAGTGAAATAGCAGTTGAAAAGTCTTTAGACTTAACAACCTGCCCTTCTTTTCTTGCCTGCTCGAGTTTCCTCGGTGTGGCATCAAACTGTTTATCTTCATCACCCATTATGCTATTTCCTTAATAAATATTATAGCATGGTCAAGATTATTCTTCTGCAGGAGTTTCTTTTGCTTCTGTTTGAGCGGATTTTTGCGTTTTGTCTTCTTCTTTTACGAGTTGTTCTGCTTTTTCTGCAATTCTGTTTTGTTTGTCAGCCCATTCGTGAATTTTTATTTGCATTGGTTCTGTTTTCTTGAACCAGGGCCAAGTAATCAAATATGCGCCAACACCACAAGCGAGAGCTATAAGTGCATTTCGTTTTGTATGGCTTTTTGCAAGCTGTTTCAATTCCGTAGCGGTCTTATTTTTTTTGTTTTTAGTTAGTGCAAATTTATCCAGCGATTCAAGTACTGCGAAAGTAGCAAAAGCTCCGCCAATACCTTCACTCATTTGATAAGTTTCTTTTAAAATATTATATTTACGTTCTTCAGGTGTTTTTGAATATTGGTATTTTGCCGTAAATGATGGAATTATCTGCATAACTTTCTCCTTTATCGTTTAGAAAAACCGAACAAAAAATTTTTTGCTAGTTTGTAACGATTTTTACACCTGAACTTGTGCCAAGACGTTCAGCACCTGCTTCAAGCATTTTTAATGCTGTTTCTTTGTCGCGAATTCCGCCTGAAGCTTTTACTTTTAAACCGTATGGCGAAACTGTATCAAACATAAGTTTGACATCTTCTGCTTTTGCGCCGACACCATTTTTCACAAAGCCGGTTGATGTTTTTACAAAATCAGCTTTTGCTTCTATGCAAAGTTCGCATGCTTTTTTAATTTCGTCTTTGTCTAATAAATCAGTTTCTAAAATTACTTTTAAAGGTTTGTCTTTGCAAGCTTCTTTAACTGTTTTTATATCATTAACAATATAATCGTAATCTTTATTTTTTAGAGCTGTAACATTGATTACCATATCAATTTCATCAGCACCATCCTCGACTGCTTTTGCGGTTTCAAATGCTTTAACGTCAGATCTGTTTGCACCGAGAGGGAAACCTACGACAGTTACTATTTTACTTCCCTTCAAATGTTCTTTTGCAAGTTTTATATAAGCAGGATTTATGCATACTCCCAGAAATTTGTGTTCATTTGCTTCTTCAAAAAGTTTTATAAAATCCTCTAATTTCGCATCTTGTTTTAATAATGTGTGTTCAATATGTTTATTCATAAACCCTCTCCTTTACAACTTGATTATATCATAAAGTTTATTTATAATGATTTTTATGAAAAACAGGTTGCGTATTTTTGCAGGTGATATTCTGGGCGGATTAAACGCCTCAATTATCACTTTGCCTCAGGCGCTTGCATTTGGTGTCGCGACGGGTTTTGGCGCAAGTGCGGGGATATGGGGTGCAATTATTCTTTGCTTTGTTGCAGGGATTTTAGGGACAAAAGTCCCGATGATTTCAGGTGCTACAGGTCCTGTTGCAATTGTAATCGCATCTGTTATGTATGATTTGAATAAGGACTTGAATGCAGTTATTTTTATAATCTTTCTTGCAGGGATTTTACAAATTATATTATCTTTGACAAAACTGCCCGAGATTGTAAAATATGTACCGTATCCTGTGATTTCAGGGTTTATGAACGGTGTTGGTGTAATTATTATCATAATGCAGTTAAATCCGTTTTTGGGGCTTGGTGCATCTTCAAATACCATTGAAAGTATTCAAAATTTGTTTAGAGGAAGCCCGAATTTTCAGGCTGTTGCGATTGGTGTTTTGACACTCGCTATTGTATTTTTCTTTCCTAAAAAATGGAATAAATATGTGCCGTCACAAATTCTTGCACTTGTAATCTGTACATTTTTCTCAATGGGGCTTGATGTTGCAAGAATTTCGGAAGTGGCTGTTTCTTTGCCTGCAATTAATCTCCCCCAGACAAATTTGCATGATTTTATAACTTATTTTCAATATTCCGTAATGCTTGCGGTAATTTTATCATCAGAAAGCCTTTTGACAGGTTTGGTTTGTACATCAATAACAAAGGCTCAGGTATCGCCGAAACGCATTTTAGCATCTCAAGGTGTCGGGAATATCTGTTGTGCGCTTACCGGAACTCTGCCGGGTTCTGCAGCTACAATGAGAACGGTAGCTGGATTAAAAAGCGGAGCGTCTACAAGAATTGCACCTGTTGTGACAGCATTTATTCTTGTGCTTTTGATTTATAAGTTTTCAGGGTTCGTATCTCAAATCCCTCTTGCCGTGCTTGCCGGAATCTTGATTAAAATAGGTTATGATATTATTGATACTAAATTTTTAAAAGTTTTGAAACATGCACCTAAAGATGATTTGTGGGTCTTGTCGGTCGTGTTTTTGTTGACGGTATTTTACAATTTGATTGTTGCTGTTGGCGCAGGAATTACTTTGGCTTCTCTTTTATATGCCAAAAAAGTCGCAGATAATGCAAAACTTGTCGACAAAACAGTTTATGATAAAAATTTAATTCTTGCGGAAAAACTTCTTGAAAAAAGATATAAGCATAAAATACGTGTTGTTCACATAAGCGGAGCATTTTTCTTTGGTTCTGCAACTCAATTGATTTCTCAGTTTGATGAATTTTTGGGTACTCGTTATTTGATTTTAGTTTATGATAGTGAGGAGTTGCTTGATATTTCCGCAATTTTTGCTTTGGAAGATATTATGCTGCGTTTAAAATCTCAACGTATCAAAACTTTGTTGGTTTTGAAAAATGAAGAAGTTTATGAACAATTAAAAAAACATGATATTGTTGATAACCAACATCATGTTTTCTTTTCTGAATTTGAAGCTATAAATTATGCAAAAACTTCTTGTAAAAAACGAATAAAACGTCATTAGAAATTATATTCAGGAATTACAAACGGAGCGTTGTTTGCATCTTTTTCAACAAATGCAAGATAATATTCCATAGCTTTATCTTTGGTTTCGTTATAAAATTTGTCGTCTATAAATTTCTTATGAAGTTCAGTTCTTTCTCCCGAATAATTTCCGAGGTTTTCTGCATAAGTTTCAATTATACCTTTGTCAGAACCGCCTCCGTAGGCTTTTGTTTTGGCATCAGTTCCTGATGGACGGATTTCGATATATTTGTCGGTAAATTCCAGATAAGTTCCGTCGCCGACAAATTTTATTGAAACAAGGTTGTCAAAAATAAGGCTTTTGAATGCATCATTCAAAACTTCTTTTACGTTATCAAGTGTCATTTTACCCTCTTTAACCCCCATTGCCATAGAAAGATAGAACAAATCATTTTTTGTACGTTTTGCTTCACCTTCAATTTTAGCAGTTTTGAGTTTATTAATATCAGGTTCGGATTCGTTGTAATAAGCGATATCAACGCGGGTGTCAAAACGTCCGATAATTTCATTTTCATCAAATATTTGAACAAGATATTCAGACAGCGGAGTTTTATCTAATTTGGAAATTAGGGCTGATGCTACAATAATTGCTTCTGTCGCAGATTTCTCTCTCATTGCAACAGCGCATCTGCCATGTTGTGATTTGATAAGTTCTTCCGTGCCCATAATCATTCCGCCGGATTCTTCTCCGCCAAACAATAATCTCGGGTCTTGTCCAAGTTTAATCGAGTTTGCGAAAACATCATCCACTACAACTTCTTTGCCTAATTGTGCTTCAACTTTTTTCATAATATTAGCGATTTCTTTGAAGCCTACGGGAACGTTAACAACTTTTACATCGTTTTTCTTTGCCCATTCATCCCAAGAAATTGCAGAAGCTGTTGTTTTAATCATAAATCTCGGATGTTTATTCCATAACCCCTGCGCTTTTAATTGTTTTGCCCAGAAATCCATAAGCATTAAAAATGCCTGATTTGCAGTAAATACTGTCAAAATTGTGTCGTGGTTTAATTGAATATAATCAATTCCTGCTTTTTCAAGTTCAGAAATTCTTGAAACGCTTTCTGTCTGAGTGATTGTGAGTCTGTCATGGTCAGGGTCTGTGATTAAAACGGCAGTACCAATCGGCATATCTTTTAATTTTTCGTCGTAATGCATTGTTTCTATTACAGGGAAAAACTTTTCACCGTTTTCTCTTTTTGCAATAACTGTCGCATCAACTGAATAATCGTAGAAAGTGCCGTTTTTATTATATTTCCCGATTGAATGGAAAAACGGATCTTCTTCAATATTAAACCATACAAATTTGTCTGAAATGCCGAGTTTTTTTAATACTCTGCTTAATGTTCTGTATGCAGAACCGCCGACGTTTTCGATAACAATTTTGCCATTTAAATCTTTTATTAAATCAAGACTGCTTTTTTGTGCAACTCCTGATTTTAAATATTCAACATACAAATCAACACCGTCATCAACATTTGAGAGAACTTTTTCGTCAATTAACGGATTATCCTGTGCTGAAATTTTGATTTCGTAAGTTCCGTTCTTTTCTGTTTCATCAAAAATCTGTTGAATTTTATTAACAAATTCCATTGATTCTTCGGGAAGATACTGACTTCCTTGTGAATTCAAATCTTTTGTAGCGTTTTTAACTGAAATTCCGTGGCTTGATGTAATATATTCACCGCCCAACAAATCAAGTTTGAATGCTAAAAATGAAGCAAGCCAGATAGGAATTGTTTTTCTGCCTTGAGGTACAAGTGTTTTTATACCGTTTGCCGCTTGAATACGTGCAATTGCATCCAAGAATAATTCAGAATTATAGCGAACTTCTCTGCCTGCAACTTTTACAATTTTTTTGCCAGTATATTTTTCGTTTGCAACAAGAGCTTTTGCTAATGTTGCAAGAACGATGCCTACAAGGTTAATCGGGAAACGTGTATCTTGCGGGTACAAAATATTTTGAGGTCCTCTGATACCTGCTGTTGAAACTTTTGCTTCTTTTGCGTAATTTGCAAACCATTCTTTCAAATTCAATCCTTCGGGATTTTTTTCGGCATCAAACGGTTCAAGATGCTCTCTTTTTAGAGCGAATGTAAATTCACCTTTATTTGAAAAGTCCATCAGGTTCAAATTTTTCACATAATCAGGTGTTTTATCGTAAACACTTTTAAATAATTCATTTTCAAGTTCGTTTGCAGATGTTTTCATATTTTCTCTCTCCTATGTTATAAATATATACGAAAAACTTGTAATGTGCAAATTTTGCATATATAATATAATTGTTGATAGGAGAGAATTTAATGTTCTGGGACAAAGATAAGAACTATACAAAAAGAACAGCTTCCGAATTCAATATTTGGAGGAGAATTTTTCAATTTTTTATATGTAAAATATTTTATATGATACGTTTAAAGCTTATTTATCGTCTTAAAGTTGAAGGGCTTGAAAATGTTCCGAAAGACAATGCTTATATTGTCTGCCCGAATCATTTGTCAACTCTCGATCCTCCGATGATGGTGGCTATTATGCCGAGAAGCGTATCATTTATGGCTAAAAAAGAATTATTTGATATTCCGTTTATAAGATGGTGGATTGACTGGCTCGGAGCTTTTGCCGTTAACAGAGAAAGCCTTGGACCGTCTACTATTAAGACTGTAATGGAAATCAAAAAAAGTGAATGGGTGTTCGGAATTTTCCCTCAAGGAACACGCGGAGTACCAGGAACAATTACCGGTGTTAATAAAGGTTTTGCCGGACTTGCTAAAATTACAAAATGTGCTGTTTTGCCGGTCGGTATCACGGGAACTGAAGAAGCGAAGCATTTGCCGTTTTCAGGAAACGTTACCGTGAAAATCGGTAAGCCGATACCTTATGACGAAAATCCTGATGTTGTCGTTCAAAAATGGATTGAGGCTATTCAGGAACTTACGGGATTTGAATATGTGGAAAATGATTTAGGAGTTAAGAATGCAGAGTAAAGAAAGAAATTACAACAGAAGATATCCGCATGAATACAATCTGTTTAGAACATTGTTTTATTATGCTTTTCTATATATAGTTGTACATCCTTTTATGAAAATATTCTATAATTATAAAATTACTGGACGTGAAAATTTGCCGACTAAAGCAAAGAGCGGAAAATTTATTTATACTGCAAACCACGTGTCGCACTTTGATCCGCCGATGGTGACAATGGCTTGTAACAGACCGATTGCTTATATGGCGAAAAAAGAATTGTTCCAAAAAGGTGATAAATGGGAATGGCTTGTAAAACGTCTTGGCGCGTTTGCTGTTGACAGAACAAAACCAGAAATTGCAACTTTTAAAACAGTTAAAGATATTCTTGCAACAAGCTGGTCTTTGGGAGTATTTCCGCAAGGCGGTATAAGACCTTACGGCTCGGACTTGTGCGAATTGAAAAAAGGTTTTATTGTTATTGCTAAAAATGCAAAGGCTGATATTGTACCTGTTGCGATTGCAGGATTTGACGGATATCCGAAGTTAAAACCGTTTACAAGACGCAACGTTCATCTCCATGTCGGAAAACCGATTTCTTATAAATTGAGTGAAGAAGAAATTATGCGCGAATGGTGCAGACAAATTACAGAATACGCAGATTATAAAAATTCTTTGGAAGTAAAAGAGGAGATTACTATATGAAAAATTTACGAGTTTTCGGGGGGGGGGCACTTCTGTAGCCTTCACTCTGAGTGAAGTTTTAATTACGTTAGGGATTATTGGTGTTGTTGCTGCAATGACTATGCCGTCTTTAGTAACTAATATTCAAAACAAAGGTTATGTCGAGAAGCTGAAAAAGAATTATTCTGTTATACAGCAAGTTACTAATCAAATAATTGAAGTAGAAGGACCTCCTACTGCTTGGAATTGGACATCGGACTCTTCTAATGACAATTCTGGCAATGATTATATACTAAATTTGTATAAAAAGCACTTGAAAGTAGCAAGAGCTTGTTCTAGTAACATATATAACTGTCCTGAAATTCCTGAACTTTGGAATAGGGCTTATAATAAACAGCTAATTACGTATAAAGCATTGAACGGTGAAACTAATCCTATTGGCGTTTCTGACTGTATTTTTTGTCGTTCGTTTCCTATGCAGTTAGAAGATGGTACTTTTGTCGGAATTACTTTTTTTTCTACCCCTGGTCAAGTACTTTGGGGAAAACCAAAAATGTATTTTACGATAGATGTAAATGGAACTAAAGGACCAAATAAAGTTGGACGAGATGTGTTTTTTCTTTATATGAATCATAATGATTCGTCAGGGAGGATTTTACCTTATGTGAATGGTGCTATCAATGGTTCAGGTGGCGGAGATTTTAGTCAGGCAAATACTTGTGATAAAGATAAGAGCGGTGTAAGCTGTGCATATCGTGTTATTACAGAAGGTAAAATGAACTATTAAAAAAGCCTCGTTTAAGAGGCTTTTTTATTAGTTATATATTTTTCTGGTTAAATCAGCTTTTCTTATTCTGACGTTTTCGGGAGTAATTTCTACCAGTTCATCATCTGCAATGTATTCCATACATTCTTCCAATGACAT
The DNA here is from genome assembly GCA_949841365.1 of uncultured Candidatus Melainabacteria bacterium. Classification (GTDB taxonomy): domain Bacteria; phylum Cyanobacteriota; class Vampirovibrionia; order Gastranaerophilales; family Gastranaerophilaceae; genus Stercorousia. The sequence continues at coordinate 66,973 of CATKZI010000007.1, forward strand.
TTCTTTGTGAGCCTGCAGGGTTACCATAACATCAGCCGTTGCGCTTCTCATATTGGTTAATTTCTTTGTTTTACAGATGTTAACCACAATATCTTGAGGCTTGTTACATTCGCCGATAATCATTCCGCGATAAACTTTTGTTTTCGGTGTAACAAAGAATGTTCCGCGGTCTTCATATTGAGCCAAAGCGTAAGGGATTGCTTCACCTTGTTCGTGCGCAATAATCGAACCGTTTCTTTGACGCGGAATATCGCCTGCAAACGGCCTGTATTCAAGGTAAGTGTGGTACATAATACCTTCACCGCGTGTCATTCTGATAAATTCGCTTCTGAAACCGATAAGTCCGCGGGCAGGAATATGGAATACCATTGTAGTTCTGCCTTTTGCATTATTCATTTCTTTCATTTCGGCTTTTCTGCCTGAAAGTCTGTCAATACAAGAGCCTGCATAACCTTCGGGAACATCAACAATCAGGTTTTCATAAGGTTCGCAATGCTGACCGTCAATTGATTTGTAGATAACTTCGGGTTTAGAAACCTGAAATTCATAGCCTTCGCGGCGCATTGTTTCAATTAAAATACCCAGGTGAAGTTCACCTCTGCCAGAAACTCTGAATACATCAGTTGAATCAGTATCTTCGACACGCAAACTTACGTTCTTTTCAAGTTCGTCATAAAGTCTTTTTCTGATTTGGCGTGATGTTACAAATTTACCTTCCTGACCTGCAAATGGACTGTCGTTTACTGAGAAGTTCATCTGCAATGTCGGTTCGTCAACTTTAATCAACGGTAAAGGTTGTGGATCTGATAATGAACAAATGCTTTCGCCGATTTGAACATCTGAAAATCCTGCAATACCCACAATATCACCGGCAAAAGCTTCTTCAATTTCAACACGTCCGAGATCGTGGAAGCCGAATAATTTTGTAATTTTACCGCGTTCCTGCGAACCGTCAGCATGAACTACACAAACCTGTTCCTGCGATTTAACCGAACCGTTTTCGATACGTCCGATAACAATTCTGCCTACATATTCGTTGTAATCTAGAGTTGTTGCACGGAATTGGAACGGTTTTGATGCATCGCATTTTGGCGGTTGAATGTTTTCCAAGATACAATCCAAAAGCGGAATCATATCTTTTCTTTCGTCATCCAAATCCTTAATTGCAAAACCGTTTAAACTGCTTGAGAAAATAAACGGAAAGTCGATTAAATCTTCTCTGTCGGTTAATTCTGTGAACAAATCAAATACTTTGTCTAATGCGGTAAGCGGTTCGCCTGCAGGTTTGTCGATTTTGTTTATAACAACAATAATTTTCAAACCTAATTCCAAAGCTTTAGATAGAACAAATCTTGTCTGCGGCATTGGACCTTCAGCGGCATCGACGATTAGAAGCGCGCCGTCTACCATACCCAGAACTCGTTCAACTTCTCCGCCAAAGTCTGCGTGACCCGGGGTGTCTATAACATTAATTTTGGTGTCTTTATAATTGATTGAAATGTTTTTAGATAAAATTGTAATACCGCGTTCTCTTTCCAAATCGTTGCTGTCAAGAACACGTTCCTGCACTTGTTGATTATTTCTGAATGCACCGGCTTGTTTTAAAAGACAGTCTACCAGTGTTGTTTTACCGTGGTCAACGTGCGCAATGATTGCTATATTTCTGATATTCTCGTTTGTATTAGTCATAATCCCTCTTTTATGGTGTAAATTGTACACTTAAATTTTACAACGGGAAATTTTATTTTTCAAGTACTACGTACGTAGCCCTCTTTATATGTTTTGCTGATATTTTGAAGTAATCAGTCTTTACGTTTCATCTTTGTATGCAATATACGCAAATGTAAGGCAGGCAAGTCCGAAAAGTATTCCAAAACACATTGTTGTGCGGTATGAGGTTAAAAAGGCTGTTTCATAGGTTTTGCCATGTTCTATAAATAAATTTCTGAATGTTTCAAATAATGTGATTGTAACAGCGACTCCTAAGATATTTCCCATGTTGCGCGAAAGTGCTAAAATCCCTGATGCAATCCCGAGTTCCTCTTTTTTGACACTTGTCATAATAGCATTGTTTGAAGGTGATTGGAAAAGTCCGTTGCCTATTCCCATAATTCCTGACGCCAATACAATCTGCCACATTGGAGCGTTTTTACTCAATAAGGTAAACATTAAAAGCGCAATACAATAAACTGTCGGACCTGCAAGGGTTAAATATCTGCTTCCGTATTTGCCTGAAAGTCTGCCTGCGATTGGAGCCATGACAGAAAGCGTCACAGAATACGGCAAAATCAGCAAACCTGTTACCATCGGGTTATATCTCAAAATTTCCTGTAAAAAGAAAGGCAAAAGTATGCTGTTTGTAAACATTGCCATATATGAAGTCATTACGGCTAAATTCCCGAATGTAAACGGCTGAATTTTGAATAATGCAAAATTGATTAAAGGATAATTAATTTTGTGGTCGCGGAAATAAAATAAACCGCCAAAGATTAGTGTTATTCCGCCAAGTGCAATAATTCTTACAGAATTCCATCCCCAACTGTGCCCTTCAGAGATTGCAAGCAGCAGTGCAAATAAACTTACTGAAAAATAGATAAATCCTTTATAATCGAATTTGAAGTTTTTTATATTGGTTTTAGTGCTTCTCGGAAGCAGTGTGTATGCAAAATAAGCGCCAAGTATGCCGACAATCATGCAGGGATAAAATATTGAATGCCAGCCAAAATAATGGATTAAAATCCCGCCCAAAGCAGGTCCGCTCATTCCTCCGATTGCCACAATACACCCATTTAAACCTAAGGCTTTACCGCGTCTTGCGTTTTTGAATATAGTTGCAATAATTGCCTGTGCGTTAGAAAGCATTACAGATGCCCCAAGTGCTTCCAGACATCTGAACGCAACAAGAAGTTCAAATGATTTGGCAATGGAACTTAAAAATGCACCAATTGCAAATATTGCAAAACCTGTTGAGTAAAGTTTATTTTTGGGAAAAATATCACCGAGTTTGCCGAAAAACGGTAAAAATACGGTTAAAACGAGCATGTAAGCAATCATTACCCACTGAATCTGCCCCATTGAAACATGCAAATCAACGGACATAGGATAAAGTGCTAAATTTACGGTAGTCGAATCAAGCATGGCAATAAAATTGCCAATCGCAGTGATTGTAAACATAGCCCATTTTAATTGTTTAGTTGACATATAACAATTCTAGCATAAATAAAAAAGTTGAGAAAATGTTTATTCTTTGACGATTTTGGGTATTATATAGTATAATATATAAAAGCACCACTCATCTAATTTAAATATTGTAAATATTCTACAAAAATATTAAAGATTTTTGTTGTTTTTTACGTTATTTGTATTATACTTTGAAAGTGAGGTTTACATGTTAGAACAAGAATATGAATTTTATGAAGCAAATAAACAGAAGTTTATTGGTAGCTATTTGAATAAATATATTGTTATAAAAAATAATAATGTGTTAGGTGTTTTTAACTCTTCAGAAGATGCAATAAAAGATGCTATTAAAGAAAACGAACTTGGTACTTTTCTTGTACAATTTGTTAAAGAAGATGAACCTAATGTTATTTTTCGCAGTAGGGTAGGTTATGTCTAAAAAACAATATTTTGCATTTAAAGCAGAGGCGGATGGCAGGGTTAAAGAGTTAAGGACTGAGGCATTTATAACATTTCCCTCTTTGCTTGATAATAGGAGTTTTGTTGATAAAAACGTCATTAAAATAAGTGCTATTTGGGATACGGGTGCGACTAATTCTGTAATTACTCAAAAATTTATTGATGAATTAGGATTAAAACCTACAGGTATTGTGCCAACTTTTACCGCTGGTGGTATTAAAAATTGTCCGACTTATTATATAGATTTAGGTTTGCCAAACAGAATTGTTATTCCTAATTTGGTTGTTACAGGAAATGATCAGTTGACAAGTTGTGATATGTTAATTGGAATGGATGTTATATGTCGTGGGGATTTCGCGATAGCTAATGCAAAAGGGCGAACTCATTTTTCTTTTTGTATGCCTCCTCATGATACTCCAATATGTTTATATGAAAAAACTTTGAAAGTTAATAAGAGAGCTAAATAGTCATTTAATTGGATTATTTTTGTTTAAAATACTTTAATGTTTAACCCATTTTTCAATTACTCTTAACGGTGCGCGAGTTATAGCAAGTGCCCATTCGCCGATGTTTTTTGTGATTACACTGCCTGCGCCGATATTTGTACCTTCACCGATTTCTACAGGTGCTACAAGTACCGTGTTAGAACCGATTTTTACATTATCTTTTAATACGGTTTTGCTTTTTGTTTTTGATATCGGGTCATAATTTGCTGTGATTGTTCCTGCACCGATATTTACATGTGAACCTAATTCGGCGTCGCCTATATAGCTCAAATGACCAGCGTTTGTGTTGTGGTCAATTTTTGCTTTTTTAACTTCTACAAAATTACCTATTTTACAGTTGTCCGCAATTTCAACATCCCCTCTTAAATGCGCACAAGGCCCGATTTTGCAGTTTTGACCGATTTTATTTTTTCCTTCAATATAAGTTGCAGGATAAATAATCGTGTCTGCGCCGATTTCGGTGTCTTCTGAAATCCAGGTTGATGACGGATCAACAATTGTAACCCCATTATCCATTAGTTCAGCAAGTTTTCTATCATTCATAATTTTAGTTGCTGTTGCAAGATTTTGACGGGAATTTATGCCGTAGATTTCGTCGCTGTTTTCTAAAATATAAGCGTTTACGTTAAGGCTGTTTTTCTTGCCCCAAGAAATTATGTCTGTTAAATAGTATTCGCCCTGTGCGTTGTTGCTTGTTAATTGTGAGAATGCGCATTTTATTTTGCCCCAGTTTAAACAATATATACCTGCGTTAACTTCTTTTACTGCTTTTTGTTCAGATGTTGCATCTTTTTCCTCAACAATGCATTTTAGAGAATTGTCAGCTTCTCTGATAATTCTGCCGTAATTTGTCGGATTATCAAAAACTGTACTCATAACTGTTAAATCTGAATTACAAGAGTTATGATAATCAATAAAATCTTTTAGTGTTTTTTCGGTAATTAGCGGAGTGTCTCCGCAAAGGATTATAACTTGCCCTTCAAAGTTTTCTAATGACGGGCAAACCATGGAAACTGCATGACCTGTTCCAAGCTGTGGTGATTGAAGGACTGTTTTTGCACTGTCAAAGTTTTTGTTTACGTATTCCGTAACTTCTTCAGCGTGGTGTCCTACAATTACAAACGCTTCGTTTGTTATATTTTTAACATTATCCAATACATAACCGAGCAGAGGTTTTTCAAAGATTTTATGTAAAACCTTTGGTGTATTAGATTTCATTCTTGTGCCTTTACCTGCTGCTAATATTACTGCTTTAATTTCCATGATTTTATACTCCTTTAAAATTATTTTACTATAAAAAATGTTCGGATTATAATTATTTTATGAATGAAACTAAAAAAACAGCAGTTGTTGCAATGAGTGGAGGAGTTGACAGTTCTGTTACTGCACTTTTGCTCCAACAGCAGGGATATAAAGTTATAGGGCTTACAGGCAAAATGGTTGAAAGTAATGTGCCTGATAATGCAAAACGTGTTGCAGACAAACTCGGAATTGAGCTTCATGTTTTTGATGCTGTTGAAAAGTTTAATGAAAAAGTTATTAATTATTTTGTAGAGGATTATAAAAACGGCAGAACTCCAAATCCGTGCATTATGTGTAATGAGTTTATAAAATGGGGAGTTTTGTTCGATTATGCAACAGATGTTCTTGGAGCTGATGTTTTTGCAACGGGGCATTATGCCGATGTAAGATGCGATAATGGAATTTATAAACTTTATCCTGCAAAAGATGAGCATAAAGACCAATTATATTTCTTATACAGACTGGGACAAAAACAATTGTCTAAGACAATTTTCCCGCTTTACCATTATGAAAAAGCTCAAGTGAAGCAAATGGCAATTGATTATGATCTGCCCCCGAAAGATTCCAAGGAAAGTCAGGATATCTGTTTTATTCAAAAGCCTGTTACGACAAAATCTTTTCTAACCGATAAATTTGGCACTAAAAAAGGTGACTTTATTGATATTCTTACGGGCAAAAAGTGGGGAGAACATGACGGGGCTTATAAGTTTACTGTCGGTCAGCGCAGAGGAATTGGTATTGCAGCGCCTTATCCTCTCTATGTAATTGATATTGATCCTGTAAAAAATATTGTTTATGTCGGCAGAGAGGAAGACAATTATAAAAAGGTTGTGAAAGTAGAAGATTTAAGACTGAGTTACATGCCTGAAAAACGGGAATTTGATGCTTGGGTTAAAATCCGTTACAATATGCCTCACAAGAAAGCTCACGTAAGACTTTTTGAAGGGTTTGCAGATATAGAGTTTGACGAACCTGTAAACTCGGTTACCCGAGGACAATCAGGGGTTATATATGATTTGAATGACAAGCACCTAATTGGCGGCGGCGTGCTACGCACGTAGTCATGCCGAACAATATTGTAAAAATTTAAGAGAGGATATAATATGTACGATAAAAAATCACATAATGCAGAGGAATTTATTTCTCATGAAGAAATTCTTGAAACGTTAAAATATGCAGATGAAAATAAAGATAATCTAAAACTTGTTGATGAAATTTTGGAAAAGGCAAAGCTTGGTAAAGGTTTGACACATAGAGAGGCTTCTGTTCTTTTAGCAAGTAATCAGAGAGATGAGGAAATATTTGCTCTTGCCGAAAAAATCAAAAAAGATTATTACGGAAACAGAATTGTTTTATTCGCTCCGCTTTATCTTTCAAATTACTGTGTAAACGGTTGTGTGTATTGTCCTTACCACAAGAAAAATACTCATATTCCGCGTAAAAAACTTTCGCAAGAAGATATTAAAAATGAAGTTATTGCGCTTCAGGATATGGGACACAAACGTCTTGCAATCGAAGCGGGAGAAGATCCTGTTAACAATCCTATTGAGTATATTTTGGAATCAATTAATACTATTTATTCAATTAAGCATAAAAACGGTGCAATCCGCAGGGTTAATGTAAATATTGCGGCAACTACCGTCGAAAATTACAAAAAACTTCATGATGCGGGTATCGGTACATATATTTTGTTTCAAGAAACTTATAACAAAGAAAGCTACGAAACACTTCACCCGACAGGCCCTAAACATAATTATAAATACCATACTGAAGCTATGGACAGAGCTATGCAGGGCGGAATTGATGATGTCGGCTTAGGTGTGTTGTTTGGGCTTGAAAGTTATCGTTATGAATTTGCGGGACTTTTAATGCATGCTGAACACCTTGAAGCTGTTTACGGTGTCGGTCCTCATACAATAAGCGTTCCGCGTATTAAAAAAGCAGATGATATTAATCCTGAGGAATTTGATAACGGAATTGATGATGATATTTTTGCAAAAATTACAGCCTGCATTAGAATTGCAGTGCCGTATACAGGCATGATTGTATCAACTCGTGAAAGTGCAGAATGCCGTGCGCGTTTATTAAAACTTGGTGTTTCGCAGGTTTCGGGCGGGTCTAAGACAAGTGTCGGCGGATATTTTAACCCGATGCCGGAAAAAGATGATTCGGCGCAGTTTGATGTTTCAGACAGACGCTCTCTTGATGAAGTTATTAAATGGCTTATGGAACTCGGGTATTTGCCGAGCTTCTGTACAGCATGTTATGGAAGCGGAAGAACAGGTGACAGATTTATGGAAATTTGCAAGTCACAGCAAATTCAAAATTTCTGCCACCCGAATGCTATTATGACTTTGAAAGAATATTTAGAGGATTACGCATCAGCAGATACAAAGGTAATCGGCGACAAATTGATTGCCAAAGAGGTTGAAACTTTGGGCGATTTACAGTCAAAAGTTAAAGAAAACCTTGTAAAAATTGAAAAAGGCGAAAGAGCTTTCAAGTTTTAGCGGTATGGCTTGACTTGCATTTCAAGGTATTTCCCGCATTTGCATTTAAGTGTAAATGTACCCGTTGGCTTGTCAACTATTTTTAACTTATAAGGATTTGGAATGTAATATTTGCCTTTATAGGTTATGTAGCAGGGAAGCCAGGGGTGGAATGCGCGTATTCTGGCATGGATTTCTTCTGCGGTTTCTTTTTCAAAATCAAGCATCATATCTTCAGGCTTAATATTTGGGAAGTATGTTGCCTCGTTTTCGTTTTGCGCAATAGGAATTACAAGCCCGTATTCAAGCTTTTTCAAAACTTCTGCGCACATCAATCTTGCCTGAAAAACAGTCCGTTCCTTCAATTCTTTTCCCGTATCGTTCGGCAGAATTTGAATTGCTTTTTGTGCAAGTATTGCTCCTTTATCAAATTCCTCATTCATAAGGTGAAACGTTATGCCTGATTCGGTTTCTCTGTGCAAAATCGTTTGCAAATATGGGTTTGGGCCTCGATATTTTGGAAGCATTGAAGGGTGAACATTTACCGTCGCAATTGTCGGAAGGTCGATAATTTCTTTTTTCAGTTTTTCACCCCAGGTGCCTACAAGAATTACATCTGCATTGAGTCTTAAAATCTCTTTTTTAAAAGCTTCCGAGTTTGCAGATTTGCATTTAATCTCGTGTAACTTATATTGTTTTATCAGGGTTAAATCGTGTGATGATTTAAAAAAATCTGAAAATTTTCGGCGCATTGTGCTTTCGTATCTGAATACGCCTGCAATCTTACAGCCGGCATCAATTGTGCCTTCAATAAGGTTTGAGAGCATTTCGCCTTTGCCTAAAAGAATAACCCGCATTTTTTAATACCTGATTTTAGATGCTCTGTCCATTTCGCGTTTAAGGTCTTTTTTTGCTATATCATCACGCTTATCGTGAAGTTTTTTACCTTTTGCAAGTCCGATTTCAACTTTTGCAAACCCGTGTGATAAAAAAACTTCCAAAGGAACAATTGTATAACTGTCCTGTTTTACTTTGGTCTGCATTTTCAAGATTTCTTTTTTTGTCAAAAGAAGTTTTCTGACGCGTTCTGCCTCGTGATTAAAACGGTTTCCCTGCTCGTACGGCGAAATGTGACATTTGTACAGAAAAATTTCGTTGTCCTCAATTTTACAGAAGCTGTCTTTTAAATTAATCGCGTTTTTGCGGATTGATTTAATCTCTGTTCCTGTCAGCACAATTCCCGCTACATATTTTTCCAAAATATTGTAGTCGTGAAATGCTTTTCTGTTGGTTGTAACGATTTTTCTGTCCATACGCTGATTATAACACAGATTTATTCATATAGGAAGCATTTAACAATATGGTTTAAGCCTTTTTCTTGCGGATGGCAGGTTTTACATTTTTCCATAACTCTGGGACAGCGAGTATGGAATTTGCACCCTTTGGGCAGGTCTGCAGGTGAAGGCAAGTCACCCTTCAACAAAACTTTTTTATCTTTTTTGTCTATTTGCGGAACAGCTCCAAGCAGTGCTTTTGTATACGGGTGAAGCGGATTGGCAAAAATATCTTCGGTTTTGCCTATTTCAACGATTTCCCCGAGATACATAACAGCAGTTCTATCGGCAAGATATTTGATTACGCTCATATCATGAGTTATGAGCAAAAATGTAAGTCCGTATTTTTCTTTCAATTCTTTCAAAAGATTTATAATTTGTGCCTGAATACTTACGTCTAATGCACTGACAGGCTCATCTGCAAGAATAAATTCGGGGTTAAGCATTAAGGCTCTGGCGATAGCAATTCTCTGGCGCTGACCGCCCGAAAATTCATGCGGATAAAGTTCAAGACAGCTTTCGTCAAGTCCAACAAGCTTAATCTTTTCTTTTACGATTGCAAGAATTTTGTCTTTTGAATAATCAGTGTTGATTTCGAGTGGTTCTTTTAGTGTATCAACGATTTTCATCTTAGGATTCAAGCTTGCATAAGGGTTTTGAAAAACCATCTGTGCAAATTTTCTTAAATCTTGCGCAGGGTATGTAATTTCCCCGGATTTTATGGGCTCAAGCTGTAAAACAGCTTTTGCAAGAGTTGATTTCCCGCATCCCGATTCCCCTGCAAGTGCTAGAATTTCGCCTTTTTTAATCTCGAGAGTAACTCCGTTAACGGCATGAATAATTTGTTTCCCGCCTAAGATACCTTTATTAACCTGATATTCCACATATAAATCGTTGATTTTAATCATAAAATAATTCTAATGCAGTTAAACTTTTAATGCAATCGGGCAACTGTTTACAGTTCACGACGTCCTTCGATTGCTTTTGCTATCGTAATTTCATCAGCATATTCCAAATCCGCGCCGACAGGTAAACCGAATGCGATACGGGAAATTTTTATCCCGAACGGTTTAATAAGCTTGCTTAAATAAAGGCTTGTAGCTTCACCTTCAACAGAAGGACTGAGCGCAAGGATAACTTCTTTAACTTCATCGTTTGTCAGACGGTTTAAGAGTTCTTTTATTCTGATATCGTCTGCGCCGATTCCGTCCATAGGAGAAATTAATCCTTGCAATACATGGTACAATCCTTTGTATTCATTTGTTTTTTCAACAGCAATCAAGTCTTTTGTTTCTGCAACAACGCAAATTGTAGATTTGTCGCGCTGTGACGATTGGCAAATCTCACAGGGACTTGTTGCAGACAAGTTAAAGCAGATTTCGCAAGTTTTTGTATTTTGTTTTGCGCTAATCATGCTTTGAGCAAATTTTTCCACCTCAGACATTGGCATTCTAAGTAAATAAAATGCCATTCTTTGAGCTGATTTTGGTCCTACTGACGGAAATTTTTGGAAATGCTCTATTAATGATGCTATTGATTTAGGATAAATCATCTTAGAAATTTAATCCCGGAATATTGATACCGCCTGTAACAGCTTTCATTTTGCTTTCCATTTCTTTTGAAGCTCTGTCGCTTGCTTGTTGGATTGCAGTTGAGATGATATCTTCAAGCATTTCAACAGTTTCAGCATCTACAGAAGACGGGTTTTCAGGGTTGATAGCTTCTGCTTTCAATTTAATTGATTTGAATTTGCCTTGACCGTCGCAAGTTACAATAACTGCTCCGCCTGCTGCTTCGCCTGTAATTTCAGTTCTTGCAAGTTCAGCTTGAGTGTCTTTTAGTTTTTGTTGCAAGCTTTGAGCTTGTTTCATCATTTGCATAATGTTCATGGTATTCTCTCCTTAGTCTGTAAAATTTTCAAAATTTATTATATAATAAAAATATGAAAAAATATACCTATGTCGGTGAATCTTTAAAAAAAGGGAAAATTATGCGCTGGACATTTATGCCGTTAAATGTCTATATTGCGCCTATGAAATTTTATTCAAAACAGGGACAGGATTCAAAATACCGCAGTATGGTAATAAGAGCTTTAAACGAATGGCAGAATGCTACAAAAGGCAGAGTTTCATTTAAAGTTGTAGATACCCTTTTGGAATCCAATGTCAATGTTGATTGGAAAAGAGTTGAAAGAAAAGCTCTCGGACATTGCTATTTTAGTTTTGACGGCTCTAACAGATTATACGGTGCTGAAGTCGCAATCGGTTTGACTGAAGGTATTGTCCATGCAGGGTATATGGATGAGGGAGAGGTTTACCATACGATTCTGCATGAAATAGGGCATGCAATCGGTTTGGGGCACAGTCCTAATCCTGCAGATATTATGTACACCCCTCATCAAAAGGGAATTAATTCAATATCCGAAGGTGACAGGTTGACGGTAAACTGGCTTTATTCATTGCCTCAGGGTGCTACTGTTGCCGAAGTTTCCTCAAAATACGGTATAGGTTCAAATGATATCGACGATATAATAACTAAATTTATAGATAAAAAATCGCCGTCTGAATTTGAGAAAGTTAAATCATCAATAAAAGTTCAAAGACGTGATTTACTTGAAGAACAGGAAGCTATTGCAAATTTGCGAAAATATCATATGTCTTTGCAAAACGTTCAAATCTCAGCGGATATGAAAAAGTTTTTTAGAAAAGAACGTTAAATTTGGTAATCAATATTAAATTTTTTAAATAACTCATTATAAAAATCTTTGTTTTCTAATATTTTTTTCTTGGTTAATTCCATGGTAAAACCGAGAGGTGTTTGAAATTCATCCATTTCGTTCAGCTTAGATGCATTTATTCTCTGTAAATATTCATACAGTATTCTGTTGCCTTGAGTTATTTTTGCTTTTTTAGAAAGCCTGTCATTATTAAGCCATTCTTTAGCTTCAATAATTGCATTATCAATCATACCGTCGCCATCATGGATAAGTATATTTCTTGTTATTGCATCTTCCAGTTCGCTAAGTTCGGTTATTTTGGGCTCAAATTTAAATTTTGAATGGAAATGAACAGCTTCGGCAAGTGAGTATAATTTTATCTTTTTCAGTCCGTTTTCGAACATTGTGGCTATAGTAGCCAGCTGTATTGCAGTACCTGCGCCATGCCTTTTATTTCTGCCAAAAACTTCCATATTTTCGTTAAACAGAGTATCTTTATTTTCAATAGTCACTTCGCATGCGCCGATGGTGGAACAATTGTTATTATCAACTTTGATGCATAATTCATCAGGGAAACACTCTTCGCTCGTTATTCTGACAAAATAATCTCTTGCATCCGTACGTTTCGGTTTACAGTGGAATTCTTCAAAAAGTTTAATGCCGTTTACTTTTCTAAAAGTGAGATTGCCAAAATATGGAGAAGTTTGTGGGTTGTTATTTATTTTCATAGTACTTTCTATAAATCCCCTAAATGTAAAAATTTGCTATTAAATTTGGCTTACTTTTCTTTTTGATGTATAATCTTTTTTGTATTAATATGATTTTTAATAGGGATATATAATTATGACAGTTCAAGATTGGTTTGAAAAACGCAAACAGGCTCAAATTCAAAGACGTGAAGCCGAACGTACTGCAGAACTTGATATTAATCCGGATTTATGGGTTAAATGCGTTCATTGTGATGCTCAGCTTTTAAAAGAAGATTTGGTTAATAACAATATGGTATGTCCTGTTTGTGATTACCATTTCAGAATAAATGCACGAAATAGAATTAAACAACTTTTTGATGAAAATTCTTTTGAGGAAATGTTTACTGATATAAAACCGACAGATCCTTTAGAATTTGTTGATATTGAAAGCTATAAAGACAGACTTGAAAAAGCTAATAAAAAAACAGGTCTTAATGACGCAGTAATTACAGGTATTGCATCAATTGAAGGTAATAAAGTTGCAACTGCAGTTATGGATTTTGACTATATGGGCGGTTCCATGGGCAGTGTAGTCGGTGAAAAAGTTACAAGAATTATTGAAAAAGCTATTGAGCTTCGTTTGCCCGTTATTGCAATTACTTCATCAGGCGGTGCAAGAATGCAGGAAAGTGCTTTGAGCTTGATGCAGATGGCAAAAACTTCCTGTGCTGTTTCACGTCTTGATGATGAAAAACTCCTTTATATAAACCTTTTAACTGAGCCGACATTCGGCGGAGTTACTGCAAGTTTTGGCATGCTCGGTGATATTATAGTCGCAGAACAAGGTGCAAGAATTGGTTTTGCAGGCAGACGTGTTATTGAACAGACAATTAGACAGAAACTCCCGTCTGACTTCCAGACCGCAGAATATTTGCTTAAATACGGACAGGTAGATGTTGTTTCAGCTCGTAAAGATTTGAGGAAAACTCTTGCAAATATCTTAGAAATGCACAAGGGGGAAAATTAATGTCAGCAGTTTTAGATTTTGAAAAACCTATATTAGAAATACAAGAAAAAATTGAAGAATTAAAAAAAATAAGTTTGGAGTCAGGCATGGATTTGGATAAAGAAATTGAAACTTTTGAACAGCAGGCGCAGGATTATAGAAAGGACCTTTATTCCAATTTAAAACCTTCGCAAAAACTTCAAATAGCAAGACACCCTGAACGTCCTAACTTTTTGGACTATGTAAACAATATCTGTGAGGATTTTGTTGAACTCCACGGCGACAGAGAGGGAATGGATGATAGGGCGATTATAGGCGGTTTGGCTAAAATTGACGGTAAACCAGTTATGATTATCGGTACTATGAAAGGTAAATCTACTAAAGAAAACCTTGAATATAATTTCGGCATGCCTCAACCTCAAGGTTACAGAAAGGCTTTGAGATTATTTAAGCACGCAAGCAAGTTTAATATTCCGATTATTACGCTAATTGATACTCCGGGGGCATATCCCGGTATAAGTGCCGAAGAAACAAATCAAGGCGGTGCAATTGCCGTTAACTTAATGCAAATGGCAAAATTGGAAGTCCCCGTAATTGCTATTATCACAGGCGAAGGCTGTTCCGGAGGTGCGTTAGGACTTGCAGTTGCCGATAAAGTTTTCTTGCTTGAACATGCTTATTATACGGTTATTTCACCTGAAGGATGTGCTTCAATTCTGTGGCGTGACGCTTCGAAAGCTTCTGATGCAGCTGATGCGTTGAAAATTACCGCAAAAGATTTGATGCAATTTGATATAATTGACGGCGAAATCGCTGAACCGACTGGCGGTGCTCATACTAATTATGAAGAAGTTTCAGCGAATATGAAAAAGACTATTTTAGACAGTATTGAAGAACTTTCTAAATTGTCTGTAGAAAATTTGAAAGAACAAAGATATCAAAAATTCAGAAAAATGGGTGTGTTCCTTGGATAACTTTTTCAACACTCTGAACTTTGGAGAAATTTTATAGAGAATGAGTGATAATTATATCGAATTACAAATAAAAATTAATCCTGAAATTGAAGATATTGTATCCGAATTTTGCTTTGAAAATTTGCCCTGTGAAGGGGTGGTTTTGGCTGAAGAAGCATACAAAGATTTGGAAATGATATCTACTACAGAAGGAACTTTGAAAGTGTTCTTGACTGAAAAACCGTCGGATTTGGAGCAAATTTTAAAATCTGAGCGTGAAATTCTAAAATCTCGCGGACTTTCAGATGAAGAGCTCGGAAGCTGGGAATTTGTTATTTCTAACAAGCCAAATGAGGATTGGTCTAAAAAATGGAAAGAAAAATGGACTGTAACAAAAGTCTCCGATAAAATTACGGTTGTGCCCGATTGGATTGAATATAACGGGGATGAAGTAATTATACGACTTGAACCCGGTTGCGCTTTTGGAACGGGAACTCACCAAACAACTCAGCTTTGCATGAAAGCAATTGAAAAATATATGCCCAAAAATGCGCGTGTTGCTGATATCGGAATGGGTTCAGGGATTCTGGCTATTTGTGCGAAAAAATTCGGCGCAAGTTATGCATACGGATGTGATAATGATGAAACCGTTATTGATGTTGCAAGAGAAAATGCTGTAAAAAACAATGCAGAATGCGTATTTGAACTTAATACGGCTGACAAAATTACAGAAAAATTTGATTTTGTATTAGCAAATATTTTGCACAATGTTCTTGCTGAAATTATGGGTGATTTAAAAAATATTATGAATAATGGTGCAATAATGGTTTTATCTGGGATTTTGGATGAGAAAAAGCCTGTTGTGTTAGAAGCTGTTAAAAAATACAATTTGGAATTACTGGAAGAAGCTCATCAAGACCAATGGGTTGCATTAATTGTAAGAAAGGTTGAATAAAATGACTAAGACAGCTATAGTTATACCCGCGCGTTACGGCTCATCAAGATTAGAAGGTAAACCGCTTATAAAAGTTGAAGGTAAACCTATTATTCAATGGGTTTATGAAAAAGCGCAGCAAGCAAAACTTGCCGATATGATTATTGTTGCAACTGATGATGAAAGAATTTTTGATGCCGTAAAGGCATTCGGCGGTAACGTTGAAATGACATCTACAGAACATAAATGCGGTTCTGACAGAATAAAAGAGGTTGTCATGCGCCATCCTGAAATTTCGTATATTGTAAATTTGCAGGGGGATGAACCTTTAATTAAACCTGAAAGTATTGATGAAGTTATTAAAAATGTCAAAGAGGTTGACAATGCGGATATATCAACGCTTATCAGGATTTTGCATGATGAAAATGAGATACAAAATCCTAATCTTGTCAAGTGTGTAATTGATAACTTTGGATTTGCATTGTATTTTTCACGTTCTAAAATTCCGTTTGAAAGAAACGTAGGTAAAGCTGATTTTTATGGTCATTTAGGAATATACGGCTATAAACGTGAAGCTTTGATTAAGATGACAGAACTCCCGCAGTCAGTTTGCGAACAGGCTGAAAGCCTTGAACAGCTTAGAGCTTTGCAGAACGGTATGCGAATTAAAACTTCGGTTGTTGATTTTGTGCCGGTTGGTATTGACACTGCGGAAGATTTAGAAAAGTTTAAAAATATTATTTCTGCAGGCTAAAATTTTTCACAAAAGTACTTGCTTTTTTTTACAAAATATATTAAGATACAGATACAAATATTAAAAAAAATTTAGAAAAATAAATATTTTGTAATATTAAAGGTGTTAGATTATTTAGCAAAAAGGAAAAGACAATGACTGAAAACACAGAAATGCCTAATGAAACTGAAGATCGCCAACGTATTCTTTTGGCTGATGATGAAGCAAGTATCAGGCGTATTTTGGAAACAAGATTGAAAATGGTTGGTTACGATGTTTACACGGCTCAAGACGGTGAAGAAGCTGTAAACTCATTTAATAAAAACAATCCTGATTTGGTAGTACTGGATGTTATGATGCCAAAAATGGACGGTTATGGTGTAACTAGAGAAATCAGAAGAACTTCTGATGTTCCTATTATTATTCTGACAGCATTAGGTGATGTTTCAGAAAGAATTACAGGTTTGGAATTGGGCGCAGATGACTATGTTATCAAACCATTCTCTCCTAAAGAACTTGAAGCTCGTGTTAAAGCAGTTTTAAGACGTACAAATAACAGAGAAACTGTTACTCCTGCCGGTAAGGTAACTAAAAATGTTATTACAACAGGTAATATTAAAATTGACACAGCTCGTCGTCAAGTTTACAGAAAAAATGAAAGAATTCGTTTGACAGGTATGGAATTCAGCTTGTTAGAATTATTGGTAAATAATTCAGGGCAGGCTTTTTCAAGAAACGAAATATTACAGCATGTATGGGCATATCCGCCGGATCATAGAATTGATACACGTGTTGTTGATGTTCACATTTCAAGATTGCGTTCTAAATTAGAATCAGATCCTGCAAATCCGGAATTAATCCTTACTGCTCGCGGTATCGGATATATGTTCCAAAGAATCAGTTAGAAATTCCGCTTCGGCGGAATTTTTTTTATAAAAAAGTCTTGATTTAGTAGTTTTTTATGTTATTATAATAAATGTTGATGGCGCCTGTCGTCAAGTGGTTAAGACCTCGGATTGTGGTTCCGATATGCATGGGTTCGAATCCCATCTGGCGCCCCATTTAACAAATTTGCACCTTCGGGTGCTTTTTTATTAGGTATTTTTGTAATGAAGTGAGTAAACTGGTCGGGGCAGATGGTGCGATTATTTCGGGCAATCGGCTCTGTGTGCGAGTTTGAGGGGTAGGAAATAATCAAACCATGTGAACCCAAATTACTCACTTTACTCTTTTTCTACTCAGGGCAGATGGTGTGATTATTTTGGGCAAGTGAGTAATTTGAGTAATTTGATTTTTTATAAATAACCGTTAGGGGATTAATTTAAATTTGCAGAGATGTTTTAAAAATTTAAACAGGATGGAAATTCCATCCTGTTTAAATTTTAAATTTAATATTAGTTGTATTTCACTAAATATCTTATCTTCAGGTATTTTACTATAAGATTCCACTATACTTTTTATACTTGGTTCAATACTAGCCTGACTTAATGACGGATATTTTTCACTAGTTAAACTCATACATTTTGCTACCAACAAATTGAATGTGGTAGGTTTTACATTAAGCAAACCCGCAATTTGATCAAATGCTACTCTTTTTATAGTTGTATTACATAATTTTGAATATCCGTATTGGCTTATATAATATGCTACTTTTATAACGTTATCTTGTACCAATGCCGCAAGAACAAATTATTGAAGAACCCAAAGATCCGTTGGATAGATATAGGATTAGATAAATCTCTGTACAAAGTTTTTTACCCCCTCATAAAGATAAGAGAGGGTTTTGATATTATAAAATCCAATTATAAAAATACCCGACAATTGTAAAAGTTATAAACATAAAAATTACAAATCTGATAATAAGTTCCTTTTTCATAACTCTTGAAATAATAATCATTTCAGGTAAAGATAATGCAACAATCGCCATCATAAATACTAAAACCGTACCGACAGCAGCCCCTTTATTAATTAAAACCTGAGCGATCGGAATAATCGTTGTAGCGTCAGCATACAATGGAATCCCTGCTAAAACTGCCAAAGGAACTGCAAAGAAATTATTGTTACCCATATATTTAATAAAGAATTCTTGCGGCACATAACCATGTAAAAATGCACCAACAGCGACACCTAAAAGAACGAAAAGCCAAATCTTCTTCATTAAATCTTTAGCATAAATAAATGCGTCTTTGATTCTTTCTTTAGTTGTTAGTTTTTCTTCCTCACCACCACAACTGCATGAGCAGCAACAAGAACCATTATCAGCTTTAGTACCTAATTTTAATAAGTAATCTTGTAAATATTTGCCCCAACCGAATTTTTCCATAATCATACCGCCGAAAGTTCCGACGATAATTCCTGTTGTAATATAGATTGCGGTTATCTTCCAACCGATGATCCCTGCAAGAACCAAAATTGCGATTTCGTTAATCATTGGAGATGTGATTAAAAAACTCATTGAAACACCAAATGGAACACCTGCTTCTGTAAAACCTATAAAAACAGGAATGGAAGAACAAGAACAAAACGGAGTTATTGCACCAAAGAATGAAGCAAAAAGATGTGCCAAAAATCTCGGTTGTTTTTCGATAAAATGTTTTAATTTTTCATTATCTATATAACTTCTTAAAAATGAGATAACAGAAATTATTGAGAACAACAAAAATAATATTTTTAGAACATCATACACAAAAAAGTGTAGAGCTTCACCAAAACTTGTTTCGACTGACAAGCCTAAAATTCCATAAACAAACCAATCTGCAAATTTTAAAAACATTGTTTATTACCTCCGTTAGGTTATTAAGCATTGACTTTTTATAAAGTTTATTCCATAATTGGAATATTCTTTGTTGTATATAATATTCCAATTATGGAATAATGTCAAGAGGTTATATGAATAACAATTTAAACGATAAAAAAGCAGAAATATTTAAAGCATTGGCTAATCCAGTAAGATTAGATGTTATCGACCAATTATTAGAGAGTGAAAAATGTGTTTGTGAAATTCAAGAGAATTTAAAAAAATATCAACAAGCACATATTTCTAAAAGCCTGCAAAAACTCAAATCTGTCGGTTTAATTAAAGACAGACGAGATGGTATGAATGTTTATTATTCACTGAGTATTTGTTGTATGAGCGAATTTTTTAGTTGTTTGAATAAGATTTTAGAGGGCAAAATTAAATAACTTTTATTGTATAATCTTCTATTTCAAACAGCCCTTTTGCTTCTTCAAAAGTAATTATAATATGGTTTCTATCAAAATTTGAAATTTCGCACCAATGTTCTTGATAGTACTGATTTGCATCTTCAATTAAATCTGCTTCCGTTTCAAAAATTTCATCTTCACTATATCCTTTATTGTCAATTTTTATTATCATTTAAACCTCCTTTGAAAATTTTCCAAAAGCATACTAAAATGAAATATCAAGAAATGGAATTTTATGTGTACAAAACGTATCATAAATTTTTTAAACCAAAAAGAAAAATGCAAGCATTAAAGCAAAAAACTTTGTTTGCTTTGCCCAAAATAGTCAGACCATCTGACCTAAGTAATCAAACCATGTGACCTTTTACAATTTTATGGAATTTTTGATAAAACAAATAATGTCAAACAGTAAAAATATTGAAATACCTTTTTTAAAGTTTAATACTTCAAATGATGATAAAATTAAACTTTTAAGTATTTCTTCACCTTATTTATATTTGATTTTAGAAGGGAAAATACAATTTTCTGATTTAAAAGTGTATAAAGCAGGCGAATATTTTATATCTGATTTAAAGAATATGGCAAGCGATTAAAACAACCTCCTTTTAATATAATAAAAAAGGAGGTTAAAATGATTTTAATAGATGAATTATGTAACAAATTGGCACTTGCTGCAAGAGAAAAATCGCAAGAACTTGGAATTGATATTAGTTTTGCAATTTGTGATGAGAATGGTTTATTAAAATATTTTCAACGTTTTGGAGAAGCTCTTGTTTTAAGTATTACGTTAGTACCTGGCAAGGCTTATACTTCTGCAATAACTCAATCTAAAACTAAAGATGTTGCAGAATGGGCAAAAGAAGGTAATCCTTTAATGGCTATTCAAACTAATGATCCAAGAATAACACTTGTTGCCGGAGGTTATCCCTTATTTGTCAATGGTAAAATTGCGGGAGGCATTGGTGTTGGCGGCGGAACTGAAGAACAGGATTGTAAAATTGCGGAATATATTTTATATAAATTTAATGAATTGCTAACAAAATAAAAAACTCCCTTTATAGGGAGTTTTTTATTTATATTTTTATTTATTACTATCCAACAATTTCTGTTCCTGGATATCTTAGCACTTCTGCTTGGTAATTACGTTCTGTAGCTAATGATGCTTTAGCTTTAGCTTCTCTTAAGACACCTAACACAGCTTCTTTTGTTGGCGGGTATGGCATTCCAACTTCAATAGTTGCACCTGGAATAGTTAATCCACTGTGGTTTCTGCTGTGGCTCAAGATTAATGTATCTTGACCTGAAGCACTCTGTGCTCCTTTTCTTACACCAATATCAATCATTTCTGTAGATGCATGACGTGGTGATCTGAATTGTCTGATAAGTGATTGAAACCAATTTCCGGGATGAGAAATATCTTTTTGTACATTTTCTGCTCTAAATTGTTGTAATGCAGCGATAGCTTCTGTACCTTCTCTTTTTACAAGGTTTACAGCTTTTTTAGATACTGTAGTGCAAGCTCCTGCATCGTAGTATTTTCCTGTAAAATTAACGTTTGATGTTGCTTGAATTGCCATTTAAATTTCCTTTCTTTGTTATTTTCCTGTTTAAACGTTACTGAAAAAATTTTTTGACGTTTAGTATTTTATTTTTTACATTTCTTAATGCTTTTTAGTTCGTTTTCTTGAAATAATTTTATCTTGCCGTATTCGCCGTCATAACCTGATTGTTTAATTACTTTACCATCTCTAAGTCGTGAAATTCCTTCGCCTAAAAGTGTTGAATGTTTGGTAATTTCATCAATGGATATATTTTGGAGGATTGCAAGTTCTGAACCAAAGGTATTAATAAGTGATTCATACTCTCTTGCTACTGATTTACTTGATACTCCTACTTTCATAGTTTCGGATAAAATTTCTTGTAGTGGAACGAGGCTGTATGTTTTACCTGCAGTTGAAGGTGGAGTGATTATTTCATGACGGTCAGAAAGTTCGTTTACTCTGTATAATACCCCGATAGTTAAAGGTTTTCCGCAAACAGGGCAGATACCGTTTAGTTTTTTTGTTTCCTCAGGTGTCAGGCAAATATTACATTTTCTGTGACCGTCTTCGTGGTATTTGCCTTCTTCAGGGAAAAACTCTACTGTTCCCTCATAGCCGTCGCCAGTTTTTAGGGCATGCATAATTGAGTAATAGTCAGGTTCTTTATTAAAAACAGTAGCTTCTCTTGCAAGTTTCGATGGAGAATGTGCATCAGAATTGGATACCAGTCTGAATTTATCAAGTTTTGAGACGTGCCAATTCATTTCAGGATCAGATGAAAGTCCTGTTTCTAGTGCAAAAATATGCTCCGCAAGGTCGCCGTAGCAATCTTCAATACTGTCAAAACCTGATTTTGAACCAAGGACTGAAAACCATGGTGTCCAAATATGAGCGGGAATTATGTATGAATTTTCTCCGCTTTCCAAAACTGTTTCAAGAAGGTTTCTTGAATCAAGTCCCAGTATCGGTCGACCGTCAGATTTAATATTGCCGATTGCATCCAATTTTTGTCTGAAGTTTTCTGCAGTCTGTAAATTGGGAACAAAAACAACATGATGAACTTTTCTTGTTTTATCCCATTTTTTGTATATTGTAGAAATTTCTACAGACAGTATAAATTTAACAGATGCTCCGATTTCTTTTTCAATTTCGGGTTTAAGCCTGAATGTACCGTTATCTGAGGGAACAAGTTTTTCTTTAATCTCAGCAAACCAGGCAGGATGAGTGAAGTCCCCTGTGGAAATAAGGTTTAGCCCTTTTTTTTGTGCCCAAATTGCAAGTTCTTCTAAGTTACAGCTTTTACTTGTAGCTCTTGAATATTTTGAATGTATATGTAAATCAGTGTAGTATAGCATTTCTATTCTCATTATCCAGTAATTGTTTTTTTAAATTAAGACCGCCTGCGTATCCTGTCAAATCGCCGTTTTTGCCGACAACTCTGTGACAAGGAATGATTATTGAAATAGGATTATGCCCGACCGCTCCGCCAACAGCTTGCGCTGATATTTTGGATGTACCAATTTTTTTTGCAATTTCGCCATAAGTTATGGTTTGCCCGTAAGGAATTTCTTTTAAAATATTCCAAACTGCCATTCGAAATTCTGAACCTTCAAGTTTTAATTTTGGTGTGAAATCAGGATTTTTCCCGCTAAAATATATGTCAAGCCAGTTTTTTGTTTCCTCAAAAATTGGTAAGTCTTTTTCTTGTGTTTCAGAAGTTAAAGTACTTCCGAAATACTTTGCATTTTCAAACCACAAACCAATGAGGGAGCGTCCGTCGCTCCCCATTGTGATTTTACCTATTGGTGAATTGTAATAATTTATATAGTGCATTATTTACCCAGTCTGAACAAGAAACCTGCTTGTAAACCGACACCGGTTCTTCCTACGTTTCTAAGTACGGCTTGGAAGTAACCTGAAGCTCTGTCTGTAAATTTCTTAGTGAAACCTATACCATACTGTATATAGCCTCTTTCCATTTCAAGCTGTGGTAAGTTTACGTTACCGGCTCTACCGCCTGATGCACCGTTTATATTATACATATATTGTAAGGTTAGATATGCACTGAATGTATCTCTTTCCCAAATGAAATTAACACCCGGAGCGATATTTACACCATGTAACATACCTGACATCATTCCCATTTGTCCGAAATTAGAGTGCCAGTTTTGTTGACCGAAGTAATTATATGCTGCCATTAAGTTTGGCTGGATTACAAAGTCTCTATGAACTCGAATGTTGTATGATGCCTTGGCTGCAGTACCTGCAAAGTAGTTGAATGTTTCATCAGTGTGACCGTAAACATCCATAGTGTTTCCGTAAACTCCGCCGTAAGCCATAGCACCTAAAATGAAGTTATCTTTATACCATGTGCCAAGGAAACCTGCCTGACCGCCGTTTTGGTATTGGCTTACGTCAGACCAATATTGGTGAGCTCCATTATAGCCAACGTATGCTGTTGGCATAAATTTCCAACCGTTTTTCAAGTCTTTTAAGCCGAAATCAGCACCGATTAATGATCCATACGCATTGTTTCCGACATGTTTTAAGCCGTTATTCATTTGAAGGTGTTCAAATGTTCCGTAAGTTTTATACCATATACCGCCATCTTTTCTTGAGTATTGATAAGGCGCAAATAATGGATCTGTTGATGCGTAATGGTTTGCCATTTTACCACCGTTTTCTTCTTTAAAGCTTGGCAAAACCATTGAATGTGTAAACAACATGTCGTCAATGGTTAACTGGTTCATCCATTGAGAAACTGTTGCAACCTGACCTCTGAATACTTGAGGGTTAAATTTTACAAGATCAAGTGTGTAATTTCCTGCACCTGCACCTTTATTTAATTGATACCATCCTATTGGCGAGAAGTTAGTTTTATCAGTAGTTTCAATTTTACCTTGGAGTTGATTTCCGTCTTTATCAACAAATATGTCGCCCAGTTGAACATGTCTGTCTATAGGGGCATCATATCCGTATACGTCACCAAATAGTTTCCAATCATCAATTCTGATTGTACCGTCACCTGTCAAATTTCCTACAATAAATTTATCGCTGTCATTTCTCAGACTGCTTCTGCCCATAATATCAATATTAAAGTTTGCTTGATTTTCAATACCTAAACTTTCGATATTGCCTCTGTTTAATTGAGAGTTCATAACATTGACTAAGCCTGATGAAGTTAAGCTGTTTAATGAAAATTCTGCATCTTTTGCCGAGTTAACGGTAAATACTGAATTTTCATCAATTATCATGTCACCGCCGCTTAGTATAGCATTGACAATTGTAAGAGACGAATTGTCTTCAATCTTAATTTCACCGCCTGTAATTGTACTATCTGAGTTAAGTATAATTTTAGAAGCTTCGCTAAGATTTAATGCACCATTTTCTTGCTGTAGTGAACCTGACGCATCTGTAACACCTTTTGCATTAATTGTTCCGTTTTGATTGTATATGTGGCCGTTCCATTTATCTTTGCTGTCAAGATTTAAAGTTAAGTTTTCTTCAAGATTTAGAGCTGCACCTCTTTGAATATCAAGAGCAACTGCATCTTGAATATTACTTCCGTTGCTTATTGTTAGAATTGAGCCGGATAATAGGTTTAAATTACCTGCGTTACCAATAACAAGTGCGCTAGCATCTTCAGTTTTGCCATAGTCAAGTGTACCACCTTCTTCAAGGGTTAATTGTGCACCTTTATTAAGAATATCATTATCATTTATGGCAACATATCCGCCGTCAGTAATTTTGATGTTACCGCTAGTTTGAATTGCAACTTCTTCTTTGATATAGCTGTCTTGACCTATTGTAAGGTTATTATTTTGAACAATAAGATTGCCGCTTTCTGCATGCAAAATACCCATTTCTTCTGATGCCATACCAAGTGTTAAGGTGCTGTCATCATTTTGAGTATCTGCTGTTCCAAGTGTAATTGTTCCTTCCCAAACATCGTCGGATTTTAATGTAACATTTCCGCTGTTATTGATATCAAGGTTTGCACCTTTTTGGATTTCAGTTTTACCTGTAGAATTTATAACACCGCCGTTAACGTTTACTGTACTTCCTGATGTAACGGTTGTATTGGTATTTCCCTCAATTTTAGCACCGTTAGAAACATTAAGTGTGCTGTTTCCGTCAATTTTAACGCTTCCTGTTTTAATAGAACTGTTTTTGTCTTTTAATGTCAGGTCTGATTTATTTGTAAGTGTTATTTGACCGCCGTTTTGAGTGTAGTTGCCGTTTCCTTTATAACCGTCAACAGTTAAATTCCCGTTGTTGTTATTAATTGTGCCGTCCCATTTATCGCCGTTATTCATGGTTAAATCAGAGTTATTTTCAAGGTTAATAATGCCGTTTTCTTTGATATTAACGTTTACATCAGCATTAACGTTTGTTTCAAGGTTAAGTGTACTATCATCAACTGTTAAAGCAGAACCGCTGAATTTTTTATCAACTCCGTCAATTGTTGCATTTGAACCGTTTACAAGTTCTAACTCACCTTTTTGAATGTCATATTTATTGAATATTGTAGAATTATTCAGAGTTGTTTTACCGCTTGTTTGCGTGTATGAGCCGGTAAAACCGCTTAAATCTTTATTATCTTTAATTTCAAAAGTTCCTGCACTCTGGTGAATAATTTTTCCGTCGCCGGCAATAGATTTTTCTGAACCGAAAGTAACTTTATTATTTTTATTTGTACCGTTTACAATAAGTTCTGAATTTTCGCCGTCAAGATAAATATCGGCACCGTCAGCAGATTTATTGTTTGTAAAGTTAATATTACCTGCTGTAGTATCCAGATTTACAGAACCGCTGTTATATATTGCACCGCCTTTTTCTGATGCTTCATTGTTTGAAAAAGTTGTTCCGCCTGAAATGTTTGTTACAGCAGTCTTTTGCCAGTTAGAATTGTAAATTGCACCGCCGGTTTGAGCTGTATTACCTGAAAAATTATTATTTTCCCCGACATTAACTGTTCCGTCAAAGTTTGCAATCGCTCCGCCGTTTCCAGTTGCCTTGTTATCTGTAAATGTTGTGCCTGTACCTGTTGTAAATTTTGTATTTCCTGAAGCATCAAGGTTATAAACAGCACCGCCACTTTTTGAGCTGTTGCCAGAAAATTCACCCTTACCGTTAATGGTAATATCGGTGTCACCGTTATATATAGCTCCGCCTCGGGTTCCTGATGAGTTATCGGTAAATTTTACGTTTTCAAATGTCATTGAAGCATCAGGTGAACTGCCCTGAGCTGCTATTGCACCACCGTTTGATTCTCCGCCTTCGGCTACTGCAATCGCATGGTTGTTAGAAAAAGTTACATTACCTTTTGTTTCAACAGTAAAATCTCCGGTAATATAAAAAGCTCCGCCGGATGCACCATCAACACTATCCCAATCAGGGTATGTCTGGCTTCCGCCGGTTACGGTATTGTTGTTAAATGTGACTCCGTTGTTAATTGTTAATTTCCCGCTTTCCTGAAAAATAGCACCGCCTAAAGCAGTAGTTGACGGGTCATTTTGTATTAATGTGTTATTAGAAATATTACTGTTTATCGTAAGATTATGACCGTTATTTACAATTGCACCACCTCTGATACCTTCGGTAGTAATATCTCTGATTGCACTATTAATAGTCATATCATTTGTTAAAATCGTATTTTCGGCCTGAGCGCAAACTGATACAAGAGAAAGCAGCCCGGCAACAATAAGCATTTTCTTAAGCATTTTTTGTACTCCAATTCCTTAATCCAATATACCTATTTTATTATAAATATAATGATATGTAAATTACGATTCTTTTAAATGTTTAACATGTTTATAAATGTATAGAATACCTAGTATTCCGAATATTACAACAATTGCGATGTCGAATTTATGCCAGATATGCTTGAAAGCTTCCATATTCTGCCCCATTTTTACACCGACGTATACAAGCAGGTAGCTCCATACTAACGAACCCAAAAATGTTAAGGTGAAAAATACTCTTTTCTTTGCTCTTAAAATTCCTGCGGGAAGTGAGATGAAAGTTCTTACAACAGGCAGCATTCTGCAGATGAAAAATGCCCAATCACCGTATTTTTCAACCCATTTGTCAGCTTTCTCTAGGTCTTTGTGAGAAACAAGAAAATATTTTCCGTATTTTTCAACAAATTTTCTACCGCCGAAATAACCCAGATAATATGACGGGATTGAACCCAGAACACATCCGAATGCGCCTGCAAGTGAGGCAATATGAAAATTCATTTCACCTTTGCTTACGATGTAGCCTGCAAAAGGTAATATTGCTTCGCTTGGAAGCGGGATGTTACAGGATTCTATTGCCATAAGCAAACTGATGCCCCACGGTCCCATAACGTTGATTACATGTTCTATAAAATTAATTAAAAATGCTAATATTGAGTTTATAAATTCCATTTCTTATTCCTTTAAAAGTTTCTCTGCTAATTCGCTTTCTGTGCGTCCGTTTAGTGTTTTATTGATTTTTTGAAGTTTTTGAGCAATAAGTTCAAGGTTATCTGTCCAGATAAAGTTATCCAAAACATATTTTTCAGCTTTTTCAAAATCACCTTCAATTTGAATTCTTACAATTTCAGCTAACATTTCTTTTGCAATTGGAACAACTTTATCAATATTTACGTGAATTTTGCCGTCAATAATGTCGTAAGCTCCGCGTTCGGAGAAATATTTATTCTGCATAACCGTACGAACTCTGTGTGCCTGACTCAAAGTTGGTTTTGATTTTAAGAAGTTGTCGGCAATTGTAGTGACAATAATCTGTTTGCGCTGTTCAGATGTATACATACCGAGTTCTGTCAGCAAATCTACAAATGCCAGTGCGCCCATATCGGCTTTATTTTCCTCAATGATGTTTCTATACTTACCGAGAGTTTCACAAGCCTTTTTAGGTCCGAGAGAGTGCGCATTTTCGTGCCCGATTGTGAACCAGTGATCAGCTTCATCCAAATAATATTGATGCTGTTCTTTATCTAAGATTTCATCAAGTCTTTCCTGTAATTTTTTCATGTCGCTTATGAAACGAATTTGTCTGTGATAAACATTGCGCCTGCCGCCTCCTATTGTTAAAGACAGTTTGTCATCATTTGGAAGGTTTTCAGCCAGTGTAATTCCTCCTCTGTATTCGCCGACATCACCTGTAACAGCAATCAAATCAACATCAACCATAGTTTGTTTTGCGTCCTGATTAGGATTGATGTTTTGCTCATATTCATCGCAGAATGGCATGTTTTGAGCAAGTGTCGGTAAATACTGTTTTATTGCCATTAAAGCTTCCGTACCTTTTTTGTTCACAATTCCGACTCGACCGCCTAAAAAATCTTTCGGTATTGGTGAAATCCCATGTTTTTCCAAAGCTTGTGAAAGCTCTTTATTTTCAACAATTGTTCCTGTCATCTCATCTTCGTAGTTTTCGCGGGTAATTGTAAATTCAAGCGGAGTATCTTGTAATGTTGCCCATTTTTTGTCAGCATAAGCATCAAGCATCGGATCAGCTTCTCTCAAAGCTTCTGCCTGCAATTTTAAATACTCATTAAAATCGGCATTTGTTGAAACTTCTGAGGCTTTTTCAATTTCGTCTGCCATTTTTGAAAAATCATCTTTGAATTTGTCAATATAGTCAATGCCTTTAAGATATTCGCCATCTCTTTCAACAACTGAACGTTGAGTTAGGATTCTTTTAACTTCTTCAATTTCCCCTTCATTTAACATTTTTGTTAAAATGCTGTGGAATTCTTCTTTTGACAAATCTTCAGGATAAACCCCCTTACCGAGCATTTCAACAATACCTTTTGCAAGGTTAATCTTATTTGACATTGTGTCAATCGCGTTTATACCTTTTTGAGCATCGAAAAGAATTTTTGTAAGTTCTGCCTGTTTGTTTCCGTTTGCAATTTCTTTATCCAAAAATGTTTTAAACTCCAAATTGTGATGGCAGTCAAGTTGCATATTAATTTTTTCTAATATATAAGCTGCTTTTACAAGATGTTTTAAAGCTTCCTTATCGCCGTCTGCAAGTTCAAGATATTCAGGCGCGTCAGCTTTAAGCATCTTTTTTGTCATTAAGTAATCTTTATGTGTACGTTTTTCCAATTCTTCCATGGAAAGATTAAATTCAAACTCTCTCATATAAATTCTCCTTTTTTTATTAATATAACACAAATGAGTGTATATTTCACCTTATTTAGTTTTGTAAAATCTTTGCGGTTTGCGGGTTGCGGACCCTTGAGAAATATGTTAAAATATGCTACAATAGTAGTAGGAAGTTCCTAAAAGGTGTAATTTAGGTTTCCGATGAGTGTTATTCCCCACCCCACTCTTAAATCAAAAAGGTATCCGGTTACAAAATTTTTGGTGACGCCATGGATACAATGATTTTTAGTGAAAAAGATTATAAAAAAATGATTGAAACAGCGGTTAATGTTTCTGTCATTGGGGTTTTAGTTTTGTGTCAGGGGCTATTGCCGATACACGCGGGTAATGTGAGAGTCGCGCAGGTTACAGCCCCTGACTTTGATACAGGACAAATAAAAATGCGGATTTTGAATGAGTTTTCTCCGGAAGTTCGCAAGAAAAATTTTGATACAATGGTCAGGCAAAAATACCCTAAAGCTGTGATTAATGACATAACAAGCGGGGTAAAGCATGTCAAACTTACAAAATACTATGCCGGTAAACCTGTCAGGATAAATGTTGTAGAAGTTGATATGAAGTTGGCGAAAGATTTAGAACTGACTCCCGCTTTGTCTTCAAATCAAACACTTAAAAGTAGAAGGACTATTTCAACAATTGCCAAGAACAATAATGCAGTAGTAGCTTTAAACGGTACATATTTTAAGCCTCAAACAGGCGTTCCGCTCGGAACTTTAATGATTAATAAAAAAATGTACACAGGTCCTGTTTACGACAGAGTTGCAATGGGAATTTTCGATAACGGTTTTGATATTGCACGTGTTCAGCTTAATGCAACCGTAAAGGGCAGCGGGAAAACTATTAAAGTTGATAATATTAATCAGCCGAGAATGCTTTCAACATACGTTCTTGCCTATACTCCGGATTGGGGTAAAACTTCGCCTTATGCACCAAAATACGGTATGAATTTGCTTGTTGAAGATAACGTAATTACAAAAGCTTCTGCAAATCCTGTTGAAATTCCCGAAAACGGTTATGTAATTTCAGGTCCTAAAAGTGTTTTAGAACCATTGTTAGAGAAAAAAGATGCAAAATTAACCGTTAATACTTCTCCCGAGTGGAAAAATGTTAAGCATATTATAAGCGGAGGTCCGTATCTTGTAAAAGATGATGAAGTTTTTGTTGATATGACCGCTCAAAAACTCGGTGCAATCGGAGGCAGAAACCCACGAAGTGCAATCGGTTATACTGCTGATAATAACTTAATCCTTGTTGCTGTCGACGGACGTGAAGGGAGTTCAATCGGGATGACATTGATGGAACTTGCTCGGTTTATGAAACAAATTGGTTGTACAAACGCAATGAACCTTGACGGTGGCGGTTCAACCGTTATGTATGTTAAAGGTCAAATCGTAAATAATCCGCATCAAAAAGGCGGTATACCGCTTTCAAATGCGATAATTTTATCCTCAATTAACGACGACTGATATTTTGTCCGATAATATCAGAAATCCACGGAATATAGCTGTATTTGCCTAAGAATGATGTTCCAGCAAGATAAATTAATACAGAATAAATTACAATCTGTATTAAAGAATATCCGAACAATAACGGCATATTAAGCAAAAATCCGATTTGTGCAACAAGCTTATTAATTAACGGAATAAAGCTCAGTATGTTTGATACAAACCCGATAAACAACGACAATACCGTAAATCCCAGAGAAATAAAAATTGATTGAAATATATGGTATTGCAAAAAAGGTTTTAATCTTGCATTTGTAAACAGGCTTACAATAAGCCAGATAAAACCTGCCATTCCCATTGTTAAATAGGAAAGTGATGCAACAACTCTTTCAACCATATCGGGCATTTCGCGCATTATGCTCTCCTGTCTATGTATTCATCCAAAACTTGTGTATAAACAAGTCTGTATTCATCATTTTCAGGTGCAATATTTATTGATGAACGGTATGAAGAAATTGCTTCCTCAATTTCACCTTTCAAATAATGTGCGTTGCCTAATAACATATATGTTTCTGCGCTGTTTGGTTTTAATCTTAAGCATTCTCTGTACAAATCAATTGCCAAATCAAGGAAATTGAAGTTTGTATAAAGGTTTGCAAGTAATGTTTGCGCATCAATTTCTTTCGGATTAATTCCTGTTGCACGTTTGTACATTTCAACAGCCATATCGTATTCGCCAAATTCGGAAAGTGCAATCGCGTAACAAATATATGCTTTATAATTGTCACCTTCCATTTGTAATGCTTTTTCAAAATAATTATAGGCTTTTTCTCGTTCTTTCATCAATGTTAGAGTGTTGCCGATACAAATTGCAACGATTTTGTTATCAGGGTTTAGAACAAATACTTTTTTATAAAGTTCTAATGCTGTTTCATAATCAAACAACTTGAAGCAGACATTACCCATATCAATTAACGCTGTAAGGTTTTCAGGGTCAAGTGATAATGCTTTTTCGTAATATGCTTTAGATTCTATATAATCCTCATTGTCTTGATACAAAAGCGCAATAGCGTTGTAAATTTCAGGATTTGTAGAGTTTAAATCAATTGCTCTGTTATAGTAGAAAAGAGCTTTAGGGAAGTTTTTCCATTCCGCAAAAACGTTACCCATATTGTAATAAATCAAAAAGTTTTTAGGATTAACTTCTAACGCTCTGTTGTAATATGAAAGAGATTTTCTGAAATCTTTTTCATAAAACCACATAGTCCCCATTCCCACCAATGCCTGAACATCATCTGGTTTGATTGTCAAAAGACTTTCCAATACAGACATAACTCTGTCATAATCCTCAATCTGAAGATAAAGTTCAGATAATTTATGGTAATTTTCCACATTTTGCGGGTCTTTAGCCATTGCTAATACTAATTCGTTAATTTGATTATTAATTTCTTCTCTGCTCATCTTATTTTTCCTAAATACTCTCCTGTATCATAATTCTACACTATTTTTAATATTTTGCAATAATGTAAAGTTACATAAAGAAAAAACTCCCTAAAAAGGAGCTGATTACGTTATTAAAATTCTCTGTAATCTTTTGAAAGTTCTTTCCATTCATCTTCCGATATGCTGAATGCATTACTCCAGAACTTCTCGATTGCATAAGTTTCACGTTCATCTTTATGCAGAATATGAACGATTACATCGCCGTAATCAAGTAAATTCCAACGGTTTTTAGCATCATTTTCCATTCTGATAGGTGAACGTTCAAAAAATTCCTTAATTTTTTCTTTTGTATTGTTCATCAAAGCTTTAACCTGCGGTGTAGAATCACCTGTAACAATTACAAAATAATCCGCCAATGATGAAACATTGCTGATGTTTAAAATCGTAATATCTTTACCTAACTTATCGTCAAGTGTTCCTGCAATAGCGCAGGCTAGTTTTTTTGAATCTATATCTTGTGTCATATCTTTTCCTTATTATTTTATTTATCCAACATGTCAACTCTGCGTTGATGTCTTCCGCCCTCAAATTCAGTTTTTAACCAAATATCAACAATATCAAGCATAAGGTTTTCGCCTATTACTCGTTCGCCTAGACATAATACATTTGAATCATTATGCTGTCTTGTCATTCTCGCAGAATAAGTGTCACCGCATAAAGAAGCTCGTATTCCGTGAACCTTGTTTGCT
Organism: uncultured Candidatus Melainabacteria bacterium; assembly: GCA_949841365.1. GTDB lineage: Bacteria > Cyanobacteriota > Vampirovibrionia > Gastranaerophilales > Gastranaerophilaceae > Stercorousia. The sequence continues at coordinate 99,821 of CATKZI010000007.1, forward strand.
GCAATTGACATGCCTATACCCGTTCCGCAAACCAAAATTCCTCTGTTAAATTCTCCCGATACGATTTTTTTAGCAACTTCTTTTGCAATTACAGGGTAATCGCAAGATTCTTTGTTGAATGTTCCGACATCAAAGACTTCAATATTATTTGATTTAAGGTAATCAATAATAACTTCTTTATATTCAAAACCGCCGTGATCAGAGCCTATAACAACTTTTAAATCTTGCATATTAAAACACCTCTTTTGTTATTATACATATATTTTGTTTTGTTGCCAAGATGTTTTAATAAAAATTAAAGAAGCCGGACGAAAATCGTCCGGCTTTTGTGTTTATAAAAATTATTATGATGTAGCTGCTTTATTCCAGCCTGCTGTAGCATCTACAAATGCAATATCTTGTCTTTGAGATATTTGATACTTTCCGTTACTAGCTTTTTCTAATATATATACTTGTTTATTTGATGTTCCAGCTGTTGTATCGGTTAAGTATACATATTTGCCATTACCTTTTATTTCTATGCTATAGTTTCTGCCACCTATTGTTACAGTACCATTGGTTGAATTAAAGTTAGAAATTGATTTATTAGTTAAATCACCAATATCGCTATCATCGATTACTGATATTGTTTTATCATTGCCGAAAATGTCTGCCAAATCATTCATAGCATTTATTCCAGATATAACTTCTGTTCCAGAACCATTTTGTCTTGAATTTACGTATTCTTTATAAGCATCAGTTACATTATCAAAGTATTTTTCACCAACTTTTAGTTTGCCGGCATGCTCTCCGGTTGTCTGGAAGTTTGTAGTTATATAAGCCGTATTAAATAATTCAGCAAATCCTGCTTTCTTAGTGTTTAATTGTTCTTCGGTTAAGCTTGCAGGTGTGACAGTTGGAGTTGTTAAAGCTGCCAAATTATCAACTAGATTATTGGGGTTATCATCACTGTAATACTTTATTACGCCATCAACTATTTTAGCATGGAATTTTGTATTAAGTCCTTGAGCGGTAGATTCGGCACCTTGTAATCTAGTATCAATAGCTCCACTGCCATTATTTCTTTGAGCAGGGGTTTTTAGTGCATCTATAACCTCATCAATGGTATCATATTTTTCACCATTTAACATGAATGTACCGTCATGCATTACTGAAATTTTTGCATCAGGATACTGTTCTTTAAGTGCTTTTACGTCAGCTCTGGCAGCACTAAGGTCAACTTTTACATCGACGTCAGTTTTACTACCGCCGCCACCGCCGCCCCAGAAGCATGCGAACATGTTTCCCAGACCGTTAAGGAGCATACCGCCCATCATAGTCCAGTCCATCCAACTCATCTTATTAGAACTGCCGCCACAGCAACAGTCGTCATAGTAGTCGTAGCATCCGCCAAACCCTCCTATATTGTTATTAATAATAGTAGGATTTGAGAATACATTAACTCGCGTATTCCTAAACTGTCCCGGCATTAAGTTGTAACTCAGCGGTCGTCGTCCGCCGTTTGACCATCCTGTAATGTTATACATGGCCTGCTCTCCTCTATTTATGCTCTCTTATATATATAAAGTATATATAAACTGCAAAATTTCACAAAAGGAGAGATTCGTTACAATTGTTTACAAAAATAAATCTTTCGTATTTTATATAACGAAAGATTTATTTACTTTATTTTTTATTTTAATTTATCATTATATTTGCCAAGCATAACCTCATCCATTAAGAATTTTTCTCCATTATAGCAAAGATAAACATTGCCATCTATTTGGTTTATTGTAGCTTTGCTTTTTGCTAAAGGTCCGTTACCAGTTATGCTAAATACCTTACTTGTATTACCATTTTTATCAACATGAAAATGTCCAGTATAAGGATCAAGCATATCGTAACAAGTTCCGTTACTGCTATTTCCAATAAAGTTTGAATAATCAAGTCCATCAAGTTGATATTCATTACCTGCAATTGTTATATTTATATCTCGACATATATGCTGTTTAGTCATGTCTTCTTTACTTGTTATTGTATTTTGTGAACCGTAGTAGGTGATTTTTACAGGGTTTGTAGTGCAGTAGCCACCAATATATTTATTTAAAGCATCAGGGAATAATTTGCAGCCTGTAGTTGGACAATTGTTCATGAATTCCTCTTTTGTGCAAGCTTGATATTTAACAGTATTCCCACTTGTTACAGGTTTATACATGTATATTTCATTATTTATTTTAGCATATGCGTACCCATTAGTCATGTATGTTGTATTGTTTGGCATATCTGATTTATTAATTAATGCTGCGACTTTTTTTGTAAGAGTATATGTATTTTTTAAATCGTCAATGCTAGGAATATCTAATTTATTCCAAGGGAATGGTGTTTTAGGTGTACCATTTTCTTCAAAACAAGATGGATTATATTTTATCATATCTTTAACTACTTGACTATCATTTGTTAAAGTACTCATATCAAGTCCGCCTGTTTCTAAAACTTTTAATATTTCTATAGGAGTTGGGCTGACACTTTTATCTGTAAAATTCGTCTTAAACCACTGCTCATTTATACCACGCTTGTGCCAAGTGCTTGGTACTCTAACTCTTGTCGAATCGTTACCGCCTGCCCCACCAGCTTGTCCTGGCGGATCACCTGCGCCATCAGTACCGCCAACCGAACCTGCGGGGGCAACATCTGTATCATCATCTGATGTTTCCACTCTAGCAGCAGGTTTTGTTTTGAATTTATCCGGATTTTGATCAACATATTCATTTAATCCATCCATTAATTCATCAACACTATCAGCTTCTATTCGTTGCGTTTTGTCTGATTTCAAGTATGCAAAGTATCTATCTCCGATTTTACGGATATTAAATTCACTGTATGCTGATTTTAATTCTGTCAAACTCTGTGCATCTTGCTGTTGTTGTAAGTATTCTTCATAGTTCTGAGGCACAGCAGCTCCACCGCCGCCACCGCCAAGGTATAAACCGGGGTAGAAGCCTCCTTGCTGTTGTGGTGGTGTTGCATAGCATCTAAACATATTGCTCATGTTATTCATCATGCCAAATAGCATTTGATAACCAAACATTTTTTGCATCCAGTTGTTACCGCCGTTGCATTGATGTCCACCACAACCAAAACCCCAAGGCACTGGAGTCCATAGGTTATTGTTAATAACTCTTACCATATGTATGTCCTCATTTATACTCTTATGTATATATAAAGTATATAAAGTTTAAATAATTGCTTAATTATAAAAAATGCTTTACATTTGTTTACAAACTATATATCCAGCCCGCTGAAAAGCTGTAAGGACGTAACTTCTTTTAAATAAGGATAAGCTTCTATATTATGTGATTTTACAAAATCTATTGCTTCATTGCGGGCTTGCTCAAGGATTTTGGCATCGCGGACTATATCTGAAATTATTAAATCAGGAAGTCCGCTTTGTCGTGTCCCTAAAAATTCTCCGGGTCCACGGAGTTGCAAGTCTTTTTCTGCGATTACAAAGCCGTCATTTGTTTCGGTCATTATGTTCAGGCGCTCGCGGGTTTCTTGAGATTTTGATGCGGTATGCAGTATACAATAGGACTGTAAATCGTTTCTGCCGACACGCCCACGCAGTTGATGTAATTGAGACAAACCAAAGCGTTCCGAATTTTCAATAAGCATTACTGTCGCATTTGGTACATCTACACCAACTTCTACAACTGTTGTTGAAACTAAAATATCATATTTTTTTGCTTTAAAATCAGCCATGACTTGTTCTTTTTCGTCGTTTTTAAGTTTTCCGTGTAAAAGTCCGATTTTAAATTGTGGAAAAACTTCCGTTTGCAGTCGTTCTGCCTCTATTGTAGCGGCTTTTGCAGATAAAGTTTCACTTTCTTCAATCAATGGATAAACAACATAAGCCTGTCTGCCCGCTTCAATTTCGCGCTGAATAAGTTCATAAACTCCTCTGTGTGAAGTCACAAGTGATGTTTTAATCGGCTTTCTGCCCTTTGGAAGTTCATCAATAATTGTCAAATCCAAATCGCCATGAACAGTTAATGCAAGTGTTCGCGGAATTGGCGTTGCGGTCATGGTAAGCATTTGCGGATTTTGAGATTTTTTCTTTAATATATTGCGTTGTTTTACTCCGAACCTGTGTTGTTCATCAACAACAATAGCGCCAAGGTTGTGGAAGTCAACATCTTCCTGAATAAGCGCGTGCGTGCCGACTGCAATATTCATCTGACCGTTGCGCAAATCGGTGCGGAATTTTTCACGAACCCGTTTACCCTGACTGCCTAGGAATAGTCCAACACTTAGTCCCATAGGTGTGAGCCATTTTTGCAGGTTATTGTAATGCTGTTGTGCAAGAATTTCGGTTGGTGCCATAATCGCTCCCTGATAACCGTTTTCAACACCTGCTAGAAGCATTATTGTTGCAACAACAGTTTTGCCGCTGCCGACATCACCTTGCAGTAATCTTGCCATCGGAATATCTGAATTTAAGTCATTCAAAATCTCATTAACAGCTCGCTTTTGTCCGTCTGTCAGTTCAAACGGTAAACTTTTTATAAACTTTTGAACCAAACCTTCTTCTTGAATTTTTAATGCCAGTGCAGAATGATTTCCCGCATTTTGTTCTCTTAAGCGTACTAATTTCAGCTGAATTAAGAAAAGTTCTTCAAATATAAGTGAATATCGAGCCTGTTCTAAAAGTTCCATATTTTCCGGAAAATGAATTTGTTCAACTGCAACTTTTTTGTCTAAAATTCCGTATTTTTCACGAATAAAATCAGGTAAAACATTTTCAATTTCATTTTTATACATTTGAATTGCGTTGAAAATAGCGCGTCTCAGAACTTTTATACTTAAATCTTCGCAAACCTGATAAATTGGAACAATTCTTGCAATATTAAGATTTGAATTTTTATCCTCAAGAAATTCGCCTGTCATAATCGAATATGTTGGTTTATCAAAAGTCAGTTTTTTATCAAAATTGTTTAATTTCACTGTGCCCGAAAGCATTATTCCTGCGTTTACAGGAAATTGCGCTTTTACTCTTTCCAACATAAAGCGGTTTGATTTTGCCTGAAAAAAGCTTAAATCAAGCCAACCGCTTTCGTCTGCAACGGTAACTTTAACAACTGAAAGTTTGTTTTTGGTATTGAATGCCGAAACTGATTTTATGTATCCGAATACGGTTGTACTTTCGCCTTCTTTCAAATCGCGGATAAGAGTTCGGGATGAATAATCAATGTGTTTTTTAGGAAAATACATGATTAAATCCTGTGCAGTATAAATCCCAAGTTTATTAAGTTTATATGCAATTTTTGGTCCGACGCCTTTCATATACATAACGTCTGTGTCTTTAGCGGGTTTATGTTCGCCTTTTGGAATTTCAGGTTGTGGCTGCGTTTCTGACTTTATCACCTTAATCAGCCTGTCAATACTTTTTCTGCGTTCATTTACACCTGCAAACGGGTAGTGTTCAAATGCTTCTATTAACACTGCCCATTTAGGATTTTTTTTTGAAAGTTTGTAGTATTTTTTCGCCTCATTCGTAATAAATTTAGAAAAAGGTTGTGTTTTTCCATGAATATCTATATATTTATATTGAATCTCTATTTCTATAGCTTTTTTAAGCTGGTCAATATTATCAATCATAAATAAATTGTATCATAATTATTTTTTACCATGGATAGTCATCAGGAACTTTCCAGCCGTTTAAAATTATATCTCTGGCACAGGTTACACCGTTCCAAGCATCATTATTGCCATTGTGATTGCATTTTTTATAGGTGTCTGAACCTATAAGCCCCAAACCTGTAATAACAAAGGTCGGAGCTTTTTGGGCAGGTGACAAATCAAAAGCAAAAACATCTCTCCCTGCAATGTTAGGACCTTTAGAACCATTTATATCAACAAATAAATAGCGGTAATTTGAAGTATGATTCCAAATAACATAACAAAAACCTTTTTGCGGTACACAATAAGCATGATCATAATTGGGGATGATATATGTTCTTTCTTTTGATTTCGTAAGAATGCTTCTATTTTTTCCTTTGTATTTTTCCACTCCGAGTATATAAGGATTAATGTATAGTTCAAGGATTTTGTCAGTTGAATCTGAGTAACCAGCATAAGAAAGTACAATGTCTGATGGTATTAGAATTGGATCTCCAAAATCTAATTTAGCACGTTCTATTGCTTCTGAAAAAATCTGATATGCAGCTTTTAATTGTGTTACTGTTATCTGTTTTTGATAATTTGCAATTAATTGCGGTATTGTTATTGCTGATATAACACCAATAACGCCTAATGTAATTAGAACCTCAGCAAGTGTAAAACCATATTTAAACTTTCTAAAAAGCCGAATGTGTCGGGTTAAGTGATGCTTCAACCAAGAGCCTGTAAATCTTAACCGAGCCTGCTCGTCATAACTACGCACGTAGTGTCGGGGGGGGGGCAGTTTTGAGCTTGTAATTTAATCATATTTTTAACTCCTTTCATTTTATTCAAGACGTAAGTCCCAATACCTCATATATATCCATTTTCTTTGCTTTACCGCGAATTGTTACATCTGCAATTCTGATTACGTTTACAATATCGCTGACGTATGTATATGTAGATGAGCTTATGAGCATGTTTGTTTTGTAAACCTTGTTGTAACTCTCAATTCTGCTTGCAAGGTTTACCATATCGCCGATTACTGTGTATTCAAGACGTTTTTCTGAACCGATGTTGCCGACAAAAGCTTCACCTGTATTAATACCAACACCGATTTCTATTTTGGGCTTACCTTCCAAAAGCCATTTCTCTTGAAGTTCATCAACTTTTTTAAGCATTGCACAGGCACATTTTACTGCGTTTTGAGGGTGATTGATATCTTGAATCGGTTCACCAAAAATTGCCATAACCGCGTCGCCGATAAATTTATTGATTACGCCGTTATATTTGGTGATAATCGGTTCTATTTCAGAGAAATATTCGTTCAAGATGACGGAAACTTCTTCTGCCGTCATTTTTTCCGACATGCTAGTAAACCCTCTGATATCTGCAAATAATACGGTTACATTTGCTTTTTTCCCGCCTAATTTTATATCGTCGATGTTTTGAACAACATTTTGCATAATGTCTTGGGATAAATATTTTCCCATTGCATTTTTGATTTTTTCTTTATTTTTACCTTCAAGAATAAATCTGTAAGAATATCCGAAAATCATTGTACTCAGCTGAACTGCAAGAGGAGTTATGACTAAAGGGATAATGTTATAATTAAATGCAGCTAAACAAAGTAGGAAATAAATAATTGCTACTACAAGCAGTATTATTAATGATGGTAAAAAAGCCATGTTAAGTATAATAATTAAAGTTAATATTGATAAAATTATTATTATTGTAATGTTCTGCAAGACAGAGAGTTTTATAATAAAATCATTTCTTAAAAAGTTGTCAAGAATAGTTGCTTGAATATCCGCCCCGGGATGGTTTAAAGATATTGGAGTCTCAAGTGCATCTTCAACTCCCATAGCGTTAGCTCCGACAATTACTATTTTGTCTTTAAATTCTGTCGGGTCAATGATTGGCTTTTTGCCTTGTTTTATTAATCTATTTGAATTAATAATATCAATTGCAGAATAATTTTCATGTGAGTATTCTGAATTTGGTAATAATTTATAAAATTTTATATTGTGTTTTATATCACCGTTCGTTTTTAGTACAGGTATTTTTAAGTTTGTTTTATCAACTAAAATATAGTCGTTTGTGAGTGTTATTTTATCAGTATTATTTGATAATAAGTATGTTCTTAATGCAAGTGACGGATAGTAGTTATTGTTATAACTTATCAAATCGTTAGATGTTCTTAAAACTCCATCTATAGGGTGTAAATCCAAATTTACCGAACCAACATATTTTTGAGCATTGAAATAACTTTCGGGGAACATTGTTAAACTTCTGTAATCACTTATTCTGTCTGCGTTATTTGTTCTTTTGTCAGAAATATCTATAGAGAATTTTTGTTGAAAAGCTTTATCGTAATTTGAACCCTTTTCAATATTTTCATATGGTGTTAGCCTCGCCATATAACCGCCTACGAAATTAGGAGATTTTTTTACAGTGTTAAAAAAGAAATTGTCTGATTCCGGTCCACGTTCTTTATCAAGACTGTTCAAAACAGAATCAAATACAACAACTTTTGCTTGTGTGTAATCCGTGAAATATTCAAAAATTTCGCCGTATAGTGCTCTAGCCCATGGCCAGCGGTAACTTTCCAATGACTTGTTATCTATAATTACAAGCGATACATCTTTTGAAGTTTCTACAGTTGCTGATGATGAATTTATAATTGCATCATTTATAGGATTTTCCCAAAAATTGATTGATACAAAAGATATTACAAGTACCAACAATATGTGTAATAATATTGATTTAAAAAAGAAAGCTTTTCCCTTAAATATTTTCATTTTTTCATATCCCTTTATTTTATGATATAATAAATTTCAAAAAAAGGATAGTATATGAGCAAAAATTTAATACAACTTTTAGCAGAGGAGAAGATTTTTCCAATAATAAGAAGTAATGACCCGCAAAAAGCAATTGGCATTGCTAAAGCTTTAATCGACGGCGGGATAAAAGTTTTAGAGATTAATGTTGAAAATCCTAAAATTTTTAGTGCAATTGAAGAAATTTCAAAATATGCTAATGTGTGTGCCGGTGGGATTATTACTTCAATGCAGGCTGATGCTTCTATTTTGTCGGGTGCAAAGATACTTTCATCTCCTATTTTTTCTATGAACCTGCTGAAACTTTCCAAAGATAAACGAATCCCCTTTATCGCAGGAACATCTACCGCTAACGAAGCTTATAATGCCTGGAAAGCGCGTATTCCGCTTATAAAAATTTACCCGATTACTGCTATGGGCGGTGCAATGTATGTTGAGGATCTGCTCAGACCAATGCCGTTTTTAAATATCATGCCTCTTGGAAATGTAAAACTTGAAGAAGTCCGTTCATATATTGATGCAGGGGCAAAAGCTGTAGGTGTCGGCAGGGATTTGTATGACGGGTATTCATATTCTGAAATTACAGCTCGTGCCAAGAAAGTTATTAAAGAATTAAAGGGTTAATATGGATGAAAAGTTAGATATAGTTGCAATTGGAGAAAGCTTGGTTGAACTATCAACTAATGCTAAAATGTCGTCTGCGGGATGTTTATATAAATATTACGGCGGTGATGCCCTTGCAACAGCTGTTTCTGCTTTGAGGATGGGTTCAAAAGTTGGGTTTATTACCAGAGTAGGCAATGATCCTTTTAAAGATTTTTTGCTTGATAATTGGCAAAATGAAGGACTAGATATTTCGCAGGTAAAACTTTCTAACGAAGCTAACGGAATGTATGTTATTGCACGCCCGACTTTGGATGAAAAAGAGATTGTTTACTACAGAAAGAAAATTGCACCTTCTAAACTTTCGATTGATGATATTGATGCAGAATATATTAAAAATTCAAGTGTTCTTTATGCTTCCGGAATCACTCAATCTCTTTCTGCCTCTGCTAATGAGGCTGTTGAATATGCTTTTAAAACAGCAAAAGAAAACGGAGTTTTGACAGCTTACGATCCGAATTATTATTCTGCGATTACAACTGCAGATGAAGCAAAAGAAAACTTTTCCCGCTTAAGTGATTATGTTGATGTTTTGTTTATGAGTACAAAACATGATGTGATTAATATTTTGGAAATTGATTCACCCGAAAATATAATCAAAAAGCTTTGGGATATGGGAATTCAGACTGTTATTTTAAAATCAAGCGATAGAAAAGGCTATTATACAGGATATAACGGTAATATTGTATTTACTGATTTTTATACAACGGATTATATCGATACAACCTGCTCCGGTGATGCCTTTAACGGCGGTTTTTTACATGCTCTTACACATGGCTTTACCCATTTTGAGGCTGTAAAATTTGCATCTGTTGTTGCAGGGTTGCAGGCTAAAGGTATCGGTGCTATAAAGTCAATTCCTTATAAGGATGAAGTTTATTCAATATATAGAGGAAATAATGGTTAAAGTCTGCATATCAGGTTATTACGGTTTTAAAAACTTTGGCGACGAAGCTATTTTGAAAGTTTTGACAGAACATTTAAAAGATGCTGATGTTACTGTTTTTTCAAGTGATTCGCAATTTACATCTGATACTTACGGCGTAAAATCTGTAAAAACTTTTGATTTGAAAAATGTTGTGAAAACAATTCAAAATACAGATATTCTTATCTCTGGCGGTGGAAGTCTTTTGCAAGATGTTACAAGTTTGAAAAGCCTTATCTATTATTCTTTAATTATTGCATTAGGATTATTGTTTAATAAAAAAGTTATTATTTTTGCGCAAGGAATAGGACCTATAAATAATAAATTTGCACAAATTGTTGTAAAAAATCTTTTGAAACAATGTTCTCTTGTAACTGTTCGAGATGAAAACAGTCTTAAACTTCTTGAAAATTGGGATATAGATGCAAAACTTGTCTGTGATCCGATTTATTCTTTAGATGTTCCCTGTCAGGAGAAAACCAATGCAATCGGTATTCAAATTCGCGATTTTAAAACAATGAATTATAATCTTTTGCAAAAGTTGGCTATGCTTGTTTCAACGAAATTTTCAGATAAAAAAGTTGAAATATTTTCTCTTCAAGAGGCGCAGGATTTAGAATTATGCAGGAAATTTGAGAAAATATTGCTTTCTGTAAATCCTGAAATTAAAACAGAAATCGCTACCGATAATATAATCGAACGAATTTCAAAGCTTGAATATTTAATAGCTATGCGTTTTCATGCAATTCTTGTTGCTTTAAAATCTGGTGTAAAAACTTGCGCAATAAATTATGATATAAAAGTTGAAAAACTTGCGCAGGATGCTGATTTACCTTTGATTTCCATGGATGCGCATGAAAATTTAGAAATTATTTATAATAAATTACAAAACCTCAACAGTGATGAGTTGTTGAGGTTTGCAAATTCTAAATCTTTTGATTGGACTGAGTTTGATGAATTATTCTGATTCGGGATTACCAAATAATTGTGTATAATTACGCCAGTTTATTTTTCCAAAAGCACCATTTGCTGATGTTAATTTTGTTTGTGCAGATTTATATTCTGATGCTGTGATTTCTCCATCGCCGCGACTTGTACCTAATATACTTCCACCTGCATCGTAGGTTGCCATTGTTGATGTCATTTCTTTCCAATCAATATAACCACTTCTATTCATATCCATTTGAGCAAATACAATTCTTAGTGAATTTCTTAAATTTGATTCTTGCTGTTCGGTCATTTCTTGCCCTTTTGCTTCTAGTTCAGCTTTTGCTTTTTCTACTTCATGCTCAATAAATTCTTCTTCGCTAATATGACCGTCTTCATTGCTATCTAAGCTAGATATGTATGATTTTGCAGTTGTACTTAAGCCGTTAATATATTCTGTTTTATTTTCTGACAGTGTTTTATCAGATAATACTACAGCTTCTGCATCACTTTTATTTTTTAAATCATCTGTTCCTTCGTCAAAAGCTTGTCCTTTAGTTGTGTCGCTAATTACGCCTTCTTCGTCATTATACTCATGCCTTGGAACTATGCTATCAAGCATTTCATCTGTTACTTCGCCTGTATTTCCGAAAAGACCGTTATTTAAACCTAATGCTCCTGGATACATAGCACCCATTTGCATTTGCTGTTGCATTGCAAGTTGTTGACCCCATTGGAATGCCATCATATTACCCATTTGGTTATTATACCCGTACATATTGTTCATGCCGAACATACCGCCCATGCCGTTAAGCATGCCCATACCACCGAACATATCCATTCCGCCGCCGAACATGTTATTCATTCCAAACATGTTCATTGAGTTGTATCCAAACATATTCATACCACCGCCAAATCCGAATGAATTACATCCACAACCGCTTCCGAATATGCTTCCGCCATGTTTCATGTCATGTATCATGTTTCCTGTCAAACCAACAGTAAAGGCAGCCATGCCGGTAGCGGCCATACCCTTTTGGATATTGCCGTTATTCCAGCCTGTTTTAAAGGCGTTGCCTATAGAACCCATGAATGTTCTGAATGACATAGTTATCCTTATTTATATACTCTATATATAAAAAGTATTTAAAGTTGGTAAAATTGCAGAAATTTCAAATTTTGTTAATATTTCGTAATAAAAAAAGAACTCAAATTTGAGTTCTTTTAAAACTGCCCTGGGCCAGACTTGAACTGGCACTGGATTTAACTCCAACCGGATTTTAAGTCCGACGCGTCTACCGATTCCGCCACCAGGGCTTATTTGATTTTCAACCTCTTTATAATAGTCCAAACTTGTTTGAATGTCAACTATTTCACAGGGTAAAGCTCTAAATAATTTTCTAAGTCATTTATTTTAGAACTCAAATTGTTATTGATTTGATTAAGTTCTGCCATTACTAAATTTTCATTATTTAATTTAACTTTGCCAAACAAAGGCGGGTATTTTATGTTAGAAATAAATGTTTCTTTAAAGTGTTTGATTTCTTTCAAATCGTTTAAATCAATTATATCTTTATATGTACACAAGTCCATAAATAAATCGCCCAGTTGAATTTTAGCTTTGAAAATTTTATTTGCATTTAACAGTTTCTGAATTTTTGTGAAATGTGCTTGAATTACTTCATAATAATTTTTTATTTTGGCTTTTTTAGAAGGCAAGATTTCTCTAAAATAGTTTATTGTCTGTTCATAGCCGGATTGAATTAATTCGTTGCGTTTATTTTCGTTAAGGTTGAAATCCACAACGACTGTTTTTCCTGTATTTAGAACAATATAATCAAATTTATCTTTGTCAGCATAAATATCTGTTACAAATGAAGTCGACATTGATGTCATACAACTGTATACGGCATTTGCATAATCTATTCCTGAAATATTATTGCTGTCATAATATCCTTCCAAACGCAATTCAAGAATTCTATCACTGCTGTTTGCCAGATTTTTGGATAATTTCCACATTGGCCAGCTTTTTTGCAAATCCCCGTCAACAAGAAGTGTTTTGTTGTATTCAATCGGTTTCATTAATCCCGGCATACAGGATGAAATTCTTATTGCTGAAGCAATTTCATAATCGGGAGTTTCAAATTTTGAAAATTCTTTACATTCAAAATTTGAAAGGTTTGTTGTTATAATAATAAGGTTTTTATCAATATCTTTGAAGGTTACTGCTCGGTTTTCACCTTTTTTGTATTTATCACCGTAATATTTTTTTTCAATAAGTTCTCTCAACCATTCTAAGAAAACTTCGCCTTTACTGAGTGCAAATAAAGGTCCGATACCTATTGCAATATCTTTGAAAAGTTCAAAATTTACTTTAGAAAATATCTGTTTAAGTTCTTCTGATGTATATCCTACAGCAAGCATAGCTGCAAATATTGCACCTACAGATGAACCCGCAAGAGTATCTGTTGTTATGCCTAATTCTTCAAAGGCTTTTAGTGTGCCGATATATGCAACACCTCTGATAGCTCCGCCTCCAAACAAACATGTATATTTCAAATTGCTTTTCATATAATAATTATACTACGATTAAAATTTAATGTCAGTATCAAACAGAGTATTTTTATAATAGTTCAAATCATCAGTTGGCTGTTTGAAATTTTTATTTGCGTTATCTGACGGTATAAATATCCCGAAAACTTTACCTTCATATATCGCCTTCCATTCTTTTCCTTCTTTCAGCTTGTTATAGACCGGATAATAATTTTCAATAATCATTACATCAGGTGGGAAATTATCAAGGATTTGATGCCAATTAGGGTAAGCAAGGAAAAACTCTTTAAGAAGCGGAACCATATAGTCGTAATAAACTTCTTCGTATCTTCCGTCCATAAATATTAAATTATTTGGATAAAGTTTGTATGAAACATAACTTCCGAGTCCGAAATTAACAAGTATTTTACCTCTCAAGTTGTTTTGTTTAATAAATTCAACTTCTTTAATCGGATATGTATCCATGCCTATAGGTATAGAGAAATCTTTAACCGTAAAAGTCAGGAGTGATATTAATATCAGAGCATAACAAATCATTTTGTCTTTTATTTGAGGTAAATCCTCATACACAAAACATAATGATGCAATTGCAAAGAAAGGTAAAAGTTTTACATGGCTTATTGCAAGATATAATGTCGATAATAATACAATGTATTTTACTTTATCAATTTTTTGCCATGTTTTTCCTTTGAGCTGTAAAAATTCAACTATGCACACTGCAAGCATGAATGCTTTAAATATAATATGTTTAAACAAATAATATTTTGAAAATAATCCCCACCATTCAATGATATATGGTCTTTTCATAGTGTTTGCCATTAAAAGGAATTTTATATAATCAAATCCCCATGGGTTTATGAATAAAACAAGGCAAGAAACTGCAAGTGTTATTAAGTACTTTTTGAACGGTTTTTTGTTCAAAAATTCTCCAATAGCGTACATAGCCATAAGTCCGAGTCCTGCAACAACTCCTCCGTGAATATTGTTCCAAAATAAGATAATTATTGGTATTAGATAAAGAAGTTTGTTATTACCCTGCCGAACTTTTTCTAATATATAAATAAATATCGTAAAGAATAGAAAACTGAACATGTGGCATCTGATTGGTGCATTCAGGTTTTGCATCACTGCCATTAATGCAAAAAAGTAAAATAGAATATTATAAGGGCATTTTTCTGTTCTTATTTTTATTACACGTGACGCCGTGAAAAATATACCGAAAAGCATAAGGGCTTGAAGGATTATAAGGCTGAATGGTCCAAAATATTTTAGGAAGAAGTAAAATATTACTCCTGCTCCCCATTCATGATCCCACCATGTATGAACAGGTGTGTAAGATAAAAAGTCTTGAGTTAAAACATGTCCGCCGTCGATTACTCCCATGCCTGCGATTAATCTTGCCCATAAGTCAAAATCATAGTTATTTGTAGTCATTGAGTATGCTAAAATGAGCAAGAATAATGTAATATAAAATAATAAAGCTTTCTTCTGCATAGAAGAAAGCTTATCATAAAATTAGTTTGATTAAAACTTAAGCTGCCTTAATTTCTCTGATTAAGTATTCAGCAACCCATTCAAAATCTTTATTAGATTGTGCTGCTTGTTCAAGATATTTAACTGAAGCATCACCAATTCTGATTAAAGTCATGGCAACAACACCTCTTTTAATACCTCTAACAACTTGTAATTGATCAACAAGTTGAGGTAAAGCAGAAGCACCGATATTTACCAATTCATTTTCAAGCATATTTTTAGTTGTATTGTCTGCATTTTCTAATTTTGAAAGAATTTCGTTTACTGTTTCCATTATAATATCTCCATTAATCTTATCTCCATTAATCTATATTCTGATTATAAACGAAAAAATACCATGACTTTGATTTCCTTACATAATCTTAATAAGCATATAAAGATTAATGTTACGGAATGTTAACATTTGCCTCTAAATTATTAAAGTTTTTAAGAAAAATAGCCGATATACCATAATGAAAGTTACTAAGCGAAAGGGAACATCGTCATGGGAATGGCGGCAGGACAAGCAAGATTATTATCAATAACATCTCGTATGTCTGATAACGAGTTAAGAGCTCAGATTATCAACAATAACAAGATGCGCCTTGCTACACAAAGCTCACAGGTAAGTGAAGCTTATGTTACTGCGCTTAATGAAGCTCAGATGATGTTTACTAATTATGATAAAGATAATAATACATCTTATCAAAAACTTACATATAATGCATTAACAGCATACAATCCTTATAATAACCAATACATTGTAACAAATGCATCAGGTAATGTTCTTTTATCTGAAAAAGATGCTGTTAATTATGAAAATGCAAACGGGGATGTAAAAAATTTCTTACAAGCGTATGGAATTGAGAATACAACTTCATATTGGGATAGTTTAGCTGTTTATTCGGATGGTAACAGCATCCAATATAAAACAGATGCTACTGTTGCAGGTGTTGATACATTTGATTTGGGCAAAGTAGCAGACGGTAATAAGTATACAAATATTACTGACTATTTAAGAGATTTGTATGAAGGAAATATTAAAGATGATAACAGTAATCCGAAACTTCACCCGGGTTACATGGATGCAGTTTCTTCAGAAGAATACTATGCTTATACATCAGCACTTGCTAAATACAATGAAAAATTAGATGATTTATTACCTACTATTCAAACCGGTATGGCTAATAAATTGAATACTCTTGCAGATGGTTCTACAGCCTTTTCTTCTATAAATCCGGATTCTTGGACTAATGTTGAGGGTGATGCTAAGGCTGGTATGGAGTCTTTGAAAAAAATTATTGACAATGCAAAAGCTTTTGTTATCATGGTGAAAACAGATTCTGGACTTGAGCAATCTCCTAGTGCTTTAAATTTATTAGAGTCTTTGAAAACAACAATTGACGATAATAAAGAGAAAACAATGGTTCTTGAAACTTATAATCAAGATAATTGTGAGGTCGAGCACGATGTAACTACCAATACTTATACATTAAAATACAAGGATGGTGATCCAATTTTATCTGTAACTCAAACCGATATTCCACCACTTGTAACATACTCAGGACAGCGTGTTACCGGTACTGATGCAGATGGTAATCCTGTTTTTCAAGCGGCTACTGTATCTGCAGATGGAAAGACTATGACTTATACTGTAGATGGTGTTACTGTTACAACTAAAGGTTTAAATAGTTTATCAAATTCTAATAGTTTTGAATTAAAAGACACTGCACCTAATACAATTGATAATATGAAAAATGTAGCTAAAGAAGTTATAAATACTCTTCAAAATGCTATATACAGCATTTGGGATCCTATGCATAGATCCGGAAGCGGCTATACTTTTATGAATACTGGCAGTGATGAGTATACTGCATTTGTAACTGCCGCAAATGAACTATGGACGGCTGTCGGTTTGACCGGTACTGCTCAGGAAGAAGATTATTTTGAACTTGGTAGTATTGATTATATACAAAATAAAAAGAAAGGTTCTAGTAATAACTCAGGTTCTTTCCAAAAAGTTTATGATGCTTATGTATTAGATTGTATTATGAATACATTCGGCGAGCCTAAGTATACTTGGATAGATACGAAAAATCCTAATGAAAACGGTGAAACAAAAGCTCAATGGTATGAAAACTTATTCACTCGCATTCAAAAAGGCGGATATAAAGTATTGCAGGACGGTTTGGCTTCAAGCAATGAATGGATGCAGTTTGCATTTGAAAGCGGCATCATAACTATGGAACAGGTTGATTCTAATAAAAATTGGCAGCCGTTAATTTACTCAAATTGTTCTGATATCACAGAACAAACAAATGATGCGGCTATTGCAAAAGCTGAAGCTGAATACAAAGCTGCTATGAACAAAATTGAAAATAAAGATAAACGCTACGATTTAGAATTGAAAAATATTGATACTGAACACAATTCATTACAAGTTGAATATGATTCAATTAAAACAGCAATAGATAAGAATATTGAGCGAACATTTAAGCTCTACTCCTAGTGCTACGCACGTAGCCACTTAGGTTTTGGAGAACATTACCGGTAATTTATATTATTCTATGAGGTCTTGTAAGTAATTGAGCATCAATACGTTCTTTGATTGCGCCTTCCGGTTCGTAGTACGGCGAAACTGTCATTACCTGAGCTGCGATATCGGGATAATAGTAGATAAATCTCAATTCACTTGATGTTAACGGC
This sequence comes from uncultured Candidatus Melainabacteria bacterium, assembly GCA_949841365.1. Classification (GTDB taxonomy): domain Bacteria; phylum Cyanobacteriota; class Vampirovibrionia; order Gastranaerophilales; family Gastranaerophilaceae; genus Stercorousia. The sequence goes on from CATKZI010000007.1 coordinate 117,581, forward strand.
TTTTGAGTATGAACATTTGCGTAACGTGCAAGTTCAAGAATGTTGCGTGCTTCATGCTCGTCTTTAAATTCAAGTTCAAGATTGTCATAAACGTTTCTGAAACCTTTAATGCCGCCGTATTCACCTGTTGTAATCATTCTGCCTGTTTCAATGATTTCAGGTTCGCCCCTGCCAAGTTCCTCAAAGTCATAAAGTTCGTAATTTCTGCGGTCTTTAAGTGCGCCGTCTGCATGAATTCCTGATTCGTGTGCAAAAGCATTGTCGCCGACTGCAGGCTGATTTATAGGAATTGGAACACCAAAAGCGTATGCTGTATATTTTGCAAGCTTCCATGTTTTGCTTAAATCAATATTCGGGTCTATGTGATATTTATTTTTAAACCCTGCAGATTTAAGAATTGCGAGTAAGCAAGATACTAAATCTGCATTCCCTGCACGTTCTCCCATACCGTTAATGGCTGTATTTATATATGCGTCAACTCCCGCATCAATTGCTGCGCGTGCTCCCATTACAGAACATGCCGTTGCCATACCCAGATCGTTATGGAAATGCATTTCTATCGGCATCTCAACTTCTTTTGCAATTTTATAAATTCTTTCGTAAGTTGTCTGCGGGTCCTCAAAACCTAAAGTATCACAGTATCTGAAACGTCTTGCTCCTGCTTTTTTAGCTTCTTTGGCAAATCTTATAAGATAATCAATATCACTTCTTGATGCATCTTCGGCGTTAACTCCGATATCCTGTGCCCCAAGCGATACCGCACATTCAACTGCTTCACGGGTTAAATTGATAATATCCTGAGGTGTTTTTTTGCCCATGTATTTCCCGTTAATCATCTGATCCGATGTTGATTGAGAAAGGTTTATATTTTTCAATTTTGGAACATTTTTAAAAGAAAGTTCAACATCAGATGCGATTGCTCTCATCCAGCCCGAAAGCCTTGTTCTTGATATAACTCCTCTTTCAACAAGTTCAAGGTTGCCGTTGAGATAATTTATTTCGTGTTTTGTTGTCGGAAAACCAAACTCTGATTGAGTAATTCCCATATCATCAAGCATTAAATTGATAATTGTTTTTTGAAGTTTTGCAAGACCAAGTCTTGAAGTTTGTACGCCATCTCTGTTTGTTACGTCTACGAAATAAATTTTGTTTGTCATCCCTAATCCTTAATTAATAACTTGCTTTTTTATATAATATTATTTACAATGTAGACAGGTGTCAAGCATCTTTATAGAATATTAATATTATGACTAATACAAAACAACTGGAAAAAAAGATTAATAAAGAGTATAAAACAGGAAATGTAAAAAGTGCAATTGAGCTTTGCCAGATTGGGCTTCAGGAAGATCCGACCAATGCAGATTTGCATGTAAGATTGGGTGATTTATATTTGGCATGGCATTTGGATATTTATAATTCATGCCAGTATATTGATGAAGCAATTACAGAGTATCAACGAGCTTTAGAAACTTATATTGATTCTGCGGAAATCTATTTTAAGATAGGGCAGGCTCATTATTTCAAAGGAGATTTGGATAAGGCAATAAATTATTTGGATACCTCAATTTCCAAAAATAACAAGCTTGGAAAAGCATATTATTTACTTGCCGAAACTTATACTAAAAAAGCAAGATTTTTAGAAGCTTCTATGAATGCTAAAAAGGCTATTGAAGTTATGCCTATGAGAAATTCATGCGCACACTTTTTGTTATCAAACCTTTATAATGTTTCTTCAGCAAGAAGTTTTAAAAATTGGATGTTGTCAAAATTTGAGTATATGCTTTCTTTGACAACACTTCCGTTTGATAAGATTGCTATCGGAAATGTCGGTAAGGCACTTTCTTATATTAAATTTTTACCTGTATTGATGAAAGGTGCTTATCAGGTGCAGACAAACAGACTTAATGATGCGCTTGACACTTATTCAAATGCAATCGAAAAAGCTCCGGGTTTCTTGCCGTTATACTGTCTGCTTGGTGATATTTACCGAACATTAGGACAGTTTGATGATGCTATTACGGAATACAAAATGGCAATCTGGTTGGACAGCTTAAATATTCCTGCATACAGACACCTTTGTCTTGCGTATGAAGAACAGGGCGACTATGACAGCGCGGTTGAAATTTATGAAAAATTAATTCAGATTATGCCGAACATGCCTGATGTTCATTCAAATCTTGCAAATATTCTGTATGTAAAAGGCGATATCGACGGCGCAATTTCTCATTTCCAAACTGCCGTTACTTTAAATCCGAAAAAACAGTGGACAAGTATCGTAAACCAGACTTTAGGTTTTGTTTATCAGGAATCGAAACAGGACTTAAATGCCGCAATCAGTTCTTATCAGAGTGCTTATTTGCAAACTCCTAATGATATTGATATTTATGTCAATTTGGGCAGTGCGTTTTACGATAAAGAAGATATTGAAAATGCTTTGCAGGTTTACAGAAACGCGCTTGATTTAGATCCTGAAAATGCAAAAATTCATTGTAATTTAGGCTTTTTATTCTGGGGTAAAGGTGATATTGACGAAGCAATGAAAGAATATGAACTTGCGATAAAATATGATCCGAATTACGATATTGCCTACAATAATATGGGTGTAATTTATCTTGATGATTTGGGCAGAGTAAGACAGGCTATGGAATTGTTTAAAAAGTCAGTAGAATGCAACCCCAATTACGCACTTGCTCATTTTAACCTTGCCCGTGCAATTTCTATTACGGGTGATAAAATTGAGGCTGCAAAACTTTATCAAATTGCGCAGGATATCAATAAGATTACAAACGAAATCGACCCGCAGGATATTTTGGATAAGATTAACGGATTATTCGAATAAGCAGCGTGCCGCTGCACCCGCGACCTAGGTTTTGTAAAATTTCCGCAATTTACCTGTAAATTTTATTACCTATTTGAACCTGTGTGACATACATATCCTCGCAAGCGCCAGACCCTCTGCTTGATGCGTTTGTGTCGTGTCTTGACATACTGGTATATGCCACAAGTTCGCTTTTGTCTGTGTAAATATCAACAAGATAGCCGTCAATTTTTACAACATCATTCTTTTTGATTTGTAAAAGACCGCCCATAACGTTAGGGTTTGCCGGAATCATGTGGGTGTGTGCAATATGGGAAGTTATATAATCATTTCCCCAGGGACTTGTCCCGTCCCACCGGTACTGTAACATTCTTGCTTGTCCTAGTGTTTTTTTTGATTTGAATTTTATATGACTGTAAAGCTCTTTTTTATCAGATGCCAAATCGCCCCACACAAGCCCTAAGTCAAGCAGGGCAACATCGTCAAATTTGTTTCTCATAATATCCCTGAACCAGAAATTACTGTTTTTTGCTGTAACAACTGCTGAAATTGAATATTCTGCCTGAGGTTTCAGAGCATATAAGCCTTTCTCGCCTCGGTATTTGATATATTTAGCATCCTGTAAGTTTACTTGTATCGGTTCTTTTGTTGTATCAATTATATTTTCTGTTACGGCAGTTACTTTAGGAAAGCTGTATTTGACTCGAAAAAGCAGATCTCCGAGCATTGAGTTAAAACTGATTAATATAAGTGCAATAAGCGAGATTTTTCCAAACCAATTAAACAAGGCTTTCCTCAACAATACAAATCGGTAAAACTATTCCAAAAGTCGCACCTTGACCGACTTGAGAGTGTACAAAAATTTTACCGTTATGGTATTTTTCAATAGTTGTTTTTACAAGATGCAAGCCCAAACCCGTACCTTTAACGGTATGAATATTATTTTCTACTCTGTAAAATCTGTCAAAAATCTTTTTCTGATATTCTGGAGCAATTCCGCAACCCTGATCTGTTACGGTAAGTTCAATTTCTTCATCGTTTTTGCGCAAATTAACTTTAATCTCACCGTTTTCGGGAGAGTATTTAAGCGCATTTGATAAAAGATTTGTTAATGCGCGTTCAATGCCGTCATAATTAAACAAGAATTCGGGAATATTTTCTTCTTTATTGACAGATATTGTCAAATTGTGTTCGTTTGTCAGTCTTTGAACATGTTCAACACAATTGTCTACGACTTCGTAAATGCTGTTTAGAGATTTTTCCATCTGTGCATTGGCTTCCATTCTTGAAAAATCGAGAATATCGTTAACCATGCCGTTAAGTCTTATGATTTCCTGATTAATTGTACCGATAAATTCTTTCTGAGTATCATAATCAAAGTCGTTGCCGTAATTATAAAGAGTATCAATGTAGCTTCTTAAAACGGTTACAGGAGTTCTAAGTTCGTGTGATACGTTAGAGATAAATGTTGAACGCATTGCATCCATTTCTGCTTCTTTTGTCATATCAATAAGAACGATAATGTATCCGACGTAATCCTTGTGGCGCGTAAACATCGGAGAAATAATTGATTTGATAACACGTTTACAAATGTGAATATTAAATTCAAGCGGTTTTTTCTCCATAATTTCAAGCGGAGTATCTTTAAATTCTTCAATTTTATTTTTAAAGCAGTAATTGCCGTCTGTATCAATATAGTTTTGAATTTTAGTATCAAGCATCTGATTTTCTTCCAATTCAAGAAGCTGATGTGCATGATTATTTACCAAAACTACATTATCGTTGTTGTCGCATACCACAACCCCGTTTGCGATACTCATTAATACCGCTTCAAGTTTGTTGCGTTCCAGTGTCAACTGTTCAATGTTCTGCTCCTCGTAGATATGAAGTTTATTTGACATATCATTAAATGCGTTAAACAGTTCTTTAACCTCGGAACTTACGTCCTTATCGGTAATTGTAAACCCGAATTCACCGCTTGAAATCTTATGAACACCGTCATGCAAAATTCTAAGTTCGCGCGTAATAAGATAGGTGTTAATCAAAATTACAAATGCAAAAACAATCCATGCAACAGAAAATACAAATAACAGTGAAGCTCTTGTTGTTGCAGAGATTTGAGAAATAATGCTTCCTGACAAACCCACAGTAACAGAGCCTGCATCTTTCATCGGTGAATTTACCGTTATACTTGCAGTTTTGTGAGTATCTTTAGCATTTGTTTTATAAATAAGTTTGCCGTTTTTATCTCTAAATTCAATGAATAAAATATCATTATGCGAAGCTACAATTGTATCTGCGTGTGCCTTTAAAGTCTCGGGAGAAGATGCAAGCTCGGTGCATTCAATAGCTAAAGCTCTTGATACAATCTGCCCGAAATTTTGGTAGCCGTAATTAAGCTTTTTTTGGATATTGAAAATCGCAAAAACAGCTATAGCAACAATCAAAATTGTACTTAAAAGCAAACCCGATATAATCAGGCGGTTTTGAGTGGTTAAACTTACCTGTTTAGTCATAATGAAATTATATCACCTTATGCTATCTTGCGCAAATTGTTCTTGCGACATGAACGCCTGATGCCGAAGCTTGGATTAAGCCTCTTGTAACACCTGCACCGTCGCCGATTGCAAACAAGTTTTTAACGCCTTCTGTTTCAAGTTCATCTGTCAATTTAACTCTTGCTGAGTAGAATTTAACTTCAATACCGTAAAGAAGCGTATATCTTGATGCTGTACCCGGGCAAACTTTATCAAGTGCCTGAAGCATTTCTATAATACTTGTCATTTGTCTGTAAGGAATAACAAGGCTTAAATCCCCAGGAGTTGCACAGGTAAGCGTAGGTTTAATTATGCTCGCCTTAATTCGTTCTGGAGTAGAACGTCTGCCGTCAAGCAGGTCTCCAAAGCGTTGAACAAGAATTCCGCCGCCTAACATATTGGCAAGTCTTGCAATATGCTGACCGTATTGGATTGGTTCTTTAAACGGTTCTGTGAATTTTTCGCTTACAAGCAAAGCAAAGTTTGTATTGTTAGTTGTTTTTTCGGCATAGCTGTGTCCGTTAACCGTTGCAATACCGTTATAATTTTCCTGAACAACTTCACCGTTCGGGTTCATACAGAATGTTCTGACTTCATCCCCGAAAGTCGGTGAGTGATATATTAATTTTGATTCATAGAGTTTATCTGTTAAAGGTTCAAAAACAGGTGCGGGAAGCTCAACACGGACACCAACGTCAACAGCGTTGTTTACCATACCGATTTTATTTTTTGCAAATTCTTGAGTAAGCCAATCTGCGCCTTCTCTGCCCGGAGCAATAATTGTGTATTCTGCAGAAATTGTTTCGCCGTTATCAAGTACAAGACCTTTAACCTGTTCACATTCAACAATCAATGATTTTACGGAAACGTTATTGATTATTGTAATTCTTTCATCCAAATAGTCTTGCATGTTTTTCAAAACCTGTAAACTTCTTTCTGTTCCAAGGTGTCTGACAGGAGAGTGAACAAGTTTTAGTTCTGCAAGTGAAGCTTGTCTTTCAAGTTCGCGGAATGTATTCATATCAGTTCCGAAAACCTCATCGGTAGCACCGAAATCCAAATATAATTGGTCGGAATATGCGATTAAATCTTCAACTTTTTTTCTGTCCATATAATCAACAAGGTGACCGCCGACATCAGGTGTCAGAGTTAATTTACCGTCAGAAAAAGCTCCTGCACCGCCCCATCCGCATAAAAGTCCGCATTTTTTGCAAGTCGGACATTTTGCGTAGCCTTCACGAAGCAAACAAGTACGTTTTTCAATTCTCTGACCTTTTTCTATTAAAACCACTTTCCAATCAGGACGTAGTTTCATTATTTCTAAAGCGGTAAAAATTCCGGCAGGGCCTGCGCCAACAATTGCTGCATTATACATCTCATATCTCCATAATATCTCAACCAATTAAATATAACCCGAACACACCTTTTTTAAAAGGATTTGTAAGCATTTGTTAAGTATTGAACTTTGCATTTACTTTTTTGCCCTGAACGAATAAATCTATTGTAAGAGGACGCCACCTGTCTGACATCTCACATAGTCTCAAATTTGCAGATGTAAGCATTGTTGCAAGTGTATCACTGTATTTTCTCTTTGCAACAAGCAAATCTAAACTGCTTTCAGTCCTTCTTTCTCTGCATAAAGCTTTTTCTACACCTATATCTTTGCCGAGTTCATTTAAACGCTTTGTTTGTGCTCCTGTTGCCAAAAAGATTCCGCGATATCTGTCAATAATCAGTCTGAAAAAGTCTGACGGTTTTGCATCTTTAGGATAACCGCCTTTTCTATATTGTGGGTCATATTTTGCGAATAGTTCTGCAAGTTCCGGGTTCTCTTTAGGTTTTATTAATGCGGAAGTTAATTTTCTTGTCGCTGATCTTACAATTGCAGGCTCAAATTGTTGCTGGCCGTCAACAAATACACGTAGCGGAACAATGCCTGTAAAATTCGGACTATTATGAACTGCAGAAATCATAGAATATTTAAAACACGAAAAAAAATTTTTTGCTAGAAAGGTTTACGTTTTGTTACTTTTGCGTGGTTAATATTTGTTATCAAATCTTTTATTTCGTCAGTGTCGGCAATCTTTTTCGCTTCATTTGCATAGGACAATGCTTTATCTAGTTGACCTGCATTCATATAAACCGCAGAAAGATTGTAAAGGCTTATATATTTTTCATTATCTGTTTTTGAAAGTTCATAGGCTTTTTGCATAGCTTTAATTGCATCATTAGTTTTATTAAGTTCAGAGTAAGCAATTCCCATATCAATATATCCGCCTGCAAGATCAGGAGCTTGTTTTATGTAATTTTGCGCTTCTTTGAGCTTTCTGGACGAAATATCTTTTGAAGTTCCGAGGATTATCGGAGCATACACAAGTCCTTTGGTATTAATTTTTTCGGAATTTGTGATATCAGGTATCAATTTATACAACAGTTTTATTGTGTTTATATCCTTTGATGATAAATACTGGAATGAACTGCGGTATGGTGTATAGAAATTATTGTTATCTGATGCCATATACATCAAGTCATCCGAGCTATAGTTGTGTCCCATTATACCCAGTGCATGACCTATTTCATGAAGGGCTGTGTTATATAATTCTTTATCCGAAAAGAAATTACCATGCGGGTCTTTTGAATAAAGAACTATTGTCATTCTGTTCAGTATTTTGCCTTTAAAATCAGGTGTAGTATAGCCTACGACATATCTGCATGTATTGCCTGTACAAACATCATTCGGGAGCGGTTTTATTATTACCTGAATATTGGCTTCTGATGAATTTTTTGCGGGTGCAAATTTTAAAAATTGGGTGGAAATTTCCCATTGATTAAAGGCTTTTAAAACTTCATCAGTGTAATATGAGGGAATATCAATTCCGCTATTGTCGATAACTGTAATTTTTAAAGGGAATTTTTCACTGTCCCAACGCATAATCCCCTTATCCATAGGTGCTTGTTCAATGTAATTGTCGCCAATGTTTCGCATTACGTTATTCCGCCATTCGGCAACTTTGTTTTCGGCAAGGTCTTGTGCGCTGTCGTTATGTGAACTTGATGCGATTTCGAACATCTCTTTCTGCACTGTAATTGTCGGTGAAAGATTTAGTAAAGACTGAACATAATAATATCTGTAATCTTTATTATTCTTATTAAAATTGTATGCATTTCGTAAATTTTTATGCGCTTTAACATAATCCTGCTTTTTCAAGGCAGTTTTGCCGGTATTGAAATAATAGGCGGGAGCAGACTTAACCACGATTGCAAACAAAACAGCAACCGTACAAATAATGACGGTAAGTTTTCTGTCTTTACTCATCTTTTACGCCTTTATCAATTTCAAGTATTTTTGCTAAAGAGCGTGTATCGCCTTTGAGTTTAAAATATTCTTTGAATTTCGGAGTAGTTTTTAAGTTAAAGCTTCTGCCGTTTTTATCGCGAGTTTTTGAGATTAATCCTTTATCAACCAATTCTTTAATATGATCATAAGCGGTTGAACCACGAAGCTCGATTAATGCAGTCTGACGGATTGGTTCTTTTAACGCTATAACTGATAAAGTTCTCAAAGTCGCAGGTTTTAAATCAACAGGGCAAAGAAGTTCTACTAAATCCATGTATTCCTCTTTTACCTGTAAAATATATCCGTTTTCGTCATCAATTTCCAATGCACCGTCGCGGGAAGCATAATCCATGATAAGTTCTAAGATAGCTTCCTCAATTTTTTCGGATTCTTCATCAAGTATAGTTGCAATTTCATCTAACGAAACCGCTCTTGCCGTAATAAATAAAACGGCTTCAATTCTAGACTTCAGTTCTTGCATGTTCACCGCCTTTTACTACATACAAATCAGAATAAAATTCATCTTGTTTTAAATCATAATCAGTTTCTGCGGTAAGGAACAATAATGCGATATAGGCACTGATTTTGTCCATACCGAGAAGGGTTAATTCGTTTAATTCAATTTGTTCGTTGCTTTCAAAAATCTGTGCAAGATTTTCTTTTAGTTTTACAACGCAAGTTTCGATATATTCTTCATGTGCAAGATTTACGATATCATCGGGAGTTAATCTCGAATAAGATTGAACTCTGCGTTTTGCACGCTCGTGAGCACTTTTTAAAGACTGTTTCTGCTCAAGTTTTTCATAAAATTCTAACTGGCGGATTAAGTCTTTCAAGGTTACAACACGATTATGATTAAGTCTTACGCTGGTACGTCTTTGCAATACTTCATCAATAGAGATTACGTTGTTTGTCGGGACATAATCATCTTCGGGATAATCGACGATAAATCCGTCATCATCAAACTGCGGTTCGTTATCTTGGGTTTCAAACTGCATTATATCAATGCCTTCAAGCACATTTGATTTTAGTTTCAATAGCACAGCAGCAAAAAGAAAAGTTCTGCCAGTAACGCGCAGGTTTTGCGATTTCATCTGAACCATGTGTGCAAGGTATTTATCAGTAACATCGACAATATCAATATTCCAGGGGTCAATTTTACCGGATTTAGCCATTTCGACTAAAATCCCGATGCCCTCGCTTTTGGCTTTGCCGTCTTTTGACAAACCCAAATCAGGTAAATCTAAATTGTAATTTAGTGCTGTACTCATTATTCTTCGTCTCTTAATTTGATACCTGTAACTTTGGTAATCCCTTTTTCTTTTTGTGTAACACCCAAAGTTCTATGTGCTGATTCTATCATAGGACGTCTGTGGCTAACTACTATAAATTGCGTATCTTTTGATTGGTTCTGCACCATTTGGGCGATACGTTCAACATTCATTGTGTCTAAGCTGGCATCAACTTCATCAAATGCGTAAAATGGTGATGGCATATAACGCTGAATTGCAAATACAAATGCCAATGCGGTAAGTGATTTTTCACCGCCTGACATACTTTCTAAACGCTGAAGCTTTTTATCTCTCGGCTGTGCTTCAATTGTCATACCGCCTGATAAAGGATCATCGGGAAATTCAAGCTTAAGCTCGCCTTCACCTTCAGAGAGCTGATGGAACACTTCTTTAAAGTTTTCATTTATGTTGTTGTAAGTTTTCATAAATGTTTCTTTTTTAAGCTGTTCATAGCCTTGCATTCTTTCCAAAATTTCTTTGCGTTCTTTTGATAGAGTTTCAATCTGCTCTTTGATTGAAGTCTGTCGTGAGAGAACTTCATCATAAGCCGTAAGAGCTTTCATATTAACGTCGCCGAGTTCCTGCATGCGTTTTTCAAGACGCTGGATTTTTGATGTAATTTCTTCTATTGAAATTTCAATCGGTTCAAGCTTGTTAATCTCAACGCCTGCATCAATCAACTCTTTTGTTGCAGTTTCAAGTTCGGGTTCAAGTTGTTTTCTGCGAGCTTTGAAAGATTCTATCTGCTCTGCAATTCGTTCAATATCAGCAACTCTTATGTGTTTTTGTTTTTCAAGTTCAATAAGTTCTGCATTAATATCGTCGCGTTCTTTCAATAACTTGCCGAGTTTTTCCTCAATCTGAACAATTTGTTCATGAAGCTCTTCCATTTTCTTATTAAGTTCGACAATATCAGCTTTGTAGCGTGTTTTATCCTCTTCAAGTTTTACGTTGTTGTGTTCAATTCCTACAATCTCTTCCTGTTTGGTTTCAATCAGGTTTTCATGGAAGGAAATTTGTCGGTTAAGCTCGTTTTTGTCGTTTTCTGCAGTCATTAATTTGGTCTGCAAACGTTTAATTTCGCTTTCAACACCTTCTGTTTTTTCTTTCAAGTCTTTCAAATCTTTGTCGTTAATAAGTTTTTCAACTTCCTCGATTTGTTCCTGACAAACTGCCATATCGTCATATATTTGAACATTTTTTTCTTCAAGTTTGTCGAGTTTTTTGTTTAATTCTGAGATTTTGGGTTCTGCAGAAGCAATGAAATCAGCCTTATCTTTCAAAATGTTTTCGCTGTTTTCATAATTTCTGTTCATGTTGTCAAGTTCGACTTTTGATTTTGAAAACTCGCTCATAGCATCAGAATATTTGCTTCTTACATCCTCGAGTTTTTCCTCTAACGAGCGTTTTTTATTTTCTAAAGAGCCTAATTTTTGCTCCATTCCTTTCAAACGGTCTTTAAATTTGTTAAGCTCATCATCGTCATTCTGGCTGAAGCTCAAACCTGTGCGCATTCTTGCACCACCTGTCATTGAACCCGATTTTTCAAGTAGCTCGCCTGAAAGTGTTACCATTCTGTATTTGCCGATAAGTTTTTTAGCGCATTCAATATCTTCGACAACAATTGTATCGCCTACAGCGTAGAAAAATGCGTCAATATATTCATCGTCAAAATCAACAAGGTTAATCGCAAAATCAATTACTCCCCTGTCTTTCGGCAGTTGTAATTTTGTCGGAGCTTTTTTGATTTTATTCAAAGGTATAAACGTTGCTCTGCCTGCATTTGATGATTTCAAAAGCTCGATTGCAACTGATGCCACATGCTCATCATCCACGACAACATGCGCCATACGACCGCCGAATGCAACTTCCATCGCAACAGAATATTCTTTATCAACAGTTCCGAGCTGTGCCAAAGGAGCATGAACACCGCGCAATTTGGCATTCATAACCGTATCAATTGCACGTCCGAAATTTGCATCCTCAGCCGCTTGTTTTTTCGCTTCCATTGCAGAAATCTTGCGGTAAGCCATTTGAATATTGTAGTTTAAATCGTTTATTTCGTTTTTGGTTGTATCAAGGTCATGGAGCGAGGTTTGCTGGATTGTTTTGAAATCGTCCATTTCTTTTTGAAGCTGTTCAACAAGAGTTTTCTTTAAATCCTGATTTGATGCAAAATTAGCCTTCATTTCATTTAATTCGGCAAGTTTTGTTTTAGCATCATCAAGATCACGTTGAAGATTTTTCAATTCATTTTCAAGTGGTAACTTGCTCTGAATAAGTTTTGTTTCCTCGTCTTTCAAATCCTCAAGCTGTTTTCTCAAACAATTGCGTTTTTCGATATGTTGGTCTGCTGTAGCATTTAAGCCTGTCATATCTTCCAAAATCTTTTTTAATTCAGCTTCACGAGCTTTTGTGTTTTCTTTGATAACCGCAATTTCGTCATCTTTCAGTTTGATTTTAAGTTTAAAGTCTTCAATTTTCTTTTTGAAACCTTCAATACCGTTTTTGGCATTTTCAATTGAGCGCAAACCGTCATGAATTTGCTTGTCCGCGTAATTTGAAGCGTTATTTTTACGGTCAATTTCACCTTTTATTGCTTCTTCTTGTTTCTTTAATTCAATTTGTTGAGCTTCGCCTTTTTCTTTTACAAGTTCAGAAACTTCCTGATATTTTTGTTTGATAAGGTTTAAACGCTCATCTAAGTCTTTGTTTTTAACTTCTTCTTCTTTTTTCTTTTTGGTAAATTCTAAGATATTTTCATGTGCGCGTTCCAAATTCCGTTTCAAGTCAAAGAAGCGGACTTTGTTAATCTGGCTTTCTAATCCTGTTTTTTCCTCGCGCAATTTTTGATATTTTAAAGCTACTTCGCGTTCTTCTTTTAGTTCCTCAAGACGTTTGTCGACTTCATTCAAAATAAATGTTGAACGTTCAACGCGCTGTTCAACGGTTGTTAATTCATTTGTCGCCTGCTCTATTCGTCTGTCAAAGTCCGCAATACCTGCGATTTCGTCAATAATTTTACGGCGGTTTTTAGGCGAGCAGTTTGTAATCCCCATAACATCGCCCTGCATCATTACGTTATAGCTGTTTGGAGTTACGTTATATTTTTCCAAAAGCGCATGAACATTTGTCAAAGTTGTAACGCTGTCATTAATATAGTATGTACTTGCATAACCTTGAGAAGTTTTGCGAATTTTGCGTCCTATTGTTAAATCGTCGCCGTTTTCTGTGTCGCCAAACGTAACTTTTACGAAAGCTTCATTTCGTTTTGTGTAAGTCGAAATAAAGTGTGACAGGTTTTCTGCGCGAAGTTCGCTCGCATTGGCAAGTCCGAGCGCAAAAAGCACACTGTCAATAATATTACTTTTCCCCGAACCGTTAGGCCCTGAAACGGTAGTAAAACCTTTCAACAGGGGGATTTCTGATTTATTCGCAAATGATTTAAAATTGTCTATCTCTAATTGCTTGATGTACATATCTCTTATTTTAACGGATATTAAGCATGCATGTCAAAATATTAAATAAATCTTTACGTTTGATATTTGAAGGGTTTAATGCTATTATATACTCATGTTTAAAGAGCAAAACGACAAAGAGAGAGAATATTTTAATCAGAATTTTACACCTGTAAATGAGTTGCTTAAAAGAATACGTACTTCGCTTGTATCAGGTTCAAAACTGTGCATTGATGATTTGGATTTTACGGGAATAGTTGAATTTGAACGCTCGCAAACTCTTGTTTATCTGACACTGTTTCAATCAGGCAGAAAATCAATCCGTTACGGAAGCAAACGCGCTACTTTTGCTGAAACTCTAAACCGTGACATTGAAATGCTCCGTAAAAATAAACAATTTTCAGATTTTTCAGTAAATGACGAAAATAAATGCCGTATAATGCTTGAATTCGTTATTGATAGAAAGAAAATATCACCTAAAGAATTAAATTCAGAACGTTTTGATAACGGAAGGTTTGAAATCGGAATAAACGGTTTAGAACTCCGTAAAGACGGCATTTCTTATTACTACATGCCGACAGATGCAATTACCTTATCTCATATGGGGCTTCGTGCTGTTTTACAAACCCTTGTTAAACGAACTCCTATCGGCAAGATGACAAACAAAATTTCGGAACGTCTTGAAATTCTTTCACAATCTCCAGATTATGAATATTATCTATTCAGAAGCCGCGCCTTTGTAACTTATAAAGATAAATGTATTCCGCTCTACCGCGGTAATGTAAGATATACCGAATTTGATTATGATACACTTTATAATCAGGTTATAAGTTCTGTTGACTGGTGTCTTGATAATATGTATGATGACGGCAGGTTTTTGTATTATTACGACTGCTGTGAGGATAATTACAAAGACCATGAACACCCGAATCGCCCGATAGATAATCTTTATTACAATGATTTGCGCCATTGTGGAGGAATTATCGCACTTTTAAGGGCTTATCAATTAACGGGTGATGAAAAATATATTACTGCAGCTAAAAAAGCTCTTGATTGGAGCGTATCGGTTTCAAAACCTCACGATACTCAATGGGGGACTGCATATTTTGCTTATTACAACAATAAGGGAAAACTCGGCGGAACGGGTGTACTTCTTGTTGCTATGATGCAATATTACTTAATTACAGACGATGATTCTTATATGGAATACATCAAAGGCTACACCCGCCATGTGATGAGCAGAGTTTATGAAAACGGTGAACTACTCGGGTACTACATTCATCCTGCTTTTCAAGACGGACAGCCCCTTATTAATATGAATGATGAAGAAAGAAAAGCAACTTTTTCATTCTATTACCCCGGTGAGGCTCTTTTGGGGTTAGGGCTTTATGCAAATAATTTTGACGATGAACTTGCTAAAGAAGCTCGCAGAGTTGGTGAAAAAGCACTGGATTGGATTGTTGAAGAAAGACCTAAAATCTATGCAGATTTGTTCACCGCGCTTCCTTCTGATGCTTGGCTTATGCAAGCAATTGAGGAATGGGCTAAAGATGAACATTTTAGAAAAGAAAATTATATAAATTTTGTTTTTACTGACGCAAATACAATGATTGAAAAAACTTACAAGCATGACGATAGTCCGTATATTGACTATGATGGCGGATATTACTACGAGTATGGTGATCATTATTTCCCCGACGGTGCTCGTTCTGAAGGGTTGGTAGCTGCATTTTATCTTGCTCGTTTTCTTGGACGTAAAGAATTAGCCGAAAAACTCTTAAATGCTTGCAAAAATGTCGCAATGTGCCAGTTCCATTTATACAATTCGGAAGAAAGCAGTTATTCGCATAAAAATCCTGAACGCTCAGTACGTTCTATAAGATTTAAAGCAACACGCCAATGGGTTAGAGTGGACTCTATTCAGCACGTTTCCTGCTTCTTTGCCCGACTTTTTATGGCAGAGAATAGATTTCCTAAAATAAAAGATATCCTTTAATGTTTTTCCAGAATCCAATATGTCTACGTGCGTAGCACAAAAAAAAAGACTAACGCAAGTTAGTCAGGGAAAAAATGGAAAGGAAACAAAAATATGTAATGAAGCAAAATGCTTCGTAAAGTTTTTTAAGGAACGGCTATGTTCCGTCTTACTCGCTCGCTATTAACGGGTCTCCGGCTCTGCTTGTCTTTGCCTTCGCAAAG
>CATKZI010000008.1 GCA_949841365.1 uncultured Candidatus Melainabacteria bacterium
AATCCCTGAAACTCAATAATAACTTGAAAATTATACAACACCTAGGTGTGAAAGTAGGCTTCGCTTACCCGAATGTTTTGAATGAAGATTCTGTATTTTTTTCGATAACTTTTTGAACCGCATCCATTTCGGTAGATATAGCATCTTGTTCAGTATCCAACTGTTTCAAACGTAATTCAAGGTTTTTATCTTCAGATTGAATAATTTCGATTTTAGCGTTGATTTCTTGAATAGATTGATCATATTGATACTTATCATATTCATATTGGTTCATAGCATCATCATATTTGGCCTGATCGGTAACAGTTTCTGTAGTAACCGCATAAGTTACTTGATCTTCTTCACCGGGTTTTAAGGTTACATTTATTAACCTTCCGGATGCATCTTGTTCAAATCTTGCAGTAATACCTTTAACTTCTTCATTCTTTTTAGCAGAACCCATTTTGTAGCATACAATTGATGATAAGCTAGTATCAGTTTCGCTGTAAATAGCTTTGATTAAATCTTCTCTTTTGTAGAATTGTGGTTCGTATTCCCCTGTTGTTGTATTTTTAATATATCTGACCATATAATTGGCTTTGCCATATTTTTCAGTTAATAAAGCAATGTATTCTTTTTCTTCGTCAATTAGTTGTTGAAGTTGTGTATTTGATAAAGTTTTTAAGTATTCATCATTACCGATATATTTGTTAATACTTCCGTCTGCATTATAAGTTATTTCAGAAATTTGTCCGAGTTTTCTTAATGTGTCAGCACCAACCATATAATTTGCCGATAAAGCATCTTGTAAATCATTTTCAACAATTGCATTTAATTGATTTCTAAGATTGTCTAAGGTTGCTTGTGAAACTGTACCTTTATATGCTTCTTTTGCATTATAAAGAAGATCAACTAATTTTTGTGCAGCAGGTTTATCTTTAATTCTTTCTGCTATGCTTGCCATAGTTGCGGCATCACCACCATAAGGCGGATTAGGAGTTGTCCAGTAAATATCATTTTGTGTAATATTAAATGAATTACCATTAGTAGTAGTGTAACTTCCTTTACCAAGCATATGGTTAACAACGTGTATAAGATGATTAATTTGAGTTTTTTGGTTTTTATCATGAGATGTATCATTTAAATATGTATAACAACCGCCTGCTGTACCATATACAAAATCTTCATAAAGTTTATTACCTTCAGCATCATCACCCATTGTTGCAACGATGTGTGACATTTGAGATACAGGTGTAAAATCATCAGTCCAGCTTGAATTATAGCTGATAAGGTATTCACCGTTATTTCTAGCAATCATTGATGTAATAGAGTTCATTAAAGAACCGTCTTGGAATGTATAAACGGTTTTAGTATAGTCTGCAACAGAGGGCGGAACAGGAACAGCCATACCTAACAGCTGATTGTAGTAATTAGCTGTTGTATTGGACAAAGTTGTTCTTTGTTGGTTAATCTGCTGTCCTTCATATTCAACATTTGTTTTCCTTGCAGTAAGACCTAAAAATCTTGCCTGCGAAGCTGCCATTCCCATGGTAGTTTCCCTTATGTTGTTTCCTTAATTAATATATCGGCACAATATAATGGAAAACTTTAATTTCTTGTTAAGTTTTGTAAAGCTCCGGCAAGTTTTTTAATTTTTTTATCATCAGTTCCAAGACCGCAAAGGAGCATTGTTGAAATTTCGTTAGTTTTTTCATCTTCTATGTTAAAATCATTAAATAGTTTTTCTGATAATTTGTAACCTGATAAACCATCTTTTTTTATTAAAATTTTTGTAATATCATCACCACCAAAGTTAAAATTTACTGTACGCAGCTCCTCTAAATTTGAAATCAGTTCGGCAATTTTTTTGCGTCCTTTTTTTGAGTTTAGGTAATTTATATTTGCTTCAATAGAAGCTAAAAGCGGATATGATGGTGATGTTGTATTAATCATTGATAATGCTTTTGATGCATCTAAATCGCAGTTAACATGTAAAAGTGCTGTAGGATTAAGTCCGCCTGCTGTTTTGTGAAGTGATTGTATTGTAAAATCAGCAATATTAACTGCACTTTGCGGTAATTTATCAGAGAACGGATAAAGTGCTCCATGCGCTTCATCAACAATTAAATATGTATTTTTACAAGCCTGTTTTAGTGCTTTAATATCAGATACTATACCTTCATAAGTTGGAGAAGTTACAATAACAGCTTTTATACCGTCAAGATTGAGCAGGTCAGGTGTAGTTTTGTCAGGCACACCCCATTCTTTAATAACCGGTAAATCGTAAAAAACGGGTTCGCATCCTGCAAGTTTAACTGCGTTTAGGTGTGAGGGGTGAGAGTTTCTCCATATCAAGACTTTATCACCTTTGTTTGTGCAGGTTAAAACTGAGGCTATTACACCGCTTGTAGAGCCGTTAGTTAAAAAGTGAGTATATTTTGTTCCATAAATCATTGATGCACGTTTCTCAGCTTCTGAGAGGGCTGTCTGCGGATCGTGAGCATCAGTTTCAGAAATATCATATTTATAAAAATTTCTGAGTTTATTGAATATAAAAAACTTCTGTCCATGAGATGGTGTCGTGAACAGAGTTTTTCGATTTTGTTTTCTTAGTAAAGCTAACAGGCTCATCACTTATTTCTGATTTCTATACTTCTTTTTGCACAATATTGAGTTAAAGTCATTTTATCTTTACCGTTATGGTATTCAAATCTGCCGGATAAAATATACCCGCCCTGTTCAACTTTTTCAATTCTTATCGGTGAAAAAATACATTCTACTGATTGTTTTTCAGATAAAGGCAATGTTACTTTAAAAGTATTTTCAATGTTTACATTTTCATTAGTTTTGAATTTCATACCGCCTGCTGAGATATCAAGTGTTGAAATTTTATGGCTTCCGCCTTCAAATGATAAATCAAGCTCATGTACAAATTTAATACGAGTATATTGACGTCTTTGTAAGAATCTGTGTTTAGCAGGATTTGCAATTTTTAAAATTTTACCGTCAATTGTTTCAGCAAAAGAGTCAAAATATAAAGTTCCATGATTTGTTTGAGTATAAAATTCACAGTAATTGTGACGCATAATTCCGTCAGGATTATGCTCAAGTTCAATTGTAAAATATCTTGGCTCAACATCAATTATTCTACCTTTGTTAGCACATTTAAAATCTGCAGGTACAATTGTAATTTGTCTATCTTTTTCTATAAGTTCTCTCATAATTATCCTCACTTTAAATTTATTGTACAATATTTATTGCTTTTTGTCGATATGTTAAGAATATATTTCAAATTAGCTTATTCTATGATAGTGTAAAAAGCATGGAAGCAATTTCAGAAAAATCTAAGCGCAGTTCAAATATCGAATTATTAAGAATAATTGCAATGTATATAATCGTATTGCATCATTGTACTGTACATGGTGTATTTTCTTATTGGCACAATAATACTTCGCTTGTTCAACATATAAATAATTTTTTGTGCACTTTTCTTGCATCAGGTGGAAAAATCGGTGTGACTATTTTTGTTTTGATTTCAGGATATTTTCTATGTATGCAAGATTTTAAACTCACAAGATTTTTTAAGGTATATTTAAATACTTTATTTTATTCAATACTATTTTTGATGTTAAGTTTGCTTATCGGAACTCATCATATCGGGTGGGAGGCACTTAAGGCTTCTTTTTTGCCATTCACTTGTAAGGCATACTGGTTTATTTCAGCATATTTGCTTTTGTATATTTTTTCGCCGCTGCTTAATACTATATTAAAGCACATTAAGCCAGGAAAGATTAAATTATATTTGATTTTAGCTTCTGTATTTTGGATATTTTTACCGTTGATAACAAATATTAAATTATTTTATTCGATACTATTGTACTTTTTTTATCTGTATATTTTGGGCGGTGCAATTAGATTTGGATATATTAATCTAAAGCATAAGTATTTTAAATATATTACTTTGGCTGCAGTGATTTATTTAATAGTTAATATTATCTTGTATCTTAATCATGATTATGTGAATTTGTGGAAATGCTTTAAATATATGGAATTAGACACTATTTATACCTTAGCTGTTTCATTGTGGATATTTAACTGCTTTTTAAACCTTGATTTAAAACACAATAAATTTATAAACTATATTTCTGCTTCTACATTTGGAGTCTATTTAATCCATGAAAATAACTTTGTACGTCCTTATTTGTGGCATAAACTACTGCATATTCATACAATGATGAATGATAAATTATTTTGTATAGAAGTTATAGTTATTTCAATTTTTGTATTTGTAGGCTGTGTTGCTTTTGATAAAATATTTTCCAAATTTACAACACCATTAATTACTAAAATAATTGATTATATTAATTCTAAAAAAAAGCTCCCCTTATATAATGAGGAGCAAATACTGAGCAATCAGAAGAGTTGAGGATTTACATTTATATAATACGGTTTTTATCAAGCTTAATCATTCAACTAAATACCTAAAATTTGCATAAAAAAATAACCCCTAAGTATATTAGAGGTTATTTTTTTAAAGTTTTTCCAAAACCCAATTGGTCGGGTGGAGCGGCTACGCCTTTTGTACCAAAAGCTTGAAGGCTTATTCAATGTCTTATATGGCTACGTGCGTAGCACTATTCTTTTAAGAATGATTCATAATTTCTTGCCAGCAAGTGTGTTCTAACCTGATTGATTAAATCAAGTGCGACACCGACCATGATGATTAATGAAGTAGCACCGATACCCTGCATAGTTTTGATATTAGTAACATAACTTGCAAGTGACGGAACTAAAGCAATAATACCAAGTCCCATTGCTCCGATAAATGTTGTTTTTGTCAAAATTTTATCAAGAGCTTCTGCTGTAGGTTTACCGGGTTTTATCCCCGGAATTGATGAACCGTATTTTTTCAGGTTATCAGCAATATCTTTTGGCTGCATATTCGGCATAATTGATGCATAAAAGAAAGTTAATGCAACAATTAATAAGAAATACAACACGTAATATGTTATACCGTCAGGACTTAAAAATTGAGTCATGTGTACAACCATTGCCTTAACAGCTTCGCTTTTGAAATTAGCTTGTCCTACCAAACTCAAAACGGTTGACGGGAACAAAAGAATTGCAATCGCAAAGATAATAGGCATTACACCGCCCGGATTTAGCTTAAACGGAATAAACGAATTCATACCGCCGTAAACTTTGTTTCCAACCTGTCTTTTAGGGTTAACAATAATAACTTTTCTAACAGCTTCCTGCATTACAACGATGAAAATCATTGCCGCAAAGAAAATTAAAAGCAATACTGCCAAACCTAATTGCATCATAGAATTATTTGCAACAATCTGTGCAGTTCTTGATGCATAAATTGGAATTCCGGATAAAATACCGATAAAGATGATTAAAGAACCGCCGTTACCGATACCTTTTTCGGTGATAAGCTCTGAGATCCACATAACAAGTACAGAACCCGATGTTAATACAACAATAGAACTTATAAAGAACATTACGGGATTAACATTAGGTAATACCGCACCAGGTAAGTGGTGTAAGTATAACATAAAGATTAATGACTGAAACACAGCTAGCACAACAGTAAAAATACGTGTGTACTGTGATAGTTTTCGTCTGCCTGCTTCACCTTCTTCTTTCTGCAATTTTTCCAATGAAGGAATAACAACAGAAACAAGCTGAATGATGATTGATGAAGTAATGTAAGGTCCGATACCTAATGCAAAGATAGATACCTTACCCAATGCACCGCCAGAGAACAGGTCTAAGAAACCTATAATATTGTTTCCTTGAGCAATGTTGCTAAAAATTTGGTTGTTAATACCGAATAACGGCATTTGTACACCAAATCTGAATGCTGCTATCATCAAAAAAGTAAATATAATTTTCTGTTTCAAGCCTGAAGCATTCCACATTGACATTAAATCATCAGTTGTCGGCATTCTCATATTCGGTGCCATTATACTAACTCAACCTTTCCGCCTGCTTTTTCAATTTTTTCTTTAGCTGATGGTGTAACATAAGATGCTTTAACAGTAACAGCTTCTTTTAATTCGCCGTTGCCTAAAACTCTTAAACCAACGCAAGAAGGATGAACTCTGCCTGCTTCTTTTAAGCATTCAAGGCAAACTTCTTTCAAACCGTATTGAGCAATTCTGCCAACGTTGATTTCAGCGTAGTTTAATTGGTTAATAATTTTGAAGCCTTTTAATTTAGGCATTTGTCTGTAACCTGGCATTTGTCCGCCTTCAAAACCTCTTTTAGAAGAGTTTCCTGAACGTTGACCTTCACCGTTGTGACCGCGGCAAGATGTTTTACCGTGTCCTGATGAACGTCCTCTGCCTACTCTTTTTGATTTATGTGTTGAACCTTCTGCAGGTCTTAAATCTTCTAATGTAATTGTCATTTTTTCATTTTCCTTTCTAATATTACTCGCTTTCGCTTACGCAATTTGCTGAGCTAACTACTCAACGATTTGTACTAAATGAGGTACTTTGTTAACCATACCTAAGATAGTAGCGCTGTTGTAGTGTTCTACAACTTGATCTTGTTTAGATAAACCTAAACCTGCAACAACTTTGCGTTGTTTTTCAGAAGCACCTATAAGGCTTCTTACAAGTTTAATTTTTATTTGTTTTAATTCAGTTTTTGCCATTTTTATTTTCCTTTTTAATTTTATTCAATACAATAACCCGACTGATTAATTCAATAATTCAGCCATAGTCAAACCGCGTTTTTCGGCAACTTCTTTGAACGGAGTCAAAGCTTTTAATGCTTCTAAAGTTGCGTTAGCTGCGTTAAGAGGAGCCTTTGAACCTAATGATTTAGCAAGGATATTTTCAATACCTGCAAGTTCAAGAACTAATCTTACAGCACCGCCAGCGATGATACCTGTACCTTGAGAAGCAGGTCTTAACATTACTGAACCAGCACCAGAACGTCCTGTAATCGGGTGTGGAATAGTTGTTTTGAAAATAGGTACTGTGATAAGATTTTTTCTTCCGTCAGCAATAGCTTTTTGAATAGCAATGATAACTTCAGCAGCTTTAGCACATCCAACGCCAACTTGACCTTTTTTGTTACCAACGATAACGATAGCACGGAAGCTTAATTTTTTACCGCCTTTAACAACTTTTGTTACACGGCTGATTTGAACAACACGTTCAATCCATTCTGATTGAGGTTTTTCTTCAGTTGTTTCAATTTTTTGTTTTCTGCCGCGTCCTCTTTTACGTGGTTTTTCTTCAGTTGTTTCTTCTGTAGCAACAACTTCTGCTGTTTCAACTGTTGCTTCTTCAACAACGATTTCTTCTTTGTTTTCTAAATCCATTGATTTTTACCTTTCATTTTAGTGTTAAATTCAATATAAAAACGAATACGTCAAAAGCAGTCAATTAAGACATATGACAAAATATTCGTGAGTAACTTTTCTGACAAGAAATATTATTACAGAAAAAATAATAAATTGCAAGAGGATAAAATTATTTAATAGTTCATTTTACCTTCGGTTATAATTCTATAGGCGCAAGATATTCCATATCCCCCAATATCGGAAGCTTTAGGATCACAATCATTGTTATAGTATAATGTCCCGTCACTTACACCCGGTACACTTTCAGTTACTGATAATTTACCATCATCAGATAGCCAAACTACAAATACATCTCTGCCCATCTGGTTTGGTTTCTCTAAACCATTCACATCGATACAAAAAATAGTTTTAGAATAGTTATAAACATTTAATGAATAATCAATACCACGTACCCTGAAATAAATAATAGTACCATCATTTAAGTGCAGTATATAAGAATTCATAACATTAAAGTAATACCAATAATTATTAGAGTTGCCATTAAGCATTTTATATGGTTTGTATGATTCATATACTGAACTATAGTACTTATACGGCTTATCTGGTGCAAAATAGTCGTCTATGGTATTTAAATGTTGTGCAAACAATTTTCCGAGATAAACACAATTTTCTATAGAACCGTTACCGCAATGCTGATAATCCTTAAATGAAAATCCTGTTTCAGATTCAATAGACATTTTTGCCTGTTGAAGTGCCGAGTATGTTTTTTTGAATTTTTCTGCAAACCCCTGATTTTTTATGTTAGTTATCATTGACGGTATAGTTAATGCGGCTACTACAGCGATAATTCCTAAAGTTATAAGAATTTCTGCTAAAGTGAAAGCGAAATTTTTCATGCCATAATCTCCCTCAATATTTGGTATTATGGCATATAATCTTCAAAATAGCAATATTTTTATTCTGATTATTTGATATACCATAATTTATGGGCAAAAAAATGGATAAAGTTTTTCATAAAAAATTTGGTCAGCGCGTAAGATTTTTACGTAAAGAACGGGGTATGACACAAGAGCAGTTAAGTTTTGAGATTGAAGCTGATAATTCATATATTGCAAATATTGAAAACGCCCATAGAGATATACCGCTTTCACGCATCAGATTAATTGCAAAAGCTCTTAATATTGAACCTTATGAGTTGTTAAAATTTTAAATACTTTTACTATTTCAAAATATTTTCTAATGTATTTATCATACAAGATTTGAATTGTTCACATTCTGTTTCGTCTTTAGCTTCAAATCTTAATGTGAATACGGGTTCTGTATTGCTTTGGCGGATTAGTGCAAAACCACCGTCAAATACTATTCTCATACCGTCAAGTGTTATAATTTCCTTGATTTCTGAGCCGAAAAGGTCTTTGTTGCTTTCTACGCAGCCTTTAACTTTTTCCAATGTTTGTTTTTTAAGTTCATTCGGACATGGAAAGCGGACTTCTGCTGATGAACAAACTTCATCAAACGGTTTCAGCATTTCTGAAATTGTAAAGTTTGGATTAATTTTTTTATGTTTGGAAATAATTTCAATAATTCTGCATCCTGCATAAACAGCATCATCAAAGCCGTAATATCTGTCTTTAAAGAATGT
The DNA here is from genome assembly GCA_949841365.1 of uncultured Candidatus Melainabacteria bacterium. Classification (GTDB taxonomy): domain Bacteria; phylum Cyanobacteriota; class Vampirovibrionia; order Gastranaerophilales; family Gastranaerophilaceae; genus Stercorousia. The sequence goes on from CATKZI010000008.1 coordinate 8,946, forward strand.
ATGACCGCTCATTTCGCCTGCAAGTGTTGCATTTGTTTCTTTCATTTTATCTTTAATATATCCATGACCTGTTTTGCACATAACAGCATTACCGCCATGTTTATTAATCTGGTCAAAAAGCACCTGAGAGCATTTTACTTCGCTTACAACAGTCGGTTTTTCTCCGCTGTTAATTAAATCCATAGCATAAATTAATAATAATTTATCGCCTGTTAAAAATCTTCCCTGAGCATCAATAATGCCGATTCTGTCGCTGTCACCGTCATATGCGATACCAATATCAGCTTTGTTTTCAACAACAACTTCTTTTAATGTATCAAGAGTTTTTTCCACACTCGGATTTGGGTGATGGTTCGGGAAATTCCCGTCAGGTTCTGAGAAAAGTTCAATAACTTCGCAGCCTAATTCTCTGTATAACTTAGGACCTACAATACCGCCTGTAGCATTTGCGCTGTCTACAACGACTTTTACGCCTTCACCTACACGTCCGAATTTTTCTTTCATTTCTTTAATATAGTCAGGAATGATATTGTATTCTTTAACTTTGCCTATTGATAAAGCTTGTTTATCAGACCAGATATTAAATGTAACTTCTTTGACTTCTGCAATTTGTTTCTCGGTTAATGTACTTTTATTATAAGTCATTTTTAATCCGTTATATTCAGACGGATTGTGGCTTGCAGTAATAATAGCAGCCGCAATTATATCATATCCCGGAATTCCGACAACTTCTGAATAATATCCGATAGGAGTCGGTGCTAAGCCTAAATGAATTACATTAGCGCCTGTTGAAGTTATACCTTCTGTTAAAGCTTTTTCCAATGCGGGTGAATGTAATCTAGCATCACGAGTGACTGTAATCCACATATCTTTTTCATTTTTACCCGACTGTTGTTTGAGCCATTCAACAAAGCCTCTGCCTGTATTATAATATAATTCTTCTGTAATATCTTCGCCGTAAATTCCTCTTATGTCGTTTTTGCCGAAAGCATGTTCATATCTTTTCATATCAATTCTCCTATTGTATAATTATAGCATGAAAAAGTTTCTGAGCGAGTTATTGAATAAACAAAGTATAGCCGGATGGGTATTTATTATGCCTGCAGTTGTCGGAACTTTTATATTTATTATTATCCCTGTTATATGTTCATTCGGGCTCAGTTTTACAAAATGGGATTTATTAAACCCGATACAGTTTGTAGGATTTGATAACTACAAAGAAATTTTCACAGAACCATTATTCTATAAAATTTTATGGAATACGGTCGTGTTTGCGCTCTCTACTTCTGTTTTTGGAGTAATTATTCCGTTAGTATTGGCTTGTATATTAAACTCTAAAATCAGAGGTTCGGAGTTTTATAAAACGGCGTATTTTCTGCCGTTTATTACCCCTATGATTGTAATCGGAGTTGTCTGGGAATGGATTTTTGATCCCAATATCGGGCTTTTAAAACATTTACATATAAATTGGCTTTATGACCCGCATTATGCGATGTCAGCATTGATTATTGTATCTGTATGGAAACTTATCGGGTATAATATGGTAATATTTTTATCTGCTTTATCAGGAATCTCTCAAAGTATGTTTGAAGCTTCTAAAATAGATGGCGCAAATGCTTTTCAGACATTTAAAAATGTCACTGTGCCACTGCTTTCTCCTACAATTTTCTTTGTTGTAATAATAACAGCGATAAGTTCATTACAAGTATTTGATTTAATTTATTTAATGACACAGGGCGGACCTTTGGACAGCACTAATGTTCTTGTTTATGCGGTTTATAAAAATGCGTTTGAATACTTCAACGCAGGCAAAGCTTCTGCTATTGCCTACGTTTTGTTTGTTATTATTTTAGTATTGACACTTATTCAGTGGAATTTACGTAAAAAATTAGTTTATAATGAAGATTAAGCAGTGTAATCTCTCATAATTTTTTCTGCAGTAACATCACATGTAACATTACTTGTCCCCATTAAGCTTCTAAAATCTCTGCCTAAAATAGCAAGCTGTTGAATCCCGTTATAAGTAGCTTCTGCAGGTGTTTTTGCATCAGATGCCTGAGCAATAAATGAACGCTTGCCATGTCTGAAGTTAGAAAATATTTTTCCGTCAGGGGTAGTGCCGTGAAATATTGTAATTTCTCCTGAATTAGCATGTGAAAGTCTATATAATGCTTCATCAAGTCCTCTCAAACAATTATTTTCTTTAGCCCATTTTACTGTATCTGCAAATTGCTTAGTTTTTGCAAAATTTGCACTGAATGCAGGGGAGTAGCCGTTTCGTTGAATTTCCATTTTAATGTATCTCCTTTTTTTTACTTTAAAACCTGTAAATAAATATTTTGCTGTTTAGTAAAGATTTGTTTCAATGAATTAAAGTTTTTTTGAATTTGTGCCGTCTTATATTTTATAGGAGAGTGTGTGTCATGTTTGAAGACTTAAAAAAAGAAAATATTATAATTGATATCACTAATTTAATCGGTAATTTAGATGCTGATACTGATGCATATTGTGAATTTATGAAAGGTGTAATTTTAAATACATCAGGATTAAACTAGTGTCTGATGTAAAAATTTATCGTTAATTTTATATTGCGATTATGAAAATCGTAATTTTAGGTGGTGTCGCAGCAGGTGCAAAGGCAGCCGCAAAAGCAAGAAGAATGTTATCTGATGCAGAAATAAATTTATACACAGATGATACGCATATTTCTTATTCGGCATGCGGACTTCCATATTATATAGAGGGTAATTTCGAGGATTACAGAATGCTTTTAGTGCGTTCTCCCGAAGAATTTGAAGCTGTGAATGTTCATATTCACTTAAGACACAGAGCAGTAAAAATTATTCCTTGCTGTAAACAAGTTTTGATACAGGATTTGGACAATAATAAAGTTGAGCTGGTTGATTATGATAAATTAATCATTGCAACAGGCGCCAGACCTACAATTCCGCCTATTAAAAATATTAATTTGAAAAATATATTTACGGTCAGAAAAATTGAAGACGGTATTGCAATCAATGAAAAAGCACTGAAGTCAAAAAACGCAGTAATACTCGGTGGCGGTTATATTGGCATTGAAATGCTTGAAGCACTTGTAAAACAAAACCTTCATGTTACATTATTCGAGTATTCTGACTATATAATGCGCCACTTTGATCCTGATATGTCAAATTTGATTTACGAACAGCTTATGTCAACTTCAGATGGCAGATTTGAGATTTATACAAACGAACTTGTAACAGAATTTTCCGGTGATAATAACGGAGTTAATACAGTCAAGACAGGTTCCGGCAAAGTTTTGGATGTTGATATGGTAATTGTAGCTGCAGGCGCAACTCCAAACGTTGAAATTGCACGCGAAGCCGGTATTGAAATTGGCATAACAGGTGCTATAAAAGTTAACGACAGAATGCAGACAAATTTTGAAGATATCTATGCTTGCGGTGACTGTGTTGAAGAAAATCTTTTAATTTCTAACACAAAAATTTGGATGCCCTTAGGCTCAAATGCAAATAAAGAGGGACGAACGGCAGGTATTAACGCATGCGGAGGCGACGACAGATTCCATGGAGTTCTCGGGTCTGCTGTGACAAGGTGTTTGTCTTTAACAATGTCATTAACGGGATTAACGGTTGAAAATGCAGAAAAAATCGGGTACGAAGCTGTATTTGTAAAGGTAACCAAAAATGACAAAGTCGGTTATATGCCCGATGTAAATAATATTACGCTAAAACTTGTTGCAGATAAAAAAACGGGACTTTTGCTCGGATGTCAGGCTGTTGGAACAGGTGATGCTGATAAAAGGGTTAATACTATAACTTCTGCTCTGCTTGCAAAACTGACAGTTGAAGATTTCTTCAAAAACGACATCACTTATGCACCGCCATATTCTCCAACGATTGATCCTCTGTTAAATGCAGCACAGATATTATTGGGTCAGCTTGAAAAATAAACGATAATAATATATAATAAATTTGAAGGAGGAAAATATGAGAGATTTATACGAAGCTCGTACGTTCGGGGGGGGGGCGCTTCTTTAGCCTTTACTCTTGCTGAGGTTTTAATTACATTAGGTATAATTGGAATTGTAGCTGCTTTAACTATACCTACATTGGTAAATAAATATAAAATAAAACAATATGAAGTTGGATTTAAAAAAGCATATTCTCTTTTAAATGAAGCTGTTAAAACAATTAACGCAAATGACTTTATTATTTCTGAAAATGTAACTTGCGGTGTATGTACTCAAAATTATGATTATGTTAAGAATTGTCAATGTTTTCCACTTATTCTGTCAAAAAGTTTTAAAGGTGCTGAGAACTTAAAACCAAGATTTTCCAATAATAGTATAACTTACAAATCATTTGATGGTTCAGTTTATGGAGGTTTACTTATGGATGACGGATTTTTTGAATTACCTAATGGAATGAGCGTTTTTTTTGAAATTCAGGATTCTACAAATAATCCAGTTATTATAATTGACACAAACGGTTATGAAAAACTTCCAAATCGTTATGGATTTGATACTTTTGCTTTTATAATAGGAAAATATGATAAAATTCATGGTGTTGGTGATCCTAATATAGTATATACCGGTCCATTTAAAACATCCGGTGGAAGAACGGTTTGGCCGGTTAGTACATATTGTAATGCTGATGTAAAAAACAGCAACAATGGATTTTCCTGTGCTTATAAAGCTCTTAATGAAAGTGATTATTGGAAAAAACTTCCTCACTAATATATTTAGCGACACCTTCTCCCATTGAAAAACAGCTTGCCTGAACACGTAATGCACCCTGTGCCATAAAATCGGCAGACAAACAGCGTCCTGCGACAAACAAGTTTTTGATATCAGCTGACATTAAGCTTTCAATCGGTAATTGATAATCCTGAACCTTATGTAACGTTGATTTATTTTTATCTTTTGAATGAACGTCAACGGGATAATTTGAAATAACTACCGGATTTTCAAACTTTTTACCTGATTTTAAATCTTCAATTGTATAAACATATCTACCTTTAATTCGGTTTGAAACCCTTACCCCAAGCATATCTGCGATGTTTGATATATAAGCATTTTCAAACCCCGGAAAATAGATTTTACAAAAGTTTGACAGCCGTAAAATACTTTCTCTTGCTAGCCTTAAAGTTGTTGAGTAGTCATTATTTTCAACTATTCTCGGACAATTAAATGCAATACTGTCAGGCATTCCTGCAACGGTAAACACCTGAAAATAGTTTCTGTCAGTGTCTTTTAATACTCCTTTCTCTACTGCATCCTCAAATAAAGGCGCTAAAGCCCACTTTTTGCCTGTATCCCACGTATAAGCAGTAGAAAGATGAGTAACACCGTCAATATTTTCGATAGTAGTAATATCTCTATCAGTATCAAAGTCCTTTAACCAACTTGCAAATTTATCAATATTAATTCCACTCATAATAAAACGCAAACTTGTCGGTTGAAGTTCATGATTTTCCAAAAATTCACAATTACAAATTTTTCCGATTTCACAATTTCCTGTCGCATCAATTATATATCTCGCTCCGATATTTACCAATAATGCATTTTGTAACTTGTCGATATATTCAGATAATATTTTTTGTTTTATAATAACTTCTTTAATTGACTTATCTTCTTGTATTACACCCTGTATCTCTGCTCCAAAAAGCACTTCTACTCCTGCTTTTCCCATTAGTCTGTCTAAAGCAATTTTTGCAAGTTCGGGATTGAACCATCCACGGTTATTTTGATAAGTCACTTGCCCTCCCATTGTCTGCAATTCTGCAATTAGTGCATCGTAAAACTCAGTGTTTACCTGATTATCACCTGATTTCATAACGGGAATGACAAGCCCAGAGGTAATTGTACCCCCAAGATGTATGTTTTTTTCTATTAAAAGCGTTTTTAATCCGAGTTTTCCAGCTGTATAAGCGGCTGCACAGCCCGCAGCTCCGCCGCCTGCAACTACTACATCATATTCCATTGCTTCTCCTGTATTGTTTTATATATTTTGAACTTGATATTAAATTAGAATTTTCGACTTCAATTTTATGAGACGCTATAATCGCCTCATTATTAAGCGTTAAATTTTCATCACGATAAAATATACCTGCCTTTGTTTTCATAAGCCCTAAATCGTATTCTGAGAGTTCATGTTTTATAAGTGTTTTATTTTTGACAGCAATTGTGCCTGTAAATTTTTTAGCGCTTTCTGAATATATTTTTCCGACGAAAAATCCTGCATTCTGAAAAGCATTTCTAACCTGTGCTGAATTTGAGTAGGTTAAAATCATTCCATCATCTTCCAAGTGCTCATAAAGCAGTTTGAAAAAATCAATTGTCCATAAGCAGGGGCATTTTACCGGTGTAAAAGCATCCAAAAATACATAATTATATATGTTATTATCATTTTTTAGAGCAGTCCTTGCATCCTCTATGCTGAGCTTAAAATCAAAATCAAGCAATTTAAGGGTATTAGATGCATTTTTATAACATGTCGACAGGTGGTGATAATAGATATTATGTAAGAAGGAGAAAAAAATGTTATTTAGTATTCTAGACACCAAGACAAAAATGTTTGGCCCTTTATTTGAAGCTGAGACTGTTGAAGGAGCTCGACGTGTTATTTTCCAAACTTTGTTACGTGATGATACTTCAAATTTAAGTCTTTTTCCCGGTGATTTTACTTTATGTTCTCTTGGAGATTTCTCGCATGACACTGGTTTGTTAACTCCTTCAATTTTGATAACTGAATGTGTTATATCAGAAATTTCTGATGAGGTCAAAAAATATATAGAACTTAAACGTTCTGAATTTATGAAAGGAGATGTTAAAAATGACGATATCGTCGAAACTTCAAGTGATATTGAAAGTTCTGTCTGTGATTGAACGTACGGTTGAATTTATTGTTAATTTGTTAGGTAAAGATGAAGTACAAAACACTTAGTTCCAATTTAAAGTCTCTTATACTTTTAAGTCTTGAGGGTTTTTCGCCCTCGGCTTTTCTTTGTCTTTTTCGTTGGTTGTTTGATTTGTATCCCTTTAACTTAAAATTTTTGTTAAAAATGAAAGGAAAAATTGATGAAATTCAAAACACCTTATCAAGAACTTCCTAGATGTTCTTTAACTTTTGAGAAGTGTAGTTTGACTGAACAGGACCATAAGGATGAATGTGATATTGGCAAAATTATTGCAAGTTATGTTCGTACTGGTCAATTGCCGCCTCAATCTCAGCCTTCTTATATTGATTGTACAGATGTCCAGGATTATGAAACTGCTCAAATGCTTATTGCTGAAGTTAATTCTCAATTTAATTCTCTCCCTGCTGTTGATAGGGAGAGGTTCGTTAATGTTAAGAATTATCTTAATTTTGTTGCAAATCCCGAAAATCTTAGAGAGTGTTATGAGAAAAATTATATTAATCGTGATACAGTAGATATCTCTAAAGTATATCCTGAAAGATATCAAGTTTCGGAAGTCAAAAATCCAACGCCAGGTGTCGGTTCGCCAGACGTAAGCGCGCCTGGAACGCTGGCGTCGTCTGTCGAACCTTCTGCGCCTGTTACACAGGTAGCAGACTAAAGTTCTCACAAATAGGTTAACTTGTTCCTATTTGTGAGAACTGACACCATAAGGTGTAGCAAGGGTTTGAAGGCAATTTTTGACTTCATACCCCCTAAAAAACGATTTACTTGAAATTCCCTCGCGTAGCGAGTTTGAATACAAATTTTATGGAGATAAAAATTTATGGCTTATATGGCAAAACCTATCGGTGGACAAACTCATAGTTTTCAAACATATCCTACTACCCAGATTTCTCGTAGTAGGTTTGACCGTTCTCATAGTCGTTATACTACAATGCAAACTGATTATATTTATCCTATTTGGTTTGATGAAGCGCTTCCTGGTGATACTCTTGAAGTTTCTATGAGTGCTTTCTGTCGTTTAACTACTCAATTAGTACCATTTATGGATAACGTTTATATGGATGTTCATTTTTGGAAAGTTCCTTATAGACTTGTTTGGGATCATTGGGTTAACTTTCAAGGTGAAGAAGAAACCCCCGGTGTATTTCCTGATTATTTAACACCTGTTTTGAAAGCTCCTGCTTCTGGTGTTGAATTTGGCAGTATTTTTGATTATTTTCGTGTTCCACCAAAAGTTGGTAATCTTGTTTTTAATGCTTTTAATTTTCGTGCTTATAATTTGGTTTATAATGAGTGGTATCGTGATGAGAATCTTATTGAACGTGTAGAGGTTGAAAAAGGTGATACCACTGAAAATGAAATTGATAATTATACTTTGTTGAAACGTGGTAAACGTAAAGATTACTTTACTTCTGCTTTACCTTGGCCTCAAAAAGGTCCTGCAGTTGATATTCCTTTGGGTGTAACTGCTCCTGTTGTTGGTAATGGTAATGCTTTAGGACTTGATTTTGGTTCTGGTACTACTTTATATCCCGCTTCTTATAATGGTTATGGTAATGCTCATGTTATTACCGGTTACAAATATTCAGGTACCAGTGCACCTGCTGTTGGTTCTGGAACTACAGGTAATTGGGCTGATACGCCAACTAACAAATATATTGGAATCTCATCTAATCCTTCTACTTCTGGATTAATTGCTGATTTAACTAGTGCAACTGCAGCAACAATTAATACACTTCGCCAGGCTTTTGCATTACAACGTATGTATGAGATTGATGCAAGAGGTGGTACTCGATATATTGAGATGATACTTGCTCATTTTGGTGTTCAATCTCCTGATGCACGTTTACAACGTCCTGAATTTCTTGGTGGTGGTACTTTTAATTTACACCTTAATGTAGTTCCTCAAACATCATCATCAGATAGTGCATCACCTCAAGGTAATTTGGCTTCTTATGGTGTTATCAATGGTCGTACTAAGAAAATTGTAACATCTTTTACAGAGCATTGTTTAGTTTTTGCTGTTGCTTCTATTAGAGCAGATTTAACTTATCAACAAGGTTTGCCAAGACAATATTCAAGACGTGCAAGAAATGATTTTTATTTGCCTTCTCTTGCTAATTTAGGTGAACAGGCTATTCTTAATAAAGAGATATTCGCACAAGGAACTGATTCAGATGATGAAGTTTTTGGATACCAGGAACGTTGGGCAGAGTATCGCTATAAACAAAATGAAATAACTGGTTTTATGCGTTCTGATGCTGTTAATTCTCAAGGTAATAATGTCTCTTTAGATTATTGGCATTTAGCACAAGATTTTGAAAATTTACCTAAATTGAATGCGGAATTCATTAATGAGTCTGTTCCAATTAATAGAGTTTTGGCTCTTAATAGTGCAGAGGATACTCCACCATTTATTTGTAATTTTTATTTCAATGAATATTGGACACGTCCAATGCCTGTTTATTCAATTCCAAGTATGAAAGGACACTTTTAATGGTTTTTGGTGCTATGCTCGGTAGTGCTGCTTTAGGTGGAATTTCTGGAATGATTTCTGCTCAACAGCAGTATAAATATCAAAAAAGACTCCAACAGAATGCATATGATTTAACTCAACGTGGATATCGTGAGCAATATGGTAATATGCGTACTGGTTTGGAGAATGCTGGTTATAACCCCCTTCTTGCAGTCAACGGTGGAATGAATGGAGCCACTTTTCAATCTGGCTCTGCCACCGGTGCAAGTTATGATGGTTCTGGTTTTGCTAATGCTATTACTAATGCTAAGCAGCAGAAGTCTCAACAGGCTTTGAATGATGCTTCTATTAAACAGCTTGAAAGTCAAGTTGGTGTAAATAATGCCGAAGCTTCTTACAAGGAAGGTTTGCTTCAATCAGAGATAATTAAACAGTCTGGTTATGATTTGGATAATCAGATAAAAGATTTGGAACGTCAGAAGTCTCAAAAAGAGTTAAGCATTTATGATGAGAAGCTTCTCTCTGAGTTAAGGAATATACAGCAAGATACAGAGCTTAAAAAAGCTTATCAGTATCAGGCTGTAGTAAATGCTCAGTCAGGACGTATTCAGGCTGATGCTGCAGCTACTAATGCTAAAACTAATCAGTACAATGCTGGCACTTCAAGACTTCGTCAAGAGGATGATAGGCATTCCAATGCTTGGAAGTCATTTACTAATAGCTTAAAGGATATGCGTTATGGTGGTTGGCATCGAAGTTATTAATCTAATGAAATGCTCATAATAAATAAAATTGTTATAAGTATTGGTACTATTACGAATATCCATATTAGTAAAAATCTTATAGTTCTAAATAATTTATCTTTTTCGTTCATTACTTAATCATAAAGGAGAAAAATAATATGTCAAATAATTTAAATTTCACAATGGATGAATTTTTTCACAGTGATAGTGCAGGATTATTGCGCCTAGAGAATTATCCGTCTACTATGACCGAGTTAAAAAACGTTTGTGATAACTTAATGCGCTTAACAATTCTTACACTTCAACCTTTGCGTGATGCTGTAGGTAAACCGGTTCAAGTGTTGAGTGGTTTTCGTTGTCCTAAAGTTAATGAGTATGTTGGTGGAGTTAAAACCTCTCAGCACTTAACCGGAAATGCTGTAGATATTCGTGTTGATAGGTGTACACCCGAGTATTTGGCTAATATTGTTAATAAGTTAAATTTACCTTATGACCAGATGATATGTGAAAACGGTTGGCTGCATATAAGTCTTGTAAAAGGTCGAAACCGTAGGCAATTTATAGAAAGGATGTAATATGAAACGTAAAAATATTTCTCAACGTCAAAGTAAAAAATTGTTTCGTCGTTCTGGCGCTATGATGAATTCAAAAAATTTGCCACGTATTTCTCGTGGTGGTATTAGATTTTAAATTCTAAGCCTTTAGTTATCTTATTTATAGCCCTTTTTTAGGGCTTTTTTTATAAGGAGATTTTATGACTTGTTATAATCCAATTCATGCATGTTATAGTAAAAGTGAATATGCAAAATCCGGTAAAAAGCGGCTTCATTTAGTTATGAATGAGGATACTAAAGATAAATATATTTTGAATGAAAGAGACTATCCACACGCTTTATATCAATACATTTATGTTCCTTGTGGTAAATGTGTTGGTTGTCGTTCTGATAATGCAAAAATGTGGTCTCTACGTGCTCAAAATGAGTTAAAAATGCATAAGTTTAATTGTTTTATTACATTAACTTATAATAATGAAAGTCCTACGTTTCAAAAAGATCCTTTGTGTATTGCATCACTTCGTTATAAGCATTTTCAGAACTTCATGAAACGTTTACGTAAAAGATTTCCTCGTGATGATATACGTTATTTGGTTTGTGGTGAATATGGTCCTAAAGATGGACGTGCTCATTGGCATGCTATTCTTTTTGGTTTTGATTTTCCCGATAAAGAGTTAGTTTATGTAAGTAAAGGATATAGACATTATGTTAGTAAAATACTTGAAGAATGTTGGTCAGATTATGATCGTGATACTAAAACTTATTTTAGCATTGGTTTTGTTGACCTTGCTGATGTTGATGAGGATTGTTGCAATTATGTTTCCCAATATGTTCTCAAAAAACTCCCTATTGATCAGGATAATATTATTGTTGACTATACCGATTATGGAGTTCCAATTAAGCTTGAAGGACGAGTAGAACCTATGATTAAATCTTCTCGTAATCCTGCTATTGGTTTACGTTGGTTTGAAAAGTATGGTCGTACTGCAGTTGAAAAAGGTTATATTGATGTTTCAAATAAACAGCGTACTGGTAAACGGCGTGTTAAAACTCCTTCATATTATTATTCTAAGTTTGAAGAGTTTGACCCTATTATGGCTTCGAAGTTTAAGAAGTTAAAAGAGGAAAAAATGAAAGGATATTATAAAAAACATCCTGTAGACCGTGATAAGTTGAAGCGTTGGTCAGAAGCTCATTTATTTAGAATAAATAAAGCTATTAAAAAAGCCTTGACAAAATTTATTTCATAGTTTATACTGTTTATATAAATTTTCGAATTTATTTCGATTTTTAATTTTGTATATCGTTGCGACATGTCGCTTCATGATATATTTGTAATAGATATTATGTAAGAAGTAAACTAAAGCCCTTAAAGGGTTAGTTTTATATGTCTTATATTTATAAAGCTTGTATAAACCACTCATATATTTGTCAAAATATTGAGAGTATTTTTTATCAAAAAGAAGTCTTTCGGTTTCGCTGTCAATGTCTGCAAACAGCTTTTCTCCCAGCAAAATATTAATTTCTTTTTTTAATCCAAAGTGAGAAGTAATTTTATCAGATAACATTCTTTGAATTTTTTCCTGTTCAAATGATAACTTATTATTTTTTCTCTTTTTTTTATCTGTTACAAAAAATGGAGAAAGTTGAGCCAAATTTTTATCTGTGTCTATAGCATGTATAAAAATTTTACGCTTTTTGTTATCGCCATATAACTTGTCGATATGTTTAATATTATTGCTACCTATCGTCTCGTTATAGGCAAAATTTAAAAAACTTTTGGTGTTGTATCCGATTCCAAAACAAATATCTAAAATTTTTATTTCAGAATTTTTTTCGAAATAATTTTTTAAATCTGCAGGCAAAATAAATTTTTCATAAGCTTCTGTTAAAGCGCCGTAAGTTGAATGATAAATATCATCGGCATCCGGAGAGAAAAGCCCTACAGAACCGTCATTTGTAAAGTATGGATATAATTCGTACATGTGCTTATTATAGAATATATTGAAATTATTGGCAAATTTGTGTGTTTCTGTTATAATTTTGTAGAAAGTAGGAATTATGAAAATAAGTGTAAAAGTGCCGGCCACAACGGCAAATATAGGCCCCGGATTTGACAGTTTAGGTATGGCTTTGCCTCTATATAATACCATAACTATTGAAGAAACCGTATTACCGGGCACAGGAATTGAAATCAATGTATTAAATAATACTGCATCAGCAGGTGATTTTATTATGGAACATATTCCAATGGATGAAAACAGTATTATTTACAAGGCTGTAGAACTTTTATACAACTCTATAGGTCAAAGCCCGAGTGAATTAAAAATAACTGTTCATTCTGAAATCCCTATTGCAAGAGGTTTAGGAAGCAGTGCTTCTGTTATTGTAGGCGGTTTGCTTGCTGCAAATGAACTTTTAGGGAAACCTGCTGATGAAGTAGCATTATTGTCAATCGCAACAGAAGTTGAAGGACACCCTGACAATGTTACTCCAGCAATTGTAGGCGGTTTAGTATTATCTTCGCAAGAAGATGATGGTAGAATAATTTATACTAAACTTGATTGGCCTGATGAGTGGGATATTACGGTATGCGTGCCCGATTATGAATTATCAACGGATATTTCACGTTCTGTTTTACCTGCAGAAATTCCTATGGCTGATGCTGTATTTAACGCTAAACGTATGGGGATGTTTGTTCAAGCAGTTAATACAAAAGATGCTGAATTAATGAAACTGGCGTTGCAGGATAGATTACACCAGCCCTACAGAATGAAGCTTGTTCCGGGACTTGATAAAATTATCGAAAACTTAAAACATGAAGAAAATGTTTTAGGTTGTGTATTAAGCGGAGCAGGCCCTTCTATATTGATAATTTCGCAAAAAAACAATCTTGATAAGATTAAATCAATCGTTAAAGATACTTGGGAAAGTTTAAACGTAAAAGCAAATATAATGACTTTACCTGTTGAAAAACAAGGGGCACAAATTATAACTCAAGAATAACTAAAGAGGCTCTCCATATGGAGAGCCTCTTAAATCTATTATCCTTGTCCCGACTCTGGCGTAAACGCTTTTGCCCCGGATTTTTCCTGCTCTTTGTACATGTTATATTCTTCTTCTGCAATTTTTATTTGTGAATTCAAACTTTCATTTTCAGTTTGTAAATCAGCTTCTAAATCTTTGAGAGCTTGTAAATCTGCATCTCGCTGCATTTCAAACATATTTTGCCATAATGTTTGTGCTTGCATAAACTGCATTTGAGCCTGCTGTTGTACCGCAGAATAAAGTTGCATTTGCTGCTGGTTAAAGCCACCCATTGCTGCAAACATACTGCAATCTTGCCCAAAGGCCCCCATACCATTCATTCCCATCATGGCATTTCCAATAGGCAAGCCAGCTCGATAAGCCGCCCCCATAATGCATTGCTGCATTTGGGACTGCATACTTTGCCTCATGTTACGTTCTTGAGCTTGGTACATTTTATCTTTTTGACCAATTTCACGCGTAACTTGACGCAAACGTCGCTGTATATCTGCCTGCTGATATTGAATCTCGCGCAGATGTCTCGCGGCCATTAATTTTCCGTATGCGGCTGTCAAGAAACCCATTGCTTTATCCTTTGTGTTTAGTCCTCGTAATAATATAAAGTATTTTATTTATTAATAATTGCCTTTTTTGAAAAATTATGTTAAGTTTTTGTAACATTTGTAAAAAATTTTTACATTGAACTTAGTACAGTTCACTATTTACATATCCCATTTTCCTGTTATAATCAGCTTAAAGGAGACTTTATGTTTGGTAAAAGATTTTGGACAAGTAAAAATATTATTTTTATAATTTTAGTTATTTCACTTTTATTAATTTTCCCTAAAATTATGGGGATTTTAATGTTATTTTTTGCATCATACGTTTTAGCCTGTGCGCTTAATCCGTTTGTAACAAAGCTTATGAACAAAATGAGCAGACCTTTAGCGTCATCAATAGTAATGTTTTCAAGTATTTTGGCAATTATAGCTTTATTTATACCAATATTTTTTGTTGCTTTTAAGGAAATCAGAACATTTATGATAACCCTGCCTGAAAAAGTTACGGGTGTTACTAATTTTCTTATGAATTTTAATATTAACGGGCATAAGATACCTGATATTGTTGATATAGATGCACTTTTAAATAACTCATCCGATGTTGCTCAAGGGGTTGTTAATCATTCCTTATCAATTACTGCAGGTATAGTTCAGGCAATAGTTATTCTTGTTGCGATGACAATGATTGTATATTATATTCTGATTGATAAAGTTTATTTAAAACAGAAATTTTTAGAATTTTTCCCGCCAGATCTAAAAGATAAAGCGGAAGGTATTTTAAGTACAATCAGCACAAAAGTCGGTAAGTATGTCAGAGCACAGATTTTATCTATGGCTGCTGTCGGAATTATGGTTTCGATTGTGCTTGTAATATTCGGTGTTGAATATTCTACACTTTTAGGTTTAATAAGCGGTATTCTTGATATCATACCGATTCTCGGGCCATCAATTGCTTTAGCGGTAATTTTGCTTGTTGCATATCCTTTAGGGTTAACAAAATTAATACTGATTGTAATCGGGTTTTTAATTGTACAGCAGATATCAAATTATGTTGTAAGACCTTTATTATTCGGTAAAATGATGTCTTTACATCCTCTAATGATATTCTTGGCTTTATTTTTGGCTCAGCAATTCTTAGGCTTTTGGGGAGTAATTTTATCGCCTGCAATTGCCGCAACTGTATGTGTTTTAATTGATGAACTGTATTTAAAACCAATCAATTTAAAAGGCAAAGAATAGATGGAAAAATATTTATATCAAAGAAACACATCTAAAAATTCAGATTTTGTCATGTGGATGGCGTTTCCCGGGATATATTCTTTTTCTATGTCTTCTTTGGGCTATTTATGGATGTTTAAGACTCTTGATGAGTTGGAAGGGATAAATATTGAGCGTATTTGCTCTGATACTGAAAAAACAGTTTATCCCAAACCTGATTTAATGGGTTTTTCTTTCTCATTTGATATGGATTTTTTAACGATTTTTTCAATGCTTGAAAAATACGGAATACCTTTAAAATCTAAGGATAGAGATATAATAGTATTTGCAGGAGGCCCTGTTGTCAGCGCAAACCCAGAACCTTACAGAGATTTTTTTGATTTCTTTATAATCGGTGATGGTGAAGATGTTAATATAAAAGCTGTTGAAATTTGTAAAAATGCAACAAATAAACAGGAAGCTTTGAAACTTCTTTCTGAAGTTGACGGAATTTATGTACCTGTTTATCCCCAAAATGTAAAAAAACTGACTAAAAAACTTACTGAATGTATTTATACACCTATAATCAGTGATAATGCCTTTTTCAAAGATACTTTTATTCTTGAAATGTCACGCGGATGTGCAAACAGATGTGGATTTTGCCTTGCATCTTATTTGAATTTGCCTTTAAGATGTGTACCTTATGAGGAATTGTTAAATACAATTGAACTGGGGCTTTCTAACACAAATAAAATTGCTTTATTAGGTGCACAGATTAGCGCTCACCCGCATTTTAACGATGTTTGCAAGTATATTTACGATAAAATTCAAGAAGGTCAAAATATTGAAATGAGTGTTTCATCACTTAGAGTTGATGCAATTACGCCTGATGTTGTAAAAACATTTGTTGCGGCAGGTCAAAAAAATACGACACTTGCAATTGAAGCGGGCAGTGAACGTCTTAGAAAAGTTATCAATAAAAATTTATCAGAAGAACAAATCTTTAACGCTGTTAAAATAGCACGTGATAACGGTTTAAAAGGGTTAAAATTCTACGGAATGATTGGACTGCCAACTGAAACTTATGAGGATTTAGAGGCAATTATAAATCTTGCTAAACGATTAAAACAAGAAAATAAAGGGTTTGATATATCATTCGGATTTTCAAGCTTTGTACCAAAAGCCAACACGCCTTTTCAGTGGTTTGGACGCGTGAATACAAAATCTTTAGAGGAAAAGAGTAATTTTCTAAAAAAAGAATTGCATAAACTTGGAATTACAGCACATATTTCAAGTATTAAATGGGATTACTGGCAGGCTGTATTATCGCGTGGAGATGCAACTTTGTGTGATTTCATTTTGGAAGTTTACAGACAGGGCGGAAAACTTGGAGCTTTCAAAGCTGCCGCAAAAAAATATAACATTGACACGGATTATTTTGCCTGCTCTGATTGGAATTTTGAACAAAAATTGCCATGGGATTTTATAGACATAAACCCCGGAAAAGAATTTTTAAAACAGGAAAACCAAAGGTTAAAAGGGTTTGAAGTCGCAATAAACAAGGCTTGACCAGCGTTCAAAATAGCTTATTTGTGTTGCACTTCCAGACTTGATATAAATTCTGTGTAACGAGCTGTCAGGCATATTTAAAGCAGAACATATAGCCGCTTTAATAACATCTTTATGAGTTACAATAATTATTCTGTTCCCCTGATTTTTTTCTATTATATTATCAATAGAGTTATTTACTCTCCTGATAAAATTAGAAACGGTTTCCGCATCATCGGGTGTAGGCACATCAGGATTATTAACCAGCTTATCTAATGCATCAGGAAACTTTTCATCAATTTGTTCAAATGTCAAACCGTTAAAAGCTCCGCATTTTCTCGGGTGTAAATCCTCTATAATTTCATACTCCTGTTTAAATATTTTGGCAATCATTGATGCAGATTGAGTAGAGCGTGTTGCAGGCGAGGTATAAATTTTATCGTTTTTAACACCGCGTTTTTTCAGAAATTCACAAATTTTTTCAATTTCTTCCTGCCCCTTTTCGTTAAGTGGCGGGTAATTTTCGGCATCTGTAAACCTGTCATCTTCGCTAAAAAGAGTTGCTCCGTTACATATGAAAGTTATTTTACATTTTCTATTGAAATACATTATACTTTTATTATATCATTTTTTTGTGATATAATCAAGTAAAAGGGGAAAAACGGGAGCGAACATTTTGTGAGCGACTGACCAATATATAAATGAATCAGATCAATATCGTCAGAGAGGGTAAAATGAGAGGAAAAGCTTTTAAATTCGGAGATAATATTTCAACAGACCACATTGCACCGGGAAGGTTGTTTCATTTACGTTCAAATCTGCCTGAGTTTGCAAAGCATGTCTTGGAAGATGCTGACCCGACATTTGCAAGTTCTATGAAAAAAGGCGATTTTGTTGTTGGAGGTTCAAATTTCGGACTCGGTTCTTCTCGCGAACATGCTCCTCAAATTATTAAAATAGCTGGTGTTGGAGCAGTTATTGCAAAATCTTTTGCGCGAATTTTTTACAGAAACGCTATTAATATCGGACTTTTAGCCGTAGAAGCTGATACTGATGCAATTGATGCAGGCGACGAGCTTGATTTGGATATAGAAAAGGGTATTTTAACAGATCTTACAAACGGTGCAATAATTCCTATTGAACCACTTCCGCCTGTAATGATTAAATTATTGCAAGACGGCGGACTTGTTGAACATATTAAGAAAAACGGCGATTTTAAATTGGTTTAATTACCAGTTACTAAGGGCTTGAATCATCTGTTCAGCTTCTTTAATGTTGCGTTTTTTCAGCTGCACATATTCATTTTTGGCTGGATTAAATATGCACATTGTTTTACCGCAGTTAGATAAGAAATTTGTGAGCAGTGTGTAATTTGATGCATTTGCTCTTACTCTGTTACATTCTTCCAAACTGTTACAAATCTTGCTTGGACCGATAGTTCCGTTGCGCATGTTATTAAAAGCATCAGAACTATATGGCTCAAAGTTGTAATATCTGGAAAGCATATTTTGTTTAAAATAATTGTAAACTGATGAATGAAAGTCATCGTTTGTGTTATAAAGATAAAATACGACTTTTTTGTTTGAATTAAAAATATTTCTCCACGTATTTGAACTGTCAGAACCCGCAATTACATTATCAGGAATTATTCTCGGTCTGTAATTTTTATAAACAGTAACTTTTTTCCTCGGTGATCGTTCCTGATTAATATATTGTTCAATGCCTGAAGCTTTAACATTATTTACAACAGTATTTGATAAACTTTGATATGATGTTTCGTTAAATATTCCTGAAAAATAAGCATATCCTGCAATAAACGCAATACAGCCTGTATAACAGGCAATTTCTTTTAAAATCTCTTTCTTCATACGCAAATTATACTATAATATTAAGTTATTTTCAATGTTTTATTGACAATCTTCTTTGTGCAGTGTTTAATAAAGGTACACAAAGCCGATTTATATCGATTTTGTCAGGCAAAAATAGGACGTAGGGGTCGCGAAACCGGGGCACAACCTAAAAACAGGTGAAACCAAAACATAACCCAATAAGGCGTGCTTTAGTAAAAAGATAATGAACGCGATTCGGCAGTCCCGTCATAATCGGAATGCGTAAGGGTTTCAGAATATGATTTTGCCGAAGATGTTACTAAATTAAAGGAGAAAAAAATGCCTACAATTAACCAGCTTGTTCGCAGAGAACGTAAAAAGCTAATTGACAAAACAAAATCTCCTGCTTTGATGGATTGCCCTCAAAGACGTGGAGTATGTACAAGGGTTTACACAACTACCCCTAAAAAACCTAACTCAGCTTTAAGAAAAGTTGCAAGGGTTAGATTGACTAACGGATTTGAAGTTACTTCATATATTCCGGGTATCGGTCACAACCTTCAAGAACACAGTGTTGTTCTTATCAGAGGTGGAAGGGTTAAAGACCTTCCTGGTGTAAGATATCACATCGTTAG
Organism: uncultured Candidatus Melainabacteria bacterium; assembly: GCA_949841365.1. Classification (GTDB taxonomy): domain Bacteria; phylum Cyanobacteriota; class Vampirovibrionia; order Gastranaerophilales; family Gastranaerophilaceae; genus Stercorousia. Next base: position 28,442 of record CATKZI010000008.1, read on the forward strand.
AGGTACTTTGGATACTGCAGGTGTTGCAAACAGAGCACAAAGCAGATCTAAATACGGTGCTAAGAAAAATGCTAAAGGAGGTAAGAAATAATGTCTAGACGTTCTAAACCGGCTAAAAGAATACCTTTAGCTGATCCCGTATACAACAGTGTTGATATTTCTAAATTCATCAACAGAATTATGAGACGCGGTAAAAAATCACTCGCTGAAAAAATCTTCTACGCTACATTAACAAGATTAGAAGAAAGAACAGGCGAAAAACCGCTTGATGTATTCCAAAAAGCAATGACTAACGCTACTCCGCTTTTAGAAGTAAAAGCAAGACGTATCGGTGGTTCAACTTACCAAGTACCTATCGAAGTTAAAGCAGACAGAGGTTTTGCTCTTGCTTCATCTTGGTTAATCGAAGCTGCTAAAAAACGCGGCGGTAAATCATTTATCGACAAGTTAACTAATGAACTTATTGATGCTTCAAACGGTTCAGGTGCAGCTTGCAAAAAACGTGAAGATACTCACAAAATGGCTGAAGCTAACAAAGCTTTCGCTCACTACAGATATTAATCGAAAAGGGGAACATCAGTTCCCCTTTTTTATATCTCTTGAATATTATATAAATTTATAAATGCTTTTAAGACAGATGGATTTATAACTAACGGCGGACAATCTGACAGATGAATATTTTTTGCCCCGTTATTTTTTAGATTAACTATATTTGATAATGAATTTACATCACATTTTGTCAAAAAGAATTCCAGTTTATCTGAAGTTACAGGGATTTTTTCTAAAATCATATGTAAAACTCCGTATAACAGTGCATAATCATTTCCTATATTTATATGTAAAACATTTTCTTTATTAGGATTGTAAGAAAAACTTATTGCATAAGTATTTTCAGGCATTGAACAGAAAAACTTTTTAAAATAATCAATTTTCTCTATTGATAGATTTGACGGTCCAATTACAAATACTTTTTCAGGATTTTTTTCAATAATTTGATTAAGTTTTGCGTTCAAATGTTCTTTATCGAAACCGATAATTTCGTCCGGTCTTTTCTGTCCTTTGGCAAAACCTTTAGCCTGCAGTGTAGAATCAATCAGGGGAGTAAAATCATTATTTTCAATTTTAACAACACCTTTTGCAGAAATTTTATCGGTTGTAAACAATCTGCCACGGTAAAGATATTCTATATTTTGTGTTTCATTTCTTGTTAACAGAATTGCTCCCGGAAATGTTGCAAAATCAAGTATTGTATTGTTAACTCCGCTTCCAAAGTGTCCTTTCAAATTTTTATATTCCTTAAAAAGAGGGAACGCGTGAGCAATCATAAGGTTTCCGTTTGTATATACATCTATTTCATTTACGACATCAAGAAGTGTTTTTAAATCGTTCAAATTAGAACCTGATACCATAATCGCTTTACCCGGAGTAGTTGATGTAGAAACGGCAGTTAATTCAATTTGCCCGAACTTTTTGGTTTGAAGTTCATTGATTTGTTTTAAAAGTTCTATATCATATTTTGCAAGTTCATCAATATAGAGTTTTATTTTTTGAGGTGATACACGTGCTGAATTAAATAAATTTAAGGCATTTAATACGCTGTCAGACGCAAATTTCGCATATGTTCCGTAGTCATGCAAATTCACCCAATTTACACTAACACTTTTAACAATTCCTGCAAGAATTTCAGCATAATATTTCTGGTTCAAACCTAAACGTTTGTATTTTTGCAAAAATTCTCTGTCGCCACGTTTCAAAATTGATGAAAGATTTGTTTTTGCAGAAAACTTAAGCAAATTTTTTAAATCTTCACAGGATGTATTATTTTCCTTGCACAGTTTCATGTATTCTTTGCGTGTCTTTACAAGATTTGTATATTGTTTGGAAAATAATTCCAAAACCTGAGCTTCTGACAGGTCTTTTAAGCTGTCTATAAAAGCCAATTGAAAGATAATATCGTAGATAATATTTTCTTTTTCAATGCCAAAATTTTTCAATTTTAATAAATAATATGAAATTTGGCGCAAGAGAATAAACATTATCTCCTGCATAGATGTAATATTTGGCGAAACCGAACAAGCTCCGCGAGAAATACAATCATTATACTCATAACTGTCAGAGGAATTATAAAACATATCAGCACCTTGTTGTTAAATACTTAATAATCTCGTCACTTTCATAATGGGTTACTCCGTCGTCATATAAAAACGGTACCTGATCTTGTCCGCCAAGTTCCATTAATCGTCTATGATTTTCAGGAATACTTACATCTTTTTTTTCGTATCTGATACTTTCTTTGTCCATAAAATCCATTACTTTACGACAGTAAGGACAGGTCTCCAAAACATATAATTCTATCATTATTTTCTCCTTTTACGAATACATTATAAACAATTAAATATTTTATAAATCGCCCTTGTTATTAATATTTGTTTATATTAGTATTTTGGATATGAGAAATATATTAGTTGTTTTTGGGACGCGTCCCGAGGTTATAAAATTAGCACCGGTTATTTTGGAACTTAAAAAATATCCCGATAGATATAATGTTATTGTATGTAATACAGAACAGCAAAAAGAACTTTCTAATCAGACTCTTGAGTATTTTGGTTTGAAAGCGGATTTGAATTTGGATTGTATGAAGCCTAATCAATCGCTTTTAGAAGTTCAAACACGAATTTTAACAGCGTTAAATAAAGTTTTTACAGAAAATAAAGTTGATGCAACAATTGTTCAGGGCGATACAATGACTGTTTTATGCGGTGCATTGGCAAGTTTTTATAATAAAGTACCTGTTTATCATGTTGAAGCAGGTTTGCGTTCTTACGATATTTATGAGCCGTTTCCTGAAGAAGTTATGCGTCAGATGACTTCACGCGTTGCAGAACTTAATTTTGCACCTACAGAAAAAAACAGACAGGCACTTTTAAAAGAAAATATTTCTGATGACAAAATTCATGTTGTGGGAAATACTGTAATTGATGCATTATTCTGTTTATCTGATGAAACCATGCAAAAAGCTTCTAAATATTATAACGATTTAGGCATAAATGTTGATGATAAATTAGTGCTTATCACAGCTCACAGACGTGAAAATCACGGTGAAAGAATTGACAGAATACTTGATGCGATTGAACATCTTGTAACAAAATATTCAGACCATACATTTGTTATTCCTGTTCATCCAAATCCGAATGTTAAGGATAAAATACATTCAAGATTGGAGAAATATTCAAATGTACATCTTTTAAAACCGCTTGATTATCCGTATCTTGTGTATTTGATGAAAAATGCAAAATTAATATTAACTGACAGTGGCGGAATACAAGAGGAAGCACCGTCATTTGGGTGTCCGACACTTGTAATGCGTTATGAAACAGAACGTCAGGAAGGTATTGATGCAGGTGTTTCTATTTTAGTCGGTGCAGATTATGACAAAATAGTTTCGGAAAGTGAAAAAATCTTATCCAAAACTCGCGAAGAAACCAGATTAAAAGCACTTAACCCGTATGGCGACGGAACATCTGCAAAACAGATTGAAGAAATAATACAAAGACAAGCTTAAACGCTTGTCTTTGTTCTATTTTCGTAAGCCCTTATTGTTTCACCTTTAAGAACGTGTTTTCTATATCCTTTAAGCTTATAATTTATACTTGGAATAGTCGCAACTTCTTTTTGGAAGTTTTTATATAATGCTTTTTCACGCTCTTTTATAATCTCTGTAATGTCCTGTTTTTCAGGTTCTTTTGCCATTTTCTTAGCCGAATTCATAATCAATAGTAACAGAGCAATTGAAATAACGCTCCAAACAGCTTTTTCTTCATTAATTTTATTAATTACCGTAATAGGGGCCGAATTTGGAGTTTCAAATACTACATCAGCTTTTGCAATTTCCGGAGCTTCTACATAAATTTTAAGCTCTCCGTTATTTTCACTTTGAATAATTAATCCGTTTACGTCCGAAATATTTTTATAAAGTGTATTTAAAGCCGGAGATTGTGTAACACCTTTCAAAGTTACAACAATTTTGTCAGCAGCCTCTACTTCTTTTTTTACTTTTGTGATTTCATCTGTGCGGAGTATGATAGATGTTTTACCGTCATTTTTAGAAACAACAACAGAATTCAAATAGTTTTCTGAGGCAAAAGCACTCAATCCGCTAAATAAAATCAGAGTTAATAAAATCTTTTTAAACATATCCTATAATCCTCTCCATATATACAATACCTTATTAGCTGTAAATTACCATCAATCAAGAGTTTTAACTTTTTCAATCCAAAGATTGATAAAAATGTAAACGAATGTAACAAAAGAAACCCATGCTGAAATCAGACAAAATTCAAATACTTTATATAAATGTAAGACACGAGATTGAGGAGTTTTTAATGAACGGTATTTTAGCCAAATCATCTGAAAATAAATTACACGGTGTTTTAAGCCCGAAAAATCCTGAAGCTGTTGAAACAGCAGGTTCATTGGCAATGAATTCATTCCAGAGTTTGTTTGCCGTAAATAATTATGACGAATTTTCATCAAGCAATCCGTTTGCAGTTGATTACTCTATGTATTCTGATTGCGGTGATTATGTTGCAGACAGCGGATTTTTAAGCAGTTTTTCAAATGCAATGTCAGTAATCGGTTCTGACGGCGGTTCGTTTTCAACCGGCGGTGACTGTGGATTTTCATCTTGCGGTTCATCAGGCGGTTTTACATCAGTTTGCTAGTTTAAGAGAAAAAAGAAAAAGATAATTTAAATGACGGTTTTTATAACCGTCTTTTTTATTTATAAATATAATATGTATTATACTTATATTCTTTTAACAGAAAATAATACTCTATACTGCGGTTATACTGATAATGTTGAAAAGCGTTTTCAAAAACATCTTTCAGGCAAGGGAGCAAAGTACACACGCGCAAATAAGCCTGTAAAAATTGTTTATCAGCATGGATACAGAACCAAATCAGAAGCTTTAAAAGAAGAAGCGCGCATCAAAAAATTAACTAAAAAAGAAAAATTAAAACTTATTGCCCGCTATTCGCGTTTTCGTCTTTTGCTCTTTGTTTTTCCAGCAATTTTAATTCTTTTTCTTTTTGCTTTTCTAATAATTGCTGTCTTTTAGCTTCCTGTTGTTCTTTAATTTCTTTATACTTTTCAACACCTTCATTGCCTGTTGTTGAACTGTTAATTCTTTGACGCATATCGTAATCTTTTTGAGATTCTTTAAATTCTGCATCCATTTCTTTTAATTTTGTTTTATAAGCTTTTTCAAGTTCTTTAAGTTCAGCTTTTTCATCTTTTTTCTTTTGCTTAGCTTGTTCTTTTTCAACTTTTTTAAGATGTTCAGCTTCCTTTTCGCTTACGGAAGGAGGTTCAGCACCTGCTTTAACAAGTTTATAACCGTTCATGCTGACATTAACCGCAGAATTATCAAAAGTAACAAGCCTTGACTGTTCACCTGTATACGTAACTTTCCAGATACCCAGATTTATCGGCGTATTCCCCGTATATGCAACTGCATTTACAACCACCCAATCCGAATTTTCCGCATCAAATCCGAGCGGATAAACATCCCATCTTTTATCATCCAGATCTAAATTCTTGTATCTTTCCCAGTAATAAACAATAGCACCTCTAACCTCAATCAGATTATAAGAAACATTGTTTACAAAGTCATATACAATCGGGGTTGTTTTCCAAATACCGTCTTTTGTATTGCCGACTTTTTCTTTTACAAGAAGTTTCGTCCCGTCTGTTGAAAAATCAATCGGCGTAAGAGTTCTAAAGGTATAAAGATTATCATTTGATTTCTCTGTAGACAAAATAGGCTCAGATACTCTATGTAGAACATTTGCTGTTAAAATTTTATCTTTGTTTGATTTTGCTTCCTCAAGATTGATTACAAACAAATCGCACGCAGTAGATGCGCTGTTCGGGTAATAATAAATCGAGGGATATACAAGTTTTTTAAAATCGGGAGAAACAATTCCCTGAGCATTTTGCTGTCGTCTTTTATATAGAGAACTTCCGATAGTAATTTCAGGACTTCCCGGCGGATTGTTATATTTGACAATCTGATAAGAAGGCTGTGGAACATATACCATATCAGCAGGTGTCGGGATTTTCGGGACTTCAACTTCCATTGTCATTCTATCTTTTGGTGCGGAAAGAAGTTCATATTCCTCAACTGTCATATATCCTGACGGGTTGCGGTTCATAACCTTTTTTTCATACTTTTGTTTTTCTTCTTGTTTTTGAACATTATGAATGTATTTTGCTTCTTTTTTATTCACATCACCATGCGGGAGAGGAATTTCATCTCCCCACTGAATAAATGCACAAAATGCCGCTGCAATTCCGAGCAAGGCATAAATCATACCAAACCCTCTTTCATAGCCATAGAAATAGCTTTAGAGCGGGAATTTACATATAGTTTTTGCAAAATACTGTGAACATGCGTTTTTGTTGTCGCAATAGTAATAAATAATTTTTCGGAAATCTGCGGGTTTGTAAGACCGTCAACAATTAAAGCGAGCACTTCCATTTCGCGTTCGGTTAACCCGTAAAGATTTTTACCTAATTTGTAATTAATTTCACCGCGTTTTTCTGTAACATCAGTCCCTCGTCTGATGTTAGTTAAAACGACTTTGGCAATAGCAGGATCAAGCCATCCTGCGCCTTCCGATACTGCCAGTACAGCAGATATAGTCTGTTCTGAAGTTGCACCTTTGGTAATATAACCGTCAGCACCTGCTTTGAAAGAATCAAACACATCATCATCAGCTTCGCGAGAAGTATACATCAAAACTTTAATTCGCGAATTTGTTGCCTTAATCCTTGCAGTAGCCTCAATTCCGTCAATAGTCGGAAGTCCGATATCCATAATTACAACATCAGGAATTAAATCCAGTGCCATATCAACACCTTCCTGACCGTCAGCAGACATTCCAACAATTTCTATATTTGAATTGCTTCCCAGAATAACGGAAAGGCCCATTCTTGCCATATCGTGATCTTCAACTATGAGAACTCTTACACTCATTTTTATCCCTCATTACTACATCTGTTAAAAGGAAAGTAAATTCACTTCCTTTATTTACCTTGCTGTCTACCCAGATTTTTCCGCCATGAGCTTCAATAATCTGTCTTGATAAATATAATCCCAACCCTGTCCCTGTAGAGCGTTTCTTTGTTGTACCCTGCGAAAATCTCATAAACAAATTCGGAATATCGCTTTTTGGAATACCGTTTCCGTTATCAGTGACTGAGAAAATAAAATCACCGTTTTGAGCTTTTGCAAGCACATTTATTTCGCCGTCTTTATTTGTATAATTCAAGGCATTTCCGCATAAATTTGTGATTACGCGTTTAATTTCAGCCCTATCTGCGTTGATATAAAGATTTTCAGGCATATCATATTCAACTTCAAATTTTAAATTTTTCTTCTCAGCAAGCGGTTTCAGTTCCGAATAACACTGCTCAATCAAGTCTTTTATAAGAAAATTAGTCCTGCAAAGTTCCAGTTTTCCGCTGTCAAATCTGTAAACTTCCAAAAGTGCATTAACAAGCCCCAACAAATCTTCATTGCTATGAAGCATTGTTGATAAAAGCACCTGCTGTTTTTCATCCAGTGTACCAATCGCACCTTCAAGAAAGAATTTTAAAGTCTGAATTTGCGCAAGAAGCGGAGTGCGCATATCATGAGTAAGAGTCGCTATAAAATCATCTCTCAGGCGTTCTGTTTCCTTTTGAACTGTAACGTCACGAATTACACCAACGTATTTTTCGGGAGCACACATCGCAAAACTGATTTCAACGGGAATATGAACTCCGCTGAGTGCATTAATTACATAAAAATCTCTCAAAAGAACTTCTGAATTCTCATCGTCTAACTTAAATTCAGACTTTTTAGAATATGCAATATCTTTGAAATTTTTTGTACACAAAGCAGCTTCAGACAACCCTATCATATTTTCGCAAGTCGGGTTAACACGTTTAATATTACCTTCTTTGTCGATAATCAAAATACCGTCGGCGCAGTAATTAATTATACCTGCAATCTCTGCAGTGCGTTCCGCAACTAATTTTTCAAGATTTTCAGAGTAGTCTTGAAGTTGTTTTTTGGCTTCCTCGAGTTCACTTATTTTGTTGCGCAGACTTTCCAATAAATGACTTCTTTCAATACCGTTTCTGACGTTCATTAACAAATCATCATTATCCCAAGGCTTTTCGATATATTTATAAAGCCCGACTTCATTAATCGCCTTAATAGCGTTTTCTTTATCAGCATAACCCGTCAAAAGCATCATACTTACTTCGGGATAAAGCTTTTTAGCTTCGCGTAAGAATTCCAGTCCGTTCATTTCAGGCATAATAAAATCAGAAATAATCAAGTCAGGTTTGTTTTCAGCCAAAAAATCAAGTGCATCTTTCGGAGAATTAAACAAATTTATATCAGAATATCCCTCAAGCTTAAATAATGCTTTAAGAGCTGAGGTAACCATTTTTTCATCATCAACTGCTACAATCTTACTCATAACAGTATAATAAAATATTTAATTAATTAGGACAAATACATTACGAATTTGCAATATAACCTACTTACCTTGCCACAAACCGTGAATACTGCAATATTCGCGAGCAAATCTATCTCCAAGTTTGTCTTTTAAGATCATTTTTGGTTCTTCACCCGGATGTAAAAACTTTAATTGAGTATGATTTCTGTCTTGTGAAATTGTTTCTATAAACATAATATAATGTTCCGGAAGCATCGGATGGAGCACTTCTCCTACTCTTACTTCCTGAGTGCCATCATTACATGATACAAATATGGGAACATGCTTTTCCATCATAGCATTTTCTTGAGTTTGAGCTTCCATTTTTTTCATAGGCTGTCCGCAGCAAACAAGTTCACCGCCGCCATTCAAGATAACTTCAACAATATTTCCGCAAATATCACATTTATATAAGTCCAATTTTTCCATAACTTTCTCCTTCGTGATAATCATGACAGATTTTTAATAAAATTTCTATTAGCTGAACGGGTAAAAATTAACTTAATATTTCTTTACAATAAAACCAAAATTCTTTTTAAGAGTTACAATGAAAGTATGAAAATATTACCGGTTTCTTTTAGTTTTAACTCAAAAGGTGCGAATGTGAACCTTGAGCATCAATTTTTGTACACTGCAAAAGAATTTAGACCAAATCAAAAATTTGCGGAAAATTTCAGTATGTTTGCAGGCTCTATGGCTCTTTTCGCTGTAATTTTGACTTTGGTTAACTTAGGTGTAAACAAAAAAACTCCAAAACATGTTTTTGTAGTATAATAAAAATAAGTCGTGCTCCACGGGGATTTGCAATCTCTTGACCCGAAGCTTATGCGGGGTGCAGAGCCTGTTGTGAGGGTCTGACTGATAACTTTGAAAAGTAAATTATTGTTGACATTTACCGATATGACGGCGTAAGCTGTCGAACCGTGTCAGGATGGAAACATAGCAGCACTAAGACAATCCTTGCGGGTGTTGTATTTGTAAAAAGAGATAATTTATTTGGAAATTTTGTCAGCCATATTCGATAGACAGTGGCACGGCTTTTTTATTTCAATTCCGTGTCTTTAATATATCTCGGACGACCTTTTACCTCAAGGAAAATTTGTCCTATGTATTCTGCAATTGTACCAAGACAAAAGAGTTCAATTCCGCCGAAAAAGCAATTCATAATTAAATCTATTGCCCAGTCATGCTGAAAATTAGCAAAGAAAATCTTATTACAAACAGCAATCGAACCCAGAATAATACCGATAATTGTCATAGAAAAACCCAGTATAGAAACAAGACGCAAAGGCACTACACTGTAAGAAGTTATACCGTTAAGCGCAAGAATAGACAAACTTGCAAAGTTAAATTTAGATTCACCATGCATACGAGGTTTTACATCAAAATTTACATTAGCTGTTTTGAGTCCGACATCATTAAAAAATCCGCGTAAAAACAGGTATCTTTCAGGAAATTGCGACATAATATCAAGCGCATGCTTTGATACCAGACGATAATCAGAATGATTTACCGGTATATGGGCGCCAAGAAGATTCATGACTTTATAGAAAGCAAGAGCTGTATACTTTTTAAAGAATGAATCAGATTTTCTGTTATTTCTTATACCTGAAACAATATCGAATCCATCAAGATATTTATCAATAAATTTTTCAATTGACCATTCATCTTGCTGCAAATCAGCATCAATTGTTACAACACAATCACATCCGAGAACTTTTACAGCTTCAAGCCCTGCTATAAGTGCTTTTTGGTTACCAAAATTTTTGACAAATTTTAAACCTTTCACAAGAGGATTTGTGTTGTGAAGCTCTGATATTATATCCCAAGTACTGTCTTTAGAACCGTCATCAACAAGATATAAATAACTTTCTGGCTTAATTTTATTTTTGCTGATTAAATCATTTAAAACGAGAAAAAGCTTATCAACTGTTTCTTTTATACACAATTCCTCATTAAAACATGGTATTACTACTGCCAAAAGCGGTTTTTCCATAATTTCTCCAATTTGCCAAAATAACAATATTTATACTATAATATTCATATTATTAAATCAAGGATTTTTATGGTCAACAAAAAATTTATTTTAAACGCAGATGATTTCGGAATGTCTAAAGCTTTTAACAGAGCCGTATTAGACGGATATCACAACGGTTTTTTAACAAGTGCAAGTCTTTGTGCAAACGGAAAAGCTTTCAATGCGGGAGTTAATGAAATTATTCCGGAATGTCCAAATTTAGGTATAGGAGTTCATTTGAACATTATTGAAGGGCGTTCGCTCACTAAAGCGCCAATGTTAACAAATAAACGCGGGAAATTTAACAACAGTTTCGGACAAATTTTATTAAAATCAAATAATCCCGAGTTTTTAAATCAGGTGGAATTTGAATTTAGAACGCAAATTGAAACCGTAATGAATTATACAAAAGTAGATCATATCGATTCACATGTTCACACCCATGCAATTCCGAATTTATTCAAGATTACGGCTAAACTGGCAAAAGAATACAATATTCCTTATATCAGAACACAATATGAAGAAATGTATTTTGTACCATCAGTAAAAAAACATCTTAACCTAAAATATCCGCCCAACATTTTAAAAATTTTGTTACTGAATTACTTTACATTACAAAATAAAAAAGTAGTTCAAGAGTACGGCTTAAAAACAAATGATTATTTAATCGGTGTAGGTTATACGGGGTTAATGGACGATTTAACAATTGAATACGGGTTAAAAACCCTTGAAGAAGATTGTGTAGCAGAAGCCCTGATTCACCCGTGCCACTACGCAACATCAAACAAGAATCAACATTATACGGAATTTATGATTACTCAAAACAAATCTTTGAAGGATAAAATTAACAGATTAGGATTTGAAATAACAAATTACAAACGTGAATATGCAAATAAATAGAATTATTTCAATAATATTAATCTTAGGCTTGTTTTGCGGATTCTGCACATTTGAGCATCTCAGAAAATCCGAAAAAGCTGTAGTTAAAATCATAGCGCCTGCGGTGATTGAGCTTGAAAAAGAAGTTATATGCGTTCCGAATGTTGAAACTTTTACTGCGGATTTGAATAAAAACCAGACTGAATTTGAAAAGAAATACAAGATATCTCATGAAGATGCACTAAAACTCGGATATCTTACTGACAAATTTGCAGAAGATTTTCTGTCCGCCAAGAGTGTAAAAGTAAAATACACAGGAGAAAAAACTCAAAACTGTGCTTTTAGTGATATTTATGTACAAAAACAATCTTATAGAGAACATCTGATAAATGCAGGGTTCGCAAACGGATTTTCTAAACAGCTTGAAAAAGCTAAAAAACTTAATCTTGTTATTTTAAACCACAAAAGCAATAAATATCACAAACTGAACTGCAAATACGGTTCTATTGCACATGATGTTATTATCTTACCGGAACGTCAGCTTCCTAAAGATGCAAAGCCATGCAAATTCTGTCATGTTGAAAAGACTTCTGCACCTGCCGCAAAAACCTATCCGCTTGCAATTTCAAACGGTGATATAAAAATGTATCTTACTGATTTGACATTAACTCTAAAACCCGATAACAAATGTAAATCTATGGTGTGTCAGGAGTTAACCGAACTTATAAACTCTGCACAAACATCAATTGATATTGCATTATACGGCTGGGGACAAGTCCCGAATATTTACAATGCACTTAAAAAAGCAAAACAGCGAGGAGTAAAAGTCCGAATTGTTTACGACATCAGCAAAGATAACTATTATCCTGAAACAAAGTTGCTGCTGAAACTTGCTGATGAAAAAATCGGTGATAATCCGCAAATACTTATGCACAACAAATTTTTTATTATAGACAATAAAAAATTATTTACAGGTTCAATGAATTTTGCACCGACAGGCTTGTCAGGTTTCAATTCTAACTGTGTATTTTCAATTAATTCACTTGAAATTGCAAAAATTTATGAAGCAGAATTTGAACAAATGCTTAAAGGAAAATTTCACGGCAATAAAACAAAACTTCAATCAAAAACAATAAAACTTGATGACACAAAAATTACACCCTTGTTTTCACCCAAAGACAAAGTTATTACTAATAATGTTATTCCGCTCATCAATAGTGCCAAACATTATATTTATATTCCTGCATTCATAATTACTCATGACGAACTTTCAAATGCAATTATAAATGCACACAATCGGAATGTTACCGTTAAAATTATAGCAGATGCCGCAAATTCTATTAATACCAGAAGCAAGTTAAAACAACTACGTCAGGCAGGGATTCCCGTTAAAATTGAAAATTATGCCGGCAAAATGCACTCTAAAACAATTATAATTGACGACAAATATTTAATCACGGGTTCTATGAACTTTTCAAACAGCGGCGAAAATAAGAATGATGAAAACTGCCTGATTATTGAAAGCGAGCGGTTTGCAAGATATTACCGTGAATTTTTTGAATATTTGTGGAATAAAATTCCTTACAAACACTATGTGCGCGCAGAAGGAAAAGATTCAATCGGTTCATGTTCTGACGGCATCGATAACAACTACGACGGAAAAATTGATATGCAGGATGAAGCTTGTCAATAAAGTATTTTTGCATCAACACTTTTAAAAGAATTGACACTGTTATTTAAGCTTCTGGCTAAATCAGCAGCTGTTTTTGCATTATAAAATTTTCCGCTTGTGACAAGCGACGTACATTCCAATTGCTCCAAATCCTCCTCATCATCAATATTAAATGCAATAACATCAATATTTATATCTTTTCGGACTTTTATAAGTTCCATAACATATTTACACGGACTTTCGTCGCAATTTTCGCCACCGTCTGTCAATAATATTATATGTTTTTTGCCTGTAAAACCAATAAAATCATTTTTAACAGCCTGTTTTAAAGAATAAGTTATTGGAGTCATTCCCCGTGGTTTAATCTCCATTAACCTGTCTCTTACCTTCATTCCGTTAGAACGCGCAATAGGTGACACCAGAGTTGATGCTCTGCACGCTTCCATAGGAGTGAAACCCATTCTGTGCCCGTAAACCCTTAAACCTACAGAAACATTAGGGTTTAAATTAGGTAAAATTGATTTCATTGTGTCAATCATCAAATCGACTTTTCGTTTACCGTTTAAGTATTCAGACATGCTGTTTGAAAAATCAAGAATAAATAAAACTCTCTCATCCTCATTAATATCAGGTGAATTCCCTGAGCGATAAACATTGTAATTTCCCGCAAATACAGGCAGAGACAGTAATAATAAAAGCAATAAAATTTTCATAATATTTATATAATACAAATTAACATCAGACTAATCCCCCGATTGACGATTATTCTTGCTTGCAATATTATAAATGTATTATGAATAAATTAATTAAAGATGCCGAAAAAAGCTTAACAAAAGAATTTGAACAAATTGAAGATATCAGAGATTATAATCAGGAAAAAGTACTGAATGCCTTTATTGACAATAAAGTCGCACCGGAACATTTTTATACTGTTTCAGGATACGGTCATGATGACTTGGGCAGAGAAGTTTTGGATAAAGTTTTTGCAGATGTTTTTAAAACTGAAAAAGCTATTGCGAGAATACATTTCGCATCAGGTACACACACACTTGCCTGCTGTTTGTTCGGAAACCTTCGTTATGGAGATAAGTTGATTTCTGTTGCGGGTGCGCCGTACGATACTATGCAGGAAGTTATCGGAACTGCAGGAGATGAGGAAACTAAACGTTCATCATTGATAGGTAACGGCGTTCTTTATGATGAAGTTCCTTTAAAAGACGGAACAGACATTGATTTTGAAAAACTTGAGCAAACCATTGATAAAACTGTAACAATGGTTCTAATTCAGCGTTCAAAAGGTTATTCGACAAGAAAATCATTATCAATGGAAACAATTGAAAAGATTTGTGAAATTGTTAAATCAAAAAATCCTGATTGTATCTGCTTTGTAGACAACTGCTATGGTGAATTTGTAGATTATAAAGAACCGACAGAAGTCGGAGCGGATTTAGTTGCGGGTTCATTAATTAAAAATATCGGCGGTGGAATAGTCGAAGCAGGCGGATATGTTGCAGGAAAAGGTCTTTACGTTGACAGAACCGCAAACCGCTTAACTGCCCCAGGGATTGGCTCGGAAGGCGGCGCAATGTTCAATCAACACAGATTAATTTTCCAAGGTCTTTTTATGGCACCATCTGTTGTCTGTGATGCCGTAAAAGGTGCAGTGCTTGCCGCAAAAATCTTTGATGAAATAGGTTATGATAGTGCTCCGAAATATTATGAAAAACGCACTGATATTATTCAAAATATAACTTTCGGCTCACCCGAACCTTTGGAAGAGTTTTGTAGAACAATTCAATCGCTGTCACCCGTTAACGGTTATGTAACTCCTATTCCTGAATACATCCCGGGATATGAAGATCAGGTAATTATGGCAGGCGGTACATTCATTGAAGGTTCAACAATAGAATTATCAGCAGACGGTCCTATGCGTCCGCCTTACACAGCTTATATGCAGGGCGGTTTGAACTACGCACACGTCAAAATTGCATTATCAAAAATACTCGAAAAAGTTGCATATTAAGTTTTATTAAGCACCTCTTAACCGCATATAACTAATTCTTTAGGATTAGTAAACTATTATTTTACTATACTATTTGACTATTCATTTTTTGTGGTAAACTGTTATAGTTACCCTTAAAATGGGCAAAGTTTTACAATAGTTATAAGAAGAGGAAGGTTAATATGTCATTACCAAATGTAGCATATTTCTCAATGGAAATCGCAATGGATCAGTCTTTAAAAACTTATTCCGGCGGTTTAGGATTTTTGGCAGGCTCTCACATGTTGTCTGCAGGATATTTGCAAATGCCTATGGTCGGCGTTACTATGTTATGGTCTTATGGTTACTACGATCAGCGTATCGCTCACAATGGTCAGGTAGAAGTTGCTTATATCAGAAAATATTATGATTTCTTGAAAGATATAAATGTTTCAACCGAAGTGGATATTTTCGGTGAAAAAGTTAAAGTTAAAGCTTACTTAGTTGAACCCGAATTATTCGGAACTTGCCCTGTTTACCTTTTAACAACCGATATCGAAGGTAACAGCGACTGGGCTAAGAGCATTTCTCACAAACTTTACGATGGTAATGAAAAAATCAGAATTGCTCAAGAAACAGTTCTTGGTATTGCAGGTGTTAGAATCCTTCAACAAGTCGGATACAATTTTGATGTTATTCACATGAACGAAGGTCACGCACTTCCTGCTGCATTTGAATTATTAAGACAATACAACGGTAACCTTGAAGAAGTTAAAAAGAAAACTGTATTCACAACTCACACTCCTGTTGCTGCAGGTAATGAAGTTCACTGGGTTGATACACTTATGGAAGGCGGTTTCTTTGCAGGATGTTCAAGAGAAACTGCAGTTCAATTAGGCGGTGAAAACTTCTCACTTACAGTTGCTGCATTGAGAATGTCAAGACTTGCTAACGCAGTATCTCAATTACACGGACTTGTTTCTAACAAAATGTGGGAATGGGTTGAAGGCAGATGCCCGATCAGAGCCATTACAAATGCAGTAAATCTGCATTACTGGCAGGATGATAGAATTAAAAATGCATCTACACCTGAACAATTACTTTCCGTCAAACGTGAAATGAAAGCTGAATTGTTTGAATATGTTGCAAATGTTGCCGGTAAAAGATTTGACCCTGATGTATTAACAATCACATGGGCAAGAAGATTTGCAGACTACAAACGTGCTTGGTTAATTTTGATGGATAAAGACAGAATTAACAAATTGTTAGATGAAAACAAAATCCAAATCATCTTTGCAGGTAAATTCCACCCTGATGATGTTATGGGTAAAGAAATGTTTAATAAAATACTTAACCGTTCTCACAGCATGAAAAATGTTGTTGTATTACCCGGTTATGAACTTGAATTATCAGGTAAACTAAAACGTGGTTCTGATATTTGGTTAAACACACCGTTAAGACCTTTTGAAGCATCAGGTACTTCAGGCATGTCAGCTAACATGAACGGTGCATTACACTTATCTATCTATGACGGTTGGACTGTTGAAGGTACATTTAACGGAATTAACGGCTACACAGTTGAATATCCGGGACTTGATGATGAAATGCCTTGGGAAGAACGTCACTGGAAAGACCATGAATGTGTTATGGATACAATTGAAAATCAAATTATTCCAACTTACTATGAAAACAAAGCTGAATGGGCTCGCTTGATGAGACAAGCTATCAGAACTTCTGAAGCTTACTTCAACTCTGACAGAATGGTAATCGAATATTACAACAGATTGTATAAACCTATTGCACATAATGATTCAACATCAGGTGACGAGAAAAAAGAAATGAATATTTCAGAAACTCCGACATTTGATGCTTGGACATTCTCAAACATCAAGTAAAGCTAATATCAATATTTTAAAGGGTTTCCAGAATTTGGAAGCCCTTTTTTAATACTCA
>CATKZI010000009.1 GCA_949841365.1 uncultured Candidatus Melainabacteria bacterium
CGGGAAGAGGGGACCTCCAGTGTACGGGTTATCGCGCCAGCGGTAAACGCCCGGTAGCTGTGTTCCAAGCGGATAAGTGCTGAAAGCATATAAGTACGAAGCCCACCGTAAGATGAGATCTCTCATGACACAAGTCAGTAAGTCCCCGTGCAGATTACACGGTTGATAGGTCAGAGATGTAAGAATGGCAACATTTTCAGTCGACTGATACTAATAGGACGAGGGCTTTTCCTAACATAGTTAGGTGATTGCGTAAACCTTATAATCATTATGCAACTTTCAGCGTGCAAGCTACTGTTAGCGCAGTAAAAGATTTGCCGGTGATCAAGAGTGAGGAAAACTCCCGTTCCCATCCCGAACACGGTCGAAAAGACTCACATCAGTGAAAATACTTGGCGGGCCACCGCCTGGGAAGATAACCCGTTGCCGGCGCCTATTTTAGAAAAGACTCAATCAATTTGATTGGGTCTTTTTTTATCTATAAATAAAAAAAAGGAGCCGGTTGGCTCCGTTGGAATTAAGAATAGCTGGAAGTATGAAAAAGATTTATGTTATTATTTAACTCAATAAATGTCTTTTTTGCAATTAGCCATCCGTCTATATTTTGACTTTTGAAAATTTTTGATTAAATATATGATATGTTAATTTTGGAGTTTTTTAAAAAGAATAAAACTTGTACACATTCCAAGGTAAGAGCTGATGTTGATTTTGCTTATTGTCCTGATTGTGGGGAATTGATTGAAAATCAGTGGTATCTTGTTCGATGTGCTTGCTGCGGGGTAAAATTACGCGGAATGGTTAAAAATGGTGAGATTGTTCCGGAAAATCACTTTTGTCATAATTGCGGAACAAGAGATTTTATTGTAGAAAGAATTGATAAAATTAATTTTATTGATATAAGTTATGCTGTTTTGGTAAAAGCAGTGGTGCATAATAATGAATATAATTATACACAAAGCTGGGTTGATGCTAAAACATCAAATTGCAGACCAAAACTGCTGAAACAATCCCTATAAAATCAGCAAGTAAACCGACAATAAGTGCATATCTTAGTTTGGAAATTCCTACTGCACCGAAATATACTGCCAGTACATAGAATGTTGTTTCGCTTGAGCCTACCATTATGGCAGAAAGTTTTGTTGCATAATCATCAGGGCCTAAATTATTTGCAATATCAGAGAATACTCCGAGTGCAGCAGAGCCTGAAAGTGAGCGTACAAGCATTATTGGAATTGTGTCTGCGGGAATATTAAATGGTGTAAGTATTGGTTTTAGTATAGTACCTATACTTTCTATTATACCCGAAGCCCTAAACATCGAGATTGCAACGATAATTGCGACAAGATAGGGAATGATATTTACTGCAACTTTGAAACCGTCTTTTGCTCCTTCAGTGAAGGTTTCATATAACGGAACTTTTTTAAATAATCCCATGGTAAGTATTAATAAAAT
Organism: uncultured Candidatus Melainabacteria bacterium; assembly: GCA_949841365.1. Classification (GTDB taxonomy): domain Bacteria; phylum Cyanobacteriota; class Vampirovibrionia; order Gastranaerophilales; family Gastranaerophilaceae; genus Stercorousia. Next base: position 1,453 of record CATKZI010000009.1, read on the forward strand.
AATTGCAGGAAGTGCCCAGAGTGATATAATTTGCATTATTTATCCCTCCAGAATTTTTGAAATAATTTAGCGAGTGCGATTGCGCTTATAAAGGCAATTGTAGTAACAACAAGTGTCGGTGCAATTATTTCTGTGGGATTTTTATAACCAATACCGACCAAAACAGCTATTACAGTTGCAGGGATAAGTTGAAAACCTGCCGTATTCATTGCCAAAAACATACACATAGCATTTGATGCTGTTGTTTTGTCTTTGTTTTGTTTTTGAAGTTCTTCCATCGCTTTAATCCCGATTGGAGTTGCGGCATTTGTCAGCCCGAATGCGTTTGCAGATATACTCATTGCAATGTCGCCGATTGCAGGCGAGTCTTCGGGAATTTCATTAAACAGTTTGCGGGTAATCGGTTTAATTATTTTGGCAATGATTGAAATAAGTCCGCATTTTTTGGCAATTTTCATCATACCGAGCCAAAATGCCATTATCCCGATAAGTGAGAATGCAATCTTTACGGAAAGCTCAGCACCTGTCAGGATTGCGTTTACAACATCTGAAAGCTTGCCGTTCACAGCTCCTGCTATTATTGAAATTACTATTAAAAAATAGAATATGTAATTCATAGCTTGATTATAGCATAAAAGTTTTTTTAGCTTCTTCTGTTCCTGTATATTTCCAGTGCCAAGGCTCAAAACCTAAACCTTGTTTATTATTTTTAGGAAAAGACATTTCAAAGCCGTAATTTTGTGCGTGTTTTAAAAGCCATTCATATTCTTTGGTATCTGCAAAATCTTCTTCCAATGAATTAATATCTATTGCCAAGCCTGTATGGTGTTCTGAAAAACCTGCAGGAGCTGAGTATTTTAGGCGTGCTATAAATTCTTCTTCTGTTGGGGGCAGGTTTTTAAATTTGCAGGGAAAAATTGTTTTCTGGTATTCAATTGAGCGAAAACCTGATATGATTTCAAGTTTTATACCGTCTTTTATTGCATCATTTTGCATTTTTAAAAAAGCTTTTGCAAGGTCTTTATGAACCTGTTTTTCTCCGCAGGTTATAAGATTTTCTTCTGCACAATCCGCATATTTGTAATGCGTAATTCCGCCATAAACTATTTTTTCGCCTTTATAGTTTCCTGTTGTAATTTCTTCTGTTAAATTCATATATATATTAAAACACTTTTTGTTGTTATGGTCAATCAGAATTTTATCGGGTAATCATCAGGAATTTTCCAGCCATTTCTTTGAATCGTCGTTGCACAGGCTTCTCCTCTCATTGAATAACCGCCTGTATCTGTTCCTATTGGTTGTTCACATTTTCCGGTTCTTATTTTGTCTTCTTCTAAACGACCATGTGGCATACCGCCTACAGCTACACCACCCGCATATAATTGATTGGATTGGTATGTAAATAAAAATTTATTTTTGCCTAATGAGTTATGGGTTCCTTTTGTGTACATTTTTCTATCATTTCCATTTAGGTATATCATAAATAGAAAAGTTGGTACTTTATATGTTTTGTTACTTCCGTCTCCGTTTGATAAAGGTAATGTTATAATATCAAATCCAAGGCATTGATAATATTGATTTCTGGCTCTAGAAACCCCGCTTCCATAAACACCTGCGTTATTTTTAGTTATATGACAATTTTTTAAATACTTTGAAAAGTATTCATTGTCAATTTCGTTGAGGATTTCATGATCAGGACCCGGATGTGCTCCGCCAAGTATTGTAAAATCCCAGATATCAGAATCTCCATGTTCACTTTCTGATAATTTCATGGCTTGTGATATTATAGAATATGCTTTTTGTAACTTTGTTTCAACAACTCTTTTTTTATGATTGCTAATTAATGTCGGCATTGTTATTGCTGCAACAACACCAATAATACCCAGAGTAATTAAAACTTCTGCTAAAGTGAAGCCTTCGGGGGGGGGGCAATTCTAAGCTTTTTCATAATAAATACCTCCAATAACCTAATTATTTATTATTCAGTTAATTTTGTCAAGAGTGTTTGGAAGCATAAAAAAAGAGCGGGGGTAAACCCGCTCTTTTTCGTTAATTATTAGTGGCAAGAGCAAGCACAGCCGCAAGAGCAAGACATTCCGAGAGCTTCTTTTGCTTCTTCAAGTCTTACTTTGATACGTCCATCTACTGCAATGCCTTCACCTGTTGTTTCAGAAATCAACAACGGGTTGATATCCAATTCGTCGATGAATTTGAAGTCAGAAACTAATTGAGATAATCTCAACAATGTTTCTTGAATTTGATCGATTTGCGCAGGTTTTGTGCCTCTTGCGCCTTGTAACAATTTATATGCTTTTACTGATTTAATCATTTCATCAGCATCAACATCTGTTAAAGGAGCAATTCTGAAAGTTACGTCTTTCATAACTTCAACGAATACACCGCCTAAACCGAACATCATCATAGGACCGTATTGAGGATCTGTTGCAATACCGCAAACCATCTCGCGTGTTCCTTTTACCATTTCCTGAATGATTACGCCTTCAAGACCTTCTAACAAGCCTTTTGCTTCCAATCTTTCAAGAAGTCCTTTGTATTCACGTCTCAATTGTTCTTCTGATTTGATGTTAACAACAACACCGCCAACGTCTGTTTTGTGAGAAGTTGTTTTTGAAGTCATTTTCATAACTACAGGGTAGCCGATTGAGTTACCTAAAGTTACAACTTCATTTTCATTAGTTGCTAAACCGTATTTGCAAGCACGGATTCCGTAAGCTTGTAAAACGTCAATTGATTCAAGAGTTGTAAGCTGTGCTCTGCCTTCAGCCAAAGAACCTTTGATAATGCTTTCAACTTTTTCTCTGTCAACATCGTAGCATGGAATTTTGCCTTCCGGTCTTTCCATCCATTTTCTTTGCTGATTAAGTCTGTTAAATCCGTCAGCAGCTTCTTCAGCATACATAAAGAACGGCATATTAACGTTCATATCAGACAATGCTGTGAAGAATTCGCTCTTAGTCATGAATACACCGATAACAGGCTTTTCAGGATGTTGAGCTTTAATTTCCATTACAGCTTTTGCTACATCGATATCTTTCAAGCCTAAGAACGGCAAGTAGATAACCATAATCATATCAACATTTTCATCAGCAATTACTGTTTCAAGAGTTTGTTTGTAGTGTTCAATCGGAGCTGATGCAATCATGTCAATCGGGTTTTTAACAGATGCAGCTGACGGTAAGAAGCTTCTTAATTTATCTTTTGTTGCATCTGAAATTTGTGCCATTTGCATACCGTATTCACAAACCGCGTCAGTAGCCATAATTCCGGGGCCGCCTGAGTTTGTAATGATTGCAACTCTGTCACCTTTTGGTACAGGGCAGTTAGCAAAAACTTTTGCTGTTGAGAACAAGTTTTTCAAAGAGTATTCTCTGATTACACCTGACTGGCTCAATAATGCATTTGCTGCTTTATCTGCACCTGCTAAAGAACCTGTGTGAGAAGATGCTGCTGATGCACCTGCTGCTGAACGTCCTGCTTTTAATGCTAAGATAGGTTTCTTTTTAGAAATTCTTGAAGCTAATTTTCTGAAGTTAGCAGGGTTTTGAATTGATTCCATATAAAGAAGGATTTGTTCAACGTCATCTTCATTTTCCCAGTATTCCATAGCTGTTTCAGCATTAACATCAGCCTGATTACCGATTGAAATGAATTGTGCAAAACCTAAGTTCAAGTCTTTCAAAATATTCAAGATACCGCCGCCCAATGCGCCTGATTGAGATACAAAACCGATATTTCCGCGTTCAGGAAGTGATTCTGCGAAACATCCGTCCATTCTGATATCAGGGTGAGTGTTTACAACGCCTAAGCAGTTAGGACCAACGCATCTCATGCCGTATTCTCTAACTTTTGCAAGTAATGCTTTTTCAGCTTCGGCACCTTCTTTACCAGTTTCTTTAAAGCCTGCTGTAATAATACATAAACCTTTAATACCTTTTGCGTGGCATTGGTCGATTGTATCAAGTACGAATTTAGCATTTACAACGATGATTGCCAAATCAACTTCACCGGGGATTTCGCCGACTGATGTATAAGCTTGTAAACCTTCAATAATTCCGCCTTTAGGGTTTACAGGATAAATTTTTCCGTTGAATTTGTATTCCTGTAATCTTTTCATAATGTCCGAACCGATTGTGTGTTCTTTGGTAGAAGCGCCAATAACCGCAATTGATTTCGGTTTCATGATTTTGTCTAAGTTTGAATTCATGTTTCTTCCTTTCTTATTTATAATTTAATAACCGTTTTGTATCCATTCACGTACTCTGAACTTTGCCCCGTGATTTTTTGCAATTTCTTCACAGGTTTCAAGGTCAAGGTGTCTGCCCTTATAACCTTCTACAACGCTTGCTACGACAGATATATTTTCATCTGCACAAGATGCGATAAACTTTTTAACTTCCTCATAAGCTTCATCAAATTTTGGCTGTGAAAGTTCGTTATATTCTTCTTTTGTTGCACCGTTCAAACTTACCGAGAACTCGTCAACAAGCCCTTTAAGTTCGGGAACGACATTTTTTTTGTATACAAAATTTGCGTGTCCGTTTGTGTTTACGCGAATTTTTGTATCGGGGTATTTGTCTTTAATATATTTTGCAACTTCTTTCAAGACATCAAATTTCAGCATCGGTTCGCCGTAACCGCAGAAGATAACTTCGCTTGTCACATCAAAGTTTTCGAACTGTTCAATTACGTCTTGTGAGGTTGAATTTTCATCATCCAACCACAAAGTTTGACCGACGACATCATCTTTGTCTTTTCTGAGGCAAAATATACAGTCATTGGTGCATTTATTGGTTAAATTAATATAAATCTTTCCGTCTAATAAATATACTAAAGTGTTTGCCATGACACGCCTTTCAATAACAAAATTATGACATGGGCAAAGTCATTTTACAAGTAATATTGTAAATCTTTAAATAGTGATTTATAATAAATGTATGAAAAAGATTTTAGTGTTATTTGTTTTATTAATTTTATTATCAATACAGGCACATGCGGTTAATTGGGAACCTGCAATCAAATACGGTTCGGTTAATGATGCTCGTGTTATGAATTATTTAGATGTTGATTCTGCAAAAATAGTTGACGGAAATCTTTTTATTGCGGTGAAATCTTATTCTGTTTTTGGAGATGTAGTAGTTGCTTATTTAAAAATTAATCCTGATAAAAACATTTGGAATACGTTATTTTATAAGGAATATGATGAGAGTGAATATCATAGTGATGATATTTTGAACTATAATGTTACAAATGATAGGTATCCACACATAATTGTACCTGATTCTTTGCAATGGTATGCTAGAAATAAATATTTTGATAAGAGTACTTATAAGTATAATGAAGAAGCTTACAAAAAAGATGTAGCGGAAAACGCTGCAGCACTTAAACAATATAAATATTATACCGATAAAGTTTGGTCAACAATCTACAGAAATTGGAAACCGCCTAAAAATACTAATGACAGAAGTATAATTCAAGTGTTATTAATGGTAAATAAAGACGGATCTGTTATGTCTTATATTTTTAGAAAACCTATATCTGCTGAAATGAAAAATTCTTTACTGGAGGCGCTTAAAAAAAGCAAGCTTGATCCTTTACCTGAGGGTATGCAGGCTGAATTTATGAATATACCGTTACAATTCAGTATTGTTAAATAACTATTTTTTCTCATTAGAATAATCGGCTGTACCCGGGAATGCGTTTGAACCTGTTGCTTTTCTTGTTATCCAGTATTGGATTTTCGGGATGAATGTTGACAGGAATGCTGCTGATATTGCAAAACCGATTCCCCAGTTTGCGGCGTTTTTAATATAGTTTTCACGGTTTGCTTTCTTCAATAAATCTGCTGTAATTTCGCCGTTTTTAGCTTTTTTGATTATTGATTCTATATAGCTTTCGATTTCTTTTTGTTTTTTAGTGAATGTTTCTTTTGAAATAAATACAAAGTCTTTATCAAATCCTGCTTCGCTCACTTTGCCCGTGAACAGGTTCTGGTCTGATGTTGAACATCTGAACACGTTTTTCAAAAATTCAGGCATATTGATTGCACCGTCTGTAAAGACATCAATAACCTGTTTTTCGGAAATCATTGCTTTGCCGTTTAATTTCGGCTGTAATTCTGACATTCCGAGGGCACGTTTTCTGAATTTTTCAATATCAATTTCCGGATATTTTGCTTTAACTTCGGATAGAAGTTCAATAAATCTGTTAACTTCCATAACACCGTTATTTTCGCGTAAAGCTTTTGAAATTGAAGGTGTTATATACGCTTTGTTATCAGGGTTACCCAGAACCATTGTCCTGAAAGCATCCGGAGTCATTTTTCCGCCGTTTGCTTTCAAGACTTCGTTCATATGATCTGTTACCTGTTGCGTTGCAATCGGGTCAAGTCTTGTTGATTTGCCGTCTTGGATTTTATTCAATAACATTGCAATTACAGGCATGTTGAACATATAGAAGTAACTTGATGAAATGTCGCGGAAAAGAACTTCTGTTCTTTCGTATTTGTTTCTTGCACAAGCCCCTCTGCCGACCCATACCCCAAGGTCAGTTGAAAGCAGACCGTATTTCGGGTTGTTTTCAAAGTTATAGGCAAGTGACATTAATGTTTGAGGTGCCATACCAAACGAAACTTTATCTTTATTCAAGAACTTATCCATTGAATATTGTTGTTGAGTTTTCGGCTCCTCTTTTTTTTGCGGCTCATCCGCTTTCTTTTTCAGCAAGTATTTTGTAATTCCCTGATTAACTTTTGGCAAAACAAGTCCAACAAGGCAGTTTGCAAGTATAATACTTGTCATAACTTTGCCGAATTTATATTTTGCTATCATTTTTTCGGCTTTTTCGGGGTTATTTTTTAGTTGTGTTTTAAATTTATTTATATAATTTTGAACAGGGTTTCTTAAATTGTCACGTCCTGTATCAAAGTCGGTTTCAGGGAGTTTGAACACTTTTTTACCTATGTGTTTGTCGATGAGATGGTTAAAAAGAGGAACTCCGCTGAACCAGAATAATGCGCCTATCATTTCTTCGGTCAGGCGTTCTCTGGCTTCGGTAAAACCGCCTCTCTGGTAAGCCTGATAAGTTCTTCCGCCTTCTACAAAGGCTTCTAAAAGGATTACAGGCGCAATTGAACGGCTTGCAAGCCCTCTGACGAATTTGCGTCCGTATGAGAAATCTTTTAATGTTTGGTTAGGTTTTACACTGATTTGCATACTAAAACACCTGAGTGCATGAAGGTTTGTCAAGATTTTTTTTTGCGGTTTAAAATGTGGTTTTTAATATTTTGTTACATTGGTTATCCGAACTAGCAATGTTTTTTATTTACGGTTTTTTGGTATAATGTAATCGAAGGTGTAGAATGATTAATGCAGTAAACAATACTGATAAAAGAAATGATTATAAATTAAAAATCGGAGTTGCAGCAACAACTGCTCTTGCAACGGGTTGTGCTTTAGCCCACATTGCAAAACGTCAGGGATTCTCACTTTCACCTTCTGCAATTAAGAAAACTCCCGTTAAAGATTGGGCTGTATTTAGCTTGTATGATAAAAAACGACCCGACAGAAAATTGATTGAGCTTGAAGAAAAAGAAATTCTCGAACTTGCTACTGCATCTGTTGCAGGTGGACTTGCGGGCGGTCTTTTATTTGATGACAAACAATATAAAAAATCTAAAATCAGAGAATCCGTAAATCAACTTTTGGGTAATGTTGCAGTACCTGTAGCGTGTGTCGGAGCTGTTTCAAGACTATATAAAAAATATAAACCTCAGATTTTGGCTAAAGTTCCGCAGGTAAAAGAAACAGGCAAATTCACCAAAAACTTTAATAAGGCATTAAAAGGCATTCCATTTTCAATTGCTACCGTTTTATCACTTGGAGTTGGCATCGTTGCCGGTAACAGGGTTTCAAACCTGTTAAACGAAAAAGTGTTTAACAAAAAAATGGATAGAAAGATTAAAGGAACAGACTTTGCTCCTCACGTTGATGATTTGGGTATGGCAGTTTCATTAATGGCTGACAAATCTAAAGGTGCATCATTTATTACAAGAATTGTTCCTGCATTTTTATGTGTTCCCGGATATGAAGTCGGAACTCATAGAGATTAATCAGGTTCTTTTAATATATTTGCGTAATGGTCTAATTTATCAATAATGGGTTGATATTTTTCGTAAAGTTCATCTCTGTCAGGTGACATATCCATTTTTGCCTGAAGTGCTGTTTTTAAAAGTTCGGGAATATTCAGGGCAGTCGGGTTTTCGCTTGAAAGGTTTTCGTAGTATCTGTCAAGAAAGTCTGAAGGAATACGTTCTTTCCAGTTATCTTCCCTTGAACTTCCCGGGATATTATAGATTGCATCTGTTATTCCCAGCATGTCATCAAATGAGATTTGGAATTTTGGAGTTGTCATAAGTTCTGAAAATTTTGCAAACACAAGTTCTCGGTCGTTGTTTGCTATTTTTTCACAATATGCGTTTCTCTCGTCTGCTCTGTTTTCGTTTTGGTGCAGGTAACCAGCAAGATATAACGGATTCCAAGCTCCTTGAGTTTTTGTATATTCCTGTCCTTTGCCGTCTTTTCTTTGCAGGTAATTCATTGCAGGAATTGTGTCATGATTTCCCAAAATAAACCAGCCGTTTGGGTTATTTTTTACGGCGTCTTCTGCTTTTTCCCAGTCCAGAAAGCTGATACGCGGTAATTCAAGTTGATTATAAACCATTTTGAACCTGTCAGGATATGAGCAGATATCTTCCCACATCGGCAAATCTTTTGTTATGCCGTGTTCTTTGAATGACGGCAGGATAATACGTTCTATCAATTTTGGGTAATCCCAATAGAAATCATATTCGTTTCCGTTTTCATCTTTTAATTGAGAAATATACATTTCTATATCATTGTTTTTGTGTTTTGTTTGAAATTCGCTGTCGTCAGGGTGTTTTGCCATTAAGTAGGGTTCAATTAAACCCATAACGTGATCTACTCTAATGTTTTCCGAGAATTCAAGAGCAAAATCGATTTTTTCTTTCAAGAATTTCCCGCCGATATTCAGTTCATCGCCTAGCATAATCTTTTTAGGGTCGATGACGGGTATATGCCATCTTTGCGAGGGGGAATTATTCTCTCTAGCACCCATTTCCCAATCTTTCAGGAATGCATCTCGATAGCGCCATTCATCCATTTTTGAACAGCCGACAAGCAGGTCATTAATATATTTAAAACCTAATTTATCGCGCCATTCCTTGTTTTCTTTGATTTGTTTTGTTGCTATAAATTGTTCAAATTTGTATTGTTCGATTTCAAATAGGTTTTCATATTCAATTTTATGGTAACGATTAATAGCATCATTATTGCCATTTTTGTATTCTGATATTAATTTTTCATCCTCGCCCCATTGCCTAAAATCATCTGTTCCATAATATTTTGAAAGTATTTTGAATATACCTTCGTCATTTAATCTTGAATTTTGCAATTTAAGGAAATTATTAAATTCATTGTTTAATTTAATAGCTTTTGGATTGTTTTTATGTAGTTTTTGCAAAAATGTTTTATAACTTTCTTTGAGTGCAATATTATATGTGTTTTCGGCCTCAGCAAAATCTGTCATGTCGTAATCTTTTCCGGTAACCGGCATGCGTGTAACTTTATTGAAAGTTTCTTTACTCAATATATGGTCGTATTTGTCAGTTGTCAGTTCTTCCAAATCAATAAATAAACGATTTTTCGCGAACGCAGAAGAGTTATATGGAGAAACATTTCCTTTCTGAAGTTCTCCGCCCGGTCCTAACTGCATTGCATTAAATCCGTATAAGTTTAAGAATTTTACATATTCTCGTGCTGATTTTCCGTAAGGCGAGCCGATATATGTATCTCTGCCGAGTGCGGGGAAACAAGAACCATGAGTGATTACAGCGCGTTCTTCTGTTCCCATAATGTCATAAGCTTTGTTAACGGCTGCTTTTAAATCAACTTCCTCATCTTTTGTTGGACGTCTTTGAAAATTTATCGTGCTATTAATTCCAAAAATGCGCATAGTATATTAAATCTCAAACAAAAAATATTTTGCTATATCTCCGAAATTATTTCAATATGTGCGTTACAGCCGATTTCTTCGCGGGAAAGCACTGTCATGTCGTTCAGGTAATTGCTTAAAAGCGTGAAAATCAGGTGTCTGAATTCAAGCGGAACAATCAACTTTGGATTTTGCACCTGATTTTGTTTGATTTTTTTGCTTAATTTATCGGCAAGAGTTTCTGCAAAACCTGCATCAATTCTGATTATTGCATCATCATCTTCGTCAAAGTTCGGCATAAATTTGTCAAGAGTTTTTTCTGAAATTTCAAATGCGCTGATTACTCCGTCCTCATTTACATTGTTTTTTACAATTTGTCGAGAGATTGAAAGTCTGATTTTCTTTATCAAATCTGATTTTGTGCAGTCTTGAACAAAGTCATTAATTTTTTCGAAAATGTATGTTATGTCTTTGATTGAAATCTTTTCTCTGATTAAGCTTGTCAGAATAAATCTTAAATCAGACAGTGACAAGAAATCAGGAATAATATTTTCGACTAAATATTCGTTTGAACGGCTTACGATATCAATATATTTGTCGAGTTCTTCGTAATCCAACAGTTCATCAACATATTTTACGGCGCAAAATTCAAGCGCACGTGCGATAAATTCAGCGCAGGACAAGCCATTCTGCCAAAAATCTTTTGCTTTATCTTTTTCAATCCAAACTATTTTTCTGCCTGTAATTTCATCAATATCATACATTGAATTTTTGATTTTCTTATTCATATTAAGTTCATCTTCAAAGAACATTAAAAATTTTGGATAAACTAAAGCTTTAAATACATCAAGTCCGCGAATTCTTATGCTGAACTCGTAAGGATTCAGGTTTTCGTCGTCTTGAAAAACGATTTTCGGGATTACATAGCCCAATTCCTCTGTAAGTTTTAATCTCGATTTAACGGTTTCGGCAACAAGTTCTTCTTCTAAAATTTCTTGTTCATGGGTTGTTAAAATCTCCTCGCTCAGGCGGATTGATAGTTTTTCCTCTCTGAGTTTCGGAAACATTGCATCAGGAGATGTTGCATTTGCAAGTTTTGATTTTAACTCCTCAAGTTCTTTCAAACCTGCCGAAATCTTATCGTTAAGTTTTTTTCTTGTAACAGATGCGGGAGCTTCGCCTTCAAGTTCTTTTTTTATTTTAGCGATTTTTGCTTTCTGGTCGCGGATTTTGCCCTGAATTTCAAGGCAGATTTCATATGGAGATTGGTCAGATGAAAGCATTTTTTCCATCTGGCTTTTGAAAGATGAAATATTGATTACATCAGCGTTTGTGTCACGTTCAGAGCCTTCAGCTTCTTTCATAAAAATGCAGTGGCAAAGAAGTTGTCCTTCGTCATTTTCGGTTTCTTGCATGCTGTATAATTCCCAGCCGTTCATAGACATTTCATTCAAAAGGTTTTGAAGTTCCTGTGTGTTTTCGCTTGAACATGTTTTAATTACGTACTGCATTTTTTTGTTATACATATTACTCCTTTATAAGAATTTTTATAGCTTCTATTGCGGTTTTTATTGCCTTGTCGGTGTCATGTACGACAGGATTTTCAAGCCCCTGTTTTTCTCTTTCCTGATTTGCAACGGCTAAAAAGACAGATCCGACTTTTACTCTCAAAAAGCTTCCTGCAATAAACAATGCCGCAGATTCCATTTCTGAAGCGAGACAGCCCATGCGCTTCCAAGCTTCCCATTTGTTTTGAAGTTCATAGCTTACGGGCATCTTTTCAGGGTTGTGCTGACCGTAGAAAGAATCTTTGCATTGAACAACTCCTGTGTGGAAATTATAACCGAGATTTTTTGCCGACTGCACCAGAGCGTTTGTAATATCAAGGTTTGCTACAGCAGGAAATTCAATTGGTGCGTATTCTTTAGAAGTTCCTTCCATTCTGATTGCGCCTGTTGCAATTACGATATCTCCGCCTTTTACGTCTAAATCCATGCCGCCGCAAGTGCCGACACGAATGAATTTTTCAGCTCCGATTTTTACAAGTTCTTCCAAAGCAATTGATGCAGACGCTCCGCCTATGCCCGTTGAGGTTACGCTGACTTTTTCGCCGTTTAAGTAGCCTGTATAGGTTACAAATTCGCGTCTGTCGCCGACTAATTTCGGATCGTCAAAATACTGTGCGATTTTTTCGCATCTTTTTGGATCTCCGGGGAGAATTACATATTTGCCCACATCTCCTGCTTTTAAGCCAATGTGGTACTGTTCACCGTTATCTGAGTATTTCATAACTAGAATTGTCCGCTTTTAAGTTTCTGTATTACAAGATCAGAAATATCTACACCGCCTACAAAGATTACTCTGTAGTCTAAGATTGCATCAAGTTTTTGCTCTACAAGAACCTGTTTTGTTGCAGCTTGAATTTTGTTATAAACTTGTTCTTCTTTTGTAGATTTTAATCTCATATAAGCATCTTCTTTTGCTTTAAATTCGCGAGCTGTTTGTTCTTCAAAATTTTGCTTTTTCAAAGGTGTATCAAGGTTTTTGTATTGTTTTTCTTTATCAACCATGAACTGTTGCATTTCCAATGCTTTAGAGTCAATTTCTTTAATTGCCTGTTGAGCAAACGGGAAGTTTTCCTGAACTTTTCCGTAATTGATATAGCCTACGCCCGCAGCGTGTGCTTGAAGTCCGAAAAGTAAGCCTGCGCCGAGCAAAAGTGCCGTTAATTTAAAATTTTTCATATAATACCTCCATATTATTAATACATTATATCGCCTACACCAAATGTAAAGTAACCGTTTTTGTTACCGTTGTCACCCGGGTTGGTAAGCGGAATACCGTAGTCGATAGACAACGGACCCATTCCGGGAACATATAGTTTCAAACCTACACCTGCAGACACTGCATAAAGCGGTCTGTCGTAAATGTCGTTTGTAATTGTCGGGCCGAAAACTTTACCTGCATCAACCCATGCAGTAAATCTCAAATTATTTAAGAAGTTAATTCTTGTTCTGTCAAGGAACGGAATTGGTGTTGCAAATTCCGCACTACCCATAATGAATGCATCACCCGTACCAACACCGCTCATTTTGAAACCTCTGACTGTGTATGGTCCGCCTAATCTGTATGCCATTACTTCAGGCATATTGTCGCCGTGAATTTTTCCGCCGCCTTTTGCGGTGAATGACAATGAAGATTTTTTAGCAATCGGTATGTATTGTTTAACCATACCTGTAAGTTTTCCGTGAGTTTTGTCAAAGCCGTCAAGCCCGAATTCTTCATCAAATCTTAAACTTGCCATTGTACCTTTTCTGGTAACTGTTGCATTGTCGCGGGTGTCATACAATAAAGCAGGGCTTAAAGACAGGAATAAACCGCCTTCTAACTGTTCTGCACGTTTTGCAATCGGGATATTGTATCTTGAATACATTCCTGCAATTTTTGCACCGTCGCCTTCGGATACGTCAATATTTTCAACACCTAAAGAGAAGGTTCCCGTTACGTGTCTGTTGAATTTCATTCTGTGTGCAACGGTTGATTCTACACCTATACGGCGTTCAATTGCCAATGGAACCTGATAAGAACCGAAATCTCTGTAGAAAATTTTGCTCATTAATGAGGTATCTGCGTTGTAGAAATAAGGTTTGAAGTAGCTCAATTCTGCTTGAATATTCATTCTGCGCTTAATTGAGGAGTCATTAAGGATTACACCGGTACCTGCAATTCCGTTTAATGAAATTCTTTCACCGCGTCCCAAGAAGTTGTTATCAGCAATGCCGACAGACCCGAATACACCTGTTACAGAATCAATACCGCCGCCTACAGAAATTGTTGCGGTTCTTTGTTCTTCAATTTCAATAGTAACATCGTATTTATCTGGTTCATCAGTCGGTTCGATTTCACGGGTTACGTCTTTGAACGCTTGAGTTGCATATAATCTCACGATATCTTCTTTGATAAGATTTTCGTTATAAATTGTTCCGGGTTCTGTCAAAATGTTGCGTTCAATTACGTAATCTTTTGTTTTTTCGTTGCCCGCAATCATAATACGGTTAATTGTACCTTCTTTGATACTGATGTTTACTGTTCCGTCAGGATCATCGGATACGGATTCAATTCTTGCTAAAATATAGCCTTTTGAGCTGTAGCAGTCTTGAATTTTTGAGATAGCTTCGTTAATTTCTGCAATATTTTGAGGTTTTCCTTTCATATTGATAAGGAAATTCAAAATTTCGTCAGTGGAAACAACAGTGTTTCCTTCGATAGTAAAGTCTGTTATCGGGGCATTTTCTTCTAATATAATTTTTAAGGTAACAGTGCCGTCAGAATTATTAACGGGAACTGCTTTCATTTTTTCGGTAAAATATCCGAGATGGTAGATGGCTTTTAAAGCTTGTTGAACAGTATCACGGCTATATGTGTCACCTTCTTGGATATTTATCTGTTCTAGGATTACGGATGTATCAATGATATTATTGCCGAGGATTTCAACGTTTTTAATCTTGCGTGAACCGACTTCTGTTGTACTCACTGATGCAGAAGTTGTTACGGGAGTATTCTCACCAAATTGCGTAGCAGAAGGAGGTTGAAGGTCATGGATTTCATAATCAACCGTGTCACCCCAGAAATTTTCTCTTGCGTTTGCCTGTGCGGGGCATATAAATGCCAACAACAGGGCTATTGAAATTATATGTTTTTTCTTAAGCAAAAAATCTCTACCTTAAAAACTTCTACTATCCTAAAAATATTATATCATAAATTAAAAATTTTGGCTAAACCGTTTATATTAATTTATACATTTTTTGTAGATATCATTTTTGTTTGCACCGAAAAGTTCCGATAAAATTACCGAAATCTCTTTAGCTTTGAAACCTTTTGATTTTAAGAGTTCTATCTTATCTGAAAAATCATCATTTGAGTTTTTTTCTCTGAATACAAGTCCGACAATTTCACCTTTTAAGATATTATTTTCAAAATGTTCAATAACTTTTTCCGTGTCATTTATTACGATTTCTTCAAAAATTTTTGTAAGTTCACGTCCTATTGCAACACGTGAGTTTGGACGGCAGGCATGTATGGTTTGCAATGTATTCATAACTCTGTTTGGAGAGTCGTAAAATACAATATCTGTAGATTTATATTTATTTAAAAGATTTTCGATTTGTTGTTTGGGTTTTGGTAAAAAACCGACAAATACAAAATCCTCGCCTTTGCGTGGAACTTGTGAAAGAAATGTGGCAACTGCGTTTGCTCCTGCAAGTGATGTTACCGTAAAATTATTTTTTCTTAATTCATCAACAATTACTGCTCCGGGGTCGCAGAAAAGCGGTGTCCCCGCATCTGATACCAATGCAATCTTTTTACCTTCGCCAAGAATATTAAGAAAATAATTTACGCGTTCTTTTTCGTTAAATTTATGATAAGAAATACATTTTGTTTTTATATCAAAGTGGTTGAGGAGTTTTTGTGTAACTCTCATATCTTCGCAGGCAATTATATCTACGGAGTTTAAAACATCAATTGCTCTGTTTGTTATGTCACCTAAATTTCCAATCGGAGTCGGTACTATATAAAAATCATATTCTTTCATAAAACAATTATACCATAACTTAACAAATTGAAAATTATGTAAAATCAATTATAATATTTATTATGGAAAATCTGGATACAAGCAGACTTGATGAGCTGAAAAGCAGAGTTAAAAATAAACTTGATGAAACAACGCTTTATAAATTTAAAGGGTCTGTATCTAAACTTTTGGGCTTAACCGTTGAAGTTAAACTGCCGGGCTTGAAAGTCGGCGATTTGTGCTATATAGAAACAAAAGACGGACGCAGAAAACCCGCTGAAGTTCAGGCTTTCAAAGGTGAAGTTGCGCAATTGCTTTTGCTGTATGACGGTGAAGGTATCGGGCAGGGAAGTTTGGTTACATCAACAGGAAATCCGATTATTATTCCTGTCGGAGATTTTCTTTTAGGTCGTTTGATTAACCCTATGGGTGAGCCGATTGACGGAAAACCTCTTGATACAACGGGTGCAATGTGGCGTCCTGTTGAAGGCCCGCCTCCGGGGCCGTTTGAAAGACCGATTATTACGGAAATTTTTTCAACAGGTGTAAGAGCGATTGACAGCTGTATGACAATGGGCTGCGGTCAGCGTTTGGGCTTATTTGCTGGTTCTGGGGTTGGTAAAAGTACGCTTCTTGGTATGATTGCAAGAAATTCTGATGCCGATGTTAACGTAGTTGCGCTGATTGGTGAACGTGGTCGTGAGGTTAAAGAGTTTGTTGAAGATTCTCTCGGTGAAGAAGGTATGGCAAAATCGGTTTTGGTTTGCTCTACAGGCGACCAACCGCCTTTGATTCGTCAAAAAGCTTTGTTGACAGCAACTGCGGTGTGTGAATACTTCAGAGATCAAGGCAAAAAAGTTTTCTTAATGACAGATACTGTGACACGTTGCGCCATGGCAGGACGTGAGGTTGGGTTGTCGCTCGGTGAACCGCCTACAATGAAGGGCTATCCGCCTTCAATTTTCTCTTGGCTTCAAAAAGTTCTCGAGCGTGCCGGAAACAGTCCGAAAGGTTCTATTACGGCGTTATATACAGTACTTATGGAAGGTGATGATATTTCAGATCCGATTGTAGATATTGTGCGTGGTATTGTTGACGGTCACATTTTCTTGTCCAGAAAAGTTGCCGAAATGAACCATTATCCTGCAATTGACGTTCTGGGAAGTATTTCAAGGCTTATGTCCGCTATTGCAACTCCCGAGCATAAATCCGCAGCGGGTAAAATGCGTGCTTTAATGGCACTTTATCGTGAAAATAAAGACTTAATCGATGTCGGCATGTATCAGCCCGGTACTAACCCGAAACTTGATACGGCAATTGAGATGATGCCGCAGATTAACGCATTTTTGCAGCAAAGAACTTCTGATATTGTTAGTATGGAGACAACTGTTAATACGCTTGTTGAAATGATGCAAAACGTTGATATCTGATTTTTGTGCTACAATAATTTGCGGAAGGAAAATAATTTATGAATTTACCGCAAAATTTTGTACCCGCTATGTTAATTACCCTGTTTGCAGGACTCGCAACTACAATAGGCGGCGCTATTGCTTTTATAATTAAGAAAAAAAGCTTGAAAGCTTTATCTGTCGGAATGGGATTTTCTGCAGGTGTTATGATTTTTCTTTCTTTTACGGATATGGTGCCCGAAGCAAATAATCTTTTGAGTGTTCATTTCCCTAATAATTATGAATGGATTACATTTGCGGGGTTTGTGGCAGGTTTGCTGATTGCAATTCTTATTGACTATTTTTTGCCTGATCACGTTGACGAACAGGATATGCTTCACCCTGATACACCGTCAAGACGTAATTATAAAATTAAACGTGCAGGATTGGTTACTGCGGTGGCAATTTGTGTACATAATTTTCCTGAAGGTATGGCAACATTTTTTACAACAACCCAAAATATTACGCTGGGATTGTCTGTTGGATTAGCAATTGCTATTCATAATATTCCCGAAGGTATTGCTGTTGCTCTGCCCGTATACCATGTTACGGGTAAAAAACGCTATGCAATGCTTTATGCGGCTTTATCAGGCATAACAGAACCAATAGGAGCAATTGTCGGAATGTTTGTTTTTGGATTATTTCTTCCTCAGGTTCTTGTCGGAGCTTTGATGGCAGCAGTTGCGGGGATTATGATTTATATTTCGTTTGATACTTTGCTTCCGTTAGCAAAAGAATATGGCGACTGGCACCAATCTTTGATTGGTATACTTTCGGGTATTCTTGTTATGTGGGTTAGTTTGATATTGATAGGCGGGTAATGAATTTATCGGGTTTGTTTGATTTCGGCAGAAATTTATACGCACTGCCTGCATATAATGACAGAAGCGGAAAAGCTCCAATACCTTTGAGATATTTTTTTGAGTTGACTTACCGCTGTAATTTGCAGTGTCCGTATTGTTATGTAGGAAACGACCGAAATAAAGAGGAACTTACAACAGATGAGTGGTTTAAGATAATTGACCAAATACCGTTTTACTCATTTGTAACGTTAGTCGGCGGTGAACCTTTAATTCGCAAGGATTTTATCGATATTTTAATGAAAACATCCCAAAAAACTTTTGGGAAATTAAATGTAGTTTCTAACGGAATTTTAATTAATGACGAAATTATTGATGCGTTTATTAAAAGCAAAATGATGCTTTTGTCTGTTTCATTGGACGGATATGGTGAAAATCATGATAAAAATCGCGCAAAAGACGGAATTTGGAACAAAATTATGACAAATTTTGATAATATGAATTCCCGCAGTAAACGCCCGATGATTGATATTAAGACAATCGTTCTTGAAAATAATCTTGATGATTTGCCAAAACTTTATAAGATGTGCGATGAAATGAAGTTTAACTTTTTATCAATTTCGTTTTTACGAAATAACAATTTAAAGCAAAATTCTGTGCTGTTTGACAGTTTTGTGCCTGAATTTAATGCAAATTATCCTATTGAAAAATATTTTGATATGGGGCATTTTAAGGAAGTTTACAGAGAATTGGAAAGTTTATCTAAAAATTCAAAAGTTCAAATCAGATGGTCGCCTAAGTTTGAGTATTCGAAAAATCCGCTTGCAAAAATTGAGGAGTTTTTTAATACACCTTGTGACAAACCGATTTCAGAAATTTATAAACCTTGTATGTATCCGTATTCCAATATGATGATTACACCTGCGGGAGATGTTTATCCGTGTTTGTCGCAAAAGATCGGTAATGTTAAAGAAATGCCGATAAAAGAAGTTTTTAACCTGCCGCATTACAGATGTTTCAGAAAAAATCTACACGCTTCAAAAGTTTTCGGTGCTTGTCAGATGTGTTGTGAACTTTGCGTAAAATAGGGGTTGAGAAAATTAAAAAAATAGTTTATAATAATACTATATAATTGAGAGGAATGGGAAGTATGAAAAGTTATAGTAAATATTTTAATGCGTTCACTCTAGCTGAAATGATGGTAGTCTTGCTCATCATGAGTATCGTACTAGCCTGTTTAGCCCCAGCTATGACTACCAAGATGAAAGCCGATCAAAATATTCAAACCTCACCTTGGAAATGGGTTC
>CATKZI010000010.1 GCA_949841365.1 uncultured Candidatus Melainabacteria bacterium
TGCTCAACTATAAGGTGTGTAAACTCACTACGTTCAAACAAAACACACCTTTGATATTGTTTCGCAAACATTGATTGTTCGCTTATGCTATCGTCGCACTTTTTTCGATAATCACTACTTAACGAAATAATAACAGAGCAGATATTGTTTGAGCGGAGCGAGTTTATCTGCTTTAGGTTGAGTTTAGTAGTGATTAAACGGTTAGCGTGTTTTCTTTTTCTTATCCAATATTCTTTTTCTTTTCATCGCAAAAAAGAAAAAGAATATTAGGTGCAGGGTGTGGGGATGCACAGTCCCGATATCCAATATCTATAAAGTTTTTACAAAATCTAATGTGGCGGGTCGAGCGGCACGGTCGATAATATTTATTATGTAAAAATTGAATTTTAGTTGTTATTATGTTAAAATTGCCGTAAAAGGAGAGCCTGTATGGATAAAATTTTTACTAAATTAAGAAACAATGTTGATTTTGCATATAAAAGAAACAAAAATACGCCAAGATGTGCAATGTATTTTAACTTGTCACTGCCTGATACAAAAGTAGAGGCAGGAGTTTATTCTTTAATGACAAGACTTTTTATGCAGGGTACTAAAAAATACACGGCTCAGCAGTTATCAGAAGAATTGGACAAATACGCAATCGAATTTGTTGCAGAATTAAAGTTGGATTATGTCAAATTTAAGTTTGTATGCTTAAATGAGGATTTTGAAAAGGCTCTTGAAATTTTTACGGATATTATAAAAAATACAAATTTTGAAGAATTTGACAAAGAAAAGGCTAAACTTGAAGGTGAAATTATTGCGGAACTTGATTCACCACGTGCAAAAGTTCTTGACAGCTACTATAAAAATATTTATGAAGGGCACAGATACGGGATTACAAATACCGTAATTTTGGAAAATCTTAAAAACGTCAAAAAAGATGATGTTATAAAGGCTTATCAAAATATTCTCGAAAACAGTAAAAAAGTGCTTGTGTTTGTTGGAGATGTTGAATATGACAGAGTAAAACAGCTTTCAGAAAATAACCTCGGAGATATTAAGCCGTCATGTGACCTTACAGCGCAGCCAAAACCTGAGTTAACAAAGTCAAAAGATGTTGAAATTATTCAGGAAAATCTAAATCAGGCACATATTTTAAAAGGCTGGCTTGTTGAAACTTTTGATAGTGCAGATTATCCCGCATTGTCATTATTGAATGTTATTTTAGGTGCGAGCGGACTTTCGTCAAGGTTGTTCCTTGAACTCCGTGATAAAAAAGGGTTGGCTTATGTTGTTAGAAGTTCTTATGACATGGCAAGATTAATCGCAAATTTCTCCATTTATATCGCTACTGAACCTAAAAATATTGAAGTTTCTTTAAAAGGTTTTGATGAAGAAATAGAAAAAATAAAAACAATTCCTGTAAGTGAAGAAGAACTTGAAAATGCTAAAAATAATCTTTTCGGCAAATGGGCATTTATCAGCGAAACAAATTCCCAACAGGCAAATTGGCTTGCTCACTATGCAATTCAAGGGCTTGGGTTTGACTTCAGAGATAAGGCTGCTGAAAGGATTAAAAAAGTTACGGTTCAAGATATTCAAGATTGCGCAAACAAATATTTTAATGACAAATTTGTTTTGTCTGTCTTGAAACCCTAGTCGGGTAATGCAGGTGCATATTAAAATATTGCATAATATTTTGTGTGAAAAATCTGTACTTAATTATTTTGATTTTAATATTAATTTTTTGTTCGGGATTTAATGTCACAATCTCTTATCAGCCTGAAGTTGATAAATTGGAAAATTTATTCAAAGCAGAGCTTCCTTTGCGATGCGGAATTATGTATACAAAAGTTCCGCGCGGTCTTATTATAAGCATTGATGAAAAATGTTTTTTTAATAAAGGTGAGGTGAGGATTAAAGAAAGCTCACTGGATATTCTCGACGCAATTTCTTGTCTGCTTGTAAAGCTTCCGAATTACTGCGTTATTGAAAATCATACCGAAGAAAGCGATTTCACCAAAAATTGGGAACTTTCCGTATCACGCGCCTCAAACCTTGCAGAATATATGATTAAATATAGAAAATTGCCGATAGAAAAAGTGTTTTCGCTCGGGTTTGGGGAAACTATGCCGTTTAAAGATAACGTTGCACCCCAAAACGGTCTTAATAACAGAATCGACTTTGTAATAATCGAATATGAAGCTAGGCGATAATGCTTTGGCGTAATCTTGTCGTTCTGCTTTCGCTTAAGATATTTTTCAATTTCATGATACCTTGAGCATGAAGCTGGCAGACTCTGGATTCTGACATATTGATGGTTTCGCCGATTTCTTTTAGCGTCATGTTTTCCTGATAGTAAAGAACCATGATAATTCTTTCGCGTTCAGGTAATCTTAATAACGCTTTTTCAAGTTCCTGTTTAACATTTTTTTCTTCTGCCTGCTCTTGAGGATTAAGTTTGTTAGTATCTTCAATTGTGTCGATAATTTCTACACTATCTTCATTTGAACCTTTTTTATCATAAATTGAAGTCATGGTTGAATCTTCGGAAAGAAGCTGAATAACTTTTTCGGGTTCCATGTCAATGTATTGAGCAACTTCCTGAGTTGTCGGCATTCTGCCCAATTCTTGTTTCAAATGTTCTTGAGCGGTTTTAATATCTTTAATTTTCTTTCTTACGCTTCTCGGCAAGAAATCTTGTGCTCTGATTCTGTCTAAAATAGAACCTCTGATTCTGATAAGTGCATAAGTTTCAAAACGAGTATTTTTTTGAGGTGAGTATCTTTCAATAGCGTTGATTAAACCTTCAACACCGTAACCTGCAATATCTTCAATGGAAATAGTTGCGGGCAGAGTAACTTTTACACGTCCTACGACGTATCTGATAAGGTAAATGTATTGAACAATTAACATGTCACGGGCAGATTTATTTGTCCTGTCGTTCAGATAACTTTCCCACAGTGCGGTAAGTTCTTCTTCAGACATTCTTTTGATGTTATTGTATGATGTAAAATCAAAACTTTGACTCATAAACTTCCCAAATATTGTTCTTACATATCTATTCTATACAATATAGGTTTTACTGCATCATTTAAAAAGATGAATTGCCGCCAAAAGACTAAAGTGTATGGCGTAGCAGGCTCAGCCGGCTACGGGCTCGCATTAAACGGCACCGTTCACAATCAAAGCGAAAAGCGTGGTTTTCGCTTATGATTGTTCAACTTTCGAAATACTTCGTATTTCTCCTGCCTCTGCTCGCCCTAAAAAAAAAACGGACCCTTAGGTCCGCTATTTCATTTTCTGAAACAAAAAGGATTTACATTAAAACTTTCCTCAAATCTCCCCTAATACTCAATACCCTGTCTAGCCATAACACCCATATCGAAGTAGTGTTTGATGGGTTTCATCTCAGTAACAAGATGTGCCATAGCTTTTAATTCAGGGTGAGCATAACGTCCGGTTAACACGATTTCAAGGTTGTCAGGTTTGTTAAGTAAAGCCTCTTTAACATCTGAAACTTTAATCATGTTCATAGCCGTACAAATATTAATTTCATCTAAAATAATTAATTGATATTCTCCTGAGTTGATAGCTTGTTTTGCGTATTCCCAACCCCTTTTAGCTTCTTTAAAATCTTCCATGCAAACATTATGAGAATAGCATACTCTGTCCATGCCAAATTGAACTACGTCAAGGTTTGGTAAGAATTTAGAAGATGCAGCTAGTTCTCCGTAAGAAGTTGCACTGTCACCTTTTGTAAATTGGATAATAAGAACTTTCCAACCATGTCCCAAAGCTCTGAGAGCCAAGCCTAAAGATGCCGTAGTTTTGCCTTTGCCGTCACCTGTATAAATTTGAATGTAACCATGTTCTAACACTACTCACTACCTCCAAAAAAGTTCCTCTATCCTTATTTTAACGTATTGACCAAAGGGTTTAATCGTTCTAAGGGTGGATAAATCTCTAAAACTAAGGATTTAATTCCCGTTCCCAAGATTTGTATATCCATAATAGGATAAAACAAAAAAAAATAAATGTTTTTCTAACACTCCATGCCAATCTTTTTACAATTAATTTTTAAATAAATCTAAAGAGTGACAGTTGGGTTGAATTTAGGATAAAAATTTTATTTTTCTAAAAATTTACATAACTTTTGTAAAGTAATTGTTAAAAATACTTGCATAGTTTTAAGACAGTCGTGAATTCTTGTTTTTGCCCGATTTTTAAATTGTGAATATTGTTAATAAAAAGGGCATAATATAATTAGCCGAAATTTATAATGTTAACGATTGTAACAGATTTTGAAACATGTGAAATCAGGCGTTTTTCAAAGCGTTTACATGTTTAAGAGAGTAAAAACGAGAGAGTATATCATGGCAGTCGCAAGACCGGGAGTACAAAAATTGAATATACCTAAACTGCAATCACCAAAAGCATCGATTGCAGCTAATCTTGGTTCTGCAAGTCGTAGTACCGGCGTGTCTTATGGTATCTTTGCTCAAAGAACATTAACAGGCAGTGGAATTCATTTAAATAACAGAGCATTTAACGGTGCATCAATCAGTGCAACCCGTCATGCTTTGAATGATAACAGAACAGCATTATTTAATAATATTGGAATGCCGCATAGGTGCAATCATGATCAAGGTAATAACACCATGAATAAATTCATGGCAGGCATGATGGCAATGAATATGCTCGCACAAATGGGTGCTCAAACTGCTGCAATTATAAAAGAAGCAAAAGCTAATAGAACTGAAAAACCGGATAATACACCAAAATCAGAAGCCCCTAATTCTCCGTCAAATCAAACAGTAACACCTGGTGGTTCTAATCCTACAGAAGGAACACTGTCATTAAGCGACAGATTAAAAGGTGCAGGAACATTTACTGAAATTAAAGATATTGAATCTGAAATTGGTACAAAATTATCAGGCTTTAATACAGAATATCAAAAAATTGGTAAAGATGAAAGTGGTAATAGCTTAATTCAACAGACTATTGCTGAAATTAATGAAGGAATTCAAATTGCGGGTGTAACTCAAGATTTAACAGTTCCAACTTTATCTGTAATATCGTTATCTGCAGATAGTGACATTACAGCAATTGATACTGCTATTAGTACAATAGATGATACTGATCTAAAAAATATCAATACATATTCTGGTACAATTGACAAAGCTGTTAAATCATTAAAAGATAAATCCGGTGAATTAGGTCGTTCTATTGATACTTTACAAAAACAACTTGATAGAACTCCAGAAAATGATCCTGGCAGGGCAAGTATTCAAACTCAGTTAGATAATCTTAAAGCTCAGAAAGAAAAAGTTGATAAAGCAAAAGAAACATTAGAAACTACTGTAAAACAACAAATTCAAGACATCAAAGACGGATTAGAAGCTAAGAAAAATGAATTAAAAGAATTGAAAAAAACTAAAGAAAATTTAGTAAATAAAAAATATGAATTAGCTAAGTCTCAGATGAATACATTGACCGAAAATGCAAGAACTATGAGAACTTTAAAACGAGAAATAGACGGTTTGCGTGGTAAGACTGAGAAAGCTGATATAAATAAATTACGTCAAAAAATTGACGAATATAACAGATATATTCCGGCGATGGCTGAAGCTTATAATTCTTTGGCTGCATTAGGTAATGAGTTACAAAATATTAAAGATGCTAAAGGTAACAAATTGACGAATGTACCTGCTACTGGTATTACGACATATAAAGAATTTATTACACCTATCACTCAAATACCTGTAGCAGGTGCAGGTTCTGATGTAACAACATTACAGGCAGGTAATGTATTAGGCGACAGAGCGTCTGTAATATCGTTAGGCGAACATACATATGTTCAAGACAATAATGGAGATTTCGTTGATGAAACAGGAAAAGTGACTAACAGAGCAGAATTTTTAGCTTTAGCTTTACAACATGGTGTACAAGTTCCAGAACAACCTGCACAGTCAGCATTTAATATTGAATTAACACCTTCATTCGGGGGTGGGGCTAACTCAAAAGGTCTTTCAGGCTTGGGTGCTGGTGCGTTTAATATGCCTGACTTTAATATGCCGGAATTTAAACCTGAAGGGACTATAACAATCGGTAATAAGAAATATTTTCCATTAGATCAAAATACATATTTAAGTGAAGATGGTCAAAAAATCTCTAAAGAGTTAGTTTTTAGATTACAGATGGCTCAATTTGCTCCAAGAACAGAAGAATCTTAAGATATTTTTACAATAACCTTTACATTTCGGAATGAGTACGATATAATTTACACATAGGCAGTATTGCCACAGACAAAAAAGAACGGGACTTCTCGTTCTTTTTTCACTTATATAGAGGGAAACATAATATGAAACACGAAATTAACAGGCATGATATTTTGGAAAAGATTACTCCGCTAATCGAGAATACTGCTATGCGTTTCGGGTACATTCCTATTGAAATTGAGTTTGTTAAAGAAAATCACAGGTGGTTTTTGAGAATTTATCTCTACTCAAAAGAAAAAGATGTTACACTCGATGACTGCGAAAACGTGACAAGAAGCCTTTCGGATTTTCTTGATGAACTTATTCCCGTTAAGTATTATTTGGAAGTTTCATCACCGGGGTTAGAACGTAAATTCAAATCAGATAAGGAATTTACTTATTTTAACGGAAGAAGAATAAGCTTAAAACTAAAAACTCCGCTTGAAGGCGAAGAAGAAAAAATATTTAAGGGAGAAATCCTTGATTATAATGATACGGAAGGTTTGAAGTTCTTTCGTTTTGATGACGGACAGGAACTTCAAATTCCAAGAGAAAATATACAATCAGCGAAACTATATATAGATTAAAAGGAGAATAAAACATGATTAAAATCGGAACAGCATTATTTGAAGCTTGTGAAGAACTTGAAAGAGAAAGAGGTATATCAAAAGAAGTTCTTATTGCATCTCTTTGCGATGCTATGGTTGCAGCTTACAAAAAACATATGAGATTACCTAAAGAAGTTACAAATATTGAAGCTATACTTGATGAACAGTCAGGGGAAATCGGTGTTTTCAGTACTAAACTTGTTGTTGATGAAGTTGAAGATTCTGATTTACAAATTTCACTTGCTGATGCAAAAGAAATTGCGGAAGATGTCGAAGCAGGTGACGAAATTAAAATTGAAGTTACTCCTGAACAATTCGGACGTATTGCCGCTCAGTCTGCAAAACAGGTTATTACTCAACGTATCAGAGAAGCTGAAAGAAATCTTGTATTAAATGAATTTCTTGATAAAAAAGGCACTTTGACAACAGGTATTATCCAACGTGTTGAAAACAGAAACGTAATCGTTAATATCGGTAAAACTGACGCTATTATGCCTCAAAAAGAACAAATTCCGGGCGAATACTATAAACCGGGTAACAGAATCCGAGTTTTTGTTCTTAACGTAAAAGAAACAACAAGATTGCCTCAAGTAATTGTTTCTCACGCTCATGCAGAAATCGTTAGAGAATTGTTTGAACTTGAAGTTCCTGAAATTGAGGACGGAATTGTTGAAATTAAATCAATTTCGCGTGAAGCAGGTTACAGAACAAAAATTGCAGTTTGGTCAAATGACCCTGAAGTTGATTCTGTAGGTGCTTGTATCGGACCTCGCGGAAGCAGAATTCAAACAATCGTTTCTGAATTGAAAAACGAAAAAATTGATATCGTAAGATATTCTGAAGATCCTGTAGAATACATTGTTAATGCATTATCACCTGCAAGAGTTGTATCTGTTGACATCTTAGCAAATGATGAATACGCTCAGGAAGCAATGGTTGTAGTTCCGGATGATCAATTATCTCTTGCAATCGGAAGAGAAGGTCAGAATGTAAGACTCGCTCATAAACTTACAGGCTGGAAGATAGATATTAAGAGTGTTTCTCAAATGGAAAAAGCAGAAGCTCAAAACTTCCAAAATTACGAAGAACCTGAATATATAGAGGAAGTTGAAGAACAAGACGAACTGCAGCAGGAAATT
Source organism: uncultured Candidatus Melainabacteria bacterium (assembly GCA_949841365.1). Taxonomy (GTDB): domain Bacteria; phylum Cyanobacteriota; class Vampirovibrionia; order Gastranaerophilales; family Gastranaerophilaceae; genus Stercorousia. The sequence continues at coordinate 7,990 of CATKZI010000010.1, forward strand.
GAAGAAGAAATGAATCAACAAGCTTATGATGAAGAAGATATTCAAGTCGAAGAAGTTGATGAAGTTGAAGAAACCGAAGAATAATTAAGAGGCTCAAACGAGCCTCTTTTTTTACACTTGTTGACAAAAAAATTTGAGCGAATATTATATATTTATATGGCTTAAAATACCAAATTAGTATAGTAGTATAAAGTAGACAAAAAAGGAGATTAATCTCATGGCAAGAGAAAAGTACGAACGTACCAAACCTCACGTTAACGTAGGTACAGTAGGCCACGTTGACCACGGTAAAACAACATTAACAGCAGCTATCACAGCTGTATTGGCTGCTCAAGGTCAAGCTGCAATGAAAAAATTCGATGAAATCGACGCAGCTCCGGAAGAAAGAGCAAGAGGTATTACCATCTCTACAGCTCACGTAGAATACGAAACAGCAGCAAGACACTACGCACACGTAGACTGCCCGGGTCACGCTGACTATGTTAAAAACATGATTACAGGTGCAGCTCAAATGGACGGTGCAATTCTTGTAGTTGCAGCAACTGACGGTGCTATGCCTCAAACTCGTGAACACATTCTACTTGCTCGTCAGGTTGGTGTTCCTAACTTAGTAGTATTCTTGAACAAATGTGATATGGTTGACGATCCTGAATTGTTAGAATTGGTTGAAATGGAAGTTCGTGAATTGTTGACTTCTTATGAATTCGACGGCGACAACATCCCATTCATCCACGGTTCAGCTTTGAAAGCTCTTGAAGCTGCTCAAGCTAACCCATCTATCGCTCGTGGAGCTGACAAATGGGTTGACAAAATTTGGGAATTGATGGATGCTATCGATTCTTACTTCCCAACTCCGGAACGTGATTTGGATAAACCGTTCTTGATGCCTGTTGAAGACGTATTCTCAATCACAGGTCGTGGTACTGTTGCAACTGGTAGAGTTGAACGTGGTATCGTTAAAGTTGGTGACGAAGTTGAATTAGTTGGTTTAGGCGAAACTAAGAAAACTACAGTTACAGGTGTTGAAATGTTCAGAAAATCACTTGACCAAGGTCAAGCTGGTGACAATATCGGTGCTTTGTTACGTGGTGTTGATAAAACTGAAATCCAACGTGGTCAAGTATTGGCTAAACCTGGTTCAATCAAACCTCACACTAAATTTACAGCTAACGTTTACGTATTGACTAAAGAAGAAGGCGGACGTCACACTCCATTCTTCCCTGGTTACAGACCTCAGTTCTACATCAGAACAACTGACGTAACCGGTTCAATCAAATTTGAAGGTCAAATGGTAATGCCTGGTGATAACGTAGTTATGGAAGTTGAACTTATCGCTCCTGTAGCTATCGAAGAAGGTATGAGATTTGCGATTCGTGAAGGCGGCCACACAGTTGGTGCTGGTGTTGTTGACAAAATTATCGAATAATTTTGGCATAACATATAAATTTAAAAGCGAGTTCGAAAGAACTCGCTTTTTTAATACCACAAAGGGTTGCTAATGCAACCCTTATAAATTTTTTCCCCTATAAACCAAATATTTCCTTGACCTTATTTTGCTAATTGAATTTTTTCGAATTTGTTAGTTTCTTTTGATTTCTGTAAATATTTAACTAACGATTTTGCAACTAATTCTGAACGTTTTTTATTTTCCTTATCTAAAATTTCAAAGTATTCGTCTAATGATGACATTATATATTCTGTATTTTCCATTTTCCCCATCCTTTTATGTTTTAACTTAATAGTGCGTCTAATATTTCTGCGTTTCTTGAAGCTTTTTGTGTATTGCGAACTTGGTTTCTATACATATATGTTCTCAGTGCTTCTCTGATTAATTCTGATCTTGAACGATTTTCGTTACCTGCTACTTGATCGATTTCGTCTAAAAATCTTTCGGGCATTGAAATTAATACTCTTGCCATATTGTTACTCCTTTTGAATTTCCCTTAAATGTGATCCCCTTGTATTTATATAAAGGAAATTATTAACGAAAAATTGCGTAAAGAGTATATATTTTGTATAGTTATGTTTACAAATCTTAATATTATATATCTCAAACCCTTCTCACATAATAGTTTTTGTCTTGCTTTAATTCTTGTTTAAATTCTTCAAAATCATCAAATTTTGATAAAATTTTTGCTGTTTTTTCTCTGATTGTGTAATCAGTTATATCTTTTGTTTCAAGAATTATCTCTTTTATATCAATAAATTCTGAAAAATGGTATATTGTTTCAAGATACCAGTATAGTTTGAAAATTTCTTTATTTACCTTGTATTTTCCGTCTTGCGGGTCAAATTTTTTTACAATTTTTACAAGCTCAAGTGTTTTTGATGCAAGTTTTTCACAAAAATCAAGACAGAATTTTTCATCATTTTTGAGATATTCCAAAGATGCAATTGTGTTTCTGCAAATATTCCCGTTGATATCAATTATTGCTTCTAGAAAAATATCAACAAAGTCTGTAAAATATTCGGGATTTTTACTGACAAATTCCGGAAGTCTGAATGATACTGCTTCGCGGATTTTGCCGTCACATCCCGTTAGATTTTGCATTAATATAACGGCATCATCTGATGAGGATAGTTTTTCCAGTTTTAAAACGGAAGCTTGTTTCTCAGCAACATTGCCGTTTTTCAAGAAGTTAATTAAATCTTCATGGGAATAATCATTTTCATATATATTTAAAGCTGTATTAAAATCTTCATTCAAGTTTTGCATTTCCCCTCGTTATATCTATAATATAACATAAACTATGATGATTTTTGAGTGGAAAATAGTTTTAATGAATGATATAAATTAAATAAAACATATTATAATAAAGTCAGGAGACAGATAATGAAAGAAATTTTATCATTTTTCAAAGAATTATTTATGATATCTGATGATAATTCAAAAATAGGATTGTCGCAGTTTAAAGAAGAGGAAGTTGTCGAGGTAAAACCGGCTAAAGTTTCAAAAGATATTAAGTTGTCAGATCTAATGCGCAGAAGCGCATAGCAAGCTATTTAATATTCAATTCCTTTTCTTGCTACGACACCTGTGTCCCAGTAATGTTTTACAGGGGTAATTTCTGAAACGAGATGTGCAATATCAATAATTTTTTGATGAGCATTTCTGCCTGTAAGAACAATTTCCATTTCTTCGGGTTTTGCTTTTAGCGTTTCTACGACTTCGTCAACATCAATTATTCCTAAATCTATTGCGATATTTGCCTCATCAAGGATTATAAGGTTGTATTCATCATTTTGAATTGCTTGTTTAGCAAGTTCCCAACCTTTTTTAATTTCTTGTTTATCGGCTTCTGTCTGGTTATCTGTGTATACAATTCTGTCCAAACCGGCTTGTTTTATCGTGAGGTTTTGAGAGATTTCAGGCGACAATTCTCTAAAAGAATTTAGTTCACCGTAATCATTTCCACCTTTTGTAAACATTATAATCAAAACTTTCCAGCATCTGCCCAAAGCTCGCATTGCAAGCCCTAAAGATGCTGTGGTTTTGCCTTTGCCGTTACCTGTGTAGATTTGAATATATCCGTGTTTTGCCCAATCTGGGTTTATTAAATTATCGCATTTCATTTGTCTTTATTATATATTAAAAACATGGATAATAAAACAGACTTGAGGATAAGAGCAAAAAGTATCAGAAAAACTCTTGATATTGTACGATTGAGCGAGAATGCATCTGAAAAAATCAGACAAACGGAGTTGTATAAAAATGCTAAAAATGTTTTGATTTTTTATCCTATGCGGTACGAAATTAATCTTTTGGAACTTTTAAAAGATAATAAGAATTTTTATTTGCCGAAAGTTTGCGGAAATGAGCTTCTTGTGTGTCCGTATTCCGACAAACTCGTAAAATCTGAATTTAATGTCTGTGAGCCTTGTTCAAATCCTGTAAATGCAGAAATTATTGAGCTTGCGATAGTTCCTGCTTTAATGGCTGATAAAGACGGGTACAGATTAGGCTACGGCGGGGGCTTTTATGACAGATTTTTGTCTGCAAATCCTCATATCAAAACGATTATGCCGATTGCAAAAGAGCTTTTTATTGAAAAATTACCTCGTGATAATTTTGATGTAAAAATTGATTATATTGCAATTATTTAATAAGTCTTTTCAAAACCCAATGTGGCGGGTCAAGCGGCTACGCTTGTAAAAGGGCAGTCGAAATCGACTGCCCATACAGGTTAGTTAAGGATAGGATGTTAAAGTTTATACGTATTCAGGTTTCCAACGCTTAACTTCTTCGCTTTCTGCCTGTTTGCAAGAATCGTATTCTTGATCCAGAAGTTTCAGTTGCGTTTCAATTTTTTGTTTTTCTGCCTGAATTTGTTTTTCTTGTTCGTTCAAGAGCTTTTGTTCCTGTTTTCCCATTCTTTCACGCTCTTGGTCGTACATATTTTTGAAAATCCATTGCTGGTACATTGCCTGATACTGCGGATTAGGCATTTGCGCCATTTGTTGTGCTATCATTGGCTGCATCATAGCCATTTTTTGTTGTGCACCGAATAACGCTCCGTTATGGGCGTATTGCATGTACATTAACTGACGACCAAACATTGAACTCGGGGTGTTCATCATATCGCTCATTGAAACCGATCCGTCGGCTATGTTGGATGCATATTGCTGCAGATCCGACAGCTTTCTGGTGATTTCCATCAGGCGATAGTTCAAATCATGTCGTTGCCTGTTAATGTCTAATTTTCGGTATGCGAAAATTAATAGAGACATTGTTTTACTCCTACCAAATTTTGTTTTAACTAACCTTTAACCTTACATGTATATAAAAACATGCAACTCCAAGGAATTGCATGTTTTTGAACCTTTTGTAAAGTTATGTTAACTTTATTTTTTATCTCTTGTAACAACTTTGTCAATAAGTCCGTATTCTAAAGCTTCTTGAGCTGTTAAGAAGTGGTCGCGTTCGCAGTCTTCTTTAACTTTGTCATACGGCTGTCCTGAATTTTCTGCCATAATGCTTATTAACATGTGTTTCATTCTAAGGATTTCTTTTGCTTCAAGTTCGATATCTGTTGCTTGACCTTGAGCACCGCCGAGAGGTTGGTGAATCATTACGCGAGCATTCGGGAGAGCTAAACGTTTGCCTTTAGCGCCGGAACAAAGCAAGAATGCACCCATTGAAGCCGCATCACCAAGACAGATTGTTGATACATCAGATTTGATTAACTGCATTGTATCGTAAATTGCCATACCTGCAGTGATTACACCGCCCGGGCTGTTGATATACAACATGATATCTTTTTCGGAATTTTCGCTGTCTAACAGTAATAATTGAGCTACAACAGAGTTTGCAACTTCATCATTAATTTCTGTTCCCAAAAAGATAATTCTTTCTCTTAAAAGTCTTGAAAATATGTCAAAAGAGCGTTCTCCGCGTGATGAAGCTTCAATTACTGTCGGAACATAGCCCATTATTTTCATATAAGTTTGTTGATCCATTTTGTTCTCCTAATTATTTTCTTCTACTTTTTCTTCTGTCGGTTCTTCTTTTAGAATTTCTAACTTTGTAATTCTTGCGCCGTCAAGTTCTTTTACGATAAATGTGAAATCGTTGAATTTAACAGTATCATTTATTTCAGCAAGACGTCCTAATATTTTTAAAACAAGTCCGCCAATTGTATCAATATCTTCGTCGTCAATTTCATTTTCGTCGATATTAAAATATTCGGCAAATTCATCAAGTCGCATAATAGAGTTTGCAATATAAGTATTCGGTGCAATTTCTTTGATATCGCTTTCTTCTTCCTCGTCAAATTCATCCTGCACTTCGCCGAAAATTTCTTCCAAAACATCTTCTAACGTAATAAGCCCTGATGTTCCGCCGAATTCATCAACAACAATTGCCATCTGTCCTTTGCGTTTTTTGAATTCAAGAACAAGGTTATCCATTGTCATTGTTTCTGGAACAAGAAGGATATTTCTTTGAATTTTTTCAATCGGGCAGGTTTCATCTTTGATTGAAAGTGAATATAAGTCTTTAACGTGTACAAGCCCTGTAATATGGTCTATATCTTCTTCATAAACAGGATATCTTGTATATTGATTTTCTGCCGCGACTTTATATAATTCTTCTAATGGCATATCTATTGGTATACAAACCATATCGGTTCTGGGAATCATAACCTGTTTTGCCGTTAAATCAGAAAATTTAAACACATTATGAAGCATATCTTTTTCGGTTTCGTTAAGTACACCTCCGTCATAGCTTGCATTAACAAGCATATCAAGTTCTTCTGTAGAGTGAACAAGAGAACCTTTATGAGAATGCGGAATGTTTAACATTTTCAAAACAAGGTTTCCAAAACCGTTTAAAAGCCAGATGAACGGATTAAAGATAAATGTCAAAACCTGCATAGGTTTTGCAACCCATAGAGCAGTTTTTTCCGTATATTCAAGTGCAATGGATTTTGGAATAAGTTCGCCTAACACAACATGGAAAAATGTAATAAGCGCGAATGCAATTGAGGCAGAAACAGTGTGTGTTGCAACTGTTTTTGAAATCCCCGGTAAGAATACGAACAAAGGCTCAATAATTCTTGCAAGAGTTCCTTCGCCGACCCATCCTAAGCCAATACTTGAGATTGTTACACCGAGTTGAACAGCTGCAATAAATTTATCTAAATCCTTTAATGCTTCCATTGCAATTTTAGCATTGTAATTACCTTCATTAACAAGTTGTTCAATGCGGGTTTTTCTAACCTTTACCATTGCAAATTCCGAAGCGACAAAGAAACCGTTTGAGAATAGTAAAAATGCTATTACAAACAAATTAAAATATATATTGCCCGTCTCATCCATTATAAATTTTCCTTCTTATACTGATTATAATTATAATATTATCTGTAAAAAAAAGCAATCCTACTTTTTAGGGATTTCAACCTCTTTTAATTCTGTGTATACCATAGGAGAAAACCCTTTTGTTGTAGAAATATTTATTACTTTATAAACAGGTTTTTCACTTAATAGAGTCGGTGATGTAATGTGATAAACTCCGTTTCGCATAACTTCGTAGTTTGTATGTAAGTGACCGGTAATAATAGAAATTACGTTATCATGTTTATCCAAAATATTCAGATAATTTTCTTTCTTGTAAACAGTATGCGATGAAAGCTCTTTATTCATAATAAGCGGGAAGTGTTGAAAAATAACGACTTTATCATTTTTATGCTTTTTCAATTGTTTATCAAGCCATTTTAGCGTATCTTCTTTATAGTAACCGTTAGAGCCCGGTACAACTTCTTTTGCACCGTCAACAACTATAAATACAAAACCGTTTCTTTTGAATACATAATTCGGTTTTGTATATCTGTATAAAAAATTGTTGTCGCGAACTATATCAAGATAAGCGCTTTTTGAAAGTCCGTTGTTTTTAAATACGTCATGATTGCCTATTACAAGGTAATAAGGTACGTGTAATTTGTTTATAATTTTTACAAATTCAGGGATATATTCAGCATTTGGAGAGTCAATATTATCACCTGTGAATACAACAAATGAAATACCCTTTTCTTTGTTAATTGCTTTTACGGTTTCTTTTAAAACTTCTGCCCTGTGTTCATCATTTGTTTTGAAATGTGTGTCGGTTACCTGAACAAATTTTATCGCTTCTGCAAAAACTACCGTTTGCAATAATATAAGTGATAATAAAGTTATTATAATATTCTTTTTCATTTTTACCCTCTGGACAAATTATAACATAAATTATATTATTATAATATGAGATTAGACAAATTCTTAAAGGTTTCAAGATTAATAAAACGCCGAACTGTTGCAAATGAGGTTTCTGAAATGGGCAGAGTGCTTGTTAACGGCAATCCCGCAAAACCTGCAAAACAACTAAAAGAAAATGATGTTATTACAATTGAATATGCAAACAGAAGTGTTTGTGCGAAGGTTTTGAAAGTGCCGACAGGTAATGTCAGTGTTCAAGAAGCTCCTGCTCTTTATGAAATTATAGAAAATTGACTTTTTTAAAATAATCATTAAACCTCATATAAACGGATGATTTTTATCTGATTTGTTGAATGTTAGTGTAAATTATCCGATTATTTAATAAAAAAGAGGTAGTAAATGAAAATTAACGGCGGTATCAGATATTGCGAAAAAGGCTTGACGGCATCATTGAGAGCGATGCATGTTCAAAGTGAGCTTATCGGTATGTACAACGAAAATGTCGGCGGATTTGATAAAATCGGCTATCAACGTCAAGAACCGGTTGTATCATCTTTTACCGAATTTTTAGGTGTACACGGACTTTCAAAAACAACAGATGATAAAATCGGTCGTATTGCGATGTCGGATAACCCTTTAGATTTAGCGTTAGCAAATAAAGGGTATTTTCAAATTCAAACTGCTGACGGTATAAAACTTACCCGTGACGGAAGATTTAAACTTGATAAACAGGGAAATCTTTTGACTCTTGAGGATGATAAAGTCCTTTCAAATGCAGGTGTCCCGATTCAGCTTTCAGTTGTTCCCGAACAGCTTAAGGATGTAAGAATTAATGCAAAAGGGCTTGTATCTGTCTTAAACCGTAAAACAAACAAGTTCGAAAACTGTGGATTTTTAGGTGTTGTGGATACAAACGGTGTTGTTGTTATGAACCCCGAAGTAAAACAAGGTTATAACGAATATTCAAACGTATCGCTTCAGGATGAATTTATCGGAATGATGCCGATTATCAGAAATTTTGAAGCAAACAGGCAGATTTTTATGATACAAAATCAAAATTTACAGAAAGTAATTTCCCAGCTGGGACAAGCATAAGAGGTATAGTTTATGTATAGCATGCAAGGTATAGTAAGAAAAAGTGTTAACAACTCAATCAGTCAGTTTGAAAGATTGGGTTATGTTGCAAATAATCTTGCGAATATGAATACAAGAGGATATAAAACAGTAAGCTTTGAACAAATGCTTAAAGAGGACGGATATCTTACAGGGGCTGTAAGAACTGATTATAAACAGGGTTCAATACAGGTTACAAGTAATCCTTATGATGTAGCGATTAACGGAAACGGCTTTATTCCCGTAGTGTCACCTGAAGGTGAAGTTGCCTACACTCGTGACGGTGCTTTCAAACAAGGAAAAGACGGATATCTTGTAACTAATGACAACTGGATTGTAGGTGAAGGTATTAAAATCCCCGCAAACTGCTATAAGTTTGAAATTAAACCGAACGGTGAAGTTTTTACCTACGACAAAGCAAATACAACACCTAAAAAAATCGGGACAATCCCATTGGTAAGATTTGCATCTCAGGAAAATTTGGAGCAGGCAGGCATGAATAAACTTGTTCCGACAGATGAATCGGGCGAACCTGAACTGGTTAAAGAGCACGATTGCTTCTGCCAGAATAATCTTGAAAATTCAAACACAAATGTATACGCATCAACAACGGAAATGTTAAGGTTGAACGCATCAATGCTTGCAAGTATGCGTATGATGAAAGTTGTTGACGATATGTACAACAAGGCGATAAATATAAGGGAATAGCCAGCGTAGCCGCTGGACCCGCCACTCGGGCTTTGGATAAATTTTAAAAACATTGAAAGGATAAAAATGTTTACATCACTTGATAGTATGGGTAAAGTTTCATTAATGATGGATTTGATAACACAAAGACAGCGCGCTTTGGGTTCAAACCTTGCGAATATGGATACTCCGGGGTATGTCCGCCGTGATATTAATTTTGGCGACTATTTAAGTTCAATGAACAGCCCTTTGGAAACCCAATTGTCTGAACGTTTAGGGCCTTCTGGGGTTATTGAAGAAAGACGTTATGAAGAAATTGACCCCGCAAATGAGTTAATGGAAATCCAACAAAACTCACTTCTTTATACGATGGCAACAAGAAGAATGTCTAATATAATTACAGAAATGAAGACAGTTATAAACGTCGGCAAATAGGAGCAAGTGACATACCAAAAACTTTAATGTCGAACCATATCGACGGAAAGGACAAAAAATGAGTATTATGGAATCAATGAATATCGGATCAAATGCCTTAAAAGCACACGGCTTAAGGCTAGATATTCACGCGAAAAACATTGCAAACGTTGATACTCCAAATTATGTCAGACGTATTCCTATTTTGAATGCGACAGAAGATATTTCTTTCCACGGTTTGATGAACACAATGAAAGAAGACGTTTTCGGCGTTGGAACTTTGCCGTATCTTCAAGGCGGTGTTGTGTTTAACGGCTGTATAGAAGACCCTACACTCGGCGATAAAATTTACCGTCCGGGTCATCCTGATGCTGATGCAAACGGTTATATAAGAGCATCAAACGTTAACCCTGCTGTAGATATGGCAGATGCTATTCTTGCACAACGTGCTTATGAAGCTAACCTTGCATTGATTAATATTACAAAGGCAATGGCACAAAAAGCCGTTGAAATCGGACGTTAATGACTAAACTTTCAATCATAATTCCTGTTTATAATATTGAACCATATATTTCAAACTGTTTAAACAGTATTTTTAACCAGCCGTTTAAGGATTTAGAAGTTATTTGCGTAAATGACGGCTCTACCGATAATTCACTTGCAGAACTTCAAAAATGTTCTGATGAACGACTTATTATTATTGATAAAAAAAATGAGGGTTCAGGTGTAGCAAGAAACACTGCACTTGCAATTGCACGTGGTGAATATGTGTTTTTTGTTGATGGTGATGATTGGATTGAGGAAAATTCTCTGCAAAAAATGGTGGATGAGGCTGACAGGCTTAAACCCGATATTCTGGTTTTTGGCGGGCTGTCTTATTATGAAAACAAAGGTAAAAACGGAGGATATTCCGCAAATAAATTACCTAAGATAAACAAGGTTTTTTCTTCAGAAGATATCAAAAAAGATGTTTTCAAATTCCCGTCAACAGCTTGGACAAAACTTTACAGACGCGAATTTCTGCAAAAAAATGATATAAAATTCCAAGAGATTAAAGTTGGACAAGACCAGCTTCCGTTTTTCCATTCAATGATTACGGCACAAAGGATTGCAATCTTGCCTGAAAATTTATACTGCTATAGAAAAAACAGATGTGGTGCAGTTACTGCTGTTAAAAAGAAAAAGAATTTTTCGCCGATATATGTTTTCTATGCAGTTGAGGAAGTTTTACAAAAAACAGGTAAATTAAATGATTATAAAGATATTTTTGTAAAACGCTACTTTTCTAAAGCAACATCTTGGCTTGGTAAATTTCAAGATGATTTAAAACAGGAATATTTTACGGAATATTCAAAACTGTTAAAACATGTTCAAACTGAATACGGTTTATATAAAAACTTCAAACCGACAGTAAAAGACGGGTATTGGATGTTGAAATTAAAGGTATTTTTTCAGTATGGAATATAAAATCAGGAAAATGATATTAAGTGATAAAAAAGAAGTTCTTTTCATGATGAAAAATTTTTATGCGTCAGATGCTGTTTATACAAATGGCTCTGATGAAATTTTTGAAAATGATTTTGAAAATTGCGTTAATGAAAATCCATATTTAGAGGGTTATATTTTTTACTCTGGTAATGAGATTTTAGGATATACAATGGTTGCAAAAAGTTTTTCTACTGAGTTTGGTAAACAATGTATTTGGTTTGAAGATTTATATTTAAAATCCAAATATCGCGGTGTTGGTATAATACCGAGTTTTATTGAATTTATTAAACAAACATATCCAAATTGGATTTATAGATTAGAAGTTGAGACCGAAAATACTCATGCTGTTCATGTGTATACCAAAAAAGGTTTTAAACAACTCCCATACATACAAATGTTTGAAACCTAAATATTAGTAAAATCCAGTGCTATGTATATAAGCAAAAAAAGAGGTCAATTGACCTCTTTTTTATGGTGTCGTTAAGGTTACTACTTTAGAACCTTTTGACAATGAAATTGTATCAGAGAACAAGACTACTTGCGATAACAAGTACGCACATCTTATCTGTGTAATGAAAGAGTCCACCTTTGAATACTAT
>CATKZI010000011.1 GCA_949841365.1 uncultured Candidatus Melainabacteria bacterium
CTCACTAATCAATTGTAATGCTCAACTATAAGGTGTGTAAACTCACTACGTTCAAACAAAACACACCTTTGATATTGTTTCGCAAACATTGATTGTTCGCTTATGCTATCGTCGCACTTTTTTCGATAATCACTACTTAACGAAACAATAACAGAACAAATGTTGTCTGAGCGTAAGCGAGTTCATTTGTTTCAGGTTGAGTTTAGTAGTGATTAAATGGTTAGCGTGTTTCTCTTTCTTGTGCAGAGTTCTTTCTCTTTGCATCGCTCAAAGAGAAAGAACTACTGCTGCGGGGTTAAAGGGGGCGCATAGCTCCCTTAAGTAAGCAGGATTGCTTGGCGGGTTCCGATAATATTTATTATGTAAATATAAAAAAAAACGGCATTTCTGCCGTTTTTGGAAGATTTTTTGGAGTTCCCAAATATTAACGTTTTGAGAATTGGAAACGTTTTCTTGCACGTTTGCGACCGTATTTTTTACGTTCTTTAACACGTGGGTCACGAGTTAACAATCCTTCTAAACGTAATACGTTTTTGTATTCTTCATTAGCTTTAACCAATGCTCTTGAAATACCATGTCTGATAGCACCGCATTGAGCAACAACACCGCCGCCTACTGCTTTTACTTTTACATCATATTTTTCTTGGTTATCAGTTAATACTAAAGGTCTGTATACTAACATTTCAATAGCAGGTCTGTTACCGATATAGTTTTTCAAAGTTTTACCGTTAACAAAAATTCTGCCTTTACCTTTTACAAGTTTTACAACCGCGATAGAGGTTTTTCTACGTCCTGTAGCCATAATTTCTTTATCTGCCATTATTTAGCCTCCTTTTCAAGCACGATTGGTTTTTGTGCTGCGTGCGGATGTTCTGATCCGTTGTAAACTTTTAATTTAGTAAATTGAGTATCACCCAATGTATTGTGCTGCAACATACCTTTAACTGCTTTTTCAATTAAAAGTCTTGCATCTTTTTCGCGTAATTCTTTTACACTAGCTGATTTTAATCCACCAGGGAAACCTGTGTGGTGATAATAAATTTTATCAGTTTCTTTTTTACCTGATACTACAACTTTTTCTGCGTTGATAACGATTACGAAATCGCCTGTATCAACGTTAGGAGTGTATTCAGGTTTATTTTTTCCTCTTAAAATATTAGCGACTCTGGTAGCCAATCTGCCTAAGATTTCGCCTTCAGCATCGATTAAATACCATTTTCTTTCTACTTCAAGAGGTTTTGCTGAATATGTTTTCATATTTTTATTTTCCTTCTTTTAGTATTCTACTTTCATTAATGTCAATCCGTACGGACTGACTGTGTGTCCGGCTTTACGTCTGTCACAAGCCTCTAAGACCTGCAGCATATATTCTGCCGAACGGTTATGCCCTTCTATTTCTAAAAGGGTTCCGACAATGGTTCTTACCATATTATATAGAAACCTGTTTCCAACAATATCAATAATCACCTTATCACCATCACGCATTGCAACAGCTTTTTCTATAAAACAGACTTTGCTCGGGTTTAGCGTTCCGGAACTTTTAAAACTTGAGAAATCATGTTCTCCTAAAAGATAACTTAAGGCTTTATTCATTCTATCCAAATTGATATCAAATTTCACTCTCATCAAGTCGCCGTCAAACGCATTTTTACATTTACGATTAACAAAAACGTATCTGTAATATCTCCGTTTAGCAGACTTTTGAGCGTGAAACTTTTCATCAACTTCCATCAAGTCATTGACAGATATATCATCGGGAAGTATTTCATTTAACTGATAGACAAACTTTGAAGCAACAATAGATTTGTCAGTGTCAAAATGAACTACCTGTCCTTCTGAATTTACACCTCTGTCGGTTCGTCCGGAAAAGACTGTTTTAACTTGTCGGTTTATATTTTCGGTATCACCGAATATCAATGTACTGATTGCTTTTTCAAGTTCTCCTTGTATTGTCGGAGTTTCAATTTCCTTGCCGTTTTCAAATTGAATTTGACTTCCGGCATAATTTTTCCCGATATACTGAACTTGAAGCGTATAACGCATGGCTTATACCAATTGGATTAAAGCCATTTCAGAAGCGTCACCGCGTCTTGGAGGTAATCTGAATATTCTTGTATATCCGCCTTGACGGTCAGAATATTTTTTACCGATTACTACAAAAAGTTTTCTCAAAACTGTTTCTTCAGCTAATTTTTTATCAGCCTGAGGAGCTTCGAAAACTTCTCCTGTTGCTAAATCCATATATCTTCCTGTTTCTTTATCGAAAATGAATTTAACAGCTTGACGACGAGCATGAAGGTCGCCTCTTTTTGCAAGGGTGATAATTTCTTCAGCGTATGGTTTCAAAGCTTTTGCTCTAGCCATAGTTGTTTTGATTTCACCGTGTACAAAAAGTTCAGTCGCTAAAGAACGCAACAAAGCATCTCTTTGATCCTTTGCTTTTCCAAGCGTATGTTTTTTAGTTTGGTGTCTCATTTTTTTATCCTTTTATTTTTACTTAACTTATACTTCTTCTTCTACTTCAGGATTTGGAGCAAGGTCTAAACCGAAGTGGTGAAGTCTTTCAATAACTTCGTCAGAAGATTTCTTACCGAAGTTTTTAATATTTAATAAATCATGTTCTGATTTTTTCAATAATTCACTCATTGAATTAATACTTGCACGTTTCAAGCAGTTATAAGCTCTTACAGAAAGTTCCAATTCTTCAATTGTCATTGTAGGTGCATCAGCATCATCTTCAACATCTTCTTCAATAGTCATTGAAGGAGTGATAACAGGCTGTCCTGTAATTGAAGAAATTTGCATAAAGTGATCAATTAACAAGTTTGAAGCTTGGCTTAAAGCGTTAGTAACATCAATTGAACCATTTGACCAAATTTCTAAAGTTAATTTATCAAAATCAATTGAATCACCAACACGAGTATTTTCTACTGTATAGCTTACACGTTTAATAGGCATGAATGTTGCATCGATAGGAAGAACATCAATTGAAACGCCTTTAGAATCTCTGGGTACATCGTGAGCAACGTAACCTTTTCCTGTTTCTACTGTAACGTCAGCATGGAAGCTTCCGCCATCAGCCACTGTACAAATCAACCAGTCAGGGTTAACAACTTTAACACCTGCAGGAAGTTGAATATCACTTGCGAGCACTGCTCCCGGACGATCAACATCAATTCTCAATGTTTGAGGTTCTTTGGAATCAGTTTTTACAACCAATCCTTTAAGGTTAAGCATAACATCGATAACATCTTCCAATACACCCGGAATTGCAGTGTATTCGTGAGTTATACCTTCAATTCTTACAGAAGTAACTGCTGTTCCTTCTAAGCTTGAAAGTAATACACGTCTCAAAGAGTTTCCGATTGTTGTACCGAAACCTTTTTCTAACGGTTCGATTACGAATTTACCGTATTGTGATCCGTCAGAACTTGTTGTTGTATTAACATTTTTAATTTTTAATTCCATGTTTTTCTCCTAGTTTTTGTTAACTATTTATTTGACAGTTTTTGCTGTCTTGCTCGTTCGCATTTAACGGGTCTTCTGCTCTGCTTGTCTTTGCCATAGCAAAGCCAACTCCAGCCTGTGCCCTCAGCTCACTCGCGCTATTTAGAGTAGTACTCAATAACAAGTTGTTCTTTGAATTCAGAATCTAATTCTTCTCTTTCCGGAATTCTGTCGAAAGTGATTTTCAAAGCATCTTTGTCGATTGTCATCCAAGCCGGAGCACAAGCCATATCAATCAATTCAGTTACAGATTTTAAGAAAGCTGAACTTTTTGATTTGATAGTGATTACATCACCTGCTTTTACAAGGTAAGATGGAATATCAACTTTTTTGTCATTAACAAGAACGTGTCCGTGGTTAACGATTTGTCTTGTTTGTTTACGTGTAATACCTAAACCTGCACGGAACAGAACGTTGTCCAATCTTGATTCTAACAATTGAAGAAGGATTGTACCTGTAACGCCTTTTCTTCTTGCAGCTTCGTTATAATATTTAGCGAATTGTTTTTCAGATACTAAATAAGTAAATCTGATTTTTTGTTTTTCAACAAGGTGAAGTGCATATTCAGAAAGTTTTTTTCTAACTGCACCGTGTTGACCTGAAGCTGTTTGTCTCATAGAAGAAGTTAATTTTCTGTTTGACAAATCTTTAACTTTTTTATTTCTGAATAATTTATTTGTTGGTCCTGTATATCTGGCCATCATTGTCTCCTTAATTTGCGGCAGGGCATCTATGGTTCACGATTGCGAACCCCTGCCATTTGTACATTATACTCTACGTTTTTTAGGTGGTCTGCAACCGTTGTGAGGGATTGGAGTTACGTCTTTAATCAAAGTAATTTCCAAACCTGCTGCTTGAATAGCACGGATTGCAGTTTCTCTACCTGAACCTGGTCCTTTGATGTGAACTTCAACTTTTTTCATACCTTGGTCGATAGATTTTTTAGCTACTGATTCAGCTGCTGACTGCGCTGCAAACGGAGTACCTTTTCTAGCTCCTTTGAAGCCTGAAGCACCTGCTGTTGCCCAAGCAATAGCATTACCTTGAGTATCAGTAGAAGTTACGATTGTATTATTGAATGTTGATTGAATGTGTACAACACCCTGCAATACGTTCTTTTTTTCTTTTTTCTTTGTTTTTACTGGTCTTGCCATTTTTTTATTTCCTTTATGTTAATTCTTACGCTGTCTTTTTCTTAGTAATTGCCAAACCTTTTTTACCGCGTCTTGTTCTAGCGTTAGTTTTAGTTCTTTGACCGCGGCAAGGAAGGTTGCGTTTATGTCTCATACCTCTGTAAGAGCCGATTTCTTGCAAACGTTTGATATGCATAGTAACTTCACGACGAAGGTCACCTTCAATGTGATAGTTAGCCAATTCGTTTCTTAAAACTTTAATATCTTCATCTGTCAAATCATCTGTTCTTAAATCAGGTGAAATGTTAGTAGCTTCAAGAATTTTTTTAGCTCTTGTAGGTCCGATGCCATAAATATATGTCAACGCGATTTCCATTCTTTTGTTACGAGGTAAATCTACCCCAGATAGTCTTGCCATTTTTCTTTTTTCCTTTCTTGTTGTTAGATTTTTTTGGATATGAGGGATAAATACTTCCTCACCATTGACCGTTTAAGTCCGTCAATTCGACTTTCATGTCTGTATTAAATTATTGTTTCACGCTTCACTGCCATTCACTTCATTTTATTTCATAAAATTTTCGTTCATTCGTTTCGCGCTACTTCGAGTTCGTTCGCATACGCTCACTCCACTCTACACAAAATTTAACCTTGTCTTTGTTTATGTTTTGGGTTTTCGCAAATTACGGCAATTCTGCCTTTTCTTTTGATACATTTGCATTTATCGCAAATTGGTTTTACTGATGATCTTACTTTCATTTTGTTTTTCCTTTATATTTTGTGAGATGTACTGTCTTACTTAAGTCTGAATGTTATTCTGCCTCTGCTCAAATCGTACGGTGTCATTTCAACTTTTACTTTGTCACCGGGCAAAATTCTGATGAAATTTTTTCTGATTTTACCTGAAATATGAGCGAGGATTTCGTGGTCATTTTCAAGCTTTACGCGAAACATTGCGTTCGGCATAGCTTCCAAAATTGTACCTTCTAATTCTATTACGTCTTTAGCCATTTGTGTCCTTTTACTGATTAAATTTGCCATAAGGGGGATCAAATCAGTTTTGCCCCACTTCGACTAGTGTACCATTTTACACTTTAACTTAATCATACTTGCTAAATTATTGATTGCAAGCAGTTTAAGCATGTTTATCATACATATAAATTATGATTGTTTTTTTAAAAACGGCACAGTTTCAATATTAGTCAGCATGATAAAAAATGCCTATTCAGAGAACTTTTTAGGCTTTTGTAAATTTTTCTTAATATTTCTAATTATTTAATTTTTAATTAAACAAAATGTTATTTCGACTATTTTGCTTCTTTGCAACTGTGCGCACCATCCCAGGATAATTTATCTTTGCAATAATTATAGTCAATATTTTCATTATAAACAACCCAAGCGGTACAATTAGCACTGCTCACACTATCAGGCGAACAAAACTGAAAGTTCCCATTATGACCGGTACCCCTATGCCCTTGAGGCAAAACACCGTCAGGATAAACCACAAATTGAAAAACTTTATTCTTATAATTAGCTACTGCATGACCACTGCTATTATATCTGGGACTAACATGAACGTTTATTAATGCACAATAAAAAAAATCAAAATTTTTATCGGATAATGCATCGGCTGCAGTAGAATAAGTCACAGAACAATCTCTGCGATTTCGAATTTGAATAATAAGACCGTTTGACAACACATGTGCAGGTTCATTCATATAATGAGCTCCACACAAATGTCCTGCCCTACACGATTTTACAACTTTTAACTGTTTTAACAACTCTCTTTCAAAAGTTTCATAACTCTGATCACTCCATTCATTTATATAACCATTATACGCAATCATCATTCTAACAGCTTGACTAAGCATTGAATATTCTTTTTTTACTCTTGTAACTATCTGTTTTTCTTTATATTCAGCAATTAACGATGGAATAGTCAATGCAGCAACCACGCCGATAATTCCAAGAGTAATCAAAACCTCAGCCAAAGTAAATGCTAACAGTTTAGGAGTTAAGCCAGAAGTGCCCCCCCCCCGATGTTTTTAAAATTCATTAAATCTCTCATCATAACTCCTTTCTATTCAATTATAGAATATTTGGATAGAAATTTCAACTTCATAAAATATTAACTTTCATTACAATTTTTATAATTTATGAAATCAAACAAAAACAATATCCTTAATATAATTAAGGAGAGATACTATGAGCATTAAAGTTGAAGGTATAACATCAGAAGACGAATTACAAAAAGCGCAGGCATCAGCTCAAGCGCAAGGACAATCTGTTACTAATTACAGCGAATGGGCAGAAATTCTTAAAGAATTTTCGGAAAACGGAATTGAAAGTACAGGTTCATATTCGGGCGACAAAGCAAGAATGGAAGAAATTCAAGCACTTACCGAACAGTACGTTGCTGAAATGCAAGCTCAAGAACAGGTAAAGCAAACCGAACCGCAGAACAAAGAAACAGATAAAGTTCAAAAAGCTTCAGAAACCGACAGAGATCAACAATTGAAAGCAACTGTGGTAAACGGCACAAGTTCACAGATTATGGCAGATTATATGAAATTTTACCATTTATTATAATTTTTTAATTCTGTTTAAAGGCCAAAAAAGCACTACCGCTCTGCCTATAAATCTTTCTTCCGGCAAAAATCCCCACCATCTGCCGTCAAAAGAGTTGCCTCTGTTGTCGCCCATCATCAAATATTGATGTTCGGGAATTGTAACAGGTCCGCAAATCATATCTTCAGTACACGGTTTGCCGTAATATTCACTGCGGATATATTTTTCATCTAACGGTTCATCATTAATATAGACAACACTTTTACCTTCTTTATCGGTTTTAATTTCAAATTTATCACCGGGCATTCCGATTACACGTTTGATATATGCAACATCTTTACAGAAAAAACCTGTAAGCCGTGAAAACACACGCCAAGGAGTATTCGGAAGCTTTTCAAACGGCGGATAGAATACCATCACATCACCACGCTCGGGAGTTTTATAAAATCTTGAAAATCTTTCTACAACAATCCTGTCGCCTTCGACAAGTGTCGGACGCATAGATGCTGAAGGAATCCAGCGGATTTCAAACACAAAAAATCTTATTATAATAACCATTACAACCACAAAAACAACAGTTTCTATAATCTCTCTTGCTGTCGGGTTTAATTTCATATATTCATTTTTGCATTTTTGTATAAATTCTTTAATTTTGTTCATCTCTCATAAGCTCCAAAAGCGCTGTCAATGCAAATTTATATTCATTGTCACTGATATCTTTCAATAAATCCAACGCATTATTAATGTAATTATTTAACAAACTCTGTGTTTTTTCAATAGCTTTGGAAGTAATTTGAGTTCCGCCGGAAAATATTACAGGCGCAGTATAAATCCCGTCATTTAGGTCCGAATTTGTCGTTTTGCAGTTTATTAAATCATCGCGAATTTGGAAAGCTATCCCGAAATTTCGTGCAAATTCAAGTCCGTTATTATCGGCTTTTGCAATTAATAAACTACCGCAAAGCGCTGTTTCGAATAGTTTTGCCGTTTTTTGCGCTGATTTTTTTATATATTCATCAATCGTCGGTATTTGAAATTTATTAAAATACTGGTTAATTTCTCCCTCACTCATAACGGCTAAAGTATCGGAAAACATTTTAATAAGTCCGATGTCACCTATTTTAATAACCTTATCAAGTGCAACCGAAAGCAAAAAATCTCCTGAAATCACAGCAAGTTTATTCCCAAACTCACTATTGAGCGTCGGAATATTTCGACGAATATTGCTTTCATCAATTACATCGTCATGAATAAGCGAAGTATTGTGAACAAGTTCTATTGCAGATTGATACAAAATCTGCTTTTCATCAATATTTTGACCGATTGCCTTCAAATATAAAATAGAAATAAGTGGTCTGATATGCTTTGAAGGTGCATTAAGAAGTGCGAAAAGTTTTGATTTCAAGGGTTCTTGAACCTCAAGCTCCTCTAGCATTTGCTCCAAGACTTGGTTTATTTCTTCTTGAACCACATTCAAAATTTTAAGATACTTTTGCATAAAAATATTTTAGCATAAAGAAAAAATTTGCCTGATATTCTATCGGGCAAAAAAAAACGACTTGCTGTTGCTCGTCGTTAGAAAATCAATAGGAAAAAGGGAAAGGAAAAAATTTTGTTTTCATTCGGTTTAGCTTGGACTTTAATTCCAAAACCCGAGTGTTGGAGTGGACTTCGTCCACTAACCGAATGTTTTGAATGATGCTTCGGTATTCTTTTGAATAACTTGCGAAACTGCATCAATTTCTGTTGAAATTGCTTTTTGCTCAGTATCAAGCTGTTTCAATCTCAATTCAAGGTTTTTGTCTTGAGCCTGAACGATTTCAATCTTGGCATTAATTTCTTGGATTGCTTGGTCGTATTCGTATTTTTCATACTCATACTGGTTCATAGCATCTTCATAAGCAGCCTGATCAGTTGCTGTTGAAGTTGTTAATGCATAAGTAATACCTTTATTAATATCAGGATTTCCTTTAGAATCATATGCAGGAATTTTGATATTAATGTATCTGCCTGAGCTGTCTTTTTCAACTTTACAGCCTTTTAATGCTTTTACTTCTTCAGACTTAGTTTCACTGCCTATTTTGTAGCAGTTAATATTTGACAATGAATTGCCGTTGTCATCATAGTTTGCACCTGTCAAATCTGTTTTTTTATAGAAGTTAGCTTCATATTCGCCGGTTGTAGTATTTTTGATATAGCGAACCATATATTCACTGTCTTGACCGTATTTATTTTTAAGCAGTTCAATATATGCGTTTTCTTCTTTAAGTAAATTTTTCAATTGATCATCTGACAAAGTTTTCAAATACTCATCAGTACCTCTGAATTTTTCCAACTCTGTTGTTGTCATTTTTTCAATATCTGCATCTGTACGATTAGCCATTTCACGTAATGTAACAGCACCGACTTTAAATACAGTTTTATCAGCATTTGAGTTAACAATACTTGTATTAGCTGAAACTACAGAAAAATCATCTGTCCATTGTCTTAAATAGCTTACGGTATAATCACCGTTAGGCTGTGACATCATTGCGGTAATCTGGTTTGTTAATGCTCCGTCTTCGAAAGTATACACAGTTTTTGTGTAATCGTCGACAGACGGCGGTACAGGTACAGCCATGCCGAGCAAATTATTGTAGTAATTTGCAGACTGGTTAGACAATGTTGTTCTTTGTTGGTTAATCTGTTGACCTTCAAATTCAACATTGTTTTTTCTGGCTGTCAGACCTAAAAATCTAGCTTGTGACGCTGCCATTCCCATTTCTGTCGAACTTCCTTTCGTTTGTTAGTAACTCGTATCATGCATGTCGGCACATGTTTCGTAAAACTTTAAACATGTATTCATTCATGTTACAAAATCGTTACAAATTAACTTTTCCTGAACCGATCAGAAAGGTACGAAAGTATTGCCCCGCCTATTTCTTCGTTAGGGTCAAAGTTTGAAGTTTGAGGACGCATAGAATTCTGTATTAGCATCTTTACTAAAGGTCCGAACGCGTCGGGAACTTGTGTTTTTCTGTAAATTCCCGCCAAAAATGTTTGGATATTCGGGGAAGTTGTGTTATTAAAACGAGCCAAGACAGGATACATTTTATCAACCCCTTTTACACCGTTATCAAGCATTTGATCAATAATATAAAGCGTTTCCACAACTTGCGCTTCATTGTTTGAATGCGCCAAAATATCTGCAAGATAAGGCAGTGAGGCTTCTTTTTGCGAAACAAAATAATCCGCTTTGTTCTTATCGACAACGGTATAATTTCTGTTCCCCGTGGGAAGCAGACAAGGTTTATATTGAGGATATTGAACAGGTTGAATATACATCTTTTACCTCTATGAATATACAAACGGCGGACCGTTTTTAATTTCGAACAATATGTTCTCTGCCATTACTTTTAATTCTTCTTTAGGCTTGCCTTCACGCGCCTGTTTATAAAATTCGTCCATTAAAGGTTGAATTGCCGAATCTTTTTTGGATTTAAAATTCTTAAGTTCAGTTGAAACAAGTCGCTGCTGTAATTCAGCTTCAGTTTCTGCATTCAGCTTTTTAACCTGAACTTCCTTAATCGCATCACCTGCAAGTTTTCCACCGTATCCAATTGCGGTTAAGCCTGTTGTGCCTAAGAAAAGTGCTCTGAATTGTTTGTTTTCGGTATCAAGCAGATAATTATATAAAAATGCTCTGTAATCGTCAACGTGTGAGTAGAATGTCGGTTTTGGAGTTTTTCCGCCGCCGCAGTAGATGTTTGCATCGACAGTAGATTTATTAATATCACGCGATAATCGCTTGATATATTCTTCTTTATCACTCCAATTTAATGGTTTTAAAAATTCTCTGATAGCTTCCTCTTTAGTTTCAGCGGTTTTAAAGAGGTTTTCAAGATTAACCATATCCTGAGCTTTACTTTCAGGAGTAGAATTTTTAACTATTTTGGTAATTTCATTATTGGTCTCTTTAATAAATTTTTCCAAATGTCCTTTGCTTCTGGTAAGAAGTTTTAACGACAAAAATCCAAGTCCTACAATTCCCGCAACAGTTGCTAAACCAAGAAGTAAATATCCGTCACTTTTTTTATTTTCCTTTTTGTCAGATCCCTTAAACATTAAAGCCTTAAAGGTTTCATCGTGTCGTTGTTTCGGGTCATAGTTTAAGTATTTTCCGAGTTCGATTGCCTTTTGAGAAAGCATGCTTCGTGTAATTTGGATTTTGCCCGCAAAAGATTGAGTTTCAATACTGATTAACTTTTCCTGCAGATTTTTTTGAATATCTGCTTCTTTTTTTCTGACCCAAACATCTTTAAACCCGTCAAAGAAAGTTTTACCCATAAAAGCCATTGCAGTAAGCGAGAATACGCCGACACCCGCTTGGATTGTCTTATAATTCGGACATTCTACAATTCTGTATAAAGCCTGAATCGTTTCGCTGTTTATTGCAACGTTTCTGACAGTAGGCGGAACACGTTTCAAAGAATCCATTGTAAGATTAATCTTTGATGTATGGTGAACCAATCCCGCAACACCTGCAATTACACCCATTACGCCAAGCGCAAGAGCACTTATCGGCATAAGACTTTTTTTAGCCTTATCCTGCTCATAAAGTTTTTCAGGCATCACTGTGTTTTTGGAGATTACAAGCGTATCCATTGTTTCATTAAGATTACAATCAGGGCAGTCTTTATCTTTAATAAAACTGTTAACCAAAACTCCTTCACGGGTTTCCATATTCGCCCGTCTTTGAGAATTGGTCAAATTTCTTTGCTGTCTTAATGTTTCTGCATCATGCAGAGGACTAATCGCCATCATTATCACCTGTTAGTTTTTTATACAAATCATGTATAAATGTTTTTAATTTAAAAGTTTTCTTACTCTCAGTTTCCTCTACGGGTTGAAAAATCATAAACAAACGTTTAATTTTCTTTTTAAGTACTTTGAAGCTTTCCGATATTTTCTTTTCGATTGAAGCTTTTAATTCACCCATAATCGCTGTTAATTTATCCGAAATATCCGCTAATTTTTGCTGAACTGTCATTACAAAATTTGCAACATTTGCAATCATTCTGACTGCACCGCCAAGAACCGTATTTAATACAAAATTAACTGGTTTTGCAATTATCGGGGGCATAGTTTGAGTAATCATCTGCGCAATATTCGCAAGTTTTTGCGAATTATTCATCATTGCATTTTGAAAAGCCTGCGCTTTTTGAGCAAAAGTTACCGCATCTTGTTCACGTGCCTGCTGAGCCATTTTTTGAGCCTTCAAAAACGCTCCGATAGCCGCACATTGGCTCCAGCTCATTTCACCGGGTTTGGCGGAAAAATCAGCTTTTTTCGCCCCGCCTGAGCCCATACCGTTACAGATAGGACATGCACCAAGCGGAAGTCCGTGCGGACACGTACCCACTCTTGAGCTATTCGTTTTTACTGCATTTAATGACATTTCACATATCCATTCTGCACGTAGATAATGCAACAGGTATTCCGACTTTTACGGCTGCGGCAGCAGTCGGAGATATTCACTCCGTTTCCTCGTATTTATAAACGTATGATAATCATGATTTTTAGTCAATTTATTATTAAGAAATTTTTCTGGTATAATAATTAAGGAGGGTAAAAAAATGACACAACGAATAGTATCAGGAATGAGATCAACAGGAAAATTACACTTGGGACATTATTTGGGTGTAATACAAAACTGGGTGAAGCTCCAGCATGAATATGAAAGCTTCTTTTTCGTTGCTGATTGGCACGCCCTTACTACAAAATACGATAAAACCGAAAACTTAAAACAGGATGTAAAAGATGTAGTAATCGACTGGCTTGCAAGCGGGTTAGACCCGAATGCCTGCACAATATATGTACAATCACTTGTACCTGAAATTGCAGAGCTTAATGTATATCTCGGTATGATTACTCCGCAAAACTGGGTTGAGCGTGACCCGTGCTTGAAAGATATGGCTAAAATTCTTAAAACCAAAGAAGGTAACGCATCTCAAATTAATTACGGTTTAATGGGTTATCCTGTCTTGATGAGTGCGGATATTATGATGTTTAATGCGACTGCAATCCCTGTAGGAATAGATCAGGTTGCACATATTGAGATTACACGCGATATTGCAAGACGCTTTAATAATATCTATAAAACAGATTTCTTTAACGAACCTAAACCGTTATTGAATGATTGTTCATTGATTTGTGGACTTGACGGTAATAAAATGGGCAAATCTTTCCAAAACGACATAAAAATTTCTGACTCCGAAGAAGTTACTGCGAAAAAAATCATGAGCGCAATCACCGACAGAAGCAGGATGAGAAAAGATGATCCGGGACACCCCGATGATTGCGAAGTTGCATTCAAATACTGGCAGATTTTCGGTGACAAAGAACAGGTAGAAACAGTAAGATGCGAATGTGAAAAAGGTTTGCGCGGATGTGCAGACTGCAAACGCCAGCTTGGTGCACTTGTAAACGAAAAATTCGCACCGATAAGAGAAAAGCGCAGATATTATGAAGCACACCCTGAAGAAGTGGAAAAAATCATCCGCGAAGGCTCAGAAAAAGCCCGCAAGGAAGCTCAAAAAATACTTCACGAAGTTAGAAATATAATCGGAATGTATTAAAATAACCGCTTAAGCGGTTATTTTTTTATAAAATAAAAGCCGTCTTGCGAACGGCCAATCTCATATTTGGTAAAAGGTTTAAGTGTGTGTAGGAGAAAATAAAGAAAAAGAAAATGGTTTATATTATATATATGCCACACACTAATATATACTTAACATATATTTGGGATATATTTACAATTATTTACATTGTATTAATATTTTTTTTAATGTACAATATAATATATTAGCGAGGGGTATTTATGAGGATTGAAGCTAAAAATTTAATTAAAATATACGGTGACAGAAGCGTTGTTAACGACGTTACTTTTGACATAAACAAAGGCGAAGTTGTCTGTCTTTTAGGCCCGAACGGAGCAGGTAAAACAACTACATTTTATATGGTTGTAGGACTTGTCAAACCTAATAAAGGTCATATTTTCCTTGATGGTGAAGATATTTCTACATGGCCTATGAACGAACGTGCAAGAGCAGGTATCGGGTATCTTCCGCAAGAAGCTTCAATTTTTAGAAAGCTTTCAGTGGAAGATAATATCAAACTAGTTCTTGAAATGAACGATAAACTTACTGTCAACGAGAAAAAAATGAAACTTGAAGAACTTCTATCAGAATTTGGTGTCGCAAAACTTCGCACATCTCCTGCCGTTGCACTGTCAGGCGGAGAAAGAAGAAGGGTTGAAATTGCAAGAGCACTTGCGGCAAGTCCTGATTTTATGCTTCTCGACGAACCTTTTGCGGGTATTGACCCGATTGCAATCGGAGAAATTAAAGACAATATCAGAAAAATTTCCGAGGACAAAGGTTTGGGAGTACTTATCACAGACCACAACCCGAAAGCTACACTTTCAATCACAGACAGAGCTTACGTAATCTTTGACGGTAAAATCAAAATTCAGGGCAGAAGTAAAGATGTTGCGGTTGACCCTGTTGCAAAAGAATTCTATTTAGGAAAGGATTTTGCTCTGTAATGAAATTATTTCCTAAAATAACAATTTACGACAGATATATTTTTACTCAGGTAGCACTCGCGACATTTGTTTCAATTTTACTTTTCACAGTTGTCTGGATTGCACCCGAAATGCTTTTGAGCACCATAAAAAAGGCTCTTGCAGGTACATATACAATCAAAACTGCAATACTTATTCTGTTTTATGAACTGCCGTTAATTCTGGGTAAAGCGTTCCCTGTCGGTTTGCTTTTGGGAACTTTGTTCACATTTGATAAACTGAGCAAAGACAGTGAACTTACAATATTTCGTGCTGTCGGATTGTCTTTCAGAAGAATTATTGCACCTGTACTTGTACTGAGTGTAATTGTAACTTGGCTCTGTTTTGTTACAGGTGACAAACTTATACCATACTCCGTCAACAAGAAAAATGCCATTAAAGGCGGATATGTTTCCACACAATATATTTATACTCAAAAAGATAAAAATAATATTCCGACAAAAGCAGTTATTGTTTCAAAGTTTTCACAAACAACAATGTACAATGTTATAGTCTTGGATTTCAGCAAAAAACAATATAACGATGTACATCAATTAAATAATATTTATCACGCCAAAACAGGTAAAAATTACCCCGACAAATGGGTGTTAAATGACATTACGCAATATCAAATTACCAGTGACGGGATATTCATTGATATAGATAAATTTGATACTATGGATATTTTGGAAGGGGAAGATGCAAAAAATGCATTCACTTTAATGACATATTCAGTCAAAAAAGAACGCGAAATTAATAACCGCGACTTAAACAATTATATAAAACTTCTAAAAAAAGAAAATTTGGACGAAGAATACAGATATATGCTGAATAAATACTTACAACGCTTTTTCCATCCTTGCGTATGCATTTTACTTGCGATAATGGGAGCATTACTTGGGTTCAGCAAACCGAGAGAACAAAAGCTTATCGGTTTTACAATTGCTATCGGATGTATATTTGTTTATTACATCACTCTGCCGTTTTTTGATTTACTTGCAGAAAAAGGTGTGTTACATCCGTTTATTACAGCTATATTCCCGCCTGTAGCATTTCTTTGTGCAATTATAGCTTTTTACAAATCAAAGGATTTATAATATGAAAAAATTATTATTGGTATTAGCGTTAATTTTTACTCCTGTATGTGCAAATGCGGGGATTAATATTGACTATAACGACGGGATTTATCATATAGCTTTAACAGGAGAAAAAATAAAAAAACGTATACATTTTATAAGTTCTGAAAGCCTTATAACAAACAAAGAAGCACATCAAAGAGCCAAAGCGAGATTAACTGTTAATGCAGGCTACTTTGATCCTAATAACGAAAAATCAATTTCTTATGTTGTAACAGACAGAAACACGGTTGAAGATCCTCAATTAAACCAAAGTTTGCTGTCTAGTTCAATATTAAGACGCAATATTGATAAGATTTTGAACAGAACAGAATTCAGAGTTGTCGAATGTTCAAACGGGAAACGTCATTACGAAATAGTTCCGCACAAGAGCTCTGTTGATTTTGGATGTAACATAATCACATCAGCTCAAGGCGGCCCCTTGATTTATCCGCAGTTAAGATTGGAAGAAGAATTTTTCATTGTAAAAGATGCAGACGGCAACATAGTGCGTGAAAGCTGTTCGGTATTACACAAAACATCCAGAACAATTATCGGTTTAAAAAATGAAGAAGCTCAAATTTTAATAATCACAGACGAGCACCCAATGGATTTGTATGAAGTAAGAGATTACGTACAAAAACTCGGCTGGGACAGAGCAATGGCATTTGACGGCGGAAGCTCCACATCAATGAATTATCTGAAACAATACAACATAACCTCAGTCGGTGACGGAGCCGGAAGAAGTTTAAAATCATTTATGATAGTAAAATAAAAAACGAGGCAAATGCCTCGTTTTTACTTAACAAAGAAACTTGCGTTTACATTTGCATAAATTTTTACAACACCGCTTTCTATTGACGTTGAAGCTGCTTCAGGAGCTGCCCCTGCCGCATCCATCATCATATTTGATTTCATCAAACGATATTGTGTACGAACCACATTATTTGCACTGCATGAAACATCCATTGTTCTGATACCTGCAATTTGTGCAGGAACGGATTTTGCAACAGCTTCTGCTCTGTTTTTAGCTCTTTTTGATGCAAGTTCCAGCAAACTGTTACACTGATTTTCGTAATTTGAAACAGAGAAAGACAAGCTGTTTACGTTTGTTGCACCGAGTGCAATCGCTTTATCAATCATTGCTCCAACTTTGTCGATTGATTTTGTATGAACTACAACAGAATTTGAAACCTGATATTTATCCAAAGTTCTTTTGCTGCCGGAATATGAATATATAGGAGAAGCGTTATAATCAGTAGTTTTGATAAAATCTCCGTTTGCAGTGTTAATCATTGCTTTCAATTCTGTGATAACTTTTTCTGAAATTTCTTTATTTTGCAAAGTTGCTTTTTGCATAGATTTGTTATCAAAGGTTTGAACGGCAATAGAAACTTCCGCAACATCAGGTGCAAGTTCAGCATTAGCTGTAGAACTTAAAGAAATATAACCTCTTTCAATACCTGTAGTTGTTGTAATTGCTTGAGTTGAATAACAGCCCAGCGCAATAACTGCCGCCAACAATAAAAACTTCTTCATACATTCTCCTTGTCTTTTTCTTCTGATTTTTTCAAAATTTGTCTTTGAGTTTTAACATTTTCTAAAATTCTTTGAACTTCTTCATCACTAAGTTTATTTTTAGGACTGAAAGAAAAAAGATATTTTTTTCTATCGTTTATAATATAACCGCTGATTGCAACAATAGCCCAGAGCATTAAGCCCTGAACAATATTAATAGTCGGAACGGCAATAAAATTAGCAGCCCAATTCCAAGCATGCATTGCAACAATTGCAGGAAACGCAATAAATCCCGCAGCAAGACAAGTTGCAATAAATACAACCATAAAAATCCCTCTAAGTCCGGATATCTGTATAATTCTCATATTATTTTTTCTCATAAACCTTACCTATCATGTTCAGAAAATCATCTTCCGATAATATTATAACACCTAATTTTTGTGCTTTGTCTAATTTTGACCCCGCATTTTCACCCGCAATAACGAAGGAAGTATTCTTTGACACTGATGATGAAG
>CATKZI010000012.1 GCA_949841365.1 uncultured Candidatus Melainabacteria bacterium
AGTTTTACGGTCGCTATATGGACGATGTGTACATCATACATAACGACAAGGAATATTTAAAACGCTTGCTTATTGAATTACAAACAATTACTCAAAGTCTTGGCATTTTTATAAATCCCAAAAAGACGCGCATTGAAAAACTACAAAAATTTACCTATTTAAAATTACACTACTCTTTGTTGGATAATGGCAAGGTTGTTGAAAAAACAACCAACGAAACCTTCCGCAGAGAGCGCAGACGGCTTAAAAAACTAAAACGCAAATTAGACAACGGCAAAATGACTTTTGCGGAAATCTTAAATAGTTATAAATCTTGGCGCGGTAGTGTTAAGATTTACGGCAATCATTACAGGATTTTAAAAATAGACAACTATTTTAACCAAATTTTTAATCAAAAGGAGCAAATAAACTATGATTAACAACGAAAAAGAAAACAACGACAAAACAAAAATCTATCAACAAATTGTGGATTTAAAAAGCGAACTTACAAGCCACGAAAGCCCAATCGGCGATTGGAAAGGCATAAAACAACGCGAGTTTGTTGATTTGGGTTTAACCCCGCCATATAGCGAGGAAGATATGAAAGAATATCACAAAAAGCGTCAAGCAGTAAGAGCCAAAATTAACGAACTTGAAGAACTTATCAAAAGTTAAATAAAACAGTAACAGGAGGTCAATTATGGACTTGAAAAAAGATTTTGAAGAAATCAAAAAAAATATTGATAGCGAAAATATCGACAATCAAGCCGAAGTCACAAACAATAACCAACAATTGCAAAATATACCCGAACAACCTGTCAACAATGCGCCTACAACATTTGAGGACGCGAAAAATAAAGCGTTAGCGGAATTTAAACCAACTTACGATACATCAAAGTCAATGTATGAAAACGGCAAAGACATCGCAAGAACTATTGCGGTAAGCGAGGCGCTGAAGGACGACGATTTTATTAACGAAATGAAAGAAGGCGCACAGGAAAATATCCGTACCGATATGGATACCGACCAAAAGAAAGCAGAAATCGAAAATCAAAATGCGTTTTATAAAAAGCACAAACCTGTCTTAATGTTTGCGCGTATGAAAGAGCCTTGTGATTTGTCGCTTATGAAGTGGACTTATGGTTTTGCGGTTGTGCCTTACATTTTATCATTGATAGTTGGCGGCGGTTT
Source organism: uncultured Candidatus Melainabacteria bacterium (assembly GCA_949841365.1). Taxonomy (GTDB): domain Bacteria; phylum Cyanobacteriota; class Vampirovibrionia; order Gastranaerophilales; family Gastranaerophilaceae; genus Stercorousia. The sequence goes on from CATKZI010000012.1 coordinate 1,171, forward strand.
TAGTTTGATAGCAATGTTTTTTGAGTCAATAAATGCCCTGTTTAATTCTATTATGGGCATACCTGAATACTTAACCGATAAAAACGGCGAACTTATCAAAGACAATCAAGGTAACTTTGTAACAAAAAATGTTAAAGTCAATCTCTTAACAAAAATTGTGTTTTGGGCTTTATTTGCGTTTATGTGTCTAGTGATTATTTTTGCGGTAATTAAAGCCTTTACGGGTTTTGATATTATCCAATCAATCAAAACTCTTGTTAATGGTTAAACGCGGTTATACCGCTTTAACATATAGTGACTGTTGCGAAATAGACACACAAAAATCTATAAAAGGAGGAGTTAAGGTTATGGAAGAAAACAAAATTGTAATCGTTAGTGACGATAGCAATGTAATCGCTTTTGACGACATTACTATCAAGCACGATACTGTTGACCGTGCCGAAGTTGCCGAAATCAAAGAAGAAATAAGCAACCTTGAAAGTCAAAAAGTATCAATTGACGAAAAAATTGTTGAACTCAAAGCAAAAATTCTTTACGCTGAAAAAATTATTGCTATTGCCGACGCACAAGTTGCCGCAAAAGCAGAAACCGAAAGCGTACAAGAAGATGTGCCTGTTGAAAGCGACGGCGAAGAAATCCAAGAAGAAACCGAAGTTGAAAGCGAGGAGGATTAAAACAATGTTGGAAACACAAGCACAAGAAGTTATCGCTTGGGCAATGAAAAAACTTGACTCATACGATAACGAAAAAAAATTGTATAACATATCTGCGATTATACTTTCAATACTTGATGTTATTTGTGGTATAGTAGCGATATTTTATACAAGTATGATTGTCACATCGGTTGTGGCGTCAATTGTTTGCGGTACAATATGGAGTGGACGCTGTATTCAACTTATTAAGGCGGAGCGTTTAGCAAAGTCATTAAAGGTTTTATCAACAGCAAGCATTGCATATATAGCCGTTAGAAAAAAAAGGAGCGAGTATATGAAAAAACTATTGCAAAATATTAAAAATAACCCACTTACCATTATTTTTGCACTTTTAGGTGGCGGGATTATGGCTTTCGCAACTTTTAAACTCGCTCAACTATATTTTATCAACTTACCACAATATTTATACTTTATTTTTGCTGCACTTGCTGCAATTATAACAATTATATTGGTTGTGGTGCTTGGTTGGGATAGTGTCAAAACCGCAATATTAAGAAGTGCCAAGAAAAATTTAAACGACGATAATTATAATAAAGTTGTTGAATTGGTAGGAACTTTGGAAAATGCGGAGGCGGCGGCTAAACAAGAGCAGGCTGAAAGCGCTAAAAAGTTGAAAGATGTTGAGCAAGCAAAAGCCACTATTGCAAAGTACGAGGCACAAGTTGCCGAACAGGTAGCACAAAAAGAGGCTTACGAAAATGCAAAAAAGGTTATTGCTGAAAATGAAAAGCCAACCGAAACTGCCGACGAAACCGTGCAAGACGAATAAATGCGTTAAAATTTAAAATAAAAAACACCGATGTATTGTCGGTGTTTTTTTATTTGATTACCCGATTAAAAAGCGTGGGCGAACGCCGTTACTGTTAGAAGCCCAAAGATTGTTAGCATCACCGCTGTAGAACACATTGCAAAAACCGCGAGAGTCGGCAACATCTTTAAGCCAATACCATTGACGACCTGCACCCGTCCTGTTTGCTTGTATCATAGCGGGGTTTAATCTAAATAATGGTAATTGTGTTTTAGCAATACCTGTGTCAAAGCGTGACGACGAATTGATTGTCGCGCCGTAAACTTCGCATAAAAAACACCGCATTATTTATCGGTGTTTTTTCTATAAATTACTATGCCAAATAATCCGTCAACAAATACATAATATACCTTTTGTGTTTGGTGTTCGTATTTGACATTGCTTGGCGGGGCGAGGCATTTTAAATACGAACACTTACCCTCGTCAATATTAGTGGCTAAATCGCCCGTTTTTTCGGCATTTTCGGCTATATTGGCATTATCTATAAACGACACTTGTTTTGCGCTGTGTAGGTTGTAATAAATTAAAATGCGGTCGTCGTACACATAAATACTATTAACAATGCCGTCAATTATGCGCTTTTGGAACTCGGGGTCAAGCGGGTCACCATTGCAAAACAATTTTAGTTGCGCAATAATATCTTTTTTTGTAAAATTGGCTTTATTCATTGCTTTTAGTTTTAATAACTCATTTTTTAAGCCATTTTGTAAAAATTCAAAATCCGCGATTTTTTGGTCTAACAATTTACGAGTGGCAGACGATGTGGCGTCTATCATTGCGTTGACCGCTTTTTCAATGCTTTTTTCAACCTCGCTTATGCGGCTTTCAAGCGATTTAATCTCGGCAAAACTTGCTGTCCTTTTATATGCCTCAACCAATTGACCCGCGATGTAATCCATACGCGCAGGTTGTAACACATACTCCAATGTTTGCTCGGTTACATACCACTCCAAAAAGCCTTTTTTTTCTGCACATTTTTTGCAAGTGTGATACTTATATTTTGTTGAGCAATTATAATAATAAAATTTATTGCCCATTTTGCCTGTGCCACTTGTACCAACCATAGGCGACCCACAATGCCCGCAATACGCTTTACCTGTAAGTAAATAATCAATTATTGCTTTTGCCTTTGCAGGCGCACGCTTGTTGGCTTTTAAACGCTCCTGCACCTTGTTAAATAATTCTTTGGATATTAACGGTGGGTATGTGTTATCGTTAAACTGTTTATTTTCACCGAAATAATATTCGCCCGTATATTTTCTATTAGTCAAGGTGTTTTGGAAGTTGTTAATATGGAACGGCTTGCCATTAAAGTTTTTATAACCTTTTGCGTTTAGTTTATCAACAATCACTTTTTTGGGCGTACCGCTTGCGTACTCTTCAAATATAAATTGCACAATAGGTGCATTTTTTTCGTCAATCTCAACTTTTGACTCGTAATGGTTGCCAACAGGTGTTTTGTTTATTTTATAACCAAACAATGTATGACCGCCAATAAATAAACCTTTTTCAACACTTTGGCGCTGCCCGCGCTTTACATTTGTTGATAGGTTAAGGCTGTAATATTCGTCGTTAGCCTCTAATATAGCCTCATAGAATATACCCTCATTTGTTGGCGATATTTGTTGTTTTGCTGACAAAACACGGATACCGCGCTTGCTTAAATCTTTTTTATAGATAGCGCTGTCATACCTATTGCGCGCAAATCGGTCTAACTTCCAAACAACTATGTATTGAAATAAGCCCGTTTTACTATCGGCTATCATTTGCATAAAATCCGAGCGTTTTTCGTCAAATTTACCACTTATAGCGTTATCGTGGTAAATCCCAACCACATTAAAGCCCATTTGCTCGCAGTATTGTTGGCACTCTTCAACTTGACCGTCAATAGATTGCTCATTTTGTCCGTGCGAACTAAACCTCGCGTAAATAACCGCGTTTTGCACTTTAAACCTCCAATTATAATTTTATAAACCTAACAATTGTTTTTTCTTGGCGTCAAAATCCTCTTGTGTAATAATGCCGTCGTCAAGTAATTGTTTGTATTTTCTTAACTCGTCTGCTGCGCTTGTTTCTTGTTGTAATGGTGCAGCAGGTGACGGATTGTTTATTTTTGATTGTATAAAATCGTTAATTTGCAACATCTCGGGTAAAAACTTGTTGTAAAATGTGAAACGATTATCATTGGCAGCACCATAAAATGCGCCTTGACCTTGTTTTTGTGTGTTATGACCCGCAAAATAAAATTCAATAAACCCTGACACAAGTTTTGTTGATTGTTTAAATTGTATTGATGTTATATCTTTGTAAAAAATCTTGCGTTCGCCCGCTGTACCTTTTGTTAAAAATCCCAACGCACCTTTTGGTGTTAATGATACACAATCCTCATAAACACTTAATGTTGTGCCTGCACAACTAACCTCAAATAATTTTGACATTTTATATACTCCTTAAAATTTATTTTCTTTTATAAACATTTTAAATTGTTTAACCAATTTTACTTCAAGTGCAGATGTGTAAAATTTATTACGCTTTAATAATATTTGTAATCTTTCTGCCCTGAAGGTGGCGGCGGTCAACGATACACCGCATAAACTTGCTATGGTGACGGCTGTGTATGCTTTACACTCTTTAATTACACACATTGGCATTAACACCCGTGCTGCAAACATATTTGCCTCGCGTTCGTATTCTTCATTGGATAATTTGTTTAAATGTAGCAAGGTGATATGCCCGAACTCGTGCGCAATTGTAAACCGCCAACGCCCCAAATTTGTAAATTTTCTATAAATTATAAACTTAAAACCTTTATATACACAAGTTACGCCGTCCTGCCAAGTATCCTGTCGCCCCTTTAAAAGTGCATTTGCAACCTTGATGTTTTCTTCATACAAAAGCAAAACCCAATCGTTTTGTGCTACAATTTGCTCTATATCCAAAGGTAAGCGGCAAACATTATTGTTTAACAAGAACAGCCAAGCCGCGTCGCGCACATTTTTATAATTTATCAATTTTGAAAAATCACGCGTTGGCTTATTCGTTTTTTTTGCCTAATCTTTCAAGTAAGTTGTCAACTATAAGTGCGTCACTATCCGCAATTGTGTAAATTGACCTTTTACCGCCACGCCCAATTGATATTACTGTGTTATCGGGTACATCAACATCGCCGTTGATGTACTTTTTGTTTTTTAATTGCTCAAAATTGACATCTATATTATCGTCAAGCAACTCGTCTGCGCTTACACCCATTAAGTTTTTAAGTTTTAAAAGCGTTGAGGCGGTTATATTGCTTGATTTTTTAAATATGCTGTCAACCGTTGAGTATGGTAAATCAACTTGACGGGCAAAGTCCGCAAGCGTTTTTATATGATTAACCAACATAAAATTTGTTATTTTATCCGTCAACTTCATTTGTTTAATCCTTTTTAAACTTATTTAAAAACGCGTCAACAATAGTGGCGTCCTCGTCGCTTATTTTATAAATGGTACGCTTACCACCACGCCCAATTGATACAACAAAATTTTCGTCAAATTTTGTGTCGGGTAAATAATCCTCAACGGGATATTTTTTTTGAAATTCAATTTTGCCGTCGCACAGTGCATTAACATCAATGTTTAGAGCGCTACAAATATTAAGTATAACATCAACGCTAGCACGATTGATACCGCGCTTAAAAATGCTTGCAAGGGTTGATGTTGGTATATTATGTGCCAAACAAAACTCTCTGCAACTTTTGTATTGTGACAAAATTACATCTTTTAATTGCTGCTCAATGCCCATATTTTCGCCCTCCTATGACGCCATTTTAGCACAATTATAACCAAAAAACAATAGATGTTTGCATTTTCACAAAAAAAATTTGCGAAAATGCGAAAAAATTTTAAAAAATGCTTGACTTTTGTTCGCAACTGCGGTTATAGTTTAAATAAGATATTCGCAACTGCGGATACAATCCAAATAAGGAGGTAGCACAATGTATCGTAATTTAGAGGCTGAATTAAAGCGCAAAGGCATTACGCGTAAGATGTTGGCGGATAAACTCGGTATCAATATTGCAACCGTGTCTGCAAAACTCACAGGCAAAGCCAAATTAACTTTTGACGAGGTGACTGTGATTGCAAAACAGGTTTTCAATAACGAGTTTGAAATCCCATATCTATTTAAAAAAGATTAAAAAAGGAGTAAATATGAAAAACAACCAAACCCAAAATCCATTTGCAATATTTGGCACACCTAACAAGGTTATTGTAAATGGTATCAACGAGCCTGACGGCGAGATTGCGGATTGCTTGGACGCATTACAAAAACACGCAAGCGAAGTATTATCCTACATAGTCACAAAGATTGACGGCGTTGTCAAACTTTATGTGGCGACGGTTTAGGAGGTGGCGCAAATGTTTATAGATTTACGCGACTACTTACAAGTTGACAACAACTATTTAAGAAATCAAGCAAAAGCCATTGAAACAAGAAATCTTAAAAAGTATCACAGGTCACCCGATTGGATTGCTATTTTACAAAGACTAAATGCAGCAATTGTAACAACTTATGAAGGCGGTTGCTCCATAGATTACAAAAAACTTAACGCAATTAAAAAAGAAATTGCAGAGGAGGTGTCAAATGGCTAAACCAATTATAGATAGATTTGTAATATTACAAGCCGAAAACGGTATCACGGGAATTTATATCAAAGAATACAACCCCACAAATGGCGATGTACATTGTGCATACAACAAAATTACACCCGAACAGGCAAAAACTGCGGTTGTTATATCACAAACCGAAGGATTGGACGCGGTTGCTGCTTATTGGGAGTATCAATTTAACCAATTGCCGATAGATTTTCAACATCTTATAAAAGTTATCTACCCAAACATAGAAACTGCGGACAAAATGACCTTAAAAGCACCATTTGAACTATTAGCGCTCGCAATAGCAAAAGCAAAAACCTTTATAAACAAATCCTGCCCGTTATGTCACGGCAGAGGTTGGCGCTATGGTGGCGGAAGTCAACTTTGTTATGAGTGTCACGGCAGCGGCACGGTACTACCAAAAATAACACCCGAAATGCTTGACGCATTATCAAAACACTTTGGAGGTAGCGCAAATGGATAAAATAAGGACGGTTTGCATACCTGCTTGTGAAAACCACGAAGGATTTTACAAGGTCAATTTACTTTTAAATTGGATTTGCCCAATATGCGGTGAGCCGCGCGGTGAAATAAAAGAAGGTTTATCGTATGACGGAAGTTTAAGGCTTAATTGTAATGTTTGGGATAATCCCTGCGGACATATTGACAAATACGAAGATGTGCGCAAAGAGGCATTACAAAACGGTTTAAACGGCGCAAACCGCACAACAAAATATGTTGTAAATTTAAGCGGTGGCAAAGACTCAACTGCAATGTTACTTGAAATATTGCAACGCAATTTACCTGTTGATTACATCTTATTTGCCGACACAAGTAAAGACTTCCCACAAATGATAGACCACATTAAAAAACTACAAGAATATATCAAAAAGAAATACCCAAAAGCACCGCCAATTACAACCATTAAATGCGACAAATCTTTTGATTATCTTATGTTTGAGCATATCAAAACACGCGGTAAAAACAAAGGCAAACGCGGTTATGGTTGGGCTACAATGCGTAATCGTTGGTGTACATCAACACTTAAAACCGCCGAATTAGACCGATTTTGCAAATCTTTAAAATGTAATGTCGTCAATTATGTTGGTATTGCTGTTGACGAGCCAAAGCGACTTGATTACAAGATTAAATATTTTAAGCGTAAACAATTTAAACTTATGAAATGTTACCCGCTTGCCGATTGGAATATGACGGAGGCGGCGGCTTTGCAATATTGTTATGATTTGGGTTTTGATTGGGGCGGACTTTATAAACATTTTGACCGAGTGTCGTGTTGGTGTTGCCCTTTAAAAAATCTAAAAGAATTAAAAAACCTTTATAAATATTACCCTGAATTATGGCAGGAACTAAAACAAATGGACGAGCGCTCTTTTAATCGTTTCCGTGCCGATTATACGGTGGCACAATTAGACGAACGATTTAAACGCGAACTCAAAGACGGTGGCGGCAATGATAATTGAACGCAACCAAGTTTACAAAATGGATTGCTTGCTAGGTATTAAAGAGATGTTGCGGGGGGGGTGCAAGTAGATTGCGTAATCACCGACCCACCTTACCTAATAAATTATAAATCAAATCACAGGCACAACAAAGACCATAAATTTTGCAAAACAATCCAAAATGACAACAACCCGCAATTGATTATAGACTTAATGCCGCTGCTATATGAAGTTTTAAAAGACAATGCCCCGCTTTATATGTTTTGCGGTAGCGATAATATTGACTTCTTTGTGCAGCAGGTTAAGCAATATTTTACCCTTAAAAATATCATTGTTTGGGATAAAGGCAACCACACCGCAGGTGACTTGGAGGCGCAATATGGCAAACGCTATGAGTTTATTATATACGCTAACAAAGGTCGCGCACCTTTTAACCCAAATACAAAACGATACGACGATATATGGCACTTCAATCGCGTATCGGGTGACAAACAAATACACCAAAACCAAAAACCAACCGATTTGCTTGCAAGAATAGTAAATCAACACACCAAACAAGGCGATTTAATCCTAGACCCTTTTGCAGGAAGTTGCGCAACTGCGGTGACGGCACATCGGTTGCAACGCGATTATATTTGCTTTGAGATTGACGACGACGAATATAAAGCAGGCACGGCTTGGCTAGCCCAAGAGTGCGCGCAATTATCAATATTTGAAATTATGGAGGACAAACCAAATGCAACAAACAATAATTGAGTACAATTTACCAATTAAAATAAATTTAGGTGATGTATTTTACACCATTGAAAAATTAAACTCCAAGCGTTATTACGAGCCCTGCCAAGTTTGTGGCGATACAAGAAAGGTAACCGTAAATGGTATAACTTTTGATTGCCCTTGCTGTGACAAAAACAGGGTGTCGCTTTCAATAAGCCGATACAAAGTTACTAGGTGGCGCGTTTATTCAATTGCGCAGTTAGTAAGTGACAACGGTTATTGGAAAGCAGGAAGTAACAAACGCGAGGAGTTTTTATTATATACAACTTGCGAGCGCGGTTGGGGTCACACAACAACAAAAAAATTTGATACTAACACATTTGCAAACTGTCGCAACCTCGATTTTGAGAAAATTTTAGAAGTTGACAATTCATATTACGGCAGGATTGATAATTGTGTTTATGATTGTTATTCGTTCGCTTGTCAAGTGGCGGATAAATTAAACGCTTACGAAGAGCAAAAAGTTAAAGAACACAACAAAAAATTTGGCACAAATTACGAATTGCCCGACAAGCCAAAATATGACCCAAAGTCAAATTAAGGAGGCTAAAAGTGAAAAATAACAAACTTTATGCAGTAAATTACAAATTTAATATTGTTGAGTACGACATCATAAAGGAAACGCCAAAACAATATATCGCACGACCTGTTGGTAGCGCTTGGGATATATACGAAAGAACAATCAAAAAATCAACAATGGAAACTTACAACCTTACTTTTAGATGTACACTTGCCGACGCTAAAATTTTAAGACAAGAAAAAATACAACAAGCAATCAATCGTAACAACGATAGGATTGCAAACTTAACCCAATGCAACATTGAACTTACACAACTACTTAATCAATCGCAGGAGGACGCGGCAAATGGAAGATAAAAACCAATTAAAAATAATCAAAACCAAAGCCAAAGCCTTTGAGGTGGTTAAATCTTACTATAAAGATTTAGACGACTTGGCTGCTAGATTACAAGCCGATTATGCTGCGGGTGAAGATTATAAACCGTTTGAACAACAAGAACAGGACAGGCTTGCGCTTTGTTTTATCCTTGATTATTTTGACGATTTAAAAACACAAATAAAAACTATAAAAAAGGAGCGTAAAAACTATGGAAAATAAAACATTTTATCCAACTTGCAGATTTTGCAAGCAACAAACATTGCCAACCGCAGCATATCCAACACAGGACGCGGCGGACGAGGCAGCAACAATTACTTGCCGATGTGAAAAAGCAAGAGAATATCAACAACAATTAGAAAAGGCGGCGGAACGCGATAAAAACATCACCAAATTACGAGAAAGTATTGACGACTTTGCGGAATATTGCGAAAAGCGCAACACGGAACTTAAAGGCGAATTGCACGACCTTTTGTTAGTTGCGGGCATATCCGTACTTGACGGAGTTGTTGACTCGGTTAATTTTAAATTTGGACGCCTGAAGGTAAACATATCAACAAACAGCAAAGGCAACATTGTTATTGGCTTTACTTATAGCGACGGCGCAAAAGTTGAGGTGTAATTATGGAAAAAGAACTCAAAGCAATAGCGGACGCGGTTAATAAAATTGATAGACCTAAAAATTCAATCATAAAAATTGACCTTGATTTAAGCGCTGTTGTTGGCAGCATTGCAAACCAACAAAAAGTAAAAATTGAAATTATCCCACAGGAGGCACAAAATGGCAAAAGGAACTAAAAACGAAAACAAGCAACAAATCACAAGCGAGGTTGCAAAAGATGTTTATAACATCGTAAACAAACACATTACAACAAGCGTCGTATATGCGGACGCGGTACAGGTGGCGCAAAAGCAAACTGTTGAAAACGCAACCGAACTTTTAGACGACTTATCAACATTGTTTGATACAAAATATAATATTTACCCTTTTAAATCACTTAATGATATGACTTGGGAAGAAATTAAAGACACAATCCACGAAGGTTTTGCTGACAAGGCATTTGCTATCGGTGATACAAAATCAATCACACTTACAACAGGTGAAAAAGCCGAAGTTGTTATCATTGGATTTGAACACGACACAATTAGCGCTTTAAATCAAAAAGCAGGTATCACATTTGCTTTTAAAAATATTTTGGACGGTTGGTTTGAAATAAACGAAACCGACACAAGCGACGGCGGTTGGGCAAAAAGTAAAATGCGCAACGCGTATATGCAACGCATTTTTGCTATTTTACCAAAGGATTTACAAGACTTAAT
>CATKZI010000013.1 GCA_949841365.1 uncultured Candidatus Melainabacteria bacterium
GACGACCTGCACCCGTCCTGTTTGCTTGTATCATAGCGGGGTTTAATCTAAATAATGGTAATTGTGTTTTAGCAATACCTGTGTCAAAGCGTGACGACGAATTGATTGTCGCGCCGTAAACTTCGCACTCGCTCATAAGTTCAATATCGCTATCGTACCAATCCCACTCGCTAGACGCACCCGTCCAACCACCATAACCGCCACTAACTATGTTTGTATTAACGGTTTTTGATAGTAATTCGCGGTGTCTAATAATGTGATTATTAAACGCGGATTTAAGCGCTGTTGCATATACAGGCAATACATCGTTGCGTAATTTGCAACCGTGATAACCGCCTGACGATGTGTCGCTTGTGTTCATTTGTGATGTTGTAGCAAAACAATCGCGCGGTACAATTATTGCGTGATGTTGCTTTAAATAATTGTCGCCGTCACCACAGTTTAGGTAAATATCAAAACCCGCAATAACGCAAACAACATTTTCCGTACCTCCAAAACTTGTTGTCATTGATACATTAAAATAATCACCAATAAACAAGTCCTCAAAAGTTCCGTTTTGTATGTTTTCAACGACTTTGTTTACAACAGCCGCGTCCGTACTTAAACCCCAATGTGTTTTTAAATTCACACCACGATATATTGAGTTGTGAAAGCCCGCAGCGTTGTGATTTGATGTTTTTAGCGTGGCAAGCGCTAAATCTGCAATTGGCACTTTTTTTGTGCCGTTGCTTTCGCTGTCATAAAGCAGGAAAGCCTCTTTTGACGGATTACCCGTCGGTAAATCTTTAACTCTACCCATTGTGTTTGCTCCTTTTTTTAAATTTTTAAGTTTGCTATTACCGCATTATTGTTGTTATCTAATAATGGGGTGTGGTTATCGTCAATATAGATTGATGTGTCAAAACCGCCACCACAAAGCAAGTTTTCAAGGTCAATCAATCGCACACAATCATTGTCGGCAAGCGGCTTGCTAGATTTGATATTACCTTTATTATCGTATAAAGCAGCAGCGTCCACTTTTGGTGTGTCGGCAACTTCAAGTGTTGTTAATGATGTATCACCTTTAACAACCCTAGTACCTTGCTTATCAATAATACGGTCAACAAATTCGTCAACAACTCCTTCAAGCCTTGAAACATCGGTTGAGGCTTGTTGTGCGGTTTGTGTTGCTGCATTTGCCGTATTTATTGCGGTTTGTGATTGGCTATCTGCATTGTTAGCCGTTTCAACCGCATTTTGTGATTGTGTGTTAGCATTGTTAGCCGTTTCAACCGCATTTTGCGCAGCAGCAACGGCTGCGTCTGCAATTGCCTTTAATTTTTCATAATCACCGCAAGGCTCAATCAATTTTGTTAAATTGGTTATAGCGCCATTTGATATAGCAAATGAATATATAGGCAACTCGTAAATTTTGTTTGTTTCGTCTGCGCCGTTTTGGTATGTGTCCTCTTGTGTGAGTTCTATTTCGTTAAGCGTCGCAGCGGTATAAACAACAAGACGCGTGTTATATTCGTCGCTTGGGTGGTATGTTTCACATCTTAAACATACATACCCAACATTACCGTTTACGATACTTGGTGTAACAATTTCTGCAATTGTAATTTCGCTCATACGACCTTGTACCACAAATGCACCTGTGCCAACTTGGATAGTTTCACCAATAACAACGGCTGCAAGTTCGCTACCATAGTTTTTGTAATATCCATTGGCGTTTGCTTGGTCTATAAAACGCGATTTTACTTCCAACGCATATAAGTTTGCTTTAAAATTTGATATACCTTGAAAGGTTACAGGTTTTATCATTGTTGGTTATCCTCCTTAATTTTTAATAATTTCGGTTAAAAGTATTTTTTTAAAACCGAGTTTAATTTGGGTATTTAAACCGCTAGAATTTAAAGTCGTTCGCTTTTCACTTATTGGCAAGGTTTTATACAACTTGCCGTCGTAATACAACTCAACTTTTGTGTATAGCGCATAAATTGAAAAGTCTATCGGGTCAAGGGTAATATTGTTATCAATTACAATGTTGTCAACATAACGCGCGTTGGCTAGTTCATAAACCGCATTAAATTGTGCGTCGGCTAAATATTCAGCCTCAAACCACTTTGTTTGTACGGGGTATAATCTGCCGTCAATTGCGCTACCGTTTAACTCGCCGTATTTATCGCCCTGCACAATATCATTGTTTTTGGTGCGATAGTAATATCGCGTTGCAAGCGTATCGGGGCGAGGTTTATATTTTGGTATATATTGCGGCGAGCCGTCGTCGTTATATAACAAATTGCCGTCGTCGTCTTTTGCTTGTACATTGGTGTAAATAATATTGCCGTCAGCGTCCGTTTCGGGCGTTTCTACATTGTATTTGATAGTTGCAACCGTTTTATTTGTTGCAGTTGATGTAGTTGTCAACTCGTGTATAAAATCGCTTAAATTGACCGATACAATGCTTGTACATTTAACAAAATCAAAAACAATTTTACCTTCGCTAATATCAAATTTTGTTTCAATGTTATATTCGTAATATTTAAGATAACATTTTAAAAATTTGTAAGCGTTTACAAATTGGTATGTGCCTTGATAAGAGCCGTAAGTTTCCGTCGTGTCGGTTTCGTCGGTTGGTATATTAACCTGCACGGGGATTGTATTAACGGCAACATCAACATCGTTAAATACCAAATTTTTAATTTTTTCAAAAATAGCAGACAATTTACCGTCAAAACTATTTTCGGGGGTGTAATCCAACAAAACTTCGGTATCCCATAATGTTTTAAAGTCAAGCCCTTTGATAGTTCTTTTATCGTTATCAGGCTTAATACTATCAACAAAACAAGCATATTGATAATTACCGTTGTCGTCGTTTAAAACGGCTATTTTAGCGTCGTTAATATCAATGTTTGATATACCTTCAGCACTAAAAGAGTCATTGTCGTAAACGCGTTGCGTCAAATCATAAGTGGTGTTATTTACATTTGTTATGTGGTTTTTATTTTCGGTATATAAAGCAATGTACATTTCTCACCTCCTTAATCAAACAAATATCGCTTGATAGATATTTCAATTTTGCCTGTATCTTCGTCGTCAATATTTGACCCGATAAAATATTCACCTTGTGGCAAATATAAAAACGATTGTTTGGTTTTATCGGTTAGAGCGTAACCATTTGTAATTTGATTGTTTTTTATAACACTTATTTTTTTTGTTGTCGGCTCAATAATAATTTCCGTACCTTCAGTATTGTTGGTAGAAAGTTGAATTTGCCCGACAATCTTTTCGTTAAGCGTCATAATATAGATGTTGATGTTGTTTTTTAAATTGCCCGATATAAGTATTGTTATGGGCGCGTCCATATAAAAATTGTTTATAATTTTGTAACGCTTTTGCAATACTTTACCTGCAAACCCAAACGGAAAGGAAAGCGGAAACATTGAGGTAACTTCACTTGTATTTTTAAGTGCAAATCGTTCGGCAACTTCTTCGTACCAATATGTTTGTCGTTCAAAAACAAATTCTTCAACAAAAACACCTTCGGTGTCAATTTCGCTTTTTGGTAATGTTTTTGATACTATTTCACAAAATTTGTCGGTTATGCCGTCGTTGTATTCAAATAAAAATACCGATGTGCCGCACTCTGCCAAAAACGACAATAAACTTTTATAATTTAAGTAAGCATTTGTGTTGTTTGCGTTAAAATATATTTTTAACTTTATTGGGTCAAAGTTTGGTTTGACATTGACAAGGTGTTGTCCTTTTTCGCTTTTCTTATATTCAATATCAAACGCATTGCCAAGACCCGTTGGCTCGGTTGCAAGCGCTGCGTCGGTGTTTAAATCAAATGTTTTTGATTTGTTGATTGTATGCAAATAAAATTTTCTCATTATAACGCCTCCGCAAGTTTCATATTGATTTGACGCACAAGTTCGTCAACATCTACATCTTCACCGTAATTTTGGACTACGACAGTAACATTTTGTGTTTTGGTATTGGTACTATAATCGTTGTTGTAAATATCGCCTGTGGTGTTGCCTGTATCCACTTTATCGTAAGTTTGGTCAGGTGGGGTTGTATCCATTGTTAAATCGTCAATGTCCTCAATTTCGCCTGCGTCCACACGCAATTTAACTTCGCCAATTCTATTGATGTGTACACCAAGCCAACCAAGAGCCGAGTTTACACCGTCAATAAGTTTGTTAATTATGCGGATACAAAAGTTGACCGCGTCCTCAACAACCCCAAGCACAAAGTTGATTATTTTGATAACAACCGTAAATACCGATTTGACGATGTTTGCAAACGCTTTAAACAATGGTGACAACCAACCTAGTAGTTGCCCAAGTACTTTTAATGGTACGGATAAGGCTGTTAAGGCAAGTTGTAACGGTATCAAAGCAATTTGTAATAATGGTTGTATAAGGTTAAAAATAAGCGATAACATTTCAAAAAATGGCGATAAGGCATTTACAACAATATCAATTACCACAGCAAGCATTTGACCCAAAGTATCAATAATTGGCGTTAAAAGTTCCATAAGGGTTGATAACAATTCCATTACTATTTGTAATATTGGTTGTAATGCACCCATAAGCACACTAACAAGATTGTTAATACTTTCTCTAAACGCCTCACATCTTGTGTATAATAGCAATAAAATTGCGGCAACTGCGGCAATTATAAGCACTATTGAATTTGCTGCAAGACTTGACAATGCCGCACCTAATTTTGATAACATACTAATTAAATTACCAACACCCGATGTAAGTTTGCCAATGATAGCCAATACAGGTGCAAGGGCAGCAACAAGCAACAAAGCCTTTGCAATCATTTCTTGTTGTGACAATGTCAAAGAATTAAACCAATCGGCTAATTGTTGAAGTTTTGGTATTAAATTGTTTTGTAAGGTATCCGCAAGTTTTTTAAGCAATGGCGTAAAAGACGCACCAATTTGTAAAGCAACATTTTTGATTGACTCTTTTAATAAAAAGATTGTATCGTCAAGTTTTGCAAGCGCGCTTACCTGTTCGTTTGATAATGTACTCATTGAGGCAAATTCGTCTTTAAATTGTTGCAATTCGTCTTTGCCTGTGTTTAAAAATGGTATCATTTGATTGGCTATTTTATCGCCAAAAATCTCATTGGCGTACGCGGCTTGTAAGGTTTTATCACTCATACCTGCAAGTGCATTTATAACGCCGTCAAACATTTCCTCACTATTTGCAAAATTATTGATATTTAACCCTAAATTTTGCATTGCTTTTGTTGCGTTGTTTTCCGTTCCTGTGGCTAAATCCAACATAGACGCACGCGCTTTAACAAGTGCTTTGTTAAACACTTCCACATCTACGCCCGTTTGCACGGCTAGGTATTGCCACTCTTGGATTTTTTCAGCAGACACACCAAAACGCAATGATAAGTCGTCAATTTGTGCGCCTGTGCTTGCTGCTTTTAATCCTAATGCACCAAATGCAGATAATGTTGCGGCTGCACCTGCACTTAATGGTGCAAGTGTTTTGCCTGCTTGTGTTAATCCGTCACCAACATTTTTTATGTTATTTGTAAGATTGTTAAATTTTATTTGGTTGATTTTTTCTAATTGATTTTGAAGTTGTTGCGCCTCTAAATCACATTGTGCAAGTTCGCTTTGTATTTGCCTATAATGTGATGTGTCGGCATTTCCGTTTTTTTCCAAAAATTCCAATCTATCGCGTAACAATTTTGCTTTATCGGCGGTAACATCAATTGCCTCTTGCGCTTTCTTTTGTGCTTGCGCAAATTTTTTATCGTCAAAATTAAGTTGTAAACTTTTTTGGAGGGCATTAAGTTCGGTTTGCGTTGTTTTAGAGTCTTTACGAACAGCGCCCATTTGTTTATTAAATTTTGACGCGTCAGCGCTAATTTCAACGGTTAAACCTCTTATTGTATTAGCCATTTAGGTTATCCTCCTTTTAAAAATTTAAGTGCCTCGTTTTGCGATATGTCGTGTATTTCAATGTTGCGTTTTTTCATTGCTGTTTTATTTCTTTGTTTGATTTGTTCTTCTATGTTTGCAATATCTAGCGATAACAGCAATACATACAAATCGTTAAAATGCAGCCTTTGAATTAAGCAATCTTGGATTTTATGCTCAACGCATTTTTGTAATATTGATATAACGCGCGGCACAACCAATCTTTTATGATTTGTTGGTGCTTTGACTTTTTCATATAATCGTAAAAGTTTTTGGCTGTGCTCAATTAGTTTTTTTGGTCAACTGCACTAGCATTTAAGACAAGTGTAAAAATGTTCTTCATAGTATCAACTAATTTGTTTAGGTAATCAGCGTCGGCTAAATCAAATAATTGACAAAAGGACTTAAAGTCGGCAATATCTTTGCCTTCCATAAAGCAGTAAAGTGCTTTAAGGTTTGACAAAATGTGTGCTTTGCTTTCTATAAGTCCTGCATTTTTTATGCGTTCAATATAGGCAAACAAAGTTTCGTTTTTTGCATTTGCAGGAAAGTTGGCAGCCCAACGCTCCTCTGCAAAAATAGATGTGTCTATGCCCACATTGATTGTATCTTCAATTACTGTTAGTTTGTTTGACTTTTCGTCAATGCTTTTTTTAATAATTGGCAATTTAGTATTTATCATTTAATTAACCCTCCGCATTTGCATTTGGCATTTTTGGTAATACAACGCTATCACCGAAAGTATCATAATTGGCGTCGTCAGGCGTTACTGTCATTTGCCATACAATAACTTCGTTGCCTTTTTCGTCTTTATAATTACTTCCGTCGGCATTTTGTAGGTTTGTGCCTATCATTTCAAGCGGCGTATCAAAAGTTGACTCGTTAATGTCGTCGGTGTTTTGGTCAAAAGACTCGTCAGGGCGTGACGATGTTACGCCATACAACCAAGTTTTGGCAATTGGCATAGACCCGTCCTCTGCAAGCCCGCAGGTTTCAAAATAAATTGCGTGTACAACATTTTTTTGCTGCTTGATTTCTGCAAGACCATTAGCGGTTTTAATTTTTCTGCCCATTGCGATTTCGTAATCGTCGCTAACATTGTTTGTTGTCATTGTGCCTGTTTTGCCTTTGTCATTGACAATAGAGCAAATACGGCGACCGTCACCAAATATTTTTTTAACGGACGAGTCGGCTTGCAAAGCCATTTTTAACGCTGTACCATAAGCAACAGGGGTGTTAAAACCACCGCTTGCACTTGGTGTAGCATATTTGATGTTTTGTACATTAAAGCGTACAAGTGTTTTATTATCAGGCATTTTATTTTCCTCCATTTGATAATGATTTTTTTATTGTGTCAAAGATTTGCGGCTCGGTATTGTCAAATGTTTGTCTTATAAACCCGTAATGTTTATTACCTTCTTTGTATTCCAACACATTTGATAATGGGATACCTTCTTTGCCGCCACCATTGACGGTTTTTGTGTTACCAACATATCGTCGGTCTTTGTATTTGGTTTTTATCTGCCAAGATTTAGCCATACCGCCTGTATCCTTTGGTGTGGCATTTTCAATAGCACTTTTAAAAACTTCAGCACCTTTTTGTAATGCCGTTTGTCTTTGCTCAAATGACGAGTGTATATAATCGGCAAGGATTTTATCTAATTCCTTTGTAAATTCTTCAACTTGTACATTTTTATCAGCCATTGTCGTTTACCCCAACAAATAAAAACTCAATATTTATACCCCGATAAGGATTATCAAGGTCGTAAAGGTCACTTTGTCCGTTGGCAAGCCTAAACCTGCTATCGGCTAAAAATGTTTGAGTGATTTTTTTAATGCGTTTATCCGCGTCCTTAAAACGCTTGCTGTTTTTATCAAAAGAGTAGTAGTAATTTACATCAATGTAATATTGTTGTAACTTTGCTTTGCCGTCACCATAGCAACGACCTTTATTGGATACAACACGATAAACAACATACTCGTTTTTATTGACTGTTATTTTCTTTGTTGCGTGTTTAATTTCGTCAACTTCAACGCGTCTAATGTGATGTGATAATATGCCGTCATTTAGCAAAACACTATCCAAAATTTGTTGTGTTAATGTTCTTATATCCATTTACTTTACCTCGTATCTTTTAACTTGAAACTCTAACATTTTATTGCTTTCAATGTAATTATCGGCGGCAGAATTTAAACAAAATGTATGTTGCTCGTCGTCCTTACCGTTTTTATAGATTTTTACATTTTTGCTTTGTAGAGCGTCATAAACAGCCTTTACATAAGGCATACGAACGCGCGCGGGTTGAATTATGCCTTCGGCTTGTTGTTGTATTGCAAGTGCGCCATAACTTCCAAGCCACTCACAATAAAAACAATCGGTCATAATTTGTTTGCCGTCTTTGTCAAAGCCGATAGGTACTTGTAGCAATTCAAAATCGGTACAAGCACCTTCGCCCTCAACATAACTTGATGTTTGGATACCAAATTTAACAAGGGTGCGTTTCTTTTTTACGATTTTTTGTTCAGCCATTTTGATTACCTCTTTAATTGCGATATTAAAGCAACAATCATACCTTCTTTGCGTACGATGTTGTTGTCGTCGCCTTTATCTCGGCAATCCGCCCAAATTGATTTAATCGCATAACCGCGTTGGGTTTTGATTTTATCGTCAGGCACGCCGCAATCTTTCATAAATTCAACAGCCTCGTCAATGTATCCTTGTATTTCTGCTTTTTTATTTGGGTCGCTGTCGTAATACCCTAATTTGTAAAGTATTTTGTCAACTTCTTCCATTGCAAAAACCTCCTAATTGTTAATCAATTCTATTTTGGCTCGCACAGCAAACCCAATTAAACGCATTTAGCATTATTCAGTTGGTTTTGTTGTAGATAATTTGCCATAGTAAAATTTGTTTGGTGCTGCTTTACCTGCAACCATAAGATGTGCGGTATATTCAATAACGCGAGTTTTGCCGTGAAGTTCAGGGTAAACTTCGGTATGCTTAACAAAATTTAAGATGTAATTTTTAGCATTACCGATTAAGAAGTCACCGTCTGCCAATTCTTCCTCAACAACAACAGGCACGGTTGCAATTGATGTAATACCGTCATTATTGTAGATTGGGAAAATATATCTGCCGTCGCTGTCTTTTTCAAAAGCCATTGTTAAAGCCATTGAGCGTGATACATAAACCTTTGCGCCTTTTCTTGCGCGTTTTGAAAGCGCAAGCAAGCCTGTCTTAATTGCGTCTGCCTCTTTACCTGCTGCGTATGCTGTGCCTTGTATAGCGCCTTTTGTTACACCTGCGATACAATCGTCAGTACCTGTACCATAAAGAGCCTCATTTGCAAGCAACATATCAATCTCATTGCTTAAATCTGCAAGCAAGTAATTTGCAAAATCTTCGTCGGTCATTGCAAGAAGTTCCATTGTAACTTCAATTGTGAGTGGGTAATTACCTTGTGCAAGGTTAAGTTTGCCCCATTTGATAGAGCGGTCGTTGGCAGCAACTGTTTCTTTTTTGCCTTTACCTGTACCGTTGCTATCCTCAATAACATAAGGGAAAATTAAAGCGCCCTTGATGTTTTTTGGTGCGACATCTTTAAGGAAAGGGCTGTCGCTTTCTTCAAGTTCCAAAAGGTCGTAAAGTACATTTTGAGGGATAAACACGCCACCATTATTTACGCCGTTTGCGCTTTCACTTGGTGCAGTATATGTGGTGCTTGTTGTTGTAACAGCAACGCCAAGCGCTCTTTTTTCTTTTTCGCTTAATTCAACAGGTGTTTTTGTAATTACACTTCTTACCTGTTTACCAAAAGCAATTTTTGCAAAGCGTAATTCTTCCTCTTTGTTCATTGTTTCGGTTTTTGCGCGGCTTTCTTTACTATCAAATAAAACAGCAGTGTCCTTATTTGATGTTGGGTTAGGAGTACGAGCAGCGCGGGTTTCAGCCTCAACCTTTGCTTTTTTGCGTTCGTTTTCTTCCTGTTTTTCGGTTTCCTCAATTTGGTAGTCAATTTTTGCAACCTCTTCTTGGATTTTTGCAAACAATTCTGCGTCAGCATTGTTTACTTGTGACAAGAGTTCTTGTCTTTTTGCGATAAGTTCTTCAAGTGTCATTTTTTTAATTCCTCCATAAATAAAAATTTTTGTTTTGCTAGCAGCAAGTCTGCTTGCGCCCTTTTTTCTGCTGCCCTTTTTTCGTTTTCCAACGCTACGGCGCGGGCGTTATCCAACGCACTTTTTTCGTTATCCAACGACGCCGAGCGGGCAGATATTGAAGTTTGAGGGTACGCACCGTCATTTACGGCGCTAACCTCAAAGACCTTCCCAATTTTTGTGATACGCCTAATTGGCATATCTTTATCAAGGTCGCTCCACTCTTCACCTGTAACCAAAATGCCGAACGCAAACGACATATCTTCAATGTCGCCACGCTCAACGGAAGAGCAGAGGGCTTTTGATGTATGGTTATTTTCTATATCAAGTATGGTTTTAATTTTCATACCGATATTATCAATGGCAATATCCATTGTTGACCGTTTGCCGCGCCTATGGCGTGCAAGCGGTATCATTTGGTCGTTATGATTGACTAAAAACTTGATGTCGCTTAAATCCGCCTCGTCAAGCGCGTGTGGGTCAATTTCTTCAAAGAAAAAATCACCAATTGCCGTGCGTTGATTAAATACTATTGGATAGCCCTCAATAACACCTTCTAACGGTTTTATATTTACGGGTTGTAGTTCACTTGGCGCACTTCTGCGGATTATTTCGTTAATTTGTGGCATTTTCTACCTCCTGTGGTTTTGATGTTTTTAAATTTTCAAGTTGATATTGATTAGCAATATTTGTGTCAATGTAATTAAGCGATACACGCGTTGGCTCGCCGTCAGGCTCGTATCCTAACAACTCGCGGCGCTCGTCACGCGATAGTAATGCGTCCTCTTTTGTCATTTCTGCAATTTGTTGTCGTCTATCAAACGATAGCGATTGCACCAACTTATCGTAAAATTTGATTGTATGCCCATAACTTAATTGCCTGTCAGTAAACAAAACAACTTTCATTGCTTGTTGAATTTCAATCAATATGCCTTCAATTGCTGTTTGATAAAACGCGGTGTATTCGTCGTCGGTGTATTTACCTAAATAAATTGGCAGCGACACGCCAAAAGGCGACAATATCTCGTCGCGTAAAAACGCTAAAATATTTGTTGGTATATCGGTTGCAGATATATTTATTGGGGTGAAGTCGCTTTCGTAATCGGTTGCAACTATACCGTATTTACTGTCAAATAAGTGGTTTTCAAATTCCTCACGCGTTACGGTTTTTTTATCCGCGTCCGCTACGGTTTTCATAGATAAAATACCTTTAAGCGATAAACTTGCCTCCAACGCCTTTGGTATTGACTCTTTGATAATGTGCATTGTTTGCAGGTTAGAAAGTAAATCGCGGTTGTCGGCAGTTCCGTCACTTGCGCCACCAAGATATTTATTTGCGCCGTAACTGTGGCGAATATGGATAACATCGCTATATGGCATATCTAAAACAATTTGGTTTGTCGGGTTGCTTAATTCAATGCGCAACTCGCCGTCAAGTGTATAGATTTTTACATTTGCCGCCTCAATTGGATATAACGCTTTTGTTATACGACGCACATATTTTGTACCTTCAATTGGCACTTCGTCATATTGCCAATAAATAAAACAATTTTTATGCACTAGGGTTAAATAGGTGATTTTATATAAAAAGTCTTTAAGTGTGCAAAGTGGATTT
>CATKZI010000014.1 GCA_949841365.1 uncultured Candidatus Melainabacteria bacterium
CGAGGGCGGCAAGCGGGCTTTGATTGAGAATGTCAACGCCGCGCTGCCCTACATGGACGCGGATATGCGGGAGCTTGCAAAGCGCACCCTTTCCAAAGTGGACGCTTTGACCGAAGCGGAATTTGCGGAGCTTCCCATTTACGCCGCTGATGAAGTATGAACGGGGTTAAGCGGCTGACGCCGCCCCAGAGCCGGAAAGTCAACGCCCTTGTGCGCCGGACGTGCTGCAACTATGATAACGGGAACTGTATCTTACTGGACGACGGGGACGAGTGCGTATGTCCGCAGCTCATTTCCTATTTCCGCAAGCACCCCCTTTATTTCCTCTATGTCCTCTTGGTATGCGTTCCCCGTCGCGTTTACGCGGCGTGCTATCTGGTTGACGTTGACCCCGATTTTCTGTATCTCTGCGGTCATTGCCTTAATGTCGCTGTGGTCTATCTGAATGATGTACCCGTCAATGGCAATCTTCCGCAGATATGCCGCCATGTTCCGGGTGGGTACGAGCTTCATTTTTTCCAGTATTAAATCCCGTTCCGCTTCCGTCACTCTGAATTTGATTTGTACCGTCCTTTTCCGTCCGTCCATTGCTTCGCTCCTTTCCTTTCCATTCCGAGGGTTTGGGACACTTCCCAACAAGCCATTTTCAACCGACGCGCCGCAGCGCGGGAGGGGGAAAATACGGAAGTGGGTACCCGCTTCCTATGCTTGCTACGAATGTTTTTATCCTTTAGGCTCTTATCCCCTACTACGGAGAAAAAGCTATTTTGCCAAACTTACGCAAAAGAAAAACGCTGCAATCTCAAAAAAAGATTACAACGCTTTCTAAATCCTGTTCAGTTTTAAGCCGGACATTCCTATTCGCCCTCTTTTTCGACTTCGGAAATCTCTTTTGCCGTTGCGGTCACAATCCGTATGCCCGTATCGCTCATACCGTCAAGGAGCGCGTCAAGCTGCCGCCGCTTTGTGTCCTTTACGGCGGGCGTGTCTAACAGGAATTGGTCTACGGATATATGGTAACGCTGTATCAGCTCAAAGAATATCTGTAAACTTGGGTGCTGCCCCTTGTTCTCAATATTCGCAAGATAGCGCGGCGAGATAAACATTTCGTCGCTTACTTTCTTGCGGCTCTCCTTGCGCCCTGTCCGCGCCGCCTTTATCGCTGCCCCAAAAGCCTTGAAATCGTATTTTGGTACTGGTCTTTTTGCCATAGTTATTCACCCTACTACATTTTACTGTTCACCTTTCTTCTTGGATATGTCTACATAGTTCCAACCATTAGCTTAAATATTTCCACTATTTGTGCTTCAAGTGTTGATTACTTTGCTAAAACACATTATATTAACAATAGGTTACAAAAATATATATCATAAGTTAACTACTAGTACATGGGACGAGTAAAACAATTAGAGTACAATATATATGGAGGGATTACTTATGCAAAAATTAGCGGTAGGAAAAATATTGCAAGGGTTGAGAAAAGCAAAAGGTATTACACAAGAACAATTAAGCGAAATATTAGGAGTGTCATGTGCAGCAATTTCAAAGTGGGAAAATGAGCAAATGTATCCCGATATAAGTTTTTTTCCTATTCTTGCACGATACTTCAATGTTTCAATAGATTGCTTATTTGGATTTTCAAATGAATTAACAGAAAAAGAATACAACGATTTCAAAGAGGAATGTACGAAATTATTCGCACAAAAACAGTATTTTAATGGAATGGAAAAAATAAAAGCATTATGTTATCTGTTTCCGACAAACGATAGGCTGAAACTGGATTTAATAATTTCTGTTATTCCATATATTGCATTGGCTCAAGAAGTGGAGATAAGAGAAAAAGTAGTATATCAAATGATAGCTCTTTGTCAAAATTGCGCGTCTGAAAATGTGCAGGCACAAAAACATTTTGTTTTAGGGCATTTGTTTATGCTGATAGGACAGTATAAACATTTTCCATTTTCTTTTTCTGATAGTGAAGTAAAAAATTTTGCGGCTGTCGATATGACAAACAGCTTATTATTACGAACTGATGAACATGCCATAAATAAGATTGAAACCGCAATAATTTCTTTAGGGGTACAGTTATTACATGAGCTGCGAAATAAAATTTCATATTTGCAAAAAGAAAATGATTTGCAAGGAGCTTTAGCTGTTACTAAAAATCAGATTACTCTTGCCGGACTATTGGAATTAGACCATAGTGTTTATTTTATGCTCTATATGAATGTTTCACATTTATATTGTCTGCTAAAGGAAAAAGAAAATGCAGAACAGGCAGTTGAAAAATTTGTTAAGTTACTTAGGGAAAAGTCGATTGATGATAGTGTTCTTCTTCAAGTATATAAAACCGGATTTTCAGCTAAGCCATTTGATTTGATAAGAGAAACGTTGATTTTTGCACAGTTAATAACAATGCTGAACGAGGAGGTTACCAAATGAAAAAATATTCTTTTCTATTTTCTTATTTCAAAAAAGCAAAAATACTTTCACTATTTTTTTTGATGATTATTTCATCAGTATTGACACTTTTACCCCCATATCTTGTTAGTTATATTTTAGATGAGGGTGTTGTTAAAACTTCAATAGAAACAATCGTGTATTGCAGTATATTCTTAGTATTTATATATATTTGCAGTTTTGTGGTCAATTATTTTATAAGTCAAAATTTAACAAAGACAAGTAGCTATTTTATTGCCGATTTGAAAAACGATTTATTTACTAAAATATTGAAGTTGCCTATGGAATTTTTTGATAAGCAACAAACAGGATATATTTTTGAACGAATAAAAGAAACTGAGTCATTAAATGTATTTTTTTCCCCTGTATTTTTGAAATTTGTAACAAGTATAGTTTCGTTTGTTGGTGCATTGGTTCTTGTATGTTCAATCCGGTGGGAATTATCTTTAATTTTACTGCTGTTTTTGCCTGTTATATATTATTTCACTAATTATTCAAGCATTAAGATAAAAAAAGCATCAAAGGCTTTGCTTGAAACAACAGCCCAAACATCGGGAAAAGTACAAGAAAATATAGGCGGCATTTCAGCAGTTAAAGAATTAAAAATGGAAAATCAACGCTCATCTGAAATATCTCGTCAACTTAAACAAGTTGCAGATAAATCCGTTAAGCGCGGTAAGATGATGAATATTGCTTCCGAGGGTATAGTAGGAATTACAAATATTGCTTCCGTTCTGCTTATTGTTTTTTCTGGTATTTTTATTATTAAAGGAAAAATGTCTTTGGGAAACTATTGGGCAGTATCTCAATATGCTTTATTGATTTTTGCACCTATGCAACTTTTAGCAAGTATTAGTATTATGGTACAACCCGGTATTGCAGCTTTAACAAGAATTAACGAATTGCTAAAATTAAAAACCGAAGATGAAATATGTGGAAATAGACAGGTTGGAAAGATAGAAAATATTGTATTTTCAGATGTTTCGTTTGGATATAATGAAAAAACAGTTATTGATAATTTCAATATGGCAATTAGCAGAAATGAAAAAATTGCACTATTAGGGAAAAATGGAAGTGGGAAAACAACGATTGCAAAATTGCTTTTAGGATTTTATAAAGATTATTCCGGTTCTATTCGCATTAACGATATTGAAATCAAAAATGTTTCTTTATCAGATTTGAGAAATCGAGTTGGGATTGTAGCACAAAATATTGTTCTTTTTTCGGGTACTTTATTAGACAACATTAGATTTATTGCACCACAGTTAGATGGACATGAAATTATATCAGCATTAAGTAAAGCAGGATTGGATATTTCTGAATTTGCAGGGGGACTTCAAGCAGTGATAAGTGAAAATGGTAAAAACCTGTCGGGAGGACAAAAACAGAAAATTGCACTTGCAAGAATGATTATAAAAAACCCGGACGTAATGATTTTTGATGAAGCTACATCAAACTTGGATATAGAAACAAGTAATTTGGTAAAGCAATCAATACATACTATTTTTGCAGAAAAAACCTGTATTATTATTACGCATGACCCTGATATGGCTTCTCTTGCTGATACTATAATTAAAATCTAAAGAAAGGATTTTGACAAAATGAAAGAAGAACAAAACTTGGCAATAGGAAGTGTACCCAAAAAGCTCATTATGTTTGCGCTTCCTTTACTGTTAGCAAACTTGCTGCAGTCCTTTTACAGTGTTGTTGATATGCTTGTTGTTGGAAATGTTGTCGGCGAAACAGGACTTGCCGCGATTAGCAATGCGTCAATGATAAGTTTTATTATCAATTCTATTTGTATCGGCGTTACTATGGGCGGTACTGTTTTAATTGCACAATATAAAGGAGCTGATGACAAACAGGCACAAGTCGAAACTGCAGGAACATTATGTGTAATATCCTTTGTTGCTTCACTTATAGTTACAATAATAGGATTGTGTGTGTATAATCCCCTTTTTCATGTTCTGAATGTTCCTATGGCTTCCATGCAAGAAGCCTGCGAATATATGAAAATCATTTGCTACGGCACTATATTTGTATTTGGGTTTAACGCTATATGCTCTATTATGAAAGGTTTTGGAGATTCTAAAAGTCCACTTTACTTCATAACGATTGCAACGATTATAAATATTGTTCTGGACTTGATTTTAGTAGGGCTGCTTGGCATGGGAACTGCGGGTGCAGCTTATGCTACGATATTTGCACAGGCAATTTCTCTTATGGTTTCAATTATTCACTTAAAAAGGACACACTTTATCTTTGATTTTAAGCCAAAGCACTTTATTATAAAATCGGATAAATTGTTAGTTATTCTAAAAGTTGGTTTGCCTACCGCTATTCAAATGGTAGTCGTCAATATTTCTTATCTTGTGATTACAGGTATGCTCAACAATTTTGGTGTATCAGTTGCCGCTGCATCTGGTGTTGGACTTAAAATCAATACATTTGCCGGTATGCCTTGTTGGGCAATCGGACAGGCTGTAACTGCTATGGCAGGACAAAATATGGGTTCAAATGATATAGAGCGCGTAAAAAAGACAACAAAAATCGGACTGCTTTTGAATGTGGTTATTACTTTTATCGTAATTGTAACCATACAATTATTTGCGAAGCAAATCATCACATTATTTGAGCCAGAAAGTTCAGAAGTCATTAAAGATGGAATATTGTATCTAAGGATATGTTGTGGAATTAACAGTCTGATTTATGCAATTATGTATACATTCGATTCTTTCGCTATTGGTATTGGTTCAGCAAATATCGCTATGATAAACGCTCTTTTGGACGCAGTATTTGTCCGACTTCCTGTAGGTTGGTTGTTAACTTTTGTGGTTGATATGGGATTTTCTGGCGTATATATCGGGCAAGCAATTTCTCCGATATTACCTGCAATAGTTGGTTTACTGTATTTCAAAAATAAAGCATGGGAAAAGAAAAAACTAATACCTTGTATAGATAAGGGGGTGCAACCATGAAACATATGGAATGGTTGCTATGCCCTATATGTCACAATAAAACCCGTATCAAAATACGCGAAGATACAGAACTTAAAAAGTTTCCTCTTTACTGTCCTAAATGCAAACAGGAAATTTTAATTAACGTAAAATTGAGCAATATATACGTTATCAAAGAGCCAGACGCACAGACGCAGAGCCGATAACAAGCAAAACTTTTGAGCTGCTGTTATCGGCTCTTTCTTTAATAACAAAATTTATCTGCCGCACGACGGCAAAAGAAAAAAACCGTCGTTCAGTAGGTGTTTTCTTATGCTCTTATAAACGGCGGTTTTTGAGAAATCAAAACCGCCGTTTCTTTTTGGCTTCTAATGAAATGACGCGGTATCACTGTTAAAAGCGGCGGCTAAAAGGAGGTAGCCGCCATGAAGCGCATACCCTATCGACAAAATCCGACAATCATTGACTTGTCAAAAAAAGCCCGCCCACCACCGGGGGAAACTACGCTTACCTATATGAACTGTCTAATCATCTAAATACTGCTTACAATACCTATGCGCCCGTCCGGGCTTTTCGGACGGGCGCATTTTGTACGCTCAAAAAATTTTTGAAGAAATTTCAAAAAATCTTCGGCGTTTTTGAAAAACGCCGTATTGCCCCGCGAAAAGGGGGAAGCACCACCAACTTTCCAACGAGAAAGGAGGTGAGAATGTGGAACCTAATAGCAGGGAGTTTTACAAACAGTGTGCTTTTCAGAAGTTTTGTAATACGGTATTGCACAATGAAGCTTGCG
>CATKZI010000015.1 GCA_949841365.1 uncultured Candidatus Melainabacteria bacterium
GGTGGATAGACGAGCGTGGAAGGGCATACATATATTTCACGATTGATGAAGTAAAGGACAGGTTTCACTGCGCCAATGACAAGGCTGTAAAGCTGATGCGGGAGCTTGATAGCGATAAAGGTATAGGATTGATTGAAAGTGTCCGGCAGGGATTGGGAAAGCCGAATATTATCTATGTCAAGAATTTTGTAGGCAGTTCACAGGTGTAAAGGAAGGGCATAGCAAGATAGGAAACATTTTTCTTTTGTAATGATAGATAGGAATGAGAGGGATTCCGCTGTAGCAGGCGTTGTGGGCTATGTGTATAACTGGCTGTTTATGGAGTTGTGGGTAACGCTGTTTGCAGGATGTGGGAAAGCTGCACTTTAGCTTTTCCATGTGCTGTGAACAGCGTTATCCATGACTCCATAGCTTGTTATGCACATTGTCCACAATGCAAAGGGAAGGATTTAGGATAGGATTGATGTGATTGATTCAGTGTGACTATAATCAGTTTAATTATAATCAGTATTGTTACATTCCAATTTTCGGAATTACAGAAGTTCAAAAAGCTGACTTCAAGAGTTCCGATTTTCGGAAATCAAGAAGTAAAGGAAATAGACTTCAATAGTTCTGTTTTTCGGAATACAGAAAATCAGTTTATAAGTTTGAACAATTTATCAAAGACTATAAGCATAAAGACATATTTACACACTTGATATAGTTCGTTCAAACGGCTACAATATTACATATTACATTTTGGAGGGACGATATGTTTGAGTATATGACTGCACAGGAAGCTGCCGAAAAGTGGAATGTATCACTAAGATGGGTGCAGCGGTTGTGCAAAGAAAACCGCATAGAAGGTGCTATGAATATTAACCGTGTGTGGCTCATTCCACAAGCTGCTGCTAAACCAGATGATGCACGAAAAAAGAAAAATAAAGATTTTTCAAAAAACATGTAAGATTTTTTGAAGTGTGAAGTCTTATAAGTGAGGAGGTGAGAAAGTGGCAGGTTTCAAGGAAGAATTTGAGAAAATTTATATCAGATATTTTAATGACGTTTTTCTTTTTCTCAAAAAGCTATCAAAAGACGAAAGTGTTGCAGAGGAAATCACAAGCGAAACATTTTTCAAAGCAATGCGTTCAATAGATACTTTTCGTGGCGAAACAGATGTCCGTGTCTGGCTTTGCCAAATCGCAAAAAATTGTTACTTTTCTTACTTGAAAAAGCAACAGAGAGTAGTAGATATTGATGCTATTGATGATATTGAATTGTCAGATAATAAAGACACCATTGAGGAACAAATATTAAACCGAAGCGATGCCATGCAAATACATCTCCGGTTGCATAATTTAGCTGAACCATATAAGGAAGTTTTTATGTTGCGAGTTTTTGGAGAATTGAGTTTTAAACAAATCGCAGATATTTTTCAAAAAACAGATAACTGGGCTTGCGTCACTTATCACCGAGCAAGAAATAAAATATTAAAACAAATGGAGGACAATGATGAACAATAAATGTAATTTAATCAAAGACATCCTTCCGCTTTATGTAGAAGATATGGTAAGTACAGATACAAGAGGGGTTGTTAGTGAACATCTTGAGCATTGTGAAAAATGTCATGCGGAATTTGAGCGTATGCGGAAACCTGCGGATTTTATTCCCGATACGGATATTGTTCCCTTAAAAAGAATAAAGAAAGATTTATTTATCAAACGCCTACAGACCATTTTTTTCACAGCGATTTTGGCATGTGCAATAGTGACGGTTGTCTTTGGAATTTTAACATCACCTAAATTCTTTCCTTATTCCAATAACTTATTGAATGTTATTGATAGCTCTGATGGGGATATTATCATAACCTTTGATGATAAAGTGACAGGTTATAGCTGTATTAAAGAGTTTAACGACAAAACTGAAACAGAAGTTTATAGCATAAATGCGTGGACTACGACTTGGGACTTATATTCATCAAATCGTGGAAAACAAAACATGGTTATATCTTCTGAAACTGAAAATAAAATCCAAATCTTCTTTACTTCAAACGATGGTTCTGAAGATGTACTGATTTATGGGTTAAATGATAATACCCAAGAGGATGTTGTAACATTGCCAAGACAAATTTTTCTGCCGTATTTCTTATTAGCCTTTCTTGCCTTTGTTATACTTGCGATTTTACGGCTTTTATTGAGAAACAAGCAGGCAATCATTGTGTGGATTGACAGAGCGTTGCCGTTTCCGATTTCTTATATGGCAGCTCATATTTGCACAAAAGGACTTAACTTTGCAACATATTCATCACAACGAGATTTTTGCATTATGATTTTGGTTGCCATACTGTTTTATTTTGCAATATTGACAGGAAAATCGCTTTATAAAGCAAAAAGGGGAAAAAGGTGTAAGTATGAATGATTAAAGGAGAAAGCATGAGAAAATCTTTATTCAGAATTGTTGATGTATTAGAACTATGTACTGCATATATTTTTTGCTTTTTCCTAAATGTACTTTTGGATTATGCAAAGACTTTAGATTTAGATTCCTATATTTTGAAAGCCTTTGTGAAAAATTTTATTGATTACCAGCCCTTAATTGTTTTGCTGTTTACATTCATTGTAATAGTTTTTCATTATCAAATGCTACACAGAAAAAAGGCAGAAATATTTTGCAAAATACTGGTGGGAGATACTGTATTTCATATCATAATTCGATATGCACTGGATTGTATAATGATATTAGCATTCGCTTATATTCTATCAGTATTAGCTAATGTGTATTTGAATTTCAATCTAACCAGTAGTCTTTATTTAGTTCCTATTCTTATCACATACATACTAATTAGTGCAAGGCAGGTGCGGAAATATGAAAATTTTTAAGTTTTTTATTTCAAAGATATTTTTAAGAAAAGCGATACTTGGAATAGGCATGATTCTCCTGCTTTTTATGGCGAATTATATAACTAATACTGCTGCCCGTTCGATTTTATCAACTTTTCAAGGGTATCAAGAAACAAAATATATCAATCAAAAAGGTGTTTACATTGCCAATTTAGACCCTAATAGTCATATTGATATGGATGTAATTAATGAAAACGGAACGCAAGTAGTATATGACTATTTAAATAATAGTTTTCATTACGCTTTTTATACAGATGGATTCATTGTATCTGTACCCAACACTGATGATATGAAAGTATCATTAGGCTATATGAATGAAGAGTATTATGAGCTAAATCAATTTGAACTTTCACAAGGAACAGATTTAGATTTCAATTACCAACTTGACGAGAAAATTCCTGTTTTAATAGGGAAAGGATTAAGCAAAACATATCCTATTGGGTCAACAATAATAATTGAAGAATCTGCCCTTGGGCGACCAGTAACTTTAAAAGTTCAAGGAGTTTTGAAGCAAAATGCTTACCATTCAAATTATTATGCGCTCAATTCCAAGACATACTACAATTTTTTGATCCTCTTTCCTGTGAATGAGGGGTTTATCAATAATGCAAATATAGACCTTCAATTGAACGGACTTATGGATGTGATAATTCTCGAAACAACACAAAAAGAAATAGCGGATTTAAGAGAATTTATTGAAAACAATCTGGGTTTAAAATTTAACTTTTTTAGCCAAAAGGAAAATTACGAATATTTTAATGAGTATTATCTTCATTCATTAAAAATTATTGCAATAACAGCCTTTGTTTTGATTATAATTATAGCTTGTCTTTCTATATGGAACGCTTTAGTTAGCGTTCGACTAATGCTGAAAGACTTTACCATAAACTTATTGGTTGGATTGAGCTATTCAAGGCTGAGAAAAATATTTTATAGTTACTTCGGTATCCTTTCCTTTGTTAATTTAATAGTTATCTTCGCAATTACTGCTTGTGACAGATACGGATGCTGGTTAAGAAAAGATGCTACCTTTGCCACTTACGGATTATTTTGTTTGATAGGAATGGACTGGTTCGCTTTATCAGTAGTAGCTTTATTAGATATCCTTATCGAAATTGTTATTGTTGAAAGTATGTTGTGGAGAATCAAAAAAGTTCCAATTTCTTTGGGGGTGTTACAATGACGAAAATTATTGATTTGAGAATTAAAGAAAAAATCTACAAGAGCAGAAAGTCACAAATTTCAATTTTGAATGATTTTAACATTGAAGTTAATACAGGCGAAAAAATTGCAATTGTAGGCGAATCTGGAGTAGGCAAAAGCTCTTTGCTTAATATTTTGGGGTTGCTTGACAGGAATTATGACGGTGAGTACACTCTCTTTGGTTCACCGACGGAACATTTGCTTACAAGTGAATTGGCGCAATGGCGAAATCAACGGATTGGTTTTGTCCTTCAAGAGTCAGCATTAATCAATTCTTTGACGATTGAAGATAATATCAAATTGCCTATCCTTTATACTGGTTTTGAAAAAGGGAAATCAAAGCAGGACGAGGATTTCGAAATGGTCACTAATGCGATTGAGATTAAGTCTATATTGAAAAAGAAACCACTTGAATGTTCTGGTGGGGAAAAAGCCAGAGCTGTATTTGCCAGAGGAATCATCATGAAGCCACAAATTATTTTAGCTGATGAGCCTACGGCATCTCTCGATGCGGAGAACAAAGAAAGGATTGTAACATTGCTTTTTAGAATGAACAAGGAATTTAACACTACTATTATTACGGTAACTCATGATTTGGAAATAGCCAATCGTCATGATAGAGTAATTCATCTTGAAAGGAGTAAATGAAATGGGATTTTTTGGAATGATTGCATCAATGTTGTTGGGGATATTTTTTATTGCTTTTGGTATTTCTCGTAGAAAACATAAGGGTTGTTCCATAATCCTTATTGCATTGGGAATAATATTTGTTCTCTTTTCGATTTATTTAGGATTCCCTAAATAAAAAAATCAGTTTGAAATCAA
>CATKZI010000016.1 GCA_949841365.1 uncultured Candidatus Melainabacteria bacterium
TGTTTATTGAAGGAATGATCTTCTTTTTTTAATTTGCTGTTTTTTAATTGTTGAAAATTGTAAATTTCATACCTTTAACAACAATTATCTTGATTTTTTACTTGACAAAGTTTTGCATTGTAGTTTAATATGAAAATAAAGGAGTGTTTTTATGAAAGCATACAGTGATGAAGAACTTGTTTTACAGGCACAGCAAGGAAATGAAACGGCATTTAATGAACTGTACGAACGTTATCATAAGCGATTGGAATACATTGCCGTAAAGCTTTGTAAAAACAGTGAAGATGCTAAGGATGCGGTTCAGCAAACGTTTTTACAAGTGCATACTTCATTGGCTTCTTTGCGCGAAGCAAATCGTTTTTATCATTGGTGCTGTAAGATCATTCACGGAAAATGTACTGATATATTTCGTAAAAACAAGGATGTAGTGCTTGATATGGAAAGCAGTGCTGTTACTAATGTAATGGTAGAAGAACGCAGTGATTTTTTACCGCAAAGCAATTTCCATTTTCAGAGTGACCGCGAAGTTTTATCCGCGATGATTGCACAACTTCCGCTTCAACAAAGACAAGTAATACTGCTCGTTTATTTTGAACAGATGAGTATGCAGGATTGTGCGGCTGTTCTCGATATTCCGGAAGGAACGGTAAAATCACGTCTATATACGGCTAAGAAAACTTTAAAGGAAATGATTTTGTTATATAATGAGCAACATGCGGAAGCACCGTTGAATTTTAAGAGCGCCTCTTTATCGGCAGCTTTGTCCGCGGTGTTGTTGTCTGATTTTCAAAAGACGATGCCTGTGTCTTTATCAACGGCTAAATCTTATCATCATGGTGATTCTCATACTTTCATGCAGATTCTATTGAGTACTGCCTGTTGTGTAGCGGTCAGTTATGCAGGATTTTTCTATTATTCTAACCGCAGTCATAGTACCGACGAAGTAGTGAAGAATGAATCGGTGATTTACCGCAATCGCATCGTGAATACTTCAAAGGAAGCGTACTTTTTGTTAAGAAATTGGGCGGTTGATGAGCGGCAGTTGCGTAGTCGTGACAGTGAAGAAATTGCCGAAGCAAAGAAATTATATGAATTTTTAAAAGCGAATAATGATGCTTATTATGAAGTGTTGGTTAATGACGGATGGACGCATGATTTTGAATCTTTATTAAAATAGAAGTGCTGTTAATTAATTGTTTTGGGAATTGATTTTTCTCTGTGAATCTTTATTATTTTAAAATAAAACTCCGCTTTTAATTTTAAAGGTGTTTATAAATTATAAAAAGTCCTATAAATATTGACTCCACTACAAATATCCTTGTTTCTTAGTGCAGTTTTTATGCAATTTAACTGATAAAACAGACTCCTACATATGTGATTATCCAAATATAACGGATGCTTCCTTTTATACTGAAATAACGCTAAATATCCTTGTAAATAGTGCGTTGCTACATTTCGTTTACCACGGAAAAACGTCTTTATTTGCTCGTGTAATTTGTTGATCCTATCAAGCGTATATCCTTCAATTTCTTGCTTGCGTGAAGGTATCTTCTTCCAATCTGCTTGGAGATGTTTCATTAAAGGATGATAACTTCTTTGACTGTCGGATATAATTTTCATGCCATGGGTCATTGTTTTGTCAAATATCTCTATCAAAGTTTTTGATGTGGGTCTTCCTCTATCTGCCACAGATAAAACGATGTTATCATGTATATCAATGGCACAGGCAATACCGATTTTATCTTCACTGATACCCCTTTTTTCTTTTCTCACATATCCTTCTTGTTCAAATGTAAGATACGTTTCATCTAATTCCGCTTCATCTAAAAGAATATCCTCATTCATGATCTGAACGAGGACATATAAAATCTTATGACGGCAATAAAATGCAGATGTAATACTGATACCGGTTAAACCAGCCATCTTTTGGAGAGAGTCATTATTTAATGTACTACATAACATCATATTCCATTGCTCACTAGATAAGTGAGAGTGATACATTAACGTATTATGTCTTAGTATAAACGTTTTTTTACAGGTACATTTATAGCGTTGTACTCCTTGAGGTGTCTTTCCATTTTTATGAACATGTTGGTTTCCGCAGTAAGGGCATTTCAAATTTTCTTCATCTAATTCTTTTGACATGTAGGCAAATAATTCCTTTTTGAATATACTATTATTTAATGCTTCAAATAATTCTTTAATATCTTCATATTCGTACTGTTCCATTAAATCAGTTAAACACTTATTTACATCCATCTTTATCTTTTCTTTCATCTTCATCATCTCCTTGATGACGATATCATACACCTATTTGTGACACTATTCATGTCTCAACACTAAAATTAAATGCAACTAAATAAATAAAAAATTCCAATAAAAAAGAAACCAGCATCTAAGCGAATAGAACACTGGTCTCTGTGTACAAATGTACTTCACCCAAAGTAAGTTTAACACAGAACAATTTCCCAGACAACCAAAACTTTTGTTCGACTTGATTTCTTTTCTTATTGTTTATATAGAATATTCACAAAAAAGTATGAAAGGAAACAAAAAAATGAAAGCAACAAAAATCAAAATGAAAACTGGATGTGCACAGTCCAACAATACTACTGAAATATCCGAAATATACGTAGAAGGATGTACTAATCCAGGATACTTTGCCAAAGAATCCTTATATGATTACCTAAAAAAGAACCCTGATTCCATTCAGGTAAACATTTATCCTTATCCAAACTTAATCCCTGCACTCAGCAGTAAGCAAGAAAAATATGTTCGTTCAGAGCCAAATGATACTCCGAATGATAATCTTTTAAAACTGCCAAGAAACTAATCAATATTTAC
>CATKZI010000017.1 GCA_949841365.1 uncultured Candidatus Melainabacteria bacterium
TATTTTATCAGCTTTAAGGACGGGCAGGGCAAATCCCACGAGTTGGAAGTGTCGGAACAGTTCTTTATGGAGTTTCGGCAGATGGAACGCAGGAACAGGAATCTCCTCCAATGGGACGAGCGGCACAAACGGCTGGTTAAACTCCTATAAATAACAAGATAGCATTTATTGCCGCTTTAAACGTCTCAGGAGAAGAATTTATTGTTTTTGCTCTGCTAACCAACTGAAAACAGAAGCTTTTATTTGCGGGCTTAAAAACGGCTTTACAGGCATATTTATTCAAAATACTTCTTCACGGCTTGTTTATATTGCTCAAGGAATAGTTTTTTGAAGTATGAAGCATTGTTTTGTTCGTAAAACAGAATTATTCCCTTCTTGTATTCCACCTCATCAACACTACGATACGACAATGGGCAATAATCGCCTGCCAACAATAAAGCATTACCCAAAATTCGTGATGTTCGTTTGTTTCCGTCTTCAAAAGGTTGTATGTATGAAATCATCAAAACTGTGATTAATGCTTTTTCAAGTGGATTTTCGGTATTGTTCACAAGGCTGACCAGTTGCTCCAAAGCTTCTTTGATTTGAAAGGAATTGTCCAGCGGTTTATAGTCTGTTCCAATAATACCAACGAGAGTTTGTCTTACTCCATGCGATACCCCTAAACCTTGCACCAATAAACGGTGTAATTCTTCTATTTTACGTACGGTCAACTCTTTATAAACGCTGGGATTTTCGGTAATGTAATCTAAAGCCGTTTTGTGGTTGATAATCATCTGTGTTTCCTCGAGGGATTTGCCCTTGGCTGATACATTTTCTTTAAGCAACCGCTCAGTATCAAGCAAAGTATAAGTATTGCCTTCGATTTTTGATGATTTCCAAGCAAGTTCAATCGTCAAACGTTCAAATTCCTTACGTAAAATTGTAGGAGACATTTTGGCTTTATTGCTAAGATAGCGCTCATTTAAAACCGCATATTCCTGTTTTTCTTTTGGGGTTAACAGGTTTGACAGGTGGTTCATAATATCAAAATTAAAAAGATTATTGGCTAGTTGGCGGTCATCATTGGCAAAATAAGCTTCAACATCTACATCTTCAAGCAACTTATTTTGAACAGACAGCTTATAAACAGCAGCTCGGGTCGTACCTGTTTTGGTGATTAACCCCTCAGTCATCAACGCGTCTAAATCACGTAAAATTGTCACTTTTGAGCTTTTATCAAATATTTGAGACACAGCATTTTGTATCTGTTCACGGGTAACAGAATCTGATTGTTTGATATAATCCAAAATCACCTCTTGGCGTTTGTTTAACATAGCTTTCACCTTAATCGTTCCATTTTATGTCCCTTATTGTTGCATAATTGCTTCAAAAATGCAACTATTATTAATATTTTTTGAAACTATTTTTTCTCCGTAATTTTAGCTTGCGCGGATAAATAATGCCAAGCTTGGTGCCAACTAATCATAAATACGCTATAAAACGGAAAAATCGAAAGTTCTATATATGAAGACAGTGGGAAAAGACAATGCAAGTCCAAGATATAATCAAATCGCTAATTGTTTCATATAACATTGCTTCGGACAATGTCATTAACCTTTTGGGGATAAGCAAAAAACGAAAAGAAGAAGCTCTCCGACTGGCCTATCGTGAGTACATGTTATACGGAAAGCAAGCAGTTGTACTTTTATCGGTTTGCACGTCTAGCAGCTTATTTGCTTGGATTTTACGTCATACGCCACAAGTATGCTATTGGAAGAACAGAGTTGCGCACTTGGGAAAGCGTTATAACCTGATAATTTTGTATTTTTGCCCGCCTGAAACACTATGCGCTACAAAAATTAATTGTAAAACTTCCTGTTCAGTAAATGGCAAAACAATGCTATAATCTTATTTAGGAATAATCATATATAGGAGGCAATAATGTGGCAGCTGAAAGTTAATGGAATTTTGATGCCAACCATTTATTACTACATTCAAGATGCTTATCGGGCTTGGGATGAAGAAAAAGCCCGAGGGGTAGCTGTTTATTGCGAAATTGTACCTGTGCAGCCAAATTAGAGTTTAACAATGTGGAAAAGCAGTAAAATCACCCAGTTAATCAACGATAATTTTCGCAAGTCGTTTCAAGGGGGCAAAGTTATGTTGACAAGAGGTGTTAGGGCGCTACAAAAAGCAGAAATTGCTGAAATCTTACTAAAAGTTTCTCGGTTTAACGATTTCAACGCCAATAACGACCCGTATGAAGAACACGACTATGGAAGTTTTAATTATCACGGCAATAATATTCTCTGGAAAATCGACTACTACGACAAAGACTATAAATTCGCCAGCGAAAACCCCGCAGACGTAACTAAGACCAATCGTGTGTTGACGATTATGCTGGCGGAGGAGTGGTAGTAGTTTGTCATTATTAGTTGGTACCAAGTCAAAACACGTTTATCCTGATATGCTTATAAAGCCGTTTTTTAAGTCCGTAAATAAAAACTTCTGTTTTCAGGTAGTTAGTAGCATAAAAACAATAAATTCCTCTCCTGAAACGTTTAAAACTGCAATGATTACAATTTTATACCCCTTAACCTTTTGCCAGCTGATACAACAAGCAACGGCTGACACCATATTCACGTGCTAGTGCTGAAACGTTCGTTTGGCGTTGTTTCATCTTTTCTGTTATCTCCTTGACTTGTTCGGGA
>CATKZI010000018.1 GCA_949841365.1 uncultured Candidatus Melainabacteria bacterium
ACACAGGCTCTTTTCCGTCCTGCCGTTCTTCGGGCTGTACGCCCATGACCGGGGCAATCATCTTTTCGATGTTCTCCAGCCGCTTGAAAATTTCTTCGAAAGGATTGTTCATAGGTGCTTGTTTTTTGAATTAGCACCACAAATAAAATAAGAAAAATCGGTAAAAAACAAAGCGTCAGCCGTTTGGAATCGCTTTGCTTCGCTCTGCACCAAATTAATGTCGGCAAATAGAAAACGGCTTTGTGTTCATTACCTTACTTATTTAGGGAGTGGAGAAAAAACAGGTTTTTTGTTATCGGTTCGTTTCTTTCGTGTTGTTGTTGGGTTGGCGGTGGACATTTTCGGACACGCAAGGTCATTTGCGGACAGGAAGAAACAACCTGTCATTCAGCCTTATATATTTGCACCAGTGAAGAAAAACGGAGTATTGACAAGAATAAATATATAGGTTATGGAAATAGTGACGATTGAAAAGAAAACCTTTGAACTATGGAAACAGAGGTTTGAAAATTTTGTGGGTCGTGTGGATGCGCTCTGTGTGCCTTTACGCGGGAAGCGTGACAAGTGGCTGGATAACTGCGAGACTTGCCGTTTGCTGAACGTTTCAGCCCGGACGATGCAGACCTACCGTGATACGGGAAAACTGCCTTACTCGCAGATAAACGGCAAGATTTACTACAAGGCTTCGGACGTGGAAGCCTTTCTGCTCGACCAAGTAAGGGACAATTCTAAAAAGTAGGCGTATGGATTTGATAACGAAAGATTCCGAAACCACGCTGGTACTGTTTTCTTCCCTCGACAGGGTATTGGAAAACGTGGAGTACGTGGTAATGAACTATCGCCCGGTATTGAACGGTGAACACTACCTGACGGGCGAGGAAGTATGCGAGCGACTTTGCATCAGCAAACGGACTTTGCAGGATTACAGGGACACGGGGCTGCTGGGCTACGTGCAGCTTCCGGGAAAAATCATCTACCGGGAAAGCGAGATTTTAGACCTGCTGGAAAGGCATTACAGAAAATGAAATCTTGAAAACATGAAATCTTGTTTTATTTGAATCTTGTTTTCTTGAAATATTGAAATCTTGTTTTCTGTATTTATTGATTTATTGTTTGATTGATTGAAATCCAGCAATCGCGTTTTCTTGAAAACAGTATTGCTGGATTTTTGGGTTAAATTTTATATTGTTATTACATTGGAAGTTCCTCGTGCTTCTAAAATGCGATTTACTAACAAATTATATTAAAGGATTTTAGTATCTTTGCGTGATTTTAGAATAGTAATAATGGCAAAGAAGGTTATAGAAGAAAAAAAAGAACACTCCTTTTCTCTGTTCAATAGTATAGGTGGTATCATTGGTACTATTATTACTGTTGGAACTTTAACTTTTGGAATTGGTTGGAAAATTGGAAGTTGGAGAACAGAAAATGAGTATGAAAATAAAATTCGCGATTTGCAATATGAAAAGTTGCGCTTAGAAGTAGAATTTCAAAATAAACTTCAAGAAGAAAAAAGTAAATGGGTAAATGAACAGGAGCAAAAGGTTACTTTGCAGGAAATCAGTTTGTTTATCAAAAATTTTAATGATTATCAAAAAGAAAAGAAATGAAAACTATTCAAAAGCTATACATTATTATTGTTGTCGTTATTGCTGTAAGTTCTATTATTTCATCTGTTTTCTTGTATCAAGATAATACTCGTCTTAAACAAGATATTGAAAAGAGAGAAATTTTGTTAACATCAGCATTAAATCAAGATTCAACTTGGAGGGTAAAGCAAGACAGTATAATTAAAACGGTTGAAAAAACATTCTTCTTTTATGCGGGTGATAAAAAAATGAATGGTGATGAGTTTATTCGATATGT
Organism: uncultured Candidatus Melainabacteria bacterium; assembly: GCA_949841365.1. GTDB lineage: Bacteria > Cyanobacteriota > Vampirovibrionia > Gastranaerophilales > Gastranaerophilaceae > Stercorousia. The sequence continues at coordinate 1,867 of CATKZI010000018.1, forward strand.
TAATGATTTATTTGCAAAATACGAAAATACGATGGATTCATTACAATATTATAAACAATACTATATCATGACTAAAGATGTATTTAAACCTAATTTTAGAGCTGAAATAGATTCTTCTGCTAATATGATAAAGTATTCTATAAAATATGATGCTTCAAATATTGTAGATAATGAAGAGATAAAGCAATTTGCAACAGACAGTAAAATATTGAAATCAGTATTAGAACGCTATAATATTGTAGTGAAAGATTTAGGTAATGGCTATGTGACATTTGAATCTCCACAAATAGATTCAGCTTTGATTCTATTGCCCTACCATAGGAAAGAGCTAGAGTATATTCCTGAAAAAAAATGTTGGGTTATAACTAGAACTGAAATCTCAACTTCAAAATCAAAAAAATAGTATCCAGTATTTAAGAGGAAGTATCCAGTAGCCTTAGCTTTATACAACAAGGCTACTGGATAATTGTTGCTAAATAGAAAGTTGCTTTTCAACCTCTTGCATATCTTTTAAAATAGTTTGGTCTAATACCTTTGCATAGTGTTGTGTCATTCTTGTAGATGAATGCCCCAGCATTTTAGCCACGTTCGGCAGTGACACGTTGTTAGCCAGTGCGATAACCGAAGCGAAACTGTGCCGGGCTGTGTGCGTGGTCAGGTTCTTTTTAATACCGCACAGGTCGGCAATCTCTTTCAGGTAGCTGTTCATCTTCTGATTGCAGGGAACGGGCAACAAAGTTCCTTTATCCATGCAGTAGGGGTTATCCTTATACTTTTCAAGTATCTGTTTGGGAA
>CATKZI010000019.1 GCA_949841365.1 uncultured Candidatus Melainabacteria bacterium
TCGTCGGGAATCAGAATGTCTTTCATTTTATGTAGCGAAAGACGCAACAATTCCTTTTTGTTTTTCTCGTTAGGAACAAATTCAAAAATTTGCCGCACAATCAAATTATAAAAATGCTCGAAAAAATCGTAATAATTATTTCGATTTTGTTCGTAAACGCCGTCTTTTATCATGTCGTTGCGAATTTGCGTAAATCCGACAACTATATCGTCAATATTCTTTTCTTGGAAAGATTGTACAATTGAACCCATTCTTCTGTAATGGTGGTAAAATGCATTGGGGATAGCCACCACTTTGTTTGCGATTCTTATGGCTCTGAAGTTGTACGGTAAATCTTCGAATGCGATATTATCTAAAAAACATATTCCGTTTTTCTGTAAAAACGTTCGTTTATACAGCTTATTTGTTGCAGCGGGAATGATTTTTATGCCCATTTCGTACTGATACGTCATAATTTTAAATGCTGTTTCGCCGCTCAAAATATATTCTCTGTCATATTTGCATTTGAAAACGGGTTTAGGCATATTTACGTCATATTCGCGCAAAAGTCCTACCATACCAATATCTGCTTTCGTTTTCATCAAAACGCTATCGGCAACCTCTAAGTAGTGCAAATCCCACCAATCGTCGCTGTCCAAAAAACAAACATAATCGCCGGTTGCATATTGCATTCCTATGTTGCGCGCACCTCCGCATCCTTTGCTTTCTTCCGAATATATATAACGCAGAGACAATTGATGGTATTGTTTCATCAGATAGTCCTTGCAATTTTCAGAAGCATCGTCCACGACAATTACTTCAAAATCACGATACGTTTGATTGGCAACGGAATTCAAACACTTAATGAGATAATCCTCGCAATTGTGTTCGGTAACAATAATCGAATATTTCATATTACTCCTCCAATAGGCTTTCTATAGCTTTGTATTTGTCGTTTAGGAAAAAGTTTTTAGTCCAAACTTTTCCACTATCGCTATAATATTTACGTGCGCTCGGGGTTTGCATTATATATTTCATGGCTTCATACAAGCCTTGCGACGATATATCGGTCATTAAACCGTACAGTCCGTTTTCTAGAACATCGATTGAGCCGTTGCATTTTGTTGCTATAATCGGTGTATTTAATATAAGACTTTCACAAAGGACCACGGGGAAACCCTCGCTGTCTGAGGCATGGACAAAAACATCCGCCGCTTTAATATACGGAAATGGATTCTTTTTGTAGCCCGTAAAAGTTACTCGTTCGCCGATAGCAAGGGTTTCCGCCATTTTGCGACAGTCGCTCGTAAAATCGCCTGCGCCTATTAAATATAAACAACAATCAAAACCGTCATCTGTCAATTTTTTTAAAGCATGCAGTAGTTTATCTTGCCCCTTGCGTTTTGAAATACTAGAAACATAACAAAACATAAATCGCGTTTCTTTTATTTCGTAAGCGTTAGATTGACTTAAAATGGTGTATAAGTCTATGGGATTGTATAAAACTCGCAAATTATTTTCTATGGAAAACTTTTTTTGAAATGATTGCAAATTGCTTTGCGATACAAGAATTATTTTATGGAATTTCAGATAAGCATTTCTTTCGGCTTCCCAAGACTCATAATAAGATTTCGTCCAATGGTATGCCGCTAAATCAACATGCACCCAAGCAAACTTCTTGGAGAAAGGATTTGTACTTTGCGAAACAAAATGCGTGGGAGCTCCTTCTAAAAAAGCAATTTCAACGTCGTACTTTTCTTGAACGGTTTTCTTGTATAAATTTCGGACTTGCTTGTCACTTTTAGGAAACTTGCAATCCGAATTATTTTCGTCATACACGTATCTGACTTTTATATCTTTGGGAATTTCATCTAAACGAATCCCTAAATACTTAATTAAAATCAACTCTATGATAAATTTTGTGCGGTCGAACATATGCAACAGTCGCAATAATACTCGTTCGGCACCCCCACCTAACATATTATTCGTAACAATCAATATTTTTTTCATGGGTTTCCCTTCTTCTCACAATAATTGCTAGTTATTGTAAGAATTTTTTTATGATTTTTATTTATTGTTTATAGATTCTTGTATTCTGTTTTTAATTGATATTGTTATAAAACTCAATACATTATCAATATAAAATTTCATTTTTTCAAAATTTGAATAATTTATAGTATCCATTAATCTTTGATAAATTGTTTTACTTGTATCGGGTAAGTTAATATAATTTTTATAATTATTATAAATTTTTTTCGCCTCATATCCTGTAGCGCCCAACGGAATTATTATACAATTCTTGCTAATAGAAACTTGATATTCTCTTTGAACCCCTTCATTATCTGGTTGTCCTTTCTTATTTCCATATAAAAACAATGAAATATCTGCTTCTTCTGCCATATGTACCCGTATAGATTCGGCAATTGATTTATACTCTTCTAAAGATGTAAGTTTACTATTTAAT